>NZ_CP031264.1:0-1418042 GCF_003258605.2 Peterkaempfera bronchialis
CTGCGGCCCTCGGCGTTGACGATGTGTCGCGGACTTCGGGTACTGGCCACACCCCCACCCCCGGGAGTCCTCCCCCGGTCCCGGCCGGTGGCCGGTTCAGCCTTGCCGTTGCTGGGCCGACGGCCCATCCGCCACCCCGGGGGCGGGGCCTGCGGCCCTCGGGGGGCACCGCTGGGCCCCCGGTCCCGTCCGAGCCTCACCGGCCCCGGTCGCGGGCCCTCACCAGCGACCCGGACAGCGGCCCCTGACGAGCCCTCAACCGAGAATCCCAGACCGCTTTCCTAGAGACGTTCGGCGCGTTTCCGACGGCACTTACCGGAACGCCGAACGGCCCTATCCTACCGATCCAAAAACGGGGGAATGACGCGAACACAAGCCGTTACGGCAACCGCCCTTACGGCCCTATCCGGCGACGCCCTAAGCCGGAATACGGATTCCCCTCCGCTGTCCTTTCAGGGCGAAATCCGAAAGCACCACACGGCGCGGCAGGCAGAAACCGCATTCCGGCGCGCAGGAAAGGGGCATACGGCCCCAGAACTGACACCACGGCCGCCCTTCCAGGTGCAGCCAGAAAATCCCACCAAGCGCCAACCCGGCAATCTTCGGAGCAGCACCACCAAACCGAACGCCGGGGCCCCGAACTGCTGCCCGAGCGCAGCCCCGCGACGTCCTGGACGGTGGCCGAGCCAGGCCAGCGCGACGGCCTGACGGCCGACCAGGACGCAGCCGTGCAGGCGTCGGGTGTCCTCACCTGGCTGGCCTCCTGACTTTCAGCACACGGCGGCCACTCTCCTTGGCCTCCCGCAGCTTGATCACCTCGGCAGGGTCCGGGTCGAGCAACTGCACAAGACTCTCTGCTCCGTGCTTCACGCTAAGCGCGTGCGCAAGGCCGACGAGGAGCTTCAGGTCCTCGTCGTTCTTGACCCCTCGCGCCACGGCCATCAGGTGGCGCAGCCGCTCGGGGACCGTGTCATCCGGTCTGACTCCGCACCACTGCTCGGCAACCATCTCCGCCACCCTGCGCTCCGGAACTTCCAGCGCCTTGGCCATGCGCGGGTACAGGCCCGGCTCCGGCGGGATCTTGATCTCGTTCCATCGCGCCTTGTTCCACCAGGTCACAGACGGTTTCAGGTCACAATCGACCGCCATCTCCTGGTAGGTCTTTCCCGCTTCGTTGAGGTGGGCCACCCGCTCGCTGAATACGTTCGCCATGGCGAGAGCATCAACTCAAAAATACGATCCGTCAACTTTCGATGATGACGCCTGCGGCCGTGCGCCCTCCACGAGCAGCCACCAGGCGGCCTGACGGCCACCCAGCCGCCCAACCGGAACAGCGGCGCCCAGCAGCCCCCGGACGGCGGCGCAGCACCGCCCAGACACAACAGGCCCGAAACGACCGCGCGGCCGAGACGGATGCACCAGCGGGACGGCCTGGCGGCCGACCAGAACGACGACCGGGCCCAGCGGCGGGCGAGCAGGCGGGCGCCGGGGAGGCGGGCATGGACAGCCGTTGCTCGCTTCTGGTTGTTGAGCTGCACACACCTACGGAGTGCGGAAAGTACGTCAGGGGCGGCGTGGGCCGTGGGCGGCTCGCGTAGTCAGGCCGGGCGCTGTCACCATCGCCTCATTGCACCGGGCCGACTCCCCGCCCGGCCACCCGTATCTCTCGTCTGGAGGCGCCACCATGCCCACCGAGTCCGCCCCCGGTGCCGAGCTTGAGCCGGTCCCGCCCGGCCCCGCTCGTCTTGGGGCCGGCGAGACCGCCGTCCTCATCACCGCGATCACCGCGGTGACCGTCCTGACCATCATGCAGCGCCCGATCCCCGGCATTCTGATCGCACTCACCTCGGTCCCCTGTCTGCTCCTCGTCCCTGGCCGCGTGGGCCGTCTGTTCGCCGCGCTCGCCACCAGCAACCGCGGATGACCACCTCCGCCCGACCCGCCGGCGCTCGCCCGTCGGCCGAGACTCAGGAACTGGCGGCGCTGCGCGGCTGGCTGCGTGGTGTGAAGCGCCGCATGACCTTCGAGGGCCTCGCGCGCCGGGCCAGCGGGAAGAAGCTGCCCATCTCCGAGTGCACCCTGCGCCGGGCGCTGGACGGCCGGCTGCCCACCCGCTACGCCGTTCTGGCGTTCGCCCGGGGCGCTGGCGCCGACGAGAAGACGGCCGAGCGGATGTGGGCTGCGGCCTCGGAGGCGGGCGCGAACCTGGTGGTACCCCGGGCCCGTCCACCACATGTGCCCGGCCGGATCACCACCCAGGCCGGACTGGCCCGGGCCCTGACCCGGCTGAAGTCGGACGCTCGCCTGAGCCTGCGTCAAATCGCTGCCGCCCCCGAGGCCGCTGGCCTGCTCACCCGTAGTTCCCTGCACAACGCCCTGACCGGTCGGCGGCTGCCCTCCGAGCAATGGCTGGCCGCCTTCACGGCCAGCTGCGCAGCCGGCAACGTTGCCGTCCTCGTAGCGCTCATTGATACCCGCCACCGGATCTTGGCCGGACCGCGCCCACCAGCGGTATATCCGTGCGAGATCGTCGAACTTGCCGACTCGCGGCGCCAACGCGACGAAGCCGCCCGCCCCTGGCTCGCCGAACCCGAGCTCGACTGGTACGACCAGCAGTTGCGCGACGAAGAAGAGGCCGAGTTCCAACGGCAGATCGCCTGGGTCGACGACCTCACCAAGGACGAACTCGACGAGCTCGCGCACGAGGCTCAGACCACAGCGCAGCAAAACGACAGGCCATCACTCGCCGATCTACTGAACCGCTACCGCGCCTGACCAATCCACCCCGACCAGCACCACCCGGCGCCGACCCCGCAGACCCGAACACCAACCCCGCCACCACCCCAATACCGCAAATCCGAACCGAATTCAGACCACCATCCGTCAACCAATCCAATAAAACGAACAGACGGAATTACTGACCGAATTCACCCCCGAATACAGGACCGCAACACCCGACCGCCCTCCAAGCCGCCCCACCATCACACGCAGTCACTGCCCCTCGGACAACACCCACCCCGTCGGCACCTCCAGCGGACACCAGAAAAGGTCCAGACAACTCGGCCTCCGTCCCCGTTCCACACCCGCCACAGCCAACAGGTCACACCTGACGGGCCCTCGCCGGGTAGAGCTTCGCGTGCAACACCCGCACCTCCCACCACGGATCGTCCGGAGTGGAGACCAACGCGGCCACCAGCTCGCGCCTGGTCGGGACAGGCAGCACCAACGGGCCCAAGTCCTCTGCGGCGCGGGCCTGTTCGCAGTCGGGACACTCCAGCCGGCCCGGCCGGGCCTCCTGGCGCAGCTCCAGCTTCGAGCCCTCCTTCCCACCGATCGAGCCCCGGCACGTCCAGCACGGGCGCAGCGCGGCGTTGGCCGTGCGGGCGGCCTCCAACCGTTCCTCGGCCTCCCGCTCCACTGGACGACACAGTCGAGCGGATGCGCGTCCTCGGAGCACAGATCTGTCCGACCCGACCGGTAGCGTCAAACGGTTGGCGCTGCATGTGTTCAACCGCGTCGGCCGATTGGAGATCCAGTGAGTTCGAGCCAGTACCGCAGCCAGCTGGAACGCAAACAGCGACAGCAGGCGGATGCCGTGGCCAAGGCCGCGGACTTGCGCAAGAAGGAAGCAGGCCACCGAGCCGACGCCGCCAAGGAACGTCAGGCAGCAAGCCGGACCAGTTCGCCCGGCACCTCGAAGACCAAGCTGAACCAGGCGACCAGGTCCGAGGAGAAGGCCAACGTGGCGGGCAAGAGCGCCGCAGAGGTGGAGAAGAAGGCAGCCGGGTTCGCCAAGGAAGCGGCAGGCCTTCTGGTCAAACTCGCGAAGGCCGAGGCGGGCGAGCGGGCAGCCGCGGACAGGCGTCGCGCGCAGGTGGAACGGGTGGCGCAGCAGGCGACGGTCGTACGGCAGGCCAGGGTGGATGCCCGGTTGGATGCAGCGGAGGCACAGGTGGAGGAAATCGCGCGGGAGTTCCGGGTGCCGAAGGCGGAGCCGCTACGGATCCTGATGCTGGGGGCGTCGAGCGAGAGTGACCCCCTACGGGTCGGGCGCGAGCAAAGCCGGATCCGGAACGCGGTGCGCAGCTCGCTGCATCGCGACCTGGTCGAGTTCGACGTGCGCGGGTCGGCGACGACTGCCGATCTGCTGGACGGGCTCACCGGGTTCCGGCCCCATGTGGTCCACTTCACCGGGCACAGCGCGGAGCATCTGCTGGTCTTCGAGCAAGACGTCGACGCGCCCAACGACGGGCTTGTGGTCTCGGCCGGGGCGTTCGGCCGGGCGCTGGCGGCCACCGACAACCCGCCGCTGCTGGTCGTCCTGAACTCCTGCAGCTCGGCACCCCAGGCGCAGCGGCTGGTGGACCAGGAGGTGGTTCCGTTCGCGATCGGGATGTCCGACACCATCGGCGATCTCGACGCGATCAGCTACGCGGCGCAGCTCTACGCGGCCATCGCCAACGGGCAGTCCATCACGAGTGCCAGCGCCTCCGGGCAGGTTGCGGTCGAGATGGCCGGCCTGGATGACCACGATCTGCCCACGCTGTTCCATGCGCCTGACGCCGACCCGCGCGCCGCTGTCCTGGTCAAGCCTCCGGCGGCACAGCCAGTCCAGTGACACGCTGCTGAACAGCGAGGTGGCGGCCCACCGTGTGGTGGGCCGCCACCTCGCTGTTCAGCATCAGAATGCTCCGCTCATCAGCTGCGCAGCGTCAATCTGTGGGCTCTGTCGAGTTCGGGCCCACCCAGAGCGAGACCATCGGAATCTCCTCTGTAGTGCTTACCCCTGGTCCCCACCCTCCGATCACAGTGACCCCTGGGGTGTGCTGGAGCGGTCCGTCGAAGAAGCCGCACCGTATGCCGAAGTACAGGCGGTGGTCCATTTTCTCGCGCTCGAAGTACAGCAGCTGAGCATCCTGGAGGAACTGGTACCGATCGCGCATTTTCTGTTCGTCGGTGCCGGTGAAAATGGCCACGTTGAGTCGCGCGGTGCCCTGGCCGGGGGCCGGGACCACGTAGTCGATGTTGGTCGTGGTCGCTTCGAGTCCCCGTTCCAGCAGCGGAAGTTCCGCAAGGTCGAAGCAGACGATGGACGCGACGTGGCCGCCGGCCGGATCGTCCAGGGGAAGGCCGTGTACGGCGGGAAGGCGGTTCCGCGGGCGGCGGGGCCCGACGTAGACGTGGGTCTGCCCGGTGTGGTGCAGGGAGATCTTCGCCTCGTCGAACACGGCGTTGACCTCGCGGTCGGCGGTTACCGTCATGTCGGCGCCCAGGGGGACTGCCTGCGTCACCGCACCCTTCGCCGTCCATCCCTGCCCGAGGAAGGGGCGAATGTAGAGGCTGGCGTCACCCGGATTGTTGGAGCGGGCCCAAGACAGGTGCGCCACCTTGGCGAGCCCGTCGTCGCGTTGGGCAATGATGTGGACCGTCTCAAGACCGTGGTCGGTACCGGGCTGCGGCTGCGCTGTCACGGCCGACACGATAGGCCGCGAAGCCCTTGCACGGCCCCCGATTTTCGGCGGCGGTCTCATTGCGGCGCGCTCGATCGGTCAGCGGCCCGCAGGTCCCGTGGTCAGAACCGGCTGCGCTGTACGACAGGCCGGGCCAGCGGGGGCTGCTCGGTGCCGCGCAGCGCGAGGGCCGCGGTACGGGTGCGCTCCAGCCAGCTCATGACCTGGCGCAGCGTGGCGGGGTCGAGGTGCCGTGTGAGGTCGCGGACGGCCTGGTGGTCGTCGTCGGTCAGCATGTAGAGGCCGGCGCGGTCGAGAGCGGTGTAGAGGGGCTGGGCTGCGGTGCCGCCGAGTCGGCGGTGGGCGGTGTCGGTGATCTGGCGAGCCTGGTGGGCGGCCTCGCGGGCGCATTCGGCGACGTCCTGCCGGTGGCCTCCCGGCGCAGTGCGTGCTGGAGGGCGGTGTCGTGGTCGGGGTCGTAGCGCTCGGCCCGGGTGGCGGCGGTGTGGTCGCGGACGCGCTGCCACTCGGCGCAGGTATCGGCCGCGGTGGCGTAGGCGCTCTCGTCTCCGGCGTCGGCGTGCCGGTCGGCGACGCGCTCGTCGTCCCGGGCCCGGTGCAGGGTCTGCTGGATGGTCTCCAGGGTCATCCCGGCCGCCTGGCGGCGGACCCGGGCGCGGACGGCGCCGAGCAGGGCGTGCTCCTGGTCGTCGGGCTCGTCCTCGCCCTCCTCGGCGAACGGGTCGCACTGGTCGGCCTTGGCGGGGTGCTGGGCGAGGGCGGCGTGCAAAGTCGCACCGGCCTTCCACGCTTCGGCGTGCACGACGGGTTCCGTCACAGCGAGGCCTGGGCGGGCGCTGCCGACGATCCGGCCCTCGACCAGGGCCACCCAGCCGTCCAAGCCCTCGACGTCCTTCTCCACCCAGCCGCGGGCCAGGCTGGCGCCGTGGTGGAGGGTGCGGATGCCGTCGTAGCCGCTCCAGCGCAGCCACATCGCGCCGCGCACCAGCGGGGAGTCCAGGATCGGGCGGCCCAGATCCCGGTCGGCGGGCGCGGGCCGGCTGCTGCATGGGGCCAGCTCCAGCCGTTCAGGCGCGGCGGCGCGGGCCGGTTCGGGGCGGGTGGTGTCGGTCATCGCGCAGTACCTCCGGAAGTCGGGAACGAGGTGCGACAGCCGTCCCGGCCTGGTGGGCCGAGACCGCGGGGGCGTGCGGTGCAGGTCAGTCGGTGACGGTCTCGGCGTACCGGGTGAGCGCGTCCAGGAGCGCGGCCTGGTGGTCGGTCAGCTTGCCCTCGGTGCGGGCCTTGTCCTGCTTGCGCAGCCAGGTGCCGGGCCGGAACGTCGGGTCGTCGGCGGCTCCGGTGCGGTTGGCGGGGCCGTCGAGGGTTCCGCCGGCGGCGAGGTAGGCGAGCAGGCGGCGGTAGGAGCGATTCCAGTCCGGGTCCAGGCGCCACAGCTCGTCCAGCGCGTCGAGCTTGGCGACCTGGTCGGTGGTGAGGCTCGCGGCCTTGCGCTGGCGGCGCATCCAGGCGCCGACCGCGTAGTCGTCGAGCTTCGCGGTCGCCGGGATCGCCAGGTGGCCGTGCTGGCGGTGGAACGCGGCGGCGTACGCGTAGCCGCGTTCCCAGGCGTTGGCGTTCTTCGACCAGATCATGCCGAGCGCGTCCAGCTCGCTGACCCGGGCGGCATCGAGCAGGCCCTGGCCGTTCAGGTGGCGCTGGCGGGTGAGCCAGGAGATCAGCTCGGCGTGCTTGGCCTTGTCGGTGGGGTCGAGGTGGCCGTGCTGCAGGTGGAACACGGCGGCGACCGCGTGCATCCGCTGCCATTCGACTGCCCGGGGGTTGAACGCCCGCAGCTTGACGGTCTGGAGGATCTTCGCGGCGTGCTGGCAGGCGTTGATCCGCAGCCACTCGATCGGCGACTCGGCCAGTACTGGCGGCTGCTCCCCCTCGCTGCCGGGCTCGGCGGCCTCGGCCGGCTTGGCCGCGGTGGTGTGCGCGGCGGGCTGCGAACGCGCGCCGCGCAGCTCGGTGAGCCGGCCGACCACCCGGGCGTCGTGCGCCGCGAGGGCGCGCAGGACCCGCCAGATCGTACGGAAGGAGGATGCCTCGATCTCGGCATCGGCCTCAGCCTTCACGGCCTCGCCCGCGTCGTGGACCTCGGCCGGGTCCGCGGCCGCCGTGTCGTCGCCCACCTCCGGGGTGGGCAGGTACACCGGGATGATGACCCAGGACACCTTGCCCTGCCGGTAGGACTGGCGCAGCGCCCTGCCCACCGCCTGGACGATGTCGATTACGCTCGACTTCGGATCCGCGAAGCACACGGCATCCACTGCTCTGACGTCGATTCCTTCCGACAGGAGCCGAGCGTTGCAGAGGATCCCGCACTCTTCTCCGTCGTCGCCGGTGTGGGCCTTGAACTCGGTGAAGGCGGCGCGGCGGTCCTTGAGGCGGTCGGTGCCCGCCACCGCCTTCGCCCAGATGCGCTCCGGACGGTCCTTGTCCTCCAGCAGCTGGGAGGCGTCCAGCAGGCTGGCGGCGAACTCTCGCGCCGCGCTGACGCGGGAGTGGAAGGTGATGACCCGGCGCAGGCCGAGGTCGGCGACCGCGCGCAGCACCGCGATCTGCAACGCGAGGCGCAGCAGTTCCTCGTTGCTGCGCTGGGAGCGCAGGTCGGCGACGGCGGGCAGGTTCAGCAGCTCGCGCAGGTCCTCGTCCGTCACCACCGGCACCAGGACGCGGTAGTCGGCGAGGTAGCCGTGCTCGATTCCCTGGCCGAGGGTCCAGGTGAAGCAGGTCTTGCCGTAGATGGCCTCCGAGTCCATGGAGCACAGGACGGGCAGCTTCTCCGCGCCCTCGGCGTCGGCGAGGTCGGCCAGGCCGTCCTTCGCCCGCCGGTCGTCCGCGATCCTGGGGGTCGCGGTGAAGTACAGCCGGCGCTTCGCCGGGACCTGGGCGTCGTCGTGGATCGCGGCCCACGCCTTCCCCTCGGCACCGGCCGTACGGTGGGCCTCGTCGATGACCACCAGGTCCCAGGTCGGCAGGCGGAAGTCGCGGTGGGCCTGGACGATGCGCTCCAGCGAGGCGTAGGTGGCGTACACGGTGACCGGCTCGTCGGCCTTCTCCTTGGCGACCAGGTCGGCGATCCGGGCCGCCTGCGTGGTCACCTGGGCGTGGACGCGCCCGCCGGCCTCCGCGCTCTCCAGCGCCTCCTCGCGCGAACAGGCCGCGATGGCCAGGCCGCGGCGGCCGCCCCGCAGCGACCAGGCTTCGGCGGTCTGCTCCAGCAGCTCGATCGTCGGCACCAGCACCAGCACCCGTCCGCGCGCGACCAGGCGCCGGGCACACCCGGCCGCGATGAGGGTCTTGCCGGAGCCGGTCGCCGCGATGACGGTGGCGCGGCCGCCGTCCTTCACCTCGCGCACCGCGGCCGCCACCGCGTCCTTCTGGAACCAGTGCAGCGGCAGCGGGTTCACCGTGGCGGTGCCGGACGGCTGCGCGGGGACCGGCTGGGCGGCTGCGGCGCGGAACGCGGCCGGTACGTCCTGCTCGGCGGTGGCGGTGGTGGTCTCCACGGCGGCGGTTTCTCCTTCGGATGCTGAGACGGCGGGGCCGGTACGGGTGGTGCTGTGGAAGGGTCGGTGCGGGCGGCTTCTCCCCGGGGCCAGGTCATGGTTGGGGAGAGGCCGCCCGCACTACTGCTGGTCCTCGGGGATCCAGCCGCGGACCTCGAGGTAGGCGATGTCGGCGTCCTCGACCGCGCGGCCGGTCTCCACCAGCCACTCCCGCATCGCCTCGGTCACGTCGCCGTGGTGCTCGGCGACCCGCTGGGACCACTCGGCGGCGTCGAACCCGCCGGTGGAGGCGGAGCCGTAGGTGCGCTCCTCGGTGCCGTCCGCGCGGGGGATGAACCCGCGCCGCACGCCGCCGGAGTCCTTCTCCGACCCGGCCGAGTAGACGTACTGGTTGGCCTTCATCCGCACGGTGAAGGCGAGGCGGCCGCCGGCCTGGCCGGTCTCGTGGACAACCGGGGCGAGGTGGGAGGCACCGGACTTGATGGCCTGCTTGCCCGCGCGGCCGGCCATCGACTCGCCTGGCTTGCCGACCGTGTCCTTGCCCCGCACCCGGGCCTTCTGGCCCGCCTTGGTGGTGCGGCGCTTCGTGTTCGCCTCCGCGATCCCGGACAGCGCCTCGGTGTCGCGCTCGCCGCCGCGCACCGCGCGCACGACCTGGCGCAGCGCGCCGACGAACGCCTTGCCCTTGCCCTTGGTGAAGAACTGGCTCACCAGCGAGGTGTCCCGGCCGAGCATCTTGGCGACCTGGCGCTTGCTGTAGCCCTGGTCCAGCAGCTCCTGGGTCAGCCTCGCGGCCTCGTTCGGCTGGTTCGGGTCGGCCGGGCTCACTGGTCAGCTCCCTTCGCGGCGAGTTCGGCGCGGCCCAGGCCGCGCAGCTTCAGGTACTCCTCCTGGCTGGTCGGGTGCTCGACGGGGCCGGTGAGGTGGCCCTTGAGAAGGTAGTCGCCCGGCTCGCCCCGGTAGGGCCACATCTGGCGCTCCGTCAAGGCGATGCCGTCGGTGCCGAAGTACACGACGCTGCCCGGCTTGGCGTGCAGGGCCCCGGCGTAGCCGATGACCTCCTTGCCCTGGCGGTACTTCATGTCCAGCAGCGCCGCCCGGGCCCCCGACCACACGTAGGCCGCCCACTCGGGGTGGGCGTACGGGTCGCGGGAGAAGCCGGCCTGCCGCTGCCACGTCACCACGCTCTCGTCCTGGCCCAGGATCTCCACCCCGGTCGGCAGCGCCTCGCCGATCGGCGTGGTGCCGGAGACCAGGCGCGGGCGCTGCGCGAAACCGCCGAGGCCGAACAGCAGCACCGAGCGAACGGCGCGGGAGGCGAGGTACGCGGCGGTGCGCTGGCGCTCGTCGCCGTGCAGCTTCGACAGATTGGTCAGGTCCGCCCAGGCCGCCTTCAACCGCTTGCCCCACTCGTCCAGCGGCTTGCCGTCCTCGAACAGCAGGCCGCCGAGGACCTCGATCCGCCAGGGAGCGAGGTGGTTCGACAGCGCGAGGTGGATCTCCGCGCCGCCCGCCCACGTCACGAAGGTCTCCCCCGGCGTCGAGGGGTAGACCCAGGCGCGGTCCCCGGTCACCGGGGCCGGGAGCAGGCCGACGTGGTTCCACCCGGCCGGGACGGTCACCCGCACGTTCCAGTGCGAGCACGACATCAGCGCCTTCGTCTGCTCGACCTCGCTCATCGCGGCGAACGCGGCCGCGGTGATCCGGCGCGGGGTACCCACCGGGGACTTCCACAGGTGCTTGGCGTAGGCGAAGGTGCGGTCGTACTCCACCAGCGCCGGGAGCTGCTCCGGCACCCGCGGCGGCAGGATCAACTCGGTGCGGCCCTGCCCACCGGTCGCGTGCAGCAGCCCGCGCAGCTCCTCGGACAGGACCGGGTAGCCGCCCGCCCACTTGCCCGTGGTGGGGATGGTGCGCGACCACAGGTCCCGGCCGGTCTGCGACGGGGAACCCATGAGCACCGCGTCGTCCCAGTGACGGCGCAGCGCCTGCCACAACAGCGTGAACGCCTGACGGCAGGTCACCACGTCCGCGCCGTCCGGGTCGAACCACTCCCCCATGCTCCGGATCTCGGTGCTGCCGCTGTCCGGCGCGCTCGCGGGGGCGTAGCGGCCCACCGGCTGGCGCTGGTGGACGAAGTGCCCGGCGAGCTTGTCCCGGCCCGACCCGACGGCGGTGGTCCACCGCTCGGACGGGGCGTTCAGCCAGGCGGCGACCGCGTCCTTGAGCGTGGAGTAACGCTCGGCGCCGTCGTGCCACGGCGCACCGGCGGTGATGTAGACCCGCTCGGTGCCGGGGGCGGTGGCCTGGACGGCGTCCAGGATCTCGCCCGGGGTGCGGGCGCCGAGGTCGACCCGGACGACCTGGTCGCGGATCGCGAGCATCCCGGCGGCCGCGTCCAGGAACACCGTGGCGCGGGCCTGCTGCGTGAAATTGGGGCGCTTGGAGACCAGGCCCGTGGTGACAGCCTCGAACCGCGCACCCGCCGGACCCTCGGGAAGGGTGGGCAGCTCACGCGGACCGGCCTCGACCACCGGACGCGGCGCGGCAGCGACCGGCGCGACCGGATGCTGCCCAATGGCGCCGGGGATCGATGTAGTGGTGCGGTCGGAGGCTGCCTGTACGCCGGGTTCTGTCTCCCCGGGGGCCGATGTGGCCGATCCTGTCTGCAGCACGGCGAGCTGCTCGGCGCCGACCTGGTCCTCGACCTCGGTCGGCGCCTCGGTCACCGGGACGGCCGGGGCCAACTGCTCGACGGCAGGGGCCGGGCGCGTCAGCGTCGGGGCGACCGCAACGGCAGGCTCGGCCTCCGGCACCTCGGGCGCCGGAGTCGGGGCGGCGGCCTGGCCGTCGGCCTTGGCGGCGCGAACGGCGGCCGGGGTCGGGTCCAGCAACGGGGCGATCCGCACGACGTCACCCACCGACAGACCCGAGGCCTTCGCGATGGCCGGCGCTTGGGCGCCCTCGTACCCCGCCAGGCCGGCAACCCGGCGCGCACGCCGGTCGGTCAGCTTGTCCAGCTCCTTCTGCGCGGCCGCGACCGTCTTCTCGGCGGCCGTGATCTCGATGCGCAGCTCGCGCAGACCGGCGAGCTCGGCGGTGTACGTCTTACGGTCCATCAGCGGGTCACTCCCCCTCGGTGGCGGGCTGGTCGGCGGTGGTCGTGGTGGGGACGTAGGCGATCGGGCCGCCGGAGACGGACGGCAGGCGGGTGCCCAGCAGCAAGCCCGCCAGCCGGGCGTACTCCGGGTCGGTCGGGTCTGCGGTGTTGGCGGGAGCAGTGAGGTCGGTCAGGTAGCCGGCCAGCCGTGCCTTCGGGAAGCGGTAGCGCCCGGTGGTACCGACGGTGCCGTCGGCCTCCCACTCCTGAATGCCGGTCAGTACCGCGACGACGAACCCGGCGACCGTCACCGGCAGCACGGCGCCGGCCGCGACCCGGGCCGGGTCGCACCGCCACCAGCCGGACAGCGCGGCCAGCAGCTGCGCCTGGTCCAGTGCGGTGCCGAAGCCGATCCAGTCGCGGTCCGGCTCGTCCACCCGGGCCGGGGCGTCCGAGCGCAGCACCGCCACCTCGGGCGTGCCGAACACGGTCAGGTCGGCGGCCGGGCGGGCCTGCAACTGCTGGAGAGCGGCCAGCGGGAACACCTGCCGACCGGTGTCGCGCACGCCGGGGACCACCCCCGTGGCCATCAGTTTCTTCACCGTCGGGATCGAGCACCCCAGGGCCGTCCCGGCTTGACCGGTCGTCACGAACACACCCACACCCTCCACGCCTATTGATCTAACTTGAAACGCTAGGGCGACTCTACGCCTCCCCACCGACACTTTCCACGCCTTTTTAGTAAGCCGTACAAGCATGCCCAGTGAGGTGATCCGCCCCGGTTTGTCAATACCTGGTGGGACCGTGATCGGTTACCAACCCCGGAAGGAGGTGAAGAAGATGACTCCTCGCCAGCAGAAAGCCACGGTGCTCCGCAGTGCGGCCCCTTGGTCGACACCTACGTGCTCGGCAACCTCGCCAAGGGCCAGGCGCGCGTGCCCGGCCTCAACGCGACCCAGCTCACCGCGCTGAGCGCGGACATCGCGTTCGCTATGCGCAACGCTGAACAGTTCTACTCGGTCCCGGTCCTACTGCGCGCCGACCTCCGGGTGGAACGGGAACGGGCCCGCAGCAGCACCGGGCCACAGGTTGTTCCACCACCGGGTCTGCGGCGTAGCACCAAGGTTCGGTACGGAATTTGGCGAACCGCCGGTCGCCGACTCCCCACCGGTACTCAGTGCCGGCGCGGAACGCTGCAGCCAGTTCACGCAGGGTCAGGACGCCACCGTTGCGCAGGCGCAGCTGCCGCGCCATGGCGGGGTAGCCCACCTCTGCCGGGGACACGGTGAGCAGCAGTCCGTTCCCGGCGGCACGGACATCGAGGTGTACCAGCCACAGGTCGGCGCGCACGGCGCTGCCGAACCGCTCGGCCTGCGGCTGCCTCTCCCCCTGCAGTCGACTCTCCCTGCTCGCCTTAGCCTTGTCGTCCTTGTCGTCCTTGTCGTCCTTGCGGGGCTTGGCCCCTGCCATGGCCGTCCTTGGGATACCTCATGGTGGCGGACCGCTCTGCCAGGCCGCGCCATGTCCGCCTGGACAACGCCCCCTGGCCGCACTCGGACACACCGGAAAACGACCTGTCCCTCCAGCCGCAGCGGCCGGTCGCAAGTAGGCCGAGTCCCGGCGATGGCGGCTTCATCAGTTGGAGCACCGTGGTGGGCGGACGGAGGACTTACCGGTCGGCACCTGGCATACGGGATGCAGCGGCTGCCGGACGGCGAGCCCGACAGCCGGCGAACCGTCAGCCGAGCCACCCCGGGGGAATGAGGGCGTTTCGGTTCCCGTCCTCGTCGGGGCGCCAGTTGGCGATGACCGCGTCCTGGAACCAGCTGTCGGGCAGGTTGGCGTGATCGCTGACGATGATCTGGAGGCTGCCCTCGTTGAGTTGTGCCACCTCGTTGAGGAGGGTGAAGTAGGCGGTGACGGTGGCCCAGTCGGCGTCCTGGATCTTTGAGGCGTCGCGCGGCCTCTCGGGGAAGAACGCCTGAGTGGGCTGGTCGAGCATGAGGAAACCGGGTACCGGCCGGTCGTTGCGCCGCAGATAGGTGTGCAGGGCAAGATGGGCCACAAGGTGGTAGCCAATCCAGTTCTTGGCACTGCCGATCCGGGTGAGGGGCAGTCGGCCGGCCGGGCGCCTGACGACGACGTTGAGCAGGTTGAGACTGATGCTCACCTCTGTCGCGTCTGCGGCCTGTCCGAGGTCGAGGCGTTTCGCCCACGCCGTCATGTCGGTGGCGATAGCGGCCAGGCAGCGTTCAGTCTCGGCGGCCACGTCGTCCTCATCCGCGAGGACTTGGAGCGCGGCGGTCTGTTCCTCGGCCAAAGCCAGGTTGTGGCGCAGCCTGCTGATGTCGCTGTCCGAACCAGTACGGGTGAGGGCTTCGGCGATCCGTCCCTGGACGTGCGCGATGCGGAGGTTCTGTTCCTGCAGGTTGCGCATCCGTTCGTCGCTGGCCATCAGTTCTCGCAGTTGCACTCCGTTGAGCCGCAGGCGTTCGGCGACGCCGTCGCGTTCGGCCCGCAAAGTGCGCCGGTGCTCTTCACGAACGGGCTGCAGAGTCTGCGCGTGGGCAAGTTCCTCGGCCAGGTGGCCGGTGAGTTCGGCGATGTCCTGGGCCGACGGGTCGGGTTGCGGAAGAGGCTGGGTACACATCGGGCAGATGCTCGTGTCGTGCTGGTGCTCGGGGCCGAGCAGGGCGAGCGTCTTGAGGCGGTCAAGCTGGAGGTGGAGTTCCCCGGTGAAGGCGCGCCCCTGCTGCTGCCATCGGTCGACTGCCGCCAGGGCCTCGTCGTACTCCTGGAGCTGATCGCGCAGCGTGCGGCGTTCGTCGTTCAGTCCCTGACGCCGGTCGGACAGGTTGAGCGGTGCTGCGGTTCGCGGCGAGGCGGCCAGTGCCTGCTGCAGAAGATCGACGACCTGGGTGGTGTTCGGTGCGGCGGGAACGTCGGTGAGCAGTCCCTCATTCTGCGCGAGGCGCACCAAGGCGAGCCCGTTGGCCTCGGTTGCGGCTTGGTGGCGCAGGGCGTCGTCGTACTTGCGTTGCGCCGCACGCTGGGCACGGGCCGCTTCCGTGAGGTGGTGGCGCCGCAGGGCTTGTTCGGGGCCCGCGGCCCCGAGGAAGTAAGGCAGCGTGTCTTTGAGCGTCTGCGTCATTCCAGTTTCGGTCTGCCGGTGGAACAGCGCTTTCTTATCGGCGATCTCGTTCTGGTTCTGGAAGCAGAGCAGGGCCGCGTGGGCGATCGAGACGTCGAAGGCATTCCGCCCGGCGCCGGCAGGTGGCTGGAAGCGGAAGTCCTCGATCCCGAGCCTGGCACTGACCTCACTGCGCAGAGCCGCCACGTTGGAGTTGGGGACGAGTTCGCCGATCGCGGGGACATCGAGTCGGCTGTCGCCGGTCTGCACCATGGCGTGGAGTGTGGAGGCGCCGACGGGACGGGGCCGGGCCAGGACCATGCGGCTCCCGTCGCCGAAGACGACGAGGAGTGCGTACCAGCCGACGGTCTGGTCGATCGGCTCGTCGGGCAGGTTCGGTGTCCTTCGTCCGAGGCAGTAGTCGACGATGTCGAGCACCTCGGACTTCCCGGTCTCGGACTCACCCGTGATGATGTTCAGCGCCCCGGGACGGAAACGCAGGACTCTCGGGGCTGTCCCGCCGTCTCGGTGGTACATGGCCAGGGCGAGCAGCTGCATGGCGGTTCCAGAACTCCTTGTACGGGGCGGGTCAGGGACGGACGCCGAGAACGGTGAAGGCGCGAGCCGGGTCTGTCGTGGCAAGCCAGCGGCCGACTAGTACGGCGGCGCGTGCGCATTCGGCGACCTCCTCGCCGGGGGCTTGCGAGGAAGGTTTCGGAGCGCGGGGGCATGTCAGGCCTTGCGGACTGGTGCCTATGGCCTGATGGCGCAGGGCGGTGCGCAGGCTGGCGCGGGTGTAGTCGGTCAGTGCGGCAGCTCGTTCGGCGAAGGCCGCCTGGTGGCGCGGGTTGGCGTGGGCCCAGGCCATGAGGGTCACAGTGGACTTACCCGGCAGTGAGCGTCGGGTGTCCTCTGGAAGGACGAGCGGGAGGACGAGGAAGGCGCTGGGCCACGGCAGAGGGCCTTCCACCTTCTTGACCGCGGCGTGGACGCTGCTGGCCAGGAGATAGGCGCCGAAGGCGGGGTTGAAGAGGGCTTCTGCCTCGGGAACGCGGTGATGAGGGGTCGTGGTCACTGGTCCTGCGTCTCTTCCCGGGGCTTGCACAGGTCCTTGTAGTCCGGGTGCCAACCGACGGCACGGTCCGGGACCGCGGTGTCCGCTTGGTCGGCCAGGCTGTGCATGGTGCCGCGGCCGATCCACGGCGCGGTGATGCTGCCGGGGCGGGCGGGCCTGTCGGCGGCCCTGTCCATGGTGTCGTCCAGTACGGCCTGGCCGAGGGACTCGCGTTCGGGTGCGGGCATGTCGCCGTGGAAGCGGCGGGTGCGACGGCGGAAGACGTGCTCCCACTCGTCGTGCAGTTCCTGCTCGTACTCACCGAGCCGCTCGGGTGTGATCTTGAAGGTGCGCAGCCATTCGGAGCGCTGGGCGCGTGCGTAGTGGTACTCGCGCAGGTGCATGGCGATCTCCGGATCGGGCAAGCTGATCCATCGCATCTGATTCACGACGAGTTGGTCCTCGTAGCCGGCGATCTCGGCCTGGGTGAGGTTGCGCAGGGTCTCAGTGATCGGCAGGTTCTTTCCGGCGTACCGGTCGAGGACTTCGTCCCTGCGGCACATGAGCTCCTGGGCGCTGACCGCAGGTCGCTTGCGCTGGGGGTTCTTGCGCTCCAGCAGTCCGACAGCCATGCCGTACCACCACCCTTTGATGTCGTCGAGAGCGGCTTGAGCGTGGTCGCTCGGTGTGATCCCCAGCTCTTTGGCCAGACTAGGGTTCAGGTCCGACATCACCGGGGCGCCGTCATCGACCGTGATGGCGTCGACCAGTTGGTGGCGCTGCGACGGAGTCAGTGCCATGAACAGTTCGCGGTCTTTCGCCGTGCCGTCCGCGCCGTTCTCGTCTCCGGCGATCTTCTCCATCCGGGCCAGTGCGGCACGAGTGTCCCGGTCGGCTCCGGAGCGGAGCATGGAGAGAAAGGTGTCGGCGGGAGCGACCTGGGTCGAGACCAGGCGCAGCAGCGGCATCGCTGCGCTCGAGGAGGCTGCGATGGCTTCCAGGGTTGTCCATCGATGCCAGTGGTTGCTTGTACGCGCCGGGTTTTCTGGACTTCGGGTGGCTCCAGCGGCGTGGCGTCGCCGTCATGTAGAGGCGGCGCTGCGCGGGGATCTGGGCATCATCGTGGATGTCACCCCAGCTCTTGTCGAGGCTGCCGGTGGTGTGATGGGCCTCGTCAGCGACGGCGAGGGCCCACTCCGGCAAGCCGTGGCGGCGGTGGGCCTCGACGATCGCGGGTAGGGACTGGTAGGTGGAGAAGACGATGGTCGGGCCGCTGTGGTCGGCGACACGGCGGGCGAGTTCGGCCGGGCTGGTGGTGAAGGGGATGCACAGGGCGCCTCGGCCGGACGGGGGCAAGGCGCAGACCGCGATGTGCTTCTCGTCCGGGCGGCCGCAGTCCCACTCGCGTGCTGTCTGCGCCACCAGATCCTGGCTGGGGGCGAGCACGAGGATGTTGCCGTGGGGGGTGTAGGTGTCGGCGCTGGCCCGGGCGATGACGGTCTTGCCGGTGCCGCAGGCCGCGACCACGGTCACTCGTGAGTGGCGTTGGAGGCCTGCGGTGATGGCGCTGACGGCGCGTTGTTGGTGCGGGCGTAGTCGGATGGGCTTGTGGGGCACGTGGGCGTCCTCGGCGACCGGCAGCTGGATCGGCGGGGCGGTCGCCGTGCCTGCATGGCTCGTGCCCCGCTCCGGACACCAATTCGATCGGCTTTCCGGTGTTCCTTGTCAAGCGGGCTTTGGAATTCTCGTCGATTTGACTGCCGGGGTGGCGCGTTCAGGAGCGTAGATGTCATTCTGATTCGTTCGGTTCGCCTTGAGGTCGCTGTTCCGCGTGAATCGGCTGAGCCGCGGGCGCCGGGGAGCCGCCTCGCGGCTCACCGAGCCAGTGCCCTCAGCCGGGTTTCAGCAGGCAGGACAGGAGTCGCCCCGCCAGGCGGCCGAAGGTGAGGTGTCCCGCGCCCCGCCGTGCGGTGGCCGACCGCTTCGGCCGCCTTCTGCGGCGGCGGCCCTTCGGGCGCGAGGAAACAGTTCTCCCATTCGGCCGCCAGGGCAGCCATTCTCATATTCGGCAGATCGCTGTCAAGAATTGGCGCGCTTTGCAGGATTCTTTTCCCTGTTCCTGCTCCTCGCGCCGCTCGGCGTGGTAGCCATGGCCGCAGAGGCGAGGGAGGGTCATGGATTCGGTGGCGGGGTTGGATCGGGTACGGGTGCGCGAGCTGCCGTTGCACGTCCGGTTCATGGCGGGCGAGTCGACCGGTTCCTATGTGACCCGCCTGGCCGGCCGGAACGGGCTC
This sequence comes from Peterkaempfera bronchialis, assembly GCF_003258605.2. NCBI lineage: Bacteria > Bacillati > Actinomycetota > Actinomycetes > Kitasatosporales > Streptomycetaceae > Peterkaempfera > Peterkaempfera bronchialis. The sequence goes on from NZ_CP031264.1 coordinate 18,604, forward strand.
GAGGTCCAGCAGTTGCTGGACGAGGTCGGGCAGGGCAGCACGAGGGCTGTCGCGCCGCATCTGACCGAGCTCTACCTCAACCGTCCTGCCGCCGAGCGCTTGGCCGCGCTGGCCAGCCGTCCGCTGGAGGTGATGCGGCGGGCGCTCGCGAGCCTGGGCGCGGCATACCTGCTCGACGACGGTGACGGAACTCCCGCCTGGTCGTTCCCGTGGGCGGTGCGGGACGGCTATCTCGTGCGGGCCTGCGGGTTGTGCGCGGCCGCCGCGGCATCGGTGAGCCGGCCTGGATGATGGTGGCGGACCCCTGGCACCTGTGCGCCCGGCACGCACGGTGGTCGGACAACTCCCGTGATCCGCAGACCCCTTGGATCGACGTGGCTGACTGGCCGCAGATCCTGGCAGCGGAACGCCAGCGGGTGGCCATGGTGCGGTGCCTGGGCCGCACCGCACGCGCGTTGTTCGCCGACGCGCGCACGATGAGCAGAGCCGAATCGAGCGCGCCGGACAGGCTCCGGGTGATGGCCGACCGTCTCGGGGAGGCCCGTGCTGCCTCCTTGTTGCTCTACCCGCACACCGTGCGCATCGCCCGCGTCCTGGCGCAGGCCGAACGTCGCCGGCTCGGCCGGGAGCTGACGGCGGACTCCTACGAGGGCTGGTTCGCTCGCAGTTCACAGGAGTTGGGCCCCAGGTACCGGGGAGTGCTGAGGCGGTGGATGGAGTGCCACAAGCCGGTGCCGGGCCCGGAGCCGAGGCGCAGAGGTGAGTTGGGGCGGGCCGTGCTGGTCGCACCGCACACACGGATCGCACCGCTGGATTCGACGCAGCAGCTCAGCTGCCTGCCCTCCGGCCCGGTGGCCAGCCCGTTCGACCGGCCCTTCCTGTGAAGGGAGCCGCAGTGCGCAGAAAGCGGGCCAGCAGCCCGATGCGGTCGTCGGCCATGGGTACCAGCAGCCGGAGTCGGCAGTACTCAAGACTGATGCGCCGGGCTCCGGCACAGAGCCGGCGGAGAGGAGTTCAGGGTGGATGTCTGGGCCTCGGTGAGCTCCGGCGAGGACGGGGCGTCGTGGGTTGATCCGCGAGTCCTGCGCGGGGAGGTGCTGGAGGAGGCGCTGTCGTCGATCCCTGCGACCTATCCGGGGCGGCAGGGCATCGCGACGGGGTGGTGGGCATCCACCACCGGCGCTCTCGTGGAGTGCGGTACGGAGGTGGAGCGCCGAGGCGCCGTGTTCCTCGACTTCGATCCGTCGGTTGCGGATTTCGCCGCGTCCCGGGTGCGGCTGCGATGGCAGCATGAGGACCAACGAGGCACGGTGGCAACGGTGTTCTTCGCCCGCACCTGCGCCGGGCGGCGCCTGGCGGTCGTCCACCCGGCCCGGCCCGGAACTCGGGGGCGGTACGAACGCGAGGCATTGCAGGTGGCTGCTGAAGCTGCCGGGTGGGCCCTGCGCGAGCTCGGGCCGCCTGACGGGATCCGGATCGCCAGCCTGGAACGCGCCGCAGCGTTCAGGTTCCCCGAGTTCGGCGACCCCCAGGTACGGACCGCACTACGGAAGACCTTCAGCGTGCCGCGCCCACTCCAGGACGGCGTGGCAGCCGCAGGCCTACTGCCGGGCAGCAACTCCCGTGCCTACCACCTGCTCTGGACCGGTGACCTGATGACCGACTGGAGCCGGCCGCTACTGCCGACATCGACCGTGTGGACCAGTACGGAGGACACGTGACCGTCACCCAGGACAGCACACCGCCACTTGCCGAGAGCTCGGCGGCCGTGTGCGCTCTCGAGCCCGGCCAGCGGGTCCGGTTCGACGGCGAGGAGTACGTGGTCGCCGGTGTCCGGGGCCCCAGCGTGCAGTTGCTGTGCGAACAGGAGCCCTGCAGGTCGGCCGCCGTGCTCCTCCAGGTGCTGACCGGTGCTGCGGACTTCGCGGTCCTCGACGCGGTCGGCGCGCCCAGGCCGCTGCAGCAGGTCCCGGACGTGGACATCCTCGACGTGCTTGATCAGGGCAGGCGCGAGCGGATCCGCGCGTGGGAATGGCATCTGGTCGAGCTGCGCGACGGAGTCCCGCCCGACTCAGCAGCAGGCACGAAGCCGCGCTCCGCCTACGAGACGACGAGGTCGCAGCGGGAGCGGTTCGCCGCCAAAGCGGCGGAGCTGACAGCACTGGGCTGGCGCGGTGTGTCGAACAGCACCATCCGGCGCAAGTTCCTGGCCTACCAGGACCAAGGCGTGGCCGGGCTCGCGCGGCTCGCTATCGGGCAGGTCCGCACCGACGAGCGGGTGATCCAGCTGCTGCTGCGCGAAGTCAAGCTCGCGGTCGGCGAGTCCTCGGGATGGGCGAACCGGGTCTACGAGCGGCTGCTGACCGCTCTCCACGCAGAACACCCTTCCGAGTACAAGAAGTTGGCAATCTCACCGGCGACGTTCTACCGGCTGATCAAGCGTCTGGGGATCTCCGCCGCCTATCTGCAGGCCCCGGTACGGAACCGACTCGACCAGGAGAACTCCCCCGCGTCGCCGTTCACACCGACCACGGCGACGATGCTGGGCGAGCAGGTGCAGATCGACTCCACCGGCCTGGACATCCTGGCGGTCGGCGACGACGGATTCACCGTGAGCGCGGAGCTGACCTGCGCCATCGACGTGGCCACCCGCAGCATCATCGGCGCGATGATCGTGCCCAAGAGCCCGGGCCGGGGGCCGCGCGGCCGCAGGCTCGGCGGGCGCGCCACCCGGACATTCGACGCGACGCTCCTGCTCGCGCAGGCCCTTGCCCCGATGCCAGGCCGGGCCGGCTGGTCGCCCCTGGCCCTGGCCGAGCGGTCCGACCTGCCCTACGCGGACCTGGTGGCCTGCGATCCGCGGATGACCGGCGCGGCCGCCCGCCCGGTGATCCGTCCCAAGATGGTCGTCGTCGACCACGGGTCGATCTACCGCAGCGAGCACTTCGTGGACGTGTGCACCTCTCTGCAGATCTCGGTCAGGCCCGCGCGGGAGCGCACCCCCACCGACAAGGCGGTCATCGAGTCGACGTTCTCGGCGATCAAGAAGATGTTCTGCCAGTACGTGTCCGGCTACACCGGCTCCAGCCTGGCCAAGCGCGGCAAGCTGGTCGCGCAGCAGCCACTGTGGAGCATCAACGAGTTGCAGGACCTGCTGGACGAGTGGATCGCCCTGCGCTGGCAGCAGACCCCGCACGACGGGCTCCGCAGCCCCCTGCTGCCGGGCATGAAGCTGACCCCAAACCAGATGTATTCGGTGCTGGTGGCCTGCGAGGGACAGGTGCCGCTGCCGCTGAGCGCAGAGCAGAACCGCAAGCTGCTGCTGTGCGAGCGCCGGGTAATCACCGAGAAGGGCGTCACCATCAACAACCGCACCTACAACAGCGATGCCCTGCAGGCCTACGCACGGCTGCACACCGGCATCACCGGACAGGGACACCGCTGGGAGATCCGCCACCACCCCTACGTGCCGCGGTACGTGTGGCTGTACGACCACCGGGACGGGCAGTGGGCCGAGGCCGAGTTCATCCACCAGAAGCAGATCGGCGACGAGTGGACCCAGTATGAGTGGGAGGTCGCAACCGCCCACCACCTGGCCCGGGGCAGCACCAAGGAGCAGCAGCAGGCCATCGCCCAGGCGGTACGGGAACTGCGCGAGCGCGCCCGCCGCGGCCCCAAGGACCAGCCCGCCCCGGACAGGACAGGGCGACGCCCACGGCCCGCTGCCCCGTTCACCGGTCCCGACCTGCCGGTGCGAGTGCCCGAGGTCGACCCCTACGAGGGCATCACACTCCCCACCCCGGAGACCGTGGCAGCCGCACGCGTGCTGGACGCGTCGGTGAAGAACCTGTTCCCCGGCCAGTGGTCGCCCGCGACGCCACCGACGGTCTCCACAGCCGCCGCACCCGCCTCCGGGCAGACGCCCGCACCCGCCGCAGCCGCAGACACCCCGGACGACGAAACCCCTGGACTCGGCTCCCCCGACAAACGGGCCAGAGCTTCCCGGCCTCGACTGGCCGCCAGCGCCGCAGGCCTGTTCCGAAACCTCACCGCTCCGCCCCGGGCCGACAGCCGGCCGCCCACTGGCACCCCTGTCCCTGATGACCCGTCGAAGGAGCCCGCATGAACCGCCTGGACCTGATCCGGTCCACTCCGCTCCCCCACGGCATCGCGGTCACCGGCGCCTACCGGCCCGCCCGGCTCACCACCAAGGAAGGCTGGAACGAGTTCGCCCACCACATCCTGGCCGCGCCCGACCTGCAGGACTGCGCACCGCTGGGCACACCCGTCCGCGACAACGACCCGCGGATGCTCCACCACGGCGAGATGCTGCCCGTTGACACCGACGACCTGTGGCGGGGCCTGATCGACGCCCGCCGGATCCTACGGGCCAACCGCTCACGCAGAGGCCGCCGGGCTCATGGGCATTGGAGCACAGTTGCAGCTCCTGAAACATCCCAGTTCAAATGCCCTACATAGAGCACTATCTGACGCGCCGTCCACCAAAGAGTCAGGTCAAGACCCTGTTGCAGTACACCCACCTGCTCTCTCAGTTCATGAAGCAGGGCAGGTAAGAGGCCATCAGATACCCCACTGCATTTCAGATCCACTGAGACCACATACCCCACACCTGCTCCAGCGCCGCGGTGAAGACCGGGTCGTGGACGTCCACGTGGCCGTAGACCTGCTCGACGGTCGCGGCCGAGGCCCAGCCGCCGGCCTCCCGCGCGATCACGGCGTTGCCGCGTGCGGCGTCCAGCACCGCGGTGGCGAAGCTGTGCCGGAAGGCGTGCGGGACCATCCGGCCGATCTCCACACGGGCCGCGGCACGGCGCAGCATGCCCCGGGCCGCGGCGGTGGTCCACGGTTGGCCTCGGGAGGGGCCGTGCAGGCTGACCAGGAGCATGCCGTGAACGCTCTGGGCGGGGTACTGGGTGGTGATGTACTCGAAGTAGGTGTGGATCATCGCCGGGCTCGCCCGGCGCACCGTCCCGCCGCTTACGGCGTTGTCCTGCCAGGTCCATGGTGTCTTTGTCTTGACCCGGGCCCGGTTGGCATTGTCCTCGCGGTGGCAGATGTGCACATGCGGCCCCCGGCATTGACCGCACGCGGCCTGCTCGCGCAGGTGCAGGTCGGCCAGGCGCAGCCCGCACAGCTCACCGATCCGGAAACCGCCGTCGGCCAGCCACGTGACCACCATCCGGTCCCGCGCGCACGACACCGCCCTCAGCAGCAGATCCCGGGCGCCCTCGGGCAGCATCTTCGGATGCCGGCGCACCCGCTCCGCCGGAGCCAGAGGGTTCGCGGGCATGCTGTGCAGGACGTGCCCGAGCATCGCCCGCCGCCTATCCGCCCGCGTCGGCAGCCGGGTCACACGCAGCGCCTCCGCCAACAACGGGTTCATGCCCCGGATGCCCAGGTGGAGGTAGAAGCCCTTCAGGCAGGCCGCCGCGGTCTTCAACGCGCTGTGCCCGTAAGGGCGTTTGTTCTCCCGCCACGGCAGCCCGAACGGCCCCGGATAATCCGCCCCGAGTGCCGCCATGTAGTGCCGCAAATCCTCAAGCGACACCGCCCCTGCGTCCAGGCCCGCGAACCGCAGCCACCGCAGATGATCTACCAGCACATACGCGTACGTCCGGTCCGTGCCCGCCCGGCAGGTGCGCAGGAACCCGTCCGCCTCCGCCACCACCGAGCAGTCCGTGTCCACGACCGTGTAGGACACCCGCCCGCCCCCGCGGACGACCTCCTGCACCCGTAACTCGCCCACCACCAACCGACCACCCACCCGCGTGCCGCCTCTCTCCGGACCCAGGGCCGCCCCCTGGCGGCACTCCCGGCCCCGAGTCCACACCCCTTCCCCACACCCACGGACCACTCCACGCGAACGTCCCACACACCCAGGTGACGGTTGGTAAAGTCCGTCACCCTCACACGCCAGAACACCCCCTCAGGCCACGTTGGCGGCAGGCACCCTCAGGGGCAAGCGTGGCCCTGAGCACGACGGGTGAGCGGCCAGATCTCCGCGTTCACGCCGATGAGCCGCTGTGCATTCGTCCCGAGCGCCGGGACGGGTCGAGGGCGGGCGTTTTCTGCCAACTCCGCCCGGGCGGCGCTACTATCGGTCGATCACGCAACGCCTGACACGTTGGCCGCAGGAGGCGCCTTGTTGCACGAGCAGGTTCGCTCCTCGAATGTCCGGTCGGTGGGCTACAGCCAGCAGGAGCGTGTGCTTGAGGTCGCCTTTCACAGCGGAGGGGTGTACCGCTACGTCGACGTGCCGGCGGACGTGCATACGGCCTTGATGGCGGCTCCCAGCAAGGGCAGATTCCTGGCTCGCTTCGTCAAGGGTCGCTACGTCTACCGCCGTGTCTCGGGCTGACGCACCCATCCAGGTCCCGTCCATCGTCGTCGAGTTGAGGCACGCGTGCAGATCTGTTCCGTTTCCGTTGAGGGCTTTCGCTGCCTTGCGGACGTCGCCGGGGTTCCGGTCCTTTCCCAGACGATTCTGACCGGGCAAAACGAGGGCGGGAAGACCGCTCTTCTGGACGCGCTGAACTTCCTGCTGCACGGAACAGCACTGAGCGAGCACGATCTCACCTACGTCGGCGACGGCGATCTCCAGGAGCCAGAGGGCGACACAGCCGCCCTGCACGCGCGTGTGCCCCAGACGGTCGTGACGGGCAGCTTCAGCCTTAATGCCGAGGAGCAACTGCGTCTCGAGCTGCCCGAGCAGGTACGAATCCGGCGGCGTTTCCGGCCGGAGGCAGGCATGTTCCTCGAGGTCCACCGACGTGTCTGCCAGGACCCTCAACTGCGTGACCTGGCGGCGGTGAAGCTGCCGGGGTTGAAGGAGCTCGCGGCGGTTCACGGGGTCGAGCCGGTCGGGCAGGCGAGTGCCAGGAATAGCTGGGAGCAGCCGCTTCGGGCGTTGGCTCAGCAATTAAAGCAGGTGGACGCGTGGGTGCCGGCGGCCTCCGAGGTGGCCGCGGCCCTGCCGACGATGGTGTACTTCAAGGGAGACTCCGTCCAGGCACCCGAGGCCGTGATCCAGAGTCTGCTCAACTCCCGGCTGCGGGAATACACGCGGGCCGACGAGGTGGCCAAGCGGGTAACGGACCTTGAGGGCTATCTCGCTGAGTCGCTGAAGGAGGACATCGACAGCATCCGCAGTCACATCGCGCAGCGGTGCACCCTGCCGTCGGTGGAGCTGGCTCCCCAGGTGCAGGTGCGTCCGACCCTGGTCGGCGTCGAGCTGAACGTGCTGGACTCCCAGGGCCGCCGCTTCCCGCTGTCGTCTGCCGGCACCGGCCGCTCGCGCCGGATCTCGCTGGCCCTGTGGGAGAGCAGCAACGAACTCTTGGGGCAGCACGACGCCACGCAGACGCCCGAGTCGGATGTCCTGTTCGTCTACGACGAGCCCGACACCCACCTCGACTACTCCCATCAGCGGCGCATCATGGCGCTCCTCCAACTGCAGTCCTCGCGGCCTAACGCGCGCGTCATCGTCGCGACGCACTCGCTCAACCTGATCGACGGCGTCGACATCTCCTCCGTGGTGCACCTGCGTACCCAGGAGGGCCGGGTTCGGGCGGAGGTCCTGAGCGAGGACAGCGCGGACAAGGACGTACGCCGACACCTGTCGACGATCGCGACAACACTGGGGTTCCGCAACAGCGTCCTCCTGCACGAGCGGTTCTTCGTCGCCGTGGAGGGCGTATCCGAGACATCCGCGTTCCCCATCCTCTTCCGCAAGCACGCTGGCTTCCCGATCCAGTCCGCCGGGATCTGCCTGTGGGCCGGCGGCAGCAACGAAGGCGCGCTGCGATTCGCCCGGTTCCTCAAAGATCACGGGCGCGACGTCGCCTTCGTAGTCGACAAAGACAGCCGCACCAACCAAAGGCACGTCTTCCGCGACGACAAGCTCAAGGAGCACGGCTTCGACCTCAAGCAGGAGTGTCTCTACCTTGGCTCCCCCAACGAGCTCGAAGACCTGTTCACCAACGACGACTGGGCCGAAACAGCCAACGCGCTGTGGAGGCCGAACGCCGAACGCGGCCCCTGGCAGCCTCAGGAGATCGAAGAGCTGCGGGCTGGCAAGTTCAGCTCGCATCTGCTGGACCTGCTCAAGGGCGGTTCCCCTGAGGGACCGAAAAACAAGGAAGACCTCATGGTTGGCATCGCCGCCCACCTCGCGCAGGACCGCATCCCCGCCGCCCTGTCCACGGTCTTCGATGCTCTCGTCAGTCGCGCGCAGGACGCGGGGCCGCATCTTTGGTAGCCGCCCCGGCCTGACGCGCCGCGCGCCGCGCCTTCATACGCATCAGCCGCTGCTGCGGCGTCGGCGCCTCCCACGTATGCAGGCCGGCCGAAGCCACCCACTGAGACCCGTGGTGGCCCGGATCGTCGCCACACCAGCGGCAGCCGTCAGGAGACGGCAGGTCCCTGCGATGCACGCGTATCACCCGACCACCGCCCATGGAGCACCGCCCGTGTACGTCGGAATACCTTCGATATGACACTTTCCCCGGAAGGCCATGCTCAAAGAGTGCCACCTGCCACTGACAACCGGACGGATGCATTCCGCTCCTTGTGTCGGCTGCGGCTGTCATACGCATGTCGGCCTTGCTCCAAGCACTCCCCCCTGTCCTCCGCCCGATCTCCCCGCCTTAAGACGCACCCAGTCCCGGGGAAAAGCGGCCACACCAGATGGCAACCCAGCCCCGAAGCAGCGTCGCAGATCTGCGGCGTACGTTCCGGTAACGTCCGCCGTGCCTGCCGGAGGCGAGCAAGCGCCGCAGGTCAGTGGCGAGTAAGGAGTGCAGGATGGCTGCGAGGCTGCCCGCGGAGGAAATCCGTCTCAGTGCGCTTGTCAGCCGGCGCAGCGAACTACCCCTCACCCCGCCCCTCTCTGCCCCCGATGCGCTGCCCTTCGGCGAGCTGTCCCCGCCTGTATTCGAACGCGTGGTCTGCGAGGTCATGTGGCTTGTCGATGGGATGAACGACATCCGCGGCTACGGCCGATCCGGACAGGACCAGGGCGGACTCGATCTCATTGGTAGGCGGAAAGGGAAGACGCACGTCTACCAGGTGCGCAGGATCGTCTCCCTGTCCGCGCCCGCGCTCCGTGCGGCCGTCACCGACTTCACCGGTCCATCCCGCACTACGACCCCCGAAGAGGGGTGGTCCGAGCGTCGGTTCAATACGGTGCGTTTTGTCCTGGCAACAGGGTGCATCGTCGATGACACGGCCGTGGAAGACGAACTCGTCGCCTTGCAGGAGCGGTATCAGGACGACATAGACGTCGATCTCTACGACGCACGTGCCCTTTCCCGATTCCTGCGGGAACGCCCGTCCATTGTCGCTGGCGTCTTCGGTCCCGAGTGGGCCAAGGCATTCTGCGGTGTAGAGACGCCACCGGTGCCGTCCCTGCCGCATGGCTACGCGTTATTGAACGACCCCCTCGAGCATCTGGGCCTGGCGGACGCTCTGCACCGCGCTCAGCAGCTCGCGGAGACGGAGCCTGAGCCGGCTGCCGAGCTCTTCGGCGAATTGGCGGATGCACTTGAGCAGGCCTCGTTTACCGGGCATGCCCGCCAGCTACGCACTCGGCAGCGCGACCTGTTGGCATCCGCAGGACAGGCCGACGCAGCATTCACCGTCGCGGCTAAGTTGATGCTTGACCGGTACGAGTCCGGCGATCGTATGTTTGTGGATGAGCACCTGAAGCGGCTGGCTCCCGACGCCGGTGGCACGGCATCCGACATCTACGTGGTCTTGAAGGCGCTGGCGGACTGGTTCGAGTACGGCTACGACCTCCCGCCGGTGACCACCGCGCTCGAGACTGTGGTGCAGGCGTGCGATCCCCTGGCAGCCCGCTTGGTGCTGGCAGTCATCGAGCAGATCGTTGTCGACGAACACCCCGACGATCATCCGTCGAGGCTGTCTGACCTGGCTTCCGAGGTTGTCCCCTCCCAGACAGGGCTTCTGCGGATTCGGCTGGAGTGCTGTCTCGCAGACCTGGCCGTCCGCGGCGGACAGAGCCCGGAAGAGTCTTATGCCGACCTCGACCGGCGCGCTCTGAGCGGCCGCATACCGGAACGGCACGCGGTCCTGGTGCACATGCGCCGCGGACGCGCCCTGGCCCTGGCCGACCTCGGAAGCGAAGCCATCGAGGCCTACCGGCGCGCTGTACTGGCCGCTACCCGAGAGGGCCTGGGAGGCGATGCCCGGCACGCCCTGCGGTCCATTTCCTATCTGTCCGACCAGTACAACGTCGGATTCAGGGAATCGTCCCAAGCCATGCTCTCGGCCCGCACGGTCGGCGCCAAGGGCGCGCGCCTCATCGACCTCTCCTTCAACCCGGCAGTCAGCGCGCTGGAAGCCCTGGTCGACGACAAACTGCCGGACGCCTCACGAGCCGCGCACCAGTGGCTGTGGCAGGACCGGATCTCCGGTGCGTTGACAGACGAGAACCTCGCCCACCAGCGCTATGGCGAAGTCTTCAACCGCGCCGGAGAAACGAAGCACGCCGTGCGTCACTTCGTCCTTGCCGGCCGCAGAAAGGACGCACTCTCCGCCACCGAATCGGCCTGCGAGTTTCTCGACGTATGCGACCTCTTGGAGGTGCGTGCACGGTGGGTATGCAGCGCAGCCGCAGCGGTGATCGGCCAGCAGGCGGATCTCATTCCTGATGATGCTGTCGCAGGCATCGCTGCCCGCCTGACGGACATCGTCATCACGGGCCTGCAGTCGGAGCTGGCGGGCCTTCATCCGGTCATGCAGGCTCTCGGAGCGCTGGGAGCGCTCGATGAGCGACTGCCAGCAACGTCAGCGCAACAGGTGCTGCCCTTGTTGATTGAATGTATTCCCAGAGAGCCGAACATCTCCCGGCACATCGATGAACAGATGCTGGCTTTCCTCGGTGCCTGTATCAAGGCTGAACTGCCTGTAGCGGACCGAGCCATCCAAGCCTTGATGGACGCGTGGAAGCTCGATGTAAACGGCGCTGAGAGTCTGCTTGCCGGCCTCCATGCCCACGTGCCGTCGGCCGTGCCAGCGGTACGCGAACGGGCGCAGCAGGGCCACCGCGGAGCCACCGCCGTCCTGGCCGACTGGCGGGTGGACGACCCCTCTGTCGCTGAGACCGCGCGGGAACTGGCCGACACCGTGCTGGCCGAACCGGTCGGGACCGTCCGCCCCTTCTATGCCATGGGAACCGTCGCGCGGCAGTGCGCGGCCTTCCTCATAGCGTGCGAGGGCCAGAGCACCGTGGACGCAGGTGAGCCGATCAGACTCTTGCGTGAACGCGTCGCAGCACACCTGCTGTTGTGGGCCCAAGACCTCAACGACACAGCCGACCGGCGCTCCGAGGCCGTGCGCGCACTGTCCATCCTCGCTGAAACCCTGCCGGCGCCCGTACGAGACGACATGTTCAAACGGCTCATGGGTCTGTACCCAAATCCGGGAGAACACCCGGTCGACGCCTTCGACCGACGCACCCAGCACCCTCTGAGCCGATACAAGATCAATGCTCAAGGAGACCGGCGTCTGCCCGCAGAGATCCTGTACGCGACCGCGGTCTTCGCCAACACCACCGAGCAAGCCATGCGCGTCCAACAGCGCCTGCTCCCGCACCTGAGCCATGCCGAACAAGAACGAGGCCACGGCTGGCTACAGGCACAGACCATGCTCGCACTCGACCGGTTGGCCCCCACGCCGACGTCCCTGACGGTCAACCACCCCTCAAAGTTCGTGCGGCAGACGGCCGTAATCTGCTGGGGCCACGCCGATCAACGGGATCCGTCTTTGGCACGCGTCTTCGCCGAGGACTCCAACACCAGCGTCCGCCACAATCTGGCCCGTATCCTCGCTGAACTCCCCCCAGGCGAACGCCTCAAGTACGAAGCCATCACCGAACGACTCCGCACCGACAACAGCGCACGCGTCCGCCAAGCCACCGCCCAGATCCCATGAGCCGGACGCTGGTCGCCACAGCGCTGGGCACGACAGAAAACACCTGTCCAGTCACACAGTGCCCATCCCGCTGGCTGGTCTCTGACCGGATCTGAAGGCTGAGGTAACGACGGCAGAGGGCACGTCGTCGGCACCTGCCAGTGTCACCTCAATCTATACGTCGCGAACATGTCCGCGACGCATCGAAGCAGCTCAGGAACATCCCGATCACTTCTAGAGTCGGTAAAACGGACGAGGCCCACGGAACCGCTGGTGATCTTGGGCGGCCGTGGGCGGCGATCCACGACAACCAGCGGATCCCGGCGGACTTCCGGCTCTACCTCACCGCGACCCCGCGCATCCTCGCCGCGGCCCGCCCGCAGAAGGGCGCGGACGGCCAGGATGTGGAGCTCGCGACGATGTCGGACGACCCGGAGGGCACCTACGGCGCGTGGCTCGCAGAGCTCGGTCTGAGCGAGGCCATCGAGCGCGAAATCCTTGCCGGATTCGAGATCGACGTCCTGGAGATCCGCGATCCCTCGCCTGTCCTCGGGGAGTCGGAGGAGGCGCAGCGGGGCCGGCGCCTGGCCCTGTTGCAGACCGCGCTCCTGGAGCACGCCGCCGCGTACAACCTCCGTACGGTCATGACGTTCCACCAGAAGGTCGAAGAGGCCCGAGCGTTCGCGGACAAGCTGCCCGAGACGGCTGCCGAGCTGTACCTGAACGACGCCTCCGACGCCGATCTGGCCGCCGCCGACAAGCTCCCGAAGTCCTCGATCGACGCGGAGTTCTACGAGCTGGAGGCCGGCCGCCACGTCCCGCCGGACCGGGTGTGGTCGGCGTGGCTGTGCGGCGACCACACCGTTGCCGAACGGCGCGAGAAGATCCACCAGTTCGCCAACGGCATCAACGCCGCCGGGCACCGGGTCCACCGCGCCTTCCTCGCCAGCGTCCGCGTCCTCGGGGAAGGCGTCGACATCACCGGCGAGCGGGGCGTAGAGGCGATCTGCTTCGCCGACACCCGCGGCTCACAGGTGGAGATCGTCCAGAACATCGGCCGGGCGCTGAGGCTCAACAAGGACGGCTCCACCAAGGTCGCCAGGATCATCGTGCCGGTGTTCCTGGAGCCGAACGAGGACCCCACCGACATGGTCGCCAGCGCCAGCTTCAAGCCGCTCGTAGCGGTCCTCCAGGGCCTGCGCAGCCACGACGAGCGCCTGGTCGAGCAACTCGCCTCCCGCGCGCTCACCAGCGGCAAGCGCAAGGTCCACCTCCAGCGCGATGAGGACGGGCGGATCGTCGGGACCGGCGGCGAGAGCGACGGCGAGGACCAGGAGCACGACGACGACACCAACGCCGCTGCCGAGTCCGCGCTGCTGCACTTCTCCAGCCCGCGCGACACCGCGACCATCGCGGCCTTCCTGCGCACCCGGGTCTACCGGCCCGAGTCGCTGGTGTGGCTCTCGGGCTACCAGGCCCTCATCCGCTGGCGGGCGGAGAACGGCATCACCGGCGTCCACGCCGTCCCCTACGACGTCGAGGTCGAAGTCGGCGTCACGAAGGACTTCCCGCTCGGGCGGTGGGTGCACCAGCAGCGCAAGGCCCTGCGCGCCGGCGAACTCGAGAAGCGGCGCAAGACGCTGCTGGACGCGCCGGAGGCCGGGATGCTCTGGGAACCGGGCGAGGAGGCGTGGGAGGCCAAGCTGGCCGCCTTGCGCTCCTACCGGCGGGCCTCCGGGCACCTCGCGCCGCGGCAGGACGCGATCTGGGGTGAGGGCGAGGCGATGGTGCCCATCGGACAGCACATGGCCAACCTGCGCCGCAAGGGCGGCCTCGGGAAGGACCCGAAGCGGGCGGCGGAGCGCGCGGAGCAGCTGGCGGCGGTCGACCCGGACTGGAACTGCCCGTGGCCGCTTAGCTGGCAGCGCCACTTCCGGGTGCTCGCCGACCTGGTCGACGCCGACGGCGTCCTGCCCTACATCGCGCCCGGCGTCACGTTCGAGGGCGACGACATCGGCACGTGGCGGTGGCGGCAGCAGGAGCCGGGCACGTGGGCGCAGCTGATGCCCGAGCAGCGCGAGCGCCTGGAGGCGCTGGGCGTGCGGGGCGCGACCCTCCCCGTGGCCATCGCCCCGGCGACGACGTCCGCGACGAAGGGTCCGAGCAAGGCACAGCAGGCATTCCAGCGCGGCCTGGCAGCCCTCGCCCAGTACATCGCCCGCGAAGGAGAGTCCTCGGTGAAGCGGACTCACCGGGAGAAGGTCGTCATCGACGGCCAGGAGCACGACCTGGCGCTGGGGATTTGGTACTCCAACCAGAAGCAACGCCGCGACAAGCTCACCGCAGAACAACTGGACGCACTACGGAAGCTGGACGTGAGGTGGGCGTAGAGCCGGAGGTCAGCCGCAACTGCCTGCGGCTACGCCGCTCAGCGAGGGGTTCCGTCAGTTCCGCAACGCGCCGTGGCAGCTGGAACTCGCGGCGTTTGTGCTGCGCCATGCCCCAGTGCGTGCTTGCCGGGGGTGTTTGCGTGCTGCACGGTGGGCGGTCAGCATGCCGGAGACACGATGCAGAGCGGGGGGAGAAACCGTACAACCCGGCTGCCGCCCTACTGGTCTGTCTTGTGCAACCCGGCACGGGCATCCCAGGCACACGGAGTGAGGCGCAGTGTCTAAGGTCATCTACCTGGATCAAAATCATTGGATCACGATGGCGCGGGCACGCTTTGCGCCCGAGAAGATCCAAAAGGCTGAGGAGCGCGAAGCCGCCACTGCATTGTGGGAGTTGGCCGCGACCGGGCAGGTCCGGTTGCCGCTGTCGATGGCCCACCTCGTAGAGACCGCTCACCGCGGCTTGAAGTCCAGCCGTCGTCGGCTCGCACGAGCCATGTTGGACGGCTACGGCGGGTGGCACATGCTCAATCCGCTGGTCGTCCGACGGTACGAGTTGGTGGGCGCGTTCAGCGGGACGAAGCTGACGGCAACGGACGTCTTCACCACCGCCGCGAACTCCCCCTTCTTCAACTACACGCCCTCGATCAGCGCTGCCGCGCCGACCGCCGCCCATCGCCCGGCCGGCCTTTCCTGGCAGGTGGCCTGGGCAAGCGCCCTGCTGGAGGACACGCTTTCTCCGGAGGAACTGGCCGCCAGCAATGCGGTCATCGAGCGATGGGCCGCTACCCTCTCGACGCTCGCCCAGTACATGCGGGACCATCCAGGAGATCGCGGCATACGTCTGGTGACGGCCGCACACATGCTGGGTGATCAGGGCAGAGACATCGCCCAGGCACTCCTGATCGCTGGTATCAGCAGCGAGAACGCCTCTGCTCTCCTGAACGAGGAAACGGTGGTCGACTTCTTTGCTCGCTTGCCCTTCAACGGCGGAGTACTGGAGATCACCCAGGCCCGCTTGCGCAACGCATCGGACAAGTGGGTACGCAACGACCTAAATGATCTGTTCTACCTTGCCTGCGCCGCAGGCTATGCCGACCACGTCGTCGCGGAGAAGAAGACCGGCGTCTTCCTCCAGCAGGCGTCGCGCGGGCTCAACACCCCGCGCGCCTTGGTTCACGTCAATCTGCGCTCCCTCGTGCACGACCTCCAGACGCCGCAGGAGACGGGCCGTCACCCCTAGCATGGGCGCGGGTCCGCTCGCGGCGCCAGCGTAGACAGCCAGCCCGGACCACCTCGCGTGTATGGCGGCCGGGACACAGACTCTCACCACGTTCGGCGGTGATCCTTGAGCAGGCCCCGCTGACCGGGGCACTCTGACCTCTGTCCGTCACCATCTCCGTCCCCCGTTCTGCGCCTATAGCCCAGGTTCGCCGGTCGTTCGCCCTATACGGCGGATCTCGGTCACGAGTGGCCACCTCTGTGAGAGAGCTGGCAGCTCCGATAGCCATAGGGGTCAAGAGCCGGGGAGAGTCATGGGAAAGATCAGCAATGGAATCGAACGAGCACTGCTGACGCGCCCGGTACCTACAGGCACCTCGGCATTGCGTTTCCTCATGAGATCCGAGAAAGGCTCCACGAGGAAGGTGGCACGTCTTCTGGGCGTTTCACAGCGAACCGTGCAGCGGTGGGTGACGAAGAGGCCCGGGGCGCGGCGCACGCCGGGTCCGCTGCAGGTCCGGGCTATCGAGGAAGCGGTCCTGGCTCGGTGGCAGCCCCGGATACGAGCCCGTCGGCGTGCCCAGGCAGAGGCAGAGGGGTTCGTCTTCCATACCCGGGCGCGATTTGGCTTCGCCGCGCCAGCAGGTTCCTCGGACGATCCGCGGGTGCGGTGGATCACCCAGGACCTGCCGGGAGAGGTAGCCCGGGAGCTATTCGCCGCCCGGGACGCCGGCGCGGGCGAGCAGCAGCAGAAGGTGATCCTCGCCCGCGCGCTGGGACACAGCTACTTCCGCGAATGGGGCCGCCGGGCTCACGGTCTGCACATCGTCTTCAGCGACGTCGAGTTCGCCGACTTCTCGATCGACTGAGCCTGCCTCTTCGAGCGAACGCGTCAGGGTGTTCAGTGTCGTGAGGCTCTGATGCGACTGATCGGCACCGCTTCGTACCTCTCGGCTTCCTGCCGCTCACGCCAGTCCCACTCAACACGGCCGACCGGGCCTTGGCGGCGGGCTGCGGGCGGCTGGGGCGGGCGCAGCTTGGCCGTCTCCGCCACGCGCAGCAGGTGCGCACGGTCACCTGGCGCGGCGAGCAGTTCCTGGTCCTCGCCGGAGACGAGCCGGGTGAAGCAGGCCGCCGCTCGCAGGAAGACGCCCGCCCAGGGTGGTACGGGGTAGGCGGCGCAGCCGTCGGTGTAGCGGGCGCGGTCGTGCAGGGCGAGCGTGGCCGCGGCGGTGTCGTAGTCGCGGGGGCGGGCGGTGGCGAGTTGCTGGAGGGAGGCACCGGTGAACAGCGCGGCGGCAACGGCCGCGGCCAGGCGAGGGTGTGCGGTCGCCGCGTGCAGCCGGTGGGCGACTTTCTGGGTGGTGTGCGCGGTGAGAACCACGGGTGGTGGGCGGTGCCGGAAGGCGATCGGCGGCGGCATGCACGGATCGATGCAGGGGCGAGGGCTGTCGTAGGAGACGAGGCGGTCCAGTGCGGGCAGGGTGAGCCACCGGTCTGCCGGCCCGGCGGGTTTGTCTGCGGGCGGGGGTTCGGTGATAGGCGTGCCGTAGTAGTGGCGGCGGGCTGCCTCGAAGTCGGTGGTGACGGAGTAGTCGGCCGTCCGCAGGGCCTGGTGCAGGGCGGCGGGAAGGTGAGGGCGGTGGCAGACCAGGGTCAGGTGGATACCAGTGAGGGCATGCAGCCGCAGGAGGCGCATCGCGCGGCGGGCGGTGAGGCGGTGGGCTCGCAGGACGGTCAGCCGGGTCACGGGCAGGGCGGTCATCCAGGCCGTGGCGGCTTCCCAGGCGGGCTGACGGCCGCCGGGAAAGCGGCCCGGGAGCAGGGGCGGTTTGCCCAGGGCGGCGAGAAGATCGTGGGCGAGGCCGGTCTCGCTGGTGGTGCCCGGGCCGGGGTGCAGGGTGATCCGGCCAGCCGGCAGGTGGTGGGCGGCCAGGGCCGTATGCGTGTACAGCGCGTCGTCGTGGCGGTCGAGAACCACGGTGACGGGCGGCAGCGGCGGGGCGAGAGGCACGGGCGGTGGGGTGTCAGGCGAGGCGGCTGAAGGCCCAGCGCAGCAGCTCTTGGTCGACGCGGGGGCGGCCGGTGCGTGCCAGGGCGGTGCGGGCGTGGGCGGTCAGCTGGGCCCAGGCGCGGAAGTTGCCGTGCGCGGCATGCTGGTCGGCGAAGGCGATGTCGTCGAGGTCGGCGTGGGCCCAGATCGGGTGGAACAGGGGGATGACGTCGAGGACCTCGCTGGGGGTGAGGCGGGTGAAGTGCTGCCAGATGAAGATGCGGGAGGAGAGCATCGGTTCGCGGCGCAGCACGGTGTGGCAGCCCTCGCCGCCGACGAAGACGACCGCGAAGCGGGTGGCGGGCTCGTCCCAGAGGTAGCGGAAGTACTCGAACGCCTCCCCGTTGAGCCACTGGGCCTCGTCGACCAGAAAGGTGCGGGGGCGCTCGGCCAGGGCGGTCTTGAGCAGACGGTCGAATTCGCTGGGGTGGCGGGGCGGCTCGCCGGCCAGGTCGAGCGCGGTGAACAGCTCGTAGCGCACCGCTCGGGCGGTGGGGCGGGCGCGGAAGGTGACCCGTCGTACATCCTCGCTCGGTTCGAGCTCGCGCAGGCAGGTGTTGACCGCGAGCGTCTTGCCGAAGCCGGCGCCGCCGTGGATGCACATCATGGCCCGCGCGGCAACGGTGTCGGCGATGTTCTCCCGTGCGGTGAGCAGGGCCCGGGTGGTGACCACGGAGGCATCGGGCAGGTCGACGTACTGGTAGGTGGCAGCGGTCACGTGGCGTCTCCTGCGGGTCGGGAGTCGGGCTCCGGCGCAACGTCCGCTGACGGGTCGGCTGGAGCGGAGGCGGGCGGGGCTGGCGCTGTGCTGGCCGCGAGGGCGGGCGGGGTGCGCCAGTACGCCGGAGGCGGCGCGGGCGGGATCAAGTCGGGGAGTGCCAGCCGTGCGACGTCGGTGTAGTCGGCGGCGGCGAGTTCACGATCGGCCTGGGCGGCCGTGACGGCTCCCAGCCGCTGGGCGGGCTCCGCGCTGGTGGTGGGGGCGAATCGCTGGCGGCGCAGGCGTTCGGCGGCCTTCGTGTCGGCCCGCAGGCGCCGGGCGCGCTCCGCGCGTGCCTCGCGCAGCGCCTGCAGTTGCTCGGGAGTGGCCGCGTCCGCGAGGTGCGCCGGGCCGAGGTGGCGGCCGCGGGCGTCGCAGACCTCGATCTCGTGGTCGTGGTGGGGCATGTAGCGCACGCGGACCTGGCGGCCGGTCTGGCCGGTCATCCACGCGGCGGTGTAGGTGCGGCCGCGCCAGCTCACGCCGTGGCTGGTCAGCTTCCGGGGCCGGCCGTCGTCCTCGAGGGTGAAGGCCCACAGGTCGGCGGCGGGGATGTCGGTGACAGGGGTCGGATCGGCCTGCCACGCCTCCAGCGGCGTACGGCCCGACAGGGCTTTCGGGCGGTGCGCGGTGTTCCACCAGTTCGTCCACTCCAGGACCTCTGCGGTGAAGTCCTGGAACGACAGGGCGGACAGCGCCCCCGCGGGACGTCCGCGCCGCTCCGAGCGGGGCCTGGTGGGCCCGGCGGTGTAGCCGGGCAGGGCGGCGAACAGCATCCGGTCCGCAGCCCGGTTGAGGCTTTCCACCGTGCCTTTCAGATGCGGGCTGTAGGCGGGCAAGTCCTTGACCGTCACACCCATCGCACCGAGCGCGGTGGTTACGGCGGCCGACAGGAAGTCCTTGCCCCGGTCCATCCTCACCAGCTCCGGCACTCCCCCGGCCGGGCCGTAGGGATCGTCCCGCACCACTGCGGCGCGCAAAGCAGCCAGTACCGACGCGCGGGAGGGATGGCCCGGGGTGACAGCGGTACCGGTGATGACCTTAGTGGCGGTGTCGATGAACCAGGTGATCCACGGGCGCACCAGGTCGCCGTCAGCGTCGACCAGCAGCGGGGCCTGGACGTGGTCAGTCTCCCAGGCGTAGTTGCGCCATGACGCCGGCCGCTTGCCGAACACGTCATGGGCGCGTGCTGCCTCCGGTCCGCTGGCGAGACCGGCGCGCTCCCCCGCCGTCAGATCGCGGCGCAGCGCGCGCAGGAACGTCAACAGGGACGGGACCGGATCCAGCAGCGGCACCTGCGACAGGGCTGCCCCGCCCGGCACAGCCACCAGGCCGGGCGGGACGGGCCCAGCAGCGCCGGACGTATGTGCTGGTACGCCCCCGGCCTCGGCTGCGGCGCGCTCCACGAGCTGGCGGTGGACTGCGGAGGCGTTGCCGTGCCAGTACGCCAGCAGCACCCGGATTTCCGCGGTGATCTCGAACCTGCTCGTGTGGCGGGCTCCGGGGTGCGCAGCCGCCTCCGGGCTCTGGGACGCCTCAGCCAGCCACCGCCACACCGTGCGCTCCGATGCCCCCAGGCACTCCCCCGCCAGCCGCACGTGCTGCCGCGATAGACCGCCCCGGGCCCGCAGCGCCAGCAGGCGGCGCACCGCAGGCGCCCGCAGCGCAACCAGCGACTGCTTTCCGAGCACGCCGGCCGGATCCCCCGACGGTGGCGGCCGCTGTCCTCCCGCGTCAACGCCGTGGCCGCCGTTGGTGTCCCTCGATCCGCTGTCCGTCATCATGCCGTTTCCCTCCTTGCCGAACGGGGTGAGGTTCTCTGCCGCCGGAACCGATGCGTCCCGGGCGCGTGAGAGTGGCGGTCATGAGTACGGACCGAGCCGGGCGCAGGCCTGGTCGATCGCGTCCCGATCCACACCCGCACCGGGGTCGCGGCCCCGGGCTGCACAGACATGTGAGGTGATCTTCGCCCAGGTACGGAAGTTGCCGCGGGCGGTCTGCTCATCCGCCCGCCCCAGGTCGGCCGGGTCAGCGTCCTCCCACACCGGGTGGAACAGACCCAGCGTCCGCGGTACGTCCTGCGTGTCGAGGCGGCTGACCTGGTGCCAGGTCAGAACCCGGGAACGCATCGCCGCGGCTCGGGCCAGCGCCCGCTCGCTGCCCGCCCCGCACAGCACCAGGGCAGCCGCACAGCCGGCGAGTCCCACAGCTGCCGCAGGTAGTCCAGCACCGGCGGCGACAGACGCTGCGCGTCGTCGAGGAACAGCACACCCGGCTCAGCCAGCGCCTCAGCCAGCGCTTGGTCGGCCGGTCCGGCCCGGTGGGTCAAGGACCCCGACGGCAGTCCCAGCGCCTCGCACAACGCGGCCCGCACCTGCGGCAGCCCGGGCCTGACTCCCACCACCGCCCGCCACACCGGCACCCGGGCAGGCAGCAGATGCAGAGCCTGCTCGACCGCGACCGTCTTCCCCAGCCCCGTGTCCCCGTACACACAGCCGATCCCCCGCGCGGCGACCGTATGCCCCACCGCCTCCACCACCCCGGCCACCTGCCGCGTGGACACCAGCCGCGCTCCCGGCGCGTACAGGCGCACTCCACCCGACACCCGGGTACGCGAAGCGGTCTTCACCGCGCCGGGCCGCTGTTCACCGCCCGTGCCGGACGGCATGGCATCCGGGCCGTCCACGACCGGCGGACCGTTCGCACCCTCTGCGAAGCCGAGTTCGGCCAGCGCCCGGTCGTACCGGCTCGGCTCCACCCGGCCCGACGCCGCCCGGGCGACCTGAAGCACCCGGCCCGCCCGCAATTCGTCCTTGATCGCACGGTGCAGGGTCGCCAAGGACGGCACAAACTCCGCCCCCCAGTGCTCCAGGACGCCCTCGTCCTGCGCCCGGAGCATCCTTCGGCGCAGTTCGGCGACGTTCCCGCCCGCCTGGGTCAGCACCTCCCACAAGGCGTCCCCCACCACGAACCCGCCCTGCCGTGGCCGCGCCTCCAGCCGCCCCTCGCGTCCCTCGGCCAGCCACCGCCATACCGTCCGCTCCGTCACGCCCGCCAAACCGGCCGCGATCCGCACGTGCAACGACGACAGACCGCCCTCACCCCGGTCCACCACGAGCAGCCGCCGCACCACCACAGCCCGCGCCACCCGCCCGGCCTCCGCCGAACCAGGCGGACCCGGCGCCGTCTCCCCCACCGGGGTTCCCGAACCCATCACAAGGCCAACCCCACCGCCCCGGCCACCCCCTCCACACGAAGACCGGCAAACCCAACACAGCCGGGCCGCGATCTGCTAGCCGCACCGTGTCAGCCACCCGGTCACCCCATGACAGCAGCGGTCTCCCACCCGCGACCGCCGACCACCCGGCTAACCGCAGACAGCTGTCGAAGGTGGCTGCTGTGCAACGCCAAATCCTTTGCTGGCCGCCCGTATTGTGTGGTGAAGTGCCCCATGGGCTCCCGCACGAAGCGACGCGAAGCGCGCAACAAGAGACATCGCCGTTCCGTGCCGGAGACGCTGGTGCTCGATCCGCACGCGCAGGTCATAGCGGATTCCTTGACCACCATGACCACGCTCATGGCCTCCTTCACTGGCGACGACCCTGCATCTGAGGCTGACGCGGCCTTCGCCACGGCGATCGAGGAGTTCGTCGTGGAGGTGCGGCGTTTCGACGCGATGCGGCTTATCGAGGTGGCTCGTCAGCGATTCTTGCCGATGGCCCGCGAGGGCGAGATACCTGTCACTGCGGAAGCGGGCACGGTCTACGTCGAACTGCTGGCGCTGATTGCTCTGACCGCCCGGCAGGAGGCAGGGACGACGGTCGGGCCCGAAGCCGGATTTCAGGAGATGAGCCACTTCGTCTCCAGCGCGAAGGAAGAGCTGAGCAAGGTCCTCCACCTTGCTCAGCTGCGTTCATTCGCGCGTGCTGACCCGAACGACAAGTTCGCCATGGTGTCTTTGTTCATTCGGGGCGCCGAAGTATGGATGCGCAATCCGTCATATCCGGAAATGGTAGAGGAAACCAATCTGGCGCTCCTTGACGGCGTTGAGAGCGTCCGCGCAGCCCTGCAGGCGCAACTGGGCTTCGACGCCGCGGATGCAATTGCCGTCCTCAACGTCTGCCACGACCTGCAGCAGGACAGACTGAACGACCGCATTGAGGCGATGGGCAATGCGGTCCTGGACGCGATGGCGGCGGAGGACGAAGGCCGGGCGGACAGGCAACTGACGGAGCAGGCCATGCTCAGCGTCACGTCGATGTTCGAGCCATCTGCCGAGCAGGCCACTGTCACGATCGACGACATCGTTGCGCATACGAGCCTGCCGGAAGAATGTGTCCGGGCCGTTGTCGAGCGGTTCCGCCTGGACCTGGGGACGGACAGTCCGATAGATGTCGTCGAGGCGTTCACCAGCGGAAGGAACCCGCTGCGAACACGGCCACTCATCGTGGGCGCAGACGGGCGTCTGATGCTGCCGCACGCGGCGTTGAACGTGTTCGCTGTGCGGGAGAACCTCGAGGAACACCTGAAGAAGACAGCTCCGGTGTGGAGCCAGTACGCCAAGCATCGCGGAGACCTTCTCGAATCCCGCACACACGCCGCGCTGGAGCGTGTCCTTCCCGGCGCTCGTTTCCGGGACGGATTGGAGTACTACCTACCCGCGAGCGATGATGAAGCTGAGGCCGCCGACCCCTCGAAGTACACCAAACGGGCCGAGGGCGACCACCTCATCGTCCTCGACGATGTCGCCATCATCGTGGAGGACAAGGCCGTCGCTTTGAGCGCCCTATCCCGCGGGGGCAAGGCGGCACGGATCCGTACCGACCTGACCGGCATCATCACCAAAGCAGCCGACCAGGCCGGGCGCATGCGCGACGCCATCGAGCGGGACGGCGGCCTCCGCACCAAGAACGAGGGATGGATCGACCTCAGCCAAATCCGTGAGATCCACACCATCGCCGTCAGTCTCGATGACCTATCAACGGTCCTGACTGCCACCGCCGAGCTGGTGCGGGCCGGCCTGCTGGCCGAGGGCAACATTCCATGGACGGTATCTCTGCACGATCTCGAGCTGATCACCGAACTGGTGGCACGTCCGGCCGAGTTCCTGCTGTACCTGCGTCGCCGCCGCAACCCCGACGTCACCGTGATGTTCCACGCGCCCGACGAAATGGATCTGTTCCTGTACTTCTTCGAGGCAGGCCTTTGGGTGGAACCCGACCCGGTGCAGGTGCGTGCGGCGTTCCCCTTCCTGCCCGAGCCGGCCACAGCCGAACTGCGCCGCTACCGAACAACAAGTCCTGCGTTCCTGACCAGCCGAACCGATGCGCTGGACCAGTGGTTCCACACCCAAGACCGCGACGGCGCGCGCTCAGCACTGGCGCCCAAGCCGGCGATGGTGCCATCACCGCTCGCGCCACTGGTCGACGAGTTGCAGTCCCGCAATGTCACTGGATGGCTGAGCATCGGCGCCACGCTGCTGTCTGGGGCAACCGACGTGCAGCACAAATTCGCCCGCCACGGCAGCGAACTCCTCGACAGTCCGAGCCCCAAGGGCCGTAGCCTGACCGTGCCGCTCACGGCCAGCGTCGACCCGGCAGAGGGCTGGCTGTTCGTGTGGGCCACCCATCCGGCTGGTGCCGACCCCGACGAGACGGACAGGAGACTCCGCGACTACCTCCGGGCCAAGAAGCACCAGCTCGGTCTGCCGCGAGGCGTCGCCTTCCTCTACGACCAACCAACCCGCAAGCTCCTCGACATCTGCTAGGGCACACCGGGCCTCTTGATGCTGCACTGACGGCCAGCTTGTCGTCCTTGCGGCCGCCCTCAGAGCTCCATCGCTCGATCCACCCGAACGCCAAGCGGTCGCAGAGCGGCACGAAGAACGCAACACGGCACAAGCGGAAGCGATAGGAACAGCCCTCGCCAGAAGCCCCTCCGGCGACACCAACGCCGCCGATCATGGGCCTACGTCACATCTCGACGCACTGCGGCGTCGGTGAGCAGCCGGATCCGTAGGACAGGCTCGTGCGCCTTCTGCGGCCCTCGGCTTCGTCCACGAGCGCCTGGAAAGATCTCCGTCGCGGTATGCCGACAACATCGGCCTACGACAAACCCCCGACAGGAACAGCCACCCCCACGACAGCGAACCTGCCCCACCCCAGCTGTTCAACGGCAGCCATCTGGTCACCTCATGGCAGCAGACCAGCGCACGTCCACAGCGCATGACCAGGCAATCAACAACCGAACACCGCTGACGCACAACCCCTGCCACTAACACGCCCACTCACAGACGAGGAGCAGGACGGCGCGGGCGAGGTCGCCTGCGACCGGCTGCCAGTCGTCCTCCTCTCCCTGGTCGTCGTCGGCAAGATCCGTTCCGTCGGGTTGGCCGAGGGTGCGCAGGACGTTGTAGAGCTCGGCTTTGGCGCGGTCGGTGAACGGTGCTTGTTCGAGTGCGGGCAGACGGGTGGCGAGGGTGGTGATGAGCGAGTCTTCGGCGGTGTCCGGGTTGTCGGGGACGGGGAGGTGGGCGGTGGCGTCGGCGAGAGTAGGGGCGAGGTCAGCGTCGACTATGAAGCGACTGGTGAGGCGGCCGAGTTCGGTGGCTTCGATGCGGTCGTCGCCACCGTCGGGGTCGGGGTGCGGGTGAGGTACGCGGTGTCGGTGAGGAAGTCGGTGGCGTCGTGGAGGGGGTCGAGGGGGTGGCCCTCTCTGACAGCCTTGGCTGAGACGCCCGCTTTGCCGGGTTAGGCTGGAAGGGCGAGACAGGAGTACACCCCGGCCTGGCCAGCACCACCCCCCGTGGCTCCGGATCGGATCCGGCGCCCCGCCCGAAGCGGCGGACGTTCTCCGCGGAGTACAAGCTGCGGATCGTCGCCGAGTACGACGCGGCCCCGGCCGGGGAGAAGGGCGCGATCCTGCGGCGTGAGCCGCTGTACCACTCGCACGTGATCGAGTGGCGCCAGGCCCGCGATGCCGGCGCCCTGGACGCCCTGACCGATCAGCGGACCTCTGCGGTGCGGCCGAAGAAGGCGGCCGAGCAGGCCGAGCTGGAACGGCTGCGTAAGAAGGTCGCCCGGCTGGAGAGGGACCTGGCTCGTCGGGACGCGGCGCTGGAGGTCATGGGAAAAGCCAACGCGCTCTTGGAACTGCTCTCCGAGAGCGCGGACTGAAGCACGCCGCCGCACCGGTGATCGACGAAGCTTTCGCGGGTGTCCAGGGGCAGTTGGGCACCACGGCGGCCTGCCGGCTGACCGGACGCTCACGCGCCACCCACTACCGCCACCTCAGCCCGAAGCCGAGGCCCGCAGCGTCCCCAAGACCCACGCCCGCCTCGGCCCCGCCACCGGCCGAGCGGGCCGCGATCCTCGCACTGCTGAACCGGCCGGAGTACGCCGACCTGCCGCCCGCCCAGGTCTGGGCACGTGAGCGGGACGCGGGGAACTACTGGTGCTCGGAGCGGACGATGTACCGGATCCTGTCCGCCGCCGGGCAGAACGGCGAACGCCGCCGCCAGGCCACCCACCCGCCCAGGACGATCCCCGAGCTCGTCGCGAACGGACCCTCGGAGGTGTTCACCTGGGACATCACCCGGCTGCCCGGTCCGGCCAAGGGCGTCTGGTTCCACGCCTACGTGATCATCGACATCTTCAGCCGCTACATCGTCGGCCACACCGTCGAACGCGCCGAAACAGCCGAGCGGGCCAAGGAGTTGATCAGCGAGGCCATCGAACGCAACGGCATCGTGCCCCACACCGTCCACGCGGACCGCGGCACCTCCATGACCAGCAAGAAGGTCTCCCAGCTGCTGACCGACCTCGGCGTCACCCGCAGTCATTCCCGCCCCCGGGTGAGCAACGACAACCCCTTCAGCGAAAGCCAGTTCCGCACCCGACTACCCCGAACGCTTCGACTCCCTGGCACACGCCCGGGAGTGGATGGACGCGTTCACCGGCTACTACAACCACGAGCACCGGCACTCCGGGATCGGCCTGCACACCCCCGCCTCCGTCCACTTCGGCACCGCCGAGGAGGTCCGCAACCAGCGGGCCGTCGCCCTCGCCCAGGCCTACGAACGCCACCCCGAACGATTCGCCCGCCGACCGAGACCACCCGAGATACCCAGCCAGGCCTGGATCAACGACCCCGCGAAACGAAGAGAACCCGAACCACACGGTTCATAGCACCACAAACGTCTCATTTGACTTGACAACTACCGAAACCCGACCGCTCCTGCCCAGTACGACCAAGTCATCGACCAGGCCTCCCAGTAGAAACGAACTCGTTGATGAAGGCCCAAGGGCCTTCACTCCCTTACACGCCGCCGGAGGCCAGATCCGGATGCCGATGGCCAAAATCTTTTCCCAACTCCCCCTGCCTCCCGACCTGTCGCATCGTCTTCGCAGGTCACAGGGGTAGCAGGAGATGACAGGAAAAACGGTCTGAAGGTGGCCCCGTCGAGTGGAAGTGACGGCCCCGGGAGGACGGGGCGCCTGGGCATCCGCTGCAAAAGCGCCCGCCGGGACGGCGGACACGAGACCGTGGTGAAGTGACCCATCATCCCGGCCTGCTGCGGACAGTTCCCCTTCAGGGGGAGACGACCTCGTCGCTGATCTGCCGCATCGCGGGCCGTTACGGGATGGAAGCGAAGGTGTTGCGGTCGTGCTGGCAGTGGCGCAACTACCCGCCGGGGCACGACGGCGGGGGCACGCGGGCCGACGCCGAGGTGCTGCTGAACACGCCCGGACGGCAGCTACTGGCAGGCATGTGCGGCGTCGAGGAAGACGTGCTGGCGCGGGCGTTGCCGTCCTGGGGACAGCAGGACGCCAAGCTGTCGGCCGGAAAGAACGGCGTGCCGGCGGCCGCGTGGCGGACCGGGGGCGCGGTCGCCGGGCCGGTCGCCTTCGGCTGCCGTCTGTGCGCGGCCCGGCGCACGGGGACGGCCGTGCGGGTGGTGCGGTACGCGCCGCGATGGGAGCGGGTGTGTGTCCGGCACGGGCGGTGGCTCCTGGACGCCGACGCCGACCAGCCTCTTGAGTATCTGGACGTACAGGGTGTGCCGGAAGTGGCCGCGGCGCAGCGGCGGTGGACTGGTGTGGCGCGGCGGGCGGTACGGGCTGGAGCGGAGCCGGAGAGGGTGTTCGCTCTGGCTTATGCGGTGGTGGCCCGGTGGTGGGAGCAGGCCCTGCACTGGGAGCGCGAGGCGGTCTGGCCTCAGCGGCTGCACCAGGTCGCGGGCGGCAACGCCGGGACGGAGCTGGAGCGGTGGCGGATCGTGGGCCGGGACGCGGTCGTCTTCCCCGAGGTGGTGGCCGTGGCCGACGCGCTCCTGGACCCGGCGATGGCCGAGCTGGTGTGGATGGACAGCGGTGCCGGGCGGCCGCAGGCGCTGCCCTCCAACGGGGCGTTCTGCCGCCGACTCGGTGAGCGCGTCGGGCGGGGGTGGCTGGGGCCGCTGGCGGCAACCGACTACGGCGGCCCGCTGACCTCGTGGATGGGCGCCGTCATCCGCATCCGTCGTGGCGCCGGCGGCCCGCCCGGCTACGACAACGATCCGTGGTGGCTGCGCCAGGAACACCAGCCCGCGACCATGGCCGGACAGTTGCGCGTCCTGTCCAAGGAACGCAGCGCGCCCGGCTCGGGCACCACGTGGCGCTCCGCGGTGCCGGCCGAGCAGCGGGCGCTGATCAGCAGCCTGGTCAACGACGCCGAAGAACAGCTGACCCAGCTGCGCGGCGCCCAGTACGGCAAGACCGCCGACGCCGCGCAGCAGTTGCTGGGCAACCTCGGCCATGCCGCCACACTGATCGAGCAGGCCGTACGGGAGAGCGCAGCAGCAGCCCTCGCGGCGGGGATGGCGCTGGAGGATCTGGCGCGCTGGGCCCGTCTGCCGGCCGATGTCCTGGCCGAGGCACTCGCGGGACCAGCGCAACGAGCGGCCGGGAAAGGAGCAGTGAGCAAGTGTCAGGAGGCAGGCAGGCTCTGCACGGACCGCGATCCGCAGGGCACTACCTCATCGCCCGGCACTCGTGATCAAAATCCGTGAAGCCGCCCGCCAAGCAGGCAGAACGGGCTTGACTGGGGCGCGTGGGCAGCAAGAACACAGCGGCCGCGTCGGGCGGCCGCTCACAGCACATGCAGACGGATACCGGATCCGAGTGGGAGGCGGTCTTCGTCGACCCCATCGGGCAGGTGGTGCAGCAGCGGTGGGCGGACGCGGTCCTCGCGGTGGCCTTCGAGGAGCTGGAGCCGGTGTCGGCGTTCCCGGTGGTGCCGGGGCGGCGGTGGGGGCCCGGCCAGTGGTGGTCGGCCACGACCGGCCGGCATGTGGCCTGCGGGTCGGCCGCGATGCGGGCGCAGCTGATGGTGCTGGACCGCGATCCTGAGGTGGTCGGCCTGGCCGGGCGGCCAGTCCGTCTGCTGTGGCGGGACGCGCGCGGCCAGGTCCGCTCGTGGGTACCGCAGCTCTTCGCCCGCCACCGCGACGGCACCGCTGTGCTGGCCGACTGTCCCAGCCATCCGGAGGCCGGCGGTGAACGGGCCCGGAAGGCAGCGAAGGTCCTTGAGGCGGCGTGCGCGCAGGCCGGCTGGAGCTACCGGCGCCTTGAGCCGCTGGAGAAGACCCTGACGGCGAACCTGAAATGGCTGGCCGGCTACCGCCACCCCCGCAACGCCGGCCGTCCCCGTCTCGCGGCCGCCGTACGTGAGGCGTTCGCACAGCCGCGGCCGCTGATCGAGGGCGCCGAAGCGGCGGGCGACCCGATCGAGGTCCTGCCCGTCGTCTTCCACTCCCTATGGCACGGAAAGCTGACGACAGACCTGGAGACGCCGCTTAACGAGCGGGTCCTCGTCAGCACCGGCGCCGACGGTGCGAACGGCCGCGGCGGCCCGGGCAGCGGGGATGGACGATGAGCGTGCGGCGTGGCGGACGGCCGGTGCTGCAGGTGGGAGCGCACGTCCGTTTTCGTGACCGCGTCTGGCAGGTCATCGCTGTGGCGGGGCAGCAGGTCCACCTAGCCGGCGAGACAGGCGAAGACGAGACGGTCGTGGCCGGACATCTGTTCGCCGACCCGTGCTTCACCATCGTGGGCGCCGAGATGCCCCAGGCCGTGACGCAGTGGGGTCTGTTCGAAACCGCGCCCGAGGAGGCGCGGCGCAAGGCGCTGGCCTGGCAGCGGCACATCCGCGAGGTGGAGTCCGGCCTGCCCGGCGGGACGGACAGCGGCGGGGTGCCTCGGGCCGAGTACGATCCAGACCGGTTCACGCTCGCGCAGCGCGAGGAGGCCAAGGCCGCGGAGCTGACCGCGATCGGCTTCGGACCTGTCTCCCGGACCACGGTGCAGCGCATGCGCCTGGCCTACCGCAAGCAGGGCCTGTGGGGGCTGGTCGACCACCGCACCACCCGCCGGCCCGTGCCTACCGGGCGCACCGACGAACGCGTCATCACCGCCATCGAGGAAGCGCTGCGCTGCCAGCGCGGCCGCTCCAAAGGCACCGTCAAGGGCCTGATGCCCCTGGTCACGCAGATCCTTACCGACCGGCACGGCCGCGGCACAGTGACCGTCCCTTCCCAGGCCACCTTCTACCGGCTCGTCCACCAACTCGCCGGTCCCGCCGAACACCCCCACCGCCCCGCCCGCACTCTGCCCTCCCCGGCCGGCAGGCGGGCGTTCACTCCGACCGTGGCGCTGCGGCCGGGCGAGCAGGTGCAGGTCGACACCACGCGGCTGGATGTCCTGGCCGTCTTCGACGACGGCACCACCGGCCGGCCCGAACTCACGATCGCCATAGATGTCGCCACCCGCGCCATCCTCGCCGCCGTCCTGCGCCCGGCCGGCACCAAGGCCGTGGATGCGGCCCTGCTGCTGGCGGAGATGGCCGTCCCGCACCCGGCCCGCCCCACCTGGCCCAACGCGCTGCGCCTCGCCCACACCCAACTCCCCCAGCTACAGGGGCTGATGACCCTGGACGAACGCCTTCAGGGCGCCGCCGCCCGTCCGGTCGTGGTGCCCGAGACGATCGTCGTGGACCGGGGCAAGATCTACCTGTCCACGGCGTTCAGCGCCGCCTGCGAAACTCTCGGCATCAGCGTCCAGCCCACCCCTCCCCACGCCCCCGCCGCCAAAGGCATCGTCGAGCGCACCTTCGGCACCATCAACGCCCTGCTGTGCCAGCACCTGCCCGGCTACACCGGCTCTGACGTAACCCGCCGCGGACCGGATGCCGAAACCGAGGCCTGCTTCAGCGTCGCCCAGCTGCAGGACCTGCTCGACGAATGGCTCATCCACTACCACCACCGCCCCCACGAAGGCCTGCGCCACCCCACCCTGCCCAAGAAGGCCCTCACCCCGAACCAGATGTGGGCCGCGCTCATCGCCGTGGCCGGCCACGTGCCCCTCCCCCTCAGCGGCAGCGACTACCTCGAACTGCTGCCAGTGCGCTGGCAGGCCATCACCGAACGCGGCATCCGCATCGACCACCGCACCTACGACCACGATGTCCTCATCCCCTACCGCGGCCAGCCCTCCCCCGTCACGGCGCGCGGCGGCAAATGGGAAGTCCACACCAACCCCCACGACGCCCGCCAGGTCTGGATCCGCCTGCCCGACGGACACCTGACAGAGATCCCGTGGATCCACCGCGACCACATCCACGAGCCGTTCAACAGTGCCACCTGGCAGCACATCAAAACCATCACCGCCCGCCACGGCGACCGCGACACCCACGAGGCCGACCTCGCCGACGCCCTCGACCAGCTCATGCGCCGAGCCCAGACGAGCACCGCCACCGCAGGCGAGCAACGCCTGATCACCCGCACCGCACCGCTGAAAACACCCCCGCCGGCGGCCGACCACCGCACGCCCCACACCCCGGGCCCTCAGGCCGACGGATGGGACGACGATAGTCTCGACGACCTCGACGACCCGCCTGACGACCCAGAGCAGGCTGATGGCGAGGAGGAAACCCTCGACGACGGCGACGCGCCCGTCCCGTACACCGGACTCGGCCTCTACGACCCCGCCCAGGAAGCCCTCAACTGGTGACCCACCCCGCACACAACCACCACGCCACCACCGACACCGAGGCACCGCTGCCCGGCACGCACCCTGCAGAGCCGGCGTGGCCGATCACCACCTGGCAGGGCTGGCAGCACTTCGCCACCACCCCACCCCTCGCCCCGCCCAAGCCCGGCGACGCACCCCGCAGCACGGAAGAACGCCTCGCCTACCACTCCGCGTTCGTCACCGTCCGCACCCCAGCCATCAACACCCTCGCCACCCAGGTCCGCACCCTCATGCTGCTCGGCCGCCACCAGCAGAACACCGCCCGGCCCTCACTGATCGTCACCGGCCCCGCCGCGGCCGGAAAGACCACCGCCCTCGGCGTGCTCGGGATCGGTGATGGTCTGCTGGCGGGCCCAGCAGCGGACGTGCCGGGCGACGATCTCCCCCTCGGTGGTCAGGACGATGACCTCCTCGTTGTCGGTCAGCACGGTGACGTGGTGGCCGATCGCGGCGGGGTCGACGGAGTAGTCGCAGGTGTCGACGCGGACGTAGTGGTCCCGGCCCAGCCGGGTGGAAAACCGCCACCAGGTCGGCGGGTCGACCGCCGGCAGGGTGAGCATCCCGGCCCGGTCCGCCTCCCAGCGGTCGACCGGGCGGGCGCCCAGGGTCCGGTGGACGCGTCGGTTGGCGACCTTCAGCCAGGCATCGAGCTGGGTGTTGAAGTCGTCCGGGCCGCTGAAGTGCCGGCCGGGCAGGAAGGAGGTCTCCAGATAGCCGTTGGCCCGCTCCACCAGCCCTTTCGCCTCCGGATCCCGCGGCCGACAGAGGTAGATCCTGGTGGCGAGCAGGCCCGCGAACGCGGCGAACTCGGATGTGGGACGGCCCTGGCCGACGCCAGCCTCGTTGTCCCAGACCAGCGTCTTGGGGACGGCGCCCCACTGCGACAGCAGCCGCCAGTGACCGTCGATCAGGTCGCCGGTCCTCCTGGAGGGCAGCATCCGCGCGGCGATCACCCGCGAATACCCCGACACCATCACCAGCACCGGCGGCCGGCCGGTCTGCCCATAGCCCAGCGGGACCTGGACATCCGGGAACCACAGGTCGCACTGGGCCAGCCCACCGGGCCGATAGGTCGTCCGGGACACCGGATCGACCGGGAGATAAGCGGGCCGAAGGTCACGGATCCGCTCCTTCAGGATCGTCATGCCCCGGTCCCAGCCGATCCGCTCGGCGATCACGGTCGCGGGCATCGTCGGCGTCTCCCGCAGCAGTTCCCTCATCTGCACCTCGACCGCGTCCACCACCGACCCCTTCGCCGGCCGCTCGTACTTCGGAGGCCGGTCGTTGGCCAAGGCCCGCTTGACCGTGTTCTTCGAGATGCCCAGCTGCCGTGCAATCGCCCGGATCGGCATCTGCTCTGCCCGGTGCAGTCGACGGATTTCTGCCCAGTCCTACACGAGGACCACCCTTCCTCCTGACCTTGATCGCCAAGGCCAGAGTCAGACGAAGAGCACCAAGTGGGTCACTTTTGATACGCCGTCAGAGGGTCAGGGTTCGGGTTCTGGATCACTTTTGGTGCCAGTGCCACGGAGGGTCACCGGCCCGCGATCATGAACGGTCGTGACCCACGACCTGCTCCAGGACCTCTGGCTCCACCAGACCACCGACGTCGCGGTCAGCGCCGTCACAATCCACGCCAACCGCATCACCGTCCACGCCACCACGACCAGGGCGGGAGCGGAGTGTCCGTCGTGCGGAACATCCTCGGGCCGCGTCCACAGCAGCTACGTGCGGAGGCTCAACGACAGCGCCGCGGGCCAGCGCCGGGTCGTGGTCGAGTTACGGGTCCGCCGGTTCCGATGCCGTCAACCAGCGTGCGAGCGCGCGACGTTCGTCGAGCAGGTCGAGGGCGTCACCTTTCGATATGGACGGCGAAGCCAACAGCTCCAGGCCGCGTTGCAGCGGCTCGGGCTGATGCTCGCCGGCCGGGCCGGCTCCCGCCTGGCCGAAGCGTTCGCCGTCCCGGTCAGCCGCTCCACGCTCCTTCGCCTGATACGCGCTCTGCCTGAAGAAGCCCCGCCGGCACCGCGAGTGCTGGGGATCGACGAGTTCGCCCTGCGCAAGGGCCACGTCTACGCGACCATCCTGGTCGACATCGAGACGCGCCGACCGGTCGACCTGCTACCCGACCGCACAGTCGAGACCGTTCGCTCATGGCTGGCCGCCCACCCAGGAGTGAAGGTCATCTGCCGCGACCGCTCCGCCCTCTACGCCGAGGCCGCGCGGCTCGGCGCCCCGGACGCAATCCACGTCGCCGACCGCTTCCACCTCTGGCAGAACCTCGCCGACGCCGTCGAGAAGACCGTGCTCCAGCACCGCGCCCTGCTGCCCGAACCCCCGCCACCCACCGGTCCCACCCAGCCCGTGACCCTGCCGGCCACCGCGGCCGAGCCCCGCCGGACCGGACGCCTGTCGGACCGCGTCCGCGAACAGCACGCGGCCGTCCACGCACTGATCCGCGAGGGCGTCAGCCTGCGTGCCATCGGCCGACGGCTGGGCCTGGCCCGCGGCACCGTCCGCCGTCTGGCCCATGCTTCGGACCCGGACGAGCTGCTGATCGGCCGCTGGACCGGACGCACCAGCATCCTCGACCCCTACAAGCCCTACGTCAACGAGCGGTACGCCGAGGGCCTCACCGTCGCTCGACGGCTGTTCGAGGAGATCCGGCAGCGCGGATTCCCGGGCCAGGAGCAGATCGTCCGCGTCTACGTGCGGCAGCTGCGGGAGGCATTCCCGCACCAGGATCCGCCTCGCCGCAAGCCCTCCGTCCGGGACGTGACCGGGTGGATCACCCGCCACCCCGAGAAGCTGGCCGCCGACGACGCCCTGCAGCTCAAGGAGATCCTCGCGCGCGTCCCAGCGCTCGCCCGCACCGCCGAGCACGTCAGGGCATTCGCCGAGCTGATGAACGACCGCCGCGGCCACCAGCTCAAAGACTGGATCGCCCGCGTCCAACAGGACCAGGTCCCTGCGCTGCAGAGCTTCGCCACCGGCCTCCTGCAGGACCTCGACGCCGTCATCGCCGGGCTGACCCTGCGCTACAGCTCCGGCGCGGTCGAGGGCCACAACAACAAGATCAAGATGATCAAGCGCCAGATGTTCGGCCGCGCCAACTTCGACCTGCTGCGCAAACGCATCCTGCATGCGGCATGAGTCTGGTCGTGGTGGCGTGGACGGTGATGCGGTTGGCGTGGATTGTGACGGCGCTGACCGCGACGTCGGTGGTCTGGTGGAGCCAGAGGTCCTGGAGCAGGTCGTGGGTCACGACCGTTCATGATCGCGGGCCCGGTGACCCTCCGTGGCACTGGCACCAAAAGTGATCCAGAACCAGGGTTCGGCCGTCGTCGAGACGTACCTGGCAGGCGCGCTATCAGTTCGTGGCTGGGAACGAGCAGCCGACCTGACGCAGAGGCCGGCACGGCCGGGCCTCTCCAGGGCCCGGCCGTGGAATTCGACCCCACGGTGGCCTCGATGTGTGTCAGCCGGGCGAGGCACCATGCTCATATGGACCCTGATCGCGTGGCCCCGGTCTCACGGTCCGTGGCTCGTTGCACGGTTCAGGCACTACGTGTGCCCTGTTGAAAGTGAGCCCGCGGCAGTCATGACCCCACTCTTTCGTCGGCCCAAATGGCTGGGCGGCGCCAAGCACCCGGCTCCGTCGCCTGCTCATGGGCCGACGCCGGTCGCTTCGCCCGCCAAGTCGGTCGGCAATGTCCACGTGGAAGGCAACGCCAACAGGTCCCTTGGAGCGGGAGCCCATCACAACAACGCAGGGGACCTCACCGGCTCAGGCGATGCCACCGTCTCGCAGTCGCCCGGTGCTGTCACGGTCACCGGCATCAACACCGCACCGATCACAGTCATCAACCAGCCAAGAGCCCAAGCCAACACCTGGTTGGCGCCAGATGAGTACCTGAAGCAGATGAACAGGGGGCCGATCTACTCCCACCGGTGGCGGCTCGCCGGACGAGCCCAGATCATGAACCGCCTCCTGTCACTCGCCGACAACGAGGAAGGGTCTGTAGCCCTCCTGGTCGGTAGGGGCGGAGTCGGAAAGACCAGGGTCTTGACCGCCTTCTGTGAGGCGGTCGAAGGCGCAGCGCCTTCGGTGGCGGCACGCATCCTGGGTCAGAATCCTGAGATCAACCAGGAAGCATTCGAACAGTTGCCGCACGAGGGCAAGTTGCTGGTCGTGATCGACGACGCACACGATCCGACGTTTCCCCTCGGAAGGATCATTGCCGGCATTCAGGAAGCCAACGGTGCCGCCAACGTGCTGGTCGCGCTGCGCCCCTACGGGCTCCCCCATGCCCACCGCGAGCTGTCCCGAGTCAGCATGCACTCAAGCGAAGCAGCGCAGATCGAAGTCGAAGATCTGGAGCTCGAAGATGCTGAGTCCCTCGCCCGTGAGGTCCTCGACGATGCGAACCATGGCTATGCGCTGCGGCTTGCGGCAGCGGCACGGGACTGCCCACTGCTGATTGTCGCTGGGGCCGCACTGATCAATCGCGGAGACCTGGATCCCCGCCGTTTCGAGGGCGAGCAGCACCTCCACGTCGAACTCACGCGCCGCCTGGCCGATGTACTGGCGATTGATTCGAACTCGACCGCGCCGCGGCACGACCTACTAAGCGCCCTGGCTGCGTTCCAGCCGGTCCACTTGGATGATCCCGCCGCCTTCGCTTCGCTGGAGGTACTGACCGGTTCTCCCCCTGAAGTCCTCGCCTCGCATCTGACTGCTCTGGAGCAGGCCGGGGTGGTCCTGCGCCACAACACCGCCGTGCGCGTAGTTCCCGATCTGCTGGGTGACGCACTACTGATCAAGGCAGCGCGACATCCCGGAACGGGGATCGCTACCGGCTACCTCAACAGGGCCTTGGAGGCAGCCCAGGGCAAGGCGCTGATCAACCTCGTCGTGAACACCGGGCGAGTGGACTGGCAGGACCGAGAGGTCAGCGCCAACGGGCTTATCGATCCAGTCTGGACGTGGCTCGCGGAATCCTTCATGGCTGCGGACGCGCAGGAGCGCACCGGGGCCCTGGAAGTGGTGGCGAAGGTGGCGTTCTTCCAGCCTCGCCGGGCACTGGAACTGGTCTCTTGGGCGATGGCCCATCCCAGTGCCCCGATCACCGCGGACATCGGCTTCGGCTACAAGCGCGCCTTCACGGACGACGATGTCCGACAGGCCCTGCCATCTGTCCTGCGGGCGGTCGCCTACCATCCTGAGTTCCATGCCGGTGCAGCGGGCTTGTTGTGGGAACTGGGGAGGGACGACTCCCGCCCCACCAACCAGCACCCTGATCATCCCTTGCGGGTTCTGGAAGAGTTCGCCGGCTTCACTCGCTTCGGCCCCACTGTCTACCAGCAGATCCTTGTTGCGCAGGTCGAACGCTGGCTTGGGCGCCAACCTGCCGAGTCGCTTCACCAGCCGCTGTCCGTGCTGTCGCCCATCCTGGCCACGGACGGACACGACGAGGTGTGGCACAGGCCTGACACTTTGACGTTCATCGCCTACATGGTCCCGCCGGAACCAGGGTGCTTGAACTTCGCGACCAGGTACTCGAGCTCGCATTCACAGAGCTGGGGAACGCCCAACTCGAACGCGCCGCGGCGGCGGTCAAGCTGATCGGCGCGGCACTCAGCCTGCCTCACGGCGGCTTCGGGATGACAGTGACGCCCGAGATGCGCCAGCCGTGGACGTCCTACATCGAGGCTGTCGTCGGTCGGCTGCAGCGTTGCCTTGTCGACCACCCACTGGCGCCCACGATTCTGGTGGCTGTCCGGGAAGAGCTCGGGTGGCTCGCGCGGTACGGTCCGAACGAGCTTCGAGGGCCCGTCAGAATGGTGTTGGACTCGATTCCGAGGACCGTGGACAACGAGCTCGCTCGTGCTCTGCACGGCGGCCCGACCGATCCTTCCGACTCCC
This sequence comes from Peterkaempfera bronchialis, assembly GCF_003258605.2. NCBI lineage: Bacteria > Bacillati > Actinomycetota > Actinomycetes > Kitasatosporales > Streptomycetaceae > Peterkaempfera > Peterkaempfera bronchialis. The sequence goes on from NZ_CP031264.1 coordinate 55,973, forward strand.
CCGATGTCCCAGACTGGCACCAGGCCGCAAATGACCTGTTCGCACGCGTGGTGGAACAACTCACAGCCTGGCCCGACAGCGAAGTCATCACCCGCATGAGGACCCTCCTGAGCGAGGAGCAGAGGGTCTGCGGCAGCCAGAACAGCTCCGCGCGATTGTTCCTGATGGCGCTGGTCTCACGCAGGCCGTCCATAGGCGAGTTGCTGTGCAACCACGCCCTGTCCACACCAACCGACCCGCTGGCTTCCTTGGGGCTGGTGACGATCACCCTCATCGCGATGGGCCACACCGCCGGCGGCCGGGCAGTTCATTGGGGCCGATCCCTCCTCAGCGACGGCAATGTCGAGCTGGTACGCGAGGTGGCCATGGCCTTCGGCCGCCAGCGCGGCCAGGCGGACCTGCTGCCCGGTGAAGCCGATCTGCTGCGAGATCTCGCTGCCCATGAGGACGGCGCCGTGCACTCGGCGACGCTCGGCGCTGTCTTGCGGCTCGGCGCCCAGCACAACGACCTGGCGATTGAACTGCTCACCGTGCCGCGCGATGATGACGCCGGCCTGCATGAACTGGCAATGGCCCTGGGGCTGCCCCAGCTAGGTGTCATTTCGTGGCCCGACCTGACCGAGCACCAGCAGGACGACTGCCTTGCACGGTTGACCGCATGCCGCTCAATCGACAGCTACGAGATCCAGCAGCTCCTGAGGGTAATCGCACGGACAGCGCCGGCAGCGGTCGTCCAGCTCCTTCAAGCGCGCGTTGAAGCGTGCGAAAACTCTCCCACGTTGGCACCCCAGGCCCTTCCCCATTCCTGGCAGGCGTCTCCTCCCTTCCGCGACCACCAGAGCTTCCCTCAACTCCTGCACCAGATCGGGGACTGGCTCACTGCCGCCCCCGGCTCCGCTTGGAGACGGTTCCTAGGAGCCAGGCTCTTCGTGCTTGTAGCCGGGCCCTATGACGAGCATGTCATCGGCCTGATCGACGAATACCTCGACGATCCTGAGCCTGCGCGTCTGAGGACCGTCGCGACGATCCTGAGCGAAGCTCCTCGGGATCTGGTGTGGAACATCGAGTTCGTGCGCCGCTGCCTGCGCGCCGCCGATCGGCACGGCGACAAGTTCCTTGCCAGCATGCAGGGTGCTCTGGACTCAGCCCTCAACAGCGGTGTTTTCTCAGCCGTTCCAGGACAGCCCTACCCCCAAGGACGTTGAACAGCATGAGAAAGCCGAAGCTCTCGCTGACCGTTGTGCCCCGGGCAGCGTCGAAGAGCAGTTCTACCTAGCCCTTGGGGAGTCTGCCCAGAACAGCATTCGCAGAACTCGTCACGATCTGCCTCCGGACGACCGTGACTGGTGACCAGGCTCGAGCGGTGTCAACGCACGAAAGGTCCCAGCGACGGGATCCACGAATCAGGCCGTGACTTCCGGCGAGCCCAGCACATGGCCGCTGCCCATGGCTGTCGCCTGCCGAGCGCCCCTCGCGGGCGAGGACGAGACAGCGATGCAGCGCGGCGCCACATCTGGACAGCCTGCCCGCGGAGGGCGTACGCCATCGGAGCCCTTGAGGAGGGCAGTCCCTTGCTGGCTGATGAAGGCCGACAGCCAGAAAGGGACCGACCTAGCTCGACGGTCTAAGCGATTTTGCGTCGCCCTGGACTGCGATTCCATCGGGCTGCGAATGACCTGATGGACTCAGCCGTGAAGACTGGACCGGCACCCACCCGACCGATAGGACGGGGAAAGTCCGGGTGCTGCCCGTCAAGTTGAGCGACCCTCTGACGAGAGACATCCAGTTCAGCGGCTGCCTCGGTGTACCCCATCAGCTCTTGGGGCCTGGGATGGTCCCGTTCTGCGTCAGCCTCCTCGGCTGTGACTACTTGCAGGCTCGTCAGCTCGGCTTCGCTTCCTAGGGAAGCCCCCAGGGCCTCGGCAGCCATCGATGACGCTTCCTGGGCGGCCTGAACCAGCCCTGTCGCGTTCAGGCGCCAGACCAGGTGGAGACGTTCGCTGTCAGCATCGTGCCTGATGACGCCCCTGATGAGCTGGTAGAGCTTCTCGAACTGCTCGTGCGCGATGCTCTTGGGGTAGGCGACGGTCACAATCGCCCTCCACTCTCGTTCCACGACTCTCCTCCTTCGTCCTTGCCGTGTTCTCTTGGGTTGTGTGCGGATGGACAGGGAGCGGGGGCCTGGCCTTCTGACCCCCGCGGCACCTGCTAGTCCTCCTCGGGGAAGACCAGGCCGGCTTCACGCAGTTGCTTGATCAAGTCGACGACGTCACCGGGCGTCACCGGCGGCCCGCAAACAACCGTGTTGCTGTCCCGGGTGATGATCCAGGTGCCGGTTTTGGTCTGTCGCGTCTTGAACTCCTGGCGGTGCAGCGCGGCGAGGAGCTTGTCCATCCAATCGGCCATATCTATTCCACCCCCAACCCTTGCCCATGTCAAGTATTACGCGAAGGACCGTAGCGCCGGCGGGCCGCCGAGGCAAATCGGTGCACGGAACGCAAGGCTACCCCCGTCGTCAGGGCCGATCCATCCCTGCGACACCCAACCCCCGGCCGTCGGAGCGACACGCGCGACTGCGTTCCTGCCCACCACGCCGGGCCGTCGGGCGCGCGGCGAGAGCGGCGACGGAAGGGGCGACCCGGCGGACATCCTTGAGGCGGGCTTCTGCGGATGGAGGGTCCGGCGGGGCTCGGCAGCGGCGGGCGGCAGGGACACCGGTTGAGTGGGACCGGCAGGTAGCGGGGGTTCGGGCAGCAGACTGCGGTGCTGGAGCACGGTCTTCTCGACGGCGTCGGCGAGGTTCTGCCAGAGGTGGAACCGGTCGGCAACGTGGATGGCGTCCGGCGCGCCGAGCCTCCCGGCCTCGGCATGCAGAGCAGAGCGGTCACGGCAGATGACCTTCACCCCTGGGTGGGCGGCCAGCCCCGAGCGGACGGTCTCGACGGTGCGGCCCGGCAGCAGGTCGACCGGTCGCGGGTCTCGATGTCGACCAGGATGGTCGCGTAGACGTGCCCCTTGCACAGGGCGAACTCGTCGATCCCGAGCACGCGCGGCACCGACGGCGCGGGCCCGGGAACAGCGCGTATCAGTCTGAGCAGGGTGGAGCGGCTGACCGGGACGGCGAACGCTTCTGCCAGGCGGGAGCCGACCCGGCCGGCGAGCATCAGCCCGAGCCGCTGCAACGCGGCCTGGAGCTGTTGGCTTCGCCATCCGTACCGGAAGGTGACGCCCTCGACCTGCTCGACGAACGTCGCCCGCTCGCAAGCTGGCTGGCGGCACCGGAAGCGGCAGACCCGTAACTCGACCATGACCCGGCGCTGGCCCGCGGTACTGTCGTCGAGGCTGCGCACGTAGCTGCTGTGCACGCGGCCCGAGGACGTTCCGCACGACGGACATTCTGCACCTGCCCTGGTTGTGGCGGCGTGGATGGTGACGGCGCTGACCGCGACGTCGGTGGTCTGGAGCCAGGGGTCCCTGGGGCAGGTCGTGGGTCACGACCATTCATGATCGTGGAGCTGGTGACCCTCCGTGGCTCCGGCACCAAATGTGATCCAGACCCACGTTCAGTCGCCGCCGACACCGCGCCTGACACGGCCGCAGTCGGATTCCTAGCTGTCCTGTAGCGGAGTTCCGGTCGATCGCGGTGTGTCCCGCACAGCGCGTGCATGCTCGCGGATCTCATGGATGAGTTCCACGGAGTCAGCAGCCTGTCGTGCTCGTGCGGCTGCCTCGGCTACGTCGCTTGGGGGCAGTGAGCCTTTTCCAACCTCAGCTTGACGTGGCGAGCTGCAGCACGAGGACGGCCTTGACGACGTCGGTGATGCGGGTGGTGCTGCAGCGGAGCTTTCGCAGGAGCCGCCAGCTCTTGAGGGTGGCCATGGCCTGTTCTCCGACCGCCCGGATCGTGGCGTGGGAGACATTCACGGCACGCTGACCAGCGGAGAGCCGCTCCCAGCGGCCGCGGTAGGGCACGCGGACGGTGCCGCCGGCGCCCTGGTAGCCCTTGTCCGCCCAGCAACGCACGCCCGCCTCGGCCAGGGCATCGATGATGTGGTGGGTGCGGGCCGCCTTGATGTCGTGCACAGCACCGGGCAGCGCGGGCGAGGCCCAGATCAGGCGCCCGAACGGGTCGGCGATCACCTGCACGTTCATGCCGTGCTTGCGGTGCTTGCCGGAGAAGTAGGGGCGATCGGCGGCAATCCGGTCGATTGGCAGCAGCGTGCCGTCCAGGATGACGAAGGCCTTCCTGGCCGCAGTCCGTACTGCAGTGGCCAGGTCTGGGGCGAGGGCGGCCAGCACCTCGAGAGCCTCCTGCACGTACCGGAAGACGGTGGCCACGCCCACCTCGAAGGCGGCAGCGAGTTGGGCGTAGGTGTCGCCGCAGCGCAGGTGGGCCAGGACCAGCAGGGCCTGGCGGCCAGGCGACAGGCGGCGCCAACGCGTGCGTTGCTGCCGACGCCGCGCCTGAAGGTGTCGCGCCAGGAACCGCACGCTCGAACTGGACAGATCCAGCCCGGACGGGTAGACAAGCACACGAAGCTCCTGGTAGGGCACGGGCGATCTTGGTCGTGAACCCGTCTACCAGGAGCTTCACTGCTTCGTACAGCCAGTCCTGCCAACTCGTCGCCCTCACGGCCAGGTCGGAAAAGGCTCACTGAGCCTTTTCCAACCTCCGTGCGAGGCAAGACCGTTGAGGTGACAACACGACGAAGCTCCTGGTAGATGGGTTGTCGACCAAGATCAACATTCTCCGCCAGGAGCTTCGTGTGCTTGTCTACCCGTCCGGGCTGGATCTGTCCACTTCCGCGCTGCGGCTGCTGGGAAGGGAACTGGCCGCCCGACGCCGCCGGATCGGGACCCGGTGGCGGCGGCTGACCTGCGGCCGGCAGGCGCTGATGGGCCTGGCCCACCTGCGCTGCGGCCACACCTTCGCGCAACTCGCTGCCGGGTTCGGGGGCGGACTGGCCACCGCCCACCGCTACGTCACCGAGGCCGTCGAGGTCCTGGCCGAGCTCGCGCCCACCCTGGAGGAGGCGGTAGCCGTCGCCGCGACCAAGGCGTTCGTGATCCTGGACGGCACCCTGCCGCCCATCGACCGCGTCGCCGCCGACCGGCCCTTCTACTCCGGCAAGCACAAGCGCCACGGCATGAACGTCCAGGTCCTCACCGATGCCTTCGGGAAGGTGATCTGGGTGTCACCGGCCCTGCCCGGCGCGGTGCACGACATCAAGGCTGCCCGCACCCACGGCATCCTCGACGCGCTCAACACCGCGAGCATCCCGTGCTGGGCGGACAAGGCCTACCAGGGCGCAGGCCCGGCCGTTCGCGTCCCCTACCGAGGCCGGTGGGACAAGATTCCCGCAGGTCAGAAGGCCGTCAACCGCGCTCACGCGAAGATCCGCGCGGTCGGCGAGCAGGCCATGGCCACCCTCAAGACCTGGCGCCTCCTGCGCAAGCTTCGCTGCAGCACCACCCGCATCACCAACATCGTCAAGGCCGTCCTGGCCCTGCAGCTCGCCACATCAGCGTGAGATTGGAAAGCCCTCACGGTCGCGCTCATCCCCCGCGCCCCGAGGGCCCCGCCCACCAGGAAGACCACCCACAAAACTGAGAAACCCCAGCTCGTAGCCACAGCAGCCACGCAGAACGACTGGGCGACGACAAGCCCGAGTTCTGGCCAGCCTGGACCCGTGGTGGAACCCGCCCTGGCCGATCGGTGGCAGTACGCCTACCACCACTCCCGCACCCACCCCGATACCCCACGCGCCGCACGATGGATCACCGCCCAGCGCCAGGCATGGCCTCTCCTACACCCTGACCAGCAGCAGCTCCTGGCTGCTCTCGGCATCAGAGTGGGCAGGCCGCTCTCGTTTCAGCGAGGGCGCTCCTGCTCGCTGTGATAGGCGCGGGCCAGTAGCCCAGCGAACGCAGCGGCCCGCTCGACGCCGTATCGACCGCCTCGGATCTGGTGAAGCAACGCCCGGCCTACCTGCTCGGGAGTGAACCCGTTTCTCGCCAGCTCTTGAACGATCTCCTCAATGGACAGTGGTGCCTGCCGGTGGGCACGCTCACTCACCGCACCAGATGCAGTCCCAACAAGGACGGGCCTTTGATCGGCGGATACGGCAGCCTGCACCGGAGCTTCGAAGAGGAGTTGCTGCTCTTTCGGGACGTCTGCAGCCCGCCGACTCCGCGGTGGTCGCACGTCCCCCGGGAGCAGGTTCTCATCCAGTGGCCTGAGATCCGGCCTAGCGCGGACAAGGACGCTCTGGCCGAACGGCAAAGTGCCCCACACGTATGTGGCCTGGTTACTCGCTGCTGGTGTGTCCGTAGGCGTAAGGGGCCCCAGGCCGGCCAATGCTGGCCCCATTGCCGTGTGGCCTACGAGGTCGAGCGTGGCCTTGGGAGGGCTCCAGCGCAGAAGATCCGGGTAAGCGAATGTGGAGGCCTCACGCCCCTGAGAAATGTCCCACATGCGCCGTGCCTCGGTGTCAATTAGCCGGACATCTTGCACGGTGCCAGGCGGGGGGCCTGCCGTGACGACGCCTAGAAGAGCGCCAGCCATGGTGGCGATCGTGTCGGTGTCCGAGCCGAGGGTGTTGGCGGCAAGGAGCAGGCCAGCTTCTGGGGAGTCGGCATAGACATGTGCCAGAACCGCGGCAAGCAGGGTGGTGACTGTGCCTGATCCACGCGTTGCGTCGTCGAAGCCGCCCCACCGCTGCACCAGGGCAGCGTAGATCTCTGTTGAGAGGGGCGTTGTGGGGTCGAAGGCCTCGAGTGCTGCGCGGCATTCGTTGGCGACGGTGACGGCGGCCGAGCGGAAGTCGATGCCAGCGGCATCACTCCATGTGGGTAGCCACAGATACGCCAGTTCGTCATCTTTTGCGATGACGTCCGGTACCTGCTCCAGCCAGTCGACTGCGGGGCGCCACTGCTTGGGGCTGGGAAGTTCGTTGGTGTCCAGTGCGTGGGCCAGCAGGATGGCGTGCAGGACGGCGCCGAGGATGCCCCGGGGGTGTCCGTGGGTGCTGACGGCGTTGCGTACGACGTCGCGGGTGATGTGGTCCCAGTTGGTGAGGTCCCGTGCGGACCAGACGTGGGGTTGGATTCGCATGGCGGCGCCGTTGCCGCCGATGTCGACGTAGCGGGCGGCTTTGGTGGCGAAAACGTTCTGGGACCACTTGGCTTCGACCCGCATCAAACCTGTGGCTGCCGCTTTGGTCCCGCGGCCGGCGCCGAGGGCGTAGGCCTGCCAGGCAACGACTTCGATCTTCGCGAAGGCCTCGGCGTCGAATTCCCCGTCTCCGCGAATGGCGCGTGAAGTTGCAAGGCGCAGTTGGGTGTCATCGGAGTAGGCGCCTGCGGGGAGAGGCATGTCGCGTCCAAAGCGGCCTCCCACGCGCCTCTTCCAAGGCACGGTCGTGGTGACTTCATCCTGTCCGACGCGTCGTCGCACGCCGGCAGTGTCGGTCAGTTCGGTGATGAAGCCGAGTGCATCTCCGTACGCCGCCCACTGGGCTGAGGCGCGTACTGCCTCCCATTGCATGGCGCTCACCGTAGTCCTTACCTGCCGAACGTGACCGGGTCGACGATGATGTCGACCTCATCATCTCCGCTGACACTGACAATGGCCTCGGCCTTCGCTGCATCTTCGTCGGTGAGGACGTAGATGCGGCGCAGGTGTCGGGTTGGGACGGCCTGAGGGTAGAGCACTTCGGCCTGGGGATTGGTCGGGAGGTGGGGCGCTCGGTCCCAGCGCGGCATCGTCTTCTTGAAGCCTTTGGGGACGCGGTCAGCGAAGAGGGCTTCGGCTCCGGGCAGTCCCTCGACGGGGGTGATGCCTTCGTACCCCATGTTGCCTGGGGCGAAGAGGACGCCGGGGTGCCTCATGATCACTGGATCGAAGCTGAGGACAGCCCAGAACAGATCCTCGTTCGCCCACCAGTCTTCGCTGCTGATACGAAGGAAGCGGTGGTTGGCCTCGCTGATGCTGAGGTTCACGTACGACCAGTACTTGGGGTCCTCGCGACGCCACTTGGTGTTCTCGTGGTAGATGCTCTCGAGGTACTCGTCTTTGGCAAGGAGCGCCCGAGCTTTGCACAGCCGCTGCACAAGGATGCCGAGCAGACCACGGTTGGTGGTGAAGTGCACCACTTCGGTGATCTTTCGTTCCTGGATGAGCTTGCTGATTCCCTCAGCGTGTATGTCGCCGTCCGATGTGGGCGGACTCGGCTCTGTGGTGGTCATACGGCCTCCACGTCATAGGTGTCCGGGTCCATGCAGGCGATGAGTTCGCTGGCCTCGGAAGGCTTGTAAGTGATGGTCAAGGTCTTGCGGGCCCGTCCAGCGGACATGGCCAGCAGGCGCAGGTGCGCGTCTCGCTCGCTGTCACCGGGCTCAGCGGCGTGCGGCATGACCTCGCTGCTGAGGCCGACGATGATCACGTGGTCGAACTCCAGGCCCTTTGCGGAGTGCATGGTCGACAGCGCCACGTTCACCGGGCCGGTGGGCCATTCCCCGGTACGCGTGAGCGGGACCCAGGCCAGCCCGGCTGTATTAAGGCGTGCCTTGACCTCGCTGAACCAGCCGCCGCCCTTGGCATGGAGGATGGCGACGGACTCGTCGTTCTCCGGGCCGAGGTCGTTGAGGAACTGCACCACGTGGTCCATCTGCTGGGTGAAGGTCCCCTGGACCAGCAAGGGCTTGTCGCCATCCTCCCCGCAGGAAGAGAGGTCCGGGATCGCGGCGTCGTCCGTGGTCTCTACGTCGCGCAGCAAGGGGGCGGCGAAGGCAGCGATCTGCCGGGTGTTGCGGAAGTTCTTCGACAGCAGCTTGCTGTTGTGCGGCCCCACACTCAAGCCGACTTCAGCCCAGGTGAAGCGCTGGGGGTAAATGCGCTGGGCCGCGTCGAGGACGAAGGTGAGGGTGTGCTCGTCGGTGACGTGGTTGAGGACCGCCCGGACCTGGTTGGCGGAGAAATCCTGAGCCTCGTCCACAACGACGACGTGGTACGGGTCGTCGGCGCGCTTGGCCGCCATGGCGTTGGCCAGGTCAGACCAGTCCCAGGCCTGCTGCTCCTTCTTCCACTCCTGGAAAGGAACGATCACCTCGTCCAGCAGCCGACGGCGCAGCGAGGCCGGCATGCGCGGGGAGCGGCCACGGCCCTGCCGCTCGCACTCGATGTACTCGGTCAGGCAGTCCGGCGTGAAGCGGCCCAGGACATAGTCCACTTCAGAGCGTCCAAAGTCCTCGGACAGGGGCATGGCCGCGGCCAGGGCGTCCAGCTTTACGTTGTGCTCGTGCTCTTGAAGGATCCGCTCGTAGGGCACGCGGTCGGTGGCCCACTTGGCGAAGGTGGAGATCGTCAGCTCGACGTCGTTGCCCTTGATCTGTTCCTTGGTCAGTTCCTCGATGTAGCCGCGCAGAGTCTTGTTGTAGGTGAGGACCAGGACGCGGACGGGGCCGTCGATGAAGCCGTCACGGCGGCGGCGCTGCCAGTACCGGACGGTGAACTTCAGCCGGTAGAGGGCGGTGGTGGTTTTGCCGCTGCCGGCGGCGCCCCGTACGACGAATACCCCCGGCTTGTGATTGTTGATCACCGTGAGCTGCTCGCTCGTCGGCTGCGTCGGCCTGAGAACCTTCATCCGCGCGGTCCCTCCCCAAGACTCGCTCCCCCGAACCCGAGGCCATGTTAGAAGTAAACGCCACCAGCCGGGTTAAGATCGGACAGGCAGTCTGTCGCACAATTTCGGATAGCAGCCCACCCGTCACCCATTCGGGTGATGGGTGTCAAGGTGCGCCTCCCCGCCGACACCGGACTGATCGACCGAGCGTCCTGCGGCCCCCCGCGGATCCGGTTTGATTCACCCACTGCACAGTCGTTGCGAAAACGCCCGCCCGGAGCGGTGAACACGAGACCGTGGCGTAGTGGTCCCTAATACTCCAGCCGTAGATCGTGATGTTCATGGCTGTGTGGCTGTCTGCCGTCGGTAGTGGCAGGTGCGGGCGCGGGCTTGGTGTTGGCGGCGCCACTGCGACCAGCGGAGTCGGTGGAGTGCGTCGTGGATCGGGCGTGCGATCAGCGTGGCGAACAGGTGCTGGATCTCGTTGCAGGTGAGAGGGATCAGGTCGTCTGGTGCGGGGTGGTCGCGTTGCTCGGTGGCGGCGGTGATGGCGAGGAAGGCGTGGGCGAGCATCGCGAGGGTGACCCAGCGGTGCCAGGAGGCCCACGACGGACCTGGTGCTCATCCAGGCCGGCCAGGCCCTTCCCGGCCTGGAAGGTCTCCTCCGCCGTCCAACGTCGCCCGGCCACGCGCACCAGCTCCGACAGCGGTACCGGGTGGGACGAGAAGCAGCGGTAGAAGGCGAGTTCGCCACTTCGTCGGTTGCGGCGGACCAGCAGCCACCAGTGGCCGGGGCGTCCGGTGGGGCCGTGGATGTCGGCCTGCGCCCAGTCGTAGAGGCGCTCGCCTTTGGCACCCGTTCCGGCGGACAGCCGCTGCCGGGCGCGTTTGGGTATGCGCGTGGCCAGGGCCTTCGCCGGGATGCGGCCGGCGTGCGTGGTCACCCGGTGGGTGCTGGAGACGGCCAGCACGTAGCCGGTGCGGCGGTCTTCCGGGGCGGCTCGCAGGTGGGGGTTGTCGCCGTAGACCTCGTCGCCCGCGACCCAGCGGGCGGGTGTGCCCGCGTCCAGGGCTCGGCTGATCATCCGGGCGGCCAGGACCGGCTTGGCGGCGAAGGCGAGGTCGTCGGGGATGCCCGCGGCCCGGCAGCGCGCGTGGTCCTCGGTCCACGAGCGCGGCACGTACAGGGCCCGGTCGGTCGCGGCGTGTCCGCGCGAAGCGGAGTGGACGAGGTAGACGGCGACCTGGGAGTTCTCGATGCGGCCGGCGGTGCCGGTGTACTGGCGCTGCACGCCCACGGTCGCGGTGCCCTTCTTCAGGTCGCCGGTCTCGTCGACCACCAGCACGGCCTCGGGGTCGCGCAGGTGCTCGGTCACATAGGCGCGAATGTCGTCGCGGACCGCGTCGGCGTCCCACTTCGCCCGGTGCAGCAGGTGCTGCATGCCGTCCGGAGTCGCGTCCCCCGCGTGCTCGGCCAGGGTCCAGCAGTTCTTCCTCGGCGGGTCCGACAACAAGCCCAGCACCAAAGCCCGCGCCCGGCGGCGAGGTTCGACCCGGGCGAAGCGGCCCGCGACCCGCCCCATCGCCTGATCGAACATCACCTGCCAACGGGCAGGCACTACGCTGTGACCTGCGGCCACCGCCTGATCCTCGTTTGTCCACACAACTCACGATGATCACCGGTGGCCGCACCTGTCTCCGCACCGGCCCTGACCAGCAGCATCACGATCTACGGCTGGAGTACTAACCTCGGCCCGCGGCGGACCGCTCCCCTGCGGAGGGAGACGACCTCGTCGCTGATCTGCCACATCGCCAGCCACTACGGGATGGAAGCGAAGGTGCTGCGGGCCTGCTGGAAGTGGCGCAACTACCCGCCTGGGCACGAGGGCGGAGGCACACGGGCCGACGCCGAGGTGCTGCTGAACGCAGCCGGACGCCAGCTCCTGGCAGGCATATGCGGCGTCGAGGAAGACGTGCTGGCACGGGCGTTGCCGTCCTGGGAAGAAGGGGACGCCTAGCTGCGCGTCGAGGATGGCGATCCGGTGGGGCTGTGGAGGATCGGTGGCGCGGTGGCCGGTCCGGTGGCGTTCGGCTGCCGGCTGTGCACGGCCCGGCGCACGGGGACGGCTCTGCGGGCGGTGCGGTACGCGCCGCCGTGGGAGCGGGCGTGTGTTCGGCATGGGCGGTGGCTGCTGGACGCGGACGCCAACCAGCCGCTGGAGCACCTCGATCTGCGTGGCCTGCCTGAGGTGGTGGCGGCGCAGCGGCGGTGGGCCTCGGTGGCGCGGCGGGCGGTGCGGGCCGGAGCGGAGCCGGAGCGGGTGTTCGCGCTGGCGCAGGCGGTGGTGGCCCGGTGGTGGGAGCAGGCCCTGCAGTGGGAGCGGGAGACGGTCTGGCCGCGGCGCCTGCACCAGGTCGCGGGCGGGGATGCAGGTGGTGATCTGGAGCGGTGGCGGGTCGTGGGGCGGGACGCGGTCGTCTTCCCGGAGGTGGTGGCGGTGGTCGACGCACTGCTGGACCCGGCGATGGCGGAGCTGGTGTGGGCCGACAGCGGTGCCGGGCGGCCGCGGGCGCTTCCCGCCGACGGGATGTTCTGCCGCAGGCTCGGTGAGCGGCTGGGGCGGGGATGGCTGGGGCCGCTGGCCGCGACGGACCACGGCGGGCCGCTCATCGCGTGGATGGGCAGCGTCATCCGCCTTCGCCGCGGTGCCGGCGGGCCGCCCGGGTACGACAACGACCCGTGGTGGCTGCGGCAGGAACCCCACGCCCCGACCATGGCCGGCCAGCTGCGGGTGCTGGGCAAGGAGAAGAAGGCGCCCGGATCGGGGACGATGTGGCGGGCTGCGGTGCCCGCCGAGCAGCGCAGGCTGATCACCAGCGCTATCTCCAGCGCCGAGGAGCAGCTGCTGCAGCTGCGCGGGGTGCAGACCGCTCCTACCGCCGAGGTCGCCCGACGGCTGCTGCGCGGGCTCGGTCACAGTGCCGGCCTGATCGAGGCGGCCTGGAAACGGACCGCGGTGGCGGCGGTGAACGGCGGGGTGCCGCTTCAGGAGGTGGCCCGGTGGCTGGACATGCCCGTTGAGGTGCTCAGCCAGATGCTGACGGCGGGCAGGCAGGAGAACGGCGGCCGAGAGCGATGCGCCGACGGGCAGGTCGGCTGTTAGCTGATACGGCACTCGTTCGTGGCAGAAACACTGAAAGCGGCGGCGTCTGCCGGCGGGAGCGGTTTGGCTGGCGCGGGTGACCAGCACAGGAGCGGCCCGGGCCAGGAGCCGAGCAGGGCGAGCGGCCGTGGACCAGGGCAGCGGGTTCGAGGCGCTGTTCCTCGACCCGGTGGGACAGGCGGTCCAGCAGCGGTGGGCGGACGCCGCCATGACCGTGGCGTTCGAGGAACTGCCGCCGGTGTCGGCGTTCCCGGTGGTCCCGGGGCGGCGCTGGGGGCCGGGCCTGTGGTGGTCGGCGACCACCGGGCGGCACGTAACCGCCGGGTCCAACGCGATACATGCCCAGCTGATGGTCCTGGACCGCGACCCGGACGTGACATGCCTGGCGGGGCGGCCCGTGCGGCTGTTGTGGCGTACTCCCCGCGGCCAGGTGCGTTCCTGGGTGCCGCAACTCTTCGCCCGCCGTGCCGACGGCACCACGCTGCTCGCCGACTGCCCCGGCCACCCTAACGCGGGCGGCGAACGCGCGGTGAAGGCCGCTGAGGCGGTGGCGCAGGCATGCGCGGACGTCGGCTGGACCTACCGGCGCCTCCCGCCGCTCGACGACGTCCTGGCCGCCAACCTCAAATGGCTGGCCGGATACCGCCATCCTCGCAACGCCGGCCGCCCCGGGCTGATGACGGCGGTCGTCGAGGCGTTCACACGGCCTCAGCCGCTGGTCGAGGGCACCGAAGCGGTCGGCGACCCGATCGAAGTCCTTCCCTGCGTCTTCCACGCTCTGTGGCACGGCCGGTTGACGGCTGGTCTGGACACGCCGCTGCACGAACGCATCCTCGTCGGCCCGCAGGGCTGGAGCGACCAGGGCAAGAAGGGAGGTGCCGGGTGAGCGCGCGGCGTAATGCCCGGCCGGCCGTGAAGGTCGGTGCTCGGGTCCGGTTCTGTGACGTGACGTGGCAGGTGGTCGCCCTTTCGGGGCAGGAGATCCACCTCGTCGGCCCGGACGGAGGCGGCCAGGCCGTGCTCGCCGGGCACCTGTTCGCCGACCCCAGCTTCGCCGTCATCGGGGCCGATGCGCCTCAGGCGGCCCCGCAGTGGGGGCTGTTCGAGACCGCCCCCGCCGCAGCGCGTGAGAAGGCGCTGGCCTGGCGGCGGCACGTGCGGGAAGTCGAGTGCCGGCTCGCCGGCGGGCCCGGCAGCGAAGGAGTGGTCCGGCCGCAGTACGACCCGGAGCGGCACACGCTGGCCGAGCGGGAGCAGACCAAGGCCGAGGAGCTGACCGCGCTCGGCTTCAGCCGGGTGTCGCGCACCACGGTGCAGCGCATGCGTGGCCTGGGACGGCTCGGGCGCCTGGCCCGGCCCGAACACTTCAACCTCGGTGACGGTCTTCCCAGAGGAGCGCACGAGCGCGACCGCGTCCCGTGTGAACTCCTCCGTGTACCGCTTGCTGCGGTTGCTCTTGCTTCCCACCTGGCACTGCTTCCTCTGGAACCTCATGTCCCGGTTTCCAGGTGTCCACGATCAAGGGGAAGGTTCAAGCCGGCCTCCGGCCTGCGGCGTGTGCTCGGTCGCCCCCGTTCAGAAGACAATCCTGGCCCGGCGGGCGGCCGCGAGAGCCGGCTCCGCTCCGGACACCAGTTCCAACTGCACACCGTCATCGCGGCCGGCCAGGGCACGCATGTAGGCCACGGCGTCCGCCCGGACGACCGCCGCCGGCTCGCCCGAGCCGATCAGCCACCCTCCGCCCGCGGGGCCGGTGAGCTCCAGCCCGATGGGAGCCTCCGACCAGGCCAGGGCCAGGTCACGGACGACTTCTTCGACGATCTGCCGGTCGTGGTCACCCACGGCGACGGGCTGTCCCGTGGCCCGGGCCAGGTCGATGCGGTGCATCCACAGGTCGCGGTTGTAGATGGTGTCGAGCAGGTAGCCGACGGACATCCGCGGCGCCCCCGGCATACCGCTGTCGACCTTGGCGCGCCGCATCAGGCCCGGACGGCGTCGGCGGGCCACTACGGCGCGGGGCCACAGCAGCGCAAACTGTGCAACCAGCGCCGGTCCCGAGGCGTCCGCATGGTCGGCGACCTGGGCCGCCATGTGGGCGTCCACCGAGCCTTTGCCGGGGTGGCGCCAGCGTCCCGCGACCTCCCGGCGCAGCATGGTGGGCAGGCTGATGTTGTCCTCACACTGGGCGACGAGGTGGGAGAGCAGGGTGCGCACGTCCCATTCCACGCAGTCGGTGGGACGTCGCCAGTCCTCGTCACGGAGCTTTTCGAGCACGTCCAGAGCTGCCCGGCCTTCGGCCTCGGCCAGCACGGCCGACTGGTCGCGGTCAGTCTGCGGCAGGCGCGCAGCCTCCGCGTAGGTCTGAGCCATCGGACTCGCCCTCCTCCTGGGCGTAGAAGCGGAAGAACATGTCCACTGCCGTCCGCGTGAGCCGGGTGAAGCGGCCATCTTCGGTCTGCGCGGACGGTTCATTGGCGAGCTGCTGGCTGATCACGCCAGCCATCAGCGCCGTGTAAAGGGCCACACCCTCCTCGTCGGCGGCTGCGGGTGACAGCTGTCCGGCGTGCACGGCCGCCCGTAGTGCCGCCCGCAGGATCTCCAGTTGCTGCACCGCGGGCTCGAAGGCCTGGGGGGTCGGTTCGAATCCGGGTACGGGCCGCCAGTAGAGCAGCTGTGCCAGTACCGGATTGGCCACCGCCCAGGCGACGGTGGCCTGCTGGCCCGCCAGGATCGCCCTTCGCGGATTCTCGGACAGCCCGGCACGGTAGGGCTCCAGGACGCCGACCGCCTCGCGCATGCCGTGCTCGAACAGGGCGTCATAGATGGCCATCTTCGACGGGAAGTACTGGTAGAGCGAGGGCGGACGCACCCCCACCCGCCGAGCGACCTCGGCCATGCTCAGCGCGGCCACACCCTCCACCGCCATGACGTCGAGCGCGGTGTCGAGGATCTCCTGCACGGTCTCCTTGCGCCGACGCTGCCTCCGGCCGTCCCTCATGCCATTAACAAAACCTAACAGCCGTAGGGAAGTCAATACCCTGTCGGCCAAGTCCCTGGGCGGGAGTGAGGCGGACCCGGCGGGCCGCCCGTCGACCACGACCTGGCCTTCCCCTTCCTCGACCACTGCGTCCGCTGGTGGGACCACCGCACCGTGCGTGACTACGCGTCGGTGAACGACAAGGTCGGTAACGGGCAGGCCGTCGAGGGTTGGTGGTCGGGTCTCTGGCGGTCTGGGGTTTGTTGGCGGTGTCGGGCCGGGTACGGGGTGCGGTTGCTGTGGAGGGTGACGCTGCCGCCTGGTGCTCAGGCTCGGGCGGCGGCCAGTCCGGGGGGTCCGACCTGCCCGAAGATCTTTCGCAGGTTGTGGCATGCGGCGAGTAGCCGCCATTCGGCGCGGGCGCCTGCTTCGCCGCGTAGCAGGAGTCTGCGGCCGTCTTGGCAGGTCGTGATCTGCCCGAAGACGGGTTCGACGATGGCTTTGCGGTGGGCGTAGGCGGCGCGTCCGGGTTTGGTGTGCAGTTTGCGGGCCATGCGCTCGCGCGCCGTGGCGTCGGCCGGGATGCGTCCGCGCGGGGCGGGGCTGACGCGTTCGTCGTGGGACAGGCGGCCGGTGGCCATGGAGGTGTCGGTGCCGTGTTCTTCCTTGCGCTCGGCTGCGGCCTGAAGGTTGGCCTCGGAGCAGTAGCCCGCGTCGAGGAGCGCCTGACGTGCGTGGATTCCGGTGTTCGTAGCGGATTGGTCGAGCATGCCGGTGTAGTTGAGTGCGTCGGCGGGGTGGGTCGTGACGTCGGCGGCGGTGATGATCTGGTGCGCGTCGTCCACCACGGCCTGGGCGTTGCATGCCTGGATGAACGCGCCGGCCCCGTTCTCCATGATGCGCGATTCGGGGTCGGTGAAGTTGGCCTGCGCCTTGTCCTTCGGCCGCGCGGTTTCGGCCGCCAGGTCGCCGGCTTCGGCCACCGCCTCGGGTTCGTCGGTCCCGGCACGCTTTTGGCGTCGCCGCTCCTTGTCCTCGGCGTGCTTGCGGGCCTTCTCGGCGGTCTCGGCCTCGATCTGCGCAAGGGCGGTCTGCAACCTGGCCAGGCGTTTTTCCCTGCGGTCGGGTTCGGCGGGCAGGTCTGTGTCGTTGCCGTCGGGCCCGAACCGCTCGTCCTCGGCGGCATCGAGAGCCTCGGCATCGGCCGGCAGGCCGGCGGCTGCCGCCTCAAGGCCGGCGATCTCGGCTTCGAGGCGTTCTTCCTTCTCCACCAGCCGGTTGCAGCTCATCGCCTTGTGCTTGGAGGCGTTGGCCCGCAGTTTCGTGCCGTCGAGTGCGACCCGGCCCATCTTGACCATGCCCAGCATCGGTGCACTTGCGCTCGATCGCCCGCGACGAGCGCACCCCGGTGGTGTACCCGTAGATCAGCAGCCGGACCCTCAACCGGGGGTCATACGGCGGGAACCCGCGCTTCTCGGTGCAGGACGCCAGGATCGGGCCCAGGTCGAGCACCTCGTTGACCAGTTCGGCCACGAATCGGGCCAGATGCCCCTCGGGCAGCCACTCATCCGGCGACGGCGGCAGCATCAGCGTCAGCATCTGATCGGGGACGAACGCCCGGAAGGTTTTCTTCACCGCCCCCGTCGGCGCGGTCTCCGGCTTCGCCACCACCGCCGCCGGATCCGCCTCGAACAGGCCATCGCGAACAGGAGGCGGCGTCGGGCTCAATCGCCTGATCGGCTGCCAAGATCCGCGGACAGCGCCGCGTAGATGTACTCGCTGCCCCAGCGATCCCCGTCGAGGTCGTTCTCGACCAGGTGCGCCTCCCGGCGCATCCCGAGGCGCTCACAGACTCGTACAGACCCGGTGTTCTCCACATCCAGCCGTGCGTAGAGCCGGTGCACGCCCAGCGTGCCGAAGGCAAACCCGGCCAGCGCCGCGGCCGCCTCGGTCGCGTAGCCGTGTCCCTGGTGACCTGGGTCGAGAGTCCAGCCGATCTCGGCCTGGGCGGCGCGGGCATCGGCCAGGGTGAGGCTCACCTCGCCAAGGACGCCGGGCTCATCGCGTCGGCAGACAGCGAGCGCCAGCTTGTCCCCGTCGGCGCGCCAGGCCGTCTGCGCCGCGCGCTCGGCGGCAACCTGCTCGCTGCGCTCACGCGTGTGCGCCGGCCGGTACAAGTAGCGCGCCACGCTCGGCAGGCTCTGGTAGGAGTACAGGTCATCGGCGTCGCCGGGAGTGAACAGACGCAGCGACAACCGGGCCGTGGTCAACGGCAGCAGCGAGGCGACGTCCATGCGGACCTCCGGGACGCGGATGTGGATCAAGTTGCGGACTGATTTTCGCATCACGACTGCCCGGCAGCCACGCCTTTTCAAGAGCACCGCTCGCCAGCCGCACTTCACCGCGAGGCACGGCATTCCAGGAGTTGCTTACTGACCCACGCTCCTAGGTGTCTTGACCCGCAGGGTTGTTGACGCGGCTGATCGGGGGTTTTCCTCCGAGTGCTGTGTGGCACCGGTGATGGTTGTAGGTGTGCGGGAAGTTGTCCAGGGCGGCGGTGCGTTCGGTGTTGCTGGTGTGGGGCCGCAGGTGGGCCCACTCGTCGAGCGGTGTGCGGTTGAAGTGTTCGACCTTGCCGTTGGTCTGGGGCCGGTAGGGGCGGGTGAGCTTGCCGGTGGCGCCGAGGGAGGCAAGGGCCTGCTTCCAGGCGGAGCTCTTGCGGTAGGGCCAGGTGTTGTCGGTCAGCACCCGCTCGATGCGGTCGATGCCGCGGGTGTCGAAGAAGGCGGCGGCCCGGCGGAGAATGCCCGGCGCAGGTGTCGGCCTTCTCGTCGGCGTGGACCTCGCTGTGGGCCAGGCGGCTGTGGTCGTCGACGGCGGAGTGGACGCAGTCGTAGCCGACGCCGGCCCTGGTGGCACGGCCGGCTCGGCGGCCGAGCACCTTGAGGTGCTGCTGTCCCGGCAGGCCGGCGACGTGTACGCGCCGGGCTGCCGGCCTCTGGTCAGCGGGCACCCGGACGGCGCGTGGGAGGACATGGTCACCGCCCTGGTGCGCGAGGCCCGGAGTCAAGCCCCACGTACCCTCTTCCTGTGCCTGCCTCCCGTCTGCATCGCGTCGCCGTCCTCGTGCTCGAGGGTGCGAAGCCGCTCGATGTCGGAATTCCTGCGCAGGTTTTCACGACCCGCGCGAGCATGCCGTACGAGGTGCGGGTGTGCGGGGCGGCACCCGGTCTCGTGGCCGGCGGCGACGGCCTCGCGTACCACGTCGCCCACGGCCTCGACGCGCTTGCGTGGGCCGACATCGTCTTCGTCCCCGGCTACCGGTTCCCGGACCGCGACGACCCGCCGCAGGCCGTCGTCGCGGCACTGATCGCCGCCCATGACCGGGGCGCGCGGCTCGCCGCGATCTCGACGGGCGCCTTCGCGCTCGCCGCCACGGGCCTGCTCGACGGCAGGCGCGCCACGACGCACTGGCACTACACGCGGGCACTCGTGGCCAGGCATCCGCTCGTCCAGGTCGACGAGAACGTGCTGTTCGTCGACGAGGGAAGCGTGCTCACCTCGGCCGGAGCCGCCTCCGGCATCGACCTGTGCCTGCACATCCTGCGCGGCGACCTGGGAGTGGCCGCGTCCAACCACGCGGCCCGGCGTCTGGTTGCGGCCCCCTACCGCAGCGGCGGCCAGGCCCAGTACGTGCCGCGCAGCGTCCCCGAGCCGCTCGGCGAGCGGTTCGCCGCCACCCGCGAGTGGGCGCTGCACCGGTTCGGCGAGCCCCTCACCCTCGACGTACTGGCGCGGCAGGCGGGGGTCTCACCGCGCACGTTCTCCCGGCGCTTCGTCGAAGAGACCGGCTGCACGCCGATGCAGTGGGTGATGCGCGCCCGCATCGACCTGGCCCGCGAACTGCTTGAGCGCTCACAGCGCAGCGTCGAGCAGATCGCCGCCGCCGTCGGGCTCGGCACCGGCGCGAACCTGCGCCTGCACTTCCAGCGCATCCTCGGCACCACACCGAGCGAGTACCGGCGCACCTTCACCCGGGGCGAGTGACCCGGCCGGGCCGCCACCGCGTGGCGGGATCCTTTTGAACCGTGGCGATCCCGCCACTGTCAGCGGCACCTGCCGCGAGCGAGCCTGGTGTGGAAGGGAAAGGGATGCCACTCATGACTCGCATCGCCATCAACGGATTCGGCCGCATCGGACGCAATGTGCTGCGCGCACTGCTGGAGCGCGACAGCGCCCTCGAGATCGTCGCCGTCAACGACCTGACGGAGCCCGCCGCTCTCGCCCGACTGCTCGCCTACGACAGCACGGCCGGCCGGCTCGGGCGCCCGGTGACCGTCGACGGTGACGTCCTTGTCGTTGACGGCCGCCGGATCACGGTGCTGGCCGAGCGCGAACCGGCGCAGTTGCCGTGGGCCGAACTCGGCGTCGACATCGTCCTGGAAGCCACCGGCCGATTCACCTCGGCCAAGGCCGCCCGGGCCCACCTCGACGCGGGCACGAAGAAGGTACTCGTCAGCGCGCCGTCGGACGGCGCCGACGTCACGCTCGCGTTCGGGGTCAACACCGGCGCCTACGACCCGGCCGTGCACACGATCGTCTCGAACGCCTCCTGCACCACCAACGCGCTCGCGCCGCTGGCCGCGGTCCTCGACGAACTCGCCGGTATCGAACACGGGTTCATGACGACGGTGCACGCCTACACGCAGGAGCAGAACCTCCAGGACGGTCCGCACCGCGACGCCCGTCGCGCCCGAGCCGCCGGCGTCAACATCGTGCCGACCACGACCGGCGCCGCCAAGGCGATCGGCCTGGTGCTGCCGAACCTCGCCGGCAAGCTCTCGGGCGACTCCATCCGCGTACCGGTGCCGGTGGGCTCGATCGTCGAACTCAACACGACCGTCGCCCGCGACGTGACGCGCGACGACGTGCTGGCGGCGTACCGCGCCGCAGCGGAGGGGCCACTCGCCGGCATCCTCGAGTACTCGGACGACCCCCTCGTGTCGTCCGACATCACGGGCAATCCCGCCTCGTCGATCTTCGACTCGGCCCTGACCCGCGTCGACGGCCGCCACATCAAGGTGGTCGCGTGGTACGACAACGAGTGGGGCTTCTCGAACCGCGTGATCGACACGCTCGAGCTCCTCGCCACCCGCTGACCGGACGCCGGGACGGTGCCCCGCCCGGGAGCAGGCGAACGGCGCGGGCTCCGGACACCCCCGCATCGATGGCGCCCGGGCGCGGCGGTACCCCGGCCTCGGCGCCGCCTCTCATGGCAGGCCGCTTGGCTGCGGGACGATCGGTGTCTCGGATTCGGCGACATGCGGCGCGGGAGGCGAGGACGTGGCCGAACAACGTCCGCTCCGGCACGTGCACCGGCTACGGCCACCTCGGCATCGACGGGACCCACGCATGAGTGGATCACCACGCGCAGGTGTCGGCCTTCTCGTCGGCGTGGACCTCGCTGTGGGCCAGGCGGCTGTGGTCGTCGACGGCGGAGTGGATGCAGTCGTAGCCGACGTCGGCCCTGGTGGCACGGCCGGCGTGGCGGCCGAGCACCTTGTGGCCGCCTCCGTCGGGGATGCGGCCGGGCTTCTTGACGTCGATGTGGACCAGCTCGCCGGGTCGGGCGGGCTCGTAGCGGCGGATGACCTGGCCGGTGGGTCGGTCGAGGTGGGCCAGGCGGTGGAGGCCGTGTCGGGCCAGGACGCGATGCACGGTGGAGGGGGCCAGGTCGAGGATCGGGCCGCCTCGGTAGTGTGGACAACGCGGCTTCCTCCGCCGGGCCGCCGCCTTCTTCGCCACCCGCGGCATCGACCGCATCGAGCCGGTGCTGACCGACAACGCCTGGCCCTACCGCAAGAGCTTCGCCTGGAAGCAGGCCCTTGCCTCCTCGGCGCCACCGGCAAGCTCACCCGTGCCTACCGGCCCCAGACCAACGGCAAGGTCGAACGCTTCAACCGCACACCGCTCGACGAGTGGGCCCACCTGCGGCCCCACACCAGCAACACCGAACGCACCCCCGCCCTGGACAACTTCCCGCACACCTACAACCATCACCGGTGCCACACAGCACTCGGAGGAAAACCCCCGATCACCCGCGTCAACAACCCTGCGGATCAAGACACCTAGCGCGCCCGCGCCCTGCGGCGGGCCACCGTGGTGGAGGCGAGCATCCGGCGCCGGTACGGAGGCGTCCGGTCGCAGGAGTACGGCAGGATCACGAACCGCCCGGGGGTGGGGCAGGGCGTCGCCGCGACCGCCGGGTTCAGCATCAACCAGGCGCTGTGGGCTGGCGGCACCCCGCTGATCGGGGAGGACGGGCCCGGGGTTGCGCAGAGGGCGCGTGCCGGGCGCCTTCGGGGTGGTGAAGGCGTAGCGGCCGAGGATCTCCTATCTGGATGCCTTCGAGTGACGCCTGAACCGGCGCCGTGGCGATCGAGGTGCAGGGTTCGTTGGGCCATCTGAGTGCAGGCTCGGGGAGGTCGGTGTGCGGGTGGTCAAGGAACGCGGTGGCGGAATCGTGCGGCGGGTGCGGTTGGTCGACGGCGACGGGGAACAGGTCACGGCGGCCTGCCGGTTCCTGGATCACTGGTCGGCCGAGCCGGGCTGCCGTGCGGGCCTCCGGCGCGCGGAACAAGCCGACTGCATCGCCCTCCGTCACGCGGTCCGGGAGCCTCCGGACCCCACCGCGAGCAGGCCGGCGATCGAGGTGCGGGTCCCGTCGCGATGGATGCCCATGAGTGCCACGACGGCCTCCGGATCGTCACGGCGCAGTGCCGCGATCATCTCGGCGTGCTCTTCGAACATCCGGGGCCGCCCCCTTGGGTCCATCAGGGATGCCGAGCGGTAGACGTCGCTCAGTGCCCATATCCGGCGGATCTCGTCCACGACGAGATCCAGCCCCGAGGCCCGGAACAGGGTGAAGTGGAAGTCGATGTTGAGGGTGCGCATCATGGCCACGTCTCCGGCGGTCCAGGCCTCCACGATCTCCTCGTTGAGCCGTTCCAGTCGGGCCAGGACCTCCTCGGGCATCGGCACGGGCAGGGCCCGCAGCACCTCCGCTTCCAGAACACGGCGCATGAGATAGGTCTGCTCGAACTCGGCGACGGTGAGCCGCTTCACCGCGTAACCCACGTGCCGGGTGTGCTCCAGGAGCCCTTCGCTCTCCAGGATCCGCAGCGCCTCGCGCACCGGTGCCCTGCTCACCCCGAGCCGCTCGGCCAGCGCCTCCTGACGCAGCGACTGGCCGGGAAGGATCTCCATCGAGGCGATCATCTCGTGCAGCGCCGCGACCGCCTTGGCGACGGCGTTCTCGGTGCCTGCGCCCACCACTCCTCCAGGAATCCTGCCGGGAGACGGAGTCCGGCGGTGATCCGCCGTTGACCTTGGTCATTGTCGCATGCATGATTGGATCCAATCTTGTATGCGATGGTACCTGGGGCCCCGACGAGGTGGTGAGGATCGAGCCGTCGGGTGGCGACCCCGGTCCGCTGCGTCGGGGACGCGGTCCTCCTGAACGCGGACCCCGGCACGCGGAGCGTCGTTCAGGGCCTGGACGCCGACGTGAAGAAACCGGAGAACCGAAGGAGCCCTTGTGGCAGACATCGAGTACACCGTCCGCGACCGGGTCGCGACCATTCTGCTGAACCGGCCTCACCGGAAGAACGCCTTCACGCTCGACATGGTCGATGCGTGGGCGGACCTGCTGCTGCGGGCCGGGGACGACCCCGAGGTGCGGGTGATCGTGGTGACCGGGGCCGGCGGGGCGTTCTGTTCCGGGATCGACCTCGGCGACCTCACGGGCCAGGAGCGAGGCCCGCTGGCGCAGAAGGAGATGCTGACGGGGCGGGTGCACCGGGTGGCGCGTGCCCTGGAGCAGATCGACAAACCGGTGATCGCCGCTGTCCCCGGTGCCGCGGTCGGGGCCGGTATGGACATGGCGCTGATGTGCGATCTGCGCTTCGCCGGCCGCGGCGCCCGGTTCGGCGAGAGTTACGTCAACGTGGGTCTGGTCCCGGGAGACGGGGGCTGCTGGCTGCTGCCGCGCATCGTGGGCACGTCCAAGGCCCTGCATCTGCTGTGGACCGGCGAGTTCATCGATGCCGAGCAGGCGCTGGGGATCGGTCTGGTGGAGGAGGTCGTCGATGACGACAAGCTCCCCGAATTCGTCCACGCGTACGCCGTGCGGCTCGCCGGGCAGCCCCCGGCCGCCGTCCGCATGATCAAGCGGCTCGTCCGGCAAGGGGCCCGGACCGACCTGATGACCTCCCTGGACACGGTCTCCTCGCACTTCGGCGTCATCGGTTCCACCGAGGACAGCAAGGAAGCCTTCGCGGCCTTCAAGGAGCGCCGTCCCGGTCAGTACAACGGAAAGTGAGGTGACCTCGCGATGACTCTCTCCGCGTACGAGGAGAGCCTGCCCGAACTGCGGGCCGAGGTGCGGTCCCTGGTGGCCGGATGGGACTTCGTGCCACGCAGCGACGCCTGGCTGCGCTCGTTCGACCCGGCGTTCAGCCGCGAGCTCGCCTCGCGCGGCCTGGTGGCGATGACGTACCCGGTCGCCTACGGGGGCGCCGGCCGCACCAACGTCGAACGGCTCGTGGTGACCGAGGAACTGCTGCGGGCGGGTGCCCCGGTGGCCGCGCACTGGATCGGGGACCGGCAGATCGGACCGTCGATCCTGCGCCACGGCACGCCGGAACTCCGGGCCGAGATCCTGCCGTTGATCGCCTCGGCGCAGGCGGTGTTCTGCCTGGGAATGAGTGAGCCGTCGGCCGGTTCCGACCTGGCGGCGGTGCGCACGGCGGCGGTGCCCTGCGAAGGCGGCTGGCGGCTGAACGGCCACAAGATCTGGACCAGTCACGCGCACCGGGCCACCCATGCCTATGTGCTGGCGCGTACGTCCACCGGCGAGCGCAAGCACGAGGGGCTCACCGAGTTCGTCCTCGACATGGACGCCGAGGGCGTACGGGTCACCCCGATCACCGACCTGGCCGGCGAGCACCATTTCAACGAGGTCCACTTCGAGGATGTCTTCGTGCCGGCGCACCGGGTGATCGGGGAGGTGGGCAACGGCTGGCGGCAGGTGGTGGAGCAGCTCTCGTTCGAACGGGGCGGCGCCGAGCGGATGCTGTCCAGCTACCCGGCGCTGGCCGAGCTGGCGCGGGTGGCCGCCGAGCGGCCGGACGCGGGGCTGCACGAGCGGCTCGGCGCGCTGACGGCACGGCTGGCGGTGCTGCGGCGGATGTGCTTCGACGTGGCGCGTGCCATGGACGGGGGCCGGGCCCCGGTCCAGGAGTCGGCTGCCCTCAAGTACCTGGGCAACGCTTTCGAGACGGAGGTGATCGAGGCACTGCGGGACACCGGGGCGGGGGTCGATGCCGCTCCGGACGGCGTGTACGGGCAGGCGCTGATGGCCTCGCCGGCCTTCGGTCTGCGCGGCGGGGCGGCGGACGTCCTGCTCGGGATGATCGCGAGACAGGAGGCACGGGCATGACGGAGCAGTCCGCACCACTGCGGGACCTGGTCGGCAGCGTGGCCGACGGGATGAAGGACGCGCCGGCGGAGGCGCTGTGGGATCAGCTGGTGGAGCTGGGCCTGCATCGGATCGGTGTGTCCGAGGAGGCCGGCGGGTCCGGCGGCGAGCTGGCGGACCTGCTGGTCGTCGTCAGGGCGCTGGCCGAACGGGGCGCGGCGACGCCGCTGGTGGAGGCGGCCACGGCGGACTGGGTGCTCGCCGGGTGCGGGAAGCTCGACGGGACGCTGACCACGCTGCTGCTGCGGGACGACACCGGGGCGGGGCGGGAGCTGGTGCTCCCCCGGGTTCCCTGGGGCCGCAGCGCCGGGGCCGTGCTGGTGTGCACGCCGGGCGGGCTGTTCCGCGCGGACCTCGCCGGGGCTGGAGTCGAGCCGGGCGAGGACCTGGCGGGTGAGCCTCGGGACACGGTCACGCTCGTCGCGGCCCCCGAACCGCTGACCACCGGGTCCGCGTTCTCCCCCGAGGCGGTGCGTGAGCGGATCGCGCTGCTGCGGTCCGTGGCGGTGACCGGTGCGGCCCATGGCGCGTACCGGCTGACCCGCCAGTACGTGGCCGAGCGGGAACAGTTCGGCGCTCCGCTGCTGAAGCTGCCCGCCGTGATGCGGCAGCTGGCGCTGGCGCGGATCGCGCTGGCGGAGGCGGACACCGCGCTGTCGCTGGCCGGCACGACGCCGGAGGGCATCGCGGTCGCGGCGCTCACCACGTCGCGGACAGCCACCGAAGTGGCCCGGATCGCCCATCAGCTGCACGGCGCCGTGGGCATCACGGCGGAGTATCCCCTGCATCCGCTGACCCGCCGGCTGTGGGCCTGGCGGGACGCGGTGGCACCGGCATCGGGGTGGGCGCGGGAGCTGGGGGCGCGGGCCGCCGAGGCCGGCGAGGAGGGGATCTGGACGGCCCTGGCCGCTCCCGGACTCTAGGAACCTCTGGGACCTCTGGGGCCTCTGGGATCTCCGGGACCTCTGGAAACGGGGCGCAAGGGAGCGGGGCCCAAAAGAGCGGGACCCAAAAGAGCGGGACCCAAAAGAGCGGGACCCAAAAGAGCGGGACCCAAAAGAGCGGGACCCAAAAGAGCGGGGCCGGACGGCGATCACGCCGTCCGGCCCCGCTCCCCTGTTGTCGGTCAGCCCCGTGCGGCGAGCGCCGAGCGGGGACGGGCGACGAGTTCGACGACGACGCCGTCCGGGTCGCGCAGGAACATCACCGTGAGGCCGCCCAGCGGTGTGCCCGGGAGGGGGATCCACACCGGGTCGCCGCAGCCGAAGGCCGGGTCCCGGGAGAGTTCCGCGTGGGCCGCGTTCACGTCCTCACAGGCCAGGGCGATACGGAACAGGCCTTGTGTGTTCGCCCGGTCGGGGACGGGACCGACGGCCTCGGGGTGTGCCACTGGGTGAGTTCGAGGGTGAAGGTGGGGTCCTCGGACAAGGCGACGGCGGCGGTGGTCACCGCGACCGGGCCTGCTGCGCCGAGCGTCCCGGCGGGCAGATCGCGCCGGGTGGGGCCGTCGGCGACGGTGAACCCGAGGACTCGGTACCAGGCGAGGGCGCGTTCCAGGTCGGCGGTATTGATCCGCAGGTGGGAGAGGGCCGGGGATTCGCCGTCGGCGTCCGGGACGAGTTCCACCGGGACGCCGACGGGGTCCTGCACCCGCAGTGCGCCCTGGTTCGCCCGGCCGGCCACCGGCAGGGGCGCCTCGCCGAGGACGGCTCCCCCGGCGCGCCGGCGCAGCTCCTCGGGAGCCCAGGGGACGCGGTAGCCGACGGCGGCAATACCCAGGTGCCAGGGCGCAGCGGGAAGGGCTCGCGCCACGGGGCCGGGCTCGTTCCACTGCACGATCTCCAGGGCTCCGGCGACGCGGGGCCCGCGGGCGTCGTAGAGGAACAGCGTCTCGCTGTCCGTGATCCCGTCGATGCCCATGGGCGTGGCGTCGCCCTTGGGCTCGTGGGAGCGCATCCGCAGGTTGAGGCCCAGCAGGTCGCGGTAGAACGCGTGCTCCGGCTCGGCGGCGGCGGCGTTGAGGTTGATGTGCAGGATGCCGTGCGCGTGCGGTAGGGGGGCGGGGGCGCTCATCGGGCGTCACCTTCCGTCGTGGGCTGGGGCTTGGCGAGGAGCACCTCGGGGTCGAGGCCGGCGGGCAGGGGTGCGAAGCGCGGCGGACGGCGCTCGGTGAAAGAGGCGACTCCCTCCCCGAAGTCGGGGTGGGCGGTGAGGGCCGCCATCGCGTTCAGCGACCGGTCGTAGGCGGTGGCGAAGTCCGCCTCCAGGTCGGCCAGCACCTGGCGGCGGATCACCGCCATGGCCTGCGGCGAGCTGTTGACGGCGAGGTCCCGTGCGTAGGCCTGCGCGGCGGCGAGCACCTCGTCCGCCGGAAGCACCCGGCTGACGAGGCCGAGTCCCTTGGCCTCGGCCGCATCGACGGTGCGCCCGGACAGCAGCAGGTCCAGGGCGTTCTCCACGCCGGTCAGCCGGGGCAGCAGCCAGGAGATGCCGCGTTCGGCGGGCAGCCCCCGGCGGGAGAACGAGGTGGCGAAGCGGGCCCCGGAAGCGGCGAACCGCACATCGCACAGCAGGGCCTGGATCAGGCCGACGCCGGCGCAGGCCCCGTTGATCGCGGCGATCATCGGCTTCGGGATGCCGCGGGCGTGGTGATGGGGCCGCCGTCCGGCCAGGTTCATGGGGCGTGCGGTCAGCCCGGCCAGGCGCTGCATATCGACGCCGGGGCAGAACGCCTTGCCTGCCCCGGTGACCACGATCGCCCGGACGGCGGGATCGTCGGCGGCCTCGTCGAGGGCCCGGAAGTAGGCGTTCTCGAGGTCGGGGTTCCAGCCGTTGCGCCGGTGGGGGCGGTTCCAGGTGAGGGTGAGGACGCCGGCGTCGTCGAGGTCGCGCAGGACGAGCTCGGTCGGCTCCTCGGTGTCGGGCGGGTTGCTGGTCACCGTTCGGTTCCGTCCTTTCCCGGCCCGGGGGCGGGTGCCGTCTCGCCGGCCCAGGCCTTGCTCAGTGCCGCGCGCCGCTCGGCGCGGTCCAGGCCGCGCAGATCGACGGTGGCGTGTTCGGTGACCACGACGTCCACGTCGTGGGAGGGGGTGCTGACCGCGGTGCTCAGCGACTCGACCAGGGTGGGGCGGCCGCGGTGCCGGCTGGGCAGGGCGATGACGCTGAGCCCGCCCGTGGCGCGGGCCGCGGCGGCCATGTAGTCGGGCTGACCGCCGACGCCCGCGACCGGCTCGCGGCCCACCGCCTCGACGTTGACCTGGCCGTCCAGGTCGATCTGGAGGGCGGTGTTGACCGCGGTCAGCGGCGGCCCCGAGGAGAGCCGGCCCGGATGGTGGGTGTTTTCCAGGGGATGGACCAGGGGCCGGCCGTCGGCCCAGTCGTAGAGCTCCTCGCCGCCGGCCAGGTAGGGCGCGACGGGCAGCCCCCGGAGCAGTCCGCGGCGGTCCAGGGTCAGCACGTCGGGGGTGACTATTCCGGTGTCCACATGGACCGGGCGGCGCAGGGCGGCGACGAACGCCGCGCCCACGCCGCCAGGCGCGAACTGGATGCGGCCGCCGTCTGGGACGAGCGCGGCGACGCGTTCGCCGACGACGCTCTGGACGTCGCTCGGGCCGCCGCCCCAGTCGATGGTTGCCGGGCCGTCCGCCCCCGTGTCCAGCTCCACGACGCGGGCGGGGTCCAGCAGCGGCCCGGCATGGGCGGTGCGGGGGCGGTGCTGCGGTACGCCGGCGACCACGGCGCCCGCCTCGACGGCGGCGTGCAGCCAGGACGCCTCCATGGTGAACCGCCATCCGCCGGGGACCCGCACCACCGGTGCGACCAGCACGTCGGGCCGGATCACGTCGCGCAGCAGCGCGGGGACCGTGCCCAGCCGTGCGGGCAGATAGCGGACGGCGCCGTCGGCGACGGGGCGGCGCAGCGCGTATCCGGCCATGATGGTGCGCACCTCGGCGAAGGCCGTGAGGTCGAGGCCCTCCGGCGGGGCGGGGCACCAGCCGAGGAACAGCCGTACCCCGCCCGCTTCGGCGGCGGCCCGGGAGAGCTCGTCGGCGGCGGCGCCGCGCGGCAGGCCGGCGCCGTCCGCGAACGCCACGGTGCAACCGGGTCGCACGAGCTTGTCCAGTCGGGTCATCCGCGGGTCATCCCCGGTCCGTGGAGAGGATGCTGACGGCGGACACCGCGGTGGGGCCGCCGATGTTGTGGGCGAGGCCGATGCGGGCTCCGTCCACCTGGTTCGCGGCCGTGCCGCGCAGCTGCTCGAACAGTTCGACGCACTGCGCGACACCGGTGGCCCCCGGCGGGTGGCCCTTCCCCTTGAGCCCGCCACTGGGGTTGACGGGGAGCCGGCCGCCGACGCTGGTGACGCCGTCCTCGACCAGCTTGTGCGCGCCGAACCGGTCGGCGAAGCCCAGGTCCTCGTACGAGATGAGCTCCACGCCGGTGAAGCAGTCGTGCACCTCGGCCACGTCGATGTCGGCGGGCGTGATCCCGGCCATGGCCATCGCCTGGCGGGCGGCACGCACGGTGGCGGGGAACGTGGTCATGTCGGGCTTGTGCTGGTGCATCACCCGGTCGAGGCCGAGACCGACGCCCCGCACCCACACGGGGTTGTCGGTGTAGCGGTCGGCGACCTCCTCCCCCACCACCAGCAGGGCTGCGGCGCCGTCGCTCTGCGGAGTGCAGTCGAAGAGACCGAACGGCTCGACGACCATCGGGGCGTTCAGCACCTGTTCGACGGTGATCTCGAAACGGAGCTGGGCCTTGGGGTTGCTGACGGCGTGCTTGTGGTTCTTCACCGCGACCATCGCCATGTGCTCGCGGGTGGCCGGCGATTCGTGGAGGTAACGCCTCACGTGCAGGGCGAAGTTCGCCGGGGCGACAAGGCCGAGGGGGTAGTCCCACGCGGTGTCGCGGGTCATGCCGGCCCACTCCCAGAAGGTGGAGCGGGTGGAGGACTCCCGGACCTTGTCGCCGCCGACCACCAGGGCCACGTCCACCGCGCCGGAGGCCACCGCGAAGGTGGCGTTGCGCAGGGCGTCGTTGCCGGTGGCGCAGGCGTTCTCGACGCGGGTGACGGGGACGTCCTCCAGTCCGCAGCTGTCGGCGAGGATGCCGGCCGGGAACCCGTCGGTGGTGGACAGCTCACCGAACCAGGCCGCCTGGATGTCGGCGCGGTCGAAGCCCTTGTCGACGGAGCGCTCGCACTCCGCCACGGCCATGGGCAGCAGGTCCTTGATACCGAGATCGAAATGTTCGGCGAAGCGGGTCATGCCCGCTCCCACAACGGCGACCCTTCTCATCGGGCGGCCTCCTTGACGGTGTCGGGGCCCGGGCTGCGCCGCCCTCGGTGTCGGGCCAGAACGCGTATCCGTAGTCGGGGACTCCGGAGCGGACCGCGACCCGGCGCAGGGTCATCCGGCCGGTCCGGCCGATACCGATGTCGCCGGGGGCGGCCGCGGTGGTGCGGACCAGGACGCGTACGTCGGTGTCCGCGAGCTGGACCAGGGCCAGGTCGTACGGGGAGGCCATACCGGGGACGGGGACGTGCACGGTGACGCAGGTGTAGACCTCCGCACGGCGCGGCAGGGGGACGTCCCCCAGCCGGCCTCGGCGCCGCAACCGCGGCAGCGGTGGCGGGGCGGGTAGGCGAGGGTCCCGCAGCCCCCGCATCTGGCGGCCTCCCAGCGGACCTTGGGTTCGAACGCGCGGTCGTAGGCGGCGAGCGAGATCGGAATGGGAAGCCCGGGGGTGGTGCGCGTGGCGGGGACGGGCCGCGCCTCGGGTTCGACACGGCGCACCGTGGCGCGCCCGGTGGTGTCCTCACCGACAGCGGCCATGGTCATCGTGGCCTGTTCGGCGGCGAGCAGGGTACCAGGGGTGCCGGACCCGGCCATCTCAGCGAGCGCGAAGAGCACAGCGGAGGCACCGAAGGTCGGCAGCCGAGGCGACCGTCCCGCGCTCAGCGCGCGAGCGTCCCTGTCAGCGAGACCAGCGACCACATCCGGAGTGACCTCCGGTCCGGTCTGTTCGAGGGAGGCCCGCAGGCCGCGTTCGCGCAGCAGGCGCGGGTCGTCGTAGTCGTGGACCACGCCGTCCGGTGTGCGGGTGCGCACGGGGAGGCTGCGCGCGAGGCGGCGCAGGGACCGCAGGCTCAGTCCGGTGCCGCCGGTGAGGACGGCTCCGGCGCCGGCCGGCCGCAGGTCGGCGGCGACGACCAGGGTGTGGGGGCGGGCCGAGAGGACCGCGTCGAGGGCCGCCGGGGCGCCGCCGAGGCGTTCGACGACCTCGACGTCTGCGGGCAGGCCGAGTCCGGCGAGCAGGACCGCGGCGCCGCCGCCTTCGATCAGCGGCAGGTCACGGGTGACCAGGACGATCCGTTCGACGGCCTCCTTCGTGACCGTGCCGTCCAGGGCCGCCCGGCCGGCCTCGACGGCCAGGGTGAGGGCGTCCTCGTCCGGCCCGGCCGTCCGGCTGCCGGACTCCCCCCAGGGCGGGAGATAGGTGCTGACCGCGCGTATGCGGCTCATGGCTGCTGCTCCTTTCGTTGCGCGGGCCCGGGTGGTCCGGGACGAAGCCGCCCCGACCGGGGCCCGAAGCGGACCGGTCACCGGCGGGACAGGGAGGCGATGCCGCCGGGGAGGACGCCGAAGACCCGGCGCAGACCGGAGTCGATCTCCTCGGCCGAGAGCCGCTCGCCGCCGGCGGCGGTGTGGCCGTCCAGCACCGTCCACGGCTGCACACGGTGGACGGTGTTGCCGTCCACGCGCAGGACCGCGCCGCTGAGCCAGCCCGACTCGGCGGAGGCCAGCCAGGCGACCACGGGCGAGCTGTTCTCCGGGTCCATCGGGTCCCATCCCCCGGACCGGGACTCCTCGGCCATGCCGACGGAGGTGGTCATCCGGGTGCGGGCCACGGGCGAGACGGCGTTGGCGGTGACTCCGTAGCGCGCCATCTCCATGGCCGTGACCAGGGTGAGGTTGGCGATGCCGGCCTTGGCCGCACCGTAGACGGCCTGGCCGACGTTGCTGGCCAGACCGGCGCCGGACGTGGTGTTGACGATGCGTCCGGCGACCTGCTCCCCGGTGGCGCGGGCGACCTCGCGCCAGTGGGCGCAGGCGTGGTGCGTGAGGGCCATGGTGCCCTTGAGATGGACGGCGAGGACCTGGTCGACGTCCTCCTCGCGGAGCCTGGTGATCATCCCGTCGCGCAGGATGCCCGCGTTGTTGACGACGGCGTCCAGCCGTCCGTAGCGCTCGACGATGCGGCCCACCATGGCGCCGACGCCGTCCCAGTCGGTGACGGAGGCCATGTCGGCGACGGCCTCGCCGCCGAGCTTGACGATCTCAGCGGCGACCTCCTCGGCCGGTGACTCCCCCACGTCGTCGCCGCGCAGGCCGACTCCCAGGTCGTTGACGACGACCGTGGCCCCATGCCGCGCCAGTTCCAGACAGTGGGCGCGGCCTATCCCGCGGCCCCCTCCCGTGACGACAACGACACGGCCCTTCAGCATGCCCGGCATCTACGCTCCCTCTCACACGTATCGCATCCAGTTCATTTAGCTTAAGATTTAAGCTACATGAACGTCCACCCCCGCACACCCCATGGCCCAAGGACCGCCCCGCGCCGGCTCGCACCCCTCGCACCGGCTCACGGGCACCGTTCGCCATGGTGGTGCGCGCGTCCGGCTCGGACCTGACCGGGGCGACGAGCCACCACGCGACGCCTCGGCAGGGAAGACCGCCTCCGCACGACCACCCGGAAAGGGACGCCCGACCTCCATGGAACCGCAGCATCTACGCATCGACCGGGACGACCGGACCGGAGTCGTCGTGGTCACCCTGGACCAGCCGCCGGTCAACGCGCTCGACGAGCGCAGCTACGCCGAACTCACCCACGTCTTCGACTCGTTCGGCCATGACCGGACCACCCGTGCGGTGGTGCTCGCCGCGGCGGGACGGGTCTTCTGCGCCGGCGGGGACATCCGCGCGACGGAGCGCCGGCTCGCGGGCGGCGGGGACGCGGGGCCGCGCCACCAGCTCGACCCCGGGCTCGCGCCCCGCGCCTGCCTGACCGCGATCCGCACCTGCCCGGTGCCGGTCGTCGCGGCGGTGGGCGGGGCCGCCGTCGGCGCGGGTCTCGCCATGGTCAGCCAGTGCGATGTGATCCTCGCCTCCTCCGCGGCCCGGTTCGGCATGACGGAGATCAACGTGGGCGTGCTGGGCGGCTACACCCACCTCCAGCGCCTGGTGGGCCCCTACAAGGCGCGCGCCATGTACTTCACCGGCGAGCTGGTCGAAGCCGCCGAGATGTACCGGTTCGGGGCGATCGCGGAGGTCACCTCGCCGGACGAGCTGGCCGTCCGGGCGCGGGATGTCGCGGAGGCGATCGCCGCCAAGAGCCCGGTCGCCGTGCGGCTGGCGAAGGAGGCCATCCTGCGCTCCGAGCATCTGCCGGTGGACCAGGCCTATCCGATCGAGCAGGAGTACACCGCGCGCCTGTCCCGGTTCGACGACTCGGCCGAGGCTCGGGCCGCGTTCCTGGAGAAGCGCGAACCCGTATTCCGGTGGCAGTGAGCCGTGCGCAGCGGACCATGCGCAGTGAGGAACGGGCGGCAGGCGCTCCGCACGGAGCACCGAGGCCCCAGCATCCGAGGAGTATGACCTGATGGAGTTCACGTACAGCGAGGAGCAGGAGGACCTGCGCCGCACGGTGCGGGCGTTCCTGGAGCGCGGCGCACCGCTCTCCGAGGTGCTGCGCACGGCGACCGAGGGAGGCGGTCACGACCGCCGGCTCTGGCAGCGGATGGCCGGCGAACTCGGCCTGCACGGGCTGGCCCTGCCCGTGGAGTACGGCGGCGCCGGTTTCGGGCCGGTGGAACTCGGCGCGGTACTGGAGGAGACGGGCCGGGCACTGCTGTGCGCGCCGTTCTTCTCCTCGGTGGTGCTCGCCGCCCAGGCCGTCGTCGACAGTGCGGACAAGGCCGCGGCCGCCGCGCTGCTGCCCGGTATCGCCTCCGGGGACACGGTCGCCGTGCTGGCGCTCACCGGCGACTGCACCGGCGACGGTCCCGCGCTGCCGGTCAGGGCGGTCTACCGGGCCGGTGAGTGGCGGCTGACCGGCACGGTCCGCCCGGTGCCCGACCTGTGCGCGGCGGACCGGCTGCTGGTCCCCGCCCGGACGGAGGACGGCATCGGGTTGTTCTCGCTCTCCTCGGACACGCCGGGCGTCGGCGTCGCCCCGCTGCCCTCCCTCGACCCGACCCGCCCGGTCGGCGTGCTGGACCTCGCGGACGCGGCCGCGGAGCCGCTCGGCGAGCCGGGCAACGCCTGGCCGGGGCTGCGGCACACCCTCGACGTGGCCCTGGCGGCGCTGGCGGCCGAGCAGGTGGGAGGCGCGGCGGCGGTCCTGGACATGTCGGTCGCCCACGCGAGCACCCGGCACCAGTTCGGCCGTCCCATCGGCGGGTTCCAGGCGATCAAGCACCACTGTGCGAACATGCTGGTCGATATCGAGTCGGCACGGGCCACGGCGCACTACGGGCTGCTGGCGGCCGAGGCGGACGCGCCGGACCTGCCTCTGGCGGCGAGCGCGGCCAAGGCGTTCTGCTCGGCGGCGTTCACCCGCTGCGCGGAGACCACCATTCAGATCCACGGCGGCATCGGCTTCACCTGGGAGCATCCCGCCCACCTCTATCTCAAGCGGGCCAAGGCGACGGAGGCATTCCTGGGCTCCCCCCGCGCCCACTTGGAGGCGGTCGCGGTCCGGGCCGGGATCTGACCGCCGACCGGTCGCTATATAGTTATATATTATTGATGATTCATCGATCTGGTCCTATTCTTGGACACCGGCCGCCCACAGCACGGCCGCTGGAGGGGAGCATGAACCACCGAGCCATTGACCGCGCCGCCCTCGCGCGGGATCCGGCCGCATACGGCCGGGCGCTGCGCACGCATCTGTCCGAGGACCCGGCACTGAAACAGTGGCGCACCACCGGGCACGTCAGCACCGAGGAACGGATGGCCGCCCATGCCCGGCTGATGGGACATCTCCACGAGACCGGCTGGAACCGCTACGGCTGGCCCGAGGAGGCCGGCGGCCTGGGCGGCGACGAGCGGCACCGGGCCGTCCTCTACGACGAGCTGGCGGCGGCCGGGCTTCCCCTGCCGGGACCGCACATGCTCCTGGAGACCCTCGGCCCGCCCACCATCCGCTTCGCCCCCCATCTGGCCGCCCGGCATCTGCCCGCGTACCTGCGCGGCGAGGAGTGGTGGGGGCAGGGGTTCTCCGAGCCGGAGGCGGGCAGCGACCTGGCCGGGCTGCGGTGCCGGGCCCGCCGCGAGGGCGACGTCTATGTCGTCAGCGGGCAGAAGCTGTGGACCAGCCACGGAGCGACCGCCACCCGGCTGGTCTGCCTGGTGCGCACCGGCACATGGGAATCCCGCCACCGGGGCCTGTCCATGCTGATGATCGATGCCGACGCGCCCGGCGTGACCACCCGGCCGATCGCCCTGGCCAGCGGGGACAACGAACTCGCCGAGGTCTTCTTCGAGGACGTCGTGGTCCCCGCCGACCGGCTGGTCGGTCAGGAGGGGCAGGGCTGGGAGGTGGCCATGTACCTGCTCCAGTTCGAGCGCGCCATGTACGCCTGGATGAGCTCCGCGGAGGCGCTGCGCAGGCTGCGTGAACTGCGGGACGCCGTGGCCGGTCGCGTCGCGGCCGGAAAGCCGCTGCCCGACGGCGCGGCGCTGCGGCTGGGCACCTGCTACGCGGACCTCACCGCACTGCGCGCCCGCAGCGCGCAGACGGTGCGCCGGCTGGCGTCCGGCCGGATCGTGGGTCCGGAAGCGAGCGTGGACAAGGTGCTGCTCGCCACCGCCGAGACCGGGCTGTTCGACCTGGCCAGGGACCTGCTGGGCACGGGCTTCGTGCTCGGTTCCGACCCGGAGGCCGCACGGTGGCGGGCGGACTGGTGGTACAGCCGTTCCGCCACCATCCTCGGCGGCTCCGCCGAGGTGCAGCGCACCATCCTCGCCGACCACGTCCTCGGGCTGCCCAAGGAGGCCAAGGCATGACCGGCACACCATCCACCGACGCCGCCGCGGGCCTCGACGCGGCGACGGCCGAGCTGCTCACCGAGTCGCTGCGCGAACTGTTCGCCGCCCATCCGGACGGCTCGGGCCTCGCCGGGGCACTCGCCGAACTCGGCTGGTCCGATGTCCAGGACCAGGACCCGGCAGGCGCCGTCACCCTGCTGTTCACCGAGCACGGCCGGGCGCTGGCCGCCTCGTCCCTGCTGGACGACGTCGTGCTCGCCGCCCTGCCCGACGGTCCCGCCCAGGTGCTGTACTCCTGCGGCGACTGCGGGACCCTGCTGCGGCCCTACGACCCGGCCGCCGAGGTGCTCGTGCTCGGCGAGGACGGGACGGCTCGGGTCCTGCCGCCCGGCGCACTCGCCCCTCGCCCGCTGGACGCCTTCGACACCGCCCCCGGCCGGTTCACCGCCGTGGCGGGCCCCGAGGGCACCGCGCTCGCCTCCGACGCCGGAGAGCGCGCGGTCGCGGCGGCACACCGGGCGCTGGCGGCCGAGCTCATCGGTGTCTGCCAGTCCGCGCTGGACCTCGCCGTGCAGCACACCTCCGCCCGCTTCCAGTACGGGCGGCCCCTCGCCACCTTCCAGGCGGTCCGGCACCGGCTGTCCGAGTCCCATGTCGCCCTGGAGGCGGCGCGGGCGACGCTCGGCGTGGCGTGGGACGACGGCGGCGCCTGGGCTGCTCGGGTGGCCAAGATCCGGGCCGGGCAGGCGCAGGAGCAGGTGACACGCGCCGCCTTGCAGGTGTTCGGGGCGATGGGCCTGACTCTGGAGAGCCCGCTGCACCGGCACGTCACCCGCGCCGCCTTCCTGGATCTGCTGCTCGGTGGCCACCGTGCCCTCGCCGAGCGCACCGGCGCCGAGATCCTCGCCGGAGCGGACCCCGCACCCCTCGTCGCGATCGGCTGACCTCCGCCCGACCCCCCTGCTCACCCCGCAAGGAGCCCGCAGATGGCAAAGTCACCCCCGGACATCAGTCCCGACGAATTCGCCGCCGAGGCACGCCGCTTCCTCGACGCCCACGCCGAAAGGGCTGCCCGTTCCGGGGCGTTCGTGTGGGGCGAGGGCGACGACCGGATGGCGTACTTCTCCACCGACCCGCCCGAGGTGGAGAAGGAGAAGGTGCGCGCCGCCCAGGCCTGGCAGCGCGTGCGCTACGAGAACGGCTTCGGCTGGATCACCGGGCCCCCCGAGTTCGGCGGTCGCGGTCTGACACCCGTGCACGACATGGTGTACGACACGGTGGAGTCCGAGTACGAGGTGCCGGACACCGGGACGCTCAGCGTGGTCGGCCTCGGCATGATCGGACCGACGATCCTGGCGCACGCGCAGCCGGAGATCCGGGACCGCTGGCTGCCGGCCATGTACCGCGGTGACGCGATCGCCTGCCAGCTCTTCAGCGAGCCCGGCGCCGGCTCGGACCTGGCCGGGCTGGCGACGCGGGCGGTGCGCGACGGCGACACCTGGGTGATCGACGGGCAGAAGGTGTGGACGTCGGTCGCCCATCACGCCCACATCGGCGTCGCGCTGACCCGCACCGACCCGGACGCACCCAAGCACCGCGGGATCACCGCCTTCCTGATCCCGATGGACTCCCCGGGCGTCGAGGTGCGGCCGTTGCGGCAGATGAGCGGCGGTGCCGACTTCAACGAGGTGTTCCTCACCGGTGTCCGCGTCCCCGATTCGCACCGCCTGGGCGAGGTGAACGGCGGCTGGACGGTGGCGCTGACCACCTTGATGAACGAGCGCGCCACCGTCGGCAACGAGGGCGCCGGCCCCGCCGCCGACGCCCTGGATCCGGTGCGGCTGGCCGCGCTGCTGAAGGCCGCGGGCCACGAGGGCGACGGCGCGCTGCGCGGCCGGCTGGCCGATCTGATGGCCGACAACCAGGCCACCGGCCATCTCAACGCCCGTGCCCTGCGCCGGATGTGCGGCGGTGCCACCCCCGGCCCGGAGATGTCGGTGTCCAAGCTGATGTTCGCCCAGAACCTCACCGGCGCCGCCCACTTCGCCGCCGACGTGCTCGGGCCGCGGTCCGTCGCCGACACCGGCCGCTGGGGAACGTACGCCTGGTCGGAGCTGCTGCTGTCGACCCCGGCGCTGCGGATCCTCGGCGGCACCGAGGAGATCATGAAGAACATCCTGGCCGAGCGGGTCCTGAGGCTGCCCAAGGACGCCGGCATCGACAACCGCTCCCCGTTCCGCGAGCTGAGCCGTCCCGGCGCGGAAGGAGGTGCCGCGTGACCACCGTCGTCCCGCCGCGCACCGAGATCTCCACCGACGCCGAACTCGCCGACCTCCGGTCCGCCGTCCGCGACTTCCTCGCCGCCAAGTCGTCCGAGGAGGCGGTGCGCGCGCTGCTGGGCGCGGAGCCCCGCTTCGACGCGGCCGTGTGGGAGCAGCTCTGCGCCCAGTTGCGGCTGCCCGCCCTCGCCGTGCCCGAGGAGTACGGCGGCGACGGCTTCGGTCTCGTCGAGCTGTGCACCGCGCTGGAGGAGGCCGGGCAGAGTCTGCTGTGCTCGCCGCTGCTGTCCACCACCCTTGCCTCCCAGACCCTGCTGCTGACCGGGGACGACGAGGCCTGCGCCCGGTACCTGCCGTCGCTGGCCGAGGGCCGGACCACGGCGACGGTCGCGGTCACCGAGGAGTCCGGCTCCTGGCGGCCGGACGCTGTCACGGCCCGCGCCGAGCCGGAGTCCTCCCCCGGCGCGTGGACCCTGACCGGGACCAAGTACTTCGTCGCCGACGGTACGACCGCCGACTGGCTGCTGGTCCTCGCCCGGACCGGCGCCGGCCTGTCGCTGTTCGCGGTGGAGCGCACCGCCTCGGGGGTGGGCACCGCGCAGATGCCGGTGCGGGACGAGACGCGCGCCCTGGCCGCCGTCACCTTCGAGGCCGCCCCCGCCCGGCTCGTCGGCCACGACGGGGACGGCGGCCAGCTGCTCGCCGAGGTCCTCGACGTGGCCGCGGTCCTGGTCGCGGCCGAACAGGCCGGCGGTGCGCGCCGCTGTCTGGAGACCGCTTCCGAGTACGCCCGCACCCGGCATCAGTTCGGCCGGCCGATCGGCGGCTTCCAGGCGGTCAAGCACAAGTGCGCCGACATGCTCGTGCGGGCGGAGCTCGCGGAGGCCGCCGCCCGTGAGGCGGCGCGCCTGCACGACCTGGCCGATCCCGGCTTCGCCGCTGCCGCCGCCACCGCGCACTCCGTCGCCTCGCGGGCCTACCTGTTCTGCGCGACCGAGGGCATCCAGGTCCACGGCGGCATCGGTTTCACCTGGGAGCATCCCGCCCACCTGTACTTCCGTCGCGCCAAGTCCTCCCAGCTGCTGCTCGGGGGCCCGGCCGAGTACGGCGAGCGGCTGCTCGACCGCCTCGGCATCTGATCGCCACCCACCGATAGGGAACACCCTCGATGACGTTCACCCTGCCTCCCGAGCTGACTCTGGAGTCGGACGGACCGGTCCGCATCCTCACCATGAACAACCCCGAGCAGCTGAACGCGTTCACCGACCCGCTGCACGAGGCCATGGAGTACGTCTGGGCGCATCTCGCCCAGGACCCCGAGTGCCGTGCCGTGGTGCTGACGGGGGCCGGCCGCGCGTTCAGCGCGGGCGGCAACATCCCGAGCTTCATCCGCGACTACGAGGACCCGGAGCACCGGCGGGCCTCCCTGCGCAAGGCGCGCCGCCTGGTGGACGAGATGCTCGGCACGCATCTGCCGGTCATCGCCGCCGTCAACGGCCCGGCCGTGGGCCTGGGGTGCAGCGTGGCGACGATGTCCGACCTGGTCCTGATGGCCGAGGGCTCGTACCTGGCCGACACCCATGTGAGCATCGGCCTGGTCGCCGGTGACGGCGGCGCCGCGCTGTGGCCGCTGATGACCAGCATCCTGAAGGCCAAGGAGTACCTGTTCACCGGGGCCAGGATCCCGGCCGAGGAGGCCGTCGCCATGGGGCTGGCCAACCGGGTCGTGCCGGCGGACAGGCTGCGGGAGGAGGCGCTCGCCCTGGCCCACAGCATCGCGGCGCTGCCCCCGCAGGCGGTCCAGGAGACCAAGCGGGCCATCAACCTGCACCTTCAGCAGGCGGCGAACACGGTCCTGCCGTTCGCGCTGGCCGCGGAGGGCGAGTCGTTCGGCACGGACGACCTGCGCAAGACCATCGAGCGTTTCCGCTCACGCTGACGGGTGCGGCCGGGCGGGGGGAGGCGCGAGCCCCCGCCCGGCCGCACCCGGTCACGCGACCGCGCAGGGGGGACGGCCGCCGGGCCGTCCCCCCTGCGCGCTTCCGTCTACTTGATGTCTTAATTATTAAGCTATATGCTCGGGATATCGAACACAGACGGAGGAGCCCGCCGATGGCCGCTCAGTTCACCGATGCGCCGATCTTCGACGCCGACAGCCACATGTACGAGACCCCGGATGCCCTCAAGCGGCATCTGCCGGAGAAGTACCAGCAGGCTGTGCAGTTCGTTCAGATCGGCCGGCACACCCGGATCTCCATCCTGAACCGGATCACCGAGTTCATCCCGAACCCCACGTTCGACCGCGTCGCCGCCCCCGGTGCCCACGTGGACTTCTACGCGGGCACCAACACCGAGGGGAAGTCGCTGCGCGAGCTCAGCGGCAAGGGTATCGACGCCCTGCCCGCCTTCCGCGAGCCCGGCGCCCGCCTCAAGGTCCTGGACGAGCAGGGTGTCGACGGGGCGCTGGTCTTCCCGACCCT
The DNA here is from genome assembly GCF_003258605.2 of Peterkaempfera bronchialis. Lineage (NCBI taxonomy): Bacteria > Bacillati > Actinomycetota > Actinomycetes > Kitasatosporales > Streptomycetaceae > Peterkaempfera > Peterkaempfera bronchialis. Next base: position 97,088 of record NZ_CP031264.1, read on the forward strand.
CGCCAACCTGGTCGAGCACTCCGCCTCCGAGGACCCCGAGCTGGTCGTCGCGATGATCCACGCGCTCAACCAGTGGATGCTGGAGCAGTGGGGGTTCGTCCAGGAGAACCGGCTCTTCATGATGCCGGTCATCAGCATGGCCCTGGTCGAGGAGGCCCAGCGCGAGCTGGACTTCGTCCTGCAGAACGGGGCCAGGGGCGTCCTGATCAAGCCGGCCCCGGTCAAGGGCTTCAAGGGCTGGCGCTCACCGGCGCTGCCGGAGTTCGACCCGTTCTGGCGCGATGTCGAGGCCGCCGGCATCCCGGTGATGCTGCACGCCAGCCAGCCCCCCCTGAGCGACTACATCAACATGTGGGAGCCCCCGCACACCAACAACTTCATGGACATGAGCCCGTTCCGCTGGGCCGTCCTCGGGCACCGCGAGATCTCGGACATGGTCGCGAGCCTCATCCTGCACGGCACCCTGACCCGCTTCCCGAAGCTGCGCATCGGCAGCGTGGAGAACGGCAGCTCCTGGATCAGGCCGCTCATCCATGACCTGCAGGACGTGTACAGGAAGATGCCCCGCGAGTTCCAGGAGGACCCGGTGCAGGTCCTTCGCCGGAACCTGTGGGTCAGCCCGTTCTGGGAGGGCAACGTCGCCGACGTGGTCGAGCAGGTGGGCTGGGACAAGGTCCTCTTCGGCTCCGACTACCCGCACCCGGAGGGACTGGAGGAGCCGAAGGGCTTCTACCGCTACGCCGAGGGCATGGACGAGCAGCGCACCCGGGACTTCATGGGTGACAACGCCCGCCGGCTCCTCGGACTGCCCGTCAAGAACCCCAACCCGCCGAAGGTCGCGGCGGCCTGACCGGAGACCTGACCGGACAGGAGCCCGTGTCCCGCACCGGACGGTGCGGGACACGGGCTCTTCCGTCGCCGTCTCCGCAGCCTTCACGTCCTCTCCTCGACCGCCATGAACCGCCCCCGCCCCCCGGTCTCGGCCGGGGGCGGGGGCGGGGGCGGGGGCGGGGTCGGGGGGCTCAGCGCGCGTCCAGCTCCGCCAGGGAGGCCCGCATGGCGGCGAGGCGCCGGTCAGCGAGGTCCCGAGCGGCCCCGGTCAGCCCGGGAACCTCCGCCTCGGCCTCCCGAATCGCTGCCCGGAGGCGTTCGGCGGCCTCGTCGAGGGTGAGGATGTCCTGGTCCACCCAGTCGTCCTGGGCGATCTGCTTGATCGGCTGCCTGTCCACGGCCGGACCTCAGTCCTGCTTCCCGGCCGTGGGGGCGGGTTCGGCGGCGGGCAGGTTGTACAGGCGCCGGGCGTTCAGCTCGACCATCCTGTGCACCTCCTCGTCCGGGATGTCCGCGAAGGCCGCCTCGGCGCGCTTGCGGCTGGCCGGCCAGTACGAGTCCGAGTGCGGGTAGTCGCACTCCCAGGTGATCCGGTCGACACCGATGACATGGCGGTTGGCCAGTCCGAAGGAGTCGTCGATGAAACAGCCGTGGAAGTGCCTGGCGAAGAGCTCCGAGGGCGTCACCTCCTGGTTGATGTTCTGGTAGTAGCGGTGCTTGCGCCAGGTGTCGTCGGCGCGCTCGACGATGTACGGGATCCAGCCGATGCCGCCCTCGGACAGGCCGATCTTCAGGTCGGGATGCTTGTGCAGCGCCGGGGAGAACAGCCAGTCCGCAGTGGCGTGCATGCTGTTGGCGCCCATGAGGTTGATCATGACGGCGAACGGCGCGTCCTTGGCGATCTGCGGAATGGACTTCTCGCCCCCGCTGCCGAAGTGCTGGCAGAGCGGTATCCCCGCCTCCTCCGCCGCGGAGAAGATCGGATCCCAGTAGTCGGTGTGGATGGAGGGCAGCCCCAGTGCGTGCGGAAGGTCGGGGAAGCTGATGGCCTTGGCGCCCTTGGCGACGGTGCGGTGGATCTCCCGCACGGCCAACTGCGGGTCCCACAGCGGCAGGATGACGACCGGGATCAGCCGGCCGGGGGCGGCGGCGCACCACTCGTCCAGGACGAAGTCGTTGTAGGCCTGGACGCACAGCAGCGCCAGGTTCTTGTCCTCCGCCTCCAGGAAGACCGTGCCGCAGAAACGGGGGAAGGAGGGGAAGCACATCATGGCCTCGACACCGTCGATGTCCATGTCGGCGACCCGGGCCTTGGGGTCCCAGCAGCCTCGGATCATCTCGTCGAACCGGACCGGTTCGACGCCGTACTCCTCGGGGCGCTTGCCGGCGACGGCGTTGAGGCCGATGTACGGGTACGAGCGGCCCTCGTAGAGCCAGGACTGGATCGGCGGCTTGCCCTCACGCGGGGTCTCGACGATCCGCGGGCCGACGTCGCGGTACTTGGCCGGCAGGCGGTCCTGCCAGACCATCGGGTGCTCGATCAGGTGGTCGTCCACCGAAATGAGCTTCATCCATGGCTGCAGTGGCATCGCTGGTACCTCCTTGAGCTGGGGGAATTGCTCGGGATCACTTGGGGGCGAAGCGCTGGGCGCCGTCGAGACGGATCGTCTCGCCGTTCAGGTACGGGTTCTCCAGGATGTGGCGGACCAGTGCCGCGAACTCCTGGGGCCGCCCCAGCCGCCGGGGATTGGGGATGTTGACGGCGAAGGCGGCCAGGGCCTTCTCGCCGACGGACTCCATGATCGGAGTGCGCATGGTGCCGGGTGCGACGGAGACGACCCGCACGCCGACGGGGCCGAGGTCCCGGGCCGCGACGAGGGTCATGCCGACGACTCCCGCCTTGGCCGCCGCGTAGGCGATCTGCCCGATCTGCCCCTCGTAGGCAGCGATGCTGGATGTCATCACGACCGCACCGCGCTGGCCGTCCTCGTCGGGCGCACTGCCGGCGATGGCCGCGCCGGCCAGCCGCAGCACGTTGTAGCTGCCCGTCAAATACAGGTCCACCGTGCGGGTGAAGCCGTCCAGGGGTGCCGGCTTGCCGTCCTTGCCGACGACCCGGTGCGCGACCCCGAAGCCGCCGTGGGCGACCACCGCGTGCCGCAGCACACCCAGGTCGCCGGCGGCCTCGACGGCCCGAGCGACGCTCGCCTCGTCGGTGACATCGGTCCGCACGTAGCGCGCACGGGGGCCGAGTTCGGCGGCGAGCTTCTCCGCCCGCTCGTCGGCCAGGTCGGCGATGATCACCGCCGCCCCGGCTTCCGACACCGTGCGGACGACGGCCTCTCCCAGCCCGCCGGCTCCGCCGGTGACCAGCACGACGCTGTCCGCGAGTTCCATGATTCCGTCCCTCTTCTCGTACGTGGCTTCCTGTCCGCTGCCGGCGCGTGCGCCCGCCGCTCCCGGCTGTGTGTCTGCGGGATCGGCGGGCTCTTCGACCTGGGCGAAGCGCCCGCGCAGGGCGGTCCTGTGGATCTTCCCGGGGCCGGTGCGCGGCGTCTCGCCGACGGTCTCCCTGCCTTCGGGCAGCTTCTGAGTCATGTTCCGGCAGCCTTCGGCCATACGGCTTCACCCGTCAGGCCGAGACCCCGGAACGCGCGGGATTCACGAAGTCGATCGGTCCAGTGCCGTGATGAGCGCATCGGTCGTCGTGAGGGTGGCCAACATGCGCAAGGTGTGGCGCAGGATGCTCTCACCGTGCTCCACCGGGGTCCCGGCGACCGCTTCCCTGGCGATGACGATGCGGAAGCCCTCGTCGGCCAGCTCCGCGGAGGTCACGGGGAGCGCCACGTTCAGCGACACCCCGGCCAGCACCACGGTGGTGACGCCGGCGTTCCGCAGGAGGGAGGCCAGTTCGGTGCCGTGCGTGGGCGAGACGCCGGTGTGGCGGGGCAGCACCAGATCGCCCTCGCCCACGCCGATCTCCTCGACGACCTGCACCGCCGGATGGTCCGCCGTCCAGTCGGCCTGGGAGTCCGCGATCGCCCTCAGCAGGGGGGTGTTGCGGTTGCTCGAACGGTTGTCGAGAGCCGGTACGTAGGTCAGATGGACGACCTGGGCACCGGCCGCGCGGGCGGCGCGGGCCAGCCGACCGATCTCCGGCAGCACCGGCTTGGCAGCGGCGACGAGGTCCGGCATACGGGAGTCCGGGCCGACGACGCCGTTCTGGCACTCGATGATCACCAGAGCGGTCCGGGCGGGATCGATACTGAGCTCGGGGCGGGTCATGCATCCTCCACTACGGAACGGGACGAGGCGGGGTGGCCGGACGCCACCGGATCGGCGCACCGGCGGCGGCAGGGCCGGCGGCGTCACACGGGGCGGGCCCGGCGGCCTTCGCGTCGGCCTTCGCGTCGGCATCGCGCGGCAGTGGGGACCGGCGGGGCGTTCGCGTGCCCGGCCCATCCTTCGGGCGCGGCCGTCCGGCCGTGTCCCGTGTACCCGGCGAACCTCCCATGCCTGGTCTCCCCTCGTACTTCCTCATTGAAGCCTTGAGACGAATAATCTAACTTATTAAGCGCTAGAGCGGAATGCGGAGCGCAAGAGAACCTTGGAAGGCACAGACATGAAGTTCACCCTGGAGTACCCGACGGAACGGTCCGGTCACGACACGGCGTTCCACGACCCGGCGACCATGACCCGCTTTGTGCGGGCTGCGGAGGAGGCCGGTTTTGACGCGATCTGCCTGAGCGAGCACCCGGCGCCCTCCCGCAAGTGGGTCGAGCACGGCGGGCACACCACGTTCGACGCCCCCGTGGTGCTGGCCCACTGGGCGGCGCGCACCGAGCGCATCCGGATGATGACCCACCTGACCGTGCTGCCCTACCGCAATCCCCTGCTGGCCGCGAAGACCCTCACCACCCTGGACCGGATGACGGGCGGGCGGCTCACGGTGGTGGCCGGGGCGGGCTATCTGCGATCGGAGTTCGCGGCGCTCGGCGTCGACTTCGAGGAGCGCAACGCCCTGTTCGACGAGGCCGCCGAGGTGCTGACCCGGGTGTGGTCCGGCGCTCCCCTCACCTTCGAGGGCCGCCACTTCACCGCCCGCGAGCAGATGGTGCGGCCGGGGCCGGTCCAACCGGAACTGCCGCTGTGGATCGGGGGGAACAGCCGCCTGGCCCGCCGCCGTGTCGTCCGGTTCGGGCAGGGCTGGGCCCCGATGTTCACCGGCGGCGAGGTCCAGACCGCCACCACCCGTACCGCCGAGATCCGCACCATCGAGGAACTGGCCGAACGGGTCGAGGAGCTGCGCGAGCAGTTCGAGCAGGCCGGGCGCGATCCGCGCTCCCTCCAGGTGCAGATCAGCCTGCCCGGTGATCCGGGGGACGCTCCCGCACAGCGCCGGGCGCAGGTGGAGCGGCTGGCCGCCGCCGGGGTGACGTGGAGTCTGGTCCACGTCCCCGGCGACAGCCTCGAACACGCTCTGGACGCCGTGGGCCGCTTCGGACAGGATGTCGCCGCAGCCACCCGGTGACGCGGTCCTGCCCCGCGGGTCAGGCCACGGCCGGCTCGCGGGGCAGACCGAGCACGGTCTCCGCGAGGATGTTGCGCTGGACCTCGGAGGCGCCCGCGTAGATGGTCCCGGCCCGCGCGTTGAGATACGTGCCCGTCCAGGAACCGGTGGAGCCGGGCGGCACCCCCGGGTCGTCCGTGCGCAGGGTGCGCAGCGGGCCGCGCCCCTCGGGGGCGAGCGCATCGGGCCCCAGGATCTCCAGGGCGAGCGAGGTGACGGCCTGGTGGTACTCGCTCCAGAACAGCTTGAGCACCGACGACTCGGGGCCCGGCGTGCCGCCCTTCAGATACTGGGTGAGCACCCGGTAGCCGAGATGCCGCATCGCCTCGACCCGGCAGTGGCACCAGGCCAGGCGCTGCCGGATCACCGGGTCCTGCGCCACCCCGCGCTCCTGGGCCAGCTCGATCAGGCGGTCCAGCTCGGCGCGGAAGAGGATGGGCATGGTGGAGGCCTCCTCGCCGCGCTCGAAGCCGAGCAGTGACTTGGCGACCTTCCAGCCGCCGTTGACCGGACCGAGCACCAGGTCGGCGGCGGTCCGCGCGTTGTCGAAGAAGACCTCGCAGAAGTCGCTGTCGCCGTTCATCGTCCGGATCGGCCGCACCTGCACCCCGGGCTGGTCCACCGGGACCAGCAGGAAGGAGATCCCCCGGTGCTTGGAGGCGTCCGGGTCGGTGCGGGCCAGGACGAAGATCCAGTTGGCCCGGTGCGCCTGCGAGGTCCAGATCTTCTGTCCGTTGATCACCCACTCGTCGCCGTCCAGGACCGCGCGGGTGCGCAGCCCGGCCAGGTCGGAGCCGGCCTCCGGTTCGGAGAACCCCTGGCACCAGATGTGCTCATTGCTGAGGATGCGGGGGACGAAGTGCTTCTTCTGCTCCTCGGTTCCCCACAGCAGCAGGATGTTGCCGATCATCTTGATGCTGACCATGTCGCTGATGCCGCCGGTGGGCGCTCCGGCCCGGGTCAGCTCCTCGGCGACCACCACCTGGTGCAGCGCACTGAGGCCGGCGCCGCCGTACTCGACCGGCCAGGTCACGCCGAGCAGCCCCCGGCGGGCCAGTACCGCACGCCAGGATTCGTAGAAGGCCAGAGCCTCCGCGCGGTCCGCGATGGCGCCGACGCCGGCCCAGTCGGCCGGAAGCTCCTCCGCGAGGACCTGCCGCACATACGCGCGGAACTCCTCGGCCTCGGGGGGGTAGACGATGTCCACGGTGCCGACCCCCTCAACTCTGCCGGTTCTGGCTCTGCCGGTTCTGGCTCTGGCTGTTCTTCATGGCCTCCAGCCCGGCCATGGCCGGGTAGTCGGCCACGCTGTACCAGTGGCCGTGGCCGGTCTGATGGACGTCGAACACGGCCTGGAGGGCGGTCTGGAAGCCCTGGACATCGAGGGTCTGGTTGACCGCCCGCTTGGCCTGGCGCAGCGCGAAGGGGTGCTTCTCGGCCAGCCGGGCCGCCAGGTCCATCGTCTCCTCCTGGAGCTTCTCCAGCGGGACGACGCGGTTGACCATGCCGAGCCGCTCCGCTTCCTGGGCGCCGATCCGGTCGCCGAGGAAGAGGAGCTCCTTCGCCTTGCGCGGACCCAGCTCCCAGGTGTGGGCGTGGTACTCCACCCCGCCGATACCCATGTTGACCACGGGGTCGGAGAAGTAGGCGTTGTCCGCGGCGATGATCAGGTCGCACGGCCAGCAGAGCATCAGCCCGGCGGCGATGCAGGCGCCCTGCACCGCCGCGACCGTGGGCTTGGGGATGTTGCGCCAGTGCAGGGAGTAGCCCAGGTACTTCCGGGCTTCCTGCGCGTACATCTCCGCGAGGCTGGGCGGCGCCTCGTCCACACCGGACAGGTCGTGCCCGGCGGAGAAGTGCTTTCCGTTGGCGTTGAGCACGATCACCCGGACGTCGTCGTCGTACTCGGCCCTGGTGAAGGCCGCGTCCAGGTCGTCCAGGAAGGACAGGGACTGGGCGTTGGCCGCCCGGGGCCGGTTGAGCGTGATGACGGCGACACCGTCTTCGCTCCGGTACAGGATCTGGTCCTCCGGCACAGCCGGCCTCCTTCGTCCTAGGTCGCCGCAACTCTAATACGGCTATTTATTTAGCTATTCTAGAGAGGTTTTCGCCTACTCGGCAAGCAGCGCCCGGAGCTTGCCCTTCTCGACCTTCATGCTGGCGTTGCGGGGCAGGGCATCGACGAACTCGACCCTGCGCGGCACCTTGAAGTTGGCGATCCGCTCCCGTGCCCAGGCCACCAGTTCCTTCTCGGTCAGAGCGCCGCTGCGGACCACGAACGCCGCCGCCACCTCGCCCATGCGCTCGTCCGGCATGCCGATCACCGCGACATCGGCCACGGCCGGGTGGGTGCCGAGCAGCTTCTCGATCTCGGCGGGGTAGGCGTTGAAGCCGCCGCAGATGAACATGTCCTTCTTGCGGTCCACGATGCTCAGGAATCCGCGCTCATTGAACCGCCCCACGTCACCGGTGTGCAGCCAGCCGTCCGCGTCGATCGCCTTGGCGGTCTCCTCGGGGTCCTCCCAGTAGCCGCGCATCACCGTGTACCCGCGCACCAGCACCTCGCCCTCCTCGCCGGGCGGGAGCGCGACGCCGTCCGGGGAGGCAACGACGACCTCCAGCCCGTCGGCCGGCACACCCACCGAGTTCACAATGTCCTCGACGTCGTCGCCCGCACGGCTGGAGGTCACCAGCGAGGTGGATTCGGTGAGCCCGTAGGCCGTCAGCACCACCTCGAAGCCCAGTTCGCTGCCCAGTCGGCGCACCAGCTCGGCCGGCACCGTGGTCGCGGAGGGAACGGTGGCACGCAGCGAGGACAGATCGTATTCGGCCCGTCGCGGGTGGCGCATCAGGTCCTCGAAGAGCGTGGGCGGGCCCAGCAGGATCGACACCTTCTCCCGCGCTATCCGCTCCAGCACCTGATCGACGTCGAAGGTCTCCTGGGGCAGGGCGGTCACCCCCTGCATCAGGCAGGCCATCCAGCCCGCCTTGTAGCCGAAGGTGTGGAAGAAGGGCGGGATGATCAGATAGCGGTCGCCCGGAGTGAAGGTGAAGACACCGGACAGCCAGCCGAACGCGCGCAGCGACTGCCCGTGGCCGAGGACGACGCCCTTGGGGCTGCCCGTCGTCCCGGAGGTGAACATGATGTCGGAGACGTCCTCCGGACCGATCCCGTCGATCAACCGGTGGACGGCCCCCTCCTCGACGCCCTCACCGAGGGCCAGGAACTCCTCCCGGCCGAGGACTCCCTCCTCCACCTCGCCGCGCATGACGACACCTCGGACGCCGTCCGGCAGCATTCCCAGGTAGTCGGTGCCCAGGAAGCCGGTCACGGTGAAGACCGTCCGGGCCCCGCTCTTGCGCAGGATGTAGCCCGCCTCCTCCGCTTTGAAGCGGGTGTTGAGCGGGACCAGTACACCGCCGGCCGCCTGGATGCCCAGAGCGGTGAAGATCCACTCGGGGCAGTTGGGTCCCCACAGGGCCACCCTGTCGCCGGGCCTCACCCCCAGGGCGATCATGGCGCGGGCCGTCCGCACCATCTCGGCCGCCACCTCGGTGAACGACCACCGCCGACCGTCGTCCAGGTCCGCGAGCGCCTCGGCCTCGCCGAATCGTCCGGCGCTCGCGCGCACCATCCCCGGAATGCTCCGGAACTCCAGATCGTGCCGCACATCCGCCTCCATCACAGCCGAACCTCACAGTGCGGGGCATCTTAGGTAAACAGGTAACTCATTGCAATAAGATGACGCCCATGGGTCCAACTGGACGAGCGGGGCAGGCCTGCGCGGGCGCCGGAGGAAGCTCCGCACCCGCGCACGGATCGACGCGAGGGACCCTCCCCCGCAGACCGCGCCCGCACGGTAGCGCAAGAGTATAATGATTAAGCTTACAGTAGCTTGACCGATCCGTGAGGAGTACCATGAGGTCCGGCGCGCGCACGAGAACGGTTCGGGTTCCCAAAGCCGGGGAGATGGTCGCCGCGCAGTTGCGTCGGCAGATCGTCACAGGCGAGCTGGGCGAGGGCACCGCGCTGCCCTCCGAGTCGGTGCTGATGGAGGAGTTCGGGGTCTCCCGGCCCACCCTGCGCGAGGCCTTCCGCGTCCTGGAGTCCGAGGGGATCATCGAGGTGCGCAGGGGCGCCCGGGGCGGCGCCCATGTGATGATCCCCGACGCCACGGCGATCGGCCGGCATACGGGCACGCTCCTGCAGTACCGCGGCACCACCCTGGCCGATCTGTACGAGGCGCGGTCCCTGCTGGAGGGCTCCAGCGTCGACCTGCTCGTGCGCCGCCGCACCGACGCGGACCTGGCGGCACTCGACGAGGCCCTGCGAAGGAGCGAGACTCAGCTGACGTCCCCGGTCGAGTGGGTGGAGCAGCACGATCTGGCTTTCCACCGCCTGGTGATGGAGCGGACCGGGAACCAGACCCTGACCGCACTGCTGGAGTCGCTCTTCACCGTGGTCGAGCTCCACAACCGCTCGTTCATGCTCACTCATCCGGTAGGCGAGGACGCCCAGACGCAGGTGCGCGAGAGCCACAGCGCCCATGTGAAGCTGGTCGCGCTGATCCGCGCCGGTGAGGCCGAGCGCGCGGCCCGGCACTGGCGGCGTCATCTGGAACTGGTCGGTGACTACTTGATCGAGGATCCCTCGGAGGTCGTACTCGATGTCCTGTCCTGATCCACCCGGGGACGCGGGGAACGACGCGGGGAACGACGCGGGGAACACGGAGGACGCGAGGACAGCATCCCCGTCCGCTCTGCCGCACAGCAGCTCAGGTCCTCGCTCCGGGCCGGCGTGACGCCCGCCGGGGAGTCGCGCCGTCCGCCGCATCCGGCGAGGCCGCACCAGGGGTGCGGGGAGCGGCACCCCCACGTCGGCCATGGGGGTGCCGGTGCGCGGCCGACCCCGGGTATCACGCCGTCTCCTCGGCGGTCCCGGTACTCCCCTCCGTGCGCTGCGGGCGGTACGCCGCCCGCAGGAGCGCGGCAGCTCCGCCCGCACCCAGCAGTGCCGCCGTCAGCGCGGCCCCGGTCCCGCCCCGGATGCGGCCGTGCAGCAGTCCGTCGGCGGACCACCGGCCCGGTCCGAGCGCGGCAGCGGCGACCGCCGCTCCCGCGACCACGGCGGTGTACTCCCAGCCTCCCTTGAAGACGAAGAAGCCCTTGCCCCGATGGTCGGTACGGGCGGCGACGCCCATCAGGCCGACGGCAGCCGCCGACGGGAAGGGGCCGCCCGCGCCGACCGTGATCGCCGCGCCGGCCGCGAGTTCCGTGGCCGCGGCAAGCCTGGCGTGGACCGCGGCCGGTTCGAGCCCCAGCGCACGGAACCACCCGGTCGTACCGTCCAATCCCCCCGGGCCGCGCACCTTGTTCCAGCCGTGCGCGACCAGCATCGGTCCCAGGGTGGCGCGCAGCAGCAACGCTGCCGCGTCGGTTCCCCTTTCGGTCCTGTTCATCGAGCCTCCAGTAGGACTTCTCACACTCCCGAATCCAAAGTACTATAGTTCAACTTAGTTATATGATTCCAGTCTGTCCCGGACCCTGATCCACGCCCGTTGCACGGGGTTGCAGACACGGCCGATCGACCCGCCGCACCGCACCGCGCACCTCATAGGAGTGACCACATGTCCGACCGTCCTCTCCCCCAGCCCTCCCTGGCCAGCGCGGCCTTCTGGTCCGGCGGGAAGGACGGGATCCTGCAGATCCACCGCTGCGGGGACTGCGGCCGCTGGCTGCACCCTCCGCTGCCCTCGTGCCCCTCCTGCCGGAGCCGTGACGTCTCGCCCCAGGCCGCCTCGGGACGCGCCACGGTGGTGGGGTTCACCGTCAACCACCAGCAGTGGCTGCCCACGATGCCGCCGCCGTACGTCGTGGCGATCGTCGCGCTGGAGGAGGACGAGGAGGCCAGGCTCACCACGAACATCGTGCACTGCGCCCCGGAGGACGTCCGGATCGGCATGCGGGTCCGGGTCGTCTTCGAGCAGCACGACGACGTCTGGATCCCGCTCTTCGAACCGGACCCCGACGTGCCCGCCGACGCCCCCGCCGCGGACCCCGCCGACCGGCGGGCCCCCGTGCGGCCCATGGTGTCCCCGGCGAAGTTCGAGGACAAGGTGGCCCTGACCGGGGTCGGCGTCTCCGAGGTGGGCCGACGGCTGATGCGTGATCCGCTCTCGCTCTCGGTGGACGCGGCGACAGCCGCGGTGGCGGATGCCGGGCTGGAGTGGTCGGACATCGACGGACTGTCCACGTACCCGGGCGGCAGCCTGAGCCCCGGTATGAGCGAGGGCGGCATCATGGCACTGGAGGAGGCCCTGCACCTCCATCCGACCTGGGTGAACGGCGGTTCCGAACTTCCCGGCCAGATCGGCTCGATCACCGCGGCCATGCTGGCCGTCGCCTCGGGGTTGTGCCGCCATGTGCTGTGCGTGCGCACCGTCTGGGAGGCCAGCCAGCAGCATCTGGCCCGGACCGGCGCCTGGCACACCGCGGCGAGCCGCGCCGACGGGATGATGGAGTTCCGCGCGCCGTTCGGGGCGGTGTCCGCGGCCAACTGGATCGCCTGCCACGCCTCCCGCTACATGCACCGTTACGGTGACGACCGGGAGACCCTCGGCTGGATCGCGCTCACCGCCCGCGACGGCGCCCGCCGCAACCCCGAGGCGCTGCACCGCACCCCGCTCACCATGGACGAGTATCTCGGCGCCCGGATGATCTCGTCGCCGTTCGGCCTGTACGACTGCGACGTCCCGGTCGACGGGGCGGTCGCCGTCATCGTGTCGGCCGTCGAGACCGCCCCGGACCGGCCCAAGCCACCGGTCCTGGTGGAGGCCGTGGGCACGCAGATCACCGAGCGGCTTTCCTGGGACCAGGGCACGCTCAGTCACCTCCCGCAGGCCCACGGGCCGGCGGCCCACCTGTGGACCCGGACGGAACTCGGCCCGGACGACGTGGATGTGGCCCTGCTGTACGACGGGTTCACCTTCAACGCGCTGTCGTGGCTGGAGGCCCTCGGGTTCTGCGAGGCCGGAGGGGCGCGGGACTTCATCGACAAGGGCCGCGGCATCGCCCTCGACGGCCGCCTCCCCCTGAACCCGCACGGCGGCCAGCTCTCCGCAGGCCGGCTGCACGGATACGGCTTCGTCCGCGAGGCCATGCTGCAACTGCGCGGCGAGGCACAGGACCGCCAGGTGGCGGACGCCCGGGTGGCCGTGGCCACGGCGGGCGGCGGTGTGCCGTCGGGTGCCCTGCTGCTGCGGCGCGGCTGAGCGGGACACCCGTACCGGGAGCCGATCGGCACCCGGCGTTCCACGGCCGGCACGATGTACCGGGGTGGGTGTCTGGGACGTCCGGGAGTACGGCGCGCCCCAAGGCCGTGCGGGCGCCGCCAGGCGGTGCCGCTCATCCCGCCATCCGCCCCTGGGCGGTGCGGGAGAACGGCTGAAGCGCGTCACGGGCGAGGCCCGGTGACGCGCTTCAGCCGTTCTCCTTGGGGAGAGCCCCGCTCAGACTTCCACCACCATCGCGGTGGCCTGGCCGCCGCCTGCGCACATCGCGGCCACACCGATCCCTCCGCCCCGGCGGCGCAGGTCGTTGACGAGGGTGGTGAGCATGCGGGCCCCGGTGGCCGCGACCGGGTGCCCGATGCTGCACCCGCTGCCATGGATGTTCACCGTCTCCTCATCCAGGCCCAGCTCGCGCACGGCGGCGAGGGAGACGGACGCGAAGGCCTCGTTGATCTCCCACAGGGCCACAGCGCCCACCGGGACACCGGCTCGGGACAGCGCCTTGCGGATCGCGGGTGCGGGGGCGAGCCCGGTCCGCTCCGGGTCGACACCGACCGACGCCCAGGCCCGGACCGTCGCGAGCGGCGTGAGTCCCTCACGCGCGGCGAGGGCGTCGCTGGTGAGGGCGAGAGCGGCTGCGGCGTCGTTGAGGCCGCTGGAGTTGCCCGCCGTCACCGAGAATCCCTCGATCTCGGGGTGCAGCGGCTTGAGGGCGGCCAGCTTTTCGGCCGAGGTGCCGCGGCGCGGATACTCGTCCACCGAGAACAGGGTGGTCGTGCCGTCGGCGAGCAGTGCCGTGACCGGAACGATCTCTTCGGTGAAGAGTCCCTGATCGATCGCCGCGAGCGCCCGATGGTGCGAGCGCAGCGCCCAGGCGTCCTGCTCCTCCCGGGTGAGGCCGGTCAGCCGTGCCGCGTTCCACCCCACCGATATCGACATGTCGTCGTTGGGCGCCGTGGGCGTGCTGGGGTGTGCCGGCGATTCCCAGCGCTCCTCCATCTCACCGGTGACCGGATCGCGCCGCCGCATCTCGGGCGAGGTGGAGAGCGACTGGACACCGCCCGCGATCAGCGCCTCGTCCATGCCCGCGCGGATGCCGGCCGCCGCCATGGCCACGGTGGTGAGGCTTGAGGCGCAGTGCCGGTTGACCGCGACGCCGGGAACCGAGGTCAGACCGGCGGTCACGGCGGCGTGCCGCGCGATGTCACCGCCTCCGTAGCGGGACTCCCCGAGAATCAGGTCGTCGAAGGCCTCGCCCCGCAGTCCGGAACGCCGGACCACCTCGCCGACAACGGCGTCGGCGAGCTCCGGCGCGCCGGTCCGCGCGAGCGTCCCCTTGAACGCGGTGCCCACAGCGGTGCGGCAGGTGGCGACCACCACGGCTTGTGTCATCGTCGGCTCCTCCTCGGAGCTGTATCTCAGCTCATGTTCCGGACGGTTCGGTGGACTTCAACGGTGCCCGGTGTCCGTCATCGGGCTGATCCGCTGCCGGGCCCCAGAGGTGCGGTACGTCCTCCAGGGCGCGCGGCGTGTCGTTGAGATGGGTGCAGGTGGACGTACCGGTGAAGTGGGCCCGGACCTCTGCCCGCAGGCCCGTCAACGGCCGTCCGGCCGTCCGCCCCGCACTGGCCGCCCCGCACTGGCCGACCCGTGCCGGCCGACCCGTGCGCGGGCTCCGCCCAGGACGCGAGGCCGGCGCTTCGGCCTGGGCGGACGGGCGGACGGGCTCGTCAGACGGCTTCGGGGACGAGCCCGAGGTGGTCGGAGATCCGCTCCAGGTGCCAGGAGGCGCTGCCCAGTAGGAGGGAGGAGGAGCGGGCTCGGCGCAGATGGAGATGGGCGTCGTGCTCCCAGGTGAAGCCGATGCCTCCATGGATCTGGAGGTTCTCCGCGGAGGCGCGGACATAGGCCTCGGCGCAGTACGCGGCCGCGGCGGAGACGCCGATCGGCTCGCCGGGGTGTTCGGCGGCCTCCTCCACGGCCGCATCGGCGGACTCGGCCTCCAGGAGGAGTTGGGCGCACTTGTGCTTGATGGCCTGGAAGGAGCCGATGGGGCGGCCGAACTGGACGCGCGTCTGCGCGTACTCGACCGCCGTGTCGAGGCACTTCCGCAGGCCACCGCTCTGTTCGGCGGCCAGCGCCACCGTGGCCAGATCGAGGGCTCCTCGGAGAGCCTCCTCCGCTCCGCCCTCGCGCCCGATCAGCCGGGCCGGGGCGCCGTCTAGTGTGACCTGCGCCAGGGCACGGGTGAGGTCGAGGGCGTCCAGCCGCCGGGCCGTGACCGTCTCCCCGGCGGCCGCGCTGTCCACCGCGAACAGGGAGAGCCCGCTGCCGGTGCGCGCGGCGACCAGGAGCAGGTCGGCTGCGGCCCCATCGACCACCCAGTCCTTGACACCGTGCAGGACGTGACCGCCGTCCCCGTCCGGCCGGGCCGTCGTGGTGATCGCCGCGAGGTCGCGCGGGGCCTCCCCCTCCGCGAAGGCCAGGGCCGCGATCGTACGGCCCTCGGCGATGGCCGGCAGGAGGTCCGCGCACGCCGTCTCGTCGTCACTGCCGGTGAGGGCGGCCACGGAGAGGACTGCGGTGGACAGGAACGGAGCGCACAGCAGAGAACGCCCCATCTCGGCCATGACCACGGCGAGTTCGGGCGCTCCGGCACCCGCCCCGCCGTGCTTCTCGGGCACCAGCAGTCCGGCCAGGCCCAGTTCCTCGGCCAGGCGTCGCCACACCTGCGGGTCCCAGCCCCGCTCGGTCTCCATGGCGCGGCGCACCTGGTCGGAGGGCGAGACACGGTCGAGGAAGTCCCGGACCGTGCGGCGCAGGTCCTCGCGCTCCTCGTCGGCAACGGCCACGACGGCCTCCTCCCTCACTTCTTCGGCAGACCGAGCACACGCTCGGCCAGGATGTTCTTCATGACCTCGGTGGTGCCGGCGGCGATCGTGGCCGCACGGCTCTCCAGGAAGCGATGCGTCTCGGGCCCGGCGAGCAGCCCCTGCGTACCGGCGACATCCAGGAGGGTCTCGCCGAGCCGCTGGGTGGTGAGCGACCAACCGAACTTGATCACCGATTGCATCGCGCCGGGCTGGTCGCCCGCACGCAGGGCCCGCATCATCCGCTCGCCCATCAGACCGACCGCGTGGGCCTCGACATAGCGGCGGGCGAGCTCCTGCCGGGTCACGGGGTCGGCGATGCCGTCCCGCAGGCCCGCCACGACGCCCCGCACGTCACGTTCGAGGGCGGCGGCGTACTCCACGACACCGGCCCGCTCGTGGCCGAGGGTGGTCATGGTGACCCGCCAGCCGTCGTTGAGCGGGCCGAGCAGGGCGCTTGCGGGGACCTGGACGTCGGTGAAGAACATCTCCGCGAAGCCGGTCCCCCCGGTGATCTGCCGCAGCGGGCGGCGTTCGACACCGGGCGTGTCGAGAGGGACGAGGAGTGCCGAGATGCCCAGGTGGGACGGCGCGTCGGGATCGGTGCGGACGAGCAGCATGCAGTGTGTCGCAAGGGTGCCGTCCGACGTCCAGACCTTCTGGCCGTTGATCACGAACGAGCCGTCGTCCTGCCGCACCGCGCGGCAGCGCAGCGACGCCAGGTCGCTGCCCGCGTCCGGCTCGGAGAAGCCCTGTACCCAGATCTCCTCCGTGGAGAGGATCTTCGGCAGCGACTCCCTCTGCTCCGGAGTGCCGAAGACGGAGAGTGTGGGACCGACGTTCTTGATGCCGAAGATACCGGCGATGTCCGGCGCGCCGGCCTCGGCGAGGACGGCGTCGCACTCCAGCCGGTCCACGATGCCCAGTCCACGGCCGCCGTCCTCGACGGGCCAGTGCGGGGCCGCCCAGCCGCCCTCGTGGAGGGCCTTCTGCCATGCCAGCCGGGCCTCCCAGGCGGAACTGTCCGGCCAGGCCCGGTGCAGCGGGGGCGCGATCACGTCCAGGAAGGCTTGCAACTCCTCGGCGGGGCTCACCGCGCGAGCCTTTCGTCCGGCGCGCCGGTCACCCGGGCGGTCGCTGTGTCCCACGTCACCATGACTCCTCCGTCATCGCCTGTCCATGTCGCTGCTCGCTCGGTCGGGTCACTCGCCGCGCCAGACGGGCGGGCGCTTCTCGGCGAAGGCGGTCGCGCCCTCGCGGGCATCGGCGGAGGCGAACACCGGCTGCATGATGCCGTCCTGGCGGCTCCATCCCTCCTCCTCCGTCCAGTCCCGCGAACCGACCAGGATCTCCTTGGTCGCCGCGACCGCCAGCGGTCCGTTCGCCGCGATACGAGCGGCCAGCTCCCAAGCACCGGCCAGCGCTCCGCCTGCCTCGGTCACCTTGTTCACCAGGCCGTGGGCCTTGGCCTCGGCCGCGTCCAGGAAGTCGCCGGTCAGGGCCAGTTCCATGGCGACGGCGCGCGGAATGCGGTGCGGCAGCCGCAGCAGACCGCCGGCGCCGGCGACCAGGCCGCGCTTGACCTCCGGAATGCCGAACTTCGCGTTCTCGGCCGCCACCACCAGATCACAGGCCAGGACCACCTCGCAGCCGCCGGCCAGCGCGTACCCCTCGACCGCGGCGATCACCGGCTTGCGCGGGGGACGTCGCGTGATGCCGGCCAGGCCCCGTTCCGGATGCAGCACGTCCTCCCCGGCGAGGAACGCCTTCAGATCCATCCCGGAGCAGAAGGTGCCCCCGGCTCCCGTGACGATGGCGACGCTCACGTCCTTGCGCGCCTCGAACTCCTCGAATGCCGCGGCCATGGCCGCGCTCACGGCGCCGTTCACGGCGTTACGCGCCCGCGGTCGGTTGATGGTGACGACGGTCACGCCGTCGCGGCTCTCGACCAGCACCTCGTCGGACATGGATGGCGTTCCCTTCTGCGGAGACGACGGCACAGCACAGGGGCTAATTAGTACATCTATTAAACTACATAAGCGCGACGGTCGCCATCAGCCGGCCGCAGGACCGGGCTTCCGCTCCGGGAACACCGGCGGACGGCGCTGCACGCGGGCGGCCAGCGCCTCCGCCAGGTCCGGCCCGTCGAAGGAGGCGTCCATCAGGGCGAGCGTGTCGCGCAGCGCCGCACCGCGCCCACGCTCCTGGTCCGCGTAGACCTGCGCCTTGATGGCCGCCATGGAGGCGGGCGAGCAGTTCGCGGCGAGTTCGCGGGCGTACTCCAGGGCACGGTCAAGGGTCTCGCCGGGTTCGGTCACGTGGTGGACGAGTCCGAGGCGGACCGCCTCCTCGGCGTCCACCGTGCGCCCCGAGAGCAGGAGTTCCAGGGCCCAGGGCATCCCGACGATCCGGGGAAGCAGCCAGGAGAGGCCGTACTCGGCGACCAGACCGAGGCGGGCGAAGGTCGTGGAGATCCGGGCGTCACGTGCGGCAAAACGGATGTCGCTGCCCAGCATGTAGGCGAAACCGATGCCCGCGACCGGCCCGTTGACCGCGGCCACGACCGGCGTGCCGAGTCTCAGCGCGAGGTCGGGCAGGTCCTCGGCGGGCGGCACGAAGGCTCTGATGGCCTCGGGTCCCTGCGCGAGCATCGACAGGTCGGCGCCTGCGCAGAAGCCCCGGCCCGCTCCGGTGACGACGATCGCCCGCACCGCGGGGTCGGCGTCAGCGGTCCGCAGGGCGTCGGCGTAGGCAGCGGCCATCTCGGCGGTCATGGCGTTCAGCACCTGCGGACGGTTGAGGGTGACCACGGCCACCGGGCCCTCGTACCGCATCAGTACAGGCCGTTCGCCGGCCTCCCGCTCGGCCGGCGTCCCTGCCGTGCTCGCCTTCTCCTCGGACATGGCTCTCTCCCAGCCCGATACACCGGTACCGGCTCGATGTTCAGTGCGTTTGCCCCGTACTGCCCCGGTGATCCGGCCCACGGACCGCCGGGGCCCCTGCGGAGGGCGTCCACCACCGCGCCCACCACCGTGTCCGGGTCCGCGTCCGGGTCCTCGGCAGACCCGGCGCGGACCCCGTGGCCGCCGACGGCGGATGGCTCTGCCGTCGGCGGCCACGGGAGATCGCTATGCGGTCACTGCACCACGGACTGGACCTTGAGCTCGACGATCCGGTCCCAGTCGAGGCCCAGCTCGTCCTGCAGGATCTCGTCCGTGTGCTCCCCCGCGTCCGGGGCACGGGTGAGGTCGGGCGGGGTCTCGTCGAACTGCACCGGATTGGCGACCAGGGTGTAGGACCCCGAGCCGTCGGCGGTCCGCACCGGCCGGAGGTAGCCATTGGCCAGCACCTGCGGGTCCTGGTGCAGTTCCCCCGGCGTCTGGACGGCGGCCCAGGCGCCCTCCAGGCTCTGCATGCGCTCCTTCCACTCGGCCAGCGGGCGCGCCTGGAACGCCTTGCGGAGCTCGCCGATGCACTCGACACGGTTCTGGAACCGGACAGCGGCGTCCTTGAACCTGGGGTCGTCGAGAAGGTCGGGGCGCTCGATGAGCGCGCACACCTCCGGCCAGAAGCGGTCGCCCTGCAGCATCATCAGCTGCACAAAGCGCCCGTCCGCCGTCGGGTAGTAGTTGACCAGCGGGTTGGGCATGTCGTCGGTCGTGAACCGGGGCAGATTCTCCTCACCGAGCAGCCCTGCGGCGACGACATCCGGGGCGATCTGCCAGGCCGCCAGCCCCAGCAGCGAGACGTCCACGACGGACGGCTCACCCGTGCGCTCCCGCTTGAAGAGGGCCCCCGCAATACCGGACGCGAGGGCGAAACCTCCGACGATGTCACCGAATCCGGGGCGCTGCATGGGCGGCCAGGGAGCCTCCGGCTCCTTGATCATGTGAGCCACGCCGCCACGGGAGAAGTACGAGGACCCGTCGAAGCCCGCCTTGTCGGCGTCGGGTCCGCGCACCCCCTGGCCGGTCCCCCGCGCATAGATGATCTTCGGGTTCACCGCGCGAAGGTCCTCGACCGTGATCCCCAGCCGCTTCAACCGGTGGGGCAGCAGATTGGTGACGAAGACATCGCACTTGGCCGCCAGTTGGAGCAGCAGCTCACGACCTTCGGGGGAGCCGATGTTGAGTCCGATGCTCCGCTTGCCCCGGTTGGGCTGCTCGATGATGAAGCTGACACCGCCGACGCCCTTGGCGCCGACATTGCCGACGGACAGTCCGCGCTGCGGGTCGCCGGACTCCGGATCCTCGACCTTGATGACGTCCGCACCCCAGTCCGACAGGACCGCCCCTGCGGAGGGGACGAACGTCCACGACGCTACTTCCATCACCTTGACGCCCTGCATCACGTTCGTCACTGTGGTCGCCTTCCTGCCAGGAACCCGCGTGTAGCCGATATCGATCTATTATCTATCTAATTACATGCATAGCAAGCTTCCGGCCGTGCCAAGTTCCTACGCGCTCACCCGGAAGCGGCCACCAGGGTGCGCTCAGGGCTGACCGGGGCGAAGGGCGATGAACAGGCCCTCCGCGTCGGCGGTGACATGGTCCCCGTCGTAGAGAGCGGCGGTGAGGACCCGCTTGCGGCCCTCGTCGCGCTCGAACGCGGCCTCCAGACGCAGTTCCACACCGACCGGCGTGATCCGGCGGAAGTTGACATGCAGATACGCCGTACGGCAGATGGTGCGCCCGCTGCTGGCCAGGCGGCCGAGGACCTCGTCGAACAGCAGCGGAATGGCACCGCCGTGGACCGCGCCGTTGCCGCCGAGGTAGTGGCGGCCGAAGGTGACCCGCCCGCTGACCCGGGAATCGTCCCACTCGACCGGGAGGAAGGCAGGCACCAGGGCCTGCCCGCGTCCCGGCAGGTCCATGCGGTGGCCGACGACCTGTTCCCGTTCCGGGACCGTGTGGGACGCCAGGACGGCCGACAGGTCGCGCAGGGTGCGCGTCGTCTCCTCGACGATCTCCGGTGGCGGCGCGGCCCCGGTGACCGTGTCCTGCAGTACCCGCAGGGCCTCGATCATGTCGCCGAACCCGGGCCCGCCGGGAGCCGAGCCGGGGTCGGCGTCCCGGGGCGCCTTCCAGGTGCCGCCCTGCTGGATCTTGCCGGCCAATGGGTGTCCTGTCACCGCGTTCCTTCCGTTCTTGCGCACCCGGCCCATCGGGTCGCGCGGACTCCACCGGCCCGGTGCGGATGGGGGCTCGGTGGAGTCCTTCGTCCCTGCTGGTCGCGGTGACTTGGCGCTGCTCGCAGGACGGGCGCAGCGGTAGGTGCCGATCGGCTCGCACGCCACGAGACCGGTCGGGCTGTCAGTCCTTCGCGAGCAGTTCGACGATGGTCGCGTTGGCCAGACCGCCGCCCTCGCACATCGTCTGGAGGCCGTAGCGGATGCCGTTGTCCCGCATGTGGTGGACGAGCGTGGTCATCAGCCGTGCACCGGAGCAGCCCAGCGGGTGGCCGATGGCGATGGCCCCGCCGTTGGGGTTGAGGCGCCCGGGGTCGGCTCCGGTCTCCACGAGCCACGCCATGGGAACGGGCGCGAAGGCCTCGTTGACCTCGAAGACGCCGATGTCGTCGATGGACAGGCCAGAGCGCTTGAGCGCCTTGGCCGTAGCGGGGATCGGTGCGCCCAGCATCATCACCGGGTCGTCGCCGGCGAGGACGGCCGTGTGGATGCGCGCGATGGGGGTCAGGCCTAGCTCGGCCGCCTTCTGCGAGGTCATCATCAGCAGCGCCGCGGCGCCGTCGCTGACCTGGGAGGAGTTCCCGGCGTGAATGGAGCCGTCCGCCGTGAAGGCGGGCTTGAGCCCGGCCAGCTTCTCCACGCTCGTACCGCGCCTGAGGCCCTCGTCCGCGGCGAGGACGGTGCCGTCGGCGAGGGTGACCGGGGCGAGCTGGCCCTCGAAGCGGCCCGCATCGGTCGCGTCCGCGAGCTTGGCGTGCGAGACGGCGGCGAACTCGTCCAGTGCGGTGCGGCTGAAGCCCCACTTGTCGACCATCATCTCGGCGCCGACGCCCTGGTTGAAGCGGACTCCGTAGCGCTCTGCCACCAGCGGACCGCCGGACTCGCCCAGCGTCGGATCCTTCACCGAGGACCCGATGGGCACCGCGCTCATCAGCTCCACGCCGCCGGCGACGGCCACGTCGTACTGCCCGGAGATCAGGCCCGCCGCGGCGAAGTGCACGGACTGCTGCGAGGAACCGCACTGGCGGTCGATGGTGGTCGCGGGTACCGACTCGGGCCAGCCGGCCGCGAGCACGCCCATGCGCCCCACGTTGTTGGCCTGCTGCCCGACCTGCTGGACACAGCCCCAGATGACGTCGTCGATCAGGGCGGGGTCGATCCCCTTGCGCTCGACCAGCGCCTTGAGCACATGCGCCGACAGATCCGCGGCGTGACGGTCCGCGAGGGATCCGTTCCGCTTGCCGACCGGGGTTCGTACCGCGTCGACGATGACAGCGTCGCGAGTGGACATAGAACGGCCTCCTTCGGGACTATACAGTTAGAGAATAACACTAGGTCATCTACCACAGCCAGACCCGCGTGCGGGTACGGCGACGGGCCGGACATGCCGCCGGGCCGGGTGCACATCACAGCTCGCCGACCTGTACCCACTCGTCGGGCGAGTAAGGGTTATAAGTCAGCTAAATTAACTTCTGTATCAGGCTCCTACCCAGAGGAGAGTTGACGTGAGCTTGAGGATCGTTGTCACCGTGAAGTACGTGCCCGACGCCACTGGCGACCGGCACTTCGCCGATGACCTGACCGTGGACCGGGACGATGTGGACGGTCTGCTCTCCGAGCTGGACGAGTACGCGGTCGAACAGGCGCTGCGGATCGCCGAAGACCGTCGGGACCATGGGGTCGATGCCGAGGTCACCGTGCTGACGGTGGGCCCGGAGGACGCCAGGGACGCGCTGCGCAAGGCCCTGTCGATGGGTGCCGACAAGGCGGTCCACATCGAGGACGAGGAGCTGCACGGCACGGACGCGATCGGCACCTCGCTGGTCCTGGCCAAGGCGGTCGAGAAGGCCGGCTACGACCTGGTGATCTCCGGTATGGCCTCCACCGACGGCACCATGGGCGTCGTACCCGCCCTGCTGGCCGAGCGCCTGGGCGTCCCGCAGGTCACCCTGCTGTCCGAGGTCTCGGTCGAGGACGGGGCCGTCACGGGGCGCCGCGACGGCGACGCCGCCTCCGAGCAGCTTCAGGCGCCGCTGCCTGCGGTCGTGTCGGTGACCGACCGCTCGGGCGAGGCGCGCTATCCGTCCTTCAAGGGCATCATGGCGGCCAAGAAGAAGCCGGTCGAGTCCTGGGACCTGTCGGACCTGGGCATCGACGCGGACGAGGTCGGTCTGGCCAACGCCTACACCAGCGTCGAGTCCGCCGCAGAGCGTCCGGCCCGCACTGCGGGCACCATCGTCAAGGACGAGGGCGAGGGCGGCAGGCAGCTCGCCGGGTTCCTCGCGAGCCAGAAGTTCGTCTGAGCCCGCCTCCGCCGACCGCCCCCGCACCCTTTGCAAGCAGGAGAGTAGAAGTCCCATGGCTGAAGTCCTCGTCTACGTCGACCACGTGGGCGGCGCCGTCCGCAAGCCCACCCTGGAGCTGCTGACCCTGGCCCGCCGCATCGGCGAGCCGGTCGCCGTCGCGCTTGGAACCGGCGCCGCCGACACCGCGCCCGCGCTGGCCGAGCATGGCGCGGTGAAGGTGCTGACCCATGACGCCCCCGAGTACGCCGAGTATCTGGTCGTGCCCAAGGTGGACGCCCTCCAGGCCGCCTACGGGGCCGTGTCCCCGGCCGCCGTTCTCGTCCCCTCCTCCGCTGAGGGCAAGGAGATCGCCGCCCGGCTGGCGCTGCGCATCGGCTCCGGCATCATCACGGACGCCATCGACCTGGAGGCCGGCGACTCCGGTCCGGTGGCCACCCAGTCGGTGTTCGCCGCCGCCTACAGCACCAGGTCCCGTGTCTCCCGGGGGACTCCGGTCATCACGGTCAAGCCGAACTCGGCCGCCGTGGAACCGGCCCCGGCCGCGGGTGCGGTCGAGCCGCTGTCCGTGTCGTTCTCCGCTCAGGCGACCGGTACGAAGATCACCGGCCGTACGCCGCGTGAGTCGAGCGGGCGTCCGGAGCTGACGGAGGCCGCGATCGTGGTCTCCGGCGGCCGTGGTGTGGGCGGCGCGGAGAACTTCGCGGTCGTCGAGGCGCTGGCCGACTCCCTCGGGGCGGCCGTGGGTGCCTCGCGTGCCGCGGTGGACGCGGGCTGGTACCCGCACACCAACCAGGTCGGCCAGACCGGCAAGCACGTCTCCCCGCAGCTCTACATCGCCAACGGCATCTCCGGCGCCATCCAGCACCGCGCCGGTATGCAGACCTCGAAGACGATCGTGGCGGTCAACAAGGACCCGGAGGCCCCGATCTTCGACCTGGTCGACTACGGCGTGGTCGGCGACCTGTTCGACGTCGTCCCGCAGCTCACCGAGGAGATCAGGACCCGCAAGGGCTGACCCCCCGCCCACGCGCAGCCGAGGCCCCGTGGCCCTCCCCCTTCGGGCGGGCCACGGGGCCTCGGCATGCCTCCCCTCGGTCGGGTCGGGAGACTCTGCCGGGCTCAGAAGTGGTGCCGTGTGATGCTCTCCGCGACACAGGCCGGCCGCTCGACGCCTTCGATCTCGATCGTCGTCCGCCACACGGACTGGACGGAGCCGTCCGCGGCGACCTCCGCCTTCAGCAGTTCGCTCCGGGCCCGGACCCGCGAACCGACCCGTACCGGGGTGATGAACCGTACCTTGTCGAGACCGTAGTTGATGCCCAGCCGCGCCCCCTCGACCCGGTAGTTCCGCGCCGCCAGAGTGGGCACGAGGGACAGGGTGAGGTAGCCGTGTGCGATGGTCGCGCCGAACGGGCCGTCCTTGGCGCGTTCGACATCGACATGGATCCACTGATGGTCGCCGGTGGCGTCGGCGAACCGGTCGATCCGGTCCTGTTCGATCAGCAGCCAATCGCCTGTCCCCAGGTTGCTCCCACTCGCCGCGACGAGCTCGTCGGCACCCTTGAACACCCGCATGAACGCTACACCTCGCTTGACTGGACATCTAAAACATTAGATTTATATATCTAATTATGCCTGGCGTCGCGAACTCCGCCACATCGACATGTGCACCAGGGGTGATCGTCGCGGCCGGCATCCCCTGCGGCCGGCTCCGCATACGTCAGGCGCGCGGGGCAGCGGACCCGCAGGGGGTGCGCAACCGCTGGACTCCCCTGATCATCGGGCTCGCATCACCGCGAACGCGGGGGCGGACAGAGCACCATCCTGGACGCGCCGACGGCACCCACCGGGCCCGGCTCCGCGAACGCCGCCCCGCGGACCCAGTCCATCGGAATGGGCGGCTGCGGCACCGGCTCACCCTCGCACACGGCGGCCCCGTACAGACGGGCGTACCGCACGACCCACTCCAGGTTGTCCGTGACCGACCAGTACTCGTAGCCGCGGATGTCCATCCCGTCCGCCAGGACATCCGCCAGCCACGAGAGCCGGGAACCGAACAGGGCGCGGCGCTTGCGCTCGACCTCCGGGAGCGGACCGGGAGTGTCCATGTCTCCCATGCCCACATCCGTGATGTGGAGCGGCG
The DNA here is from genome assembly GCF_003258605.2 of Peterkaempfera bronchialis. Taxonomy (NCBI): domain Bacteria; kingdom Bacillati; phylum Actinomycetota; class Actinomycetes; order Kitasatosporales; family Streptomycetaceae; genus Peterkaempfera; species Peterkaempfera bronchialis. The sequence goes on from NZ_CP031264.1 coordinate 122,285, forward strand.
GCAGCAAGTCGCCGTAGATGTCGTGCACGGCACTCAGGACGTCCGCCAGCCCTTCGGGCATGATCGGCCAGCCGTACGCCGTGGTCGCCACCTCGTCGAAGGGGGTCAGGGCGAAGCCGAGCCTGACCAGCAGCCGGTTCACGTCGTTCAGTGCCCAGAAGCTGCTGCGCGGGGGCAGGACCACGGGGAGGTTCTCGGGAGTCGTGACACGACACGGCGCGAACCAGGACAGACCGAGGACGTCCTGAGGTGTCGCGATGATCTCCATGTCGCCGGGCCGCACGCAGCCGGTGGCGTCCACCGGCGAGACCCCGTCCTCCGGCACCATGTGCCTGCCGAGCAGCAGCGGATCGAGGAACAGCCGGTTGGTCCAGGACTCGAAGCGCTCCAGGGCTATCCGGTCCCACGGGTCCCCGGTGGCCGCGTATCCACCCATCAGCGGCAGCCCGCCGCCCACCTCACCGCGCACTCCCGCACCGCGCAGTGCCCGCAGGGCCAGCCCGTGCCCCAGCAGCATATGGTGCAGGGCCGGCAGCCCCGCCGCACCGAGCCCGCGGCCCGGAGGGCACATCCCCGCCACATAGTCGCTCACGGACACCGCGGCCATGTCGGCCACGGTGACCCACCGGGTCACCCGGTCGCCGAACCGCCGCCCCATCTCGTCCGCGAAATCAGCGAAACGGAACGCGGTGTCCCGGGCCAGCCATCCCCCCGCGTCCTCGATCCAGGACGGCAGATCCAGATGGACCAGGGACAGGGACGGACGCAGGCCCGCCGCGAGCACCGCGTCCAGCCACCGGTCGCAGCGGTCCAGGGCGGCGGCGTCCCAGGTGCCCGGACCCTCGGGCTGCACATGGGGCCACCCCAGGACGGCCCGGCGACCGGTGGGCGCCACGCCCACGACGGCACGCACATCACGACTCCACCGGTCGGCATACGCGGAGGGTTCGACCCCGCCGACCACCGCACCCATCCGCTCTCCGCCGGTCGGCGGCGCCGCGATGCTCGCAGCCACGGCGATTCCCCACTGCGCACGGCTCAGGCGGTGGGGCCGTTCGGACCCGCTCATCCTCACCATCCGAGGTCACGATATGCCGGACACCTGACGCAATGGCCCGGTCAGGTGATGTCCCGGACGCTAACACCGTCGTGAATTCCCCACAATGTTGCGTGCCTGCATCTCTCCGACCCGCCACACGGTCGGCCGAGCACGCGCGATCACCACTCCATTGCCATGGCTCCGTCCGCGATCTAGGGTGTGGGCACCGCCCGACGAGGCAAGATCCGCGAGTCCCGAACCGCTGGACGAACAGCCGTCGGAGCATGGCCAGGGGAAGGTTCCCGACATGTCTGAGGTAATCCGGCTTTCCCCTCGGGAGATCGCCGAGCTGTACGCGTCCGGCCTCGACACCGATGTGGTCACGGTGCCCGCCGCGACCGAGACCCCACGTGCCGCGGACGTGCTGACGATCGTGGATCTGGACGGTCCGCTGACCGCCCCGGAGCAGGTGGCGACCGCGCTGCGGAACTCCGCCCGCGTCCTGATCGGCATCGCCCGGCATCCTCTCCCTCCCGCCTGCGCCCCCGTCTGCGAGGCCCTGACGCTGACCGTGAGCGCCGTCCCGCAGCCGGGCCGCGCCCATGTCCTCGTGGACGATCCCGAGGCCGAACTCGACCGGCTGATCGCCGCGGTCGATGCCGCCCCGCGCGCCGCCCTCGCTCTGGCGGGACTGCTGCGTCTGACCGCCACGGCGTCCGTGCGCGACGGGTTGGTGGCCGAGTCACTGGCGTACTCGGCGCTGCTGGGCGGGCCGGAGTTCGCCGCGTGGCGGGCCGCGCGCCCTGCCCGCCGTGTGCCGCCGGTCCCGTCCGACGTCGTACTGCTGGAGCGTGCGGACGATGTGCTGCGGATGACGTTGAACCGCCCCGACCGGCGCAACGCGCTGGGGCACGGACTGCGCGACGGCCTCATCCGGGCTCTGGAACTCGTGCTCGCCGACACCTCCCTGAAAGTCGCGGAACTCCGAGGTGAAGGGGCGTCGTTCTGCAGCGGCGGCGATCTGGACGAGTTCGGCAGCGCCGTGGATCCCGCGTCCGCCCACGTGGTACGGCTGTCCCGCAGCGCGGGATGGCTGGTCCACCGCTGCGCGGACCGGGTACGGCCGTATCTGCACGGCGCCTGTGTCGGTGCGGGCATGGAGGTTCCCGCGTTCGCCGACATCGTGGTGGCCGATCCCGGCGCATGGTTCATGCTGCCGGAGCGGAGCCTCGGCCTGGTGCCGGGCGCGGGCGGGACGGTCAGCGTGACCCGGCGGATCGGTCCCTGGCGCACCGCGTGGATGACGCTGACCGGGGACAGGGTGACAGCCCGGCGGGCGCTGGAGTGGGGCCTGGTGGACCGGGTCGAGCCCTGTGTCCCATAGGCAGGGCTCCCCGGCCCCGGGACTGCCGCTTCCGCTCGCCGGCCTGCGGGTGAGCGCCCCGGAGGCGGTGGACGCGGCCGCGGCACCTGCCGTACGGCTGCTGACCGCGCTGGGTGCGGCCGGTCCCCTGGGCGCGGCCGGGTCCGGCGGCACCGGGACCCCGCAGGTGAGGGCATGCGGAGGGCGCGCGGAGGGCGCGCGCCCGGATTTCCCTGACGGCGACGACACCGGGCCCGGGGTGGCCGACGCCCTGGTGGTGTCCGGCCCGGCCGGGCAGACCTCCGGCACCGTTCCGATCCCCCGGTTCCACCCCGACGACGACTGGGCGGCGTGCGGGGCGATGGAGTTGACGGGAAGGGCCGGCGGGCCGCCGCTGCGGGCCCCCGGCGCACCGGCGTCCGCAGCCCGGGGAGCCCTGCTGGCGTACGAGCTGTTGCTGCGGCTCGCGGGTCGGCCCGCCACCGGGCTGCCCGGTGCCGGGATCCTCGCCGAGCGGGCCGCCCTCACGGGCATGCGCCGGCGGGGCCCGGTCTCGGTCGGGGGGTCGTTGCGGCTGCTGCCTCACCGCCGCCGCCCTGGACGCGGGCGGTACGCCGCCCCGTGGCGCCCCGCCCGCCGCGCCCGCCGCCCGCACCCCGTCCACGCCGGCCCCCACGTCGGGCGCCGACACCGACCGGGTGCTCGCGGAGTACGGGATCCGGTACGGAACGCGCTGATCGCTCCGGCGCCGTCGGCAACGCTGCCCGGCAGCGGGCGAAAGGGGACGGGCACAGGCGCGGAACTGAGTGGCAGTCAGACAGGCGTCCATGTCGAACCTGCTAAACTATTTGCCTCAAGTATTGGATCTGCCTGATCACAAATACCATGATGCATCGGGCTATGCGCCTCCCGGGTATCCACTCGGACCGGGGGCACCAGACGTAGGGAGAGTTTCGATGGCTCAGGCAGCCCGGGACGTCAGCACCGGAATGCTCATGCCACAGGCGGAGCGCATGCGCGTAGGCCGCCAGGTCCGCGTGCCCAAGACCGCTGAGCTCATCGCCGCTGCCCTGCGTCGCCAGATCGTCCACCGGGAGCTGGAGCCTGGAGACGCGCTGCCGTCCGAATCCTCCCTGATGGAGCAGTTCGGCGTCTCCCGGCCGACACTGCGGGAGGCCTACCGGGTCCTGGAGTCCGAGGGCCTGATCAACGTCAGGCGTGGAGCGCACGGCGGCGCACGGGTGACCGCGCCCGATGCCGAGGTCGCCGCCAGGTACGCCGGATTGATCCTGGAATACCGCGAGGCCACCCTGGCGGACGTCTACCGCGCCAGCGCCGTCCTGGAGCCGCCGTGCGCCCGGTCCCTGGCCAACAAGCACACGGCCACCGCCCTCAACCGGCTCCGTGCCGCGGTCGAGGCCGAGAAGGCCGTGCTGGACGACCCCATGGCACTGGTCGCCGCCCAGGACGCCTTTCACGCCCTGCTCGTCGAACTCGCCGGGAACCAGACGCTCAACCTGCTGAGCAGCATGCTGCGCTACATCGTTGACCGTGCCAATGCCGCTCACCTGGCCGACGCCCTCGATTCCGAGGTCCACAAGAGCCAGAGCCGCAAGGCGCACCGCACCCACGTCAAGCTCGTGGATCTCATCGCGGCGGGCAAGGCCGACGAAGCCGAGAAGCTCTGGGCACGCCACATCACCGCCGCGGACGACGCGGTCAACGCGGCGGGGTCCAAGACGCTGCTGGACCTCCTCAACTGACCCTTCCGCCGTACCGGCGCTCAGCCACGACCTGCCGCCCGTCGTTCACCGGACGCCGGGGCCGAGGTCGGCGCCCGCCGGTGCGGTGGAGCACACCGGCCACGGTGGCTTCCGGTCGGCGTCGGCGCCTACGCCTCGGCGTCGCGTCGTACGCCACCGCGCCACGGCGACGCGGTCCGGGTCGTCCAGCCCCAGCAGAGCGGCACCGGCACTGTTGAGGATCCACAGCGCTCCGCTGCGGTGCTGCACCCGCACCGGCCGATGGGCCACCAGGGCGTCGAGCCGGTCGCGGTCCAGCGGCCCGGCGACTGACTCGTGGTAGCCGACACCACGGACCCAGGTGCCGGGTGCGACGGCCGAGGCGCGCCCGGTGCCCTCGGCCCTCCGGTCACCGGCGGCTCCCTCCCATCCCCTCCCCCATCCCACCCATCGACAGGAACCTCGGCAAGGCCGGCCCTGCGCTGTCATCACCCTCGGTGCGGCAGGGTGACGACAGCGCAGGGAAGGGAAGCAGCATCGGCGCGCGGTGCGGGCATCACGGGCAGCGCGACGGCACCACCGGACGCGGCTCAGCCGACCGGGGCGAACCGCGTCAGCAACTGCGACTTGGCGACCTTCATCAACCCGGTGCGCGGCAGCACGTCCACGACCTCGACCTGCTCCGGGAGCTTCTGCCGCATCAGGCCGGCCTCCGTCAGCCACGCCCCGAGATCCGCGACGGCGGGTGCCGTGCGTCCGGGCCTCATCACCACGACCGCGCAGACCCGTTCGCCGCGGTCGGCGTCGGGCAGGCCGATGACGGCGGCCTCGGCCAGGTCGGGATGGTTCGCCAGCAGGGCCTCGATCTCCTGCGGGGCGATGTTCTCGCCCTTGCGGATGATGAGGTCCTTGAGCCGGCCCACGACCTCCAGGTGCCCGGTGTCGCGCAGGAGGCCGAGGTCCCCGGTGCGGAACCAGCCGTCCTGGGTGAACGCCGCCGCCGTCGCCTCCGGATCGGTGTAGCCGTGGCACACCCCGGGACCCTTGATCTGCACCTCACCCGCGGTTCCGGCCGCGCACTCCGCACCGTCCGCATCGACCAGCCGCAGGTGGTTGCCCGGCAACGGCCGCCCGTCAGTGGCGGCGAGGATTTCGGGGGCATCCGACGGGGACGCCACCGCGATCATCGGCACCTCGGTCATGCCGTAGTCGTGCGCGAGCACCGCACCAAGCGTGTCCGCGACCTCCCCCACCAGGTGGGGAGGACAGGGCGCCCCGCCGCCCTTCAAGGTACGCAGCGTCGGGATCAGCCGTGTCTCCGGGGCGCTGCGGGCCAGTTCGACGAGCGCCGTGTAGAACGGCGGCGCACCGCCGGTCGTGGTCACGCCGTGTCTGCGGAACAGACCCACCGCCTCGCTGGGATTGAACGCCTCCAGCAGCAGGACGGGATACCCGCCGGCCAGCGCCGCGGTCAGGTACTGGACACCGCCGACGTGTGCGATCGGAAACCCCATGGCGCCGAACTCGCCGGCCTCCTTGCCCAGTTCACCGAACCCGGCGAACGAGAGGCCCGGGACAAGCAGTGAGGTGTCGGTGTGCCGGGCGCCCTTCGGGGCGCCGGTGGCCCCCGAAGTGAAGTGGATCCACGCGACCTCGTCCGGGTCCGGGACGGGGAACGCCGCCGTGTCGGGGCCCGTGGCCGTCGCGTCTCCCGAGGCGGTCGCGTCGTCGAGTTCGGGAGCGTGGTGCCCGATGTCCAGCACCCGAGGCGGGGTTCGTCCGGCGGCGGACAGGGTCTTCGCGACGGTGCCGGCGAGGGCCACGTAGTCGACACCCCGCCAGATGCCCGGAACGAGGAGGCACTCGGCCTCCGAGGTCGCGAGCGCGGCAGTGAGCTCACGCTCCCGGTACAACGGGATCACCGGTGCTTGGACCGCACCGAGACGCCGCAGGGCCGCCATCACCAACGCCGTACTGATCCGGGTGGGCAGCTGCCATGCCACGCGCGTGCCGGGCCCGATGCCCCGGGCCGCCAGGGCTCGGGCCACCCCGGAGGTCCGGCGGTCGAAGTCGGCCCAGGTCAGCGAGACCCCCTCGGCGTCGATGAGCATCATGGCGTCCGGCGTGACGCTCGCCCTGCGCCGGACGAGCCCGTCGAACGTCGGTGCCGTCAACAACCACGGCCATCGCTGGGCCGCCGCCGCGATGGCGGGGGTGGCCTCCATCGACTCGCGCATCATCATGTAACTCCAAACACTTGGCCTGGCTCAGTCAGGTCCGGAGAGGTGGTTGGTCCGACTCTGCCAGAAGTATCTGTTTCTGCACTAGGCCTCAGGGAAGTGTAATCAGTTTAATTATTCTTTAGGTTGACCTGAAGCGTTCCCGGGGCAGCCGTCCGCCGCCCCGCCGGGAGCGGTGCGTCAGCGCGGAGCCATGCGCAGGCCGCCGTCCATCCGGATGACCTCGCCGTTGAGGTAGTCGTGGTCAATGATCGAGAGGGCCAGTTGCGCGTACTCCTCCGGTCGCGCCAGACGCCGCGGGAACGGCACACCTGCGCCGAGTGAGGCGCGGAACTCCTCGGAGACGGTCGCCAGCATCGGGGTCTCCACGATTCCGGGGGCGATGGCGCACACGCGGATGCCGTACTGGGCCAGGTCCCGGGCGGCCGGCAGGGTCAGGCCGACGATGCCCCCCTTGGAGGAGGAGTACGCGGCCTGGCCGATCTGCCCCTCGAACGCGGCGACCGACGCGGTGTTGACGATGACGCCGCGCTGCCCGTTGGCATCCGGCTCGGTCTCGGCGATGGCCTCCGAGGCGAGCGCCAGGACGTTGAAGGAGCCGATCAGGTTGATCTGGACGACCTTGGCGTACAGGTCGAGGTCGTGCACGCCCTTCTTGCCGAGGATCCGCATGGACGGGCCGATGCCGGCGCAGTTGACCACCGTGCGCAGCGGTGCGCCGCTGCCCGCAGCGGTCGCGACTGCGGCACGGACCTGCTCGGCGTCGGTGACATCCGCACCGACGTAGGTGACGCCTTCGACGTCCGGGGCCTTGTCGAGGCCGGCCGGGAGGTCGAGGGCGAAGACGGCCGCGCCCCGGGCGGCCAGGGCCTGCGCGGTCGCCGCGCCGAGGCCGGAGGCACCTCCGGTGACCAGGGCGGCAGTATTGTCGAGCAGCATCAGTTCTCCTGTTTCAGTGGGTTTTCAGCACGGTGACGGTGCCCTTCGCGGGCTCGTTCAGCGCGCGGCTGATGACCATGCGCTGAATCTGGTTGGTCCCCTCGAAGATCTGCATGACCTTGGCTTCGCGCATGTACCGCTCGACGGGGAAGTCACGGGTGTATCCGTACCCGCCGAGCACCTGCACGGCATCCGTGGTGACCTTCATGGCGTTGTCCGTGGCGACGAGCTTGGCGATCGACGCCTCCCGGGTGAAGGGCTGGCCGCAGTCCTTGAGCCGGGCGGCGGACAGGGTGGTGGCGCGGGCGGACTCGATCGCGGCGCCCATGTCGGCCAGTACGAACGCCAGCCCCTGGTGCTCGATGATCGGCTTGCCGAAGGTCTCCCGCTCCTGGGCGTAGCGCACCGCGTGATCGAAGGCGCCCTGGGACAGGCCGACGGCGACGGCCGCGATGCCGAGCCGGCCGGAGTCCAGAGCGGTGAGCGCGATCCGCAGCCCCTGGCCCTCCTCGCCGATGCGGCGATGGACGGGGACCCGCACGTCCTCGAAGCGCACGGTGGCGGTGGCCGAACCGGTCAGTCCCATCTTCCGCTCGGGCACGTCGGCGATCAGGCCGGGAGTGTCCGCGGGGACCAGGAAGCAGGAGATGCCCCGGGAGCGGTCTTCCGAGGTGCGCGCCATGACCGTGTAGAAGTCCGCGTGGCCGCCGTGTGTGGTCCATGCCTTGGTGCCATTGAGCACGTAGTGGTCGCCGTCCCTGACGGCCCGGGTGCGCATGGCCGCGGGATCCGATCCGGCGTGCGGCTCGGACAGGCAGTACGCGCCGAGGAGTTCGCCGCCGAGCATGTCCGGGAGCCACTCCTTCCGCTGCTCCTCGGTGCCGAAGGCGGCGAGGCCGAAGCAGGAGAGCGCGTGCACCGACACGCCGACGGCGACGCTGGACCACACGGCCGCGATCTCCTCCAGCACCTGGAGGTAGACCTCGTACGGCTGACCACCGCCGCCGTACTTCTCGGGATAGGGCAGCCCGAGCAGTCCGGCACGGCCGAGCGTCCGGAAGGCCTCGCGAGGGAACCTCGCCTCCGCCTCCGCCTCGGCCGCTTGGGGGGCGAGTTCCTTCACCGCGAGCGTACGGGTGAGCTCGATGAGGGCGGCGGCTTCGTCAGTCGCCAGGAATCGAGTGGCGGGCATCAGGGCTCCTCCACAAAATGATACTGATAGGAGTACGACAGTATCATTCAACGTACACCCTGAGGAGTCGTCACAGCCATCCACCGCTCTGGGCAGGTCAGCAGGAACGGAAAGGAGACCGGGGCCGGCCGGGCCGTCGGGTCAGGAAGAGACGGCGTGGACGATCAGCGACGCCAGCTCGGCGTACGCCTCGGAGTCGCTGAGACCGGTGCGCGCCGCCACCTCGCCCCGCTGGATCTGCTGCATGGTGGCCGCGGCGACCTCGCCCACGAATGCGGCGTGCACATTCCTGAAGGCTCCCGCTGCCACACCCTCGGTGATCAGCTGCCGGACCCGGTCGGCCGCGTGCCTCGTATTGGCCTCGTACACCTCGCGGGCGGGCCGGAAGTGCGCCATGTCGTCCAGGAACCGCCGGGAGAGCGGCCTGAGCTGCTCGGCCACGGTGTTCAGATAGACCTGTACGCGGTCGGACGGCGCCGTGGTCTCCGCCACCCGCTTCTCGACGGCCTCGGCGGCGGAGCGGAAGTAGTGCCTGACCGCTTCCCCGACCAGGTCCTGCTTGCTTCCGGCGAGCTGGTACAGCGTCGTCTTCGAACAGTGCAGCCGCTCGGCCAGGCCGTCGAGCGTGAACGAGGCGAACCCCTCCGCCGTCAGCAGAGCGACCAGACGCTCCAGCAGGTCGTTCTGGCGGGAGGTGCGGCGGGCGGACGGCATGATCCCAGCATATCCGCGCGCAGCGCCCCGTCGGGCGTCCTCTCCCCGCCCCCGGCCGCCCCGGCCCCTGCTCCGGGGCCCCGCCGCACCGCCGACGCAAGCCGAGGCCGGACCGACTACACCTCCGTGGTCCGCTCGCGGTGCAGGTCCTGGAGCTCCCGGCGGAGCAGCTTTCCGGCTCCCGAGTGAGGCAAGGACGCTTCCACGTACCAGTACTCCGGTACCTTGAAGCCCGCCAGCCGCTCGCGCACGTACCGGCGCAACTCCCCCGCGTCCGGCGGCCGGTCCGCACGGGCCGGAACGACGAAGGCTGCGACCGTCTGGCCCAGCCTCCGGTCCGGGACCCCGACCACTCCGGCGGCGGCAACCGCGTGGTGGCTTTCGAGCACCTGCTCCACCTCAAGGGGGAAGATGTTCTCGCCACCGCGGACGATACGGTCGTGCGTTCGTCCCACCAGGTAGACGTACCCGTCTTTGGTCCGGTGGCCGATGTCACCGGTGCGCAGCCAGCCGTCGGACCCGGTCAGGCTCAGGTGAGGGGCCTGTGCCAGCAGCTCGCCCGCACCCGCCGCGTCCGGGTTGTCGATGCGCAGTCGCAGACCCGGCACCGGACGCCCCACCGAGGTGAGCAGCTCCGGCCGCCCCTGCGCCGCCTCCAGATGGTCCTCCGGCGTGAGGCAGGTGAGCGGACTGCCCTCCGTCTGGCCGAACAGGTTCAGCAGGCGTGTCTCCGGCAGGACGGCCAGGACGCGGCGGAGCGTGTCCGGGTGGATGGGGGAGGCTCCGTAGATCAGCGTGCGCAGGGGCAGGGCGTGCAGGGCCTCGGCGGCGAGCAGCATCTCGATCATGCTCGGCACCAGCAGCGTGTGTGTCACGTTGGCGGGTCCCAGGCTCCGCCACCAGTCGAGGCTGAACGACCGGGTGGCCACAGCGGTCGCGCCGACCGACAGTGCGACCAGCAGCGTGCCCAGGCCGCCGATGTGGTGCACCGGTGAGCCGGTGGCGTAGACGGCCCCCGGGCCGAGGCCGGTCAGCCCGGCGAGCAGTCGGCGGCGCTCCCACAGCACGCCCTGGGTGATCGGCACCCTCTTGGGCAGGCCGGTGGTGCCGGCGGTGTGCAGGTTCACGCACACCGACTCCGGGTCGGTCACCGCCAGGCGTTCGACGCCCCCGCCCTCCGGCCAGGGGGTGATCGGCACGGGCCGGATTCCGGCCGTCCGGGCGATCTCGGCGGCCGTCGCGGCAAAGGCCGGTTCGTACAGCAGGACATCGCTGCCGAGTGCCCGCACGGGGTGGCCGAGTTCGGCCGCGGTGAGCCGCGGGCCGAGCGGTGAGAGCGGGTGGCCGGTGGCCGCACCGGCAAGCAGCAACGCGACCGTGTCGATGTTGGTGGTCACCAACGCGGGCAGCGGTGCTTCCGGTGGCAGTCCGAGGGACTCGATCCAGGACACCGCTCCTGCGGCGGCGGCCAGCAACCGTGCGCCGTCGATCGCACGGTCACCGTCGATCACCGCGAGCCGGCCGGAACCCCGGAGCACGGCGACCATCTCACTGGACCACGTGCGCATGGGCCACTCCTTCTGACGTATCGGCGCGCGGTGCGGCTTTGACCACCTCGTACGCATCCTCTCGCCGAAGCGCACTTCGTGGCCCTCTTCAGTTATATAAGTTGAATAACTATAGGGTTACTTGACGCCGGCCGGAGGCCGGTCCGTGCGCGGAGTCAGGCCCCGATCAGCTCGCGGGCCTCGTTCAGCAGCACCGGAAGGGCTGGGGCCATCCGCGCCATCTCCGGGACGAGCCGGCCCGACTTGCGACCACGCTTGATGAGCAGTGCGGTCGCTCCCGCCTCCTTGTAGCGGGTCAGCGCGTCGAACCAAGCGAGGTCGGGCAGGTCCGGACCGCCCGCGTCCGTGTAGGCGTCGAGCAGTTCCCGGGCGGTGGGCATCCCGGACGGCCCGTTGCCGGGTGCGCCGGGGTGGTGGGCCTCGTCGGTGAAGAAGGTCAGCCACGTGACATCGATGCGCGGATCACCGACCGACCAGATCTCCCAGTCGATGACCGACGTCACGCGGCCGTCCCGGCACAGGGTGTTGCCGAGCCGGTAGTCGCCGTGGTTGACCGTAGGCGCCATCGCCGACGGCATCGTGGCGAGCAGGGCTCGTGCGCATTCCTCGTAGTCGCCCTGGAGGTCGGCGGGGACGGTGGTGAACGCCCGGGTCCACCGGTCGATCTCGTCCTTCAGTCCCACGACCGGCTCGTCCCCCAGGCCGGCCCGCGCCGGGTCCACCCGGTGCAGAGCGGCGAGCACGGCGGCCGCGTCCAGCGCACGGGACCGGATCGCCGGAAACGCCGCCGGGTCACGCTCCTCGATCAGCATGGGCTCGACGCAGTCGCCGGGGACGAAGCCCATCGCGAGAAAAGGCGGTACGTCCGGCGGGTCGCCCGCGTCCTCGAAGAACACGGGGGGCACGGGAACACCGGGCTGATCGTGCAACGCCCGCATGAGCCGGGCCTGGCGCAGCACATCCCGGTTGCGTACCGGTGCCAGTCCCGGAGGGGCGACCTTGAGCACCACCTTGCGCTGCTCCTCCGGTACTCCGCGCAGCTCGGCGGTGAAGGTGAGGCTGGAGGAACCGCCCGTCAGGGGCTCGACACGGGTCACCTCGGCTCCGGGGTGCCAGGCCTGCGCCGCTCCGGTCGCCCGGCCTCGCAGGGTCTCCGCGAGTGCGGAGGTGTCTCCGGTGCTGTCCGTCGTCGCCATCAGTAGAGTCCTCCGTCCACCCGCAGCAGCGCACCGGTGGTGTAGCTGGAGGCCGGGCTCGCCAGGTACAGCGCGCTGGTGACGATCTCCTCCGGCCGCCCCGGGTGGCCGATCGCACTGCGGGTGCTGGTCCGGACCTCCTCGGGCCACGCCTGTGAGATGTCCGTCAGGAACGGCCCGGCCGACAGCGTGTTGACCCTGACCTTGGGCGCGTACTCCAGGGCCAGCACCTGGGTCAGCACGTTGAGAGCGGCCTTGGCGCCGGCGTAGGGACCGAACTTCGGTTGCGGCATCAGCGCGCCCGACGACGAGACGTTGATGATGGATCCGCCCTCGCCGTCGGCCATGCGCCGGCCGACCAGGGCGCCGAGCCGGAAGGGGCCTTTGAAGTTGACGCCGACGACCTTGTCGAACAGCTCCTCGGACGTCTCCTCCGAGGACGGTGCCAGTGGCGACATCCCGGCATTGTTGACCAAGATGTCGATCGTGCCGAAGCGCTGGTACGCGGTGTCCACCAGGTCGTCTATGTCGCTCCACCGCCCGACATGGCAGGCATGGGCGAGCGCCTGGCGGCCCAGGGCCTCGACCTCGGCCGCCACTGTCCGGCAGGTGTCCACCTTGCGGCTGGCGACGACGACGTCCGCGCCGGCCCGCGCGAAGGCGAGCACCATCTCCCGGCCGAGGCCACGGCTGCCCCCGGTCACCAGGGCCACCTTGCCGGTGAGGTCGAAGAGTTCAGTGGTCTTCACAGGCCGTACTCCTTCAGGACGTCGGCGTAACGGCGGCGGGCCGCCTCACGCTTCGGCGGAATGTGCTCGCTCGGGAAGAGGCCCGGAGCGGGCTCGACACCACGCAGCAGTTGCTTGGCCACCGTGGTCCTGTGCACCTCGGTCGGCCCATCGGCCAGGGCGAGAGAGGGCACGCTCATCCACATCTCCGCCAAGGGCATCTCATGGGTGGTGCCGAGTGAGCCGTGCAGGTGCAGCGCACGCCGGACGATGTCGTGGTGGACCTTCGCCATCGCCACCTTGCACATGGCGATCTGGGTGCGAGCCGCCCCGTGCGGCTGGGTGTCGATGACCCAGGCGGTGTGGAGCACCAGCAGGCGGTACTGCTGGAGCTCGATCCAGGAGTCGGCGATCATGGCTTGGACGGCCTGCTTGTCGGCCAGCCGCTCCCCCTGCGTACGGCGGGACACCGCGCGCTCCAGCATCATCTCCATGGCACGGGCGCACTGGCCGACGATGCGCATGGCGTGATGGACCCGGCCGCCGCCGAGGCGGGCCTGGGCCACCTTGAAGCCCTCGCCGGGGCCACCGAGCATGGCGTCGGCGGGAAGGCGCACATGGTCGTAGCGGATGTAGCCATGGATGCCCTCGTCCAGTTCGTCGCGCTCGGCCATGGTGGCGACATTGCGCTTGATCGTGACGCCGGGCGTCTGCGCGGGCACGATGAACATCGACATCCGCTCGTGCGGCCTGGCTTCGGAGTCGGTCACGGCCATGACGATGAGGAACGCCGCGTAGCGGGCGTTGGAGGAGAACCACTTCTCGCCGTCGATCACCCATGTGTCCCCCTCCTGCCAGGCGCGGCAGGTGAACTCCTTGGGGTCCGCGCCGGCCTGCGGTTCGGTCATGGAGAAGGTGGAGACGATGTCCCCGTCGAGCAGTGGTCGCAGATAGCGCTTCCGCTGCTCCTCGGTCCCGAACATCGCCAGGATCTCGGCGTTGCCGGTGTCGGGGGCGGCGGTGCCGAAGACGGTGGGCGCCCAGGAGGAGCGGCCGAGGATCTCGTTCATCAGGGCGAGCTTGAGCTGGCCGTAGCCCTGGCCGCCGAGCTCGGGGCCGAGGTGGCAGGCCCACAGGCCCTGCTCACGCACCTGCTGCTGCAGCGGCCGCAGGATGGCGCGAGCCGCCTCGTTGCCGGTGTCGTACGGGTCGCCGCCGGAGGGGAAGAGGAGGTCGAGCGGCTCCACCTCCTCGCGCACAAAGCGGTTCATCCAGTCCAGCTTCTGCTGGAACTCGGGGTCGGTGGAGAAGTCCCACATGGCTGACCTCCAGTGTCGGCGGTGGTGTTCACCGCGGTTCGGGGCCCGCGCCGCGGTCCGGGGTACGGCCGGCGCCCTCTGCTTCGAGCCGGGTCCGCAGGGTGCGGAGTGTCTCCGTGGCGGCAACGAGGTCGCCCGGGTCCATCCCCTCGGTGACCCGGTCCGCCCACACGCGACTGCGGTCCTGGACGTCCTCGTCCACGGCACGTCCGCGCTCGGTGGGCACCAGTCGGCGGGCCCGCTTGTGATCGGGATTGTCGACGAACTCGATCAGCCCCCGCTGCGCCAGTGCGTCGGCGGTCCGCTGCACGGCCTGCCGGGTGTGCCCGAGGCTACGTCCGATCTGAGGGACCGTCGGGGGCTGTACGGCACGGATGACGGCCGCGAGGACAAGACTCTGGGATCCGGTGAGACCTTCTTCCGCACCCAGCGCCGGGGTGGCGGTGACCAGCCGGCCGCGGGTACGCAGAATCTCGTCGATGAGCACGGACAGGGGATGCAGATCACCAGCAGACATGACGCGAGATTTCCACAATGACACCTTGTTGTCAATCACTGGACCGCGACGACCTGCCCCGGTCCGCCTCCTCGCCAGGTCCTCACCCGGGCGCACGCACGGGCCGGACCGGGACACTCGGGACACTCTGCGTGTCCGCGCCGCCGATGAGGCGTTCTCCCTGGGCGGGTTCGACAGCGGAACGCCCTGGTGGCACGGGCCCTCGGTGCGCCCGGGGGCCTGGCCCACGGCCGCCAGGCCCCCGGGGGTGGGGGTCGGGGGTGTCGAGAGCGGCCATGGGAGTGCGGTTGATGGCGGGGCTGTTCCAGGTTCAGTGAACGGCGTGCGAGGCCAGTCGTACGCGAACCTCCGGAACGTCGTCGGAAGACGTGCCGGGCAGGTCGGCGGGATGACTGTCGGGGAAGTCCAGCTCGCCGCGGTCGGCGAGGTGGCGGATGTGCGCCTCGGTCTCCGAGAGGGCGCCGATGCGCATCTGCCCGACCTCCGCCCAGGGCCTGGACCAGCTCAGCTGCTCGGCGACCTGCCACACGGTGGGCGAGCCCAGCCCGGCGATGACGGTGACCAGTTCGCGGCAGCGCTGCTCATGGTGGTCGCGCAACTGCCGGGTCCGGGCGGCCAGTCCTCGGAAGCGGTACTCGTGGGCGGGCAGCGCGTCGTGGTCGTCGAAGGCCGCGGTGCGCTCCAGCGACTCCAGGAACCGAGTCAGCGGGGCGTCGCCGTTCACACGGTTCAGGCCGATGTTGGGCGTGATACGAGGCAGCACGTGATCGCCGGTCAGGAGCAGTCCGGCGTCGGGTTCCTGGAGGCACAGGTGCCCGGGGGTGTGCCCGGGGGTCCACACCGCGCGCAGCCGCCGGCCGGGCAGCGGCACGGTATCGCCGTCCTCCAGCAGCACGTCGGGTTCCGCCATGGTGAACACGAAACGATCCGCTGAGCGCTCGCCGAAGGGGCGCAGCAGGTCCTTGATGTGCTCCTCGGGCGCGCCCCAGCGCCGCAGGCCGCGCCTGAGGAACTCCCTGCGCGCGCCGGGATGGGTCAGTGCGGTGCGCTGCGGGAGGGTGTCACGCTCGGCCGGGTGCATGGCGATCCAGGCGCCGGAGTGCTCCCGCAGCCGGCCGGAGAGGCCGTGGTGGTCGGGATGGACGTGCGTGGCGACGATGCCGGTGACGTCGGAGACTGCCGCGCCCGCCGCCCCCAGGCCCGCGAGCAGCGCCTCCCAGCCCTCGTCGGTGCCCCAGCCCGGATCCACCACGACCAGACCGCGATCGCCTGCTATCAGGTAACACAGGGTGTACCGCAGCGGATTGTCCGGGATCGGCACCGGGACGGACCACACGCCGCCGCTGAGGCGTTCCACCGGGGGCAGGGTGCGGTCCTGCCACGCGGCGTGTTGGGCGGTACCGAGGATGCTGATGCCCGTACCGCCACGACCTGTCGTCCCGACCGTCATGTGCCACCGTCTTCCGTTGTCCTGTGCTGTCGGCGCGTGTCCTGTGGTGCCGGCGCGGCCCGCTCCGGCTCCGGCTGTCCCCGGGCCGAGCAGGCCGTTTACTGACGAGAAGCGTTCAGTAAATGCAGCATAGGCCGTTCGTGTCCTCCGGCCGACAGCGGTCGGCCAGGCGGACCGTGGAGGGCGGACCGGCGCCCTCGACGGGGACGCCGGCGGCCTCGCCGGCCGTGCGGGGCAGGGTCCGCAGACCCGAGCCGGAAGTGATCGGCGCCGAGAAGCCCCACCTCACCACGAAGCCGTGGAGGAACATGGGCGTATGACGACCACGCCCCCCAGGGCGGCCCCCGGACGCCCACGCGACCAGCAGGTGGACCGCCGCGTCGCCGACGCCGCCGTCGAAGTGTTCGGCGAGCATGGCTGGACAGGCTTCACGATCGATGCGGTGGCCCGCCGCGCGGGGGTCGGCAAGGCCTCGGTCTACCTGCGCTGGAGCAGCAAGGAGGACCTGCTCACGGAGGCCCTCACCCTGCGGCTCTGCCCCGTCCGCGATGTCGACACCGGTACGGTGCGCGGCGACCTGGTCCAGCTCGTCGAGCAGATGGTCGGCCTCTATTCCGGCGAGCACGGCAGCGCGGCCCTGCGCCTGGGCCTGGAGGCACGGTTCATCCCGCAGCTCACCGCACGCTACGAGGAGATGACGAGCGCCCAGATACGGACCGCCCGCGACATGGTCCGCCGCGGCATCCACCGCGGTGAACTGCCCGAGACCATCTCGGTGACCTTCCTCCTGGAGGCGCTGTGCGGCGGGGCCATGAATCGCGCGCTGACGGCTCGGGCCTCAGGGCGTACGTCCCGGCCCCGGACGGACGCCGACTTCGCCAAGCGGTTCGTCGACTTCGTCCTGACCCCGGTACTGGTGGATCCGCGGGCGGACTGAATCCCGAGGCCCGCAGCCCGGACCGCAGCGGCATGGGGAAGCTCTGCGGCCACCGAAGTCACGCCCGGCCGCGCGGACCACGGCCCAGCCGGACAGCCGGCACCGCCGGTACGAGCGTCCACGGCCCGAGTCGGCCGGCGAGCCACTCCCGTGGCCGGCTCGGGCGGCGTCCGCTTCGCCCGGTCGGTGATCGCCACCGACGACGGCACCTACCGCCGCGCCAGCCGCCAGCTCCCGCGAACAGCGCGAACCACCGCGACCAGCGGGGACGAAGGCCTCCACCGTGCCCTCAGCCGCACCCGTAGCGCGGCCTGGACGACACCACGCGACAGCCGGAACGAACACCAAACCCCTCTACCTCCCAAAGAGAAAACTTAATAAGCTATGTCGCTATGCTGAGTCCCGACACCGGAGTGGTCTGCTCATCACGCCGGGTGGAGGCGGTGCAGAACGGCGAAGTCGTCT
Organism: Peterkaempfera bronchialis; assembly: GCF_003258605.2. Lineage (NCBI taxonomy): Bacteria > Bacillati > Actinomycetota > Actinomycetes > Kitasatosporales > Streptomycetaceae > Peterkaempfera > Peterkaempfera bronchialis. The sequence continues at coordinate 139,694 of NZ_CP031264.1, forward strand.
TCGAGCCCGCCGCCTCCTTCCAGCGGAGCCTCGACCACTCGGTCCGGTTCCATGTGCCGCACCGCCCCGACGACTGGTCTGCCGCACGAGCAGGAGGGCACCTGGGCGGCAGCGGACCTCCTACGGCACCACTCGGTGATCCACCCTTCCGATCGTTCCTTCAGGAGAGTCCATGACCGACAACGGCACTGCCCCCGTCCCCGAGCCCGCGGCCGACCGGGGCGCTGCGACAGGTCCCCTTGCCGGTATCCGCGTCGTGGAGCTCGCCGGGCTCGGCCCCGGGCCGATGGCCTCGATGATGCTCGCCGAAATGGGTGCGGATGTGGTGCGCGTCGACCGGCCGACACCCCCGGCCATCGCCGACGTACTCGACCGCGGCCGACGCTCGATCGTCGTCGACCTCAAACATCCGAGCGGCCCGGAGACGGTGCTGCGGCTCGCGGAGCGGGCGGACATCCTCCTGGAGGGCTACCGCCCTGGTGTCGCCGAGCGACTCGGCCTCGGCCCCGCCGAGGTGCGCCGGCGCAACCCGGCCCTGGTCTACGGCCGGATGACCGGCTGGGGTCAGCAGGGGCCGAGGGCGCACACGGCCGGCCACGACATCAACTACATCTCCCTCACCGGCTCCCTCGGCGCGATCGGCCGCGCCGGTGGCCCCCCGCAGATCCCGCTCAACCTGCTGGGCGACTTCGGCGGTGGTGCGCTGTACCTGGTGGTGGGCGTGCTGGCCGCGCTGCATCACGCGCGCGCCACCGGTCAGGGCCAGGTGGTCGATGCGGCCATCGTCGATGGTGTCAGCCACCTGTCGGCCATGATCTGGGCCGAGCGCCGCTACAAGGGCTGGACCGACGACCGCGGCAGCAATCTGCTGGACGGCGGGACGCCCTACTACGACGTCTACGAGACGGCAGACGGCGGCTGGTTCGCCGTGGGAGCCCTGGAGCCGCAGTTCTACGCTCGCCTGGTCGGACTGCTCGGTCTACCGGAGTGGGCGGACGCCCAGGACGACCGGTCGCGCTGGCCGCAGATGCGCGAGGCGTTCCGCTCAGTGTTCGCCTCGCGTACCCGGGCGGAGTGGGAGGAGGTCTTCGACGGCACCGACGCCTGTGCGTCGCCGGTGCTGTCCTGGTCGGAGGCGGTGCGCGACCCCCATCTGGCCGCGCGCGGGGTGCACACCGTCGTAGACGGTGGGGAGGCACCGGCTCCGGCGCCTCGGTTCTCCCTCACGCCTGGTCGGATCGCAGAGCCGCAGGGGGACATCGGCAGCCGCAGCAGGGAGGTGCTCGCCGACTGGGGAGTCGAGCGCTTCGACGAACTGCTGTCCGAAGGAGCGGTCGTCCAGCGGGGCACTCCGGCGGCGCGGTGACGCCCGCGCGAGGGCTGCGGCGCCCCTGGCCCGGCGGACTCCCGAGCTCCTTGGACCGCCCAGGGACCACCTGGTCCGAGGCCCCGGGGGAAGGTCGTCCCGTGTCCCCTCCCCCGCCCCACGCCGCTGCCCAGAACGGGGCCGGGGGCGGTTCCAGCGACCACCCGCCCGTCGTCGGCCACCGGCCGGCTGCCACGGCGAACAGGGCGACCAGGGCGAATGCCTCGGTGGTCTCCCACCGGTCCACCGGTCCCCGGGCCGGGCGCATCACGGGTACGTCGGGAGGCGCCCGCCTGTCGCGCGTGCCTCCCGACGCGCCCGTTCGCCGGCTCTTCGCCACCCGCCGAGCGAGGCGGACGGCTCTCGGGCGAGGGGCGGCGGTACTGCCCTCGCGGACGTCGCCGGAGCCGTACAGCGGTTCCGCCATCACCGCCGGCCCGTCGCACCATCCGGCTCTGCCGGCCGCGCAGAGCGCCCCGGCCCGGACCGCTCGCCCGATCACCCCGGATTCCGCATCCTCAAACCGGCAGATCGGTGATCCGCACACCGGCGTGGCACTTGTAACGGCGGTTCACCGCGATCAGGTTGGCGGTCAGCGCCTCTATCTGTGCGGCGTTGCGCAGACGGCCGCCGTACACACCGCGGACTCCCGGAATGGTCTCCGCCAGTGCCTGGACCGCGTCGGTCGCCGACCGGTCATCGCCCAGGACCAGGACGTCACTGTCGATCGACGCCACCTCCAGGTCACCGAGCAGCACCGCCGACAGGTGGTGGAAGGCCGCGGTCACCGTGGAGTCGGGCAGCAGCTCCCTGGCCTGCTCCGCGGCACTGCCCTCGGCCACCTTCAGCGGGTAAGGGCCCTGCTTGTCGAAGCCCAGGGGGTTCACACAGTCCACCACGACCTTTCCCGCGAGGGCCTCACCGAGCGAGGTGAGAAGGTCGGCATGCCCCTCGAACGGCACGACGACCAGCACGATGTCGGACCGCTGCGCGCACTCCTCGTTCGAGGCGCCCGTCACCCGTGACGAGCCGGCGACACGGGCGATGTCCGCGGCGGCCTCCTCCGCACGGTCGGCCTTGCGCGAGCCGATCACCACGGGCAGCCCGGCGGCGGCGAACCGGACCCCGAGCCCGCGCCCCTGTGGTCCACTGCCGCCGAGAATGCCGATGACCTGCTCCGGGGCAGGGGTCTGGACGTCCGCCGTCATCATCTCTCCCTCATCAACATAGGTGACCAAGTTAATCAATTAACCATATCAAGCAATCGGTGACAAGCCGGAGACCTGACCATGCCCGCAAGGTATCCTTGTGCAGGAAGTAAGCCAGGTTGACGCCGCACTCGAGTACGTGCGGCCGCGCGGCGAAGGAGCGGGTCGATGGCGCAGTCGGGTGTCCGAAAGCTTGGGGACTCCCTACAGTCCAGGACCCAGGGCGGAGGAGCCCCCGAGGCGGAAGCCGTACGGCCACCCAAGACCGGTGAGCTCGTCGCCCGACGCCTGCGCCGGATGATCGTCGAGGGCACGCTCAAGGACGGCGACTTCCTGCCACGCGAGGCCGAACTGCTGGAGCACTTCGGAGTCTCCCGGCCGACCCTGCGGGAGGCAGTGCGCGTGATGGAGTCCGAGGGCCTGGTGGAACTGCGCCGCGGCTCACGCACCGGCGCCCGGATCACCGTCCCGGGGCCGGAAGCCGTCGCCCGCCCCGCGGCACTCCAGCTCCAGCTCGGCGGCGCCACCCTCGCCGACGTCTACACCGCCCGCAGCGCCATCGAACCACCCGCCGCCCGTCTGCTCGCTCTCAGCGGCGACGAACAGCGCTACGCCGCCCTTGAGGAGGCCATCGAGGAGGAACGCTCCAACCTGGGCCATCCCGACCGCTTCGCAGTCGGCGCCGCCCAGCTCCACCTGCGACTGGTCGAACTCTCCGGCAACCAGACCCTCGCGATCATGGCCGGCCTGGTCCACGAGATCATCCTGCGGCAGACACGGAGCGCCGTGCACGCCCGCCACGAAGCCTCACCGGCGAGCAGCCACGAGGAGCACGAGCGGGCCCTGCGCGCCTACCAGAAGCTGCTGACGCTGGTCCGCTCGGGCCGCGGGGACGCCGCCGAGATCTACTGGCGCGAGCATCTCGACATCGCCGACAAGATGGTTCTCGCCGACCGCCAGACGGCCCGGATCATCGACATCCTGGACTGAGACATCCTGGACTGAGACATCCTGGACTGACCGTCCGCAGGACGCGCACCATCCGGAACCGCGCACCCTGCTCATCAGGTCGGCCGTTCACCACGGCTCCCGTGCCCGTGCGCCGGGGGAAAGCCGGGTCAGTCGCCTGCCCCGGAGACCAGACGGGCCACCACGTTACGGCGCAGCAGCTTCCCGGTGACGGTCCTGGGCAGTTCCTCCCAGTGCTCGATGCGGTCCGGGGTCTTGCTCCCGCGCAGCGCACCGCGGACGAATGCGCGCAGTTCCTCGGACTCGACACCGGCACCGGACCGCGTGACCACCGCGGCTTCGATCCGCTGTCCCCACTCCTCGTCCGGGACGCCCACCACCGCCGCGTCCAGGACTGCGGGATGGCGCAGCAGCACGTCTTCTATCTCGGCGGGCGCGATGTTCTCGGCCCCCCGGATGATCGTGTCGTCCACCCTGCCGCCGATGAAGAGGTAGCCCTCCTCGTCCAGGTAGCCCTGGTCCCGGGTGTCGAAGTACCCCTTCTCGTCCACGGCCCTGCCGACACCGGCGTACTCGGCCGCCACCTGTTCGCCCCGGACGCAGATGCGCCCCGTGACCCCCGGATCGACGGGCCGGTCCTCCATGTCGCGGATCTCCACCTCGACCGTGGGCAGCACCCGGCCGACCGAGCCCAGGCGGGCGCGCACTGCGGTATCGTCGCTGGCCAGCGCCGCCCGGTGATCCTCCGGTCCGAGCACCGCGATGGTGGAACTGGTCTCGGTGAGCCCGTAGGCGTTGACGAAGCCCACGTCGGGCCATGTCCTCAGCGCCCGCTCGATGACGGCCGTCGGCATCGGCGCGCCCCCGTAGGCGAGGGTGCGCAGGGTCGGCAGGGACTTGTCCGCGTCGGCCTCGTTGATCCGGGCGAGCATCGTGGGGACGACCATGGCGTTGGTGATGCCCTGGTCACGGACGAGTTGCAGCCACTCCGCGGGGGTGAATCGTTCCAGCACGACCGAGCGGCGGCCGGCATAGAGGTTGGTGAGGACATTCGCCACCGCTGCGATGTGGTACGGCGGGACGCTGACCAGCGCGGCGTCGTCCGCGTCGGCACCGGCGAACTCCACGGAGCCGAGGACGTAGGACACCAGGTTGTGGTGGCGCAGCAGCACGCCCTTCGGGGCGGAGGTGGTGCCGCTGGTGTAGATGACCACGGCCGGCACCTCGTCGTCTCCCGGCGGCAGGTCGTCCGGCACCTGCCCGTCGCAAGCGGCGTTCAGCCACGCCTCCGACGTCAGAGAGGAGATCCCGGCCCGGCGCAGCGCATCGGACTGGTCGTCGGGTGCGGCGATACCGAACGCCTTGGGGTGGTTGGCGAGCAGGGCGTCGAGTTGCTCGCTGCCGAGCCGGTAGTTCACCGGGACGAGGGGGACGCCGGCGCGGGCAGCCGCGAACAGTGCCACGGGGAAGGCGGGACCGTTGACGTCGAGGTAGACCACGGCGTCCGCGCCCGCCTCCCGGATGGCGGCCGCGCCCACGGCCGCGGCGTCGCGGAGCCGGGCGGCGGTCAGGCCGTCCTCCCGGCGGCCGATGGCCACACGGTCCCCGAAACCGTCGGCCGCCATGTCGAGCAGCATCGTCACATTCATGGGTGCAGTTCCTGTCCGGCGGCGGGTTCAGTCGGAGGCGGGCAGGGGCTTGGCCCCCTTGATCGGCAGCGGGCGGCCCTCGACCGCGAGCGTGCCCTGTCCGGCCTTGGTGCAGAGCAGCTCGATGCCGAGGTCGTCATCGGCGTAGCGCTTGCCGAGCTGGGTGCCGTCCATCTGGGCGGGGTCCGCCGTGCCGGGTGTGACCGGGCCGGCCTTGGAGTCCACCATGTCGGCACCGCCGCAGGTGATCGACACGTCTGTTTCGGGCGCACGCACCACGATCACGGCCGTCACATCGACGGTGCTGGCGAGGGTCTGTCCGACGCGTGGCTTCATCGGCGAGCTCCTTTGCTCTTTTCGCGGTGTCGGTCTCTGGGTTGTCGGCTCATGTGCGAGTTGGCTGCCAGCTGACTGCCGGTTCGTGGCCGGTCCCGTCCGCCGCCGTCGCGGCTGCCCGGTCCGAGGGAGGCTCCGTCCGGCACCCGGCCGAGTCCTCGCGCGACCGAGCGCTCGGCAGCCCGGCAAGGCGACTGGGAGCCCCATGGGCCACCTCCGGTCCTCAATGGAGAAAAGATTAAACTTAACGACCTGGGAGGTGACAACGGGTGATCCCGGTTCCGCCATGCGGGACCCGGATCACCCCTGGAGCGACACCGCCGGGAGTCCGGCCGCGCACCTGGCAGTGACGGTCATCCATGGAAGCTGAGTTAAAACAGTAATATGATAACACTCATAGCGGGAGAGAGGGAGAGCTCATGCGTATCGGGATGCCGATGAAGTACAGCGGAGGGTTCACCGAGACGGTGGACGAGCTGGCCGACTACGAACAGGCCGGACTGGACGTCGTGCACGTCCCCGAGGCATACAGCTTCGACTCCGTCAGCCAGCTGGGGTACCTGGCCGCCCGGACCACCAGGCTGGAGATCGCCGCAGGTATCCTCAACATCTACTCACGCACGCCATCCCTGCTCGCCATGACGGCCGCGGGGCTGGACTACGTCTCCGGCGGACGCTTCGTCCTCGGTCTGGGAGCCTCCGGTCCGCAGGTCGTGGAGGGCTTCCACGGACTGCCGTACCACGCCCCGCTGGCGCGTACCCGCGAGGTCGCGGAGATCTGCCGCAAGGTCTGGCGCCGCGAGCCGGTCGTCCACGAGGGCACGCACTACCGGCTGCCGCTGGACCGGGAGCACGGCGGCTCGGGCGTCGGCAAGCCCCTCAAGCTCATCAACCACCCGGTGCGCGAGCGCATCCCGATGATCCTCGCGGCGCTCGGCCCGAAGAACGTCTCCCTGGCCGCCGAGCTGTTCGAGGGCTGGGAGCCGATCTTCTACTTCCCCGAGAGGGCGCGCGCCTCCTTCGGCGAGGCGCTCGACGCGGGCCTGGCCCGCCGGGACGCGGCCCTCGGTCCCTTGCAGATCGTCGCCGACACCCATGTGGCGGTCGTGGACGACGACGAGGCGAAGGAGGAGGCGATGCAGCAGGTCCGCAACCACCTCGCCCTGTACGTCGGGGGGATGGGCGCGCGGGGGAAGAACTTCTACAACGACCTCGCCCGCCGGTACGGGTTCGAGGAGGCGGCCACGAGCATCCAGGACCACTTCCTGGCCGGCCGCAGGGCCGAGGCCGCCGCCGCGGTACCCGACGCGCTGGTGCACGGCGTATCCCTCATCGGTTCGGTGGACTGGATCAAGGAGCGGGTCGCCGCCTTCGCCGAGACCGGTGTGACCACGCTCAACGCGACGCCGCTGGCCGCCACCCACGAACAGCGCGTCCGTGACATCGCGACCCTCAAGGAAGCAGTCTCGTGACCGCACAGATCCCCCTCCCCCACACCCCGCCGCCCGACCCGGACGAACGCTCCATGGACCCGCTGCTCGACATGCTCGACCTGGAGCAGATCGACACGGACCTCTACCGGGGCACGTTCGTCTTCGCCGAGCCGTACTCGCTGTACGGCGGCCAGGTGGCGGCCCAGGCACTGCGCGCCGCAGGTCTGACCATCCCTGCGGACCGTCTGCCGCACTCGCTGCACGGCTACTTCCTGCGTCCCGGGGACGCTTCCCGCCCGACCGTGTTCCGTGTCGACCGGGACCGCGACGGCGGGTCCTTCTCCGCCCGCCGAGTGGTCGCCATCCAGAACGGCGCCGTCATCTTCAACATGTCAACGTCCTTCCACACCGCGAAGAGCGGTCAGGACAGACAGGTGACGGACCCGCCCCCCGCCCCTCGGCCCGAGGAGTGCCAGCCGTTCACCCTGCCCCGAGTGTTCTCCTTGGAGGGCCGGCGGCCGGAAGGTCCGGGACCGGACGAGTACTGCCCCATCCGGTTCTGGGCCCGCAGCACCCCTCAACTGGGTGAGGACCCGCTGCTGCACGCGTGCGTACTGACCTACCTGTCGGACATCACCTCCGGCCTGTTCGCCCTGGAGGACGGTCACAACCGGGCGGGGGCCAGCCTCGACCATGCGGTCTGGTTCCACCGGCCCGTACGGATGGACGACTGGGTGCTGATGGACAACACCCCGCACAGCGTCGCCGCAGGACGCGGCTGGTACACCGGCTCGGTCTTCGACGGGTCGGGCCGACTGGCGGCCAGCTTCGCCCAGGAGGCGCTCTTCCGGCCGATGCGGTGAACGTCCCGCCGGGTGACGACCGTCCGTCCGGGCCGGGCTCGGACGCTCCTCCGGCCGGGGCGGCCCGGTCTGCCGTCCGGTCGGTGCGGCGTCCGCGGCGGTGGGTCCGCCGTGGTCCCTTCCTCTCGGGGGAAGGCCGGGACCACGGCGGCCCGTCTCCCCTGCCACGCGCGGCGCGCGGACACCCGGCCCGCCGTCCGCTGGGCGTGCGGTGACGCGGCGATACCGCCCTGGCCGGCAGCCACACCACCACCAACGAGCAGGCGCCCGCTGCCGAACACCTACCCGACGCATCACTCCTGCTCAGCAGCAGTGCCAGCACTCCCATGTCCGGTAAAGCCGACGTCGACCACTTGTGCGCCTGAGCCGGATCGGCCCGCACGGTCGCCCCGTACGCAGGTACCCGTGCCAGGCAGTCGGCGGAGCACGGGATTCCGGCGAAGAGGGCACGGGTGGAGCGCGACACAGGGCGCTGCGGCGGTGGGAACCGACGGGACATTCCTGTGGGCACCTGCGGTGCTGTGCCCGCGCTTGTCTGCACCGGTCTCGGACCGCCCACCGGCGTCCGACCTTGCCAGGGGGCAACTGGCTGAGCCGTCCGTTCTCCCGCCGCGGATCGCAGACGGTGACGAGCAGGACCTGCCTCAGCAAACAGGTCGAGCACGGTCCCGGACGTCGTCGGGCGGTCCAGCGCCGCCATGAATTCGCGCAGGAACTGCGCTACGTCGCCTCGCAGACTGCCGGTGTCAGGAGAGCCCGTGGTCATCGCCTGCTTGGAAAGGCCAGCGTCGGTACAGGCGGCCCGGATCGGCATATCGCCATGGCGGTGGCGTCGATGCGACCGGACGGCCGAATGCCGGGTGGCGGCGCAGAAGGGCCTTCGTAGGCTTGGTGGCGTCGGCCTACGGGCCTCCTGTCGGGGGCTCGCCCTGTGGTGTGTTCAAAGGAGAGACGGGATGACGGCTTCCTCTGCCCCTGGGGGCTCCCGGCGTTCGCAGAGCGACATCGCGGGGTTCAGGGCGTCGCCGCAGCTCACCCAGGCCTTGCAGCAGATCGTGGTGGACCTGATCGAACTGCACTTGCAGGGGAAGCAGGCCCACTGGAATGTGGTCGGCCACAACTTCCGGGACCTGCACCTGCAACTGGACGAGGTCGTAGACGAGGCCAGGGAGGCGGCTGACACCATCGCCGAGCGGATGCGGGCTCTTGCCGCCTGCCCGGACGGCCGTTCCGACACCGTGACGGCAACCACTACGCTCCCGAGGTTCCCCGAGGGCGAGCAGAGTGTGGGCGCGGTTGTCGACCTGATCACCGCGCGTCTGCGTGCCACCGTCGATACGGTGCGCACTCACCATGACCAGGTCGACAGCGAGGACCCCTCCACCGCCGACCTGCTGCACGCGATCATCGACTCCCTGGAGAAGTACGCCTGGATGGTCAGCGCGGAGAACCGGACCGTCTGACGCGGGTTCCCTGGTGTGATCCGTGTGATCCGTGTGATCCCGCCACGGCTGAACGGCGGCAGGCCACCCTCGTCGCACCGGGTCTGTACGGGGGTGGCTCGCCGACGCAGCAGATGTGCGTGCCAGGTCGGCGGGCGCGGCACTACCGGGGTTGGCCGACCATCGCGGCCGGGTTGACGATGCGGTCGAACTCTTCGGCGTCGATGTAGCCGGAGGCCAGTGCGGCCTCGCGCAGGGTGGTGCCATCGTCGTCGGCTCTGTGCGCGATGGCGGAGGCCTTGTCGTAGCCGATCACCGGGGACAGCGCGGTGACCAGCATGAGTGACCGGTCGACGTAGGCGTCGAGTTGGTCGCGGTTGAGGTGGGTGCCCTCGATGCAGTACCGGCGCAGCTTGGCGCAGGCGTCGCCGAGGATGGTCGCGGCGTGCAGGAAGTTGTTGATGATGATCGGCCGCATGGCGTTGAGCTCGAAGTTGCCCTGTGAGCCGGCGAAGGCGATGGCCGCGTCCTCGGACAGCACCTGGATGCAGACCATGACCATCGCCTCGCACTGGGTGGGATTGACCTTGCCGGGCATGATCGAGGATCCGGGTTCGTTCGCCGGGAGGATCAGCTCACCGAGGCCGCAGCGGGGTCCTGAGGCCAGCCACCGGATGTCGTTGGCGATCTTCATCAGCGGCACGGCCAGCGCCCGGAGCCCTGCCGAGGCGCCGACCATCGCGTCCAGGCCGCCTTGGGCAGCGAACGTGTTGGCAGCGGCGGTGAACGGGTAGCCGGTCTCCTTGGCGATCTCAGCGGCGACCTGTTCGCCGAAGTCGGGTGGGGCGTTCAATCCCGTGCCGACCGCGGTGCCGCCCGCGGCGAGTTCGTACAGGCCCTGCGTGGCGGCGGTGACCCGGTCGATGGCCTGGGTCAGTTGGTGGGCGTAGCCGGACCATTCCTGACCGACGGTGAGCGGGACCGCGTCCTCAAGGTGGGTGCGGCCGATCTTCACCACGTCGCGCCACTGCTTCGCCTTGGCCTCGATGGCCTGCTGCAGATCCCGCACGCTGGGCAGCACCCGCTCGTGGATCGCCTTGACCGCGGCGAGGTGCATGGCGGTGGGGAAGGTGTCGTTCGAGGACTGCCCCATGTTGACGTCGTCGTTGGGGTGGATGGGCGACTTGCTGCCCAGTTCGCCGCCGACCAGTTGGATCGCGCGGTTGCTGATCACCTCGTTGGTGTTCATGTTGGACTGCGTCCCGGATCCGGTCTGCCACACGTACAGCGGGAAGTGCTCGTCGAGCTTGCCCGCGATGACCTCGTCGGCCACCTTCCGGATCAGGTCGGCCTTCCAGGCCGGCAGCCGTCCGGCCCGCCCATTGACGATCGCGGCGGCCTTCTTGACGTGGCCGTACGCGTGGTAGACCGCCTTGGGCATCCGGTCGTCCCCGATGGAGAAGTGGATCAGGGACCGCTGCGTCTGCGCGGCCCAGTACCGGTCCGCCGGGACGTCGATGGCACCCATCGAGTCGGTCTCCCGCCGAGTGCCGGTCGCGTGCAGACCGATGGGCACATCGAGGATCTTCGGGGCTTCGTCCCCGGCCGCGCCCGGTCTTCTCGCCGTCATGACGCCACTCCGTCGGCGTACACGGGGTTCCACATGGCCTGGCGGACGGCCTGACCGGGATCGGCTGGTTTGCTGGTGGCGACGCTCTCGCTGACCGCCGCGTCGACCACGGCAGCCGCGGTGATCGCCGACGACTCCCTAAGGTTCTCCACCGGCGGCAGCAAGGAGGCTCCCGGCGTGGAGACGTCGACCTGGTCTGCCACCGCCTGCGCGGCCGCCAGCAGCATCCCCGTGGTCACCCGCGACGCCCCGGAGACGATCGTGCCCAGACCCAGCCCCGGGTACAGCAGCGCGTTGTTGGCCTGCCCGATGTGATACGTCACGCCGCCGAAGTCGACGGGTGGGACGGGGATGCCGACGGCGACCAGCGCCTTCCCCTTCGACCAGACGATGACGTCGGCGGGCATGGCCTCGATCCGCGAGGTCGGGTTGGAGATCGGGAAGATGATCGGCCGCTCGGTGCCGGCGGCCATGGCCTCGACGACCTCGCGGGTGAACGCCCCGTGCACGGTGGAGGTGCCCAGGAGGATCGTCGGAGCGACCCGGCGCACGGTCTCCGGCAGCGAGATCCCGCCGTCATCGGCCGCCCAGTCGGCGACCTCCGCCGGGTCGCGCGCGTAGTGCTTCTGGAAGTCCCGCAGATCGGTCATGTCACGGGTGAGCAGTCCCTGCTTGTCGATCAGCCAGACCTGCTCCGTGGCCTGCTCGGGCCTCGCACCGTCGCGGACCATCGCATCGCGCAGCTGGTCGGCGATACCGACCCCGGCGGTACCGGCGCCGAAGATGACGAGCTTCTGCTCGCGCATCGGCACACCGCTCACCTTGACCGCCGCCAGCGCCGCGGCCAGGATGATCGCCCCGGTGCCCTGCATGTCGTCGTTGAAGATCCGGTACGTGCCGGCGTACTTCTCCAGGATCCGCCGGGCGTTGCTCGGGCCGAAGTCCTCGAAGTGCAGCAGCGCCTTCGGGAACATCGATGAGGCGGTCTGGAGGTATTTCTCGATGAACGCGTCGTACTCCGCCCCGCGGACCCGGGGATGCCGGTTGCCCAGGTAGAGCGGGTCCTCCAGCAGTGACTCACGGTCGGTGCCCACGTCCAGCGACACGGGCACCACGCGGCGCGGGTCGATGCCGGCAGCCGCCGTGTACACCGCCAGCTTCCCGACCGAGATCTGGATCCCGCCCACACCCCAGTCACCGATGCCCAGGATCTGCTCCGCGTCGGTGCACACGATCAGGTCGACGTCCTCCGGCCCCAGCTTGAGCGTGGCGAAGGCCTTCTCCATGTCGTCCGGCCGGTCGATGGACAGGTAGATGCCGCGTGGGCGGCGGTACTCGTGGGAGTACTTCTCGATCGCTTCGCCGACCGTGGGGTCGTAGACGATCGGCAGCAGTTCCACCAGGTGCTCGGTGAGCACCCTGTGGTACAGGGTCTCGTTGCGGTCGTGCAGTTGCTCCAGGTAGACGTTCTTGGCCAGGTCGCTGCCCTGGTCCTGCAACTGCCGGTACGCGCGCTGGGCCTGCCGCTCCAGCGTCAGCACCCCGGACGGCAGGCGACCGGTCAGGCCCAGCGCATCCCGCTCCGCCTGTGTGAACGACACCCCCCGGTTGAGAAGCGGGTCCACCAGGGCGTTCGGAGTGGCAGGGGTTCGCGCGCTGCCCTCGGCCATGATGCTCTCCCCTTGTGTGTATGGATGTACGAATGCCGCGCCCACCCGCCCCTGCTTCTACCGTGCGCCCACGGCCCCACCCCCGCTCGTTGATCTTGTGGTCCGGAGGCAGGGCGGATCGGTGCGGGGGCTGCGAGGACATGGCGTACGGGTTGGGCGGAGTCGGGCGCGGGTGGGGCGGGGAGAGTGCCCGCACAGGTCGGCCGAGGCGCCCGGCGTGATCACGCGGGATCGAAAGCTCGCCATGGTCAGGAGCACCTGCGGTCGCCTATGCTCCAGGACATGGTCATGCTCGTCAGCCGCCGCCATGTGGATCTGCTCCGCGTTGCCAGCGCCTCCTGTAGCCACGGAGTCTGACGACCGCCGCCGCTTGCCGAGCGGATACCCCCTCCCCCTAGGACACGGTCCCGTGGTGCGGCACCATCCGCAGCCACGGTGCGCCCGGCCACCGCCGGACACCGCCGCGTCCCCGGACACCGTTGGATACCACCATGCCCGAGCAGTCCCACCTGTCCGCCCTGCCCGTCATCGATCTCTCCGCTGCGGACCGCGGCCCGCGACACCGAGAGCGTCTGCACGAGGACTTGCACACCGCCGCCCACGAGGTCGGCTTCTTCCATCTGGTGGGCCATGGCGTCGACCCGGCCGAGACTGGCGCGCTGATGCGGGCCGTCCGAGCGTTCTTCGCCCTCCCTGAGGCGGACCGGCTCTCCATCGCCAACCTCCGGTCCCCGCATTTCCGCGGCTACACCCGGACCGGCGACGAGCGCACGGCCGGCCGGCGCGACTGGCGCGATCAGCTCGACATCGGCGCGGAGCGCCCCAGCCGCGCCCCGCAGCCCGGCGAACCGCCGTACTGGTGGCTGGAAGGTCCCAACCAGTGGCCCGCCGCCCTGCCGGAGCTGCGCACCGCGGCCCTGGGCTGGATCGACCGGCTGGCCGGTGTGGCCGGGCGGCTGCTGCACGAGCTGCTGGCGGCCATCGGCGCACCGTCCGACTTCTACGCCCCGATCTTCGCCGAACGGCCCCATCTGCATCTGAAGATGGTCCGCTATCCGGGGCGCGCTCCCGACGGCGCCGACCAGGGGGTGGGCGTCCACAAGGACTACGGCTTCCTCACTCTGCTGCTCCAGGACGAGGTGGGCGGTCTGCAGGTACAGCAGCCGGACGGCACCTTCCTTGACGTGCCGCCGATGCCCGGAGCGTTCGTCGTCAACCTGGGGGAACTGCTCGAAGTCGCCACCAACGGCTACCTCAAGGCCACCGAGCACAGGGTGGTGAGCCCGCCCGGCAGCCGCGAGCGCTTCTCCGTCCCGTTCTTCTACAACCCCCGCCTGGACGCGCGGATCGACCCGCTGCTCTTCGCGCACACCGACCGGGCTCCCGGCGTCACCCAGGATCCCGCGAACCCCTTGTTCACGGAGTACGGCCTCAACGAGCTCAAGGGCTGGCTCCGCGGGCACCCCGAGGTCGCCCGGCGGCACCATCCCGGACTGGTGGCTTCGGACCGGGCCTGAGGTCACCGCCGAGACCCTCCGGACGCGGGCATGAATCGTGCCGGTCTGGGCGGAGGTGGCCGGCGTCGGGTTGCCCCGGTCGGCCACCTCGGCGGGGGGCGCTTTCTGCGGGAACGCGTGGACGGGCCGGGGGTTGCACCCCGGCCGGGGCGGGCGCGGACTGTGGAGGACGAGCGGGTCGCCGAGGGTGATGGCGGCCGCTCCACCTGGTCACTCCGGCGGCTGCCTCCGGGTCGCGGGGATGCTCCGGGCGGGTTTGCCTGGGAGAGGCCGGAGGGGGCCCGGGAAGCCGCGAGACAGGGAACGACATGACGACCACCACCGCGCGTTCGACCATGACCATCGGCGACTTCCTGCTGCGCCGCCTGCGGGAGGCGGGCATCTCGCACCTGTTCGGGGTGGCCGGCGACTACAACCTCGAGTTCCTCCTGCAGATGGAGGACCGCGACGAGTTCACCTGGGTCGGCAACTGCAACGAGCTGAACGCCTCCTACGCGGCCGACGGGTACGCGCGGCTCAACGGCATCTCGGGACTGGTGGTGACCCACGGCGTCGGCGCCTGGAGCGCCATCAACGGTGTCGCCGGGGCCTACAGCGAGCACGTCCCCGTCGTCTGCGTCTGCGGGTCGCTTCCGCTGAAGGCGCTGGACCGGAAGCTGCTGATGCACCACACCTCGGGCGGCACCGAGTACGACGACGTCATGCGCGGCTACGCCCAGGTCACGGTGGCACAGGCCAGGCTGACGCCGCAGAACGCCGTGACGGAGATCGACCGGCTCATCCTCACCGCCTGGCAGCGCAAGCTCCCGGTCTACATGGAACTGCCCTCCGACATCGCCTACCTGGATGTCGAGGTACCGCCGGAGCCGCTGGAGCTCGCCATGCCGCCGAGCGATCCCGAACGGCTGAGCACATGCGCCGACGCGATCGTCGCCCGGCTCAGCAGCGCGCGCTCACCCGTGATCCTGGTCGACATCGACGCGGACCGCTTCGATGTGACCGGCGAGCTGATGGAGCTGGCGGGCAGGATGCAGCTGCCGATCGCCGCCGTCAACACCGTGAAGGGGCTCATCGACGAGACCAGCCCGTACTTCCTCGGCCTCTACGCGGGAGCGGGAAGCAAGCCCGAGATCCGCGAGATGGTGGAGAACAGCGACTGCCTGCTGGCGATCGGGGTACGGCGGGTGGACACGACGTCCGGAGGTTTCAGCGACGCGCTTCCCGCCGGACGGATCGATGCCCGCGGTGACGCCGTGGACATCGGCTCGGACAACTACCAGGCCGTCTATCTGAAGGAACTGCTCCGCCGGGTCGTCGACAAGGCCCCCGCCAGGACCTCGGGATACTCCCGGCGGGCCGAGATGCCGCAGGAGCCGAGCGCGGCCGTGATGTCCGGCCCGCTCACCCAGGCGGCGTACTGGAGCATGGTCCAGGACTTCATCCGCGAGGGCGACGTGCTCATCGCCGAGGACGGCACCTCCGAGGCGGGCTGCTGGGGGCTGCAGCTGCCGCCGAAGTGCTCCATCGTCACCCAGGCCGTCTGGGGCTCGATCGGCTACAGCGTGGGATCGGTCCTCGGCACGCTCCTGGCCGCGCCGAAGCGGCGGCATCTGCTCTTCGTGGGCGATGGGGCCTTCCAGCTCACGGCGCAGGAGGTGTCGACGGTCCTCCGGCATGACCTCAAGCCCGTCATCTTCCTGATCAACAACGGCGGCTACACGGTCGAGCGCACCATCTGCGGCAAGCAGGGGCACTTCAACGACATCGCCAACTGGGCCTACGCCGAGCTGCCGAAGGTCCTGCACCCGGGGACGACCGCCCGGACGTTCGTGGTGAGGACGCCTGCCGAACTGAAGGAGGCGCTGGCTGCCCCGCACGACAGCATGATCTTCATCGAGGCGGTCATGGACAAGTACGACGCCCCGCAGCTCATCATCGACTCCGGCCACGGAATGGCGGAGGTCGACTACGGCCCCCGCGGCCCACAGCACCGCCCCGGCGTCCAGCTCTGAGCGTCGCGAGGCCCGCTGCCCGCACCTCCTGGCCGCCGTGGGCTCCGCCGCATTCCGGTGAGTGCGGCAGAGCCCCTGGGCATGGGGGTCAGACCTCGTCGCCACTCGAATCGGAACGCCGTTCGACAATCCAGGCAATGGCGAGCATCAGTGCCGAGCACCCGAGGACGGGTGCCGCCTGGTATCTGCCGAGGAGGGCGCTGAGAAGTGCGCCGCCGACCAGGGCGACGAGTCCGAGCAGGAAGAAGGTGGAAGAGGTCTTCTTATCGCGGGTCATATATCCACTCATCTGACCTAGATTGCGGTTTGCGGTATTGCTGTGGTCGTGTCCGGCGGTTCACTGCCTCCGCCGGACACGACCACACTACTGCAACCGGGTGCCGCACGATCTCGCTACAGGTTCTCCCATCGATTCCGTGCGGCTATCCCGGAATACTTCCGAGAGTGCGCCGGGTTACGGCTTCCTGTGGCGGGTGGGCGTCTTCTTCGCATGCTTTGCAGCAGAGGGCAGGATTTTCTTGGCGGCAGCCGTCAGGCCCTTTTTGAGTGCGGCTCGGCCGAGACCTCCGATGATCACACCTCCGCCGCCGTATCCGAACATTCCCTTGACACCCGCGGTGGCGATATCGCGGCGGGATGCCTTGCGGTTCCCCGCCCACTTGGCGGCAGCACCGGCGACTCCGCCGGCGATGAACCCGCAGGCAGCCACCCCGAGACCGGCGGTACTGCTGATGACCAGGCCGCAGCCCACACCGGCACCGACGGACGCGATGATGACGCGGTTCTTCTTGACGAAACGCTTGGTGCTCTTCCAGGCGCAGCTCCAGCACCTCTTGCCGTCGAGGTCGTACTGGTTCAGGGGGTCGGCCTGGACGTACTCGTAGGCGTTGGCGTTGCCGCCGGGGACGGGGTCGATGGAGAGGAAGCGTCCGGTGGTGGGGTTGTAGAGGCGGACGCCCATGAGGCTGAGGCCGGTGAGCGTCTCACCGGAGCGCTGCTTGCCGCCGAGCCAGGCATAGCGGGCGTTCGGCTGGTCGGTGCGGGGATTTCCGTACTCGTCGTAGTCGAGGACGGTGGGGGCGATGGCGGTGTCGGCGGGGAGTTGCAGGGCGACGTCGCCGTGGAGGTTGGTGAGCTGGAGGACGGTGCCGCCGGTCTTGGTGGTGGTGGCGGCGAGGTTGCCGTCGATGCCGTCGACGTTGCGGGTGAGGGTGCCGGCGGCGGTGTCCTCGACGATCCAGCGCGGGTTGTCGGATTCGGCGTCGTAGTGGTTGAGCTTGGAGGCGGTCTGGGTCCAGGTGCCGGCGTTGCTCGTCTCGGTGGTGAAGCCCCGGAAGCGCAGGGCGGAGTCGAGGGTCCAGGTCTGGCGCTGGGTGCCGGCGGTCTGCTGGCGGACCAGGTCGTTGGTGTAGTAGGCGAGGGTGGTGCCCGGCAGGGCGGTGGTGCGGCCGAAGGCGTCGTAGGTGTAGCCGGTGTTCACCAGCCGGTCGGCGGAGTCGTAGGTGCTGGTGGTCGTGGTGGCGCCTGCGGTGGTGCAGTCCAGGCCGACCTGCGCGGTGGCGGTGGCGACGGTCTTGCGGTTGGTGTTCTTGTCGAAGGTGTAGGTGCGGGTGGTGCAGACCGCGTCGGGGGTGGTGTCCTGGGCCTGGGTCAGGCGGCCGGTCTTGTCATAGGTGTACGTCTGGGAGGCGGTGACACCGGGGGTGCCGGTGTGGGTGGCCCACTGGCCGTGCACGGTGGTGGTGATGCTGTCGGAGACCAGCACGGTGCCGTCGGAGGTGCGGGTGTAGGTGCGGCTGGTGGTGGTTCCGGCGGGGTTCTGCTGGTCGGTCATGGTGTAGCCGCCGGGCAGCGTCTGGGTGGTGAGGGTCCCGTCGGCGTCGTAGCGGGCGGTGAAGGTACCGGCGACCGAGTCGGTGATCGAGGTGCTCAGGCCGCGCGGGTCGATGGCGGTGTCGTAGGTGTAGGTGGTGGTGGAGGGGACGGTGTCGGTGGCCTTGGTGGGCCGGCCCAGCGTGTCGTACTGGGTGGTGGTGACCCCGCCGTCGGCGTCGGTGTAGGAGATCAGGCGGCCGAGCTTGTCGTACGCCTTGGTGATGGTGCCGCCGGCGGTGGAGGTCAGCTTGACCGCCTGGCCGTTGGCCGGGTCGTAGGAGGTGGTGACGGCGGGTACGGCGGTGCCGGTGCCGCCGCTGACGGTGACGGTGGTCAGGCGTCCCGCGCCGTCAAAGGCGTTGGTGGTGGTGCGGGTGGTGCTGTTGGCGGTCTCGGTGACCGTCGCGTCATTGCCCCACAGGTCGTACTGGGTCGTGGTGGTGGGCAGCTGGGTGGGGTTGGAGCCACCGCCGGTGATGGCTGCGGCCGGTCCGGTCTGGCAGATCATGTCGGCCCATTCGGGCCGTTGGGCGCAGGTGCCGGTGCCGTCACCGGTGTAGTAGGTGGTGAGGGTGGTTCCGGCGTCGGTGCCGGTGGAGGCGGGCAGGCTGGTCTTGGTGACCCGGCCCTGGCTGTCGTACGCGGTGGTGGTGGTCAGCGCCAGACCGCCGCTGTCCTTGACGGTCTTGGTCGGCATGCCCAGTACCCAGTCGAAGACGGTCTGGTTCTGGCGGGTCTCCACCAGCAGGTCCGGCCAGGAGCGCGGCTGGGCGCCCTCGGTGACCTGGGTGACCTGGTTCTTGACGGTGGCGGTGCCGTCGGTGGGACGGCCCTCGTCGTACTTCTTGACGGTGTGCTGACGGGCCATCACCTGGGTGCCGGCCACGGCCAGCGTGGTGGAGCCGGACTTCACTGCGGCTTCCAGGGTGATCTCGTGCAGCGGGCCGTAGGTGTCGGTCTCCCGCAGGCCGTCGTCGCTGTAGACGCTGGTGGAGGAGAGCAGCTGTGCCCGCTCGCCGCTGGAGAGGGCGTTGATGCCCAGGGCGGTGAGCTGGTCCTTCTGCGCCTGGGTGGTACCCAGGGCCAGTTCACGGTTGGCGGCGGTCAGGGTGCGGACGGAGTTGCCGAACCGGTCGTACTCGATCACCGAGATGCGGTGTCCGGGGGTGGCGGTGTTGACCTCGCGGCCGGAGGCGTTGAGGTAGTGCAGGGTGGCGCGGGTGTAGCTCCCGGCGGTCAGAGCGGTGCCGGTGTTGGAGGCGGGGACCTGGTCGGCGGGGAAGACGGCGGTGGCGTCGGTGGGCAGGTCGGTCTGGCCCCAGCCGGCCGTCTTGGCCGCGCTGAGGTCCTCGGGGGCGGTGGAGCCGGTGAGCGGGACTCCGTAGACGACGGTCGTGGTGGCGGTGCCGTTGGTCTGGTCGGCGCTGCCGGGGGTGAGGGTGGGGCGGGACGCCTTGAGCAGCATGCCGTCGCCTGCGGCGGGGCTGGATCCGGCCTGGCCGTAGCTGAAGGTCCACGGCAGTTCCCCGGGCGGGGTCAGCGTGGTGACGCGGCCTGCGCTGTCGTAGGCGTAGGCGGTCTTCAGCGCGGGGCTGATCCGCGGGTCCCACTGCTCGCGGAGGCGGCCCTGGTCGTCGTAGGCGTACTGGGCGACGACGGCGGAGGTGGCGGCGCCGGCACCGGGGGCGGTGGCCCACAGCCTGATCTGGGAGACCTGGCCGGCGTAGTCGCCGAAGACGGTGGCGGTGCCGGTGGTGGCGGTCGGGTAGCTGAACTCCAGCACCCGGCAGCCCTTGGTGGACGGGGTGGCCTCGCAGGTGGCCAGGGTGGTGGCGCTGGTGGAGGCGATGATCCGCTTGGGGCGGGCCACCGTCTTGCCGGCGACGGTGACGGACTCGGAGACCACCTTGGTGGTGGAGTTCGTCAGGCCGTCCAGGAGCGAGCTGGACACGGTCCAGGTGGTCGCGGCGGAGCCGATCTTGGAGAAGGTCGTCACCGTGCCGTCGGTGTCGGAGAGGGTGAAGTCACCGGAGGTGAAGGACCCCTTGAGGGTGAGGTCCTCCGAGCCCGGCTCAGGGACCCAGCCGGTCTTGGCGGCGTTGGAGGTGAAGGTGATGGTGTCGCCGTCGACCGTGGCGATGTCCAGCGAGGTGGCCGAGGTCTTGCGGATCTCGGTGTAGTCCGAGTCGGTGGTCTCGGCGACCGTGCCGGAGGTCCACTCCTTGCCGAAGATCGGCGCCTGCCCCTCCTGCTTTGCTCCCGCGTCGGGCGTGCGGGAGGAGGCGGTGCGGGTGACGGACATCTCGAAGAACGAGGCGTCGGTCGAGGAGACGGCGAAGTCGCCGGTGAGCAGGTTGACCGAGCCGGGGCCGACGTTCTCGCTGGCGGCGCCGGAGGCGGTGCGGTCCACGACGACGCTGATCGGCTCGGAGGAGACGGCGGCGTTGCTCGGGCCGGTGAAGTCTGCGCGGAGTTGGACGGTGCCGTCGGGGTCGACGGTGGAGGTGGCGTTCCAGGCGAGGGCGGGGCTCTTGCCGGAGGTGAGGGTGAGGGGCCAGGCGGTCAGGGCCTGTCCGGCGTTGGTGACGTGGCCGGGTGGGATGGTGGTCCAGGTGTCGGCGTCGCCGCGTCGCCAGGAGAAGGAGACGGCGTTGTACTTGGCGCCGTCGGCCTCTGCGGCCAGCGGGACGCGGGCGGCGGTGCGGGTGCCGTCGTCGGGCAGGGTGATGCCGCCCGGACCCACATGGAAGGTGTAGGTGACCGGCTCGGACTTGTTCTCGGCCTTGTCGGTCGCCCGCACCTGGAGGGTGTTGGTCCCCGCCTTGGCCGGGGTGACGGTGAAGGTGACCGGGGTGGTCGTGCCACCGGTGGCGACCTTGGTCCAGGTGGTGCCGTCCAGGGACCACTCGATGCCGTTCTGGTCACCGCTGGGCGGGGTGGCGGTGAACTTGCCCGCCTGCCCGGCGCCCTTGACCCAGCTGGCGCTGGGGTAGTCGGTGGAGGTCACCGAGGTCGGCGCGGACGGCGCGGTGGTGTCGACGGTGAAGACCGCGTAGGGCGACCAGCCGGTGTTGTAGCTGGTGCCGTCGTACGGGCTGGTACGGAACTTGTACGTCTTGCCGTTGGTCAGCAGCCCGGACGGCACGGTCACCGACGCGGGCTGCCCGGAGGGCACGAAGGGGGAGACCAGGACATTGCCGACCTGGGTGCCGGTGGCGTTGTCGAAGATCTGGAAGGTGCCGTCGACCTTGTCGTTGTTGGCGTCGGTGAAGGTGTCCCGCAGGGTCGGGGTGGTGGTGTTGACGTACCAGGTGCCGTCGGTGCCCTTGAAGAACGGCGGTCCGGCCTGCTGGTCCGTCCCGGTCTTGGGCCGGTAGTTGTAGGTGACGGTGAGCTTGGGCGGGTTCTTCGCGTTGTCGGCGGAGTTCACCCGCTTCCAGGAGAGGCTGTCGGCCTCGCTGGTGGCGCGCAGGCCCATGTGCGAGGTGGCGTTCTTCGCCGATGCCCAGGTCTGGACGAGGGTGGTGACGTCGGCGTTGATCCATCCGGCGGGGGCCGAGGTGCAGGCGGAGTTGCCCCGGGTCTCCGTGGAGGTGGCGTACTTGGCGTTCCAGGCGGGCTGCTGGGCGGCGGGCCAGCGGGAGGCGGTGGAGGGCTTGCCGGAGTCCCAGACCTCCCAGGAGTAGAGCTTGCAGTCGGTGTTGCCGGAGTGGAAGTCCCACAGCGACAGCTTCGCGTCCATCACCAGCGCGTCCGAGACCGGTGCGGTGTTCCAGGTGATGAAGGAGCGGGCGGTGCGGGGGGTGCCGTCGGCGTTCTTGGTGCCGGGGTTGCCCAGGTCCAGCTCGGTGTCGGCCGACCAGTCGACCGTCTCGCCCTGCTGCACATAGGTGTCGAAGACATTGCCCAGCGCGGCGGTGGAGGGGTCGACCGTGACCGGGTAGACCGTCGTCGGGTCGGCCAGGAAGGCGGCGTCCGGGGTGAAGACCAGGTCGACGTCCGAGCCGCGCTGGACGACCTCCATGGCGACCCGCGCCC
This sequence comes from Peterkaempfera bronchialis, assembly GCF_003258605.2. Lineage (NCBI taxonomy): Bacteria > Bacillati > Actinomycetota > Actinomycetes > Kitasatosporales > Streptomycetaceae > Peterkaempfera > Peterkaempfera bronchialis. Next base: position 161,702 of record NZ_CP031264.1, read on the forward strand.
GGTGGGTGTGCTCACCGGAGACCGGATCCACCGTCGCATCCCACATCACCGGAGCCGGCATCACCGCCCGCCGCTTGCCGGTCTTCTTGTCGGTGAAGGCGACGCTGCCGTCGGCCTGCTGTTCGGCCTTCAGCCCCCGGGCCTTGAGCGGCATGGTGTAGGTGTAGCCGTCGGTGTCGGGGCGCTGCTTGACGGTGACGTACTGCTCGAAGCCGGACCGGGTGGCTTCGACCACGACATCAGCGCCGGGGACCGCGTCCTGGTAGGTCGCCCTCGGCCCGTCCAGCACCGGCGCGGGCAGACCGCCCTTCCACTGCAGGGCCACCTGCTCCTGGCCCTGGCCGAGGGTCACCAGGGTGCGGGCCGTGGCCTTGCGCGCCTCCGCCAGCGACTTCGGCCGGGCCCCGCCCGCACCGCCCAGGACCAGGCCCTCCGGATGCGCCCTGGGCGCCACCGAACCGTCCGCCTGCGCGGCCAGGTCCAGATCGACATCCGTCCACTGCCCGTCACGCTGGAACCGCACCGGCCCCGCCGACAACTCCGTCGTCAGCGAACCGTCGCCGTTGACCCAGGTGGTTGACGTCTCGGTGCGCTCCGACAGCGCCTCCACCCGCTTGCCGGACAGCCGCGCCGCGACCCGCGCCGACGCCAGATCGGCCGCCTGCGTCGCCGCCGGCTTCACCGCCTCCGACACCGCCTCGGGTGCCGCCCCGGGGGTGGTCCCGGTGGCCCAGGCAGGCTCGCTGCCCGCCAGCAAGGAGACCGTCAACGCCACCGCGAGCGAACCCGCAACTGGCGTGAGCCCCCGCTGAAGTCCTCGTCGCTTGCGCGGCAAGGGTAGGTGCTGATGCATGCTCAACCTCCCCATTGTCATGAGCAGGTGGAGCGTACACGGACACACCACGCAAGATCACGATCCGCAAACGACCATCAGAGGGTCATTTCCTCCACAACCTTTACTAAAGGAAGTGGATCGTGATCATATCGTGATCAGGTTTATTTATTATTGATAGGGATTTACTAAAGATCCGCTTTTGGCATGGTGCGGGCGTCCCCACCCCGGGGCACCGGCCAGGATCGGCTTGACCCTGACGTGCGGGTCAGGGGTTAGCGTCACCGCACCCGGGCGGCGGACGCACGCCGTGCCGCTGCCCCGGACCTGCCCAGGAGGCCGAGCATGACCGCAGCCCTGCCCCGTACCGCCCGTGAAGTCCGGCTCGCCGCCATCCCCGGAGGACTGCCCACGCGGGAACACTTCGCCGTCGTCGACACGCCGCTGCCCGAGCCCGGGACCGGCCAAGTCCTCGTCAGGAACCGGCACTTCCTGGTCTTCCCCGGCCTGCGCACCTTGATCGGCGGAGAGGTCGACGGCCTGCCGCTGCCCCTGCTGCGCAGCGGGGATGTGCTGTTCGGTCCCGCCGTCGGCGAGGTCGTGGCCGCGCCGTCCGACAGCCCGTTGCGCACCGGCGACACCGTCGCCCATATGCTCGGCTGGCGGGAGTACGCGCTGGTGGCAGCCACCGAGTGCACCCCCTTGGACGACACGCTCCCCGATCCGGTCGCCTACCTCTCCCCGGGATCGGCCGCCTACGGCGCGCTGACCCGCCTCGCCGACGTCCGCGCGGGGGACATCGTCCTCGTCACCGGAGCGGCGGGAGCGGTGGGCTCGCTGGCCGGGCAGATCGCCCGGCTGCTGGGCGCCGCGAGGGTGATCGGCAGCACCGGCTCGCGGGAGAAGGCCGAGCGGCTGGTCTCCGAACTCGGCTATGACGCGATCGTGCTGCGAGGAGCCGGGCCCATCGCCGCCCAACTCGCGGAGGCGGCGCCCGAGGGCATCGACGTCCTGGTGGACACCGTCGCCGGCGAGCAACTGGCCGCAGCACTCGGCGCGGCGCGGCAGGGCGCTCGGTTCGCCCTGGTCGGAACGCTGTCGGGGCAGATGTCGGCGCAACGATCCGGCGGCAGCGCCCCGGTGGAGGTCGACGCCTTCCGCCTCCTGGTCAAGGGCGTCTCGCTGCGCGGTTACAGCGGCGCGGACCACCCCGATGTGGAGAAGGAGTGGACCGGTCGCTTCGGCGGCTGGCTGCGCTCCGGTGCGATCAGCTTCCCCCATACCCGGATCGCGGGCATCGATCGCGCACCGCAGGCGTTGCAGGACATGATCGAGGGCAGGCACTTCGGGGCCGTGGTCGTGGAGCTGTAGTGCGGACCGAGGACCCGGAGCCACCACAGCCAAACGGAAACGAGCAACCCCATGGGCGCATCCGGCTGCCCCGGAAGCCGGGCTCCCCGCGCGGCACCGCCGTCCTAACCTCGTCCGACCACGTCGGTGGATGGGCTGAGGCGGTCGGCTTGCGTGCCGAGCCAGGTCGGAGTCCAGGTCCCGGTGGCGTCGTGGTCGGGCCGGAAGGAGCCGAGGTGGTGGCGGAGTGCGGTGAGGGCGGGGTGGGGGTTGTCGCTGCGCCAGATCAGCGAGTGCGGGTAGACCGGTGTCGGGTCGTGCACGGCGATGCGCCGTAGGCCGTAGTCGGCGGGCCATACGAGCCGGGTCTGCTCGCCGACGAAGGTCGCCAGTGCCGAGGAGTCGGCGATCACGTCCAGAAGGGCCTCGGTGCCGAAGTTGGGGCCGGTCGCCTCGATGGTGAGCCCGAACGCGGCGGCGAGTTCGTCGTAGTAGGCGGCCCACTCGGTACCGGTGGCGTTGCCGGGCATCCAGATCCTGTGGCCGGCAAGCTCGGCGGGCGTGACCGCGCGGGCTTCGGCGAACCCGTGGGCCGGTCCGGTGAGGAGCTGGATGGGCTCATCGAGGACCCGGACGGCCTCGATGCCGTCGGGGAGCTGCCGTGCGGGCCGGGTGACAGCGCGGAAGGTGGCGTCGATCGTGCCGGACCGGACGGCCGCAATGGCCGCGTCGGCGTCGAAGAGGGTCACCACGTCGAGTTCGGTCTCGGGATGCGCGCGGTGGAAGTCGCGCAGCATGCCTGCCGGTGCGATCCGCCGATTGATCACGTCGACGCGCAGCGCGCGGCGGCCGGGCCGCACCGAGGCGGCGGCCCGTTCCTCGGCCTTGAGGAGATCACGGGCGTGGGGCAGGAACGCCTGCCCGTCGATGGTGAGCCTGGCTCCGCGCGCCGTGCGGGTGAACAGCCGCACACCGAGGTCCTTCTCCAGCGCGGCGATGCGCTTGGAGACGCCCTGCTGGGTGATCGACAGGTCGGCGGCGGCCTGCTGGAACTGGCCCGCGTCCGTGACCGCGACAAAGGTGCGTACGGCATCGAGATCCACGCCGAGCCACCTTAGAGCACAACGCATGGTTGTGACTCGCCAGCAGAGCGGTTGTTTGCCGGGTCGATCTGCTGCGCGCTTTGATCTCGCTGGTCAATCCGAGGTTGCTCGGGACGAGACAGCGAGGGGTGCGCCGGACATGGCGGGTAGGAGATCGCTGGGGCGGCAGTTCGGGTGGCTCTGGGCGGCGTACGGGGTCAGCACGTTCGGCACCTGGCTCGCGTTGGACGCGTTCCCCTTGATCGCGACGCTCAAGCTGCACGCCGGGCCGGCCGAGGTGTCGGCGCTGGCGGCTGCCGGGCTGGCGGTGGGGGCGGCGGTGGCGGTGCCGCTCGGCCCCTGGGTGGAGTTCCGCCGCAAGCGGCCGGTGATGGTCGCGATGGACCTGACCCGGTGCGCAGCACTGATGAGCGTCCCCGCCGCCTTCGCGCTCGGCCGCCTCACCTTCGTCCAGCTCCTGGTCGTGTCGGCCGTCGTCGGCGCGGCCGACATCGCCTTCAAGGCTGCCAGCGGCGCATGCCTGAAAGCGCTCGTGCGGCCGGAGGACCTGCTCGTCGCCAACGGGCGGTTCGAGTCCACGACCTGGACCGCCACCATGCTCGGACCACCGCTCGGCGGGGCTGCGATCGGGCTGTTCGGCCTGGTGATGACGGTGCTGGCCAATGCGGTCAGCTTCCTGCTCTCGGCGGTCGGCATCCGTGCGATCGGCGGGAGTGAGCCGCGTCCCGCGAGAAGCCATGCGCCTCGGCTGCGGGTCGGCGACCTGTTCGACGGATGGCGGTACATCCTGGCCCATCCGGCGCTGCGCCCGCTCTTCTTCAACACGGTCCTGGTCAGCGGTCTGATCATGGCGACCTCGCCGCTGCTCGTCGTCCTCATGATCGGCCGCCTCGGGTTCGCACCATGGCAGTACGGCCTCGCCTTCGGAGCACCCTGCGTCGGCGGACTCCTCGGCTCACGGCTGGCCCGCCGACTCGTCACGCGGTTCGGGCGGCACAGGGTCATGCTCGTCTCCGGGGTACTGCGCGCCTGCTGGTCACTCGGGCTGGCATTCGTCCGCCCCGGCACTGCCGGGCTGGTGCTGGTCATCGCCGTCCAGCTCGGGCTGGTGACCTGCATGGGCGTGTTCAACCCGGTGTTCGCCACCTACCGGCTCGACCAGACCGAGACGGAACGGGTCGCCCGCACCCTGTCGGCGTGGTCGGTCACCAGCAACGTCACCATCGCGGCCCTGACCGCCCTGTGGGGTCTGCTGGCCGGAATCACCAGCCCGCGCACCGCCATCGTGATCGCCGGTCTCCTCATCCTGACGACCCCGCTGCTGCTCCCCCGACACGACCGCACGCCGCAGCACAAACGGGAACCGGCCCGGAGCCGCACCTGACACACCTCCACTCCCCCGAGGCAGAGGAGTCAGGTCGGCGCAGCTCTTGAGGTACGCGGTGAACGGCCTGCGGACCCGGTCAAGGGCATCGGAGCGGCGGGCGCCGCAGCCCTCTCACTCCCGGACGTCCCGTCCACCGCCCTCTCGGGCATGCCGTCCACTCCCCTCCCAGGGAGATCCGCCCCGGTGTCCGTTGAGGAGGCGACCGTGTGAGTCTCTGGCTCCCGCCATGGCGGGACCACGCCGGATTCACACCGGCTTCCTCGGACTTCCTCGGGCCGCCGTCGCCTTGTCGGCAGTCATCATCCCATTCACGATGTGGACCCCGGCATCCGGTCGCTGCTCCGCTCCCACCGGATGCGGGGCGGGGCCACGTACGTGCGCCGTACGGTCAGATGGTGCGTATCCACCGTCCTGGCTTTCTTCGACGCCCTCGGCGAGACGGTCGCCGCCCTGAGCGCCGGCACCGTCAGCACCGCCGTGCCGGACCGTGGTTCCGTCGGTCGTACGCGGGGCGTGTGCGGTGCCCGGGCGCTCGGAGCGGGGGTCGGCCCGCCGTCGTGAACCACGGCGGCCATCAGGCGCGTTACCGGGGCGAGGGGCCTGTTCCTGGGTAGGCAGCAGCCGGGCGCGGACGGATTCCGTACCACCCGCACACTGGCGGGCGGAGAGTGACAGGATGGGCGGCATGGCGACGACCTGGGCACTGCCACGCGCGGTGCGTGCCGTCGTCTTCTCCGTGCTGTGCGTCGCCCTGGCCGCCGCCGCCCATGTGTGCATGGCGCCGGTGACCCTGCCCGCCACGGTGCTGGCCACGGCGTTCGCCGCCACGGCCGGGCTCACCTGGCTGCTGGTAGGCAGCCGTTGGGGCCCCCTGGCGAGCTGCGGCTGGATGACGGGGGCTCAGCTCGGGCTGCACACGCTCTTCGAGTACGCCGCTCCGATGGGGCATCACGGTGCCACGGGTACGGGCTGCCCATCCGCGCTCGGCGCAGGCCGAGCGGAGCACGCGATGCACGCGATGCACGGCATGGGAGCCATGCAGGGGATGTCCCCCATGGCAGGCATGCCGGGGGTACCGACGGGAGTCATGGCGGGAACGGCGGCCTGTCCGCTCGGCGCCGGCGCCGACGGCCCGGTCGGCCACGCCGCGACGTCCGGCGGCATGTCAGGCGGCATGTTCGTGGCCCACCTGGTCGCGGCCCTGTGCTGCGCGCTGCTGCTGCACCGGGGCGAGGCCGCCCTGACCGCCGTCGTCGGACTCCTGCACGCCCTGGCACTCGCGTTCGTCCTGCTGCTGCTCACACCGCCGCCCCGGCCCCTGGCGCGGGCGGTCGGCGGCGGCCGCATGCCTCGGACGGCGCGGCGACCGCAGTTGCTGCTGCTGACCCATGCCGTGGTGCGGCGCGGCCCCCCGGTGGTGCGGACCGTCTGACGAGCCCGTCTGCCGCATCGACACGCGGCGCGGGGCCCGGCACGCCTGCGAACGCCGCCCGGCAGGGCGGACCCGCCCACGGCCGGCCCCGGGTTCGGCCGCGCGTCCGAGTCACCGCTCCCTGCGAGCGGCTGCCGACGACCCCGGGTCGACCCGCAGGCGGGCAGGTCGGTCCTGCGCGGAAGCCACGGCGGTCCGGCCGGGCTCCGGACAGGACCACGTCCGAGCCCTGACGCCCCGTGCCACCCGCCCCATGCGGACGCCGCTACCGGCTGCGCCCCGCGCGGGCCGGGCATGCCTGAGGCGCGCGGTGACACGGCGGCCCGGACCCGACGCCCTCGCGGCGCCCCCTCGCGGGGCCCGCCCCCTGCGCACCCCAGGAAGCCCATCGACATGACAGAGCAGAAACGGAAACCGCCCCGGGGGATGCCCACCTCCGCTCAGCCGCAACGGTCCACGGGCGGCGCCTCCGGGCCGAGTACCCCGGCCAACAGGGCCCGCGTCCACTCCGGAGACGGGCCCGGCGCCGACCGGGCAAGCTCCCGCAACCGCTGTGCCACGGCAAGCCAGTCCCGGCAGTCCGCGCAGCCCGCCAGGTGCCGCCCGGCCCCGGTCTCCTCGGCGGAGGTGTGGGACGGCTCGCCGTCCAGTCGGGCGGAGAGCGCGGCACGGCATGCGGAGCAGGTCATGGCGCCATCGTCCCGCACACCCAACCCGGCCGCCCAACCGCGCCCACGCCCGCGCCCGCGCCCGCTCCGGGGGTGTACCCGTGGACGATGACGAGCTGACCGCACTGGCGCTGTTCGCGCGGGCGGGCGGCCCCGCCGAGGTGGAGGCGTTCATCCGGGCGACGCAGCGCGACGTGTGGCGTTTCGTCGCGCATCTCACCGATGTGGAGTCGGCGGACGACCTCGCCCAGGAGACCTTTCTGCGGGCGCTGCGCAGCCTGCCCGCCTTCGAGGGCCGTTCGTCGGCCCGTACCTGGCTGCTGGCCATCGCCCGGCGCACGGTGGTGGACCGTTTCCGTCATGACGCGGCCCGCCCGCGCAGCGCGGCGGTCAGGGACTGGCCCGAGGCGCTGGAGCGGCAGTGCGGCGCCGCCCCGGGCTTCGAGGAGGGCGTCGTACTCGCCGACCTGCTGGCGTATGTGCCCGGCCAGCGCCGGGAGGCGTTCGTCCTCACCCAGATAGCCGGGCTGAGCTATGCGGAGACGGCCGAGCTGTGCGGCTGCCGGATCGGCACCGTACGCTCCCGGGTCTCCCGTGCCAGGGACCAGTTGATCGCCCTGCTGCGGGCCGCAGAGGCCGAGCGGTCGGTCAACGAGCGAGCGACGGAGGCGCCGGGCGTGGCGTTCCTGAACGTCTGACGGTTCTCGGGGTCTCCGCAGGGGACGGCTTCGCCGCCGCTCCGGCGGAGACCCCGAGGGACGGCGCGGGGGTTCTCCCCCCAGGACGGTCGTGGGCGAGCGGGGCGCCCGGAGGCCGGGTCGATCCTCGACCCCGCAGTCCGGCAACGCCTCCTCGGGGCAACGGCGCGTCGGGAAGAGAGGCCGACAGGCACCATGGAGCGCGCGTCGCCTGCTGCGGGGGTCACCCGAGAGGAACGGTGCCGGTCGCGAGGTGGCGGGGGCGACGGCGGGCGGCGCTGCTCGGGGAGGGCTGCCAGACACGCAGCCGCAGGCTGTTGCCGACGACGAGGACCGAGCTGACGGACATCGCAGCCGCCGCGAGCATGGGGTTGAGCAGCCCCAGGGCGGCCAGGGGGATGAGCACGATGTTGTAGCCGAAGGCCCACACCAGGTTGGTGCGGATGGTGGCCATGGTGCGCCGGGAGAGCCGGATCGCGTCCACGACGGCCTCGATGTCACCGCGCACCAGGGTCAGACCGGCCGCGCCGATGGCCGCGTCGGTGCCGTTGCCCATCGCGATGCCCAGGCCGGCCGAGGCCAGGGCGACCGCGTCGTTGACGCCGTCGCCGACCACCGCGGTGCTGCGACCGGCCTCGGCGAGCTCCGTGATGATCTCCGCTTTGCGCTGCGGGGAGGCGTCGGCGTGGATCTCGCTGATGCCCAGGTGCTCGGCGACCGCGCGGGCTGCGGCATGCCGGTCACCGGTCAGCAGCACCGTCTCCAGGCCCATCCCCCGAAGCCGGTGTACGGCCCGGTAGCTGCCGGGGCGCAGGGTGTCGCCGATGGTGTACAGCGCCGCCGCCGTGCCGTCGATCTCGGCCACTACCACGGAGTGGCCGGTGGCCTCCGCCCGGCCGAGGGCCTCCCGTAGGGCGGTGGGGAGTTCGCGGGTACGGCTGTCGGGGCGGACCGCCCGCACGTTCCGGCCTTCGACGAGCCCCTCCACCCCGATCCCGGGGAGGGAGGTGAAGCCGGCGACCGGGGGCAGCGGGTCGCCGCACTGCCGGCGGGCCGCTTTGGCCAGGGCCCGGCCGATGGGGTGTTCGGAGGGGTGTTCGACCGCGCCGACCAGTCGCAGGGCCTCGTCCGCCGAGGTGCCCGGCACGGTGACCGCCTCCACCAGTCCCATCCGACCGCTGGTCAGGGTGCCGGTCTTGTCCAGGACGACGGTGTCGATGCGGCGCAGCCGTTCCAGCACCTCCGGTCCGCGGACCAGGATGCCGAGCTCCGCACCGCGCCCGGTGGCCGCGATGAGTGCGGTGGGGGTGGCCAGGCCCAGGGCGCACGGGCAGGCCACCACCAGGACGGCTACCGCCGCGGTCATGGCAGCCTGCGGACCGGCGCCGGCACCGAGCCAGAAGCCGAGTACGGCGGTCGCGATGGCCAGGACGCAGGGGACGAACACCCCGGCGACCGTGTCGGCCAGCCGCTGGGCCCGGGCCTTTCCCGCCTGGGCATCGGTGACCAGCGCAGTGATCCTGGCCAGTTGGGTGTCGGCACCGACCGCGGTCGCACGCACCAGCAGGACGCCGCCCACATTGAGGGTGGCGCCCACCACCGGGTCTCCCGGTCCTGCCTCCACCGGTGCGCTCTCGCCGGTGAGCAGGCTGAGGTCCAGCGCCGAACTGCCTTCGACGATGACGCCGTCGGTGGCGACCTTCTCGCCGGGCCGGACCACGAAGGTCCGGCCCGGCAGCAACTGCTCGATGGGGATGCGGTGCTCCAGGCCGTCCTCGCGCACGCAGACGTCCTTGGCGCCCAGTTCGATCAGGGCGCGCAGCGCCGAGCCGGTGCGACGACGTGCGCGCCGTTCCAGGTAGCGGCCGAACAGGACGAAGAGCGGCACGCCGACCGCCGCCTCCAGGTAGATGTGCGGGTGCGTGCCCCCGGCTTCGGCGGTGAGCGAGAAGGGCATCCGCATGCCGGGCGTCCCCGCTCCGCCCAGGAACAGGGCGTGGATGGACCAGCCGTAGGACGCGATGACCCCCAGGCTCACCAAGGTGTCCATGGTGGCCGTGGAGTGACGCAGGTTCCGCCAGGCCCGCTCGTGGATCTCCGTGGCGCCCCAGACGACCACCGGCCCGGTCAGCATGAAGCACAGCCACTGCCAGTTGCGGAACTGGAGGGACGGCACCATCGACAGCACGATCACCGGCAGCGCCAGCGCTGCCACGATGAGCAGCCGCCGGCGCTCGGCGGTGTCCTCCTCGTCGTCCTCCTCACCGGGCAGGGCGGGCGTGGTGCCGGCGACCGGCTCAGCCGTGTACCCGGCCCGCTCGACGGCGGCCACCAGGTCGGCGACCGGCACGCCGGGCGGGTGGAGCACCCTGGCCCGCCCGGTCGCCAGGTTGACGCCCGCGCTGACGCCGGGAATGCGTGCGAGGCGCTTCTCCACCCGGGACACGCAGGCTGCGCAGGTCATTCCGCCGACGGCCAGGTCGGTGGTGACCGGCGCGACGCCTTCGGCCTCCTGGTCCACGGGCGGCGGGTTCATCGCCGCACCTGGCGGGCAGGGGCCGGGGCGGTCCCGGCGGCGGCGGACGAGCTGCGGAGCGGGCCGAGGCCGCTCATGGTCATGCCGGGCATGTCCTCCATGCCAGGCATGTCATGGTCCATGCCCGGCATGTCGTGCCGCATACCGGGCATGTCGTGGTCGCCACCGGAAGGGCCGGGGTCGGTCGGACGGATGCCCGGCTGCAACGGCCCCGAGGCACGGCCCACCGCGAAGGCAGAGCCGAAGAGCACAAGCAGCAGCACAGCGAAGCCGCAGAGGCGGATTCCGGGCAGCGCAGGCAGGCTCCGCGCTGCCCACGCGCGGCCCGAGGAAGCGCTTGGGGGATCGATGGGCGACGCGGTCATCGTGTCGGCTCCGGGTCTTGTCGAGGAGTTGACGGACACGCGCCGAACGGGATTGGTCCGCGTTCGTGTCCGCTGCTCGTAGCGGGTGGGAAGACGACCTCGACAGGTGGTCGGCGGAGGGGCCACCGAAGTTCCCGTCGATTTTCCACCCGGAAGAGCTGCGGGCAGCCGCAGTTGCAGTGGCCGCAGATCCGGATACGCGGGGAGACCGCCGACCGGGAACCGCAGGCGCCGCTGCTACGACTGACTGGGCCGGTACCTTGCACCGGGCCCGGTACCGGGGAGGGAGCAGCCGTGCGCACCGACCGCAGCACGCCCACGGGCAGCGGCAGGCAGGACCACACCACGGCGGTGCCGCCGTCCGGCGGGACGGCGGTGGTGGCGTTGCTGACCTGCGCGATGGCGTTTTCGATGGTGCAGCTGTTCCTGTTGGGAGCGCTGGGCCCGCGACTGGTCGATGACCTGGGCATCTCCCGTACCGTGCTGGGGCTGACCACCACCGCCGGGTTCGGCGCGGCCGCCCTGCTGTCGCCGTTGGCGGGGCGCGCGGTGGACCGCGTCGGGCCGCGGCGCTGCGTGGTCGCCCTGCTGCTGCTGGCCGCCGCCGCGCTGGGCCTGATCGGGGCCGCGCCGGGGGCGGGCCTGCTGCTGTGCGCGGTCGCGCTCGGCGGCGTACCGCAGGCGCTGGCCAATCCGGCGACCAACAAGATCATCCTGGTCGCCTTTCCACCCGAGCGGCGCGGGGCGGTCACCGGGCTCAAGCAGTCCGGGGTGCAGCTGGGTGCCTTTGCCGCCGGGCTTCCGCTGTCGCTGCTGGCCGCCGGGGTGGGCTGGCGCGGGGCCGTCTGGGCGGCTGCGGTCACGGCGGTGGCGGCGGCGGTGTGGGCGGCCCGCGCGCTGCCGCAGGACACGCCTGGGACCGGCGCCGTCGCTGCGCGCAGGGGGTCGGCCCGGCCGCGCGGCACTGTGGGGCGGCTTGCGGTCTTCTCCCTCCTGCTGGGCTGCGGCATCGCTTCGGTCAACACCTACCTCGCGCTGTTCGGCTCCCAGCGGCTGGGCCTGAACCCCACCGCCGCAGCCTGCCTGGTGGCCGTGCTGGGGGTGGCGGGCATCGCCGGCCGGGTCGGCTGGTCGCGCTCGGCGGGCCGGCCGGGCCGGGCCGGTGCGCTGCCTGCGCTGCTGGCCGCAGGCGCGGTGGCCGCGGCACTGCTGCTGGCCGCTGCGATCACCGTGGGGCCGCTGGTGTGGCCGGCCGCGGTGGCGGTGGGGGCGTTCGCGGTCTCGGCCAATGCGGTCTCCATGGTGCTGGTGCTCCAGCAGGCCGGGCCGGGCCGGGCGGGCCAGGACTCGGCACTGGTGTCGGCCGGGTTCTTCGCCGGGTTCGCTGTCGGGCCGCCGCTGTTCGGCGCGATGGTGTCGGCGGTCGGCTATGCGCCGGGCTGGCTGCTGGTGGCGGCCGAGTTCCTGGCCGCGTCGGTGGCCGCGCTGCCCCTGGCCCGCTGTTCGGCCACGGCGGCGGAGGCCGGGCGGTCATGACCGGGCAGGGCGCGGCCTGGGCGGAACGAGCCCTGGAGAGCGTGCTGGAGCGGACCCGGCGCACCGCCGCCGAGGTCGGCTCGCGCTTCCCGCTGTACGCCGAGCCGGACACCGGCCGGTGGACCACGACTGCGCGCGGTTCGTGGACGGGAGGTTTCTGGGCCGGACTGCTGTGGCTGCGGGCGCGGGCCACCGGCGATCCGGCCGACCGGGCGGCCGCGTGCGCCGCCACCCGCAGTCTGGAGTTCTGGACCGACCAGGACACCGCCACCCGGGGTCTGATCTTCTGGTACGGCACCGCGCCGGCCGACGACTGCCCGGCGGCGGCCGGGCTGCGCACTCGGGCGGCGCAGGCGTGCCTGTCCGCGTACGACTCCCGGCTGGGCCTGGTGCCCTGGGGCGGCGCGTTCGGCGGTCCCCGCCTGCTGGCTCGCGCGGACGGGGTACCGGGCCTGGTACCGCTGCTGGCGGGGGCCGGTGCGGACGGCAGGGCGGCGGCCCACCGCATGCTCGTCCGGCAGCTGGGGCTGTGCCTCGCCGAGGATCCCCCGCGCCCTGCCTGGCAGTCGCGGCCCGACGGCGGCTGGGCTGCCCACCCCGAGCCCGCGCCGGGCTGGAGCCGGACGGCGGCGTGGCTGCTGCTGGCTGCCTCCGACGGCCTGCACCGGGCCTCCGGCGACCGGCGGCTCGCCCTGGGGGCGCCGGTGGACAGGCTGGTGGCGCTGCGGCTCGGCGAGGCGGCCCGTCCGGTGCCCCGGGCCTGCGGGGAGGACCCGGCGGCACCGGTGGACACATCGGCGGCCGCCATCGAGGCAGTGGCCGCGCTCAAGCTCGCCGCCCTGGCGGACGCGGCGGGGCGGTACGAGGACGCCGCGCGCCTGGCCGGTCGGGGACGGCAGGTGCTCGGCGAACTGTGCGCGGCCCATCTGTCCGTGCCCGGCGACCGGGGCCGCCCGGCCGGCATGCTGCTGGACGGCTGCTATGACGCCGAACGGGGTCTGGCGGTGCGGCATGAACTGATCTGGGGGGACTTCTTCCTCGCCCTGGGGCTGGCGATCCTCACCGGCCTGGTGGGGCCGTTCGACTGCTGACGGCGTTTCCGGTGCTCATGGGCGCGGCCGCAGGACGCGGCGGGCCACTGCGGCGATGTGCAGTTCGTCCGGTCCGTCGAGCAGCCGGGCGGCGCGGCCGGCGCGGAACAGGGCCGGCAGCGGGGTGTCGGGGCCGAGGCCGGCGGCGCCGTGCACCTGGATCGCGGCGTCCGCGACCTGCTGGAGCATCCGGGCGGCGGCGACCTTGGCCAGTCCCGCCTCCAGCCGGACGTCCCGCCCGGCCGCGAGGCCCGCCACCGCCTCGTACACCAGCGGCCGGGTGGTCCGCAGCGCCAGCAGGGAGTCGAAGACGAGCTGCTGCACCAGCTGCCGGTCGGCCAGCGGGCCGCTGCTCCGCGCCCGCGACCGGGCCCGGTCGCACATCAGGTCGTACGCCCGCCGCGCCTGGCCGAGCCAGCGCAGGCAGCGCAGCAGCCGCCCCAGCACCAGCCGCTCCCCCGCGACGGCCAGGCCCTGCCCACGCGGGCCGACCAGGTGGTCCCCGTCGACCGTGACGCCGTCCAAGGCGATCTCCCACTGGCCGCCGGTGCCCAGCACCGGCAGCTCGCGGACGACCCGGAACCCCGGTGTGGAGGCGGGCACCAGCAGCAGCGACAGGCCGTCCCGCTGCGGCGCCGCCCCGTCGGTGCGGGCCAGCACGGTGACCAGGTCGGCGTGCCCGGCTCCGGTGACGAACCATTTGCGTCCCTGGAGCGTCCATCCGCCGTCGGCGGTGGGCACGGCGCGCGTCGTGGTCAGCACCGGGTCGCTGCCGGGCACGTCGGGCTCGGTCATCGCATAGCTGGTGCGCAGCTCACCGGCCACGATGCGGGGCAGATACCGCTGCCGCACGGCCTCGCCGGTGTGCCGGCCGAGCATCGCCACGTCCAGCAGGGGCGCCGAGCCGAGGGCCGCCGGGCCGTGGTCGCTCGCCCCCTCGACCTCGGCCAGATACGCGTAGTCGGCCAGCGGCAGCCCCTGGCCGCCGAGCTCGGCGGGCAGCGGCAGCGCCCACAGACCGGCCTCCCTGGCCTCCTGCTGAAGGCGGGCCAGTTCGGCGCGGGCCAGCGGGCCGCCCGCGTCAAGGACCGCCTCACACGGCATCACGCGCTCCCCGACGAAGGCTTCGACGCGACCGCGCACCCCGGCCACCTCGGGCGGGCATCCGGGCAGTCGCCGCTCCGCCGGGTCGTCCGGGGCCACGGCGGGGTCGGCGGCACCCGCATTGTCGACGATCACGGCTTTCCTCCCTCTTCGCCGGGAACCCGGCGATGCGCCAAGCCGACTGACTGGCCGGTGAGTTGGTCGGTTCGTACTACCGGCCAGTTCCCGTACTCATGTGCAGCCGGTGTGCGGCCACACCGCGGAGCAGAGGAGAGCCATGGGACATCCGACCACCGTCCGTACGATCCGCCCGCTCGACGGCGTCGAGTTCCACGCCGCCGGCCCGTCCGAACTCATCGCACCCGCAGCCGCCCATCTGAGCGCTCTCGGCGCCGCCCCGGCCGACGGCCCCGCGCCGGCCGACGGACCCGCGCCGTCCGGGGCGTCCCGCATCGCCGTCGGCGGCGCGCTCGGAGACGTCACCGCCCGCACCGCCTGGGCGGACCTGTGTGCCGCCGAGGACGCCGTCGACGAGGCGACGGTCCAGGCCGCCACGGGGGTGATGCACCTCCACGGCAGACGCGACGGCTCCCCGCGCGGCCTGGCCGCCGAGTACACCGCCACCTGCGCCTCCGTGCTGACCGCGCAGGGGCTCCTGGCCGCTCTGCTGGCACGCGCCCGCGGCGCCACCGCAAGCAGCGTCTCCACCGGAGCCGACCGCGCCGCGCTGCTGTCCGTCTCCCAGTACCTCGCCGCCGCCGGCGCGCCGGAGGCCGAGGCGGTGCCGATGGGCCCCGGCGGTCCGCCGTTCACCGCCGGGGACGGTGCCCGCTTCGAACTGGAGACCCTTGACGCGGGCAGCTGGGCCGCCTTCTGGCGGGCCCTGGACGCGCCCGCCGAGGCGGTGCGTGCCGGCTGGCCGCCCTTCCAGTTCCGGTACGCCACCGCCTGCGCCCCGCTGCCCGAGGCGCTGCACACCACCGCCCGCGCCTCCTCCTGGGAACGGCTCCGGCATGCCGCCGATGTCTCCGGCGCCCAGGTCTGTCCGCTGCACACCCTCGCCGAACGGGCCGGTGAACCGCACACCGGCGCCCCCTGGTCCCTGCACCCGGCGGACGCGGGCCGTACCGCCCCCACGGGCACGCCGGAGACGGCCCGCCCGCTGGCCGGACTGACCGTGCTGGAGGCCGGACGCCGCATTCAGGCGCCGCTGGCCGCCCATCTGCTCGGCCTGCTCGGCGCCCGGGTGGTCCGGATCGAACCGCCCGGCGGCGACCCGCTGCGCGGCATGCCGCCCTGCACCTCCGGCCTCTCCGCCCGCTGGCTCGCCCTCAACCGCGGCAAGGACGCGGTGCAGATCGACATCAAGAGCCCGGCGGGCCGGGCCGACCTGCGCGACCTCGCCGCCCGCGCCGATGTCTTCCTCCACAACTGGGCCCCCGGCAAGGCCGAACAGCTCGGCCTGGACGCCGACGGCCTCGGCGCCGTCAACCCCGGCCTGGTGTACGCCCACACCAGCGGCTGGGCCGGGCGGCTGCCCGACGCGCCGATGGGCACCGACTTCATGGTCCAGGCCCGCACCGGCGTCGGCGAGGCGGTCCGCCCCGCCGACGAGCCCGCCGCCCCCTCCCTGATGACCCTGCTCGATGTCCTCGGCGGGCTGCTCGGTGCCGAGGCGGTGCTGGCGGCGCTGGTGCTGCGGGAGCGTACGGGACGCGGCGTACGGGCGGAGTCCTCGCTGCTCGCCGCCGCCGAACTGCTCACCGCACCCGCCCTCGGCCGGGCCGCCTCCGGCCGCGCCCCCCGCCGCCCGGCGGGCTTCCGCCGCCCGCTGCGCACCGCTGACGGCTGGATCGCACCCGCCGACGCCGACGCCGCCGACGCCCGCTCCCACAGCGCCCGGCTGCGCGACCTGGGCACCGCCGAGGCCGTCGCCGAACTGCGCGGTCTCGGCCTCCACGCCACCGCCGTCAGCACCGACCTCGCGGCCCTGCCCGACGATCCCCGGCTGCGCGGCGCGCTGACCCGCGACGCCCACGGAGCCCTCGCCGTCCCCACCCCCTGGAGGCTGTCATGACGTCCCGCTTCCCCGACCTCGTCCCCGCCGCCCTGCGCCGCGCCTGGGCCGCCGACGGCAGTTACCCCGACCTGGACCTGTACTCCCTCTACCGGGCCCGCCGCACCGCAGACCCGCACCGCACCGCCGTGATCGACGCCACCGGCAAGGTCTGCTGGACCCGCCTGGATGTGCAGGCCCGATGTCTGGCCACCGGACTCGCCGAGGCCGGCATACGCCCCGGCGACGTGGTGGGTGTCCAACTCCCCAACAACCGCGACGCGGTGATGGCGGACCTGGCGCTGGCCGCCCTGGGCGCCGTCGCCCTGCCCTTCCCGGTGGGGCGCGGCACCCGGGAGGCGATGTCGCTGCTGGCCCGCGCCGAGGCCCGGGCGGTGATCGCGGCCGTCGAGTACCGCGGTCGGCAGCACGCCCGGGAGCTGGCCGAGGCGGCTCCGGAGCTGCCCGCCCTGCGCTCTGTGGTCGCGGCCGGGCGCGGGGAGGTCCCCCCGGGGTGCCTGTCCATGGCGGAGCTGCTGCGCAGCGACGGCAGCGCCTTCACCCCCGCCCGGCCCGATCCTGACGAGGCGGCACGGATCCTGGTCTCCTCCGGGTCCGAGACCGAACCCAAGATGGTGGCCTACTCGCACAACGCCCTGGCAGGCGGGCGCGGCAACTTCCTGGGGTCGCTGCTGGCCGGCGGCGAGCCGCCGCGCTGCCTGTTCCTGGTGCCGCTGGCCTCCGCCTTCGGCAGCAACGGCACCGCCGCCGTCCTCGCCCGCCATGGGGGGACCCTGGTGCTGCTGGACCGCTTCGATCCCGAGGCCGCACTCGATGCGATCCGCCGTCACCGTCCCACCCATGTGCTGGGTGTGCCGACCATGGTGCGCATGATGCTCCAGCAGTTGGAGAAGGAGGGCGCAGCGGAGGAGGGCGCAGCGGAGGAGGTCGGCAGCGGGCTCACCGCTCTGGTGCTGGGCGGCTCGCCGCTGGACGCGTCCACGGCGGCGGAGGCCCGCAGGGCCTTCGGCTGCCGCGTGGTCAACCTCTACGGCTCCGCAGACGGCGTCAACTGCCACACCGGCCACGGCGGTGAGGCCGCCACGGCAGACGGGCCCGGCATCGCGGTGGGCCGCCCCGACCCGGCCGTCGCCTCGATCCGCATCACCCCGTTCCAGGGCCCGGGGCCGGGCGCCGCCGCTTCCGACCCCGGGGCCGACGCGGCCCCCGGCGAGGTCGGCGAGATCCTTGCGCTCGGCCCGATGACCCCGATGTGCTACGTCGGCACGCCCGAGCTCAATGTGCGCTACCGCACCCGGGACGGCTGGGTCCGCACCGGCGACCTGGGCGTTCTCGACGCCGACGGCGGGCTGCGGGTGGTCGGGAGGCTCAAGGAGATCGTGATCCGCGGCGGCGCCAACATCAGCCCCGCCGAGGTCGAGGGCGAGCTGTCCACCCATCCCGACCTGCGGGACGTGATGTGCGTGGGCGTGCCGGACCCGCTGATGGGCGAGGTCCTGGCCGCCTGCGTGGTGCCCCGGCCCGGCCGTGTCCCCACGCTCCAGGACCTCTGCGCCCACCTGGAACGGCGTGGCCTGGACCGCTGCAAACACCCCGAGCGTCTGCTGGTCGTGACCGACCGGCTGCCGCTCACACCGGCGGGCAAGCCGGACCGCGCCGCGCTGCGTCGGCGGCTGGCCGCGGCCGACCCTGCGCAGCAGCCCGGCTGACGCCCGCGGCGCGCGTCGGCGGTGCGGGGAGAGGCCGGTCCTCCCTCCGCACCGCCGGCGGCACGCTCAGGAACCCGAGAACGCGTTCTTCAGCTGCTCGGCCGCCTTGGTGTAGACCGCGAGCAGGTCGAGGTCGTCACCCGGATAGTTGGCGATGTCCAACTGCTTGGCCCCGGAGTCGGGCAGCACCGTACCGGTGGACATGTTCTCGTTGTCGAGTACGAACGCGGGCTTCTTCGCCGACAGTTCGGACAGCTGGGCGGGGGTCACCTGCTCCCGGCCGTAGGTTCCGGCCGGCGTGATCCCTGCCAGGTCGGCGGCCCAGGTGGTGAACACCTGGGCGACCACCACCGGGGGCTGTCCACCGGGCCACGAGGCTTTGAGCTCCTGTTGCAGTTCCTCCCAGCGCTCGGAGAAGGACCGGTTCCACCTGGCGGCGTCCTGCTCGGTGCCGAACAGCTTGCCCAACCGGGTCACCTCGGCCGAAGCCGCGGTACGGCCGTTGTCGAGGGTGACCTCCACCAGCTTGGCCTTGGCGGACGCCGCCTCCTTCACCTTGCCCGCGAACGGCTCGAAGGACGCGTACAGCACATAGTCGGCGTTCGCGATAGCGATCAGGTCGGACGGCTTGAGCTCGTAGTCGGGGGCGTGCTTGATCGACGCCGGGACGATGGACTTCACATGGCGGGCTCCGGCCGCCTCGGCGAGCGCCGCCTCCCAGGTGGAGGTGGCCACCACGACCGGGCCCGGGGCCGCGGCGGGCGAGGCGGACTGGTCGGCCGTGTCCGTGGACGGGCCGGAGCTGCTGCCGCAGCCGCTGAGCAGCAGCGCCGCCGCACTCAGTGCGACGAGGGACCGGCAGAGGACGCGGAAGCGCGCCATGAGCTTGTTCTCCGTTCGGGTATCAGATGAACGGCGAGGGCGACCGCCCCCGCCGCGAGTACCAGGACCGGCCCGGGTGGCAGATCCCACGCCAGTGCCGCGAGAAAGCCGGCGGTGTTCACCGCGACGCCGATGACGACCGCCCACGTCGTGATCGACACCAGGGAGCGGCCGAGCCGCCGGGCGGCGAGTGCCGGAAGCAGCGTGAGCGCGTCCACCAGCAGCGCGCCGGTCAGCCGGATCGCCCCGGCGACCGCCACCGCGACCAGTACCAGCAGCAGGACGGTGAGCCGCTGGACGGGCACCCCCGAGCACAGCGCGAGCTCGCGGTCGTGCAGCAGCAGCGCCAGGTCCCTGCGGCGCCACCAGAACAGCCCGGGGACCGCCACCGCGAGGACGCCCAGCAGCAGCAGGTCGGTCGGGCGCACCGCCAGGATCGACCCCCAGAGCAGCGCGAACGCCCCGTTGGCGTTGACCCCCGACAGGGCGAGCAGCAGCAGGGCGGCAGCGATGGCCAGGCTCATCAGCAGCCCCATCGCCCCCGACAGGCCGTCAGGAGTGCGGGCGAGCGGTGCCACGCCCGCTCCCGCCGCCGCACAGGCGAGCAGCGCGCACACCACCGGGTCCAGCCCGATGAGCTGGCCCACCGCTATTCCGAGCAGGGCCACATGCATCATCGCGAAGCGCACCGGCATGATGTCCAGACCGACGATCACCACGCCCACCACCGGCAGCCCGGCGGCGGCCAGCAGCAGTCCCACCCCGGCCCGTTGTACGGGTACGAGGTGCAGCAGGTCGCCAACCTGCCCGAGGACGCTCACCGGACCTCCCGCAGCCGCCCCGCGGCCATCTCCAGCGTCCGGTCGCAGCGCGCCGCCATCGCCCGGTCGTGGGTCACCACCAGCAGGGTCACCGGGAGGCCCGTGAGGACCTCCGCAGCCTCCTCCTGACCGGCGAAGTCGAGTGCGGCCGTCGGCTCGTCGGCGAGCAGTACCCCCGCTCCCGCGGCCACACAGCCCACCGCCCGGGCCAGGTGCATGCGCTGCAGCTGGCCGCCGGAGAGGCTGCTCAGCGGCCGGTCCCCGAGCGCCCCCACGCCCAGGTGTTCGGCGGCGGCGTACGCCTCGCCCGCCGCGCCGCTGCTCGCCAGCAGCTCGCGCGCCAGCAGCGGGAACCGCCCCGCAGCGGGCCGCTGCGGGATCCACCCGCACGCCCTGCGCCGCCAGGCGCGCTCGGCCGCCGTGCGGTCGCCCCGACCCCCGACCAGGATCTCGCCCGACACCTGCCGGTGCAGTCCCAGGACGGCACGCAGCAGCGTGGTCTTCCCTGAGCCGTTGGTGCCGGTCAGTGCCACCCGCTCGCCGCAGGCCACGTCGAGTTCGACGCCGTGTACGGCCTCCAACCGGCCGTGACGGCACACCACGCCACGAAACCGCAGCTCAAGCCCGTTCCTGACGTCTCGGGAGTCCACTGCGGCGTGGCCCGCGTGCTCCAAGCTCTCTTCCACGTGACAGTAGTCGGGCCCGGCTGATGCGCAGTTCCCGCCATTCGCCGGACGTGGCCCGGGCCGGGCCCGGCGCTAGGGCCGGTGGTGCAGCGGTGAGGATGCTTCCTGCCGTCCGTCCCTACCGGGGGTGGGGCGTCACGCCGGCGCGGCCGGGGCGGCTCGTACCTTGCGCGCCGGTCCGCGCGGGGCAGGGGCGTGGGCGTCCGGAAAGCCTGGCCAGGAAGTCCGGGGGACTCGGGTTCGGTCTCTCTGTCGGGGCCGCGCGCGGGCTGTGGTGCGCCGCAGTCAGCTGCAGTCGGCGGTCACCACCATGTCCCTGATGTCGGTCAGCGGTATCACCACCGGATCGGCACGCCCCTCCGCAGACACCCGCAGCGTGCCGCCGTCGGCCGACAGCAGTGTCCCGCAGGTGGTGTCGGTGCCGTGGGTCACCCGTATGGATCCAGGCTGCTCGCTCGGCGCCCACCAGGTGAGCGCTGTGCCAATGAACAGGCTGGCCAGGGCCAGCGCCACGGTCCGGCGGGCGAGGGTGAGTCTGCGCGCGGCCCGTATCGCCGTGGCGACCTCGAAGGCGTCGACCGACCCGTGGTCGCGGTGGATATCGGCAAGGGTGACCGCAAGCGGGCTCGCCCCGGCCTGCGCGGCCAAGGCGTGCCAGAGTCCCACCACGGCGAGGGCCAGCCCCCCACCGACGAGGACCGTGACAGCCAGCCGCCACCCGATCGGGAGTTCGGCGGTGGTGGTCCGGCCCTTGACCACAATCGCCGCGCCGAGCAAGGTGATGAAGGCAGCCAGGCCGTTCCGCCAGACCTCCGCACTGGCCCGCACGCCCGGTAGCGACTCGCGCACCAGTGCCCGGAACCGGTCCCGCTCGGCCAAGTCCGTCTCGCTGGGCGGTCGCTGCGGTCGGCGGGGGCGAAGGTTCATTCAGCGGTCAATTCGATGCGGAAGCTGACCCCGCATCCGGTCACGCCGGTCGGCGCGTCCTGGTGCGCGGTGCCGCAGCCGCAGGTCACGTCCAGTACCACGGCTTCCTGGGGATCGCCGTTGGAGCCGCGACTCGCGCCGGCCATGCCGGTGAGGGCGACGGTGACCTGCCGGTCGACGAGGTGGTGGTCGCAGCGCGGGCACCGCCCGGACACGACGAAACACGGCGCGGTGTCCTCGTTGTGCGGCTTCACCGTGAGTTCCTGCGCCTCCAGGAGATCGTAGGCGCGGTCGGTCCATCTGTAGTCGGTGGTGACCACATAGGCGGGGAGGGGAGCTTCTGACATGGCCTCACTGTAGTGAGCGATCGTCTAGCCTGAGACCGGTTCCAACCAATTGTGCGACGAGGGGGCAACGCATGCCGGTTGGTGAAGACGAGGGGGAACGGGCATGGCAGTTTCTCCTCCAGGGTGTGGAACTGGAACGACATGGGCGCACGGTGGAGGCCGAGCAGGAATTCCTCAAAGCCGCAGCGCTCGGCGAGTTCAACGCCATGTACAACTGCGGATTGCTGGCGGAGCGCCGGGGACGCACCGCTGAAGCACATGACTGGTACGTCCGTGCGCACAACGCCGGACATCCGGAGGCGGCCAACAACCTCGGCGTACTGCTCCACAACGCGGGGGATCCGGACGCACTGCTCTGGTTTCAACTCGCCGCTGCGATGGGCCATCGGCAGGCCGCCGGCAATGCGAAGGCCCTTCTCGCTTCACGGTCCCGCTGGGCGAAAAGGCGAAAGGCTGGGCCGGAGGTGCTGCGTGCGGCGGCCGAATCGGCCTATCGGGAGTTCACCGCGACCGGCAACGACGCCCGCCTGGTACGAGCGGTCACCCTCAGCCGGGAGGCTGTGCGGTTGGCAGGCCGCCGCCACCGGTCACGCAGCAGAATGCTGGCTGACCTCCGCGATGTCCTTCGATACCGGTACGAGTTGCGTGGGGATGTCGCCGACCTCGAAGAGGCCGTCAGTGTGGCGCGTGAGGCGCTGGATGGTCTGGCGTCAGGGCACCCGGAGCGCCTGACCGCCGCACACGCCCTGATCGCGCTGCTGAATGCCCAATTCGAAGTCACCCTCATTGCCGGTCCGCTGCTCAAGGCTGTGGATGAGGTCGGCAGGCCGGCACTGAGGCAGCACCGTGGTACCGAGCAGGCTCGGGCGGCACTCGAATCGAGTCTCTGCGGGGCCCTGGTCGCACTGTTCCGCCACGCCGACGCGACTGTGGATCTGGACGAGGCGATCACGCTGGGCCGTGCGGCGGTCCGCCGGCTCCCCGGTGTCGCGGTCCCGCTGAGCAACCTCGGGGCAGCTCTGCTGCTGCGAGGAACGCAGCGCGGCTCACTGGACGATATCAACGAAGCAGTCGAGGTGCTTCGCGAGGCAACCGCTGCGGCAACCGCCGCACATGACACGCCGCAGCTCACGCGGTCCTCCGTCAATCTCATATCGGCGCTGCGTATTCGCGCGGATCTGACCGGACGAGCCGCGGACGACCACGAAGCCGAGGAGGCGGCAGAGCGGATGCGACATGCCGTGTCGGCGGAGCCGACGCACCATCCCCGGACATTGGTCAAAGCCGTGATCGCCACTGACGGCCCCACCAGCGCGGACGCGACCCGCCATGCGCTGTCCGTACTCCCGCCCATGCACACGGACCGGCCGTTCCTGCTGCTCCATTTGGCCAAGGCTCTGAGTGCCGACGGCAAGCGGGAGGAAGCCATCGCGGCGGCACGGGAGGCGGCTGCCCTCGCGGTGAGCAGCCAGGCCAAGGTGGATGCGCAGCGCATACTGGGCCGCCTGCTGCTGAGCGACGACGCAGACGACGCAGACGACACGGACGATGGCCGACGGCAGGCGGCGCTCGCCGAGGCGATAGAAGTCCTCACGGCGTCGGCCAATGCCTTGGAAAAGACCGAGGTCGTCTACGCCGAGGTCATGACGGGTCTGGCGACAGCACTGCTCGGCCGCTTTGTGCGGGATGGGCTCGAATCCGATCACGAAGCGGCGCTGGATGCGCTGCGAGCAGCGGCGAACGCCGCGGGATCGTCCGTCCAGGACCGGCTGTTCGCCGCTCGGTACTGGGCTGGTGTGGCGCTGGAGGCAGGCGACACCGGCGATGCCCTGGCGGCGTCGCGCGTCGCGGTGTCCCTGCTGTCGGAGTTCGGGTGGATCGGTCTCGACCGAGGCGACCAGGAACAGAGTCTGCGGGACGGCGCTGCGATGCCGAGGGACGCGGCGGCCCTGGCCATCGCCACCGGGCAGCCCAAGCTGGCCGTGGAGCTGCTGGAACAGGGGCGGTCGGTGCTGTGGCGCTCGACCCTGCACCTGCGCGAGGACCTGGCGGCCCTCGCCGCGAAGGACCCGGCCCTGGCGGCGGAGCTGGAGCAGGTCCGCGCAACGCTCAACGGCCACGCGGCACTCAGCCCCGAGTCCCGTATGCGGCTGGCAGACCAATGGACGCGGTTACTCGGCAAGGTACGGCAGCTGCGGGGATTCGAGACCTTTCTCGGCCCGCCTTCGTTCGAAGCGCTGGTCCCCGCAGCCGGGAAGGGCCCCGTCGTCATCGTCAACATCAGCACGATCCGCTGCGATGCGCTGCTTGTGATGCCCGACGGGCAGGTCGAGGTCGTGCCACTGCCCGACGTGGACGTCCCGGAGATGGACACGGTCTCCAACACCTATCGGGAGCACCTGGCGCTGGCGCAGGAACCCGGCGCCACCGGCCGGGCGAGGGAACGCGCACGGCACACCGTGCACGACACCCTGGAGTGGCTGTGGGAGCGCATTGCCCGCCCGGTGCTCGACCGGTTGGCGTTCTCGTACGCGTCCGAGACGCCACCCCGGCTGTGGTGGTGCCCCACGGCATCGCTGATGACCTTGCCGCTGCACGCGGCGGGCCGCTACCCGCGTACCAGCGCCGACCGCGCAGAGCCGGTCGGATCGCCGTTCGCCGTGGTCTCGTCGTACACCGCCACCCTGTCCGCACTCATCGACGCCCGGCGGCGGCCGGTCGCCGCCGGCGCGGGAGTGGTGGCCGTCGCGCTGACCGACACCGGACGCGGTCACGATCCGCTGCCCGGGGTCGCGACGGAACTCGGGATGCTCGAAGAGGTCTTCGGCCGGCAACGGCTGACCGTACTGGTCGACGACGCCGCTACCGTGGCGGCCGTACGGGAGCAGTTGCTGGACCACACATGGGCCCATTTCGCGTGCCATGGCAGCCTCGACATGGCCTCCCCCACCGACTCGGGCTTGGCCCTGCGGGACGGTGACATGAATGTGCTCGACTTCGCGGATCTCCCGCTGGAGACGGCGGATCTCGCGTTCCTGTCCGCCTGCCATACCGCTGTGGGCGGTGGGCGGCTCCCGGACGAGGCCATCCACACCGCTGCCGCTCTCCGTATGGCGGGATTCCGGCATGTCGTCGCCACCCAGTGGTCCGTCCATGACCAGGCCGCACCCATCCTGGCCGCCGCCTTCTACCGCCATCTCGGTGTCTCGGGCCCTATGGACTCCGCCGGGGCCGCCGTCGCCCTCCACCACGCCGTCGCCGAGCTTCGCGACGCGAACCTCACCGACCCGACTCTCTGGGTGCCTTTCATCCACGATGGCCCGTGAGCTGGAGCGGCGGCTGCATGGACAGCGGTCGAATGCTGCGGGGGACGTTCGGCGGGGATCGCTGCGTCCGTGGTGCTGAATCTGGCCCGGGTCGGCTGGGATGTGGCCTTCACCTACTGGACCCCTTATGACAGGACCTGGCTCATGGCTGCCTCCGGCCGGCGATGCCGGCTGCGTAGGCGCCGCCGGGTGCCTACTGTTCGCGGGCCGAGCGGTGGAAGGTGCGGTGCAGGCCGCGCAGGCGGTCGGCCAGGGCGGGGACCGGTCCTTGGACCGGCAGGCCGGGCACGATGTCCTGGATCGCGAGGCAGCGGACCGGCGGCGGTGCCACGCCCAGCTCGGCCAGCCAGTCCGCCAACTGGGCCGCCGAGTGGGCGTAGACGATGCGGCCGAGGCCGGCCCAGCCGTGTGCGGCCGAGCACATCGGGCAGTGCTCCCCCGAGGTGAAGACCGTGGCCGTGGCCCGCTGCTCCGGGGTGAGGTGGGTGGCGGCCCATCGGGCCAGGGCGAACTCCGGGTGCTGGGTGGGGTCGTCCAGGCTGTGCACCCGATTGCGGTCCTCCGCCAGTACCTGTCCGTCGGCGCCGACCAGGACCGAGCCGAACGGCTCGTCGCCGGTCCGCAGCGCCTCGGCCGCCAGGTGCACGGCGCGCTCCAGGTGGCCGAGTTCGATGGGGGTCAGGTCGGCGGCGGTCATCGTCACTCCTGGTCCTGAGGTCGCCGTGTGTGCGCCTCCCACCCTGCCCTGTCCGTGCCTTCGGCAGCCAGTCGCCGTCGCCCGTCAGCGGCCGAGGAAGGCGGCGAGCACCGTCGGTGGCAGCACGCCGCCGGCGGCGAACGGCCGTCGGCGGAGGAGGTCATCGGCGGTCTCCGGGGGAACGCCCGCCCCGCTCAGCACCTGGACGGCGTGGTCGGCGGGGAGCAGGTCGAGCCAGCGCAGTACGGCCGCGCGGTGGGCGTCGGCGGTCAGTTCGCCGTGGACCCGGAGCCTGGCCAGGCCGCCGTCGGGGAAGACGTCCAGCCGGAGGTGCGTGACCGGTGCGGCCGACACCGGCCGCAGGAAGTGCCGGGTGTCCGGCTGGAGCCGGGTCTTCGGAACCAGCTCGGTCCACTCCGCACCCTCGCCGGGCTCGCTGCCCTCGGCATCGGCTCCGCGCAGCGAGGCCCAGCCGGCCGCATTGCCGATGAAGTACGAGGTGTCGATCTCGACCCGGCGGACCCGGCCGCGCGCCGCCAGCCTGACCGTCACATGGTCGTTGCCGCCGTCGCGGCGGCGGGCGTTCTCCCAGCCGTCGCCCATGATCCGGGCCCTGCCGGGCAGCAGCAGCTGCACCGGCGAGGAGTAGAAGGTGTCCGAGCAGTCCACCACGTCGCCGCCGTGCTCCAGCGCGGCCAGGTCGATGGTGCCGTCCAGGAACCGGGGGTCGGGCACCGGCCTGCCGTGGACCCGGAAGCGGGCCACGCCGCCGTCGGGGTAGATGGTCAGCCGGACATGGGTCCAGCGGCGCGGGTCGGCCACCTCGAAGGGGTTCTCGGTGTCGCCCTTGATCGCGGTCTTCTCCACGATCGTCTCCCAGGTCGCCTGCTCCAGCTCCGCCGGGGACGGCGCCCCCTCCGCGCTGGTCGCCTCCACCGAGGCGTACGGCGGGTAGTTGCCCTTGAACCAGGCGGTGTCGATCACCACACCGTGCACCACGCCCGGTACGCCGAGCCGGACGATCGCGTAGTCGTGCCCGGGCTCGCGGCGGCGCCGGGTCTCCCAGCCGTCGTACACCTTGCCCTTGTGGCCGAAGTCCTCCGCCGAGAAGACCGACGGCTCGGGCTTGATCAGGTTCTCCCGCTCGGCGAACAGCTCGTTATTGGCGTACACCACGCTGCCGGCCAGCGAGCGCGAGGCCAGGTCGGGAAGCCGGGTGAAGTCCTTGGTGGTCATGCCCCTCCTCGGGTGAGCAGCCGGCCCTGCGGCGGGCTGTCGAGGTCGATCGGTACGCCGCGCAGCCAGGTGGTGCGGACCACGCCCGCGAGCGGGCGGCCGTGGTAGGGCGTCACCGGGTTGCGGTGGTGCAGTCGCTCCTGGTCGACCACGAAGACCTGGTCGGGTGCGAAGACGCAGAAGTCGGCCTGGCGGCCGAGCGCGATCCGGCCCCGGTCCGCCAACCCTGCCTGCTCCGCCGGGCGTTGGGCCATCCAGCGCACCACGTCGGTGAGCGCGTGGCCTCGGCGCCGGGCCTCGGTCCACACCGCCGGCAGGCCGAGCTGCAACGAGGCGATGCCGCCCCAGGCGGCGCCGAAGTCGCCGCTGTCGAACCGCTTGAGCTCCGGGGTGCAGGGTGAGTGGTCGGAGACCACGCAGTCGATGGTGCCGTCGGCGAGCCCCTGCCAGAGCAGTTCGCGGTTGGCCGCCTCGCGGATCGGCGGGCAGCACTTGAACTGGGTGGCGCCGTCCGCGATCTCCTCCGCGCTGAACGTCAGATAGTGCGGGCAGGTCTCCACGGTGAGCCGGACGCCGTCGCGCCGGGCCGAGCGGATCACCGGCAGCGCGTCCGCGCTGGACAGGTGCAGGAGGTGCACCCGGCAGCCGGTCCGCCGGGCCAGCTCGATCACCCGGGCGATGGCGAGGTTCTCCGCGAGGCGGGGGCGGGAGCGCAGGAAGTCGCGGTAGCGCGCGCCGCACGGGGCCGGTGCATGGGCGACGGTGTGCGCGTCCTCGGCGTGCACGGTCATCAGGGCGTCGAAGGACCCGATCTCCCGCAGCGCGGCCGCCAGTTCGTCCGGCTCCAGGGGCGGGAACTCGTCCACGCCGGAGTGCAGCAGGAAGCCCTTGAACCCGAACACGCCGGCGTCGTGCAGCCCGCGCAGGTCGCCGAGGTTGCCCGGTACGGCGCCGCCCCAGAAGCCGACGTCGACATACACCCGGCCCTCGGCGGTCCTGCGCTTGGTCCGGAGCGCCGCGATGTCGGTGGTCGGCGGGATGCTGTTCAGCGGCATGTCGACGACCGTGGTGACGCCGCCGGCCGCAGCCGCCCGGGTGGCACTCCCGAACCCCTCCCACGCGGTCCGGCCGGGGTCGTTCATATGCACATGGGTGTCCACCAGCCCGGGCAGCAGCACCTCGTCGGCGCCGAGTTCGACCACCTCGGCGGCGGTGAGGTCGGCGTCCAGCGGTTCGACGGCGGCCACCCGCCCGTCCCGTACGCCGATGCTGCGCGCCACCTCGCCGGCGGCGGTGACCACGCGGCGGGCCCGGAGCAGCACATCCAGCTCGGCCGTCACGCGGCACCTCCCGTCATTCCGCCAGGCGGCGGATCCGGTCGCGCACACCGACCGTCCATGCCTTGCGCCGGTCACCGGGTGAGGCTGCGCAGTGCGGGCGGGTCGATGCCGACCAGGGTGTGGACCTCGGCCGCGTCGATGGCGCCGCAGTCGAGCCCTCGGAGGAGGAAGCCGGCCATCGCCCGGGCGGTCGCGGGCTCGTCCAGGAAGCCGGAGTCGGCGCGTTCCCGATAGCTGCGCAGCCGGGCGGCCGCAGCGGGCAGCCCTTCGCGGAAGAAGGCGTACACGGCCGCGTACCGGCTCGGCAGCTGACCCGGATGCAGGTCCCAGCCCTGGTGGATGCCGCCCTCCAGGGAGCGCCGGACCAGGCGGGCGTGCAACCGCCAGGCGGCGTGGACCGCCTCGCTGCCGCCGACCGGGAGCACATTGGTCGAGCCGTCGCAGACGCGGACGCCGGTACCGGCGGCGGCGACCTGCATCACCGCCTTGGCGTGGTCCGCGACGGGATGCTCCAGGCTCTGGTGCGCCGCGGAGACGCCGAGCGCCGCCGAGTAGTCATAGGTGCCGTAGTGCAGACCGGTACAGCGCCCGGCCGACGCATGGACCATCCGGGCCACCGGCGCGGTGCCGTCGGCGCCCAGGATGGCCTGCGGCGTCTCCACCTGGATCTCGAACCGCAGGCTGCCGGGTTCCAGCCCGTACCACGGTTCCAGCCGCTCGGCGGTGAGCACCATCGCCTCGACCTGGTCCACGGAGGTCACCTTGGGCAGCGTGACGACGAAGCCGTCCGGCAGCGGGCCGAGGTGCTCCAGGAAGAGCGCCAGGGTACGCAGGCCGCGCCGCCGGGTCGGTGCCTCGAAGCCCTTGAACCGGAGGCCGCAGAACGGCGAGCCCCTGCCGTCGGCCGTCGCGGTGGCGAGTGCCTTCGCGGCGGCCTGGACGGCGGCGTCCTCCTCGGTGTCCGGGCGGTTGCCGTACCCGTCCTCGAAGTCGATCCTCAGGTCCTCGACGGGCTCGCGCTCCAGCTTGGCCCGGACCCGGTCGTACACCTCCACCGCCGTCCGGGGCGGCAGCCCGAGCGCGTCGGCCAGCTCGTGGGCGGTCCGGCCGTGCCCGGCCAGCACCGCCCGGGCCTCCCGGCCCCAGCTGGGCACCGTGTCCTCGGTGTAGCGATCGGCCGGGACATAGACGGTGTGCACCGGCTGCCGGCCCGATGGCTCGCCCGGGTACGCGGTGCTCAGCTGCCCGTCGGCTGCGGCCAGCCGGAGGTCGAGTTCGGCGGCGAGGCCGGTGACCCGGTCGGCGGTGGTCATGCGCCGGACTCGATGACGGCGTCATACGCGGGCAGGGTCAGGAAGTCGCGGTAGGAGTCGGCCAGCGCCACCTCGGAGAAGATCCGCCGGGCGTCCTCGAAGCGGCCGGAGCGGAAGGCGTCGGGGCCGACCGACTCCAGGGTCGCCGCCAGTTCCTCGGTGACGATCCGCTGCACCAGCTCGGTGGTGACCTGCTCACCGGTGCCGAGCCTGACCCGGTTGTGCACCCACTGCCAGATCTGGGAGCGGGAGATCTCCGCCGTGGCGGCGTCCTCCATCAGGTTGTCGATGGCGACCGCGCCCGTGCCGCGCAGCCACGCCTCCAGGTAGTGCAGCCCGACGTGCACATTGCTGCGCAGCCCGGCCTCGGTGACCTCGCCGGGGGTGGACCTGAGGTCGAGCAGCCGCTCGGCGGTGACGTCCATGCGGTCGCCGGGCCGGTCGAGCTGGTTCGGCCGCTCGCCGAGCGCCCGGTCGAAGACCTCCTGGCAGAGCGGCACCAGGTCCGGGTGGGCGACCCAGGAGCCGTCGAAGCCGTCGCCGGCCTCGCGCTCCTTGTCCTCGCGCACCTTGGCGAACGCGCGCTCATTGATCTCCGGGTTCCTGCGGCTCGGGATGAACGCCGCCATCCCGCCCATCGCGAACGCGCCGCGCCGGTGGCAGGTCTGCACCAGCAGCCGGGTGTATGCGCGCATGAACGGGGCGGTCATCGTCACCGCGTTGCGGTCCGGCAGCACAAAGTCGGGACCGGAGTCGCGGAAGAACTTGATCACGCTGAACAGGTAGTCCCAGCGGCCGGCGTTCAGCCCGGAGGCGTGCTCGCGCAGCTCGTAGAGGATCTCGTCCATCTCGAAGGCCGCCGGGATGGTCTCGATCAGCACGGTGGCGCGGACGCTGCCGTGCGGGATGCCCAGCCGCTCCTGGGCGAGGGTGAAGAGGTCGTTCCAGAGCCGCGACTCCCGATGGCTCTCCATCTTGGGCAGGTAGAAGTAGGGGCCGCTCCCCCGGGCCAGCAGCTCGGCGGCGTTGTGGAAGAAGTAGAGCCCGAAGTCCACCAGCGCGCCCACCGCAGGCACGCCGTCCACCAGCAGATGCCGCTCGTCGAGGTGCCAGCCGCGCGGCCGCATGACGATCGTCGCCAGGCGCCGGTCGGTCGCCAGGGTGTGCTCCTTGCCCTCCTCGGAGGTGAACGCGATGGTGCGGCGGACCGCGTCGTACAGGTTCACCTGCCCGCCGACCACGTTCCGCCAGTGCGGTGTGTTCGCGTCCTCCAGGTCGGCGAGCCAGACCCGGGCTCGGGAGTTCAGCGCATTGATCGTCATCTTCCGCTCGGTGGGCCCGGTGATCTCGACCCGGCGGTCCAGCAGGTCCTCCGGTGCGGGCGCCACGGTCCAGTCCGACTCGCGTACGCCGCGTGTCTCGGCCAGGAAGTCCAACCGCCCGGTGCGCGCCACCTCGGCGCGGCGCCGGGCCCGCGCTTCCAGCAGTTCACCGCGCCGGGCGGCGAACTCGCGGTGCAGCCCGGCCAGAAACGCCAGCGCCTCCGGCGTCAGGATCTCCTCGCCGCGCTCGACCGGACCGCCGAGCACCTCCACGTGCGCCATCTGTCGTCTCCTCTCACCGGTCGTTCACGCATCGCAGGGGGCGGGTGTCACCATCGCTGTTCACTTTCGGCTTCTGCTGAGTGGATAGTAGATTCCGAGATGCGAAAGTCAATCACCTTGGGCGCGGCTTCGGAGAAAGTATGCTTTCGCCATGCGGAACGCCCATACGACCGAGCAACCGTCACCTGCGCGATCGGGCGGAGGGGTCCAGTCGATCGAGCGCGCCTTCGACCTGCTCGAAGCGCTCGCCGACAGCGGCGGCTCCGTCGGCCTCTCCGGGTTGGCCCAGCGGTCCGGGCTGCCGCTGCCCACCATCCACCGGCTGATCCGGACCCTGGTGGACCTCGGCTATGTACGCCAGGAGCAGTCCCGGCAGTACGTCCTCGGCCCACGGCTGATCCGGCTCGGCGAGAGCGCCGGCCGACTGCTCTCCACCTGGGCGATGCCGCACCTGGCCGGGCTGGTCGAGCAGCTCGGCGAGACCGCCAACCTGGCGATGCTCGACGGCGACCAGGTCGTCTATGTCGCGCAGGTGCCCGGGCGCCATGCGATGCGGATGTTCACCGAGGTCGGCCGCCGGGTGTCGCCGCACTGCACCGCCGTCGGCAAGGCGCTGCTCGCCGACGCCCCTGAGGCCGAGGTCCTGGCACTGCTGAAGCGCACCGGCATGGCGCAGCACACCGAGCACACCATCACCGACCCGCAGACCTTCCTCGGGCAGCTCGGCCGGGTCCGCGAGCACGGCTACGCCCTTGACGACGGCGAGCATGAGATCGGCGTCCGCTGCGTCGCCGCGAGGGTCCCGGATGCGCCGTCCACGATCGCGTTCTCGATCTCCGGGCCCGCGCCCCGGATGACCCAGGAGCTGATCGACCGCGCCGTCCCGCTGCTGTCCGGCGCCGCCGAAGCCCTCTCCGCCGCGCTCCGTGCGGACCAGCCCGACCAGTCCGGGGCCACCGGCCGCTGAAGGAGGTACCGCCGCCTCGGGGCGCCTCACAGATACAGGGTGGAGCCCTTGGGGCGTGCGTTCTCGGGCAGTTCGGCGGGGGTGCCGAGGGCGACCGGGATCAGGCTCCGCTCGCCGTGGTCGGCGAGGTCGGCGGGGTCGAACCAGACGACCGCCGGATCGCCCGCGCGTGGCAGCCGGGTCGGGTCGAAGCGCCCTTCCCTGGTGACCCAGCGGTCGGTGCCGAGGTGGTCGGTGAACTTCACGGTGAACCGGATGAGCGGCGCGTTGTCGATCTCCACGCCGGTGGAGCCCACCTCCGTGACCTCGGCGGACACCCGCCGCCCGGTGGTGGTGACCGCCTCCGTCCGGGCCGCGCGCTCCAGGTGCCTGCGGTGGTCCCGTACGGCGCCGACCGCCCGGACCGCCACCAGCAGCGCGATCAGCGCGGGCAGCCAGTACGGCGACGTCCAGGCGATCCAGGGGCCGACGCCCCAGGAGTCGCCGGGGCGTCCCGCCGCATCCGCGAGGAATCCGGGGTGCGGTGGGGTCACCCAGGAGGCGGTGGCGCCGAGCCGGATGCCGATGGCGATGCCGGACCAGGCGACGATGGACGGGACGCCCAGCGCCGACCCGAGGCCCAGCCGCCGCCGCACGGTCGTCCCCAGGTAGGAGCCCGCGAACCAGCCGCCGAAGACGCCCACGAAGAGCGCCCACAGCAGCGTCGGCGTGGAGTTGGCCGGGTACGCCTCGCCCCAGGGCACCGGTCTCGTCGGGGTGCCGGGGAACCCCCGCCGTCGGACCCGGGCGACGGCCCCTGCGGCTCTGCCGGTCAGCGGGCCGTCTGGGGGTGCGGCTGCTTGGCGTTCAGGGTGCTGTACAGGGTGTCGGTGGCCAGGTGGCGGGCGACATTGGTGGCGCGGCAGTGGCGGAGGCTGTCGAGCATCAGGAAGTCGTGGACCACGCCGAGCACCCGGACGGCGGTGACGTTCACCCCGGCCTCGCGTAGCTTGGCGGCGTATGCCTCGCCCTCGTCGC
This sequence comes from Peterkaempfera bronchialis, assembly GCF_003258605.2. Taxonomy (NCBI): domain Bacteria; kingdom Bacillati; phylum Actinomycetota; class Actinomycetes; order Kitasatosporales; family Streptomycetaceae; genus Peterkaempfera; species Peterkaempfera bronchialis. The sequence goes on from NZ_CP031264.1 coordinate 194,753, forward strand.
GGAGCACATCGGCCTCGTCGGTGATGACCAGGGTGGTGGGCAGACCGCGCAGCTGGTCCACCGACGCCCGGAGGGGTGAGGCATAGACCTCCCGGCGCTGTCCCTGGTCGGTCGTGTACTGGTCCCAGAACCACTGCATGCCGTCGCGGGTGAGGTAGTAGCCCTCGGCGAACTGCTGGTAGGAGGGGGTGTCAAAGCTTGCGTCGGTCACCGGGTACAGCAGCACCTGGGCGCTGAGCCGGACACCGCCGCGCTCCTTGGCCATCAGCGCGAAGACGGCGGCCATGTTGCCGCCGACCGAGTCGCCGCACACCGCGAGGCGGGAGCCGTCCAGGCCGTGCCGGGCTCCTTCGGAGACGATCCACTGGCCCACCGCCCAGTTCTGCTCGATCTGGGTGGGGTACTTGGCCTCGGGGGCGCGGTCGAAGACGGGGAAGACCACCGCCGCCTCGGCGCCGACGGCGAGTTCGCGTACCAGCCGGTCGTAGACGTTCTCGTCGCCGAAGACCCAGCCGGCGCCATGGATGAAGAGCACCACCGGGAGGGCGCCGGTGGCGCCCTTGGGGCGGACGATGCGGGTGCGGACCCGGCCGTAGCGGCCCGCGTCAACGGTGATCCACTCCTCGTCCACCTCGGGCCGCTCCACGCCCTTCACGCTCTGGAGGTCGGCCAGGATGCCACGGCCCCGCTCGGGCGGCACTTCGTAGATGCGCGGGTGCGGAGCGGTCGCCCCGGCCAGCTCCCTGGCGGCGGGTTCGAGGACGGGGTCGGGGGGCGCGGGCAGCTGGGACATGCGGCGTTCCTTTTCCGTGGTGGGGGCGGAGAGGCGGCTCTGCGGAGAAGCGGCTCGCGCGGCGAGGCGCCCCTTCAAGCCTCACCGCACGGGGGCGATCCGCAACCGCGGTACTCCGGTCGCGCGGGCACCCAACGCCGCACCGCACGCCCAACGCCGTGCCCCGCCCCGCGCCAACGCCGGACCCCGCGCCGTACCCAGGCACCACCCCACGCCGCACCGTGCGCAGCACCCCGCTCCACAGCAGGCGCCGCAGAGGTGTTGACAGTGATCAGCCACTGCACCCACACTCGCCGGGAGAGCGCTCTCCCGCTTATGCAACCAGTTCGGAGCAGCCCGCGCCACCGTGAGCCGCCGGCCGGCCGAACAGCGGCCGCGGTCCTGAGGCATGACCCCCCTCAAGGAGATGCAGATGAGCCTCCTGTCCCTCTTCCTGCGGAGCATCAGGCAACGCAGACCAGTGGTCGCCGCAGCGGCCGCACTGGCGCTACTGATGGGCGCTGCCGTCGGTTTCTCGACCGGCACCGCGCAGGCCGCCTCCACCCTGCTGTCCCAGGGCAGGCCGGCCACGGCCTCGTCCACCGAGAACGCCGGAACCCCGGCCTCGGCCGCCGTCGACGGGGACGCGGGCACCCGCTGGTCCAGCGCCGCCGCCGACCCGCAGTGGCTGCAGGTCGACCTCGGCGCCAAGGCCACCGTCAACCAGGTCGTCCTCAACTGGGAGACGGCGTACGCCACGGCGTTCCAGATCCAGGTCTCGGACGACGCCAAGACCTGGACCCCCGTCTACTCCACCACCACCGGCACCGGCGGCGCCCAGACCCTCGCCGTCACCGGCAGCGGCCGCTACGTCCGGATGTACGGCACCGCCCGGGCCACCGGCTACGGCTACTCCCTCTGGGAGTTCCAGGTCTACGGCTCGACCGACCCCACCGGCCCGACCGGCTGCGGCAGCACCAACGCGGCGCTGGGCCACCCGGCGACGGCCTCGTCCACCGAGGGCGCCGGGACCCCGGCCTCGGCCGCCGTGGACGGCGACGCCGGCACCCGCTGGTCCAGCGCCACGGCCGACCCGCAGTGGCTGCAGGTCGACCTGGGGGCGTCCGTATCGCTCTGCAAGGTGGTCCTCAGCTGGGAGACGGCGTACGCCTCGGCGTTCCAGATCCAGGTCTCGGACGACGCCAAGACCTGGACCCCCGTCTACTCCACCACCACCGGCACCGGCGGCACCCAGACCCTCGCCGTCACCGGCAGCGGCCGCTACGTCCGGATGTACGGCACCGCCCGGGGCACCGGCTACGGCTACTCCCTCTGGGAGTTCGCGGTCTACACCGGCACCGGCGGGAGCAACGGCGGCACCACGGGCGGCACCACCGGCGGTGGCAACGGCGGCGACCCCGGTGACTTCTCCGGTTCGGTCATCTCCGCGTACAAGCAGGTGTCGGCCTCGTCCTGGGAGGGCGACAACGCCCCCGCCGCAGCGCTGGACGGCCGGACCAACACCCGCTGGTCCAGCCTGCCCACCGACAACCAGTGGTTGCAGGTGGACCTCGGCGGCAACGCCACGATCAGCGGCGTCGTGCTGAACTGGGAGTCCGCGTACGGCACCGGCTACCACCTCGACGTCTCCAACGACGCCGCCAACTGGACCACCCTCTACACCACCACCTCCGGCAAGGGCGGCGTGGAGAAGCTCGCGGTCACCGGCAAGGGCCGCTATGTGCGGCTGTACGGCACCGCCCGGGCCACCGGCTACGGCTACTCGCTGTGGGAGTTCCAGGTGTACGGCACGGTCGACACCTCCGCCGCCACCGCGCCGCTGCTCTCCGGGCCCACCAAGGCGCCGGCCACCCTCAACCAGTTCGCCCTGTCCGCGCCCGCGGACAAGGCCCTGATCACCAACACCCGCCGGCCGGCGCTCTCCTGGGCGGCCGTCTCCGGCGCCGCCCGCTACGAGGTCTGGCTCAACGTCAGCCGTACCGACTACGACTTCACCGCCTCGGGCAACCTGCTGGACCTCTACACCAAGGTCGCCGAGGTCACCGGCACCGGCTACACCCCGACCTGGGACATCACCGACCGGTGGACCTACAGGTGGTACGTGGTCGCGGTGAGCGGGTCGGGTGCCAGGACCACCTCCAACATCCGCACCTTCGGCGTCTACCTCCCGGACATCGCCAAGGCCAACGACGGCATCTCCATCGTCAACGGCGCCCGGGACCTCAACAAGAACGGGACCATCGAGCCCTATGAGGACTGGCGCCAGCCGGTCGAGACCCGCGTCGCCGACCTCCTCGGCAGGATGACCCTGGAGGAGAAGGCGTACCAGATGTTCTACAACGTCCAGTCGTACCCCATGTCCGGCTGGCACTTCGGACCGGCGCAGCCGGCCGACCTCAACAACGTCCTGGTCTCCACGGCGGCCACCAGGCTGGGCATCCCGCCGGTCTCCGCAGGCGACACCACGGCCGGCTACCAGACCACCTACCCGTTGCAGTCCACGCTGGCGGCGGCCAAGGACTACGCGCTCGACTACAAGCTGGCCGACATGCAGCGCAAGGAGGAGCTGGAGGTCGGCGCGCGCGGCACCCTCTCGCCGATCGCCGAGGTGGGCACCAAGGTGCTCTACCCCCGTATCCAGGAGGGCAACGGCGAGAACGCCGACGTCGCGGCGGCGCAGCTGCGGGCGCTGGTCGCCGGGCTCCAGGGCGGGCCGGAGCTCAACCCCGGCTCCGTGCTGGCGACCGTCAAGCACTGGCCCGGTGAGGGCGCCGGCGGTGAGGCGGGCATCACCTACGACGGGGTGACCATCAAGTACCACATGATCCCGTTCCGGGCCGCGATGGAGGCCGGGGCGGTCAACATCATGCCGGGCTACGCGGGCAGCTCCTACCTCGACCCGGGCGGCCCGGGGGCCGGTGACAGCGCCAAGATCCTCGCCTATCTGCGGCAGAATCTCGGCTACACCGGCCTGATCACCACCGACTGGCTGCCCTCCACCTCCTGGGTGGGCGCGGCCAACGCCGGCTCCGATGTGATGGGCGGGGCCGATCCGGGCGCGGTCGGGTTCGCCATGGCCGACTTCGAGTCCAAGGTGCCGCTCTCCCGGATCAATGACGCGGTGACCCGCATCCTCCGGCTGAAGTTCCAGCTGGGCATCTTCGACCACCCGTACGGCGACCCGGTGAACGGTCCGTACCGCTTCCACCAGCCGAGCTATGTGGCGCTGACCAACCAGGCGTCGCGGGAGTCCAACACCCTGCTCAAGAACAACGGTGTGCTGCCGGTCAAGCTCAACTCCGGGGACAACATCGTGGTGGCCGGGCCGAGGGCCACCGACGGCGCCTCCTGCTGCATCTGGTCCAGCTACTTCCACCCCGACTACGGCTCGCTGACCACCCTGGACGCCATCAAGGCCAGGGCCGCCAAGGCGGGGGTCAATGTCTTCCAGGACACCGGCCCGTCGCCCAAGTTGGCCGTCGTGGCGGTGGGAGAGCCCTCCTACACCCATGCCACCGCATGGCCCAACACCCAGCCCTACCTGCCGGCCGACCAACTGGCCCTGATCCAGAACTTCAAGAAGCAGGGCATCCCGGTGGTGGTGGTGCTGACCCTGCCCAGGCCGATCGTGATCAGCGACTGGAACGACCTGGCGGACGCCATCGTGGTGACCTACCGGGGCGGTGAGGAAGTGGGGCCGGCCACGGCTTCCCTGCTCTTCGGCGACTACACGCCCAGTGGGAAGCTGCCCTGGCAGCTGCCCCGGAGCCTCGACCAGGTCCTCAAGCCGGGCGGCGGCGACAACCTGGCCGACGCCAACGAGGACTGGAACCTGCCGTACGACCTCGGGGCCACCGCCGCCGAGCGCGCCGACATCCGGGCGAAGATCGACGCCGGACAGCCGGTCCCGACCACCTACGGCAATCCGCTCTACCCGTATGGAGCGGGCCTGACCGGCTGGAAGTGACGGCCAGGGGGCCCGGGGACCGTACGCGGTCCCCGGGCCTCCGGCGTGATGCCCGGACGCGAGGCGCCGGGCGGTGCCTCAGGGCGCGGGGTCGGCGCGGAGGTGGTCGAGGGTGCGGTCCAGGTTGCGGCGGGTCGCCGCGACGGCGGCGTCCGGGTCGCCGGCCACGATCGCCTGGACCAGGTCCCGGTGGGCGTCGTCGATGCGGCGGCCGTGCTCGGGCGGGTGCAGCTCGGCATCGGCGAGCAGCTGGGTGGCCGCCTGCCGCAGGGCGCCCTGGAAGGTGTCGAAGAGGTGGCTGAGCACCGGGTTGTGCGCGGCCGTCACCACGCAGCGGTGCAGGGCCACATCGGCCTCCACGAGTTCTGCCCGGTCGGCGGCCCGGTCGCGGGCGCCGAGGGCGGCCCGCAGGGCTTCGATGTCGTCGGGGGTGCGTCTGGCGGCTGCCAGGCGGCCCGCCTCGACCTCCAGGGCCACCCGCACCTCGTAGACGTCGGAGACGGCGGCACGGAGCAGCCGCCGGTCGAGTTCGGAGACCGGTGTGGTGGAGGAGACATAGGTCCCCGAGCCGTGCTGGGCGCGGAGTTGGCCGTCGGCGATCAGCGCGCGGACGGCCTCCCGGGAGGTGGACCGGCCGACTCCCAGCTGCCGGCTCAGTTCCACCTCGCCGGGCAGCTTGGTGCCGACCGGCCATTCGCCTTCGCCGATCAGCCTGCGCAGTTCGGCCACGGCCTGTTCGACCAGTGAGCTGTGGTGGATCGGTCGGACGGTCATGCGGCGACGATACCGGTCCTCAGAGGACTCGGCTCTCGACGGGTTCCCGCTCCGCCGCCGGGGGCGCGGTCAGGACCCGGTCGCGCAGCCGTACGGCGAAGACCAGCCCGGCCAGCAGCACCGCCAGCACCGTACCCAGCACCACCCGCAGTCCGTGCGCGTCGGCGATCCAGCCCAGCAGCGGGGAGGCCAGCCCGCCCACCGACATGGCCAGGCCCAGGGTCAGCCCGCTGGCGGTACCCGGCCGGTTGGGCAGGTAGTCCTGGGCCAGGGTCACCTGCGGTGCGAACGGCAGGAACATGGCCAGGCCGTACACCACGGTGGCGACCTCGGCGACGGCGAAGTTCGGCGCGAACGCCACCCCGGCGAGCGCCGGTACGGCCAGCAGATATCCGGCCCGGACCGGGAACAGCCGTCCCTGGCGGTCCCCCAGCCAGCCGCCGAGCAGGGTGCCCGCCGCGCCCGCGAGCGTGAAGGAGGTGAGCGCCGCCGCGCCCGCCGCCTGGGAGGCGTGCAGATCGCGCTGGACGTGCAGGGAGAGCATCGAGGTGACCGTGACATAGGGGATGGACCAGCCGACCGTGACCGCGACCAGCCGGCCGAAGGCCCCCCAGTCGTCCCGGTGCCCGGTCGCCGCTCTGCCGCCCGACACCAGCGGTACGGCGGGGGTGTGCCCACGGCGGCGCATCCAGGGTCCCTGCACCGCCCACAGCCCGGCCATCACCAGCGCCGGGATGGCCAGCAGCCCGGTGCCGGACAGTCCCAGCGAGCCGACGACCAGGGTGACCAGCGCCGGGGCCAGGGAGGCGCCGATGGTGCCGCCGACCGAGAAGAGGCTCATCGCCTGCTGGGACTGGCCGCCGGCCGCGCGAGCCTGGTTGGTCGCGGGCGGGTGGTAGGCGGCCATGCCGATCCCGGCGAGGGCCACGCAGAGCCAGGTGAGCGGATAGCTGTCCGCCAGCCCGGCGGCGGTGAGGCCGCCTGCTGCGGCGAGGAAGCCCGCAGGGATCAGCCAGCCTCGGTGGTTGCGGTCGACCAGCATGCCGAAGACCGGCTGGACCACGCTCGACAGTCCGGTGGCGGCCAGCGCGATCCCGGAGACGGCGGCATAGCTGTAGTGCCGCTCGGACATCAGGAACGGCAGAAGCGCGGGCACCGCACCCTGGTACATGTCATTGACGACGTGGGTTCCGGTGAGGAAGCCCAGCTGTCCCTTCTTCACCGTGCCGCCCTCTCCATGACCGTCGTGGGTTCGAGTTTCGACATACTGCCCTCCCGAGTCCTCAGCTCCTCTGAGGACTTTAGCGTAAGCGCCACCTGACCGCCGAAGCAAAGTCCTGCTGTCCGCCTGGGGGCAGCGACCCGCCCGCCGAGCGCACTGCTGCGCTGCGGCGGGCGGGTCAGGGGGTGTCAGCCCATGTGGGGGTAGCGGTAGTCGGTCGGCGGGACGAAGGTCTCCTTGATGGAGCGGGTGGAGGTCCAGCGGAGCAGGTTCTGCGCGGCGCCGGCCTTGTCGTTGGTGCCGGAGGCGCGGCCGCCGCCGAAGGGCTGCTGGCCGACGACGGCGCCGGTGGGCTTGTCGTTGATGTAGAAGTTGCCCGCGGCGAACCGCAGCCGCTCCATGGTGTGGGCGACGGCCGCGCGGTCCTGGGCGATCACGGCGCCGGTCAGCGCGTACGGGGAGGCGGACTCCATCTGGTCCAGCATCTCCTCGTAGCGCTCGTCCTCGTAGACGTGCACGGCCAGGATCGGGCCGAAGTACTCCTCGCGGAAGTACTCGGCGCCCGGGTCGGTGCCCACCAGCACCGTCGGCCGCACAAAGTACCCGACGCTGTCGTCGCAGGTGCCGCCCGCCAGGACCTCCACGGTCGGGTCGGCGTGGGCGCGGTCGAGGGCGGCCTTGTTCCGGGCGAAGGAGCGGGCGTCGATGACCGCGCCCATGAAGTGCGACAGGTCGGTCACATCGCCCATCGTCAGCCCCTCCACCTCCTGCCGCAGCTCCTCCCTGATCCGCTCCCACAGCGAGGCGGGCACATAGGCGCGGGAGGCGGCCGAGCACTTCTGGCCCTGGAACTCGAACGCACCCCGGACCATCGCCGTCCTCAGCACCGCCGGATCGGCCGAAGGATGCGCCACGATGAAGTCCTTGCCCCCGGTCTCCCCCACCAGCCGCGGATAGGACCGGTACCCGGCGATGTTCTCCCCCACCGTCCGCCACAGGTGCTGGAAGGTCGCCGTGGACCCGGTGAAGTGGATCCCGGCCAGCTCCGGATGGGCCAAGGCCACCTCGGAGACCGCCAGACCGTCACCCGTCACCATATTGACCACACCCGCCGGCAGCCCCGCCTCCTCCAGCAGCCCCATCAGCAGATGCGCAGCCAACTGCTGCGTCGGCGACGGCTTCCAGACCACCACATTGCCCATCAGCGCCGGAGCGGTCGGCAGGTTCCCCGCGATCGCCGTGAAGTTGAACGGCGTGACCGCATAGACGAAACCCTCCAGCGGCCGGTGGTCACTGCGGTTCCACACCCCCGGCGAGGACACCGGCTGCTCCGCCAACACCTGCCGCGCGAAGTGCACATTGAAACGCCAGAAGTCCACCAGCTCGCACGGACTGTCGATCTCCGCCTGCTGCGCGGTCTTGGACTGCCCCAGCATCGTCGCCGCCGCGATCGTCTCCCGCCACGGACCGGCCAGCAGGTCCGCCGCCCGCAGGAAGACCGCCGCCCGGTCGTCGAACGACAGCGCCCGCCACGCCGGAGCCGCCGCCAGCGCCGCATCCACCGCAGCCCGCGCATCCTCCCGGGTCGCATTGCGCATCGTGCCCAGCCGCGCTGCATGCCGATGCGGCTGCACCACCTCGATCGGCTCACCGCCGCCCAGCCGCCGCTGCCCGCCGATGGCCATGGTCAGCTCGACCGGCTCCGCCGCGAGCCGCTTCAGCTCCGCCTCCAACCGGGCCCGCTCCGGACTGCCGGGGGCGTAGCTGTGGACCGGCTCGTTCACCGGTGCGGGGACCTGGGTCACAGCGTCCATGCGCACGCTCTCCTTGATGTACTCGGCCGCGTGGCCGTAGGTGCTGAGGGTGTGGGTGATCCTGGCGGCGGCGGCGAGGGCGCCGCGCCGACCGGGAAAGGGGTGGTGGTGACAGGGCCGTCCGGCCCGGGTGCTACAGCGCGACCAGCCAGCCGCCGTCGACCGTCAGCGTGTGGCCGGTGACATAGGCCGAAGCCTGCGAGGCCAGGAAGAGGACGGCGCCGCTGAGGTCGCCCGGCTCGCCGACCCTGCCGAGCGGGATGTGGTCGCGTACGATCCGCTCCTCGACCTCCCGGCTGGGCAGCAGGTCGGAGGTCATGGCGGTCCTCATGTATCCGGGGGCGATGGAGTTCACCCGGATCCCGTGCCTGCCCCACTCATAGGCCATATTGCGGGTCACCTGGACGACGGCGGCCTTGGATGCGTCGTACACGGAGGAGCGCTCGCCGTCCACCGCGAGGCCGCCGATGGAGGAGATGTTGACGATGCGCCCGCCGCCGCGCCTGCTCATGGTGCGGGCGGCGCGCTGCGCGGTGAAGTAGGTGCCGCGCAGATTGACGGTGAGGGTGAGGTCGAACTCGTCCTCGGTCGCCTCCAGTGCGCTGTTGCGCAGCGAGACGCCCGCGTTGTTGACCAGGATGTCCGGGCTGTCGCCCCGGGCGTCCAGGGCGTCGAATGCCTCGTTGACGCTGTGTGTCGAAGTGACGTCGAGTTCCAGCGGGACGCAGTCGACTCCCTGCTCCGCGAGGTGGTCGCAGGCTTGCTGCGCGGCCTCGGGGTCGAGGTCGGAGACGATCACTCGGGCGCCGGCCGCGCCCAGCGCCAGGCACTGGGCGCGGCCCAGCCCTCCCGAGGCACCGGTGACCAGGGCGGTCTGCCCACTCAGGCTGAAGAGGCCAGTCAGGCTGAAGAGGCCGGGTAGGGTCGGTTCCTTGCTCTGCATGCGGGGGCTCCTCGGGGCGGCCGGGTGGGAGAGCCGGCCGCAGGTCTAGAGGCCGTAGTCGGTGAGTATCTTGACGACCTGCTGGGAGTCATGCCGGACGTGCTCGCGGATGTGCTCGCCTGCGACGTCCACGTCTCCGGCGGCGATGGCCGCCGCCAGCGGGCGGTGGTCCACTCCGGTCCAGTCGGGGGTCTTCACCGCCTTCGAGCAGAAGTACCACTGGCGCAGGGCGAGGTTGAAGTGGATCTCTGACGTGGTGATCAGATAGTCGTTGCGGGTCATCCGGTACACACTGCGGTGGAAGGCGGCGTCCAGGTCGATGCACTCCTGGAGGTTCTCGGTCGCGAACTGCCGCTCGGCCAGCGCGACCAGGTTCTCCTTCTCCGCCTTGGATCCACGGCTGCACGCCAGGGCTGCGCTGAGACCTTCGAGTTCAAGCCGCAGCTCCATCACGGACCGGGAGTCCTTGAGCCCGATGTCGGTGACATAGGTGCCGCTGCGCGGGTAGATCACCACGAGCTTCTCGAACTCCAGCCGCCGGATCGCCTCGCGCACCGGCGACGCTCCGACTCCCAGGCTGCTGCGGAGCTCGGCTTCACTGAGCCGCTCGCCCGGCATGATCTCGCACCGCACCAGGCGCGAACAGAGGGCGGAGTGCGCCGATTCACTGAGCAGGTTCGCAGTCCCGGCCTCGCCACTGGCCGTTCGCTTGCCGGCGACGTATGCAGAACGCACTGTGTCCCAACCTCCCTGCGGGTGGCATCGTCCGGGCTGTCCGGCGGTGCCTCCGGTGGATGACTCTGAGCAGACTAGGGGTTACCGAGCACCTAGCTCGCCGACTCCTGGCGACCGTCCGCCAGCAGGTCGTCGACCACCGTGGAGATGCCGTTCTCGACCGTGCAGCCGTAGTCGCCGACGGAGTACTCCCCGCCCAGGACCTCCACCAGCTTGAGGTCCACGCCGTTGACCGAGAGCACCGAGGTCAGCTGGACCTCGGCCGGGCCGAAGCACTTCCGCTTGAGGACGAAGTCCTTGGAGGTGTCGCGGGAGACGATCTCGAACGCCTTGAAACTCGGCCCATTGGCCTCGGGCAGCGCATGGACCTGGAGGTGCGGGTAGAGGGCCATGTCGGCCCACGCCTCGTTGGAGTAGCCCTCCTCCGGCACCATCGAGATGTCGAAGATCAGCTCACCGGCCCGCTGGACGGTGCCCCGGACGCCGGCCTCGCCGTCCGTCAGCCGGATCTCACCGAAGTGCTTCGGGTAGCCCCACACCTCACGGCCGAAGGCCACGCTCCACGGCTGGTCCTCGTACTCGAAGTAGTAGTTGACCCCCACATGGTCCTTGTAGCGGACCGGGATGACGACGCCGGAGTCATAGAAGGGTCCGGGGGTCGCGTTGCCGAAATCGGCGATCTGCACCACGAACCGGTCGTCGGCCAGCTCGAACGGGGTGGGCTCCAGCAGCGCCTGGAGGTTGGCGGCGTCGCCCCGGCAGTAGACCGAGAGGGTGCGGAGGTCCTCGGACCAGTAGGGCTGGTCGCCACTCGGGTATCCCAGGTACTTGAAGAAGTCCTTGACATCGTAGTTCTGCTTCATCGCCAACTCCCTTGGATGGTTTCGTCGTTGCGTGCCGCCGACGGACGTCAGTCGCGGCCGGCCTCGTGGATCCTGCGCAGGAACGCCTTCAGCTCCGGCGTGCCGGGCGAGTCGAAGATCTGCTCCGGGGGTCCCTGCTCCAGCACGGTGCCCCGGTGCAGGAAGCAGATCCTGGAGGAGATCTCGCGGGCGAAGGGCATCTCATGCGTCGTCATCATCATCGTGATGCCGTCGGCCGCCAGTTCGCGGACCAGGTTCAGCACCTCGATCACCAGCTCAGGGTCGAGCGCCGAGGTGATCTCGTCGAGCAGCAGCACCTCCGGGCGCATCAGCATGGCGCGGGCGATGGCCACGCGCTGCTGCTGCCCTCCCGAGAGCTGGTCGGGGTAGGCGTCGGCCTTGTCCTTCAGGCCCACCCGCTCCAGCATGACGCGCGCGTCGGCCTCCGCCTGGGCCTTGGTGGCGACCCCGGCCCGCACGGGGGTGAGGGTGCAGTTCCTCAGCACCGTCATATGCGGGAAGAGGTTGTAGCTCTGGAAGACGATCCCGACCCGGCGGCGCAGCCTGACCAGGTCGACCCCCTCGCCGGAGATGACGTCGCCATTGAGCGAGATCCTGCCGCCCTGGACCGCTTCGAGTCCGTTGACACAGCGCAGCAGGGTCGACTTCCCCGATCCCGAGGCGCCGATGAGGGTGACCACCTCGTGCCGGGCGACGGCGAGGTCCACCTGGTCGAGGACGGTGTTCTCCCCGTACTTCTTCGTCACCCGGTCGAGTTCCACGAATGCAGTCGTCATTGCTCAGACCTTCTTCAGCTTTGTGCCGGAGCGAGCCAGCAGGTAGTCGACGAAGCGGGTCTGCGGGATGGTGATGAGGACGAACACAAAGCACACGGCGGTCACCGCAGAGAGGTTGAAGTCATTCGCCGAGTAGATCTTCGCCTGGCTGAACGCGTCGATGATGCCGACGACGATCACCAGTGCGGTGTCCTTCTGGAGGCCGATGAACTGACTCAGCATCGGGGCGGCGATGTTCCGCGACATCTGCGGCAGGATGACGAATCTGAGCACGTCCGCCTGGGAGAGTCCCATGGAGAGCGCCGCCGAGGTCTGGCCCTTGTTGATGGACTCGATTCCGGCCCGGTACAGCTCGGCGTTGTACGCGCTGTAGGTGAGGGCCAGCGCCACGATCGCATAGACGACGGGGTCGCCCTTGCTGAGGACCGGGACATCGGTGAGCGGGAGTCCGAAGCACACCAGGTAGATCAGGACCACGGACGGAATGCCGCGGAAGATGTCGATGTAGGCGATGGAGAGGGCCCGGACCGGCCAGAACCCCTTGTCGGGCAGCAGCCTTCCGATGGCGAGGAGGAGTCCGAAGGCCATCGCCAGGATCTGTGCGCCGACGGCGATCTCGACATTGACGACCAGCGCCTTGAAGATGTCGACGAGGCTGCCGGTCATGAAGTCGACGTTGAAGAACGTCTTCTGCACCGCGCCGTCATTGGTGAAGACCAGCAGTCCGACCAGTGCGACGACGGCCACGAATCCGGTCAGGCCGAGCGAGGAGATCGATGCGTTCCTGGACCGGGCGGCGGAGACCCGCGCCTCGGTGTAGCGGCGCTCGTCCCATTCCCGGTCCGACAGCTTGCTCCGGCGGTAGGCGGCCAGCAGCGGGCCGCCCAGGAGCAGGACCGGGAGGACGATGCCCAGGAGGAGGTGCAGCGGTCCGGCCGGGGTGAGTGCGGTGCCGACGAACTGGTAGCAGAGCACCACCGCCAGCAGGGCCAGCACGGCCGCGCTGCCGAGGTACTTGGCGGTGGAGAGCGGCCGGGCCGGGGAGGGCTCCTGGGCGTCGGGGAGTTCCGCTACGGCGGGTTCTCTTCGGGAGGTCCTGGTGTCCGCCATCAGGAGCTCCAGTCGGGGAGCTTGGTGGGGTCACCGCCGAGGATCGGGTTGAGCCACTTGTCCATGATGGCCTTGAGGGTTCCGTCCTTCTTCATGTCGGCGAGGATCAGATCGACCGCCTCGACCTTGGACGAGCCCTTGGGGAAGAGGGCGGCGACATCGCCGCCGACCGGGTACTTGCCGAGCACTTCGAGCTTGCCGCCCGACTTCGCGGCCCTCGGCATGACGGTCGCGGTGTCGTTCAGCGCCGCGTCGATCTGGCCAGCGAGCAGGGCGTTGAAGAGGTCGTCGTTGGAGTTGAAGACCCGTACCTTCCGGGGCTTCAAGGTGTCGTCGACGAACTTCAGCTGCACCGACCCGGCCAGCACGCCCACGGTCGCGTTCTTGATGGAGTCCTGGGTGAGCTTCGATCCCGTCTTGACCAGGACGCCCGTCTCATAGGTGTTGTACGGGGTCGAGAAATCCACGACCTTGCGGCGCTCCGGGGTGTTGTAGATGTCCCAGACCGCGAAGTCGAAGTTCGATGCCTTGGCTGTCACCAGGGCTTCGAAGGAGGCGTTGACCAGGTGGATCTTCTTGAGACCGGCCCGGTTCGCTATCTCCGCGTCAAGGCAGTACATATAGCCGCCGTCGACGGAGTCGAGCGTGTTGCCCCGGTAACCGGCCGGGTAGGGCAGCGATGCGGCGACGGTGAGCGCACCGCTCTGAATGGTGTCCATCTTGTGGATCGGCGGGTTGTCGGTGACCGTGCAGTCCCCGAACGACCCCTTTCCCGGTGCGGCCTCCGAGGGATGGCCTGAGCAACCCGTGAGCGCGAGCAGTCCGGCGACCGCAGCGGCAATGCCGGACCAGAGCGACTTCTTCACCTAGCACCTCGTCTCGTAGGACCTTTTCGGCGTCGGCCAGTCGGCGCCAAGTCCCCCGACATCAGTGGTATTCCACTGACATTTCAGTGATGTGGCCGTCACGCTACACGACGGCCGGTGGGCTGCCTAGAGCTGATTTCGACCGTGATCAATCGGAGACCAAGCGCCCCGGCCGCCCCCTGACGCTGCCGCAGCGTGACCTGACGGCAACTGATCAAGCCCTGGCGCAGCCTCCTGTCATCTGCTCCTATATGACATGCACTGCACATCCGTATGTGTGTACTGATCCAGGGAGGATCCTCACCGTGGTGTTTCGTCACAGGTCCCGGCTGATCGGCCTGGTCCTGGGCCCAGCCGTCGCCGGTGCGACCGTCTTCGCCGGGGCGATACCCGCCCAGGCCGCCGCACCCGTTGACCGGGAGCAGGTCATCACCGGCTCCGACCAGAGCGGACCCGGCGCCGACAGCGCCGCGTTCACCGACGGCCTGTACATCGTCCAGTTGGACGACGCCCCCGTCGCCTCCTACGAAGGCGAGATCAGCGGCCTGGCCGCCACCCGCCCGGAGCCCGGGGAGAAGGTCGACCCCGACTCCGCAGCGACCAAGTCCTACCGCGCCCACCTCGACAAGCAGCGCCGCGAGGCGCTGGCCGGGGTGCCCGGCGTGCAGCCGCTCTACACCTACGACTACGCCTTCAACGGCTTCGCCGCGAACCTGACCGCCAAGCAGGCGGCCAAGCTCGCGGCCGAGGACGGGGTGGCGGCCCTGGAGAAGAACCAGCTGCTCACGCTGGACACCGTCTCCACCGCCGACTTCCTCGGTCTGGCCGGCCAGGGCGGCGCCTGGGAGCGGCAGTTCCGCGGCGATGCGCACGCCGGCGAGGGCGTCGTGATCGGCATGGTCGACTCCGGCTACTCACCGGACAACCCGCTCTTCGCGCCGCTGCCCGAGCCCCGGCCGGACGCCAAGCTCATCAAGCGCAAGTGGAAGGGCAGCTGCGACAGCGGCACCTCCTCGAAGATCACCTGCAACAACAAGGTGATCGGTGCCCACTACTACCGGCAGGGCGTCAAGGCGATACCGGAGGAGTACGACTCGCCGCGCGACTACGGCGGCCACGGCACCCACACCGCCTCCACCGCCGCCGGCGACCACGGCGTGCCGGCGTCGATCAACGGCGGCTCGGTCGGCGAGGCCACCGGTATGGCACCGGCCGCCCGGCTCGCCGTCTACAAGGTCTGCTGGAGCATCGACTACGCGGGGGGCAACTCCTGCGCCAGCGTGGACACGGTGGCCGCCATCAACCAGGCGGTCGCGGATGGTGTGGATGTCATCAACTACTCCATCTCCGGCTCCACCACCTCTGCGGTGAACTCCGTCGAGTCGGCCTTCTTCAATGCCGCGCGGGCGGGCGTGTTCGTCTCCGCCTCGGCCGGCAACGACGGGGACAAGGGCGCCAGCACGGTCGCCCACAACGCCCCGTGGGAGATGACCGTCGCCGCGTCCACCCATGACCGCGGCTACCGCACCACCCTGACGCTGGGCGACGGCCGCACCTTCACCGGTGTCGGCGTCGGCGCCGCCGTGCCCTCCGCCCCGCTGGTGAACTCCTCGGCGGTGGGCAAGGCCGGTGCCGACCCGAGCGAGGTCGAGCTCTGCTTCTCCGGCACCCTCGACCCGGTCAAGACGGCCGGCAGGATCGTGGTGTGCAAGCGCGGCACCAACGACCGCGTCGACAAGTCGCGCGCGGTCCAGCAGGCCGGCGGTGCCGGGCTGGTGCTGTGGAACCCCTCGGCCAACTCCCTCAACGCCGACTTCCACTATGTGCCGACGGTGCACGTCGACCACCTGGCCGGACCGCAGATCGCGGCCTACGCGGCCTCCTCCGGCGCCACCGCCTCGCTCTCGGCCTCGGAGGTCTACAAGGCCCCGGCGCCGCAGATGGCCGGGTTCTCCTCCTACGGCCCGGCGCTGGCCGGCAACGGCGACCTGCTCAAGCCGGACATCACCGCACCCGGGGTGGATGTCATCGCGGGTGTCGCCCCGGTGTCCTCCGAGGGCAACCAGTTCGGCGTGATGTCGGGCACCTCGATGTCCAGCCCGCACATCGCCGGCATCGCCGCCCTGCTGATCTCCAAGAACCCCAAGTGGTCGCCGGCCGAGGTGAAGTCCGCGCTGATGACCACGGCGTACCAGAGCGACAACCAGGGCGCCCCGATCAAGGACGCCGCAGGCTCCAACGCCACCCCGCTCAACTTCGGCGCCGGCCACGTGGACCCGCCGAAGGCGTTCGACCCGGGCCTGGTCTACGACTCCGGCTGGAAGGACTGGCAGAAGTACATCTGCGCCATCGGCCAGCAGCTGCCCGCCGACACCAAGGCCAAGAGCTGCGACAAGGTCAAGAAGACCGACCCGAGCGACCTCAACTACCCGTCCATCGCGATCGGCGCCCTGGCCGGTTCGCAGACGGTGTACCGCGAGGTGACCAACGTGGCGGCCGACAAGTCCACCTATGACGTCAGGGTCTCGGCTCCGGCCGGGTTCACCGCCAAGGTCAGCCCGAGCACCCTCACGCTCAAGCCGGGTGCGTCCAAGGAGTTCAAGGTCACCCTGACCCGCACCACCGCGCCGCTGGGCAGCTACGCCTTCGGCTCGCTCACCCTGACCGACGGCCGGCATGTGGTCCGCAGCCCGATCGCGGTCAAGGCGGTGGCCATCGCCGCCCCGGCCGCCGTGAACGTCGCCCAGGCCAAGGCGTCGGGCAAGGTCACGCTGGAGGCGCAGGCCGGCTACGCCGGCACGATGAACGCCAAGGTCCGGGGGCTGAAGGCCGCCGACGTCACCACGTACGCGCTGAAGAACGCCAACGGCGGCGGCTTCACCTCCAGCCGCCCGGCGGCCTCGGACCAGGTCGCCGCGCAGACCGTCACGGTGCCCGCCGGGACCAAGGCGCTGCGGCTCGCCACCTTCGCGTCGGACTACCCGGCCGACACCGACGTGGACCTGTACCTCTACAAGCAGTCGGCCACCGGGGCGCTCACCCTGACCGCCACCAGCGCCAACGACGGCTCGGACGAGGCGATCCAGGTGTCCGACCCGAGCGCCGGGGACTGGGTGCTCTTCGCCCACCTCTACTCCGCCCCGTCGACCGGAGGTGCGGCCAAGGTGGCCGTCAACTCCTGGGTGCTGGGGGACGGTTCGGCGATCGGCACCACCCTGAGCCCGGCCACGGCCAAGGTGAAGATCGGCGGCACCGCCTCCTTCACGCTGGCCTGGTCCGGCCTGGCGACCGGTAAGCGCTACCTCGGCACGGTCTCCTACGACGACGGCTCGGCGCTGCTGGGCAGCACCACCGTCCAGGTGGCCACCGGCTGACACAACACCGGCTGACAGAAGTACCAGGGAGGGCGGGGTCCACAGCGGCCCCGCCCTCTGCCATTCCCCGAGGTCCCGTCAGCCGGAGGCGGCGGGAGGCTCGGGTGGGCGGCGCTGCTCGGGAGGGAGCAGCAGGACCTCCAGTCCGGCGGCGGCGCCCCGCGCCATGGCGAGGAACCACGGGATGCGCTCATCGGTGATCACCGAGGGGGTGGCCCGCAGCGCGAGCGCGCTGTGCACCTGCCCGGAGGCGTCCAGGATCGGGACCGCGAGGGTGCGCACCCCGGCGGCGGACTCGCCGTCGTTGAGCGCATGGCCGGCGGCCCGCACCCGTTCCAGTTCGGCCCGCAGCTCGCCGAGGTCCACGATGGTGCGGCCGGTGTGCGCCTGGAGCGGCCCCAGCGCCTCCAGGTCGTCCTCTCCTGGGCGGGCCCAGGCCAGCAGCACCTTGCCGAGCGCGGTGGAGTGCAGCGGGCGGGCCAGTCCCGCGCTGGAGTCGGCGGGTACGGAGCCACCTGCCACGATGACGGCGTGCCGGCCGTTGCGGATGGCCAGGTCGGCGGTGGTCGAGGTGCGTTCGGCCAGCACCTCCAGTTCGCGGTCGGCCAGGTGCAGACCGCGCTGGTAGTAGGAGAGCCGGCCCAGTTCGGTGACGGCGGGGCCGAGCCGGTAGCGGGAGCTGCGGGGGCCCTGTTCCAGGAAGCCGGCGCTGACCAGGGTGCGGGCCAGGCGGTGGGTGGTGGAGACCGACAGGTGGAGCCGCCGTGCCAGGTGGGAGGCGCTCAACTCCGGGCCGTCGTCGCGGAAGCAGGCCAGCACGCCCAGGGCTCGGTGGACGGCCTGGGCGCCGGAGGGGCGCTGCTCGGGTGCTGCTGATCCATCCATAGGGGCAGTGTGCCAGCTCCGCCGGGACGCCAGGGTTTTCACAATGTGGCAATACTGACGTGAGAGCATCATCGGCGAGGAGCCATTCGGGACCACTGGTTCCCACCATGTGGAGAGGAGGAGCCGCAGATGCCGTACCGGCTGCCGCATGCCCTCCCCCACCGGCCGGCCGCGCCGCTGCTCACCGTGCGGCGCCATATCGACCTGGTCCGCGTCGCCGCCACCGGCTGTCGCTGACCCCTCGCCGCAGGCCGGGCCTCCGCCCCGTGCCTTCTGCCCCGCCGCCGCGCCCTGCCGCCGCGTCCCGCCCCTGTCGAGCCCCGCCCTGCCGCGCCCCGTCGCGCCCCGGCCGAGGGTTCGCTCCGCCCTGCCGTACGGAGTTGCCGCATGCCCACCCCCACCCCCGCCGCCACGCCCGCCACCCCGGCCAGGCTCGGCGAGCTGTGGTTCACCCGCTGCCCGGTGCCCACCGCCACCGGGATCGCCGCCGAACTCGGCCTGCTGACCGCCGAGTTCGCCCCCGAGGGGATCACCGTGCGATCCCTTCAGGACGCCCCGGCCGAGGTCGCCCGGGATCACCACTACACCCATGCGCTGCCCGGGCTGCTCCGCGAGGGCGGCAACGTCCCCGCGCTGTGGGCCCGTTCACGCGGCGAGGCCACCCGGCTGCTCGGCCTCAGCTGGATCGAGGAGCGGCAGGTGGTGCTGGTCCGCCCCGACTCCGGCCTCGGGTCGGCCGAGCAGCTGCGCGGCCGGCGCCTGGCGGTGCCCCGCCACCGCCTCGCCATCGACTTCTGGCGTGCCATGGCGCTGGCAGGCTTCACGGGGGCGCTCGCCTCGGCCGGCCTGACCCTCGCCGACGCCCACCCGGTGGAGGTGCTGGCCGACGCCGGGCAGGGCCAGTGGGAGTCCGAACTGCGGGCGCTGCTGGCCGGCGAGGTCGACGCGGTGTACGCCAAGGGCGCCCTCGCCGCCGAGGCGGCCACCCGGCATGGCGCCGTGGTCGCGGTCGACCTGGACGACCTGCCCGACCGCCGGGCCCGGGTCAACAACGGCACCCCGCGCCCGCTGACGGTGCACCAGGACCTGCTGGACCGCCACCCCGAGCTGGTGGCGCGCTTTCTGGCCGTCCTGGTGGAGGCGGCCGACTGGGCTGCGGAGAACCCGGCGGGTACCGCGCGCATCCTCGGTGCCGAGACCGGCGCGGGACCGAGCGGCGTCGCCGCCGCCTACCGGGCGGGCGGCCACCGCACCCTCCACCTCGACCTCTCCGAGGAGCGCCTGGAGCTGCTGGCCCGGCAGGAGCGGTTCCTGCACGGCCAGGGGTTCCTGGACGCCCCCGTCGACGTCCGGGCCTGGTCCGACCCGGAGCCGCTGCGCCGCGCCCGGGAGACCGCCGCCGCCCGCCGTCACGCCGGATGACCCCGCCCCCGCACCGACACCCGAGAAGGACACCCCCATGACCGCCCGCACCCTCCGCACCACCGCCGCCCTGCTTTCGGCGGCAGCGCTGCTGGCCACCGCCGCCTGCGGCTCCTCCGACCCGCAGGTCTCCGCCGCCGGGGCGGGGTCCGCAGCGGAGCAGGTCACCCTGCGCGTTCCCGACCCGGGCAACTCCGGCCCCCTGGCGCTCGGCAAGAAGGACGGCAGCCTCGCCGCCGCCCTGGCCACGGTGCACGCCAAGGTCGCCTGGACCGGCAGCGCCGGGCCCTTCGCCCCCGCCGCACAGGAGCTGAACGCCGGTCAGCTCGATGTCGCCCAGGGCTCCATCACCTCCGCGATCACCGCACTCTCCCAGAAGCCCGGCTTCAAGCTCTTCGCGGCCACCGCGCCCGACAAGGCGGGCGAGGGCATCCTGGTCAAGGACGGCTCCGGCATCCGCACCGTCAAGGACCTGGTGGGCCGGAAGGTCGCCGTCAGCCAGGGCGGCACCAGCGAGTACCTGCTGCTCAAGGCCCTCCAGCAGGAGAACATCCCGGTGGACCGCGTCAAGCGGGTCTACCTGGTCGCCAACCAGGCCGCCCCGGTCTTCAACTCGGGCCAGGTGGACGCCTGGGCGACCTGGGCGACCTTCTCGGTCACCGCCCTGTCCGGCGGCGCCCACTTCCTGGCCGACGGCGCCGCCGTGAAGTCCGACAACTACGCGGTCTGGGCGGTCCGCACCGCCTTCGCCGAGCAGCATCCCGAGGTGGTCCGGGCCTTCTACCGGTATCTGCACGACGCCGGCGCCGCCGAGCTGAAGTCACCGGAGAAGTACCTCAATGTCTTCACCGACGCCGGGCCGGAGGCCGTCAGCGGACGCAGGCGCGAGATCACCCTGGACATCACACGTCAGGGCGCCACCGTCGAGCCCATCAGGGAGCCCGAGATCGAACGGTTCGACACCGTCGCCCGGTTCTTCCTCGACCAGCGGGTCATCCCCGCCCCCATCGACGTGCGGCCCCACCTGATCGCCGCCGACCAGGTCACCGGGGGCGGATCGTGACCGCCCTGCTCGCCACCCCGGTCTCCGGCCGGTCGCCGGAGGAGCCGCCGCCCGGCCTGGTGCCGCCGCTGCCACCCCGTAGGCACACCGCCGCCCGGGGCAGACTCGCCGCCGCCCTGCGCGCGGTCGGCCCGCTGGCCCTGCTGGCCGGCTGGTGGACGGCCTCCGCCACCGGGGTGCTCACCCCGGACGTACTGGCCTCGCCTCCGGACGTGGTCCGCGCGGTCGGCGAACTGTGGGGCAACGGCCAACTCGCCGACGCCCTGCGGGTCTCCCTCACCCGCTCCGGCCTCGGGCTGCTGCTCGGCGCCGGCACAGGGCTGCTGCTGGGCATCGTCACCGGCCTGAGCAGGCTCGGCGACCAGCTGCTGGACTCCGCCGTACAGGTGCTGCGCACCCTGCCCTTCCTCGCGCTGGCGCCCCTCTTCATGGTCTGGTTCGGCATCGACGAGGCGTCCAAGGTGATCCTCATCGCGGTCGCCACCACCTTCCCCATGTACGTCAACACCGCCAGCGGGGTGCGCACCACCGACCCCAGGCTGCTGGAGGCCATGCGGACCTTCGGCCTGCACGGCATCGCCCTGGTCCGGCAGGTCGTGGTGCCCGCTGCACTGCCTTCGGTCCTGGCCGGCCTGCGGCTCTCCATGACGCTCTCCGTGATCGCCCTGGTCGCCGCCGAGGAGATCAACTCCACTGCCGGGATCGGCTATCTGATGGCCCAGGCGCAGAACTACGCCCGTACGGACATCCTCGCCCTGTGCGTGATCATCTACGGCGTGCTGGGCCTGGCCGCCGACGGGATCGTCCGCACCCTGGAGCGGCTGCTGGCACCCTGGCGCCGGGCGGGGGCCGCCCGATGAGCCCCGCCGACGCCGCCGACGCCGCCGACGCCGCCACCGGGACCGCCGAGACCGCCGGTACCGCCGTCCGGCTGCGCCGTCTGCGCCGGGTCTTCGGGGGCCGCGCCGTCCTGGACGGTATCGACCTCGACCTGGGGCGCGGCGAGTTCACCGCGCTGCTCGGTGCCAGCGGCACCGGCAAGACCACCCTGCTGCGCATCCTGGCCGGTCTGGACGCCGCCGACGAGGGCACCGTGCTGGTCCCCCCGTCCCGCACCGTGGTCTTCCAGGAACCCCGGCTGGTGCCCTCCAAACGGGTCCTCGGCAATGTCACCGTCGGCCTGCCGTCCGGCGCCCGCACCCGGGAGCGGGGCATCGCCGCCCTCGCCGAAGTCGGCCTGGAGCGCCACCGCGACGCCTGGCCCGGCACCCTGTCCGGCGGCGAGTCGCAGCGTGTCGCCTTGGCCCGCGCCCTGCTCCGCGAGCCCGAACTGCTGCTGCTGGACGAGCCGTTCGCCGCCCTGGACGCCCTCACCCGGCTGCGGATGCAGGACCTGGTCGGCGAGCTGTGCCGCCGCCACCGCCCCGCCGTCCTGCTGGTCACCCATGACGTCGACGAGGCGGTCCGGCTCGCCGACCGGGTGCTGGTGCTGCGCGACGGCCGACTCATCACCGACGTACGGACCGACCTGCCCGGCCCCCGTGACAGCGCCGACCCGGCCTTCGCCGTACTGCGCCGCCGTCTGCTCGCCGACCTCGGCGTCACCTCCACCCCGATCCCCGCCACCACTCCCGACAGGACGTGATCCCATGGCCCTCACCCTCGGCGTGCATGCCTCCAACCCCTCCCTCTACCACCTCTCGCGCCTCCCCCACCTGCTCGACCAGGAGCTCGCGCCGCTCGGCGAGACCGGCGTCTGGCACCGCTACACCGACGGCACCCGCACCGGGGCGCTGCTCGCCGACGGCACCCTGGACTTCGGCGGCACCGGCTCCACCCCGCCGGTGACCGCTCAGGCCGACGGGCATGACATCGTCTACACCGCCGTCTCCGCGCCCCGCCCCGGCCATGGCGCGCTGCTGGTCGCCGCCGCCGGGCCGGTGCACCGGGTCGCCGACCTCAAGGGGACCACCGTCGTGCTCGGCATCGGCTCCTGGCAGACCCATCTGCTGGCCAAGGCCCTGGACCGGGCCGGACTCTCCTACCGCGACGACATCACCGCCCAGCGCCCCAACGACTCCGCGCGGCACCCGGCCGAGCGGCTGCGCTCCGGCGAGATCGGCGGCTGGATCGCGCAGGAGGCGGACCTGGCCGCCGCCCTGCGGTCCGGGGACTTCAGGGTGCTGCTGCCGACCGCCGAGGTGATCACTGACCGCTCCGTCTTCTTCGCCCGCCGCGACCTGGCCGAGCAGCGGCCCGAGGTCGTCGCCGCGATCGCCGCGGCCCTCCAGCGGGCCGACGACTGGGCGGCGGCCCACCCCCGGGAGGCCGCCGAGGCGGTCGCGGCGGACCTGGGCGGCAGCGCAGACGACTGGGAGACGGCGCATCGGCTGCTGCCCTGGCGGCTGGAGCCCGTCTCCGACGCCTTCCTGGCCGAGCAGCAGGAGGCCGCCGACATCCTGCACGCGGTCGGCTTCACCGCCCGGCCGATCCGCACCGCCGATGCCTCGGTGGACGCCCTGCGGGCGCCCGTGGCGGCGGCCCTGGAGCGCGTCGCCGCCTCCCGTACCGGCCGGGAGGGCTGACCTGCGATGGCCACCGAAGTCCTCTGGTATGTCATCCCCCGCGAAGGCGGCTACCCCTGGGAGCCGGCCGGCCGCCGCCCCGTCGATCTGCGCTATCTCCAGCGGCTGGCCGGGGCGGTGGAGAGCCTCGGCTTCACCGGCGCGCTGCTGGCCACCGACCTGTACGACGTGTGGGCCCTGGGCAGCGCCCTCTCCGCCGCCACCAGCACCCGGTTCAAACCGCTGCTGGCCGTCCACCCCGGGCTGATCTCGCCGACCCTGCTGGCCAAGCAGGCCCTCACCTTCGAGCATCTCTTCGGCGGGCGGCTGCGCTTCAATGTGGTCAACGGCTCCACCCGGCACCTCGCCCAGTACGGCCTCCACCTGGAGGGCGACGAGCGGTATGCGCTCAGCACGGAGTACTGGTCGCTGGTCAAGCGGCTCACCGCAGGCGAGGTCTTCGACCACAAGGGCCGCTTCTACGAGCTCAGGGACGCCGGCGCCGACCTGCGGGAGGTGCCTCCGGTGCAGCGGCCGCACATCCCGCTCTGGTTCGGCGGCTCCTCGGCGGCGGGCATCGAGATGGCGGCCGAGCAGGTGGACGTCTACCTCACCTGGGGCGAGCCCGTACCGCAGCTCAAGGAGAAGCTGGACCGGGTCCGCGCACGGGCCGCCGCGTACGGCCGCACCCTGCGCATCGGGCTGCGGCTGCACCTGATCGTCCGCGACACCGAGGACGCGGCGTGGGCGGCGGCCGACCGGCTGCTGGACGTCACCAGCGAGGCCACCTACGCCGCCCGCCTGGGCGAGGCCCGGGATGCCGACGGGGTGGGCTGGCAGCGGCAGTTCCGCCAGCACGGCGGCCGGGTCCCGGCCCACGCCCGCGAGCTGGAGACCTACCCCAACCTGTGGCCCGGGATGAGCCTCTTCCGGCCCGGGCCCGGCACCGCCGTGGTCGGTTCCACCGCCCAGGTGGTGGAGCGGCTCCAGGAGTTCGAGTCGCTGGGCGTGGACACCTTCATTCTCTCCGGCAACCCGCTGCTCGAAGAGGCCTACCGGGTGGGCGAGACGGTGCTGCCCGCCCTGGGCGTCACCGGCTGACCGCCCCCGCGCGGTGCGGCCCGGCCCGACCGGGTCCGGCCGCACCGCGCCCCACCGCTGCGGTCAGTCGCGCTCGCGCCGCAGCCGGGCCGCGAGCAGCAGCAGGGCGACCGCCGCCCCGGCCCCGTCGACCGCAGTAGCGCCCCGCCCGGTCAGTAGGCGTTCAGCGACCGGCGGTGGCGGGCTGCGGCTGCTGCCCGTCCGCTGCGGCCCGGGCCGCGAGGATCTCCAGGGCCGTGGCGCGGGTGTTGGCCACATGGCGCCGGGCGAGGTGCGCGGCGGTCTCCGGGTCGCCCGCGCGCACGGCGTGGAACAGCTCCTCGTGCTCACCGCACATCAGCGGCCCGTCCCCCGGCTCCGCCGTGAGCCGGAAGAGCCGGCGCAGCCGCCCGTCCAGCGGCTGCATGAGGTCCTGGAGCAGCGGGTTCCCGGACAGGACGACGATCTGGCGGTGGAAGTCGGCGTTGAGCGCGGCGACGTCGCGGGCCCGTCCGCGCTCGGCGGCCCGCCGGGCGCGGGCGAGCAACTGCTCCAGCCGGCGCAGGCCCGCCGGGTCGGCATGCCGTGCGGCCAGGTCTGCGGCGAGCGCCTCAAGGTGTTCGCGGACGTCGAAGAAGTGCGCGGTGTCCTCCACCCCGACCTGGGACACGATGGTGCCGCGCCGGGGCAGGGTGGTGAGGAACGCCTCCGCCTCCAGCCGCTGCATGGCCTCGCGGACCGGAATGCGGGAGACCTCGAACTCCTCGGCCAGGTTGCGTTCGACCACCCGCTGGCCGGGTGCGAGCTGCCCCTCGATGATCAGCTCGCGGAGCGCCTCGTAGACCTGGTCGCGCAGGGACCTGTCCCCGGCCCCGATGCTCCTGCCCCACCCGGTCTGCGCCATCTCGCACCTTTCGCTGCCGACGTTCTGCCGTTCCCCGGTTCATCCTAGTCCCCGCCAGCCGAAAGAACCTCTTGCTTGGTATTCGGTATACCAAGTAGCTTGTGCCTGGCCATCCGGCCGTACCCTCACGCGTTCGGAAAGTCCTGATGCACAGCACCCCCTCACACCCCACCGTGTTGGCCGATGTCACCCTGCCGGACGGCCGACGCGCGGACGTGTCCCTGCGCGACGGTCTCGTCGCAGCCGTCCATGAGCGCCCCTCGCCCACCGAGGCGGCCACCGCAAGGGCCGAAGAGGCCGACGGGGCAGACGGGGCAGACGGCCGCCGGCTGTACCTGGCCGGTGCGCTTCTGCTCCCGGCGCTGGTGGACGGCCACACCCACCTGGACAAGACGTTCCTCGGAGCGCCCTGGCAGCCGCATCAGGCCGGCGGCACGATCCGTGAGCGGGTCACCGCCGAGCTCGACATCAGGCGCCGCCTCACCGTGCCGGTCGCCGAGCGCGCCCTGGCACTGGTCCACCGGATGGTGGGCCACGGTACGGGGCACACCCGGTCGCATGTCGACATCGACCCGCAGTCCGGCCTGGCGGGCCTGCACGCGCTGCTGGAGGTCCGCGAGCGCGTCCGCGAGCTGATGACGGTGCAGATCGTCGCCTTCCCGCAGAGCGGGGTGGTCACCGCACCCGGCGTCCCCGCCCTGCTGGACGCGGCACTGCGCGACGGCGCCGACCTGGTCGGCGGCCTGGACCCGCACGGCTTCGACGGCGACATCGACGGACAGCTCGACATCGTCTTCGGGCTCGCCGAGCGGCATGGCGTCGGCGTCGACCTCCATCTGCACGACCCCCGCGAGGTCGGGGCCGCGCAGCTGCGTGACATCGCGGCCCGCACTGCCGCGCTGGGCCTGGGGGGCCGGGTGACGGTCAGCCATGCCTACTGCCTCGGCGACATCGACGACGCCACCTTCGCCCGCACGGCCTCGGCGCTGGCGGAGGCCGGGGTGTCCATCCTCACCAACGGCCCGGCCGGGCCCATGCCGCCCGTACTGCGGCTGCGCGAGGCGGGCGTCCGTGTCTTCGCAGGCTCCGACAACATCCGCGACGCCTGGTGGCCCTACGGCACCGGCGACATGCTGGAGCGAGCGACCGTCATCGGCCTGCGCTCCGAGCTGATGACCGACGACGAGCTGCACCTGGCGGCCTCGCTGGTCACCACGGAGGCCGCCGCCGCGCTGGGCCTGGACCGCTATGGACTCCGGCCGGGCGACCGCGCCGACCTGGTCGCCGTCGCGGCCGGCAGCGTCGCCGAGGCGGTCGCCGCCCATCCCCGGCGGCTGCTGGTGATGCACGCCGGCCGCGTGGTGGCGACCGACGGCTGCCCGGTGCCCGGCCTGCCGACCCCCGAACCGGGCATCGAGCGCGCCTGGTAGCGCACCGCCCGGGCGCCGCTCCGCCCCTCACCCTCCCCCTCCCCCAGCCCAGCAAGGAGTCCCATGGCCACCACCGGTTCCGACGCCCCCACGGCGCCGCCAAGCGCACCCGCCCCCCACGGTCCGCGCGCCGCCAAGCCGCCCTCCCCCGGCGACACCGCCCTGACCAGCTCCGCCATCGGCGTGTCCGACCTGGTCTTCTTCGTGGTGGCCGCCGCAGCCCCGCTGACCGCCGTCGCGGGCGTCGCCCCGGCCGCCATGGCGATGGGCGGACTCGCCACCCCGCTCGGCTACATCCTCTCCGGCGGGCTGCTGGCGCTCTTCGCCGCCGGCTTCACCGCGATGAGCCTCTACGTCCGCAACGCCGGCGCCTTCTACGCCTATGTGGCGCGCGGCCTGGGCAAGGCGACCGGCGTCGGGACGGCCTATGTGGCGGTCCTCTCCTACAACCTGGTGGAGATCGGGCTCGTCGCCTGCTTCGGCTTCTTCGCCTCGGGCGGCGTCAGGGACCTCACCGGCTTCTCCTCGCCCTGGTGGCTCTGGTCGGCGATCTGCATCGCCGGTGTCGGCGCCCTCGGCTGGCTCCGGGTCACCCTCAGTGCCAAGGTGCTGGGGCTCGCGCTGGTCCTGGAGGTCGTGGTCCTGCTGATCCTTGAGGGCGGCGTGCTGGGCCACCGGGGCACTGCGGCGCTGGACTTCACGGCGCTCAACCCGACCTCGCTGGGCGGTGCGGGCGTGGCCGGCATGTTCGTGCTGGCGATCGGCGCCTTCACCGGGTTCGAGGCGACCGCGATCTACGCCGAGGAGGCCCGCGACCCCCGGCGCACCGTGCCCCGGGCCACCTTTGTCGCCGTCGGCTTCCTCGCCGTCTTCTACGCCTTCGCCGTCTGGGTGGTGATGGGGGCCTACGGTGCCAAGGACGCGGTGCGGGTCGCCCAGGGCAGCGACGGGTCCGACCTGGTCTTCAACGCGGCGGGCCGCTTCGTCGGCTCATGGCTCTCCGACAGCATGCACGTACTGATCATCACCAGCGCCTTCGCCGCCACCCTCGCCTTCCACAACGCCGCCGCCCGCTATCTGTACGCCCTCGGCCGCGAGGGGCTGCTGCCCCGCCGACTGGGCCGGGTCTCCCCCCGCAGCGGCTCCCCCGGCACCGCCGTGGCGATGCAGAGCCTGGTCGCGGCGGCCGTGATCGCCGTCGGGGCCCTCAGCGGCGCCGACCCGTACGCGGTGGTCTTCCTCTGGCCGAACGGCACCGGCGTCCTGGGCATCATGGCCATGCAGGCCCTCGCCGCCCTGGCGGTGTTCGGCTTCTTCCGCCGGGACCGCCGAGGGGTCTCCGCGTTCCGGGCCGTCTGGGCGCCCCTGCTCTCCTGCCTGGGCATCAGCGTGCTCACCGTTCTCGCGGCCATCCGGTTCGACCTGCTCACCGGGGCGTCCGGCGCGATCAACCTCGGGCTGGTGGCCCCGATTCCCGTGGTGTTCTGCCTCGGCCTCGCCGTCGCACGGCACATCCGCCGCACCGACCCGCAGCGGTACGCGCAGTTGACCACCGTGGACGTGGAACGCGACTGACCCCGGGAGCGGACCCCCGAGGGTTCACCGGGCCCGTATCCGGCTGCCTGTGCCCGAGCGCAGCCGGATACGGGGGTGGGACCGAGGCGGTGTCACCTGACGGTGAAGTAGTTGTTCCAGGCGTCCACCAGCGCCTGCCTGACCGCCTGCGGAGCGTGCTGCGCCGCCTGGTTGAACGTCCCGGTGACGCCGTAGTAGTAGTACTCGCCGTTGTTGGTCGCCACGTGGTCCTGACCGGGGTTGTCAACGTGCCGGCTGAGGTGCAGGTTGGCGAACGCCGCGATCCCCGAGCACACGTAGTAGACCCAATTCCCGGTGAGGTTCTCCAACTGGCCGGTGATCTTCCAGTCCGACATGGACATCCGCAGCCCCCTGGCTACTCTCGCAGGTACCTCGGGTCAACGCTCGTGGATGGTGATGTCACCGGTGCTGCTGACGGTCATGCCGAAGTCCTGTGGACTGCGGCGGACGTTCGCCAGGATGAACTCACCGCCCCCGTCGTCCCACTCCGCCTTGATCTTCCAGTTGTCGTCCCAGATCACGCACCTGCCCCGCCCCGTCTGGACGCTCAGCGGCCGCTCCTTGTGCTGGGAGATCCAGGCATAGACGTCCCCGTAGGACCTCGGGTTGACGGTCTGGCTGTCCCCCGCGTGCTCCTGGTTGACGAACGACACGTAGGAGTTGGACTGGTTGTCACATCCCTTGATTCCTGTGGTCACCTCAAGTCCCATCTGTGGTCGCTCGGAGTGCGTGCGTCCCGCCCTCCTGGAACGACTATGGCGACTTGAACGGGACAGACTGGGCCAGATGGGCTTCAATCCACCGTGAAGAGTGAAAACCCGCATAACTCCCTTGCCCGCTGCGGTAGTCAGGGCTCCGACAGCAGCAGGCGGAGGGCGAGGACGGTGATCAGGGTGCTGGAGGCCATGGCGGTGATGAACCGCCCGCGACCGCCGGTCAGGGCCCGTCCCAGCAGTGCGCCGCCGCCGGCGAGGAGCAGTTGCCAACTGGCGGAAGCGGCGAAGGCGGCGAGGACGAAGACGCCCTGCTCCAGCCGGTCCGGCGCCGTCGCGGTCCGGCTGCCGAGGACAAGGGCCGCGAAGTAGACCACGGTGGTGGGGTTGAGCATGGTGATCCCCCACAGCCCCGCATAGGCACGGGCGGGGCTGATCGGCACCCCTTTGCCCTCCCGGGTGGCCTCCTCGCTTCTGCGGTACCGGCCGATGGCCGCAGCGCCGCTCCGGACCGCCAGCGCGATCAGCACCAGGCCCGAGGCCCAGCGCAGCGGCAGCATGACCGGCTGGAGCGCATGGGCGAGGGAGGAGCCCCCCACCGTCGCGATCAGCGCATAGACGCCGTCTGCGGTGGCGACGCCCAGGGCGGCACAGGCGCCGGTCTTCGGAGACGTCCGGGCGGTGAGGGCCACCAGATAGGTCGCGACCGCTCCCACGGGCATGGCGATGCCATAGCCGGCGAGGAGCCCCGCGACCAGGGCGGCGGTCACGACCGCGCGGAGGTCGGCCTTCGCGGTCGGCCGGGCTGCTGCCGGACCCGCGCCGGTCGGGCGGTACGGGTCGGCGGCAGGAAGGCAGTGGTCGTGGTCATGGGCAGATCCTGCGGTCGGCGGAGCCGCCCGGGCAACTCCATTGACGCTCGCCCCCGGAGACCGCCGGGCCGAAGGGCAGCCGGGAAGCCGAGGGAGTCCGGGCAGAAGCCGAGGGAGTACGGGCATACGACAGCCCCCGGCGCTCCCCCCGGGACCCTGAGTCCCAGTCGTCGCTGGGATCTCCGGTACCGGGGTTACCCCACCGGGGGCCTGGCCAGAGCCAAGATTCGGGTCACTCGGTCCGATGGACGTCTCCGTCGGCGGTGCGGCTCGCTCCGGTTGTCTGGTGTACTGACCAGTCTGCTCCCTGTATGGCAGCAGTCAAGAGGTATTTTCCGATGTACCCGAAAGGTCAGGACCGGTGCTCCAGGACGCCCCGGAGCAGGGCCGCCTGCCCGATGTGCTGGAGGTCGTCGCCGACGACGCTGACCAGGCGGACCCCCAGCGTCACCGGAGGGTCCCAGGACTCGTCGACGACGCGGTCGAGCGCCGCGTCATCGAGGGTTCCGAGGAAGGCGAGGGTCTGCTCATGGACGGCCTCGTGGTAGCCGAGCAGCAGGTCGGGGGAGTCCACCCGGACGGCCGCGACCTGCCGGCCGCTGTGGCCGTAGCCGGTGGAGTGCGAGGGCAGGGGCAGGTCGAGGCAGGCGGCCCAGCCCTTCGCCGTCCAGACCTGCTCCAGCCCGGAGGCGTCGGCGATGTGGTCGTCCTGGATCCGGGTCAGGTGCCAGACCAGCCAGGTGATCGAGTTGGTGGTCCCGTCCAACCGCTCGTTGAGCTCGTCGGCCGACAGGCCGCCCACCACCTCCCGCACCGTCTCCCGGATCCGCCCGAAGGCGTCGGCCAGTACGTCCGTGCCGTTCATCTCGCTCCCTCACCACAGCTCTGACCACCGCCCGGCGGACGGTGCGCGTCTTCCACGATGAGTCCCCGCCGCCCGGGAGGCGGGCAGCAACACCCGGGGCTGCGCCGTGTTGCGACGGCGGCGGCGGCGTGGCACCGCCGCCCGGCGCAGGAGCTGCGGCCGGGCGGCGGGCGCTGGGTGGGGGGTCAGCCGGCGAAGGCGGTGGTGCCGTTCGGCGTGCCGAGGCCGGTCGGGCCGTCGTAGCCGGGGCCTGCGGTGCAGAGGTAGGCCGGGGAGCAGCTGCCGTTGCTGCCGGTGGTCACGTCGTTGAGCGCGGTGGTGTGGGCGTAGGGGAAGGACGCGGGGGTGGAGCCGCTCGACGGGGGGCCGGCCAGCGCGTAGACGGCGGCGATGATCGGCGAGGAGGCGCTGGTACCGCCGAAGACCATCCAGCCCGGGTCGCCTCCGTAGGTGTCGTAGACGGCGACGCCGGTGGCGGGGTCGGCGACGGCGGAGACGTCGGAGATGGTGCGCTTGGTGCAGCCGGTGTCGGTCTGCCAGGACGGCTTGGCGTCGTACTTGGAGCAGCCGGAGCCGGTGCCCTCGGTGGAGTTGGTCTTCCACACCTTCTCGGTCCAGCCTCTGCTGGAGCTGTCCCTGGTGAGCGCGGTGCCGCCGACTGCGGTGACATACCGGGACGCGGCCGGGTACTCGGCGCCGTAGGCGGAGTCGCCGGCGCTCACCGTGATGGCGACGCCCGGGTGGTTGAAGTAGCTGCTGTCATAGCTGGTGTCGGAGGAGGACTCCGAGCCGCCGTAGCTGTTGGAGACGTACTTGGCGCCGAGGGTGACGGCCTCGTTGACTGCGGTGCCGAGGTTCGCCATGGAGGCGCTCTTCGCCTCGACCAGCAGGATCTTGCAGTTCGGGCAGATGGCGCTGGCCATGTCGAGGTCGAGCGAGATCTCCTCGGCCCAGCCGGCGTCGGCGGAGGGCAGCGAGGTGGTGCTGCCGGTCTGGCTGACCTTCTTGAAGCAGCCGTTGGCGGTGGTGCAGGCCGGCAGTCCGTACTGGGCGCGGTAGGTCGCCAGGTTGGACTCGGCGCTGGGGTCGTCGTAGGCGTCCACGATGGCGATGGTCTGGCCGGTCCCCTTGGAGGCGGCGGCCGTGGCCAGGCCGTAGGCGGCCTGGAGGTCCGAGGGGCCGTAGCCCGAGGGGGTCGCGGCGGTGGCGTGCGGGGCGGTGCCGGTGGCTGCGGCCTGTGCGGCCATGAAGGCGGTGGTGCCGCCGGTGACCCGGAGGGCCTTGCAGGCTTCGATGCCGGGGGTGGTCGCCTGGGCGCAGGAGCGGGACCAGGTGACCGAGGGGGTGAGGCCGCCGGCGGTGGTGCGGGCGTCGGCCGGGGCGGCTGCGGCGAGGCCGGAGACGGCCAGGCCGAGCGCCGCGGTGGCGGTGAGGGCGGTGCGGCGGCGGGCCGCGCTGGGGATGGTGCGCACGGTGGGACCTCCTGGGGCGGTGACCTTGGAGAGGCGGCAGGGAAGGCCGTTGCGGGCGTGGTGAGCCCACGGCCTGGCGGAGCACAGGTCATGCGGGGTGGTGTGGTGCTGCCGACGAGCGCGGCGGTGGTCAACCTAGGAGGCATGTCCATGACGAACAAGGGCGCGGACGGAAGCTCTACCCGTGCTTTACCGGGGCGGGGGTGGCCATGAGCAACCGTTTGCATGGACATGGCCGTCCGCATGCCGGACGGCGTGGCGACTCTCTGCCAGTGGCGGGAAAGGGCAGGCCGGAAGCGGTGTCAAGGGTCCGTCAAGAGCCGGAGCAGCGCTGTATGGGAACCATCAAGGGCGCTCCTGACGGCCCCTGGGAAGCGGTTCCCTACAGGGGTCGGTCTTCGATCGGCACCGGTTCCGCCCCTTCGCAGGGGGCGTGCCCGGTCACGCCGCAACCTCTTCCGGGTGATCTCATGCTCGACGTCGTCTTCATCGGCGTCACGGTCCTGGTCTTCGTCGTCCTCGCGGTGGTCGCGCGGGGGGTGGAGCGCCTGTGAGCGCGCCGGCCGGCTCCGTGCCGCAGCTGCCACCGCCCGCCCGCCGTCCCGAGGTGGAGCAATGAGTGTGGAGAACATCGTCGGTCTGATCGTCGCCGTCCTGCTGGTCGGCTACCTGGTACTGGCCCTGATCCACCCGGAGAAGTTCTGAGATGAACGCCACTCTCGCGGGCTGGCTCCAGGCCGGCCTCCTGGTGAGCGCCCTGGCCGCCTGCTACCGCCCGCTGGGCGACTACCTGGCCCACCTGTTCACCTCTCCCCGACACCTCGGAGCCGAGCGCGTCCTCTACCGGCTGGTGGGCGTGGACGCCGACGCGGACCAGCGCTGGCCGGTCTATCTGCGCAGCGTCCTGGCGTTCTCCGCCGTGTCGGTGCTCTTCCTGTACGGCTTCCAGCGGTTGCAGAGCCATCTGCTGCTCAGCCTGGGCTTCCCGGCCGTCAGGGCGGACACCGCCTTCAACACCGCCGTCTCCTTTGTCACCAACACCAACTGGCAGTCGTACGCGGGCGAGTCGACCATGGGCCACCTGGTGCAGATGGCCGGGCTTGCGGTGCAGAACTTCGTCTCGGCGGCGGTGGGCATCGCCGTGGCGGCCGCGCTGCTCCGGGGGTTCACCCGGCGCCGCACCGACCGCCTCGGCAACTTCTGGGTGGACCTGACCCGGGTCACCTTCCGGCTGCTGCTGCCGCTGGCGGTCGTCTTCGCCCTGGTGCTGGTGGCCTCGGGCGCCGTACAGAACTTCCACGGCCTGACCGAGGTGCATACGCTGACCGGTGGCACCCAGCCGATCACCGGTGGCCCGGTGGCCTCCCAGGAGGCCATCAAGGAGCTGGGCACCAACGGCGGCGGCTTCTACAACGCCAACTCCGCCCATCCCTTCGAGAACCCCAACCCGTTCAGCAACCTGCTGGAGATCTTCCTCATCCTGCTGATCCCGGTGGCGCTGCCGCGCACCTTCGGCCGGATGGTGAGGGACCACCGCCAGGGCTACGCGATCCTCTCCGTGATGGCGCTCTTCTGGGTGGCGTCCACGGTGCTGATCACCTTCTTCGAGTCCCGCCACGGCGGCTCGGTCGGCCGGCTCGCCGGTGCCGCGATGGAGGGCAAGGAGCAGCGGTTCGGGATCGCCGGGTCGTCGCTCTTCGCGGCGTCCACCACCCTGACCTCCACCGGCGCGGTGAACTCCTTCCATGACTCGTACACGCCGTTCGGCGGCGGTCTGACGCTCTTCGACATGATGCTGGGCGAGATCGCCCCCGGCGGGGTCGGCTCCGGCCTGTACGGGATGCTGGTGCTCGCGGTCGTGGCGGTCTTCGTCGCCGGGCTGATGGTGGGCCGCACCCCGGAGTACCTGGGCCGGAAGCTGGGCGCGCGGGAGATGAAGTTCGCCTCCCTCTACGTCCTCACCACACCCGCGATCGTGCTGGTCGGCACCGGCCTGGCGATGGCGCTGCCCGGCGAGCGGGCGGCGATGCTGAACGCCGGGCCGCACGGCTTCTCCGAGGTGCTGTACGCCTTCACCTCGGCCGCCAACAACAATGGCTCCGCCTTCGCCGGGCTCAGCGTGGACACCCCCTGGTGGAACACCGCGCTGGCGCTGGCGATGCTCTTCGGGCGCTTTCTGCCGATGGTCTTCGTGCTGGCGCTGGCCGGTTCGCTGGCCGGGCAGCAGCCCGTACCGGCCACCGACGGCACCCTGCCCACGCACCGGCCGCTCTTCGTCGGCCTGCTGTCCGGGGTCGTGCTGATCGTGGTGGGCCTCACCTACTTCCCGGCGCTCGCGCTGGGTCCGATCGCGGAGGGCCTGTAGTCCATGTCGTCTCTCTCCACTCGTGAACGGACCCCCCGGCCGACCAGGTCGCCCGCGGGGGACGGGGGCGAGCCGCACCGGGTCTCCGGCGGGCTGCTGGAGCCCAGGCTGCTCATCGCCTCCCTGCCCGGCGCGGTGCGGAAGCTCGACCCCCGGGTGATGGCCAGGAACCCGGTGATGTTCGTGGTCGAGGTCGGGGCCGTGGTCACCGCCTTCTCCGCGCTCAGGAACCCCGGTGTCTTCGCCTGGGTGATCACCGTCTGGCTCTGGCTCACCGTGGTCTTCGCCAACCTGGCCGAGGCCGTCGCCGAGGGCCGGGGCAAGGCGCAGGCCGACACCCTGCGCCGCAGCCGGACCGGCACCGTCGCCCGGCGGCTGACCGACTGGCAGCCCGGACGGTCCGGCGCCCCGGAGGAGGAGGTCTCCGCCGCCGCGCTGCGGCCCGGCGACCACGTCCTGGTGGAGGCCGGCGGGACCATACCCGGCGACGGGGACGTGGTCGAGGGCGTGGCCAGCGTGGACGAGTCGGCGATCACCGGCGAGTCCGCCCCCGTCATCCGCGAGTCCGGCGGCGACCGGTCGGCCGTCACCGGCGGCACCAGGGTGCTCTCCGACCGCATCGTCGTGAAGATCACCTCCGAGCCCGGCAGGACCTTCATCGACCGGATGATCGCCCTGGTCGAGGGCGCCGCCCGGCAGAAGACCCCCAATGAGACCGCCCTCAACATCCTGCTGGCGTCCCTCACCATCGTCTTCCTGCTGGCCGTCGTCACCCTCCAGCCGATGGCCTCCTACGCGGGCGCCCCGCAGACCCTGATCGTGCTGACCGCCCTGGTGGTCGCCCTGATCCCCACCACCATCGGGGCGCTGCTCTCGGCGATCGGCATCGCCGGCATGGACCGCCTGGTGCAGCGCAATGTGCTCGCCATGTCCGGCCGCGCCGTCGAGGCCGCCGGCGATGTCGGCACCCTGCTGCTGGACAAGACCGGCACCATCACCCTCGGCAACCGCCAGGCCGCCGCCTTCCTCACCGCCGGCGGCGTCGACGCCGCCGAACTGGCCGACGCCGCCCAGCTCTCCTCGCTCGCCGACGAGACCCCCGAGGGCCGCTCGGTGGTCGTCCTCGCCAAGGAGGAGTACGGTCTGCGGGCCCGCACCTCCGGCGAACTCGGCCACGCCGACTGGGTGCCCTTCACCGCCCGCACCCGGATGTCGGGCGTGGACCTCACCGAGGACGGCACCACCCGCCGGATCCGCAAGGGCGCGGCGGGCGCGGTCGCCGACTGGGTCACCGAGCACGGCGGCACCGTCGGCGCCGAGGTCACCGCGCTGGTGGAGCAGATCTCCGCGTCCGGCGGCACTCCGCTGGTCGTCGCCTCCCAGGAGGGGGCCGTACCCCGGGTGCTCGGCGTGATCCACCTCAAGGACATGGTCAAGCACGGCATCCGGGAGCGGTTCGCGGAGCTGCGCCGGATGGGCATCAGAACCGTCATGATCACCGGCGACAACCCGCTGACCGCCCGGGCCATCGCCGAGGAGGCGGGCGTCGACGACTTCCTCGCCGAGGCCACCCCCGAGGACAAGCTGGCCCTGATCAGAAGGGAGCAGGCCGGCGGCACGCTGGTGGCGATGACCGGCGACGGGACCAATGACGCCCCGGCGCTGGCCCAGGCCGACGTGGGGGTGGCCATGAACACCGGCACCACCGCGGCCAAGGAGGCCGGCAACATGGTGGACCTGGACTCCGACCCCACCAAGCTGATCGAGATCGTCGAGATCGGCAAGCAGCTGCTGATCACCCGGGGCGCGCTGACCACCTTCTCCATCGCCAATGACGTCGCCAAGTACTTCGCGATCATCCCGGCCATGTTCGCCGCCGCGTATCCCGGCCTGGACCGGCTCAACCTCATGCGGCTGCACAGCCCGCAGTCCGCAATCACCTCGGCGATCGTCTTCAACGCCCTGATCATCGTGGTGCTGATCCCGCTGGCCCTGCGCGGTGTGCGCTACCGGCCGTCCTCGGCCTCCGCGCTGCTCCGGCGCAACCTCTGGGTCTACGGCCTGGGCGGACTGCTGCTGCCGTTCGCCGGTATCAAACTCATCGACCTCCTTGTCCAGTTCGTCCCCGGGCTCCGCTGACCCGGCCCGGAGAGAACGGAGACACCCTCATGTCCAAGCCCCTCCCCACCGCCCTGCGCTCCCACCTCACGGCGCTGCGGATGCTGCTGGTGATGACCGTGCTGCTCGGCCTCGCCTACCCGCTGCTGATCACCGGCGCCGCGCAGGCGGTCTTCACCCACCAGGCCAACGGCTCGCTGGTGCAGGCCGACGGGCGGACCGTCGGCTCCAGCCTCATCGGCCAGCGCTTCGACCTGCCCGGCACCTCGGGGCGGCCGGACCCCCGGTGGTTCCAGCCCCGCCCCTCCGCCGCCGGCTACAACCCCACGGCCAGCGGCGCCTCCAACCTCGGCCCCAACAGCGCGGACCTCGCCAGGACGGTCCGGGCGCGCAGGGACGCCGTCGCCGCCTTCGACGGCGTCACCCCCTCCCGGGTCCCCGCCGACGCCGTCACCGCCTCCGGCTCCGGCCTGGACCCGGACATCTCCCCGGCGTACGCCCGCGAGCAGGTGAACCGGGTCGCCCGGGCCCGCGCGCTGGCCCCGGCGGCCGTCGCCCGGCTGGTCGAGGAGCACATCCGGAACCGGCCGCTCGGCTTCCTCGGCAATGAGCGGGTGAACGTCCTGGAACTCAACCGGGCGCTGGCGGCACTGCGGTGACACAGCGGAGGTAGCGGACGCCGCCCGGTGCCGGTCAGGGAGTGACCCGCACCGGGCGGCCGACGCAGCAGACACCGGCTACGGCATGGCGGTCCGGTACTGCTCGACCTCCGTCCAGGCGGCCGGCACGGCCGCGAGGCACCGGTCGAAGACCTCGGCCTGGCGCAGATAGGCGGCGCGGTCGGGTCCGGGGCGTACGCAGAGGTCGTCCGCGTCGTCCACCGACCACGGCCGGGCGTCCTGGGAGAGGGCTGCGGGCAGCAGCGAGGCGACCCCCCGGGCGCCGAGTTCGCTGGTGAGCTGGCGGCGGACCGGGCGGCCCAGCACATCGGCGAAGATCTGCGCCCAGACCTCGGAGCGGGCGCCGCCGCCGGCGATCCGCCAGGGGCGGTCCCCCACCTCGGCCCCGCTCACCACGACCCGGTCGAGCTGCACCCGGTGGTACTGGGCGACCCCCTCGATGACCGCCCGGGTGAGATGGCCGCGCCGATGCAGGCCGGAGATGCCGAGGAAGGTCCCGGAAGCGGCGGGGTGCTCGGGGGCGCCGTTGACAAAGGGCAGGAAGAGCAGGCCCTCCGCGCCCGGTGGCACGGTGGCCGCCTCCCGCAGCAGCTCCACCGGGGACACGCCGCCGACCCGGCCGTGCGGTACCGAGGCGGAGGCCAGCCACTCCAGGTTGGCGGCCGAGGTCGGGGCGACCTCCATGGCGAGCATCCGGGTGGGGTCGGGCAGCAGGGCGCTGAGGGTGACCCGGGGCGCGGGAGTACCGGCCGGCACCACCACGCCGTTGATCGCCCAGGTGCCCACGATGACCGTGACATCGCCGAGTTCGCGACCGCCCGCGCCCAGGGTCGCCGCCACGCAGTCCATGGCGCCCGCGACGACCGGCAGCCCCTCGGGCAGTCCGGTACGGGCGGCCACCTGCGCGGTCAGCCCGGCGACCACCTCGCCGGAGGACCGCAGGGCGGGGAAGCGGCGCAGGTCGTCGGCGGGCAGGCCGACCAGGTCCAGCGCCGTGGCGGTGTAGCGGCGGGTGTCCAGCGCGACCATGCCGAAGGCGCTGGCATCGCTGTAGTCGGCGCTGGCGACCCCGGTGAGCTGGGAGGTCACCCAGTCCTTGCAGGAGAGCGCCCACCGGGTGGCCCGGTAGGTCTCCGGCTCGTGGTCGCGCAGCCACCGCAGCAGCACGCTGGGCTGGGCGGCCCAGGGGATGGAGCCGGTCTCCGCCGCCAGCCGGGCCGCCGCCTCGGGGGCGATGGCCTCCACGATCCGCTGCGCCCTGCTGTCGGAGGAGGCGATGGCGGCGCCGACGGGCCGCAGTTCCGCGTCGACCGGGTAGAGGCCGTTGCCGTGGCCCGCGACGCCGATACCGGCCGGGACGTAGCCGTCGGCGGCCAGCTTGGCGGCCAGCTCCTCCAGCAGCGTCAGCACGGTGTCGGCCAGGACCGCCATGTCCACCTCGTGGCGGTGCGCCGTGACGCAGGTGCGCGGCGTCCTGGCCGTGACGATGTGCAGCTCGCGGCCGTCCGCGTCGAAGGCCGCCGCCTTGGTGGCGGTCAGACCGACGTCGACGCCGAGGTAGCAGGTGGTCACAGCGCCCTCCTGTCGCTGGTGGCGGTGGCCGCCGGGTCCTGCATCGTACGGGGTCGGAAGCGTCGGAGCTCCCGGTCGTAGCCGGCGAGCTCGTCCTGGATGCGGTCCTCGTCCCAGCCCAGGTGCGGGGCGGCGATGCGGGCGCAGCGGGGGGCGGCGGCGCGGCCCATGTCGCCGCCGAGTCCGATGAGGGTGCGGCGCAGCAGGATGTCGCCCAGGGTGGCGGCGCCCTCCTCGCGGACCGCGAGGACCACCTCGGCGCCGATCGCGCCCGACTCCTGGTCGACGGTGTCCAGCAGGTCCGGGTCGGCCTCGGCGAGGGCGAGCACCTGCCGGGCCCGTACGCCGTAGAGGTCGAGCAGCCGGCGGCGCTGGGCGGGGGTGAGGACCGGGGAGTCGAGGAAGTCCTGGCGGAAGGCGGGCCAGTGCGAGGTGTCGGCGCCGGGCAGCGGGCGGGTGCGGGTGGTGCACGGCCGGGGCGCGCGGCCCAGGACCTTGAGTGCCTGGTCGGTGACGTCCTCGGCGAGCGCCCGATGGGTGGTCAGCTTGCCGCCGATGACGGAGAGCAGGCCCGGGTGGGCGGGGGCGTGGTCGAGCACGGTGTGGCCGCGGCTGATGGCGGCGTTGTCGGTGACGTCGGCCGTGTACGGCAGGGGGCGGATGCCGGCCACGCTGTAGAGCACGTCGCCGGGGGTGAGCCCGGCGCTGGGGAAGATCCGGTTGGTCTCGCTGAGCAGGTAGTCGATCTCGGCGTCGTCGGCGATGAC
This sequence comes from Peterkaempfera bronchialis, assembly GCF_003258605.2. Lineage (NCBI taxonomy): Bacteria > Bacillati > Actinomycetota > Actinomycetes > Kitasatosporales > Streptomycetaceae > Peterkaempfera > Peterkaempfera bronchialis. The sequence continues at coordinate 234,379 of NZ_CP031264.1, forward strand.
CTCGTCCAGGTCGCCGTCGTAGCTGAGGTCGGTGCTGCCCAGCAGGTAGCGGCCTTCCCAGGGGAAGACGAAGATCGGCCGCTGGTCGGACGCGGCCTCGAAGAAGATGCAGGTCTCGGGGGCGCCGGGGAAGGGGTCCACGATGACGTGGCTGCCCTTGGTGCCGCCGTTGAGCCGCCGGGAGCTGATCTGGCCGTCAAGGACCTGGTCGATCCAGGGGCCGGCGGCGTTCACGGTGAGGCGGGCCCGGACCTCGCGCTCGTGGCCGGTCCGGTTGTCCCGGGTGCGCAGGCCGGACACCCGGTCGCCGTCGCGGATCAGCCCGGTGACGGTGGTGTGGGTCAGGATCTGCGCGCCGAGGCGGCGGGCGTCCAGCAGCAGTTCCACGCAGAGCCGCTCCGCCCAGGGCACCTGCGCGTCGTGGAAGAGCGCGGCGCCCCGGAGGCCCTTGGTCGACAGGTGCGGCCACTGCCGGGCCACCCGGCGGGTGGAGACGCTGCGGCTGCGGCCCCGGCCACGGCCCACCGCCATGGCGTCGAACGCGGCGAGGCCGAGCCGGATGAGCGCGCCCGGCCTGCTGTTGCCCGCGTAGAAGGGGATGAGCATGGGGTAGTCGCGGACCAGGTGCGGGGCGTTGCGGAAGAGCAGGTGCCGTTCCCGGATGGACTCGTGGACCAGCGTGAAGTCATAGCGTTCGAGGTATTTCAGGCCGCCGTGGATCAGTCGGCTGGAGGTGCTGGAGGTGCCGGACCCGGCGTCGGCGCGGTCCACCACCACGACGCGCAGGCCGCGCGCGGCGGCGTCGCGGGCGATGGCCAGCCCGTTGATCCCGGCTCCGACGACGGCGAGGTCGGCGATGTCCTGGCCGTCGGAGTGGTGTTGCGACATGGGAGCTCCCGGAGGTGAGGGGTGCCGGTCCCGGTGGCCCGCACCGGGACCGGCACCCGCGCAGAGGTCAGGCGGAGGCGGAGTCGGCTGCGAGCCCCCGGAACAGCTCGTACGCCTCCTCGGGCTTGACCTGGTCGTGCACGACGGCGCGGACGGCGGCGAGCATCGCGGCCGGGTGCTCGCTCTGGAAGATGTTGCGGCCCATGTCCACTCCGGCGGCGCCCTCCTGGATCGAGCGGTAGGCCATGGTCAGGGCGTCCAGTTCGGGCAGCTTCTTGCCGCCCGCCACGATGATCGGCACCGGGCAGCCGGCGGTGACCGTCTCGAAGCCCTGCTCGACGTAGTAGGTCTTGACGACATGTGCGCCCATCTCGGCGCTGATCCGGGTGGCCAGCCGGAAGTAGCGGGCGTCGCGGACCATGTCCTTGCCGACGGCCGTGACGCCCAGGACGGCGATGCCGTGCCGCTGTCCGGCGTCCACCAGGGCGGCGAGGTTGCGTACCGAGCGCGACTCGTGCTCCGCGCCGATGAAGACCTGGATGGCCAGGGCGGCGGCGTTCAGCCGGACGGCGTCCTCGATGTCCAGGGCGAGGTGCTCGTCCGAGAGGTCGCGCAGCACGCTGGGGCCGCCGCTGGCGCGCAGCACGATGCCCGCTTCGCTGTGCGGGGGGATGCTGGTGCGCAGCGCGCCTCGGGTCATCATGATCGCGTCCGCGTCGGGGACCAGCGGGGCGATGGTGGCGTCCAGGCGCTCCAGGCCCGCCATCGGGCCGAGGAAGTAGCCGTGGTCGAACGCCAGCATGACGGTGCGTCCGGTGTCCCGGCGGAAGATGCGGGAGAGCCGGTTCTGGAGGCCCCAGTCCTGGGCCTGGGCGCCCTTGACGTGGAAGCCGCCGGCGGTGGTGGTCCGGGGGCCGGCGAAGTCGCGGGCCTCACGCAGGTCGTCGGTGTCAGCCATGGGTCTGTCCTTCTGTAGTGGCGGTGCTTGTCGGGGTGGTGCTTGTCGGGGTGGTGCTTGTCGGAAAGGTGTGGGGCGGCGGACCGCTGGGCGGCCGGTGCCTGGTACGGGAGGGTGCGGGGCCGGGGCGGCGGCTGCCGCCGCCTGCCAGGAAGAGGACGAAGAGGACGAGGCAGCCCTTGAGCAGGTTCTGCGCTGCGGTGCTCCAGCCGACCAGGTTGACCAGGCCGTCCAGCAGGATGAAGAAGAGCGCTCCGCCCCAGACGCCGACCGGCACGGCCCGGCCGCCGGAGATGAGCGTCCCGCCGATGACGACCACCGCGATCGAGTCGAGCAGATAGCGGGTCCCCAGGTCGGGGGTGGGCGCGATGTAGGTGGCCAGCAGGGCGCCGGTGAGTCCGGCCAGTGCGCCGCTGGCCAGGTAGGTCGCGGCGACGACCCGGGTGACGGGGACTCCGGCCCGCTCGGCGGCGCGGGCGTTCTGGCCGACGGCGGTCAGCGACCGCCCGTAGGTGGTGCCGCGCAGCAGCAGGACGGTCAGCACGGTCAGCGCCGCGACGGCGACGGCCGGCAGCGGGATTCCCGCCGGGCGCAGATTGAGCAGTCGGCGCAGTCCCGGGTCGGGCAGCGCGGTGAAGCCCTCGGCCAGGGCGAGCGTGCAGGAGGAGGCCACCAGGCCGGACGCCAGCGTGGCGATGATCGGGGGGACGGACAGCCCGAGGATCGCGACCGAGCTGACTGCCGCCACCGCGAGGCCCGCCGCGATCCCGGCGAGGATGCCGAGGACGACCGAGCCGGTGGAGGCGGTGGCCCCGACGGAGACAAACCCGGCCAGCGAGATCACCGGCCCCACGGAGACGTCGATATTGCCCGGTCCGGCGGTGACGACCAGCATCTGGCCGATGCCGACGACGATCAGGTACGGGGCCAGGGAGAGCGCCAGGGAGACCGTCTGGCCGCCGCCCTGGCCGGAGACCGCCAGGATGACCAGCCAGACCAGCAGGGCCGCGAGGAATCCCCAGATCCAGGGGCGGGTGAGCAGGGTACGGGGGTTCATCGCAGCACCTTCCCGATCAGCACCCGGCCGGCGAGGACGGCCAGCACGATGGCGCCCTGGACGGCGGACTGCATGGTGGACGGCACGTCCAGCAGGCTGAGCGTCACGCTGACCAGGCCGAGGGTCACCCCGCCGATGGCCACGCCCCACGGGACGGCGCTGCCGCCTCGGAAGCTGCCGCCGCCGAGGATCACGGCGGCCACGGTGATCAGGGTGTAGCTGGAGGCCGACGAGACATCGCCGCCGCCGGTCTGCGAGGCCAGCAGCAGCCCGGACAGCACCCCGAGGGCGCCTGCGGCGGCGTAGGCGACCACCCGCGAGGTCAGCGGGCGCAGCCCGGCGCGTTCCAGGGCGGTGGCATTGCTGCCCAGGGCGCGGATGCGGACGCCCAGGGCGCTGCGGGCGGCCAACAGGTGGACCAGTGCGGCGACCGCGAGGATCGGCAGCAGCGGCGCCGGGAACCCGGCCGGCTGCCAGGCGCCGAACGACGCCAGCCAGTCCGGGGTGGTCCCTCCCGGGGTGGGCAGCACGGACAGTCCCAGGCCCAGCCAGACGAAGGACGCGCCCAGCGTCGCGATGAGGGCGGGCACCCGGCGCAGGTGGATGAGCGCGCCCAGGACGGCGTACCCGGCGACGAGCGCCAGCAGGATCAGGACGCCGGTCAGCGGGGAGGTGACCAGCCTGGTCGCGGCGATGACGGTGACCAGGCCGACGAAGGCGCCGATGCCGAGGTCGATGTCGCCGACCGACATGAGCATCATCTGGGCCTGGGCCGCGAAGACGAGGGGCACGGCGGCGGAGAGGACGAGCGCGAACCCCGGAACAGTCAGGACCCCCGACTGGAGGGAGGCGCAGACCGCGACCATGGCGGCCAGGGCGATTGCGCTGACCGCTGCCGGCGCGGCTCTGCGCACCCCGGCTCTGGTCGGCAGCGCCGACGTGAGGACATCAGTCATGGCGGTGTGCTCCGGCTGGGTTGGCGGCGGCCCGCGAGGGGGCGGCCGGGCGCTGGTCGGACTCGGCGAAGGAGACGGCGATGATCCGCTCCTCGGATATCTCCGGGCCGGTCAGCTCGGCGACGACCTGCCCGGCCCGGAAGACATAGACCCGGTCGCAGTGCGCCATCTCGGCGTTCTCGCTGGAGTACCAGACGACGCTGCGGCCCTGGGCGGCCTCGGCCCGGATGAGTCCGTACAGATCGGTCTTGGTGTGCACGTCGACGCCCCGGAAGGGGTCGTCGAGCAGCACCAGGTCCGCCGCCGAGGCGAAGGCGCGGGCCACGATCACCTTCTGCTGGTTGCCTCCGCTGAGCTCGGTCATCGCGGCGTCGGCGCCGCCCCGGATCGCCAGCCGCCCGACCCAGTCCAGGACGACGGCGCGCTCCTCGGCGGTCCGGCGGACCCCGTACCGGGCGAGGGTGCGCATGCCCGAGACGATGAGGTTCTCCGCGACCGTCCAGAGCGGCAGCACCCCGGAGCGCTGCCGGTCGCCCGGGACGAAGGCCCGGGTGCCGTGGACGGTGGTGTCCCGGCGCACCGGACGCCAGAGGCGTTCCAGCACCTGCTGCTGGCCCTGTCCGGCCAGCCCGGCCAGGCCCACCACCTCGCCCTTGGCGACGCGCAGGCTGACGCCGCGCAGGCCGGGGCCGGTGGCGTCGCGCAGTTCGGCGGCCGGGGAGGCGTCGGCTGCGGGCGCGGGGGCGGTCCGCCCGGGTGCGCTGCGCAGCGCCACCTCGGCGCCCATCAGGCGCAGCACGTCGTCCTCGCCGAGCCCGGCCGCCCGGCGGTCCTCGGCGACGGCGCCGTCGCGCATCACCGCGACCCGGTCGGCCACCGAGAGGACCTCGCGGATGCGGTGCGAGATGAGCAGGACCGCGGTGCCCCGGGCGGTGAGGGTGCGGACATAGGCGTACAGGGAGTGCGCCGCGTCCGGTCCGAGCGACTCGGTCGGCTCGTCGAGGATCAGCAGGTCCAGTGGCTCGGCGAGGCTCGCACGGGTGATCTCGACCATCTGCCGCTGGGCGAGCGTCAGGTCCTCGACCCGGTCGCGGGGCGAGACGCCGTGGCCGGGGAAGATCTCGTCCAGCCGCCGCCGCACCGCCTCGCCTGCGGCCCGCCGCCAGCGCGCCCGGGGCAGGCAGCGGCGGGAGGAGAGCCAGATGTTCTCCGCGACGGTGAGGTCGGGGCAGAGCGAGGTCTCCTGGTACGCCATGCGTACGGTGCGGAAGTCCTGCTCCCGGGGCCGGGCTCCGCCGGGGACCTCGTGTCCCAGCACGGTGACCGCGCCCTGGTCGCACCCCTCCAGACCGGCGAGGACGCGCATCAGGGTGCTCTTGCCGGCGCCGTTGTGGCCGACCAGGCCGAGCACCTCGCCGGCGCGGACCTCAAGGTCCACTCCGCTGAGGGCGCGGGTCGGGCCGTAGGTCTTGGTCACGCCGCGGGCGGCGACCACGGTCCGTACGGCGGAGGGGTCTCGGCCCTCCCCCGGCGGGACCGCGAGCGGTCCCGCCGGCAGCTTGTCGACGTGCATGCCTCGCTCCTGGTGTGGTGGTCCGGCCTGGTGTGGTCGTCCGGTCAGCCGGCAGCCGTCGGGACCGGGGGCTGGACCGGGGCGCCGCCGCTCTTGGCCGCCTCGACCTGCTGCCGGAACAGGTCGCGGGTCCACGGCCAGGCGGCGTACTGGTCGGGCTTGAGGACGGCGGCCCAGGCGTCCCGGTCCTTCTGCTCCACCAGGACGATGGGCAGGGTCATGTGCTGGGGGACGTCCTTGCCGTCGAGCAGGTCGAGCGCCTCCCAGAGGGCGGCCACCGACTGGCCCGGGTCGGACATCACGGCGACCGACCCGTTGTCGATCCGGTTGTCCTTCCAGTAGTTCAGGGCGCGGCCGTTGGTCTCGAAGGTGACCGCGGGGACGGGCTTGCCTGCGGTGGTGAACGCCTGGGCCACGCCGTAGCCGTCGCCGCAGCCGATGACGCCGTCCACCTTCGGCACGCTGGAGAGCACGCCGAGCACGGCCTTCTGCGCGGTGGCGCCGTCGCACATGCCGGTCACCGTCGCGGCGGTCTTCACGCCCGGGTAGGTGGCGAGGATGTCCTGGGTGGTCTTGTACATCTCGGCCTCCGGCTGGGAGCCGACGACGCCCCGGCTGACGATGACATTGCCCTTGCCGCCGATGCCGTCGAGCAGCGGCTTGGCGGCGTCGGTGGCCCAGTCGGTGAAGCTGTTCTGGATCACATGGGCGCAGGGGGCGTCGATCGCGGAGTCGAAGACGACCACCTTGACGCCGGCGGTACACGCCTGCTGGATGACCGGCTTGAGGGCGGTGGGCGAGGACGGGTCGATGAGCAGCGCGTCGGGCTTCTGCAGCAGCAGGCTCTTGATCTGGGCGATCTGCTCGGTCGCCGAGTTGTCGCCCGGCGCGTTGACGGCCTTGTACTTGCCGATCAGACCGTCCTGCTGGGCCTGCTTCGCGGCGGCCTCGAACGAGGCGACCATGGTCTGGCGCCATCCGTTGCCGATGAAGCCGTTGCTCAGGGCGATGAACGGCTTGCCCGCGTTCTTGCCGGACGATCCGGCATCGCCGCCGGCCGCTCCGGCGCCCGCGCCGGAACCGCAGGCCGAGACCAGTACCGCCACGGCGGCGGCGAGCGTGGCCGCGGTCACAGCGCGACGGCGTCTCGGGGTCGAAGGGATGCGCATGATGCCTCCTGGGAAGCGAGCCGCTGGGATTGAGTAGTCATTACAGACCTGTAATGACAGGTTCACCAGAGGGCCAGTCGGAATGTGTCCGAGGTCACACTCTCGGCGTTTTGGCCAGGGCATCACCGGGAAGGGCAACCTGGCCGTAATGGTCCTGTCATGACAGCCCCTTGGGCGTGGCATGATCGGGGGGACAGCTTCAGAGGGTCGGAGCCGTACTGCCGCAGAGCCGTACTACCGCCGAGGGGAATGGTCAGACGATGGCGCATGAGCGGTTGAGCCGCGATGCCAGCGAGCCGCTGTGGATGCAGCTGATGACGGCGCTGCGCACCCAGATCGAGGGCGGCCTACTCGCCGCGGACCAGCCCCTGCCCTCCGAGGCGGAGCTGACCGACCTCTACGGCGTCTCCCGGACCGTGGTGCGGGAGGCGCTGCGCGAGCTGGTGCAGCAGCGGCTGATCTACAAGGTCAAGGGGCGCGGCGCCTTTGTGGCCCCCCGCAAGACCGAGCTGCGGTTCGTCGGCTCCGTCTCCGGCTCCGCCGACGACCTGCGCGAGTCGGGACGCCGGGTCACCACCCAGACCCTCCGTCAGGAGCTGGCCGAGGCCGATGAGCGGGAGGCCGCGCTGCTGCGCATCCCCACCGGGGAGCAGGTGGTGAGGATGCGCCGGCTGCGGCGGGTGGACGGCCAGCCCTGGCTGCTGGTGGACACCGCCCTGCCCGCCCGGCTGGTCCCCGGCCTGGAGAAGGCCGTCCTGGAGAACCAGTCGCTCTACGACGTGCTGCGCCGCCGCTATGGACTCGAACCCGACGGCGCCGACCGCTGGATCGAGGCCGTCTTCCCCGACGAGCAGGACGCCGCCGTCCTGGAGGTCACCACCTCCACACCGCTGCTCGGCATCGAGTCCGTGTCCTGGCTGCCCGACAGGACCCGCTTCGAGGCGTACCACGCGCTCCACCGCAGCGACCAGACCCGCTTCTACGTCGGCATCCGCTGACGGAGAGTGACCGCAACGACTTACATCCGGCACGCAAAAACTTAAGATGCTCGATGCAGATCGTCGGCAAGGCTGCGGAAATACCACGCAGGGACCTTGTGGGGCGGAGTGCGGTGGTCCTAATGTCACCTCACCCTCACCACGTCCGCTCCCCTGTGCGCCTGCCGAGAGAATCGAGCATCCGATGCCACGGCCCATCACCGGAACCGGAACCGGTACGAGACGGTCCAGAGGACCGCTGCGAAGAGTCGCGACGGCGGTCGCGACGGCGGCCACCGTCGCCCTCGGCCTCCTGCCCGGCGGCACGGCCCTTGCCACCACCGGCGCGAAGGGAGGAGCGTCGGCAACCCCCGTGGTGACGCGCGCCGCGCTCGCCCCGTCACTCGTCGCGGGCCGTGGCGCCTCCCTCGGCATGGCCGAGCAGGAGGCGGAGAACGCCGCGACCAACGGGACGGTCATCGGCCCGGACCGCACCGCGTACACCCTGCCGGCCGAGGCGTCCGGCCGTAAGGCGGTCAGGCTGACGCCCGGTCAGTACGTCGAGTTCACGCTGCCGAGCACGGCCAATGCGATCACCGTGCGGTACAGCATCCCGGACGCCCCCCACGGCGGCGGCATCACCGCGCCACTCGACGTCACGGTGAACGGCGCGAACCGCTCCACCATGACCCTCACCTCGCAGTACGCCTGGCTCTACAACCAGTACCCGTTCTCCAACGACCCGGGCGCCGGCCTGCTGCACCCCGACTGGTGGATCACCGAGTGCTCCTGCGTGCCCGCCGCCACCACACCGGCTCCGGCGGTCCCCACGCCGTTCCGCCCCAACCACTTCTACGACGAGCAGCGCCTGCTGCTCGGCCGGACGTACCACGCGGGTGACAAGGTGCGGCTCACGGTGCCCGCCGGGAGCAGGGCCGCGTCGACCGTCATCGACCTGCTGGACTCGGAGTTGGTCGGCGCACCGCATATCGACGTCGTCGCGGCCAATGTGCTGGCGTTCGGCGCCGACCCCTCCGGTCGGCGCGACTCCGCCGACGCGTTCGACAAGGCCATCGCCTTTGCCAAGCGCGCCCGCCTCAAGGTCTACATCCCGGCCGGCACCTACCAGGTCAACCGCCACATCATCGTCGACCAGGTGACGATCGAGGGCGCCGGCAGCTGGTACACGGTCATCAAGGGCCACCAGGTGGACCTCCGCTCCCCCGCCCCCGACGGCTCGGTGCACACCGGCGTCGGCTTCTACGGCAAGGACGCCTCGGCCGGCGGCAGCAGCGATGTCCACCTGTCCGGCTTCGCGATCGAGGGCGACGTCCGCGAGCGCATCGACACCGACCAGGTGAACGGCATCGGCGGCGCGATGAGCGACTCGACCATCGACGGCCTCTACATCCACCACACCAAGGTGGGCATGTGGTTCGACGGGCCGATGACCAATCTGAAGATCACCGACAATGTCATCACCGACCAGATCGCCGACGGCATCAACTTCCACACCGGCGTCACCCGCTCGGTGGTGTCGAACAACTTCCTCCGCAACACGGGTGACGACGCCCTCGCCATGTGGTCCGAGAAGACCGGGAACGCCCGCAACACCTTCGACCACAACACCGTGCAGACGCCGGTGCTCGCCAATGGCATCGCCCTCTACGGCGGCACGGACAACACGGTCTCCAACAACCTCGTCGCCGATCCGATCCGGGAGGGCAGCGGCATCCAGGTCGGGTCCCGCTTCGGCGCCGAGGCGTTCACCGGGCACCTGTGGATCACCGGCAACACCACGGTCCGGGCCGGCACCTATGAGATGAACTGGAACATCGGCCTGGGAGCCATCTGGTTCTACGCGCTGGAGAAGGACATCGACGCGGACATCCAGGTGGTCGGGGACACCTTCCTCGACAACACCTACAACGCCGTCATGCTGGTCGCCGACTTCCCGGTGAAGGACCTGTACTCGATCACCAATGTCCACTTCAAGGACATCAGGGTCGATGGCACGGGCACCTCGGTGGTCAGCGCCCGGGCGGCCGGCTCCGCCTCCTTCGAGAACGTGGACGCCCGCCATGTCGGCGCGGTCGGCGTCAACAACTGCGGGTCGTTCAACTTCACCCCGGCCGGCTCGGAGTTCTCCCTGATCGACCTCGGCGGCAACGACGGCGGCGGCACCACCGGCGCCTGGCTCGCCCCCTGGGAGCTGCCGAACACCATCACCTGCGACGACCGCCCGCCGGTCGTCACGCCCCCGGCACCGTCCCCGTGGTGATCCCGCGCCGGGCGCGCGCTCTCCTGGAGCGGGCTGCCCTCAGCGGGTGACCAGGCCACCGGAGAGTGCCTCTGCCCGACGGGCGGAGGCACTCTCCCTGTCAGCCGAAGCGCCCGTTGACATAGTCGGCGGTCCGCTGGTCCTGGGGCCGGTTGAACACCGCCTCGGTCGGCCCGTGCTCCACGATGACGCCGGGGGTGCCCTGCTCGGCGAGGAAGAAGGCGCAGCGGTCGGAGACCCGGGCGGCCTGCTGCATATTGTGGGTGACGATGACGACGGTCACCTCGCCGGCGAGTTCCTGGATGGTCTCCTCGACCCGGCGGGTGGAGGTGGGGTCGAGGGCGGAGCAGGGCTCGTCCATCAGCAGCACACGGGGGCGTACGGCCAGGGAGCGCGCGATGCAGAGCCGCTGCTGCTGGCCGCCGGAGAGCGCGCCGCCGGGCTGCCGCAGCCGGTCGCGGACCTCCTTCCACAGCCCGGCCCGGGTCAGGCACTCCTCGACCAGGCGGTCCTTGGTGGAGCGGGAGGCACGGACGCCGGTGAGCTTCAGCCCGGCGACGACATTGTCGTAGATGGACATCGCGGGAAAGGGGTTGGGCTTCTGGAAGACCATGCCGATGTCGCGGCGGGCCTCGGTGAGCCTGCGCCCGGGGGCGTAGACGTCCTCGCCGTCCAGCAGCACCTCACCGGCCAGGGCGGCGCCGGGGATCAGCTCGTGCATCCGGTTGAGGGTGCGCAGAAAGGTGGACTTGCCGCAGCCGGAGGGACCGATCAGGGCGGTGACCCGCCCGGCGGGCATGGTGAGCGAGACCCGGTCGAGGACCTTGCGGCTGCCGAACCAGGCCGAGACGGCGCTGGCCTCCAGCTCGGCGGGGCCGGTCCCCGGCAGGAGGGGTCCGGCCGGGACGGCGGGGAGTACGGCGGTGGTCTCGGCCGCGGTCTGGATCACGGTGTCGGTCACGGTGGGCACCTCTGGTGTGCGGAGTGGTCAGAGCAGGTTGGGCAGCAGGCGGGTGACCTGGTCGGCCACCGGGAAGCCGACGGCCGCCGTGACCGGGAGGAAGACGATCCAGGTCTGCCGGCGGCCCCAGCGGTGCCAGGCCCAGACCGCCGCCACCGAGGCGGCGGCCAGTGCCTGGATCCAGAGCACCAGCTGCCCGAGCGAGCCGGTGGAGCCGGACATGGGCTGCTCGTCGGCGGGGATCGAGCCGGGCCGGATGGCGGCGGGCGGGGTGTCCGCGGTCCGGGACACCAGGTCGGCGTCGATCCGCAGGACGCCCTCGGGCAGGTACGGGGTGCCGTGCGCGGTGACCAGCACCAGCCGCCCACGGCCGGCGGCCGGCGCGGGCGGGGAGGGGTCGCCGGCCCTGCGGAGCCCGAGCACCCGGTACTCGTGGCGGCCCTGGCCGGTGGTCAGCACCAGCCGGTCACCGGGGGCGAGCCGGGCCAGGCCGCCGAACGGGCCGCCGTACGCCGCCTGGCGTCCCATCAGCACGCTGGTGCCGACCTGGCCGGGCAGCGGGGTGTCACGGCGGTGCCCGGGGCCCCGGGTCAGCACATCGGAGGTGGTGCCCTCGAAGACGACCTGGCGCAGTCCGAGGGCGGGGATCTGGAGCAGGGCCACGGGGGTCCCGGGGGCGAGCAGCCGCCCCTGCGGGTCGGTCTGGGCGACGGGCGCGGTGCCCTCGGCGAGGTCGGCCCGCAGCCGGTCGTACCCGGTCTGCTGGGCGGAGCGGTGCTCCAGACCGCTGAGCAGCACCAGGTGGGCGGTGAGGCCGAGCAGCAGCACGGCGAGGCCGAGCAGCGCGCCTCGGGCGAGGTACCGGGCGGCGGTGCGCGGCGGTCGCGCGGCAGGCGGCACCGGCGGGGTGGCGGGGGCCTGCGCCGGGTGCGGCGGGGTCTGTACGGCGACCGTCACAGCGGCCGGCCTCCTCTTCGGTACGGGCGGGTGCGAGGGTGCGGGCGCCCGGCCGCCACGGGGATGCCGTGGCGGCCGGGGCCCGCAGAGGCGGTCAGAGGGAGCGGACGGTGGTGTTGCGGCCGCTGACCGGGGCCACGGTCGAGGAGCCGGTGTAGACGGCGTGCAGGACGTGCTTGCCCTTCTTGAGCTTGGGCAGGGTCACCGTGACCTTGCCGCCCCGGAGCACACCGGTGGCGATGACCTTGCGGCCCTCCAGGATCTGCACCTTGCCGCCGGGGACGGTGCCCTGGGCGGTGACGGTCACCGCGACCTTGGCCCGGGCGGTGTGCCGGACGGAGGCCGGGGCCTTGGCGGAGACGCTCGCGGAGGCCCGGTTGATGCCGAGCCGGGCAGCCCCGGAGGAGCCGTTGAACCGGCTGTCGCCGTCGTAGGCGACGGTCAGGTTGTGCCAGCCGGGCGTGAGCCGGCTGGAGAGCGCCACCGACACCTGGCCGGCCTTGTTCAGGGTGCCGGTGCCCAGCGTGGCCTTGCCCTCGCGGACGGTGACCTTGCCGGTCGGGACGGCGGTGGGGGTGCCGGTCACGGTGACGGCGATGTGCGGCACCTTGCCGTAGGCGACCTTGTCCGGGGCGGCCTTGGCGGTCACCTTGGAGGCCGACTTCGGTATCGCGGGAACGGAGGCGCTGATCGAGGTGGAGACCCCCGCGCCATTGAGGCTGTTCGCGTACACCTCGACGCCGTACCGGCCGGCGGGCAGGCCGGTGAGGCTCAGCGAGGTGGTGGCGGCCAGCAGGTCCTTGCTCGCGACCAGGCTGCCGTCGGCCCTGGTGACCAGCACCCGGTAGTCGGTGACGGGGAGGTCGCTGGCGGCCGGGGCGGTCCAGGAGGCCTTGAGGGAGCCGGCGCCGGTGGTCGCGGTGAGCGACCGGACGGCGGTGGGCAGGCCCTGCGCGGCGCCGCTCTCCAGGGCGCCGAGCTTGGCGTGCTGGGCCGGGTTCACCGAGCCGTTGTACGACTCGTTGAGGAAGCCGAAGTCGGCGATGACCTTCTTGGCGTCGTCGGAGGCCAGGGCGGCCTTGTGGGCGCCGTTGGTGACGAAGACGTCGTACAGCGCCTTGTCGAAGAAGGCTCCGGTCGGGTCGATGGCCCGGCTCGGCACCACGTTGTAGACGTCGCGGCCGAAGGTGGCGTTGTCGAAGTAGTCGGTGTTGGGCGCCAGCCCGCCCGCCGCAGCGGCGACCGGGCTGGTGGCGGTGGTGCCGGACAGGGCCACCGAGCCGATGAAGGCGCCGCCCTTGGCCGCGGTGGTGCTGCGGTCGGGGGCGATGCCGTTGGTCTGGGCGATCCAGCTGGCGGCGGAGAAGGGGATCAGGTCGCCGTCGTTGAGGATGACGCCGTCGGCGCGGTTCTCCTCGATCAGCTTGCCGCCGACGGAGTCGTGCACATTGCTGCCGAGCGGGCTGCTGCCGATCCCGATGGCGCTGAGGAAGAACTTGCGGGTGCCGGAGCTGCTCTGCGGGATCAGCGGGTTGACGGGGTGGCCGCCCAGCTCGGTGAGGCTGCCGCTGTAGATCTCCTTGAGCTGGTCGGGGGTGAGGTTCTTCAGGAAGTCGCCCTTGGCGACATAGCCGACGGCGTCCCGGGCGAAGGGGATGAAGGTGAGCGCGGTGCCGGTGGCCGAGGGGCCGCCGGAGGAGCGGGCGAAGTCGACCTGGCCGCCGATGGCCGAGGCGCTGGAGAGGAACGTGCTGCCGACCAGCGAGGCGCTGAGTGCCTGGCGCCCCTCCCCCGAGCCGTTGGGCCTCGGGAGGAGCGGGCCGTTCTGCCGGGTGCGGATGTCGCCGTGCGCGGCACCGGTGACCGGGTCCAGCGCGTCGTAGGAGGCCAGGCCCGCGCCCTCCGCCGTGACGGCGGTGGCCGCGTAGTTCTTGCCGTTGACGATGTCTCCGGCGAGCGCGTTGAGGACGTCCTGGGTGGTGTCGGAGCCGACACCGACCAGCTTGCGGTAGGTGCCTGCGGGGGTCGGGTCGGCGGTGGCCGGAGTCGCCAGGGCGAGGCTGCCGACCGCTACCGCGGCGGTCAGGACCGCGGCGAGCGCGGCCGTGGGGCGCGTGGTGCCCATAGGTGTTCTGTCTCCTGCTCGGGGACGGTGGTGCACGACGGAGGGAGAAGCTGCCCGCGTCGGCCGGCGCCGGGGCGCCCGGTCTGGCGGGTTGGTGCTCGCCGTCGGCCCCGGCTGTCTTTCGGGGCAGGCGGCGGGTCTGGGGTTGCGGCCGTGGGGTTCAGGCCGTGGGGTTCAGGCCATGGGGTTCAGGCCGTCGGGTTGAGGCCGTCGGGTTCAGGCCGTCGGGGGCCGCCTGCCGGGGCGTCCGGGCAGCCGCAGCCGCCGGAGCCAGGTCGGGAGCGGGATGCGCGGCACCAGGGTCACGCTCCGGCCACCGGGCAGCGCCACCCGCAGCGGCAGCCTGACGGCCGTGGGCCGGGCGCCGCCGGCCAGCGGGGCGGCGAGGGCGGCGAGCAGCCCGACTGCGGCGCCGATCGGCACGGCGTAGCGCAGGGCGCCGCCGGGGTCGGCGGGGCTGATACCGGCCGCGACCGGAGCGGCGGCGGGTGCGCTGCCGGCGGTCGGCGGCACCGGCGAGGGAGAGCCGGGCCCGCCGCTGCCGGGAGCCCTGGTCGGGGGGCTGGTCGGGTCGGCCGCCGGGCCGCCTCCGGCCTCCCCACCGGGGGCGCCGCCGGTGGAGCCGCCGACCGTGGTGCCGACGGCGGGGCCGGTGGGTCCGGTGCCACTGGTGGGACCGGTGGGACCGGCGCTGCCCGGCGAGGGTGCGGGCCGCCAGTCCGCGAGCGCCGTCGCGGTCCGCAGGGCCTCGGCGCGCAGGGGCTGCGGCATCGGGGCGTAGCCGCGCGGCAGGTCGCCGGGCGCGTCGCCCGGCCGCTGGCCGGCTCCGGCGGCATACCGCAGCAGTGCCGCGTAGTCCCTGCGGGCGGCGGCGTCGAGTTCGGCGGGCCGGGCGGCGGCCTGCACGATCAGGGTGAGCGGGTAGCCGCCCGGGACCTTGGTGGCCGGGTCGGTGTGCAGCACGCCGTCCTGGCGGACGGCCTTGGCGGCGGAGGCCAGCAGGGTGGCGCGGGCCGGGGCGGTGAACTCCCCGGCGGCGTTGCGGAGCCGGGCCGTCTGAAGGCCGAACCGGGCGGCGGAGGCGGCGTCGGTGACGGTGAGCATAAACCGCCGACCGACCGTCTGCGGGCCGGGGCTCTTCCATGCGGGCGGGCTGGCCAGCGGGTCCCAGTTGGACTTCCACAGCTGGTCGGCGCGGCGGGTGTGCAGGGCGCCGGAGTGCAGGTCGTCGACGTAGGGGTGGAAGTCGGTCATGGACTGCTCGACCGTGGCGTCGGAGCTGCCCGGCGGGATGGTCTTCCAGGGGTCGCTCTTGGGGAAGTCGTCGCGGTCGTCGGCGAAGGCGGTGCCGGTGGGGTTGAGGTCCGGGTCGACGCTGAAGTACGGGTTGACCCGCATGCCCCACTCGTCGGGCTGCCCCTTGAGGAACTGCCTGGTCTGCCGGTCCGCGAAGAGCCACCGCCAGAGCTGCCGGGCGGCGTCGGTGTGCCCGAGGGCGGTGACCAGGTCGGTGTCGGTGCTGGGGTTCTCGGCGACGGTGAGGTGGGCGAACTCCGGGTTGTACCGGATGAACTCCGGGTCGCTGAGCAGACCGGGCGGGTTGCCGGCCGCCCAGGCGTAGCCCTTGGCCGCGACGCGCCCGGAGGTGCCGCCGGAGGTGGTGGTGCGGACGGCGCCCCAGGGGGAGTTGCCGTATGACTCGGTGAGCAGCTTGGCGACCAGGCGGGGGGTGAGGTCGAGGGAGTCCACGCGGGTACCGGCGGTCCCGCGCACCGCCGGGGGAGCGTCGGAGCGCGGCTGGCGTTCGATGGTGAAGCCGATGACCAGGCCGGTGAGCGCCACCGGCGCATAGGCGACCTTGTCGGGCGGCGGGGAGGTGCCGGTGGCGGTACCGAGGGCGCGGGAGGTGAAGACCAGGCTGTCGCCCTTCTCGGCGAGCCGGGAGCGGGCGTCGGCGTCGCCGAGCGTGGTGTAGCCGTAGACCGTGCCGGTGTCGCAGAGCTTGGACTGCCAGCTGCTCATGGCGTCGGAGACCAGCTCGCTGCCGGTGGTGTCGCGCTCCTTGGCGCCCAGTGCGCACGCCGCACCGACCGGGTTGAAGTCGAGCCTGACGGCGATGCGGTTGCGCCAGTTGGTGGAGGAGACCGGGGAGCCGGCGTTGACCTGGGTGCGGTCGGCATAGGGCTGCCCGTCCAGGTCGAGGTGGCCCTGGGGGACGATGACCAGCCAGCAGGGGCGGCCGGTGACCGTGCCGTCGGGGTGCCGGACGGGGGTGCCGCAGCCGAGCTGAGGCGCCTCGTTCCTGGTCTGGACCTCGAAGAACTCCCGGCCGGTGCCGTCGGCTCCGGTGTGGCCGAAGTCGATCTCGTTGGTGGTGTTGTAGCTGAAGAGCGGGTTGTTCTGGGTGCCGGTGGTGATGGTGGTGCCGTCGACGGCGCGGAACGGCACCTCGCCCTGGCCGAAGGGCCGCCCGGCGCCGTACCGGTCGTCCATGCCGTAGCTGGAGGGGTCGGCGCTGTAGGTGACGCTGCGGGTGTCGTCGTAGCCGTTGCCGGGCCAGCTGCCGCGGCTGGTGGTCGGGGAGGCGCCGAACTGGCACTGGGTGCGGGGCGGTCCGGGGTTGCCGGGCACGCTGCGGTCGTCATCGCCCCAGCACTGCATGATCTGGACGAAGTCGGTGTTGAACTGCGAGCCGGCGTAGGTGGTGGGAGTGCCGCCGGTCCAGGAGACCGTGACCGCCTGGCTGGAGAGGTTGCGGGTCTGGCTGACGGTGAATCGCATCTCCTTGAACTCGCCGCGGCCGGAGACCGTGGTCGCGCCGGACGAGGCGGCAGCGGACGAGGCGGCAGCGGAGGGCGTGGCGGCGTGGACGGCCGGGACGGCCAAGGCCAGCAGGGCGGAGGCCAGCGCTCCGGCGCAGCCGCCGGCGAGCAGGCGTACGGCGAGGCGGCGCAGCGCGCGGTCGCGGGTCACCGGGAGTCCCCCGGCGGCGGGTGAGGACCCGAGAGACAGCGGCCGGGGCCAGGATCAGGCCGAGGACGGTGGCGGCGACCAGCACCATCAGCGACTGCGGCCCTCCCCAGCCGTCCTGTCCGGCGACGGCGACCGGCTGGGCGAGGACGGCCGGGTCCAGGCCGCCGCCGGTGGTGCCGTCTGCCGGGCTGCCGTCTGCGGTGCCGACGGGCTGGCCGGTGTCGGGGTCGACTCCGCTGCCGGTGCCGCCCGCCGCGCCGCCGCCACTGGCGGAGCCGTGCGAGCCGGCCGCCGTGGTGGTGCCGGTGGTCCCTGTGGTCCCTGTGGTGCCGGTGGTGCCGGTGGTACCGCCCGAGCCGCCTGCCGCCGTGGTGCCCGTGGTACCGGTGGACCCGGCGGAGCCGGTGGAACCGCCCGAGGCCGAGCCACCCGAACCGGACCCGGTCCCTGAGCCGGAACCGCCGCCGCCCGTCTGGGCGCCGCCGCTGCCGGTGGTGCAGGGCGGGGCGCCCTGCCGGTCGCACTCCGGCGGGTTGGGCGCGTTCTTCGCCAGGGTGTTGGTGCCGTCGGGGGAGAAGGTCGGGTTGTGGCAGCCGCTGATGTTGATGGTCTGCGCCCGGACGCCGGGGATGCGGCGGATCTGGTCGAAGCCGGCCTTCACCAGGTTGATCGGCAGCGGGGAGTAGCCGAGGTCCGGCGCCTCCTGCTGGCCCTGGCACATGAAGTAGTAGGAGAAGGCGCCCAGGGTGCGGCCCTTGTCCTCGGTGAACTGCCCCTGCACCTTGAGCGGCAGGATCATGTACGAGTAGCTGGAGAGCGGGTAGTTGCGCCGGTCGGAGTCGGTGTAGACCCGGCTGAGATCCTGCGTGAGGTAGTCGGGTGAATGCTGGTCGGTGTTGATCCGGGCCTGGATCAGCGACACCGCGACATTGGCCGGGGTGGGCTCGGTGTAGTAGCCGGCGTGGTTGAGCACCTTGGCGACGGGGAAGTGCGCGTTCTTGGCATAGGAGTAGTTGACGTAGCCGATCGCGCCGTCGCCGTAGTCCTGGGCCACATAGCCGGCCACGCCCAGGTCGCCGGACTGGGCGATCATGCCGGGCAGCGTCGGGTAGTAGGAGGTGGAGCCGCAGGTGCCGGCGCGGCCGACCTTGGCGCAGTAGGAGTTCCAGAGCGCGGTGTGCTGCTTGGCCATCCAGAGGGTGAACTGCGCACTGGAGCCGGAGCCGTCGGAGCGGACCACCGGCACGATCTTCTTGGCGGGCAGTCGCAGCCCGGGGTTGTCGGCGGCGATGGCGGGGTCGGACCAGGAGGTGACGGCCCCCGTGAAGATCCTGGTGACGTTTTCGCCGGAGAGCCGCAGATTGGTCACCCGCTGCCCGTTGACCTTGAGGTTGTACATGAAGACGGTGCCACCGGCCACGATCGGCATATAGGCGTAGGAACCGGCCGCTGGGCGCTCGGGTGCGGAGCCGTCGGTGGGGTCGGTCTGGAACGGGATGTCGGAGACCGCGAAGTCCACCGTGCCGTTGAGGAACTGGCGGCGGCCGTCGGAGGACCCGTTGCCGGTGTACTGGATCTGCATGCCGTACTGCTTGACGTTCTTGCGCCACTGGTCGACGGCGTTGAACGCCCAGGTCGAACCGGCGCCGGAGACCGGCACATAGCTGTCCGCTGACGCGGCGGACACGCCCGGACCGAGCAGGGCCAGGACGAGCGCTGCCAGCAGCGCGGCGAGGGTGGGGGTGCGGCGGGGCATCAGGCGTTCTCTCCGGGCTGCGGGGTTGCTGGGGCGTCTGCGGCCGAGGCGGCCGAGGCGGTGGAGTCGCGGGCGGTCCTGCCGGTGAGCGGGGCGGACGGGGAAGCGTGCAGCTGGTCGAAGCGGGCGGCGTCGCGGCGGGATGCCCGCTCGGCCCGGCGGGTCTGACGCCTGGTCAGCTGGCCCGGTCCGCGTCCGCCGATCACCCGCGCGATGGTGAAGAGCACCAGCACCAGGGCCATCAGCACCGCCGCCGCACCGAACCCTCGGGCGATCATCGCGGGCTCGGGGGACTTGACGAAGGTGAAGACGGCCAGCGGCAGGGAGACCATCGGGCCATGCGAGGGGTCACCGTTGACGGCGGCGGTGAAGCCTGCCGTGAGCAGTACCGGCGAGGTCTCGCCGATGCCGCGCGCGGTGCCCAGGATGACGGCGGTGGCCAGGCCGGAGCGGGCGGTGGGCAGCACCACATGCCAGACGGTGCGGCGGCGGGGGGCTCCCAGCGCCTCGGCGGCCTCGGTGAGATTGCCCGGTACCAGCCGCAGCACGACGTCGGCGGCCCGGATGATGATCGGCAGCATCATCACGCTGATGGCGAGGCCGGCGGCCAGGCCGGACTTGGGGAAGTGCAGGATGAGGATCCAGGTGGCGTAGACGAACAGGCCGGCCACGATGGACGGCAGCGCGGTCATCGCCTCGACCACCGTGCGGACGAACCGGGCGAAGCGGCCGCGCACCTGGTTGAGGTAGACGGCGCAGCCGATGCCCAGCGGAACGGTGACGGCCAGTGCAATCGCGATCATCACCAGGCTGCCGAGCATCGCGTGGGCGATGCCGCCGACCGTGATCGGGTCCAGGGGTCCCGCGTCCTGCATGTCCTGGGTGAAGAAGTTGCGGTGCGGCAGGGCCTCACGGCCCCGCCAGAGGGTGAACCCCACCACGAAGGCCAACGCCCCGAAGAGCACCATCGCCGCCGACCACAGCACGGCGGTCATCACCCGGTCCCGTACCGCCGGGCCGTCGTCCTCCAGCCAGACCAGCAGCGCGTACACGGTGAGGAAGACCAGGTAGGCCACCACGGCGAAGCCCAGCGGACCCGAGAGCGGGGCCAGTCGGCCGAAGAGCAGTACGGCGGTGCAGAGGCCGGCCGCCATGGCGCCGAGCGGGTTCAGCAGCTCCGCGCGGCCGGCGCCGCCGAGGCGGCGCGGCTCCTCGGCCTCCGCCTCCCCCGGCCTGGGCGGCAGCACGGTGGTCGCGGCGGTGACGGCCGGCTTCTCCGAGAGAACGGTCATCGTCCTCACCCCTCGCTCTCTGCGCCGGAACGCGAGCGGGACACGATCCACGAAGCGCTGAAGTTGACCACCAGGGTCAGCAGGAAGAGCGCCAGTCCTGCCGCCATCAGCGCCGACATACCGAAGTCGGAGGCGTCGCCGTAGTGCAGCGCGATGAGGGAGGAGACCGAGTTGGCACCGGTCTGGAGGATGTGCGGCTGGATTTGGAAGACCGGGGAGATGATCAGGTAGACGGCGATGGTCTCCCCCAGGGCCCGGCCCAGGCCCAGCATGGTGCCGCCGATGATCCCGCCCAGGCCGTACGGGAGGACGACCGAGCGGATCATGCCCCATCGGGTCGAGCCCAGCGCGTACGCACCCTCCCGCTCCCCCGCCGGGGTCTGCGAGAAGACCTCGCGCATCACCGAGCACTGGATCGGCGCCACCATCAGCGCCACCACGACGCCGGCGATGAAGGTGGAGGCGGTGTAGACGCTGTCGGAGGCCAGCGGCTGGCCGGGTTCGGCGCCGTCGACCCGCAGGAACGGCACCCACGACAGCCAGGTGGACAGCCAGCGCGACAGCCCGATCATCCGGCCCTGGAGGAGGAACAGCCCCCAGAGGCCGTAGACCACCGACGGCACCGCGGCCATCAGGTCCACCAGGGCGATCAGCGTGCGACGCAGTCGGCGCGGGGCGATCTCGGAGATGAACAGCGCGGTGCCGACCGCCAGCGGAAGCGAGAAGGCGACGGCCACTCCGGCGATCAGCACCGTGCCGGTGAGTACGGCCGCGATGCCGAAGTTGTGGACGTCGGGCTGCCACTGCTCGGTGGTGACGAACGCCCAGCCCTGCACCCTGAGTGCCTGTCCCGCCCTCAGCAGCAGGAAGAGCCCCACCGCCGCCATCACGGCGAGTACGGCCACCCCCGCCAGCGTCAGCTGGCCCCGGAAGAGCCGGTCACCGACCCCGATGGCCGCGCTCGGACGGCGCGGCGCATCGCCCGCGTCCGGCCGAGACCTGCCGGATACCACTCCTGTGGCTGCCACGTGTCACTTCCCCATCTCGGATGGGGACGATTCAAGGAGTCGGCGGTATCCCTACGCCCCGAAACAGGTGATCGAACAGTGAACACTCCATGTTCAGATGGCGTGAGGGCCACATGGAGAGACGGTGAAAACCGGCGAAGCGTCATATTCTCTCCACGAACGACCGGCTGGCGCCGACACGGCGGCGGGTGACGGGTTTTCGACGTCAACAATTGCACTGCCCCTGTTTCCGACCGTGCTTGGAACGCTCCGAACCAGGCTGTTACGTTGGCGTTGCCCGCCCGGGAGATTCGGTTTCACCGAATCCTCCGGACGGTGGTGCGAGTCTCTCTCCGACTCGTTCCGCGAATGGATTCACGCGGCCCGTCCTGACAGACCCCGCGGACATCCATCGCCTCGCCGGAGAACTCCGGCAATGAGCGGGTGGAGAGCGACCCTCTTCACCCGCGCAGCTTCCCCGGGCGCGTCCCGTGCCCAGCGCCCCCTCCGCGAAGCGGCCGGGACGCGCCCGGGGTCGACTCCCGGCCCGCCGGTCGCGCCCGCCGTGCTGATGCCGGGCCATGGGTGACACTGAGTCACATGGCGGACACCTTTCGACACCAGGGCGGCAGCGGCGACGCACGGGATGCCGGTACCCCCGATCCCTCCGCCCTGCTGCCGGGGCTCGACGAGGAGCAGCTTCGGGTGCTGCGCCGGGTGGGCCGCGCATGGAAGCGGGTGTCGGGCGACCCCGGGGTCTGGCGTCGGGCGCTGCCCGTCGACCCCGACCTGGGCCGGTTCCCCTCCCCGGAGGAGATCGTCCCGGCCCGCTTCGACCGCCTGGTGCCCATCTCCGCTCTCGGCGGGCAGCCGCCTGCGGGCGAGACGACCGCCGGAGCCGAGGCGCCTACCTCCCGGCCAGGAGCCGTCGGCCACCGGGTACGGCGCGTGGTGCTCGGGGCTCCGCTGAAGAGCACCGCCATCGCACATGAGCGGATGCGCAAACTGGTGGCGCTGCCGGTGCTGTCCGCCGACGCGCTGTCATCCGTCGCCTACGGCCCCGAGGCCATGCTGGCCATCCTGGTCCTCGGCGGCACGGCGGGGCTGGGCTACTCGCTGCCGATCGCCGCGACGATCGCCTTTCTGATGCTGGCCGTCGGGGTCTCCTACCGCCAGACGATCCGCGCCTACCCGCACGGCGGGGGCTCCTACATCGTGGCCGGCGACAACCTGGGCCGGGTACCGGGCCTGATCGCCGCCGCCGGCCTGATGACGGACTACATCCTCACGGTGGCCGTGTCGATCGCCTCCGGGGTGGCGGCGATCACCTCGGCGGCTCCGTCGCTGGCCGCCGCCACCGTCCCGATCGGCGTCATCGTGGTGGCCGCGCTGCTCGCCGGGAACCTGCGCGGCATCCGGCAGGCGGGCTCGCTCTTCGCGGCACCGACCTACGCCTTCATCCTCGCGGTCTTCGCGCTGGTCGCCGTCGGCCTCTTCGACGCCGCCGGCCATGGCTTCCACCCGGCCGCACCCCCGCCGCTGCACGCCACGGAGGGCGTCGGCGTGCTGCTGGTGATGCGCGCCTTCGCCTCCGGTGCGACCGCGATGACCGGCATCGAGGCGATCTCCAATGCGGTACCGGCGTTCGAACCCGTCGCCTGGCGCAATGCCCGCACCACCCTGACCTGGATGGTCGGCCTGCTCATCGCGCTCTTCGCGGGCACGGTCGCGCTGGTCCATCTGGACGGTGTCGTACCCGGCGCCAGGGAGACCGTGCTGTCGCAGCTGGCCCATCGCAGCTTCGGCGCGGGGCCGATGTACATCTTCACGCAGGCGGCCACGGCGGCGGTGCTGCTGCTCGCGGCGAACACCGCCTACAACGACTTCCCCCGGGTGCTCTTCCTGCTGGCGCGCGACGACCACGCGCCTCGGATGTTCCTGCGGCTGGGCGACCGCCTCGCCTTCAGCAACGGGATCATCCTGCTGTCGGTCGCGGCGACGGTGGTCTATGTGGCCTTCAGCGGCGAGACCGCCTCGCTGATCCCGCTTTACGCCGTCGGCGTCTTCCTCGCCTTCACGCTGTCGCAGGCCGGAATGGTGGTCCACTGGTGGCGTCTGCGCGACCGCCACTGGCGCAAGAGCCTCTTCTTCAACGCCACCGGCGGCCTGCTGTCGGCCGTGGTCTTCATCACCGCCGGGATCACCAAGTTCACCTCGGGCGCCTGGGTCGCCGTCCTCGCGGTCGGCCTGTTCATCCTGGTGACGATGCGCATCCGGCACCACTACGACACCGTCGGCCGGGCGCTGCGGCTGCACCCCTGCGCCATCGAGCTGCCCATGCACACGATCCCCGCGCGGGGACCGGCCCTCCCCACCGCGCCCGGGAACGGGGCGGGGAAGTCGGCGGAGACCGAGGAGACGCCGGAGGAGATCCACCATCTGTCGGTCGTCCCGCTCGCCTCCCTGGACCTCGCCGGGATGCGGGCGCTGGCCTATGCGGCCTCGCTCCAGCAGCCCGTTCTCGCGCTCCACATCAGCCCCGGCGAGGACGAGGCCGAACGCTTCCGGGGCTACTGGTCGCAGTGGGGCGACCATCTGCCGCTGGAGGTCGTGGTCTCCCCCTACCGCGCGATCGTCGCCCCACTGGTCAACTACATCGAGGCACTGCACCGGCAGCGCCCGGATCTCACCTTGACGGTGATCCTGCCGGAGGTCGTCGCGCGGCACTGGTGGCACCGCGCGCTGCACAGCAGGATCGCCCCTCGGCTGCGGCGGACGCTCCGCCCTCTGCCGAAGATCGTCGTCACCTCCGTCCCCTTCCATGTGTAGGTCCATGTGCGGCCCCGCACCGGCGGGGGTCCGGGCTCGGTCGGGTCCGGGCTCGGTCGGGTCCGGGCTCGGTCGGGTCCGGGCTCGATCGGGTCCGGGCTCAGAGGTGCGCGGCGCTCCTGGCGACCTTCAGCCCGGCCGCCAGCCCCAGACGCAGCAGGAAGGACGCCCCGCTGGCCTCGGCGAGCGCCGGTACCGCGAACTCGGCCACGGGCAGCAGGACCCGCAGTGCGCTCTGCCGGTCGATGGTCAGGGGCAGACGCGGAAACGTGAGAGTGATGGTCATGGCGGGCCTCCCTCGGAGGAAGGCACCCCAGGCGACACCACCGGCCCGGAGCCGCGGGAATGCGGGGCGGCCGGCCGTCTGCCACGGCCTGCCGCACCACCGGCGGTCAGGCTCGGCGATACGCGTCGCGCGCAAGGGGTGCGACGGAACGGGACGGGGTACTGCAATCGCCGGTCATCCCGACGCTCACCTCCTTGCGCTCAGCGCCGTGGCGACCACGGCGTCATGGTCACGCCACACACGGACGCCGTGGAAACGGCGTGCACCCGGTGGCGGGCACCCCTCATGTCAGAGCTTCGGCACTGCACGGCGTGATCCCTTGCCGGGAAGCCGCCTGGGGTCACCCCTTAAGCCGGGGAGACCTGTCCTGACCCTGGGCGTCTCTCGACGTCGTGGGGTCAGCGGCCTGTGTCCATGCAGACGCCTCACCGAACGAGGTGCTGTCGCGCCCAGTGGAACTCTCGGACGCGCCCCCGTCAAGCGGTGTCCGCTGCCGGTGGTCTCCTGGGCCATGCGGGCGGGCTTCACGGCCTTCGCAGGCATGTACCGGCCGGAGACGGGAACGGAGACGGGAGCTCTGTATCGCCTCTACGGTCTCCCGTCCGGACGGAGAAGAACCATGCCGCTTCCCGTGGTGGTGGGCATCGACGGCTCGGTGTCCAGTCTCCGCGCCGTGGACTGGGCGGCGGACGAGGCCGCCCGCGACGGTGCGCGGCTGCGCCTGGTGCACGCCTCGCTCTGGGACAGCTACGAGCCCGATCCGACCGACAGCCCCGAGCTGGCGCGGGCGCGCAGGGACGTGGCCGAGCTGGTCGCCACCGCGACCGGACGGGCCTCGGGCCGCCGGCCGGGCATCGAGGTCCGGGCCGAGGTGCTGCCGGAGGCGCCGGTCGCGGCGCTGCTGGGGGCGGCGCCGGAGGCGTCGCTGCTGGTGCTCGGCTCCCGGGGGCTCGGCGGCTTCACCGGTCTGCTGCTGGGGTCGGTGAGCCTTCAGACCGCCGCCCGCGCGACCTGCCCGGTCGTGGTGGTGCGCGGCGAGGAGGACGCGGTGGAGCGGCGCCATGGCCGGATCGTCCTGGGCGTCGGCGATCCCGCCTCCTGCGGCCCGGCGGCGGCCTTCGCCTTCGACCGGGCCGAGGTGTGGGGGGCCAGGCTGGACGCCGTCCACGCCTGGCGTCCCACCCCCGACCCGCTGCTGCTGTACGGGCCGGCCATGAGCGCGGTCGTGGACGGTGCGTATCTGCGGGCCAAGCAGCTGCTGGAGGCTGCGGTGGCCGATGCCACCGCGGCCCATCCCGGGGTGCGGCTGGGGTTGGAGCCGCGCCAGGGCGCCCGCCACGCCGCCCTGCTGGAGGCCGCCGCCGATGCCGATCTGCTGGTGGTCGGCGCCCACCGCCGTGGGGGCCGCCCGGGACTCCAGCTCGGCCCGGTCAACCACGCCGTGCTGCACCATGCTCCGTGTCCGGTCGCGGTCGTCCCCCTGGACTGACCCGCCGCCCCCCCGGGGAGCAGGAAGGAGATCGGGCCATGGCGAAGAAGACCCGGCAGGCGCCGGACCGGCTGCCGCGCGCGGTCTACGAGCAGGAGCTGTACCGCCTCCAGGCCCAACTGGTGGAGCTCCAGGAGTGGGTGCGGGCCGAGGGCGCCAGGCTGGTGGTGGTCTTCGAGGGCCGCGACGCGGCCGGCAAGGGGAGCACCATCAAGCGGATCACCGAGTACCTCAACCCACGGGTCGCCCGGATCGTGGCGCTCCCCGTGCCGACCGACCGCGAGCGCACCCAGTGGTACTTCCAGCGCTATGCCGCCCAACTGCCGGCCGCAGGCGAGATCGTGCTGCTGGACCGCTCCTGGTACAACCGCGCCGGGGTGGAGCGCGTCATGGGCTTCTGCAGCAAGGAGGAGTACTGGCGCTTCCTCCAGCAGTGCCCGGTCTTCGAGCGGATGCTGGTGGAGGACGGCATCCTGCTGCGCAAGTACTGGTTCTCGGTGAGCGACGCCGTACAGGAGGAGCGGTTCCGCAGCCGGCTGGAGGACCCGATGCGGCGCTGGAAGCTCTCCGCGATGGACCTGGAGTCCCTGACCCGCTGGGAGTCCTATTCGCGGGCCAAGGACGAGATGTTCGCCCGGACCGACATCCCCGAGTCGCCCTGGTATGTGGTGGAGAGCGACGACAAGCGGCGGGCCCGGATCAATATGATCGCCCATCTGCTCTCCACGGTCCCGTACCGCGAGGTGGAGCGGCCGCCGCTGGAGCTGCCGCCGCGCCCGCCCGCCACCGGCTATGAGCGCCCGCCGCGTGACCTCCAGACCTATGTGCCCGATCATGCGGCGTCGCTGACCTGACCCTCGCTGCCCCGTGCTGGGCGACGAGCTGGTGCCCTACGCCCACCCCGGCGAGGACTCACCCAAGGTCCGGTACCTCCGCGTCGCCCTGGCCGCCCTGGCCGCCCTGGCCGCCCTGGGCGACCTCAAGCCGGAGACGGTCCGCCGGGCAGCGGCCCGCTACGGCCTGGACCCCTGATCCGCCGGGGTGGACCGGTATGACTTATTTGGGAGGAGTTTTCCCGGCGGCCGGGGAGAGCAGACCGGGTGGGCGAGGACATCCGCACGCACCCCAGGAGTTCGCCCATGGACAGCACCGATCGTCCCGACCCCGGCCCCGGTTCACTGCTCCGGCGCCACCTCGGCGAGTGGCGCCTCGCCCTGGTCGCCTGGCGGCTGCTGGTCCTCCAGACCTCGCATCCGGCCGTCGCCGCAGGGACTGCGGAGCACTCCACGTACCGCGCCCACCCCTGGCGCCGGGTGCAGCACACCATGGAGAGCGGACAGCGCCTGGTCTTCTCCGACCGGGACAGCCTGCGGCGGGAGGTCGCCCGGCTGAACCGGGCGCACAAGCGGATCACCGGCACCGACGAGCACGGCCGCGCCTACTCGGCGCAGGACCCGGCCACCCGGGCCTGGGTGCTGATCACCCTGTATGAGTCGGCCGTGGCGATGCGGGAGCTGTCCGGCGACCCGCTGACCCCCGAGGAGTCCGAGCAGCTCTACGCCGAATTCGCCCCGATCCTCGCCGCGTTCGAGCTGCCGCCGGAGGTGCTGCCGGGCAGCGCCGCCGAGGTGCCCGGCTATGTCGACGCGGTCGTCCGCGAGCAGTTGGAGTTCGGCCCGCAGGTGCGCTATCTGCTCTTCGACATGCTCCGGGAGGCCCCTCGGCCTCGGCGGCTGCGCTTCCTCGGCCCGGCCTGGCCGCTGCTGCGGTCGGTCATCGCCTCGGTGCTGACCTCGCTGACCCTCGCGGATCTGCCGCCCGCGTACCGGGAGCGGTTCGGGCTGGCCAGGACGCGGCGCGCGGCACTGCTCTCCCGGGTGCTGCACCGGGGAGCGGGCCGGCTGTCGACCCGGCTGCCGGACCGCTGGCGCTACCGGGTGCACGCGGTTCCAGGCCGCCCGGCGCCGTCCTCGGACCAGGTGCGCATTCCGGCCCCCCGGCACCCGGACCGGCCCGGGTGGCTGCGGCGCGATACGCGCAGGCCCAAGCTGGGACAGTTCTTCAGCCAGGTCCTCGACCAGACCGGCGACGGCTTCATCGACGCCCACGACCTCCGCTCGATGGCGCACAACGTCTGCTGGCAGCTGGAACTCACCGAGGGCGGGGAGGCGGAGGTCTATGCCGCCTTCGACGCCTGGTGGGAGCAGATCCGCGAGACCATGGACAGCGACGGCGACGGGCGGATCAGCAAGGCGGAGTTCGTGGCCGCCACCATCGCCGGCTGCGACCGCGACCCGGACTATCTGGAGCGGGGCCTGCATGGAGCGGTACGCGCCGTCTTCCGGGCGGCGGACACCGACGGCAGCGGCTTCCTGGACGCGGACGAGTACCGCACCGTCTTCGGCTCCCGGGTGCACCCGGCCGAACTGTCCCACGGCTTCCGCCAGTTGGACCGGGACGGGGACGGGCGGCTCACCGAGGAGGAGTTCGTCCACGGGTTCACCGAGTTCTTCACGGCGCGCAGCGGCCTGGCCGCCGGCAGCCAGCTGCTCGGCCGCCCCTGAGCCGTCCGATCCGCAGCGGAACCCCGGCCTACACGACAAGGAACCCTTCGCCGTCCAGATGGCCGACCCCGCCGGTGCGCAGCCAGCCGTCGGCGGTGAGCGCCGTGGTGTCGCGGGTCCGGTCGCCGTATCCCGCGAAGCGGCCCGGCCCCCGGGACTGGATCTCGCCCCGCTGCCCTTCGGGGAGTTCCGCTCCTTCGCGGTCGACGATGCGGATCTCGGTGTCCCGTACCGGCCGGCCGACCGTGCCGCAGCGCTTGGCCAGCGGGTCGGCCCAGGAGCCCGAGGCGATGGTGGGGTGCTCGGGCAGGCCGTAGGAGCGGAAGGCGGCGACGCCCGACCGCTCCGCGCGCTCCACCAGCGCGGTCGGCAGCACGGTCGTGTACGCCAGGAACTCGCGCAGCGAGCGGATGCGCGTGCCCGCCCGGTCGGCACCGTCCAGGAGCGCGGCCAGGGCAGCGGAGTCACCGGCGGCCGTGGTGACCCCATGGCGGCCGATCAGCTCCATCAGGGTGGCGGGGTCCTGACGCTCCGGCACCACGGTGGGCACACCGTGCACCAGGGCGCGCAGCAGTGCGTACACCGAAGCGGGCCGACCCGGCGGCAGCAGGTCCAGGTGCGCTCCGGCGACGGGGCGGCCGTACCGCAGGCCCCGCAGCGCATCGAGTGCGGCGAGCACCGCCCGGTGGGTGTGCCGGACGCCCCGGGGGCCGACCAGCAGGCATACGTCGTCCGGCCGCGCCGGGACCGGCTCGCGCAGCGGCCGGAAGGCCTCCAGCACGGCCCAGTCCACGGCGTCCGAGGGGACCCAGGAGGCCGACCAGATGCTGGTCACCGCGATCACCTGCTGGAGTTCCGGGAGGCCGTCCGGCAGGGCCCGGGCGCCCAGTATGTGGTGCGCCACGGGGGCCGGGGTGATCAGCGCCGCCACCGCGAACCTCCGCAGCAGGCGCCGCAGTTCGCCGGTGCCGGTGGCCGGGTCGACGGGGAGCAGGACGGCGCCGCTCAGCAGGACGGCCGCCTGGGCGACCGCGTTCTCGGCCCCGGCCGGGAGGTGGACCGCCACCACGCCGCCCGGCGCGACGCTCAGGGCGCGCAGCCCTGCGGCGACCCGCAGTGCCCGCTCGTGCAGTTCGCGGCCGCCGAGGGCCACGGTGCCGAAGGGGCCGGGGAAGACCACGGCTGCGCCGGGGTGTTCCCGCACTGCGGCCGAGAGGGCGGTGGCGAGCGTCGCGGGGCGCGCGCCGGAGGGTGCGGTGAGGCTCTGCGGTGACTTCATGTGTCCTCCGGTGCACAGGTCGGCGACACCTGGGAGAGGGCGTTGACGTACCGTCACGCTGGCTGCGGCGCCTGGGCCAGCAGTTCGCGGCGCAGGACCTTGCCGGTCGGGGTGTGCGGCAGTTCGTCGAGGAAGTGGACCGCGTCGGGGGTCTTGGACGAGCGCAGCCGCTGCCGGACGAAGGCGCGCATGCCGTCCTCGGTGGCGGAGGCGCCGGGCTTCAGCACGATGAAGGCGCCGATCCGCTGGCCCCACTCCTCGTCGGGTATCCCGACGACGGCGGCGTCGCGGACGTCCGGGTGGCGCTGGAGCACGGCCTCGATCTCGGCCGGGGCGATGTTCTCGCCGCCTCGGATGATGGTGTCGTCGGCGCGGCCCCGGACGAACAGGTACCCCTCCGCGTCGAGGTGGCCCTCGTCGCGGGTCGCGAACCAGCCGTCCGCGTCGGTGACCGGGCCGCTCTCCCGGTACTCCCCCGCGACCTGTGCACCCTTGACGTAGATCATGCCGATGGCTCCGGGCGGGCAGGGCTGTCCGGCCTCGTCGCGGATCTCGATGGCCACCGAGGGCAGCGGGCGTCCGACGGACCCGAGCCGTGCCCGAACGTCGGGGTCCTCGCTGTCCAGCGCCCGCCGGTGGTCCTCGGGCCCGAGGACGGCGACCGAGGAGGAGGTCTCGGTCAGGCCGTAGGCGTTGACGAAGCCGGTGCCGGGCAGCAGGGTGAGCGCGCGTTCCAGCACGGTGCTGGGGAGCCGGGCCCCGCCGTACGACAGTGAGCGCAGCGTCGTCGGCGCCGGGGTGTCGCCGCGCTCCAGCTCGTCCACGATGCGGGCCAGCATGGTCGGTACCAGCATGGCGTGGGTGACCCGTTCGGCGGCGACCGTCTCCAGCCATGCCGTGGCGGTGAAGGTCTCCAGGTAGACCACCCGCCGGCCGGAGTAGAGGTTGGACAGCAGGTTGGCCACGGCGGCGATGTGGTAGGGCGGCACGCTGACGATCACGGCCTCGTCGGCGTCGGCGCCGCCGAATTCGACGCTGCCCAGCACATAGGCCGCGAGGTGGCGGTGGCGGAGCACCGCGCTCTTGGGTGCCGCGGTGGTCCCGCTGGTCAGCAGGAGGACGGCCACCTCGTCCGGGTCCGGCTGGACCGGTGCCGTCGGGGTCGGCGGGTGTCCGGCGCAGAGCTCGGTCCAGTCCCGCAGCCCGATCGCCCGCACGACATTGCCGAGGCCGGCCAGTGCGGTGTCGTCGCTGATCAGCAGGGTGCGGCCCTGCCGGGCGACGGCGTCGTGGAGTTGTTCGCGCGCCAGGCGGTAGTTCAGCGGCAGCAGCGGCACACCGGCGGCAGCGGCGGCGAAGAGCGCCAGCGGGAAGGCCGGGCCGTTCTCGCCCATGAAGACGACGGTGTCGATGTCCTGCGCGGTCACCTGGGACGCGCCGGCGTAGGCCTGGTCGCGCAGCTGCTCGCCGGTGAGGCCGTTCTGCGCGGTCCCGAGGGCGAGGCGGTCGCCGTGGCCGGCGGCGACCATGTCGAGCAGAGTCAGGAGGTTCACAACACCCATCCCTCACTAGTCCGATGCGGGAAGCTGCTTGGCGGTCTTGACCGGAAGGGGTTCGCCGTCGACCGAGAGGCAGCCGGGGCCGGGCTTCACACAGAGCAGTTCCAGGCCGGAGGCCTCGTGGATGTACCGCTTGCCGAGGAGCGTCTGCGCCCCTGCCGCCTCCACCGCGCCGGGCGCCTCGGGCGCTGCCTCGCCCGGCCCCAGCAGGGGAGCCCCCGCGTGGAGGACGCGGAGGGGCTGGGACGGCCCTCGGACCACGATGACCTCGACCGGGCCGACGGCGCTGTGCAGATGCGTTCCCACTGCGAGTTCTGTCATCGTCGCTGCTCCCTGTGCTGGGTGGCCGCCCTGGACGGCGGCGCTGGCCACTAAGCTTATGGTATCAGATACCGTAAGCTTGTCTATATGGTCCTGCCGCCGGCTCAGCGGCCTCGGAACCGGGGCGCCCTGCGCTCCTTGAAGGCCTGCATGGCCTCCTGGGCGTCGTCCCCGATGCCCAGGCCCAGCAGGGTCACCTCGGTCTTGCAGACCTGGTCGAAGGAGCTGTCGTAGGCGTCGTTGAGCTGGCCCTTGATGTGCCCCAGGCCGATGGTCGGCCCTGCGGCCAGCCGGCGGGCGAAGTCACCGGCGACCTCGATCAGCCGGTCGTCGGGCACACAGCGGTTGGCCAGCCCCCACTCCTCGGCCTGAGCACCGGTCACCGGCTCGCCGAGCAGCGCGATCTCCTTGGCCCGCACCGGGCTCACCGACCGTGCGAGCAGATAGGCGCCAGCCCCCTCCAGAGGCAGTCCCCGGTTGACGAAGACCTCGGAGAAGCGGGCCGACTCGGCAGCGATCACCAGGTCGCACGCCAGCGCGAAGTTGCAGCCGAAGCCGTACGCCGGTCCGTTCACCGCCGCGACAAAGGGCTTCTCGTTCTCCCACAGATCGCGGATCAGCCGCCACCAGCCGAAGCGGCGGCCGTCCTCGCGGGCGATGTTGGCGGGTGAGCCGCGCCGCCCGTCGGGCCGGATCTCGATGTGGTCCGACTGGGAGAGATCGGCCCCCGAGCAGAAGGCGTTGCCGGCACCGGTGATGACCGCGGCGCGGATCTCGGGCTCGTCGCGCACCTCGGCGATGGCGGCGATCAGCGCGTTGCGCAGCGGGTGGTCCACGGCGTTGCGCAGCTGCGGCCGGTTCATGGTGAGCCAGGCGATGCCGTCCGCGACCTTGAAGTCGAGACCGACCGCGGAGAAGTCGTCAAGCATGGTGTCCACCTGTCCGTACGGAGGGATGTCGGGGCAGCGGTGAGTCAGGAGTCGGACAGCACCAGGGTTCCGGCGGCGCTGAACATGCCGCCGATGCCCTGGACCAGGCTGGTGCGCACGCCGTCGACCTGGACGGCGGCGTCACCGCGCAGCTGGCGCACCGCCTCCTGGATGGCGAACATGCCGTACATGCCGGTGTGCGTGTACAGCAGCCCGCCGCCGTTGGTGTTCATCGGCAGCGAGCCGCCCGGCAGGGTGGCCCCGCTCTCGATGAAGGGCACCGCCTCGCCACGGCCGACGAAGCCCAGGTCCTCCAGGCCGTACAGCGGGATGTGCGCATAGGCGTCGTAGACCATCAGGTGGTCGATGTCGGCGGTGGTCAGATCGGCCTCCCGGAGGGCGGCGGCCGCCGCCTCCCGGAAGCCGGCGAAGGTGGTGAGGTCCTCCATCGAGGAGGGCCCCGGGCCCTCGCTCGACTCCCCGGAGCCCCGTACGGTCACCGGCCGGTGGCGCATCGGCAGGTCGGCGGCCCGCTCGGCGGACATCAGCACC
Organism: Peterkaempfera bronchialis; assembly: GCF_003258605.2. Lineage (NCBI taxonomy): Bacteria > Bacillati > Actinomycetota > Actinomycetes > Kitasatosporales > Streptomycetaceae > Peterkaempfera > Peterkaempfera bronchialis. The sequence goes on from NZ_CP031264.1 coordinate 267,117, forward strand.
AGCGCGCCGCCGCCGTCGGTGAGCGGGCAGCACTCCAGCACATGGAACGGCCAGGCGATCAGCCGGGAGTTCAGCACCGCCTCGGTGTCCAGCAGCTTGTTGCGCAGCGCCCGGGGATTCTGCGAGGCCCATGCGGACTGGGCCACCGGCACGGCGGCAAGCGCCTCATGGCTCAGGCCGTACCGGTGCAGATAGGCCATGGCGGGGAGGGTGAACCAGGAGAAGGTGCCCGACACCCCGTACGGCTGCTCGAACTGGCCCACCGCGCTGGAGGGGTTCGGGCTCCAGCCGGGGGCGCCGACCCGGGACCGGCCGGATTCGCCGTGCGCGACCACGACCACGGAGGCGGCGCCGGACCGGATGGCGGCCACCGCATGCCGGACATGCAGCATGTAGGAGCAGCCGCCGACCATGGTGCCGTCCAGCCAGCGCGGCCGGATGCCGAGGTAGTGGGCGACGTCCACCGGGGGCAGGGTCGTCGCGATCCCGTCCACGTCGGCCGGGGTGAGGCCGCACTCGGCCAGTGCGGTGCGCACCGACTCGGCGGCCAGGCTGATCGCCGACTGGTCCGGCACGATGCCGATGCGGGCCGACTCGGCCGCTCCTGCGATGACCACCGTGGACGTCACGGGCGTGCTCCTTCCCCGACCCGGGGCCGGAACTGCGGCAGCGAGAGGTCGCCGCGCTTCTCGAAGGTGACTTCGACCGGCAGCCCGACGTGGATGTGGTCCGGGGTCTGCGGGATGCCGACGATGTTCGCCGTCAGCCGGGGCCCCTCGTCCAGTCGGACGAAGGCGATGGCATAGGGCGCGTCGTCCTCGTAGCCCGGCGCGGGCATGTGGTTGATGACAAACGACTCGACGGTCCCCCGGCCGGAGGCCCTGGTCCAGGTCACCTCGTCGGAGGCGCAGTGCGGGCAGCAGGCGCGCGGATAGAAGAAGACCTCGCCGCAGGCGCCGCACCTGGGCAGCCACAGCTCGCCCTCCGCGGCCTTGTCCCAGAAGGTCCGGGTCTCCGGTGTGGGCACCGGCACAAACCGCTTGCTCATCGGGCGCCCTCCGGCTCGACCACGGCACGTCCCTGCGAGAGCACCGAGGTGCCGTCCTGGGTGCGGGTGGCGAAGAGGACCTCGCCGTCCTCCAGCCAGAGCGCGGTGCTCAGCGTGTCACCGGGCAGCACCGGCGCGGAGAACCGGGCGCTCATCGAGCGGAAGCGGGCGGGATCGGACCCGGCGGCGGCGTGCAGGATCGCGCGGCCGACGAAGCCATAGGTGCACAGGCCGTGCAGGATCGGCCGGGGGAAGCCGCCGGCCACGGCGAACGCGGGGTCGGAGTGCAGCGGGTTGCGGTCGCCGGACAGCCGGTAGAGCAGGGCCTGCCAGGGAACCGTCCGCTGCTCGACCACCACATCGGGCTCGCGGTCCGGCGCCGCCCAGGTGGTGCTCGGCCCCCGGTCGCCGCCGAAGCCGCCCTCACCGCGCAGGAACGCCCCGCCCGACATCCGGGCCAGCGGCGAGCCGTCCGGGCCGGTCAGCAGCGACTCGGTGGTGATCAGCGCGCCGCTGCCCTTGTCGTGGATGCCGGTGACCGTGGAGGAGTAGAAGCCGCTCCCCTCGGGTGCCAGCGGTCCGGTGATCTCGACGGACTGGAACGCGTGGACCATCCTGGTCAGGTCGATGTCGCCGTAGGACAGGCGCGGCGCACCGTACCCGAGCACCACGGGGAAGGTCGGCAGGACGGACTGCGGGACGGACCGGGTGTTCTCGGTGGTGAACGCCAGTTCGTCGATGGACTCGTCGGTGCCCGCGCCGACGCCGACGGCGTAGAGCAGCGCCTGGTCGGAGGTCCAGGTGACCGGGTGCGGCTCGGTGGCGCTGCCGACGATGGAGAAGTCGAGCGCCATGTCAGCCTTCCTGCGGTCCGTACGGGTGGGAGTCGAAGACGCTGACGTTCCCGGCGGCCTTCTCGAAGACGGCCGGGAACCGCTCCTCGATGGCCTCGAACGTCAGCGGGCCGTCGACCTGCAAGGACGAGCCGATCCGCCAGCCTTCGGCCACCCCGACATAGCCGCCCACCACGCTGAACACCCGCCCGGTCACGCCGCCGGACCGCTCGCTGCCCAGCCAGACCACAAACGGCGAGACATGCTGGGGCGCCAGCGGGTCGAAGCCCTCCTCGATGTCGAGCGACATCCCGGCGGTCGCGGTCAGCCGGGTCTTGGCCACCGGAGCGATCGCATTGACCGTGACCCCGTAGCGGGCCAGCTCCATGGCGGCGATGATCGTGAAACTGGCGATCCCGCCCTTGGCCGCCCCGTAGTTGGACTGGCCGAAGTTGCCGAAGAGTCCGCTGCCCGAGGAGGTGTTCACCACCCGCCCGACCACCGGCTTGCCCGCCTTGGCCTGGTCGCGCCAGAAGCGGCCGGCGGCCCGGGTCATCGCGAAGGTGCCGCGGAGGTGGACCCTGACGACGCTGTCCCACTCCTCGAAGTCCATGTTGAGCAGCGTCTTGTCGCGCAGGATGCCCGCGTTGTTCACCAGCACATGCAGGCCGCCGAACTCCTCGACGGCCTGCTCGACAATGCGCGCCGAGCCCTGCTCGTCGGAGACGTCGTCGCTGTTGGCGACCGCCGCCCCGCCCTCGGAGCGGATGAGCTCGGCCACCTCCTGCGCGGGGCCGGAGGACGATCCCGTACCGTCGCCCGCTCCGCCCAGGTCGTTGACGACGACGGCGGCACCGGCGCGGGCGAACGCCAGGGCGTGCTCACGCCCGATTCCGCGCCCGCCCCCGGTGACGACGACCACCCGCCCGCTGAGCGGACCCTGTGCCTCAACCATGTTCCCGCATCCCTTCGATAGCCGCTGTGACAGGTCGTCAGCAGCGTCGTGAAAGCGTTGTCGACGGCGGTTACAGAACCGCCCCGGAGTCCTTGGCCACGGCGATCTCCGCCCAGCTGAGGCCGAATTCCAGCAGGATCTCCTCGGTGTGCTCACCGTGTTCGGGGGCCCGGGCCGGCGCGGGCGGTCGCTCGTCGAACTGCACCGGGCTGCCCGCCATCCGGTACTCGACGCCCGCTTCGTCGACATTGGCGATGAAGTAGTCGTTCGCCAGCGCCTGCGGATCGCTGAGCACCTCGCGGGGCGACGCGACCACCGCCCAGACGCCCTCCTCGTCGGCCAGCGCCTTGGTCCAGTGGTCGAGGTCGTGTTCGGCGAAGACGGCGTTGAGCTCGGCCGTCGCCGCCTCCGCGTTGGCGATGAGCCGGCTGGACGGGGTGAACCTCGGGTCGTCGGCCAGCTCGGGCCTGCCGATCCGGCGGACGAAGGCGTCCCAGTACCGGTCCGGTTGCAGGAACACCAGCTGGATCCACCGCCCGTCGCTGGTGCGGTACTTCTGCACCACCGGGTTGGGAGAGAGGCTGGAGTCGGTCATGGCCGTCCGTTCGACTCCGAAGAACTCGGCGGCCATGATGTCGGGGCTCATCGTCCACACGGCCTGGGAGAGCAGCGAGACGTCCACCACGCTCGGGGTGCCGGTGGCGAGCCGGCGGTAGAGCGCCGCCGCGATTCCTCCGGCCAGGGTCATCCCGCTCGGCAGGTCGCCGAAGGCGGGCGTCTGCGCGATGGGCCGGCCGTTCTCCGGCGGGGTCACCGCGAAGGCCACGCCGCCCCGGGCCATATAGCTGGCCGCGTCGAAGCCGCCCTGGTGGGCCTGCGGGCCCCGGGGGCCGTGCCCGGACCCCCGGGCGTAGATGATGTCCGGGTTGATGGCCCGGATGTCCTCCACATCGATCTTCAGGCGGCGACGCGCGTCGGGCAGCCAGTTGGTGAGGAAGACATCGGCCGACTTCACCAGCCGGGCCAGGATGTCGCGGCCCGTCTCGGTGCGCAGGTCGAGGCCGATGCTGCGCTTGCCCCGGTTGCCGATCTCCATCATGAAGTCGCGGTCCGCCTTGGCGTCGCCGCGCCGCAGACCGGAGATGACGAGGCTGCGGCCGGGGTCGCCCCCGCGCACGTCCTCGACCTTGATCACATCCGCACCCCAGTCGGCGAGCACCGCACCGGTCGACGGGACGAAGGTCCACGACGCGATCTCGACGACACGGACTCCCTGGAGGACGCCGGCCATGCTCCTCATCTCCCTCAGCTGAGCGGCTACCGCCCCGGACAGGTGGCGGCGCGACGGAGTCGCACGTTTCCAAAACCTCAAACGGTATGGCTTACGGTATAGAGATCAGTACTGTTCGGCAAGCCCCTGGGGCGACTCGTCGTCATACGTCCAGGCGCTCGACGACGGTGGCGTTGGCCAGGCCCCCGGCCTCGCACATGGTCTGGAGCCCAAAGCGGCCCCCGCCGGTTTCGAGCACATCCAGCAGGGTGCACAGCAGCCGTGCGCCCGACGCCCCGAGCGGGTGGCCGAGGGCAATCGCACCGCCGTGCACATTGACCCGCCGCGGATCCGCCGAGGTCTCGTCGAGCCACGCCAACGGCACACAGGCGAAGGCTTCGTTCACCTCGAAGGCGTCAATGGCGTCGATGGTGAGATTCGCCCTGCGCAGCGCCTTGGCGGTGGCCGGGACCACCGCCGTGAGCATCATGACCGGGTCGGCTCCGACGACGACCGACGTGTGGAAGCGGGCACGCGGGCGCAGGCCCAACCGGGCGGCCTTCTCCCGGCTGGCCAGCAGCACGGCGGATGCGCCGTCGCTGATCTGCGAGGAGTTCCCGGCCGTGACGCGCCAGTCGATCTGCGGGAACCGCCGGGCGTAGCCGTCGTCGGCGAAGGCGGGCCGCAGCGCCGCGAGCCGGGCGGCATCGGTGTCGGTGCGGATGCCGTTGTCGGCGGTCACCGGCGCGACCCCGTCGGCCGTGGTGATCGGCACGATGCTGCGGCCCAGGTGGCCGGCGGCGCGGGCCTCGGCGGCGCGGGTGTGGGAGCGGACGGCGTACTCGTCCAGCGCGGCCCGGCTGATCCCCCACCTGGCGGCGACCAGCTCCGCCGCGATGCCCTGGGGCACCAGGCCGCCGTCGTACCGCGCCGCGAGGGTCGGCCCATACGGGTCGGCACCGGCGGTGTTGCTGAACATCGGCACCCGGCTCATCGACTCCACACCGCAGGCGATGGCCAGGTCGTACGCGCCGGAGGCGATGCCCTGCGCGGCGAAGGCCACGGCCTGCTGGCTCGAACCGCACTGCCGGTCGACCGTGGTCGCCGGGACGCACTCCGGGAAGCCTGCGGCCAGCACGGCGCTGCGCGTGATGTTGGAGCTCTGCTCGCCGGTCTGGGTCACACAGCCGCCGATGACGTCGTCGACCTCGGCGGGATCGACGCCCACCGTGTCGACCAGGCCCCTGAGGACCTGGGCCAGCAGGTCGACCGGATGGAGCCCGGCGAAGGCCCCGTCGGCCCGGCCCCGGACCAGCGGGCTGCGGACGGCGCCGACGATGACCGCATCGTGTGCGGGGTGCGCCGTCATGCCGGCTCCAGCTCCAGCGTCCGGGCCAGCCTGGCCCGGTGCCGGGCGGCGTTGCCGTACATCATCTCCAGGGACTTGATGCGCCGCAGGTAGAGATGGGCCGGGTGCTCCCAGGTGAAGCCGATGCCGCCGAGTACCTGGATGAGGGTCTCGGCGACCCTGGGCGCCGCCTCCGAGCAGTAGCTCTTGACCACCGAGGCGATCTCGGCCCGTTCGGCGGGATCGCTCTCCGGCCCGGCGAACTCCGCTGCGGCGCCCACCGCCGCCCGCATCTGCTCCACGGCCGACAGGCAGTCGGCCAGCAGGTGTTTGACGGCCTGGAAGGTGCCGATCGGCCTGCCGAACTGCTCGCGTTCGAGCGCGTACGCCACCGCCAGCTCCAGGCATCTGCCCGCCGCGCCGAGGAGTTCCGCCGAGGCCAGGATCGCGGCGCCGTCCAGGGCCGCCTCCAGGCCCGCGCCGAAGTCGTCGTCGAGCAGCTGCGCGGGGGCGGCCGACAGGTCGACGCGGAACTGCTTGCGGGTGAGGTCCAGGACCGAGAGCCGGTGGACCTCGACCGCCTCCGTCCCGGTGCCGACGGCGAAGAGCCGGACCCTGCCGTCGGCGGTGACCGGGACGAGCAGCAGGTCGGCGATGTGCGCGTCCAGCACATGCGTCACCGCGCCGCTCAGCCGCCAGCCGCCGGGGGCCTCGGCGGCGGTCACGGCCCGGCCGGGGACCTGGTCCGAGGCAAGCGTCGCCAGGGTGCTGCCGGCGGCCAGTCCGGACAGGACCGGACCGGTCAGCGAGCGGTCCGCGCAGCGGAGCGCCAGGGTGGCGACGGCCGCGCTGCTGAAGGCGGGGGCGCACAGCAGCGAGCGCCCGGTCTCCTCCAGCACCACGGCCATCTCCACCGGGGTGAGCCCCTGGCCTCCGGCGCTCTCCGGGACCAGGAGGGCGGAGAGGCCCAGCTCCCCGGTCAGCCGCTGCCATGTCCCGCGGTCGTAGCCGACGGGGTCGGCCATCAGCCGCCTGACCTCGTCCTCGGTCGACGCCTGGGCGAGAAAGCCGCGGACAGCGCGGCGGAACTCCTCGCGTTCATCGGATGTGGTGGTCTGCATGGATCCCTCCGGGGCGGTTGCTGACTCGGGCTCAGCCGCGCGGCAGGCCCAGAACGCGTTCGGCGAGGATGGTGCGCACGATTTGCGAGGTGCCGGCGGCGATGGTGGCCGAGCGGGCGGTGAGGTACTCATGGCCGGGGTCGGTGCCCTGCTCGGCGGCGATGCTGTCGAGCCCGTCCAGCTCGAAGCCGGTCCCGGCGAGGCGCTGGAGGGCTTCGCTCCAGGCCAGCTTGATCACCGACTGCTCCGGGCCGGGGTCCTGCCCGGCCGCGAGGCGGGACATCATCTGCCGGCTGAGCATTCCGAGCACCCGGGCCTCGATGTAGTGGCCCACCAGCCGGTCGACCAGGGCAGGCGGCAGCGGCGGGCGGTCCCCGTCCGGCACATGGTCGGCGATCAGCTCACGCACCTGCTTCTCGAACCGGGCGGTGAAGATGGCGACGCCGGAGCGCTCATGGCCGAGCGTGGTCCGAGTGACCTGCCAGCCCGCGTTGAGCGGTCCGAGGAGGTTGCCGACCGGCACTCGGACGTCGGTGAAGAAGACCTCGGCGAACTCGGCCTCTCCATTGATCTGCCGGATCGGCCGGACCTCGATGCCGGGGGTGTCCATCTCCACGAGGAGCACGGAGATCCCCTGGTGCTTCGGCGCCTCGGGGTCCGTGCGGACCAGCAGCTCCATATGCGTGGCATACATGCCGTTGGAGGTCCAGATCTTCTGGCCGTTGACGACGAAGTCGTCCCCGTCCCGCACGGCCCGGCTGCGCAGCCCGGCCAGGTCGGATCCGGCCCCGGGTTCGCTGAACCCCTGGCACCACACCTCGTCGGTGGTCAGGATTCCCGCCAGGTGCCTCTTCTGCGCCTCGGTCCCCCACGCCGCGATCGTCGGGCCGACGTTCTTCAGCCCCAGCATGCCGGGCAGCGCGGGCATACCCGAGGCCGCCGTCGCCTCCTCGATCGCCAGCAGTTCGGCGACGCCCACGCCGCGGCCGCCGTGCTCCGGACTCCAGGCCGGTGCCGCCCACCCGCCTGCGGCCATGGTGCGCTGCCAGTCGCAGCGCGCCTCCCAGGAGTCGGCGCGGTCCTCCCACTTCTCGTGGAACCGGGGGGTCTCGGTCTCCAGGAAGGCTCTCAGCTCATGCAGCAGTCGGTCCATCGGTTCTCCCCTCACATCAGGCGGTCGGCGAGCGGTCCCGCGAACCGCAGGAAGCGCAGGACGTCGGAAAGGTGGGTGCAGCCCCGGGTTCCGGACAGGCGGGCTCGCACCGAGTCCTCGATGTCGTACAGGGACGTGCCGAGCAGCACCCCGACCTCGGCCGCCGCCAGCGGGCACTCCGGAAACGGCAGCGCCCGGGGCCGTACCGAGAGGGCCGACAGCGTCAGCGAGCCCTGGGTGGCCACCGCGTGCAGCTCGTACTCGTGCAGCGACCCCTCACGGCCCGCCGCGTCGAGGTGGCTGTCCCTGAAGTACTGGTAGATGTCGAGATCGCCCCCGTGCCGGGCCACCTCCAGGATGCGGCGGCGGCGCATGGAGCTGCGTTCCGGCGGCGTCTCGGGGTGGAGGTCGGCAGCGTGGGAGTCGGCGGCGTGGGAGTCGGCGGGGTGGAAGTCGTCGGGGTGGTCGAGCAGCGAGCGGAACGGCGGCGCAGCCGGGGCCCGGCCCAGAAGCCGCTCACCGGCCTGGGCGCGGCGGTCTGCGGTCCCCCCGGGAGCCCAGCCGGTGCAGATGCCCGGCAGGGGCGCGGCAGGCCGGCCGGGCTGCGGGCCCATCTCGATCAGCCGGCCGTAGCCGGAGATCAGCCGCACCGTCGGCAGGTCGTCCAGCAACGCCGCTGCCGGGGAGTCCGGATCCAGGGAGCCCTCCGGCAGTGCGCGGAGCCGGGCGCGGAAGCCGCCCGCTGCGGCGCTGCCGACAAGCGCGTCCGCCACGGCCCCGGGCAGGCCCGCTGCCAGGCCGGTCACCACCGACCTGTTGTCCAGGGTGAGGTGCAGCCGGGTGGTCTCGGACGCGGTCAGCGTGCCCCGGCCGTCGACCCGGGCGTCCCGTGCGGAGCCCCTGACCTCCAGGTCGCCGTCCCAGGCCGACTCCGGAACGACCTGGATGTCCGTGGTGCGGCGCACCGACGACGGACGGCGCGCGGGCAGCCGCCTGGCGACGTCGCGGACGGTGGACGAAGCCTTCTGCATGGTTCCTCACCGCCGTCCGGGGCGTGGTGCGCGCCCCCTCGAACCATTATGGACATTGATACCGAACACCTTTCGGTACGCTACACGGCAAGGCCGCCCCCGACAACCGGGCAGCCCCCTCTCGCCGCCGTACGACCGGTCACATGAGACGGCGCAGCGTCTCCACGGTCCGGACCGGATCGGCGCCGCCCACCACGGTGATGTCCAGGGTGGTGACCCCGGCCTCGGCGAAGGCCGCCAGGCGCTCGGCGACCCACCCCTCGGGGCCGACCAGATTGCCCAGCGCCAGCCAGTCCGACGGCACAGCGGCGGCGGCCTCGGCGCGCTTGCCGGCCAGGAAGAGGTCCTGCATCTCCCCGGCTTCCTTCTCCCAACCCATCCGGCGGGCCAGCGTGTTGTAGAAGTTCGACTGCCGCGAGCCCATGCCGCCCGCATAGAGCGCGATATGCGAGCGGGCGGGCCGGAGCAGCGCCTCCGTGTCAAGGCCCTCCCCGATGGCCACATGGACCGAGGCCACCACATCGAGTCGGCCGAGCGCCGAATCCCTGAGCCGGGTTCCCCGTCCGAGCGCCTCGCCGAAGGCCTGCCCGGCGCGCTCGGGTACGAAGAAGAACGGCAGCCAGCCGTCCGCCACCTCGGCTGCGGCCGCCACCGACAGATCCCCGAGGGCGGCCCAGTACACCGGGATGTCCGGCCGGGCGGGCCGGTTGACGAGCTTCAGCGGTCGGCCCTGCCCCGTCCCCTGGTCGGGTGGCAGCGGGACCACGACGCTGCGGCCCTCGTACCGCAGGGGTTCACGGCGCCACACCATCCGGCAGACGTCGATCGTCTCGCGGATTCTGGCCGTCGGGCGGCGGTACTCCACGCCGTGGAAGCCCTCGACCACCTGAGGGCCGGAGGCGCCCAGCCCCAGCGCGAACCGGCCGCCGCTGAGGTGGTCGCAGCCGGCGGCGGTCATGGCGAGCAGCGCGGGGCTGCGGCTGTAGACGTTCAGGATCGCGGTCCCGAGCCGGATGCGCTCGGTGTGCGCGGCGAGGAAGCCGATCGCCGAGACGGCGTCGAAGCTGTAGCCCTCCTGCACCCACAGGGCGTCGACGCCTGCGGTCTCCAGGTCGCGCAGTTCGGGCAGCCGGGCGGTGACGTCCTGGGTGTAGTCCAGGGTCATGGACAGGTCCATCGGGCGGTTCACTCCTCCGTCGCTTCGGATGTGGCGGCGACCGGTGCCGACGGCAGGGCTGTCTCCACCGGACTGCTCTCGGCCGCACCGCCCTCGGTGGGTCGGGCAACGACGAAGAGGCGCAGCAGCACCAGGCCCAGCAGCGAGCAGGCGGCGCATGCCGCGAAGGCGGACCGGTAGCCGCCCACGGCGACGATGCCGCCGACGAAGAGCCCGCCGATCCCTGTGGCCAGGTCGAAGAACATCGTGAAGGTGGAGACGGCCCTCGGCCGCTCCTCCTCCGACACCCGGTTGACCGTGAGCGCCAGCAGCCCCGGGTACTGGAGGGCGATCCCGGTCCCCAGCGGGATCAGGCTCAGATAGATGCCCAGGACCGACGGCGTCACCGCGAAGCCGACCATGCCCAGGCTGATCAGCGAGGTGGAGAGCCACCCGGTCCTGGCCGGGCCCAGGGTGTCCGGGATCCGGCCGCCCACGACCCTCACCAGGAGCACCACCGCGGCATAGGCGAGGAAGATCCACTGAGTGCCGGACGCGCCCAGGTCGGAGACGAAGAGCGGCATGAAGGCGCTCATGGCGATGGCCCCCACCATGCCCAGGGCGAGCACGGTGCCCGGCCAGAGTGCGACCTTGTGGAAGATCGGCTGGCGTGGCGCACCGGCCGGGCGCGGCACCCGCACATTGGGGACGAAGAGGATCGGGATCGCCCCGGCGAGGCCGATCACACCGGCGATGGCGAAGGCCGGGCGGAATCCGAGGTGTTCGAAGAGCGTCTGACCGAGCACCGGTCCGATGCCGATGCCCAGGTACGGGGCCACCGAGAAGTAGCTGATGGCCTGGCCGCGCCGGTCCGGCGGCGCATGCGAGGTCACCATGGTGATCGCGGCTATCAGCAGGGTCGCCTGCGCGGCCCCGGTCACCAGGCGCAGCCCGGAGAGCTGCACATTGTCGGCGGCCAATCCGTACCCGGCGAACGCCCCGGCTCCGACGAGTCCGGAGACCAGGACCAGGCGCGGGCAGCCCCAGGAGGAGGTCCGGGGGGCGACCAGCGGCCGGATGACGATGGACGACACGGCCATCATCCCGACCACGACGCCCACGATGAGGTCCGTCCCGTGCAGGCGTTCCTTCACAAACGGGGGCAGGATCGGGACGGTCATGCCATAGGCGAAAAAGAAGCACAGGGCCGCCATGAAAAGCCCGAGAAAGCTCGGCGTGACCAGGCGCACAGGATTGTCTTTGTCCGTCGCTGTCATGTCTCCACGCTTCTGTCGCCCGCGCGGTGTGCGCGCCAGGCGATGCAGCAGACAGTACCGTAAGTAGTACGGTATGGTATTTCATGGATGGTGGCAGCCGCCCGGGCCAAAGTCAACGACCCCTCGTGGACCCCCTCCTGGGGGCTCCGGTGCCCCGATCACCCGCGCTCACCAGGAGGACACCATGACGCCGTCCACCGATCCGCCCGAGATCACTGTCACCGGGAAGCTCCAGCACCAGGCGTGGCAGGACCGGCTGCTGCCGCCGGTGGAGCAGGTGCGGCCGGGCCTCTGGTCGGTGCCCACCCCCTTCCCCGACAACCCGCTGCGCTATGTGCTCTCCTACGTCTACGAGTTGCGCGACGGCGTGGCGGTCATCGACACCGGCTGGCCGACCGAGCTCGGCTGGGACGGCCTGGTGACCGGACTGCGCCGGACCGGCTGGGACGTGGCGGACGTCCGGGCCATCCTGGTCACCCACGGCCATGCCGACCACTTCGGACTGGCCCGCCGGTTGCGCGAGGCCTCCGGCGCCTGGATCGGCATGCACGAGGCCGACGCCCGGCTGACCGGCTCCTACACCGACCCCGGCAGCTTCCTCCGGGCGGACGCCGCCTGGCTGCGCCGCCGGGGCGGCGGACCGGAGGACCAGCCGCAGATCGGCGTGGCGCCCCCCGGCGACGATCTGCTGCCCGAGCGGCTGCCGGTACCGGACGTCCTCATCGAGGACCGCAGCCGCCCGTTCCAGGGCATCGACCTGACGGCCGTCTGGACCCCCGGCCACACCCCGGGCCATCTGTGCTTCTACGACGGCGAGCGCAGGGTCATGCTGACGGGGGACCATGTGCTGCCCCGCATCACCCCCAACATCAGCCCGGCGCCGTCGGTGGGGAGCGACACGCTCGGCGAGTACCTCGCCTCGCTGGAACTGCTCACCGCCTTCGACGTCGAGGAGGTACTGCCCGCGCACGAGTACCGGTTCGCCGGCCTGGGCGAGCGGGTACGGCAGCTCCGGCTGCACCACGCGGCCCGGCTGCGCGAGGTGCTAGGCGTGCTGGACGACCGGGCCGGGGCCACCACCGTGGAGGTCGCGCGGCAGCTGAGCTGGAGCCGTCCGTGGTCGCAGACGCGCGGCATCATACGGCGCTCCGCGATCGGCGAGGCCTATGCGCACCTGCTCCACCTCCAGCACCTCGGTGCGATCACCAACCGGGGCGGCGAGGTGGACGGCTGGTACGTCCTCGCCGACGCCCCTCTTCAGCCCCTCCGACCCTGAGGACGGCGTCGATGAACGATGAGTCCACCTCCGTGGCCCCTGTCATCCGGCCGGGGTACTTCCACCGCCTGGCCATCGCCTGCGGTGCCGGGCAGCAGATGGACAGCTGGCTCCGGAACGTGCTGGGAGCCCGCCCGCTGACCTCGCGGATCCGCCAGGTCCACGGCCTGCCGATGCATCAGCCGGGCGCCGGTGCCTCGGATGAGTCCGGCGCCGTCTCCGAGATGCTCTGGCTGGGCGGCATCCCCGTCGCCCTGCTCACCGCCACCGACGGCGACGGTCCGCTCGGCCGGTATGTGGCCCGCTACGGGACCGGACTGCACTCGGTGGCCTGGACGGTCGAGGACCTGTGGGCGGCGGAGACGCTGCTGCGTCGGCGCGGAGTGCGCATCACCGGGGTCGATGTGCCGGGACGGCACTTCTTCATGCATCCGGCCGACACCTCGGGCCTGCTGGTCGAATGGTCGGACACCGACTTCGCCGACGACCCCCGCGACGGCGGGGCCCTCCCGGAGGTCCCGGCACCGCTGGTGGACGTCCGCTCCGTCGCCTGGCTCACCGTGACCGTCCGCGACGCACGCGCCGCCGCCGAACTGCTCGCCTCCCTGATGGAGGCAACGGCCGTACGGGGCAACCCCGTCGGCGACCCGGAGCACGAGGACACCGTCGACCTCCGCATCGGAGACGTGGTGGTCCGACTGGTCTCGCCGCGCAGCACGCGGAGCCGCTACGCCGCCGCCGTCGAGCAGCACGGTGAGCGGCTGCACGCGATGTGCCTGCGGGTCGACGACCTCGACGGCACCCTGGCGACCCTGGAGCGCGAGGGCCTGCATGTCACCGCGCGCGAGGGCTGCCGCGCCTGGACCGACCCGGCGGCCACCCTGGGGATGCCGCTGGAGTGGACCGGCCGGCGCGGCCGGGGCTGAGGCCCCTCCGGAGCGAGGTGCGGCCGGTCAGCCGCCGACCGGCCGCACCTCGTCCACCAGGCCCCACGCCAGAGCCGACCGCGCGTCGACCACCGCTCCGGTCAACGCCAGGTACGCGGTACGCCAGCGGCCGATCCGGCGGGTGATGCCGACCGTGCCGCCCGCGCCGGGGATGAGCCCCATCGCGATCTCCGGCAGCCGGATGGCGACATCGGGGGCGGCGGTCACCCGTGAGGCGAAGGACGGCAGCTCGATCCCGGCTCCGACGCAGTGGCCGTGCAGCCGGACATGGGTGCGCGCGGACAGCCCGGCCAGCAGCGCGGCGGCGGAACGGCCGGTCCGGATGAGGTGCCCGCTGACCGGATCGGGCGCGGTCCCGAACTCGGCCAGGTCGCCCCCGCTGCAGAAGGCCGGGCCGTTGCCGCGCAGTTCGACCTCGCGGACGGAGGGGTCCAGGACGGCCACGTCGAGCGCGTCGACCAGCGCGTCCCGGACCGCAGCCGAGTAGGCGTTGCGCCGACCGGGATGGTTGAGCGTGATCCGCAGCGCCTCCCCGCTGCGCTCGACCAGGACGCATCGCTCGGGCACCACGGGGGTGGCGCGCGGGCCGCGCCGGTCGAGCCAGGCGGCGAACTCCGGGCCCGCCAGCAGCGTCGAGTACGCGAAAGACTCCAGCCGGAGCGCATCGGCGACCGGCAGCCCCGCGACACCGCGCAGGACCTGGTCCAGCACCGCGCTCGCGGCCGGGTTCCGGTCGGCGGACCGCCGGAGGGTTTCCAGGTCCTGCGCAACGTCCGCCGAGGCGACCGTCCTGCGGTCGTCCGCCGCTCCCCTCGGCGCCAGGGTCAGGGTGACCGCGTCGAGCAGTGCATCCGGAACACGGTCCGGCCGCTCCGCCACGCCCACCACGACACCCGGGCCCGCAGCGATCCGGCGGGCCACCTCGGCGGTCTGCGCCGTGGTCGCGCCGGGCGCGGTGTCGAGGTCCACCACGGTCAGCCGGTGCCGTACGCGACCGGCGTCGTCCAAGCCGATGGATCCCGTCCTGCCGGACAGGTCCTCGGCCACCTGCCCCACGGTGAGCAGCATGACGGTGCCTCAGCCGTCCACCGGCGGCGACTCGGGCTTCGGTCGCCAGCTGGTGGCGAGCAGCAGCGCGGTACCGCCCAGACCGGCGCCGACGGCGATGGCGCATCCCAGGCCGCCACGGACCAGGATGTCCAGCGCGTGGTCCAGGGACACCCGGCCGGGGCCGGTCAGGGAAACGGCCGCCCCCACCACGGCGATCATGAGCACATACTCATAGCCGTCGCGGAAGACGAAGAAGCCGTTGCGGCGGTGGGCGACCACCCCGGCGACGGCCATGGTCCCGATCACGGCCGCGCAGGCGAACGGCGTCAGCAGGCCGAGGACCAGGCCCGCCCCCGCGGCCACCTCGGCAGCCACGCTGGACCATGCGTGCACCCGCCCCGGCCGGAGCCCCAGCCCCTCGAACCAGCCCGCCGTGCCGTCGATCCGGCCGCCGCCGAACCAGTGGTTCCAGGCGTGCAGCAGCATGGTGACCCCCAGCACCAGGCGGATCAGCAGCAGCCCGACGTCGACGGCCGTCATCGGCCGTCACCCGAGGCCGGCGCCCCGCCCGCGCGCTCGCGGTCCTGCACTCTCGACATGGTGCCTCTCCCTACGCCAAGGCTCCTGCCGTCGTCCACACGACGACGGCAGGAGCCAGATCGGAACGGATGTGGGTGCGTTCAGCCGGCGGCCGGTTCGGTGCGCGGGAAGTTGTAGAGCTTGCGCGCGTTCCACTCCACCATCTTGTGCGCTTCCTCGTCCGGGACCTCGGCGAGCGCGCTCTCCAGGATCTTCCGGGTGTGCGGCCAGTTGCTGTCCGAGTGCGGGTAGTCGCTCTCGAACATGATGTTGTCGACGCCGATCAGATGACGGCTGTGGATGCCCGCGTTGTCGGAGATGAAGCAGCCGAACAGGTGGTCGCGGAACAGCTCCGAGGGCCGCACATCACGGTTGACCTGGTTGTACCAGCGGTGCCGCTCCCAGACGTAGTCGATCCGCTCGATCATGTACGGCATCCAGCCGATGCCGCCCTCGGACAGCGCGATCTTCAGGTCGGGGAACTTGTGGAACACCGGTGAGAGCAGCAGTTCCGCCGTCGCGCTCATCGAGTTGAGGCCGAAGAGGGAGATGGCGACGGTGAAGTTGCTGCTCTGGGCCTCGGGCGAGGCCTGCGGCGAACCACCGGAGCCGAAGTGCAGCGAGAGCGGCAGACCGGCCTCGGTGACGGCGGCCAGGACCGGATCCCAGTGGTCGCTGTGCCAGGAGGGCAGTCCCAGCCGGTCCGGCAGTTCGGGGAAGGTGAAGGACTTGGCGCCCTTGGCCGCCGTCCGCCGGACCTCGGCCACCGTCGCCTCGACGTCCCAGTACGGCGTCATCATCAGCGGGATCTGACGCTCGGGCGCGCTGGCGCACCACTCGTCGAGGATGAAGTCGTTGTATGCCTTGACGCACTCATTGGCCAGCGCCTTGTCCTTGGACCTGGCGAAGACGCTGCCCGCGAAGCCTCCCATGTTGGGGAAGCAGAGCTGGGCCCAGACACCTTCGGTGTCCATGTCCTTGAGCCGCTCCTGGATGTCATGGCAGCCCGGCAGCATGTCGTCGTAGCTTCGCGGGTCCAGGCCGTAGTCCTTGGGGCTCTTCCCCACGACGGCGTTGAGTGCGAAGTTGCCGGCGACCTCGCCCTCGTAGATCCAGGCGTCATTGCCGTCCGGGAGCCGGGTGATACGGGGAGCGACCTCCGCGTACTTGCTGGGTAGCCGGTCCAGCCAGACACGGGGGTGCTCTATGACGTGATCGTCGACCGAGATGATCTGCGCGTCTTTGGGGAGCATGGGCCTCCTCCGAACGGATCCTGCCGAGCAGCGTCTATCGCAAGGTCTGCGGTAGTGCTTACCGTAGACACCACTGCGATAAATGTCACCAGCCCGGACAAGATTCTTTCGGCCCCGCTCCGGACTGGTGACGGCCTATAGACTTTTTTACCGTAAGCAGTACCGTGTTGGAATCGATAGCGCCGTGCCACCGGTGCTCGGACCGCCCCCACCACGGAGTCACACATGGGCAAACCCGTCCCCATCCCGGACCAGTTCAGCGCCTTCCACTGGGAAGGAGCCGCCCGAGGAGAACTCCTCGTCCAGCGCTGCGACAGCTGCCGGCGCTTCCAGTACCCGCCGTCGGCCGTCTGCGAGAGCTGCCAGTGCCGGGTGCTGACGCCGGCGAAGGTGAGCGGCCGGGGGTCGCTCTACGCCCGCACCGTCCTGCACCAGGCGTTCCACCCGGACTTCGCCGACTCGGTCCCCTACACCGTGGCTCTGGTCGACCTGGACGACGCCCCGGGAGTACGGATCCTGACCAACATCGTCGACGCGGACCCGGGCGAGCTGCGCCCGGGCCAGCCGCTGGAGGTCACCTTCGAGAAGCGCGGCGACGGCGCCATCCCCCAGTTCCGACCCGTCTCACCGGTCCAAGGAGGAGCAGCATGAGGACGGCACGCACCGCGACCGTGGTCGGCGTCGGCTATTCGAGCGTGCACCGCGCGCTGGGCGTGGACACCCGGCCGCTGGCGGTGGACGCATGCCTGGGCGCGCTGGACGACGCGGGGCTGGCCACCTCGGACATCGACGCCATCTTCGAGTACCCGGGAGTGGGCACCCAGAACGCCACCCTGGTCCAGCGGCTGCTCGGCATCGGCGACCTCAAGGCCTACGCGGACATCGGGGGTACCGGGCCGTCCGGCCTGGCAGCCGCGCTGAGCGCGGTCGCCGCCGTGGAGTCGGGCATCTGCGAGGTCGCCCTGGTGTACCGGTCGGTGGACCGCGAGTGGGGCCAGCAGTCCGGGACCGTGGTCGCGCCCCCGGCCAACGGACCGGCCCAGTTCCAGACCCCGTACGGGGACTTCGGCGGCATCATCCCGGCGATCGGCATGAAGAAGTTCCGCAGGCTGGCGGAGCTGGGCGGCAGCGAGGAGGACTACGGCTGGATCGCCGTCAATGCCCGCCGATGGGCCGCCCTCAACGAACGCGCGGTGCTCAGGACGCCGGTCACCATGGACGACTACCTGGAGTCGCGCTTCGTCGCCGAGCCGCTCCGCCTGCTGGACTGCGACTACCCCGTCACCGGCGTCTGCGCCACCGTCATCACCACCGCCGAGCGGGCGCGCGACCTGGCCGCCATCCCGGTGACCGTCGACTCCAGCGCCTTCGGCACCGGCTCACGCCCCGACTGGACCTTCACCGACGACTTCATCTTCGGCGGCACCATCGGCTGCGCGCAGCGCCTCTGGGAGAACGCGTCCGTGAGCGTCGGCGACGTCGATGTCGCCGAGCTGTACGACGGGTTCACCCACATCACCCTGTCCTGGGTCGAAGCGCTGGGCTTCTGCGGCATCGGCGAGTTCGGCGACTGGGTGGACTCCGGCAAGCGCATCGCCCCGGGCGGCGATCTGCCGCTCAACACCAACGGCGGGCAGTTGGCCGCCGGACGCCTGCACGGCCTGGCCTTCCTCAACGAGGCCGTCGAGCAGCTGCGGGGCGACTGCGGCGAGCGCCAGGTCCCGGACGCGCGGGTCGCCGTGGTGGCCAACGCCCACGGGCCGCAGTGCGGCGCCATGGTCCTCACCCGATGACCGGCGCAGAAATGCGACCACTCACCGGAATCCGTGTCCTGGACCTGACCCTCTGGGCGTTCTGCCCGTCCGCCGGCGCGATCCTGGCCGGCTGGGGAGCAGACGTCATCCACATCGAGAACCCCGCGTCGCCCGACCCGATGCGGCTCTTCTCCGGCGGTTCGCTGGAGCAGGGCGGCGCCCACTGGATGTTCAAGCACTACAACCGGGGCAAGCGCGCCATCGCGCTGAACCTGGCCGGTGACGACGGGCGCGAGATCCTGTACCGCCTGGTCGAGCAGGCCGATGTCTTTCTCACCAGCTTCCTCCCGGCCACCCGGCAGAAGCTGGGCTTCGACGTCGACCGGATCCGGCAGGTCAACCCGGACATCGTCTACGCCAAGGGCACCGGAGCCGGACCGCGCGGCCCGGAGTCCCACCGAGGCGGCTACGACGGGGCGACCTGGTGGGGCCGGGGCTCGCTCTCCGCCACGGCGATGGGGGTCACCGGGGTGGACCGGCCGCCCGGGATGGTGGGCCACGGCGACGGCATGTCCGGACTGGTCCTGGCGGGCGGCATCGCCGCCGCCCTGCTGCAACGCGAGCGTACGGGCACCGCGCCGGTGGTGGACTCCTCACTGCTGGGCACGGCGCTCTGGTTCAACGGTCCGGCGGTCATCAGCAGCGCATTCCCACCCGGGCAGCAGATGTTCACCGGCAAGCCGCCGCGGGAGGAGATCCACTGGACCGGCAACACCTACCGGACCCAGGACGGGCGCTTCCTCTGCCTCTCGCTGCTCGGCGACCACCAGAACGAGTGGGTCGACTTCTGCCGGCACACCGACCGGCTCGACCTGATCGACGACCCCCGCTTCGGGACCCCGGCCTCCCGCGCCGAGCACAGCGCGGCGCTTGTCGCGATCCTCGACCAGGTCTTCGCGAGCCGGACATACGAGGAGTGGGGCAGGATCCTGCTGACCCTGCGGGGTGTGTGGGCGCCCATCCAGACGCCCCGCGAGCTGCATGACGACCCCCAGGTCGTGGCGAACGGCCTGATCGCGGACGTCGAGTATCCGGACGGCCCGCTCTCCCTGGTGACTCCCCCGGTGATGTTCGACGAGGTGGCCGACGCACCGGAGCGGGCGCCGGACTTCGGCGAGCACACCTCCGAGGTGCTCACCGCCGCCGGGTACGACGCCGCAGCGATCGAGCGGTACCGGGCAGCCGGTGTGGTCGCCTGAGCCGACGGACGCCGCAGCCGCCGCGAGGAGAGGCCCCCGCCCGGTCACCGAACCCGGGCGGGGGCCTCTCCTCGACTGCGGTCATCACGCCTGCGGCGCGAGGTCGTTCCCCAGGTAGCCGTGCACGATGTGGTCGGCGGCGCCGTCGGCAGCGCCCGTCCACAGCACCCGTCCGCGCCGGAGCACCAGGGCGCGGTCGGCGAAGTCCAGCGCCTTCTCCACATACTGCTCGATGACGATCATCGTGAGACCGGTCGACCGGACCGAGGCCCAGGCCTCGTAGATGGCGTCGATGACCATCGGTGCGAGACCGAGGCTGACCTCATCGGCGACCAGCAGCTTCGGCTTGGTCATCAGCGCCCGCGCCACGGCCAGCATCTGCTGCTCACCACCGGACATCGTCGCCGCCGTCTGCTTCCTGCGCCGGCCGAGGACCGGGAAGAGCTCATAGGCCTGTGCCTCGGCGGCGGCCCGTTCGCCCGACGGCAGCACCCGCATGCCCAGCGCCACATTCTCCGCGACGGTGAGGCCCGGGAAGATCCCGCGCCCCTCGGGCAGATAGGCGATACGGCTGCGGGCGATCTGGTCCGGTCGGCGGTCGGCGAGGTCCGTCCCGTCGACCACCAGCGAGCCCCCGGCGGGCTTGACGAGCCCCGCGAACGCCTTGGCGACGCTGCTCTTCCCCGCACCGTTCGGCCCCAGGATCGCCAGGCATTCGCCCTGGTCGAGGTCGAACGAGATCCCGTCGACGGCGACGGCGTCGCCGTAGGCGATGGTCAGGCCGTCCACCGCCACGAATGGTGTCGTCATGCCCCCTCCTTCACGGTGCCCAGATAGGCGTCCCGGACGCGCTGGTCCTTGGTGACGTCCTCGGTGGCGCCGCTGGCGATCAGCTCACCGAAGTCGAGGACGAAGAGCTGTTCGCTGATCTCCAGCACCAAATCCATGTCGTGCTCCACCAGCAGGACCGCGATCCCGCGCTCCGCCGAGAGGCGCGAGACGATGGCGGCGAAGGCCTGGGTCTCCACCCGGTTGAGCCCCGCCGAGGGCTCGTCGAGCAGCAGGATGCGCGGATCCGTCGCGATGCACTGGGCCACCTCGACCAGGCGCCGCAGGCCGAGCGGAAGCTCCATGGGGCTGCGGCGGGCCACCTCGCTCAGGCCGAGTTCGGCCAGCAGACGCTCCGCCCGGTCCAGTTCACTCCGGGTGATCCCGCGGACCAGCGCACCCGCCTTGGCGTTCCAGCCCTGCGATCGGAACGACCGCAGGCCGAGCAGGATGTGCTGACGGACGTCGATCTCGGGTACCAGCTGGGGCGCCTGGAACGTCCTGGACATCCGGGCGCGTGCGAAGCGCTGCGGCCTCGCCCCGGTCAGGTCCTCGGTGTCGACGAGAATCCGGCCCGTGTCCACCGGCTGAAGCCCGGAGGCGACGGCCAGCAGCGTGCTCTTGCCGGCGCCGTTGGGGCCGATGAGTCCGGAGACACTGCCCTTGGGAACGTCGATCGACACATGGTCGAGGGCGCACACACCGCCGAAGCGGACGGTGATGTCGCGCAGCGAGAGCGCCATGTCCTCGCCGGGCTCGGCACGTTCGGTCATCGCTGTGTCCTCCCTTCCTGGGTGTGGCGGATCACTGCGCTCCTCCTGACGTACTCGGCTGCTCGCTGGGGACGGGTGCCATCGCCGGTGCGGGGCCGTCGGCCGCCGGCAAGGTCGGGCTCGGGGTCGGGGTCGGGGTCGGGGCCGGCGAGAGCTTGATCGCCAGTGCCCGGAAGGCCGACCGGAGCTGCGGGTTGATACCGATCGGGTTGGCGACCACCTGAATGGCCATCAGGCCGAAGAGCACGGCGGGAAGGTCTCCCAACCGGGTGGGCACATAGGTGGTGAACAGCGCCGGGGCCACGGCCAGCGACACTCCGGCCGCCGCCGCACCCCCCATCGACCAGGAGCCCTGGGCCATCGCCAGGGCGAACCAGGTCAGTCCGATGGTGGCGTTGTACGCCCCCGGAAAGGCGATCAGCTGGAAGCTGCCCAGCAGCGCGCCACCGAGCCCCGCCACCGCCGCTCCCAGCGCGAAGAGCGCGATCCGCGAGCGGTAGATCGGCAGGCCGAGCGTCGAGGCGCGGTTGCGGCTGGCCCGGATGGTGGCGAACTTCAGACCGAGGTTGGAGCGCCGCAGCAGCCAGAGCCCGGCGGCGAGGAGGAGGAACACCGCCATCGCGAACTGGAAGTAGCCGGCGTTGGTGTCGAAGAGCCGTCCGCCGATCACCGGCCGGGCCAGTGAGACTCCGGAGTCGTACTGGGAGAACGCCTCGCGGGTGAAGATCGCCTGGTCGGCCAGGAGGGCGAAGGCAAAGGTGACGATGGCGGCGTAGAGCTGCCCCAGGGGCAGCGCCACCACCCCCACGACCGCACCGCACACCAGGGAGATCACGGCGCCGATCAGCATGGACGGGACCACCGGAAGCCCATGCACCGTGGCGAGTTGCGCCGTCGCCACGGCCCCGATCCCGACAAAGGTGATCTGGCAGAGTCCGATGATGCCGGCCTCACCGGTGACCAGCCGGAACGACAGCAGGGCCACCGCGTAGCAGACGCCCAGGGTGATCACGCCGACCCAGTAGTCGGAGAAGACCGACGGCACCACCGAGACCACCACGGCCAGCACCGCGAAGCCGACCCAGCGGTCCCACCGGCCGCGCTGCGAGCGCAGCAGCGCCAGGACGCGGGCCTGGTTGCGGTCGGCCGTGCTGGTGAGGGACGCGACCTCCCGGGTCTGCGTGTCGTCGCTGACCCCGCGCCGGATGACCGCCTGGACCACGATGGCCAGCACCATGATGGCGAAGGGCAGGCTCGGTCGGAGCGAGGTCGCCAGGAACCCGTCGTCCGGCAGCCAGGGGATCACCACGGACTGGGCCACGCCGACGAAGAGCGAGCCGAAGAACGCCCACCACAGGTTGGTCAGCCGCCCGATCACCACCCCCGCGAACGAGGCGGCGACCGCCGTGGAGTAGCCGCCCGCGTTGAGGCCCACCTGAGGGGTGATCATGATGCCCGCGAGCCCGGCCACCGCGACGCCGACCATCCAGGTCCCCGCGACGACCATATTGGCGTTGGTCCCGGTCAGGGAGGTCATCAGGGGCGAGTCCACGGTGCCACGGGTGATGAGCCCCGCCGTCGTCCGCTTGAGGACCAGATAGGCCAGCAGGGAGAGCAGGGCGGCCGCGCCCAGGATGGTCAGCTGCTCATTGCTGACCGCGACGCCGCCGAGGGTGAAGGCGCGTTCGGCGGTCCCCACGATGCCCTTCGGCTGGAGCACCTGCTTGTTGCCGAAGATCAGCGTCGTCCCGGAGGCGAGTGCGACGGCCAGACCGATGGTGGCGGCCATCCGCACCATCGGCGTCGCCGAGCTGAGGCGTCCCAGCAGCGCGGCCCAGAGCAGCAGCCCCAGGGCCGGGGCGATGACGAGCAGTGAGATGGCCAGCGCGAGCACGACCGGCAGGCCCTGCTCGGTGCGCAGCCAGTAGAAGCAGTAGGCGATGAAGAACGCCATACCACCCTGGGCGAAGTTGAACACGCGTGAGGCGTTGTAGGTCAGGACGAGGCCCAGGGAAGAGATCGCATAGATCGCGCCTGTGACGAGTCCGGCCACGAGATAACTGAACACAGCAACCTTCCGTGGTCTTCTGGGGGATCGGGTTCTCTGCTTCGTTGTCCTGGTACGAGCCCGGGCACCAGCCGAGGAGCCGAGAGGCTGGTGCCCGGTCCCGGGCGGAACGGTCGCGTGTCAGTCGAACTTGTAGAGCTCGCCGCAGGTGGCCTCGGCGTCCGGCACCCACGCGGTGCCCTTGTAGACGGCGTACCACGCGCACTTGACGTACGGGGTGCC
The DNA here is from genome assembly GCF_003258605.2 of Peterkaempfera bronchialis. Lineage (NCBI taxonomy): Bacteria > Bacillati > Actinomycetota > Actinomycetes > Kitasatosporales > Streptomycetaceae > Peterkaempfera > Peterkaempfera bronchialis. Next base: position 290,318 of record NZ_CP031264.1, read on the forward strand.
GTTCGGCAGCTCGGCCGGCGCGAAGACGGCGGGCGTCACCAGCAGGCCGGCTCCGTCGTAGTCCTTCACCTTGCGGAGGCTGTCGATGAAGTTGCTGCGCGACACACAGGACCCGGCGGCCTCCAGCCCACGGATGAAGAGGTCGGCCGAGACATAGCCGGGGCCGGCGAACCCGACGTTCGGCGGGGTGTCGGGGGCGTACTTCGCCATGGTGTCCACGTACTTCTTGGTGGCGGGGGTGCCGAGTTCCGTGGGCACGGTGCCGACCGGGGTGACGATCGCTCCCTGGAGGAGGTCCGAGATCTGGCTGGAGACCTTGGGATCGTAGACGCCGGCCACGAGGACGCTCTTGAGCTTGACGCCCTGCGCCCGCAGCGCCTTGAGGATGGAGACGCTGGAGTCGGTCAGCAGCTGGGCGGAGAGCGCGTCGACCCCCGCCCGCTTCATCTTGATCGCGACGGCGGTGGCGTCGAAGGAGCCCAGCGGGATGTCCCACTGCTTCATGCCGACCTTCAGGCCCACCTTCTCGGCGGCGAAGTCGATGCCCTTGGCGGAGTTGATGGCGCCGGCCGAGTTGTGGGCGAGGTTGGCGAGGTTGGTCGCTCCCCCTTCCTTCATCCGCAGCATCTGGGCTGTCGAGACGTAGCCGGTGGCGGAGGCGCCGGCGAAACCGAACGCGTTCTTGTTGGCCGCATAGGCGGGCTGACCGGGATATCCCAACACCGGTACGTTCTGCTGCTTCAGGTAGTCGTACATGGTGTCGACGCGCGATGCCGACAGCACGCCGAAGACCTGCTGGGACTGGACGGCGTTGCGCGCGGCGGCGACCTGCTGCGCGCCGTCGCCCATGTCGTCGCCCGACACCACGGTGATCTTGCGGCCGTTGACCCCGCCCTCGTCGTTCTGGAGCGCGAAGCGGGCCTTCGCCGCCTGGAGGAAACCGTCGAAGGTCGTCGCCGACGGGCCGGTCTGGGGGTCGATGACCGCGACCTTGACCTCCTGTGAGGTCACGCCGGGGGACGTACAGCCGGAGGACGACGAAGAGGTGCTCGCTCCGCACGCGGCCAGGCCGGTTGCGGAGAGCGCCATCGCCGCCGTCACCGCCAGCACACCTCTGCGGGACGGTCTGGCCGCCGGGGAATCGGATGAGGGTATGCCCATGGAACTCTCCTCCACACGAACGTGGTCGATTGGCTGCTGCAAGAACGGTGCGCAGTTACCGGGTCGGACGCCGTCCGGGAATGAATGAAGGAGTGCCCAGGAACACTGCCGACACCCGTACCGTAATGCAAACGGTAAGCGCACCGTAGTGGCCTGCATCACAGCTGTCAACAGCTCGTTTCATCACGGTTTCGCGGCGTGTCCACGGCCCTGGAACAGGGGTCGGCGCGGTCCGACGAGAGCTATTGACGGTTGAACGGTAACCGTTACGGTATAGACATCCGAAGCGGCGTCAACCCATCGGACAACAACGGCGTCACAAGCCAGGAGGCCACCCCATGGCACTCGCCATCAATGATGATCACCGCGCCCTGGCGGAGGTGGTGAAGTCCTTCGCGGCGGCGGAGAAGGTGCGCGCGTCGTCCCGCTCGGCCCTGCAGCAGCCGACGGCAGCGCTGCCCGGTTGCTGGAAGCACCTCTCCGACCTGGGCTGGCTCGGGCTCCATGTGCCGGAGGCCCACGGGGGGTCCGGGTACGGCCTGCCGGAGCTGGCCGTCGTCGCGGACGAGCTCGGCTGGTCCGTCTCCCCCGGCCCTTTCCTGGCCTCCGCCGCTGCGGCGGCGATCCTCGCCCAGTGCGGCACGGACGCCCAACGGGAGCGGTACCTCAGGGAGGTGGTCGACGGGTCGCTGATCGTCGGGCTGGCCCTGACGCCGGGGCTGACGGCCCAGAGCGGTGCCGGGGCCGACGGCGACGCCGGTGCCGTGCTCGCGGGCCGCTGGGCCAAGCTGCTGATGGTGCGTATCGACGACGACATCGTCCTGGTGGACTCCGACCACGCCGGGGTGCACCTCGAACAGGTCAACGGCCTGGATCCGTCGCTGGGACTGTCCAGGCTGACCGTGCGCGGTCTGGTCCCCCCGGAGGGGGCCACCCTGACCGCGGCCGCGCCGACGGCTCTGCGGATCCTCCGCACGCTGGCGGCGGCCGAGGCCGCCGGCGGGGCCCGCGCATGCCTGGACATGGCCGTGGACTATGCCAAGGTGCGGGAGCAGTTCGGCCGTACGATCGGCACCTTCCAGGCGGTCAAACACCACCTGGCGAACATGCTGGTCCGCACGGAACTCGCGACAGCCGTCAGCTGGGACGCCGCCCGGGCGGCCACCGGGACTCCGCAGGGCGCCCTGGCCGCCGACGCTGCCGCCGCCCTGGCCCTGCGCGCCTACCAGGAGAACGCCCAGCAGAACATCCAGATCCTCGGCGGCATCGGCTTCACCTGGGAGCATGACGCGCATCTGTATCTGCGGCGCGCGGTCGCCCTGCGGAACCTCGTCCACGCCCTGGGCAGCGCCGAGGACGACCTCTACGAGCTGAGCCGCGCGGGGGTGCGTCGGCAGTACGACGTGGACCTGCCGGAAGAGGCCGCCCGGTACCGAAGCGAGACCCGGGAGTTCCTGGCCCGCTACCACGCGGCACCCCCCACGGCGCACCGGCGGCTACTCGCGGAGTCCGGCTATCTGGTGCCGCACTGGCCCCGCCCGTACGGCAGGGCAGCCGGGCCCGTCGAGCAGCTGGTCATCGAGGACGAGTTCTCCGGCGTGGAGGTCCCCGTCCTCGGCATCGGCGGCTGGGTCCTGCTCACCCTCCTCCAGACGGCTGCGCCCGAGCAGGTCGAACGCTGGATCCCGCCCAGCCTGGCCGGGCAGCTGACGTGGTGCCAGCTCTTCAGCGAGCCCGACGCGGGCTCCGACGCCGCGTCCGTGCAGACGAAGGGCATCCGGGTCGAGGGAGGGTGGCGGGTCACCGGCCAGAAGGTGTGGACAAGCGGGGCCCAGCACAGCGACCGAGGGTTGGCGACCGTCCGGACCGAGCCGTCGGCGCCCAAGCACAAGGGCATCACGGCCATGGTCGTCGACCTGCGGGCGCCGGGGGTGGAGGTCCGCCCGCTGCGCGAGATCACCGGCGAGGCACTGTTCAACGAGGTCTTCCTGAACGATGTCTTCGTCCCCGACGCCGATGTGGTCGGCGAGGTCAACGAGGGCTGGAAGGTGGCACGCACGACCCTCGGCAATGAGCGGGTGACCATCGGCGGCGGGTCCCGGGAGGGAGTTCCCGCCTCCGCGCTGATCGACCTCGCCGAGCGCCATGCGCAGGACACCGGCCAGGAGCTGCGGCGACGGATCGCCGGGCTGATCGCCGAGGAGCACGCCATGCGCCTGGTCAACCTGCGTCAGGCCGCCCGGGCGGTCACCGGCTCCGGACCCGGTCCGGAAGGAAATGTGACCAAGCTGCTCTCCGCCGAGCACGCACAGCGGGTGACCGAGCTCGCCGTGGAGATCGCCGGTCCCGCCGCACTCATCGGGCAGGAGGAGCGCGTCACCTTCGAGTACCTCTTCGACCGCTGCCTGAGCATCGCCGGGGGTACGTCGGAGATCACCCGCAATGTGATCGCCGAGCGAATCCTCGGGCTTCCGCGCGACCCGCTGATCCGCTGATCCGCCGACCTGCTGACCCCCCCCCGGCCCGAACGCCCTGAGGGCGCCGCCCCCGCCCTGTCACTTGGAGGCGGCGCCCGCCTTGGCAGCCTTGCGGTCGGCGGCGAGCAGTGCGCGCAGGCCTCGGAGGTTGTTCTCGACACCGAAGGCGAAGTCGTCGTCGCTCACCATGTTCCACGAGTGGCGTTCGACCTCGCGGGACATGATCGGCATCTTGCTGGCGAGGTGGGCCCTCGGACTCGACGTCCCCTCGGCGAGGCCGTGGGCGCGCATCATCCGCTCCACCATGAGCGAACCCCGGGTGTAGACGGAGAGCGTGAAGTAGGCGTAGCTCGCGGACTCCTCACTGAAGCCGGCGCCGACCAGCACTTCAAGGATCTCCTCGATACGCGACCAGGTCAGCGTGATGGTGTCGTCCGAGTAGCTGGCGCCGCGCATGATGCTGAGATCGCAGAGCACGTCGTCGGTGCGCAGAATGGAGCGGAAGTTGGTGAAGAACTCCCGCAGGACTTCCTCCCAGGTACGCCCTTCCAGCGGAGGCATCTGCCCGTACAGCCTCTTGAACGCCTCCTCGGTGAGGGCGTCCAGCAAGTCCTCCTTGCTCTTGAAGTACCAGTAGATACTCGTCACGCCGACATCGAGGTGCTGGGCGAGCCGGGGCATGCTCAGCCCGTCGACCCCATCCGCCTCGCAGAGCGTGAACGCGCCTCGGAGGATCTCTTCCGAGGTGATCGATCCCCGGGCTCGCCTGCGGCGCGGTGAAGCGGTGCGCTTCGCCTGGGCAGCCATGGACTTCTCCCGTCACCAGCCATTACGGTATGCCTATCGATAGTACCGCAGGCACCGGCTCGGCATGGCCGCTTCAGGAGCCCGGGGGGTCACAGCAGCAGCGCGCCGGTTGCCGCGCCCAGCGCCGCCCCGGCCACGGTCTGCGCGGCGCTGTGGTAGCCGAGGGCGACCCGGGACCAGCAGACGGCCGCCGTCAACGCGTGGGCGAGCAGCCACCAGGGCGAGTGGACGACGGCGAGCAGGGTGACGACCGCCGACGCGACGGCCGCGTCCACGGAGATCTTCCACAGGGCGTTGACCGCCAGCAGCAGGACCGTCATCGCCCAGAGGGCGACCATCGCGGTCAGCAGGTCGGCCGGCGCATCCAACCAGGCTCCACCATTCAAGGACGAAGGCCCGGGCCGCGTTGCGGCCGGGCCTTCGGGGTGGGGTGGGTCAGGTCGTCGGGGTGGCGACCAGGTGGTCGCCGGGGATACCCGCCTTGTCGGGGCTGTAGTACTCCTTGATGCCGGTGATCCAGGTTGTGGCCGCGATCCGATCCGCGTCCGTGGGTTCGAAGGCGTCGAAGAGTGCGTCGATATTCGCGGGGGCGAAGCCGATGGCCCTCATCAGGGCGGTGAAGGCGGGCCGCCCGATGAATCCGTCGCCGTCCAGATGACCCATGCCGACGAGTGACTCGGCGAATTCGCTGATTGCCTCGCTGAAGCGCTCCGGAGCGAGCACGCAGGCCACGTACTCGTCGAAGCTGATTCTGTTGTCGTGGTTGGCGTCCAGCTCGCGGACCAGCGTCGTCCAGTATTTCCGGAAACCGGCCAGCATCGCGCTTTTTGCTGCTTCGTCGGCTTCGGGAACCGCCTGGATGACGCGCTCCGCCATGAGCTCGAAATCGTCGGCCTCAAGGTAGCGGTTGCCGTCGGCGTCGAACAGAGAGAACACCAGCTTGACTCGGTCGAGTGCTTCCGTCCGCATTGTGTCCCACCTTTCCCAGGGCCATGAGCCGGAGAAGTTGCGTTGCATTTTCACTATGCAGGACGGGGTTCAGAAATTCCCCGAGATGATGGGCATTCAGCAGAAAGAGTGAACATTCTCGGACAGGAGCGTGCCTGGTCGGGCGGCGGGGCTAGCGTGGCTTGCGCATCCCGGCCGGACCGCGACCCGTCGCCTGGCAGCCTTGGGGAGCTTGGTATGGCAGACCGCAGGACGCCCACCCGGCTGCGCGTGCGGTACTGGTTCGACAACCTGGTGGCCCGGGGCACCCCCACACTCATCGGCCTGCTGACCCTGGCCTGCCTGGTGGTCGTGGTCCCGGCGAGCGCCGGGCTGGTGTGGGCCGACCGGAACACGCCGAGCACGCACTCCGCCCGGCTCGCGGCGGTCTGGAAGACCGTCGGCGAAACCCTCAGGCTCGGGGGCGCGGTCGGCACTCCCCCCTATGTGGTGCTGTCGGTGCTGCTGGCCCTGGTGGCGCTGTTCTTCGTCTCCACCCTCGTCAGCCTGATCACCAGCGGGATCAACGAGAAGATCATGGCGCTGCGGCTGGGCCACTCCACCGTCCTGGAGGAGCGGCACACCGTGCTGCTGGGCTGGTCCGACCAGGTCTTCCCGGTCGTCTCCGAGCTGGTCGCGGCCAACGCCAACCAGCGCAAGGCCGTGGTCGCCATCCTCTCCCCCAAGGACAAGGCGGAGATGGAGGACGAGATCAACGCCAAGGTGGGCCGCACCGGCATCACCCGGGTCATCTGCCGCAATGGCTCGGTCACCGACCCGGCCGTCCTCGCCCGGGTCAGCCCGCAGACCGCCGACGCCGTGCTGGTGCTGTCCCACGGCGACGACGGCGACGACGCCCTGGTGGTGAAGACGCTGCTCGCCCTCAACGCGGCCGTGCCCGACCGGGGTCGGACCGTGGTGGTGGCCGCGGTACGCGACGCCCGCCACCACCTGGCCGCCTCGCTGGCCGCCGGGCCGGGCGGCCAGGTACTCAACATCGACGACATCACCGCCCGGCTCATCGTGCAGACCTCGCGCCAGCCCGGCCTCTCCCGCGTCTACCAGGAGCTGCTGGACTTCGACGGCGACGAGTTCTACATGGTCGCCGAACCGGCGCTCACCGGCCGCACCTTCGGCGAGGCCCTGCTCCGCTACGCCACCTCGTCGGTGGTCGGCCTGCTGCACGCCGACGGGGCCGTCGACCTCAACCCCCCACCCGCGACCACGATCGGCGCCGACGACCGCATCATCGTCATCACCCAGGACGACGACACGGCGGTCCTGGCGGACCAGGCCCTGTCCGTCGACGAGCGTGTGATCACCGCCTCCGAACCGCGCCCGCCGTCCACCAAGCGCCTGCTGCTGCTCGGCTGGAACCGCCGCGCCCCGATGATCGTCGACCAGCTCGACCGCTATGTGGACCACGGCTCCGGCCTGGACATCGTGGCCCACGGCGACCCCGGCATCGTCCGCGCCGCAGAGGCGGCCGGCGCGGCGGCGAACCGCCTGGACGTGACCTTCTACAGCGGCGACATCGCGGAGCCGCGCACGCTGGGCCACCTGGACGTGCCGTCGTACGACGGGGTGATCGTCCTCGGCTACGACAGGTCCGGGGGCGATGCCGGGGACGAGGCCGACACCGACGACCAGACGCTGATCACCCTGCTGCACCTACGGGCCCTTGAGGCAGCCGCCGGGCGGGAACTGCCCGTCGTCACCGAGATGTCCGACGACCGCAACCGGCTGCTCGCCCCGGCCAGGGAGGGCGCCGACTTCATCGTCAGCGGCAGGCTGATCAGCCTGCTGATGACCCAGATCTCGCAGAACCGGCACCTCGCCGACCTGTTCGACCGGCTCTTCACGGCGGACGGCAGCGAGATCCACCTCAGGCCCGCCACGGACTACGTCCTGCCCGACCAGGAGACCAGCTACGCCACCGTGGTGGAGTCCGCCCGCCGGCAGCACCACTGCGCCATCGGCTACCGCCTGCACGCGCATGCCGCGACCGGCCCGTTCTACGGTGTCCGGATCAATCCGGACAAGCGGACGACCGTCCGTCTCGGCGCCAGGGACTGGGTGATCGTGGTGGCGGAGGACTGATCCATGCCCTCCCCCGGGCGCCGTGGGTGGGCGTCACTCCAAGCTGGCGGCGGCCTCGCCTGGGGTGTAGGTGGCTCCGGCCCTTGTAGAGGCGGGACAGGGTGTTGGAGCCCATGCCCCAGCCCCGGTGGTGGTGGACGAGGCTCTGCGGGCCGCCGATGAGGTCGAGGTCGCGGTCGACGTCGGGCTGCCGGTCGCCGGGGGGTCAGCTCGGCCCAGGGGCCGACCTCGTGCCCGGCCTCGGCGTTGCGGGCGGGCAGTTCGCGCGCCGTCATGTCTCGGCCCCCGCGAGGACGTCCGGCCGGGGCGCGGCACCGAGGGTGGGCACTGCGGCGAGCAGCGTCCGGGTGTACGGGTCCTCGGGAGCCGAGCAGACCCGGTCGGCGTCACCCGTCTCCACGACGCGGCCCCGGTGCATCACCGCGATGCGGTGGCTGACCTGCCGTACCACGGCCAGGTCGTGGGCGATGAAGAGCAGCGCCAGGCCGAGGTCGCGTTGCAGGTCCATCAGCAGGTTGACGACCTGGGCCTGTACCGAGACGTCCAGCGCGGAGACCGGCTCGTCGCAGATGAGCACGGACGGCTCCGGGGCGAGCGCGCGGGCGATGCCGACGCGCTGCCGCTGCCCGCCGGAGAAGGCGCGCGGGCTGCGCCCGGCGACGGCGGGGTCGAGGCCGACCTGCTCCAGCAGCGCGGCGACCCGCCGGGCGCGCTCGGCCCGGTCGCCGACGCCGTGGGCGATGAGCGGTTCGGCGACGATGTCGCCGACCGTCATCCGGGGGTTGAGCGAGGAGTAGGGGTCCTGGAAGACCAGTTGCACCTCGCGGCGGAGCGTGCGCAGGGCCTCGCCACGGGCACGGCCGACCTCCCGGCCCCGGAAGCGCACGCTGCCGGAGGTCGCGGGGTGCACCTGGACGAGGGTGCGGGCCAGGGTGGACTTGCCCGATCCGGACTCGCCGACGATGCCCAGCGTCTCCCCCGCGCGCAGGCTCAGCGAGACCCCGTCCAGCGCGACCACCGGGCTGCGGCGGCCGATCCGGCCGCCGCCGGGGAAGGTCTTGCGCAGGTCGCGGACGTCCAGCAGGGTCTCGGGCGCCTCCGGCCCCGGCTGCGGCAGCCGGGCGGCGGGGGCAGCGGCCGGAACGGGCGGGGTTCCGGTGCCGATCCTGGCGTCGCCGGCCGACCAGCAGGCGGTGCGATGGCCGTCGGCGCCGGGCAGCAGCGGCGGTGCCTGGGTACGGCAGCGGTCCTCGGCCAGCGGGCAGCGGGCGGCGAAGGCGCAGCCCGGCAGTGCCAGGGCGAGGTCGGGCGGGCTGCCCGGGATGCCGTGCAACCGGGTGCCGGAGGGGGTGTCCAGCCGGGGTACGGCGGAGAGCAGCCCGGCGGTGTACGGGTGGCGGGGCGCGGCGAGCACCTCGGCGGTGGGGCCGTCCTCCACGATCCTGCCCCCGTACATCACCATGGTGCGGCGGCAGGAGCGGGCGACCACGCCCAGGTTGTGGGTGATCAGGACGACGGCGGTGCCGGTCTCCCGGTTGAGCCGGTCCAGCAGCCGGAGGATCTGGTCCTGGACGGTGGCGTCCAGGGCGGTGGTGGGCTCGTCGGCGAGGAGTACGGCGGGCTCGTTGGCCAGCGCCAGGGCGATCATGACGCGCTGCCGCATACCGCCGGAGAACTGGTGCGGATGGTCCTTGAGGCGGCGGGCCGGGTCGGGGATGCCGACCAGGTCGAGCAGTTCCGCGGCCCGCGCCCGGCGGGAGCGGCGGTCGCCCCGGCCGTGGGCGCGCATGGCCTCGTCCAGGTGCTGCTCGACGGAGAGCACCGGGTTGAGGGCGGCCAGCGGGTCCTGGAAGACCATGCCGATCCGGTTGCCGCGTACCGCGCGCAGCTCCTCGGGTGAAGCGGCGGTCAGCTCGGTGCCCTCCAGCAGGACGGAGCCGGCGGTGATGCGGCCGGGTGCCGGGAGCATGCCCATCAGCGCAAGCGCGGTGGTGGACTTGCCGGAGCCGGACTCGCCGACGATGCCCAGGGTCTCGCCGGGGGCGAGCGAGAAGGTGAGGCCGTCGACGGCGCGGACGGTGCGGTCGGCGGTGGTGAAGGCGGCGCTGAGGCCGCGCACCTCCAGTACAGGTGGTACGGGCAGTACGGGCGCGACGGGGCCGGTCATCGGCGGATCCCCCTGTTCAGCGACTCGGCGACAAAGGTGAAGCCGAGAACGAGCCCGGTCACGGCGACCAGCGGGACGGCGGCCTGTACCGGGTCCTGCTCCAGATAGGGCATGGCCTGGCTGAGGATGCTGCCCAGCGAGGGGTCCGGGGGCCGGACGCCGACCCCGAGGAAGCTCATCCCGCCCTCGATGAAGACGGCGAGCGGCAGCGAGACGGCCAGCTGCACCACCAGCGGGTCGGCGGCGTTGGGCAGCACATGGCGGACCAGGACGCGCAGCCGGGAGGCGCCGCCGACCCTGGCGGCGATGGCGTACTCGCGTTCGCGCTGGACGAGGATGCCGCTGCGCAGCAGCCGCCCGAAGCCGGGGATCTCGGCGAGCGCGATCACGATGACCACCGGGGCGGTGCCCGCACCCATGATGGCGGTGATGGCCAGCGCCAGGATCAGCCCGGGGAAGGCGAGGATCAGGTCGAAGGTGCGCTGCACCACGACGTCGGCGGCCCGGGAGGAGGCGGCGGCCAGGGCGAGTAGGCAGCCGCCCAGCGCGCCCAGCGGGACCGCCGCGAGGGCGATCAGCAGGTCGGTCCGGATGCCGTACAGGACCCGGCCGAGGAGGTCCCGGCCGAGGTCGTCGGTGCCCAGCGGGTGGGCGCCGCCGGGCCCGGCCAGCGCGTCCGGGCCCTGGGCGAGCGGGTCGGCGCCGGTCAGCAGCGGGGCGAGCAGCCCGGCCAGGGCGATACCGCCGACCAGCAGCAGGCCGATGACGCCCCGGGGGGTGAGCAGCCCGTCCAGGTAGGCGTGGCGGGCGCACAGGGCCCGGATGCGGCCGGGGGTGCTCCTCGCGGGCGCTGCGGCTGCGGACATATCGGGGGTGAAGGTCTCTGAGGTCACGGGGTCACGGGGTCACGGGGGTCACGGGGGTCACGGGGGTCACGGGGTCACTCCCACCTGATCCGGGGGTCCAGCCAGGCGTGGACGATGTCGGTGAGCAGCTGCACGGCGACGAAGACGGCCACCAGGAGCAGCAGCAGGTCCTGGACCACCGGGTAGTCACGGCGCAGCACACCCTGCTGGGCGAGCTGCCCGAGGCCGGGCCAGGCGAAGATGGCCTCCACCAGGACGGCGCCGCCCAGCAGTTGCCCGACCTGCATGCCGAGGACGGTGACGACCGGCGGCAGCGCATTGGGCAGGGCGTGCCGCCACAGGATGCGCCGCCGGGTGACGCCGAGCGCGGTGGCGGTGCGCACATGGTCCTGGGTGAAGGTGCGTTCCAGGCCGTCGCGCAGATAGCGGCCGAGCACGGCGGCGCTGGGCAGTGCCAGGCAGAGCGCGGGCATGGCGAGGTACTGCACGGCCAGGTCGGGCGCGTCGGTCAGCGGCCGGTAGCCGCCGGCGGGCAGCACCCCCAGGCCCACCGCCAGCAGCAGCACCAGCACCACCCCGGTGACAAAGGGCGGCACCGCGAGGGCTCCGGTGGTGAAGAGCCGGAGCAGCGTCCGCACGGCGCGGTTGCGGGAGGTGGCGCCGAGCATTCCGGCGGCCGACCCCAGCAGGACCACCAGCAGCAGGGCGCCGCCGGTCAGTTCGAGGGTGGCTCCGAGCCCGTTGCCGATCAGGTCGGAGACCTGGCCGCCGATGGCGTACGAGGGGCCGAGGTCGGCCGTGACCAGCGCGCCCAGCCAGGAGGCGTACTGGACGAGGAGCGGGCGGTCCAGCCCGAGCCGGGCCCGGATGGCGTGCACGGCGGCGGGGGTGGCGTCGGGTCCGGCCAGGCTGGTGGCGGGGTCGCCGGGGATGAGGCGCAGGATCAGGAAGACGGCGAAGGAGGCGAGGAGCAGGACCAGGAGGGCGGAGGGTATCCGCTTGAGGAGGTAGGAGCGCATCGTCAGGCCAGGTAGGCGTCGTCGAGGTTGAGGTAGCTGAACTTGTTGAGGGTGGGTCCGTGCACCGTGGTGGACGCGACCTCCAGCGACGCCTGGACGGCGAGGTCGATGATGAACGCCTCGTCCAGCAGGATGTCGGAGATCCGCCGGTAGAGGGCGCGGGCCTGGGCGCTGTCGGCGTCGGTGCGCTGCCAGGCCCGCTGGACGGCGTCGGTGTACTCGGCGGAGTGGAACTTCGAGGTGTTCTTGGCCTCGTTGAACGGATAGGCGCTGACGGCCAGGGTGGACGGGTGGACCTGGGCGAAGCCGTGGCTGGTGGTCCAGAGGGCCGGCATGGTCTGGGAGATCAGCCGCTTCTGGGCGGTCGCGGGGTCGGTGGGCTGAAGGGTGGTGCGCACCCCCACCTGCTGGAGGTCGTACTGGACCATCTGGGCCACGGCGGCGCCGCCCGGCGAGGACGAGAAGAGCAGTGGCAGGTCGAGCCCGGTGGCTCCGGCGGACTTCAGCAGTTGCCGCGCCTTCGCCGGGTCGTGGGTGTAGTGCCTGGCGTGGGCCTCGGTGTAGGCGGGCGAGGAGGTCGGCCAGGGCGCCGCGCTGGGCAGGCCGTAGCCGCCGAGGGCCTGCTTCACGATGCGTTCCCGGTCGACCGCCCAGGCCAGGGCCTGCCGTACGACCTTGTTGCGGACCGGGTCGGCGGTGACATTGACGCCCAGGTAGATGGCGCCGGAGCCGGAGGGGTACTCCTTGATGCGGAACTGCGGGTTGCTCCGCAGCGTGGCGACGTCCTTGCCGGACAGGCCGTAGGTGAGCTGGGTCTGGCCGGTCCGCAGCGAGGAGAGCAGCGAGTCGGACTGCGGGATGATGCGGATGTCGACCGCGTCCAGATACGGGCGGTCGGGCTGCCAGTACTTCTCATTGCGGGCGAATCCGATGAGCGATCCGGGTTTCCACTCGGTCAGGGCGAAGGCGCCGGTGCCGATCAGCTTCCGGCCCGCGACGGCGTCCTCGACGCTCTCCCGATCCGCGATGATCATGAATTCAAAGAGGTCGAAGAGGTTGGACACCGGGTGCGCCAGCTTGAGGACGATCTCATGGTCGCCCTTCTTCTCGAAGCCGGTGACGGCCGCCGCCGTGGCTCTCAACTGGGCTGCCCGCAGCGGATTCTGGAGGTTCTTCACCGCGAAGACAACATCGTCGGCGGTGAACGGGCGGCCGTTGTGGAAGGTGACGCCCTCCCGCAGCCGGAGGGTGATCGCCCGGCCGTCGGGGGCCACCTGCCAGCTGGTGGCCAGTTCGGGCTGCGGCCGGAGGCGGTCGTCGTAGCGGGTGAGGGTGTTGAAGACCAGCCGCTGCGGCAGCGACATGCTGCTCTGCGCGAAGAGCAGGCTGGGGGTGAAGTCGACCGACGAGGCCAGCGTGAGGGTGCCGCCGCGCCGGGGGGCGGGCGTGCCGGACGACGGTGCCTGGGCGCCCTCGGCGGACCCGTCCCCGTCCACCGCCGCCCGGCAGGCGGACAGCGCCAGCAGGGCGGACCCTGCCCCGGCGGCGCGGAGCACGGTGCGGCGCGGCACGCCGGAGGTCTGCGGGAGGGCGAGCTGGTCCATGGGTTCCTACCTCGGATGAGGGCACGGCCGGGTGGCAGACCGGCGCCGTGCGCGGGGTCGTGGACGTGCGGGAGTGCCGGACGGGCATGCCCGGACGGGAGGAGCGGGGGGAAGGGTGGGGGCACGAGGCCGCGCGCGAGCGTCCTGACGTTACGTCAGGACAGCACTCACCTAAGGGATGCGGCCGATCGGAGAGCCCACGGCGGGGCAGCCGCCGCCGTCAAGGGCGGGGGCTCAGCGAGCCGTACGGCTGCGCGGTGCGGAGTGGACGGCACAGACCGCGCTGGCCTGCCGACGGAGGTCGACATGCCTGCGGGAGACGAGCAGTGCGTCCTGATTCACACGGCCAGAATGGCAGTCCGGGCGTAACCGGTCAACGCTGGTCGGAACTGATCAGCCGTCAGCCTGGCCCCGTCCTTCCGGCCGCGTGGTCGGCGGTCTGTTGCGGCCATATGAAATGGTGGACGCCTCCCTGACGGGCCGTCGGACCCGCTCCGCGTACCGGTCGCCGCCCCCGCTGGGACACCCCGAGCCGCTATGAAAGCGCAGGTCGGAGCGGTGGTTCCGGAGGAGTCGGGGAGTCGCGGGGTGGTCCCGGCCGTGGTCGCTCGGACCCTGCGGTGGCGGTGGGTGGCGGTGTTGACGGCCTCTCAGCGGCGCTGGCAGCATCCAGGGCATGCCAGCGACGAGTGCTCTCAGCTCGCGGCTCCACATCGACCTGGGCCGCATCACGTCGGCCGCGTGTCGCCCCGGCACCGCGCCGACCGCCTGACCGCTGCCGCCCTCGGTCCGCGTACACCCTCGCTCCACGTACCCCTCGCTTCGCCGCGCCCCACTGCCGCCGTATGCCCGGTGGCGGCAGCGCCCGGCCGCTGCGCGATGCCCTGCCCCACTGCGAGCCGGCCCGTCCCGGCCACCGGTGAGGCCGCGACCAGTCCACTGACCCACCCCACACCTGAGGACCGCACCCATGACCATCGCTCCCGAGATCACCCCCGCCGCCACCACCACCGACCCGGAATCCGGCATCCGGATCACCCGGGTCAACGGCCGGATCGGCGCCGTCATCTCCGGTGTCCGCCTCGGCGGGGACCTGGACCCGCAGACCGTCACCGCCATCCGCGACGCGATCATCGCCCACAAGGTCGTCTTCTTCCGCGGCCAGGACCACCTGGACGAGGAGCGGCACGAGGCGTTCGGCCGCCTCCTCGGTACGCCGATCGCGCACCCCACCGTGCCGTCCGCCGACGGCCGGTACTCGCTGGCCATCGACTCCGACCACGGCGCCCGCGCCAACCAGTGGCACACCGACGTCACCTTTGTGCCCGCCTACCCGGCGTTCTCCATCCTGCGCGCCGCCGTCCTCCCGCCGTACGGCGGCAACACCCTCTGGTCCAACACCGCCGCCGCGTACGCGGAACTGCCCGAGCCGCTGCGCATCCTCGCCGACAGCCTGCGGGCCGTCCACTCCAATGCGTACGACTACCTGGCGGTACGGCCGGAGGCGACCAGCGCGGCGCTGGAGCAGTACCACCAGGTCTTCACCTCGACCAAGTTCCTCACCGAGCACCCGGTGGTGCGGGTCCACCCGGAGAGCGGCGAGCGCACCCTGCTGCTCGGCAACTTCGTCCAGCGCATCGCCGACGTCCCGGCCCAGGACTCGCGGCTGCTGATCGAGCTGTTCCAGCGGCACATCGAGCGCCCGGAGAACACCGTCCGCTGGCAGTGGCAGGTCGGGGACGTCGCGATCTGGGACAACCGGGCCACCCAGCACTACGGCGTGGACGACTCCGACGACCACGACCGCAAGCTGCGCCGGGTCACCATCGACGGCGATGTCCCGGTGGGCGTCGACGGCCGGTCCAGCACCCTGCTGCACCCCTCCGAGGTGCCCGCCCCGGCCTTCGGACCCGCCTCCGGCGCCTCGACGGCGGCGGCCGCACCGAGCGCCGGCTGACCCTGCCGCTCACCCTCCCCAGCCTCCCCAGCCTCCCCGGGCCCGCGCACCAGGCGGCGCGGGCCCGGGGAACCGGTCGTACGGGTCGACCGCCTCTCATGGACGGCCGGGGAGCGCCTTCGCCATGGCCGCCTCGATCCCGTCGAGCAGGACCGCGAGCCCGGCTGTGAAGGTCGCGTCGGCCTCCTGCTCCAGGTGCGGCGCGGACTCGCCCTCGCGGGGTGCCGCCCCTTCCTGCTCTTGTCCCTGTTCCTGTCCGAGGAGCGCCGACAGCGGAAACCGCTCGGCGAAGTCCGGCGCGACCCTCGCCAGCAGGGCCGACCGGGTGGACCACCACTCCTGGTCGGACATACCGGTCGCGGTCTCGGCGAGCCGCGCCTCGGCGACCGTCTGCGCCATCCCGCGCACAAAGTGGAAGAGCGCCGCCACGATGCTCCGCAGCGCCCCGCCGGGCAGCCCGGTGCCCTGGAGGATGCGCACCAGCGCCTCCAGGACGGCCTGCTCATGGGGGCCCAGCACGGGGCGCGCATACGACACCTGCGGCACCCAGGGATGCCGCAGGTAGAACGCCCGGAGCTGCCGCGACCACGCCGTCACCGCCGCCCGCCAACCCGCGCTCAGGTCCTGGTCGGGGGGCAGTTCGGCGTGCGCCCGGTCGTACATCAGGTCCAGCAGCTCGCTCTTGCCGGGCACATAGGTGTAGAGGGCCATGGACGAGCAGCCGAGCCGCTCGGCCACCGCGCGCATGGAGAGTCCCGCCAGGGTGTCCGCGTCGGCCACCGCGATGGCCGCCGCCACGATGGCCTCCACGCTCAGCCCGGGCTTGGGCCCCGGAGCCGCGCGGGTGGCGCCGGGCTGCGGCGCACCCCAGAGCAGGGCCATCGAGCGGGCCGCGTCGCCCTGTCCGGCGAAGACGCTCACGACAACTCCTTACCCCATAAGCTATTGTCTCCCGGCTATCACCTTACAGCCTAAGGAGTTGCCCCATGCCCGTGGCGGAACTGCACGACGGACAGACCATCGAGGTGGAGGTCCACGGCACCGGCCCCGCCCTGCTGCTGCCCGTCAATCCGCGACCCGCCGAAGGACCGCAGGCCGACGCCCTGCGGAAGTGGGGTGTGGACCCGGCGCTGGGGCGTTCCCTCATCGACGGCCTCAGCGACGCGTTCCGGGTGGTCGCGTTCGACTACGAGGGCCATGTCATGAGCGCACCCAAGCCGGACACCCTGACACCCGCCGCCATCGCCGGTGACCTGCTTGCCGTGGCCGACGCCGCAGGCGCCGACCGGTTCGCCTATTACGGGTACTCCTGGCTGGCGCTGAGCGGGCTACAACTCGCGATCCGGACCACGCGCCTCTCGGCGCTCGCCATGGGCGGCTTCCCGCCGGTCGGCGGGCCGTACGCGGAGATGCTGCGGGTCACCATGGCCACCCATGGGATGTCGACCTCGGCCCCGAGCGCCCCCGAGACCCCTCAGCCCCCGGGCGCGTCGGATGACGCCGACTGGTCATCCGTGACCGAAGTGTCACTGACGGAGGCTCAGACCCGGCAGTTCGTCACGCTGTACCAGGCGTTGCAGGGGTTCGACGACCGGGCGGTCCAGCCAAGGATCAGCTGCCCCCGCCTCTGCTTCGTGGGCGCGGCGGACGAGATCTCGTACGGCGAGAGCTGGGGCGGGGTGCAGGTGTCCATGGCGGGTCCGATCGTGGACCGGCGGGCGGAACTGGAGGCGCTCGGCTGGGACGTGCGGGTGCTGGACGGGCTGGACCACACCCACGCCATGCAGCCCGGCCACGTCCTGCCCGTACTGCGGCCGTGGCTCGCCTCCCGGCTGGGCGCTTCGCAACGGTAGGCGGCGGCCCGGCGGTGGCTCTGCGGCGGACTCTCCTCAGGCGGGGAGGGCGCGGATGAGGACCAGCGATCCATGCAGATACGGTCGGCGGCGGAGGTCGCCGTGGCGCGCGTCCCAGGCCCCGGAGGCGAGGTCGCGCCGAAGCAGCTCGGTGTACTGCTCGGACACGGCGGGCTCGACAAAGCTCCACGCCGAGCACGCCTGGCGGGCCCCGGGGTCGAGCAGGCGCTCCGGGCGGGCGTAGTACGCCTCGTTGAAGCCGTCGGTGCAGTCGGCGGGGATCGGCACCGGCTGCACCGTGGTCCGACCGCCGAGCGCTTCGGTGATGTCCTGGATCGCCGGATAGCGCCGCGCCTCGGTGTCGAGCACCAGCGGGGCGTACTCATAGAGCCAGAAGTCCCGCACCAGCGCCGGATCGCAGGTCAGGACGGCGACCGGGCCGCGCGCCACCCGCCGCATCTCGATCAGCCCCGCCTTGAGGTCGCTCCACTGGTGCACGCTGAAGGTGGTCATCGCGGCGTCGAACTCGTCGTCGCGGAACGGCAGGTTCTCCGCCACCGCATCGACGGCGGGCGGCAGATGGGCGGGCCGCTGGGCGCGCATCGACGCCGACGGCTCCACCGCCGTGACCTCCGGCGCCACGGACTCGTACGACCCGGCGCCGGCGCCGACGTTGACCACCGTGCGGGCCCCGTCCAGCGCCTCGGAGAGAAGCGCCGCGATGCGCTGATCGGGCTTCCGGTAGTCCGTGTAGCCGGTGCCGATCGTGCCGTAGTCCGCGTCCCCCGCGCTGCCGTCCACCCTGCGTTCGCTCATGATCCCGAACCTACTGGAGCTGTCAACCGAGTCGGGCGTCCCACCCCGGCCTGGGCACGACGCAGGGCATGGAGAGCGGACTGATGTCGATCGGCGAGGTCGCGTCGCGCCGCGGGGTGGCGGTCTCGACCACTCCGCCCGGAACCAGGTTGAGCATCCACGCTCCTGGCAGTGGCGGACCTGCGCCGGCACCCTCCAGCGCAGCCCTGACCGGACGGCGTGAGGGGCGGGACGGGGAGGTCCCCGTCCCGCCCCCGCACACGCCGAGCCGGACTAGACCGCCCGGATGTTCTCCGCCTGCGGGCCCTTCTGGCCCTGGGTGATGTCGAACTGGACCGCCTGGCCCTCGGACAGCTCCCGGTAGCCGGTGCCAGCGATGTTGGAGTAGTGGGCGAAGACGTCGGGGCCCCCGCCGTCCTGGGCGATGAAGCCGAAGCCCTTCTCGGAGTTGAACCACTTCACGGTGCCGCTGGCCATACGCGTCCTTCGGGTCACAGGGAGCCGACACCGCGCGGAGCGGCCTCGGCCATGAATCGATCCGGCGGCCTGACGACCCCCGGGCGCTTGCAAGCTACCCGCACCCGCCCGCGTCTACTCCCCTTCACCCGATGCGGCATACCGCCATTCGGCGGGATGCCGGGTCGAAAGTGCCGGATGTTGAGGTCGAGGCCCCTGTGAGCGGCGCGGGTGAAGGGGTGAGCGGCGCGGGTGAAGGGGTGGGCACCCCGGGGTGGCGGGCTCGCCGCCGAGGGGTACGGCACCGCTGCGCCGCGCCGCCCGTGCAGCGGAAATGACTTGCCGTCACCTTCCGGTTCCGGGAGCCTCTAAGGGCCGACGCGGCCGGTGAGGCCCGCGCGGCGGCGGAGGGGAGCACCGTGCGAGGCAGTCCGGACACGGCCGGGGGCATCATCGCCCGGGGCCTGACCAAGACCTTCCGTACCGCGGTGCGCAGACCCGGCTTCGGCGGGGCGCTGCGCTCGCTGGTCGACCCGCTGCGGGTCGAGAAGACCGCCGTGCAGGACGTGTCCTTCAGCGTGGGCCCCGGGCAGCTGCTGGCCCTGCTGGGGCCCAACGGGGCGGGCAAGTCCACCACCATCAAGATGCTCACCGGGATCCTGACGCCCAGCTCCGGCGAGGCCCGGGTGGCCGGAGTGGTGCCCTACCGGGAGCGGGAGCGCAACGCCCACAACATCGGCGCGGTGTTCGGCCAGCGCACCCAGCTGTGGTGGGACCTTCCGGCACGGGAGTCCTTCACCATCCTGAGGGACATCTACGGAGTCCCCGAGACGGAGCACCGGGCGCGGCTGCGGGAGTTCGACGGGCTGCTGGAGCTGTCGGAGTTCTGGGACACCCGGGTGCGCCACCTCTCCCTGGGGCAGCGGGTCCGCTGCGACCTCGCCGGGGCGTTGCTGCACGACCCGGCCATCGTCTTCCTGGACGAGCCGACGATCGGCATGGACGTGGTGGTCAAGGAGCAGGTGCGGGGCTTTCTGCGGCACCAGGTGGAGCAGCGCGGGCGCACGGTGCTGCTCACCACGCACGACATGACCGAGGTGGGCCGGCTGGCGGAGCGGGTGGTGCTGATCAACCACGGCCGGATCGTGCTGGACGGGCCGCTGGAGGAGATCCGGCGCCGCTTCGGGGGCACCTGGCAGATCCATGTGACGCTCACCGACCCGGCCGCCGCCCCGGGCGCGGACGGCGCTCCGCTGCCGCCCGGCGTCACGGTGCTGCGCAGGGAGGGTCCCCGGGTGGTCTTCGGCCCGGACGGCGGCGCCGAGCTCACCGTCCACGAGGCGCTCAAGCGGATCGTGGAACGCTACCGGATCGCCGACCTCGCCCTGGAGGAGAACGACCTGGAGGACGTGATGCGCGCCGCCTATCTGCGCCGGGAGAGCGAGGACGCCGACACCGCGCCGGGCTCCGAGCGGGACGGCACCGCCCCCGCCGCCCGGGCCCGCTGATGGCGGCGGCAGCGGCGACCGCACCCGCCCGGTCCTCGCGCCCGGCCTGGCGGACCGCCTGGATCACCCCGCGCGGCGAACTGCTGGCCCCGCCCCGGATGACCGCCACCGCGCTGCGGCTGGCCGTCCAGGTGTTCCTGGTCAGCTGCCTGTGGCGCGGGCTGTACGCGCACGCCGGTACCACCGCCGGGCTCGACCGGGAGCAGGCGGTCGGGTATGCGGTGCTGGCCGTCCTCGCCACCCGCATCCGGGGCCTGGACCGGCAGGCCGGCCGGGACACGGTCCTCCAGCACCTGCACTTCGGCACCATCGTCTACTGGTTCCTGCGGCCCGTGCCGCCCCGCCGCTACTACGCGCTGCGCGCGCTGGGCGACCAGCTCTACGGCTTCGCCTGGGTGCTGGCCGGCTATCTGGTCTGCCGGGTCACCGGGGTGCTGCCCGGTCCGGCCTCCGCATCGGCCGCCGCCGCGTTCGCCGCCGCTCTGCTGCTGGGCCAGCTGGTCCTCTACTACCTGATGCTGCTGATCGACCTGCTCTGCTTCTGGACGCTGCGCAACGGCTCCGCGCTGCGCATCCTCCAGTTCGCGCAGAACCTGCTCTCCGGTGCCTATGCGCCGCTCTGGTTCTTCCCCGGCTGGTTCATCACCATGAGTGCCTTCCTGCCGTTCCAGGCCACGCTCAACACCCCGCTGTCGCTCTACATCGGACGTATCCCGGTCGCCGACGCGCCCCGGGAGCTGCTGGTGCAGGCGCTCTGGGCGGCCGGGCTCGCCGTGCTCACCCGTTGGCTGTGGCAGCGCGCCGCCCATCGGGTCGTCTCCCAGGGAGGGTGACCGACTGTGGTCCTCGCTGCCGAGCAGCACACCGGTGGTACCGGCCCGTCCGCGTCCGGCAGCCGGATCCGCCGGACGGCCCACGCCTGGCAGGTGGTCTGGCGGATCACCCTGCTGAACTTCCGCGCCCAGCTGGAGTACCGGGCCGAGTTCCTGATGATGATCGCGGTCGGCGTGGTCTGGCAGATGTCCATCATCGTCTTCGCCTCGGTGCTGCTCACCCGGTTTCCCGGTCTGGGCGGCTGGAGCAGCGCGGAGGTGTTGCTGATCGTGGGCATGCGGATGTTCAGCCATGCGCTGTACGTCCTCTTCCTCGGCCGGGTCTACAACCTCTCCTTCCTGGTGCAGGAGGGGGTCATCGACGCCTGCCTGCTGCGGCCGATGCCGGTCTACCGGCAGGTGCAGCTCTCCGTCTTCCCCACCAACGGGTTCGGTGACCTGGCGGTCGCGGCTGCCCTCTTCGCCACCGCCGTCCAGCGCAGCACGGTGGAGTGGACGCCGGGGCGGGCCGCCTTCCTGGCCGCCGGGGTGGTGGGCGGGATGTTTGTCGAGGGCGCCGTGGGGACGGCGCTCTCCAGCGCCTCACTGCACTTCCCGGGCACCTACTACTGGAGCAACTGGGTGGAGGAGATGATGGCGACCTTCGGCAGCTACCCGCTGAACATCCTGCCCAGGGCGGTCGGCGGGGTCTTCACCTTTCTGCTGCCGCTGGCCTTCATCGCGTACTTCCCGGCCGGCGTGCTGACGGGGCACGGCTCCTCGCTGGGCGCCCCGCTGTGGCTGGCGGGCGCCTCCCCGCTGGTGGGCCTGGCGGCCTTCGCGGCCGCCCGGCGGCTGTGGGACTGGAGCCTGAAGCACTACACCGGCGTCAACGGCTGACGGCGGCGGCTGCGGCTCCGGCTGCTGCGGCTGTTGCGGCTGCGGTGCGGGGGGCCACCCGGCTGATGCTCCGGAGCCGGGTGGCGTGGCGCCTGGATCCGCTGCGGAGGGGCCGGTACCTCCTGGTGCTGACGGCCCGTCCACGGCCGGTCCGGCGCCGCGCGACGGCTCCCCATCGGAGGCCAGGTATGACTGACATTCCCAGCGACCTCAGGTACAGCAAGGACCACGAGTGGGTCCGGTGCACGGAGAGCGGGCGGTTGCGGATCGGCATCACGGACTACGCCCAGCGGCAGCTCGGTGACATCGTCTTCGTCGAACTGCCCAAGGCGGGCGACCGGTTGGAGGCGGAGGAGCCGTTCGGCAGCCTGGAGTCGGTCAAGGCGGTCTCCGAGGTGTACATGCCGGTGGCGGGCAAGGTGGTCGCGGTGAACGACTCCCTGGGCGACGCCGCGGAGCAGATCAACGAGGAACCGTACGGCGACGGGTGGCTGATCGAGGTCGAGGCGTCCGATCCGGCGACGGTGGACGGCCTGCTGACCGCCGCGCAGTACCAGGACTTCCTCACGGCCGAGGAGTAGCCCGGGGCCCCACGGCTTCGGGGCCTCGGCTCGGGGGCGTCGGCGGGCGGCGGGCGAAGGCGGGGGCGTGCTCGGGCAGTACACCGATCGCGATCACATGGGCCAGCGCGGCCCGCAGCCGCCGGAACCGCTGGAGCAGCAGCGCCGGTTTCGGCGGCGTGTCCCGCTCGGCGGCGTCCGCCGCGCCCGTCAGCCCGTGCTTGACCAGCGTCTGGTGCATCACCCACTGGAGCGACTGGGTGACCACCGTGGGCAGCCAGCGTCTCAGCTGGACCCGGGCGAGGTCCCGCCCGCCGACCCGGCCCGCGAGCAGCGGCGCGGCCAGCAGCCGGGCGGTGGCGACGGCGTCCTGGATCGCCAGGTTGATGCCCACCCCGCCGATCGGGGACATCGCGTGCGCCGCATCGCCGATGCAGAGCAGGCCCGGGGTGAACCAGCGCTGCATGCGGTCCAGCCGGACGTTCAGCAGCTTGACCTCGTCCCAGGAGCGCACGGCGGCGGCCCGGTCGGGCATCCGGGGCAGCAGGGCCGCCAGGCGCGTGCGAAAGGCGTCGATGCCCTCGGCGCGCATCCGGGCGTCGCTGCCCTTGCGGATCAGATAGCCGACCTGGAAGTACTCGCCCCGGTCGATCAGGACCAGAGCGCCACCCCGGCCCGCTCGGGCGGCCAGCCCCTCCGGATCGCCCGGGTGGCGCGGCAGCCGGAACCACCAGACGTCCAGCGGCACGCCGAAGTCCCGGTGGCGCAGGCCGCTCGCGGCGCGCACGGTGGAGGTCCGTCCGTCGCAGGCGACCGTCAGCGTGGCGTGCAGTTCGCCGCACTGTCCGTCCTGGGTGCGGTACCGGACCCCGGTCACCGCGTCCCCCTCCCGCAGCAGCCCCGTGACCTCGGTGGCCATCCGCAGGGTGAACGTCGGCTCCTGCCCGGCCGCGCGGGCGAGCAGGCCCAGCAGGTCCCACTGCGGGACCATCGCGATGTGCTTGTGCGGGCCCGGCAGCAGGTCCAGGTCCACCGTGACCGGCCGGGGTCCGCTCAGCGGGAGCAGGGCCTGGGCCAGCAGCCGGTGCGGGATCGCCCAGAAGCTCTCCCCCAGCCCGAGTTCGTCGAGCAGGGTCAGGGTGGAGGCATGCACGGTGTCGCCCCGGAAGTCGCGCAGGAAGTCGCCATGCTTCTCCAGCACCTGCACCCGGACCCCGGCCCGGGCCAGCAGCAGCCCCAGCATCATTCCGGCGGGGCCACCGCCGACGATGCAGCATGCCGTCTCCTCGCGGGCCATACGTCCAGCATGCACCCGGGCCCGGGCCCCGCACCCCGGCGGACCGGGCTCCGGCAGACCAGGCTTCGGGGGGCGACACTTGACTTGCCGCGGTTCACGTCTTAGGCAGGCTGTAGCGGACCTTCTCTCCAACCTCTACAGGTCGTGGGCCTGAGGAAGCGGCGCACGCGGATCGATCGCGTGGAGACCTGAGGAAGAAGAACGGACATGGCACGTTCGGTCGGAATCGACCTCGGCACGACCAACTCGGTCGTCTGCGTCCTGGAGGGCGGCGATCCCACCGTGATCGCCAACACGGAGGGGTCCAGGACCACTCCCTCGGTGGTGGCGTTCGGCAAGGGCGGCGAGGTGCTGGTCGGCGAGGTCGCCAAGCGCCAGGCGGTGACCAATGTGGAGCGCACCGCGCGGTCGGTCAAACGGCATGTGGGCGAGACGGCGTGGCGCTTCCCGGAGTCCGGCACGGTGGACGGCAAGCGCTACACGGCCCAGGAGATCTCCGCACGGGTGTTGCAGAAGCTGAAGCGCGACGCGGAGGCGTATCTGGGCGAGGACGTCACGGACGCCGTCATCACGGTTCCCGCGTACTTCAACGACACCCAGCGCACCGCCACCAAGGAGGCCGGCGAGATCGCGGGCCTGAGGGTGCTGCGGATCATCAATGAGCCGACGGCGGCGGCCCTGGCGTACGGCCTGGACAAGGAGGAGGACCAGACGATCCTGGTCTTCGACCTCGGCGGTGGCACCTTCGATGTGTCGCTGCTGGAGATCGGTGACGGCGTGGTCGAGGTCAAGGCCACCGCCGGCGACACCCATCTGGGCGGTGACGACTGGGACCAGCGGATCGTCGACCACCTGGTGAAGCAGTTCAAGAACGGCCATGGGGTGGACCTGTCCAAGGACAAGATCGCCGTGCAGCGGCTGCGCGAGGCGGCCGAGAAGGCCAAGATCGAACTCTCCGCGACAACCGAGACCACGGTCAATCTGCCCTACATCACGGCCTCCGCCGAGGGCCCGCTGCACCTGGACGAGAAGCTCACCCGGGCCCAGTTCCAGCAGCTGACCGCCGACCTGCTGGAGCGCTGCAAGGGCCCGTTCCACCAGGCCGTGAAGGACGCCAAGATCAACCTCTCCGATGTCGACCATGTGGTGCTGGTCGGCGGCTCCACCCGGATGCCCGCCGTGACCGACCTGGTCAAGCAGCTCACCGGCAAGGAGCCGCACAAGGGCGTCAACCCGGACGAGGTCGTCGCCATCGGCGCCTCCCTCCAGGCCGGTGTGCTCAAGGGCGAGGTCAAGGACGTGCTGCTGCTGGACGTCACCCCGCTCTCGCTGGGCATCGAGACCAAGGGCGGCATCATGACCAAGCTGATCGAGCGCAACACCACGATCCCGACCAAGCGGTCCGAGATCTTCACCACGGCCGAGGACAACCAGCCGTCGGTGCAGATCCAGGTCTACCAGGGCGAGCGCGAGATCGCGGCGTACAACAAGAAGCTCGGCATGTTCGACCTCAGCGGGCTTCCCCCCGCCCCGCGCGGCCTTCCGCAGATCGAGGTCACCTTCGACATCGACGCCAACGGCATCATGCATGTCACCGCGAAGGACCTCGGCACCGGCAAGGAGCAGAAGATGACCGTCACCGGCGGCTCCGCGCTGCCCAAGGACGACATCGCCCGGATGATGCGCGAGGCCGAGCAGTACGCGGACGAGGACCACAGGCGCCGCGAGGCCGCCGAGACCCGCAACCAGGCCGAGCAGCTGGTCTACACCACCGAGACGTTCCTCAGGGACAACCAGGACAAGGTGCCGGCCGACGTCAGGTCCGAGGTCGAGACCGCCGTCGGCGACCTCAAGGAGAAGCTGAAGGGCGAGGACACCGCGGCGATCCGCGAGGCCACCGAGAAGGTCTCCACCACCGCGCAGCGGCTCGGCCAGGCAATGTACGCGCAGGCCCAGGCCCAGGCGCAGGGCGGCGCCACCGGTGGTGGGGCGTACGCGGCCGATGCGGGCGGCGCAGCCCAGGACGGCGGCGAGCAGGAGGTCGTCGACGCGGAGATCGTCGACGAGGAGAAGCGGCAGGGAGGCACCGGATGAGCCGGGGCGGTCGGCCGCCCTTGGCGGTCCGCGACGAGGGACGCGGCTCCCCGCCCGTCCTGCAACCCGGGCCGACCGGCCGCCGCGAGCTCCCCGGGCCGCCGGGCCCCGAACCCCGTACGGCGGCGTCGGACGACACCCGGCCCGAGCCCGAACCCGGGCCCGATCGCTCCGGAGCGGGGCGGCTGCGGGAGGAGCTGGCCGAGCGGACCGCCGACCTGCAACGGGTCAAGGCCGAGTACGACAACTACCGCAAGCGGGTGCAGCGCGACCGGTTGGCGGTTCGCGAGATCGCCGTGGTCAATGTGCTCGGCGGGTTGCTGCCGGTCCTTGACGCCATCGGCCGGGCCCGCGAGCACGGCGAGCTGACGGGCGGCTCCGGGTCGGTGGCCGAAGCGCTGGAGGCCCATCTGGCCTCCCTCGGCCTCCGCTCCTTCGGCGAGGCGGGCGAACCCTTCGACCCGGCGTGCCACGAGGCGCTGCTGCACGCGTACTCGGCCGAGGTCGACCGCGCCACCTGCGCCCAGGTCCTGCGGCCCGGCTACCGGGTCGGCGAGCACCTGCTGCGTCCGGCCCAGGTGTCGGTCACCGAACCGTCCGGCCCCCCTGGCACCGGCTGACCGGGCCCGGCCAGCCGCCGGGCAGCAGCGTGCGGTCGGGGCAGACGCCCGGGTGGTCCGGCGGGCGGGCGGGGTGTCGTCTTGGGTCACCGAGGGTGCACGGGAGCTGGCGGCCTTGGCCTGGACAGCCCGGTCCGGGTGCCGGTGGTGGCGCGGGCAACCCAGGACAGCAGGTGCACCCAGGCGACGCGGCACCGCCGAACCCCGCCGACCACCAGACGCCGGACCCGACCTCGCACCGGATACGCGCTGCCGCAGCACAGACCGACAGCCCGTCGATGCGGAGCACCCGCAACGGCCGACCCAGGACAGCAGGTACACCCAGGCGACGCGGCACCGCCGAACCCCGCCGACCACCAGACGCCGGGCCCGACCTCGCACCGGATACGCGCTGCCGCAGCACAGACCGACAGCCCGTCGATGTCGGGCACCCGCAACGGCCGACCCAGGACAGCAGGTACACCCAGGCGACGCGGCACCGCCGAACCCCGCCGACCACCAGACGCCGGGCCTGACCTCGCACCGACGGCCCGGGTGGCGGGGTTGGGTCCCGCCTGCTGCCGGGTCAGGAGGTGGGGGCCGGTGCCTGGTGGGGCAGGACGCCGGAGTGGTGGAGTCCTGCTCGGGCGTGGGCGACGGCCTCGGGGGTGGTGGCGAAGACCCGGCCCTGTACGTGGAGTTGCCGCAGCACGCCCAGTGCCTCCAGCGGCCTGAGGTGGTCGGGGCGGATGCCGGAGACCAGGACCACGGTGCCGCGCCGGGTGAGCCGTTCGACCGCTTCGCCCAGCGCCAGGGCGCCCGTGGCGTCGATGGCACTCACCCGGGACATCCGCAGGATGACCACCGCGACCTGGGCCTGCTCGATGAGTTCCGGCAGCAGGCGGTGGGCGGCCGCGAACAGCAGCGGGCCGTCGATGCGGTAGGCGGCGATGTGCTCCGCCGGCAGGATCGGCTCGTCCTGGTGGTGGTCGGCGTGGAGCGGGACCCGCTTGAGACCGGCGCTCCTGGCGACGGCGCGCAGCGCCAGGACACCGGTCGCCGCCAGGCCCGCGACCACGGCGGTGACCAGGTCGAAGGCGAGCGTGGCGACGGCGGTGAGCAGCAGTACGGCGGCCTCGCCGCGTCCGGCGCGGGCCAGCGCCCGTACCGAGGCCACCTCCACCATCCGCACGGCGGTGGCGATCAGCACCCCGGCCAGCGCCGCCATCGGGATGCCGGACACCAGGGGGGCTGCGGCCAGGACGATGACCGCGAGTACGGCGGCGTGGATGAGCGCCGCCAGCCGGGAGGCGGCGCCGGAGCGGACGTTGACGGCCGTACGGGCGATGGCGCCGGTGGCGGCGACCCCGCCGAACAGCGGTGCCACCAGGTTGGCCAGGCCCTGGCCGAAGAGCTCCCGGTCGCTGTCATGGCGTTCGCCGCCGGTCATCGCATCGGCGGCGGTGGCGGACATCAGCGACTCCAGGGCGGCCAGCGCGGCGACCGCGACCGCCGGGGCGAGCAGCCCCGGCAGGGCGCCGGGGTGGAGGAAGGAGAGCGAGGGGGCCGGGATACCGGCGGGGATGTGCCCGATCCGGGCGACCGGCAGGTCGGCCAGGGCGGTGACGGCGGTGGCGGCCACCACGGCGGGCAGCGAGAACGGCACGGTGGGCCGCAGCCGGGCGCCCAGCAGCATCACGGCCGCCACCCCGGCGGCCAGCGCCAGGGACGCCCAGTGCGGTGTGGTGGCGAAGCGGACCGCCGCCCGGGCGGCGACCACGGCCACATTGTCCCCGGCGGGCTTGGGCACTCCGAGCGCGGCGGGGATCTGCTGGAGGGCGATCACTCCGGCGATGCCGACGGTGAACCCCTCCACCACCGGCGCGGGGACGTAGGCCATCCAGCGGCCCGCGCGGGCCAGGGCCAGCGCCACCAGCAGCACCCCGGCGAGCATCCCCACGGTGAGCACCCCGGAGGGGCCGTAGCGGTGGACGATGGGCACCAGGACCACCGTCATCGCGCCGGTGGGGCCGGACACCTGGAGGCTGGAGCCGCCGAACAGGGCGGCCAGCGCGCCCGCCACCACGGCGGTGACCAGCCCCGCCTGGGCTCCCAGGCCGGAGGCGATGCCGAACCCCAGCGCCAGGGGCAGTGCCACGACGGCGACGGTCAGCCCGGCGAGCAGGTCCCGGCGCGGGGAGCGGCGCATGGTGGCGAGGACGGCCCGGTCGGGGAGCACGGCCCGCACCCGGGCGGACGCCGCCCGGATCGGCCGGACGGAAGTGCGCGCCTTGCTCATCAGGACACGGCTCATACGGGCACGGCTCGGGGGCAGACCCGGTGGGGCGGGACAGGCACGGTCGGCGCTCTCCTTCGCGGTCCGTCGGCGGGGTGGCCTCGCGGCATGCGCCCAAGAATCCATGAATATGCAGAATTCTTCAAATCCTCATGTCTTCGGCCGCCCGCAGTGCATCCGGAGCGGTCCGGCGCCGCATGCCGAAGGTCCCTGCCGTCGCGGCCATGGGTCCCGCCGGGGCCCCGCGCACGGAGCCGGCCGCCGGGACCTTCAGCACCGGTCCGAGCCTTCGCCACGCGAGATATTGACGGTGCAACAAACGCAGCATCACACCGGGACCGGGACCTACGGAGGCCGCCATGGCAGTACAGCAGCACGCAGACCGGTCCATCGACCCGGCGCGGGCACTCGCCGCGCTGCGCGTGGTCACCGGGTTCGTCTTCCTCTGGGCGTTCTTCGACAAGGCCTTCGGCTGGGGCTACGCCACCCCGGCGAACAGCGCGTGGGTGAACGGCGGCTCCCCGACCCGGGGCTTCCTCAGCCATGTGGCGGTCGGCCCGCTGGAGTCCGTCTTCCACGACTGGGCGGGCGCCTGGTGGGCCGACTGGCTCTTCATGCTGGGACTGCTGGGCATCGGCCTGGCGCTGGTGGCCGGGGTGGCCCTGTGGATCACGGCGGCGGCCGGCACCCTGATGCTCGCCCTGATGTGGGCGGCCGAGTGGCCGCCCGCCCGCCATCTGTCGGACGGCACCGCCAGCGGGTCGTCCAACCCGTTCGTGGACTACCACGTGGTGTACGCGGTGCTGCTGGTCGCGCTGGCCGCCGTCGGCGCGGGCACCACCTGGGGGCTGGGCCGCCGGTGGGCCGCGCTGCCGTGGGTCCGCGACCGCTCCTGGCTCCGCTGACTCCGCCGCCTGCCGCGTCCCCGGCGGGGAGGGTGAGCCGACAGGCCCATCGTCCCCGCCGGGGACGCGCCCTGCTCGGGGCGGACGGCGGATGACATCATGCCTCTTCCGGTGCGGGGGTTCGCCACGCCCGGCGGACCGGAGGGGTGAGGCGGGCATGGGCAGCGAGACCGTGAAGCAGCGGAGGTTCTCCGGCGGCTGGCGGCCGGCGGCGACGGTGGCGATGATCGGCGGGTTCTACGTCCTGCTGCCGGCGCTGCCGGCGGCGGGGGTGGCGCTGGTGTGGACGGCGCATGTGCACGGCTGGCCGGTGCAGCTCGCCCTCGCGCTGGCGGCGGGGCCGGTATGGGCCGTGGTCGGTACGCTGCGCGCGCTGTTCTCGTCCGATCCCCCGGAAGCCGGGCTCCGGCTGGAGCGCGACCGGGCCCCCGAGCTGTGGCGGATGGTCGACGAGCTGGCGGCGGCTGCGGAGACCCGGGCGCCCGACGAGATCCTGCTGGTCCCCGAGGTCAATGCGGGCGTCACCGAGCAGGGCAACTGGCTCGGCCTGCGACCGGGGGTGCGACGCCTCTACCTGGGCGCCCCGCTGCTGGCCTGCCTGACCGCCGGGGAGCTGCGCGCCACGCTGGGGCACGAGCTGGGCCACTTCAGCGGCCGCCATACGGCGTGGAGCGCGGCCGGCTACCGGACGGTGGCCGGGATGGAGGCCG
Source organism: Peterkaempfera bronchialis (assembly GCF_003258605.2). NCBI lineage: Bacteria > Bacillati > Actinomycetota > Actinomycetes > Kitasatosporales > Streptomycetaceae > Peterkaempfera > Peterkaempfera bronchialis. Next base: position 320,269 of record NZ_CP031264.1, read on the forward strand.
CCGGGTCGACCGGCGGGCCGGCCGGGCTGCTGCTGCGCGGCTGGCTGTGGCTCTATCTGAAGGTCGCCATGCCGCTGTCGCGGCAGTGGGAGCTGGAGGCCGACGCGGTCTCCCTGGACGCGGCGGGACGTACGGCAGCCGTGTCGGCGCTGCGCAGGGAGGCGGCACTGCGCCACCTGGAGGACGACTACGCCCACGCCTGGTTCCCCCTGGCGATACTGGCCCGGCGCACCCCCGATCTCATCGGCGGTCTGCACGCCTACCTCGGCGCTCCCGGGCGGGCGGCGGAGGTCGCGGCCCTGGCCGCCCAGGACACCCTCGGGGCGCTGGAACCGGAGACCGGCGCCTGGTACTCCACCCATCCGCCGCTGGACGAGCGGATCGCCCTGTTGCAGCGGCTGCCCGCCCCCGAGGTCGCCGCCGACGACCGCCCCGCCGCCGTGCTGCTGCCCGATCTGGCGGGCGCGGTGGCGGAGCTGGGCCGGTCGCTGGTCGAGGAGCTGTCGGCGGCGTCCGGGCCGGAGGAGCCGGTGGCGGACTGGGCGCAGATCGTGGAGCGGGCAGCTGCCGTACGCGTTCAGCTCTCGGCCGCCCGGCACACGCACCGCCTGGAGGAGAGCGGCGTCCTGGCGCGGGCCGACCTGGCGTCCGTACTGGCGGCCGTCGAGTCCGGGCGCGGTGCGGAGCTTGCCGCCCCCGAGCCGAGCTGGCAGGAGGACGACAACGCGTCAGCAGGCCGCCGCACCGGGTCGGCGGTGGTGCTGGCGGTGCTGGCCGAGGCGGCGGTGCTGGCCACCGGGCGCGGCGGCTACCGGCTCGACTGGTCCGGCCCGCCGGCGCTCCTGGTCGACGGCGTTCCCGCCGGGCTCGGCGAGGCTGCCGCCCGGGCGGCAGCCGATCCGGCGGCCGTGCCGGAGCTGCGGCGGCGGCTGGCCGAGCTGGGGGCGCCGCCGGACCACCGGCCGGACCGGGCGGCCTTTGACTTCCCCGACGAGATCCTGACGGTCTTCGGCAATGTGGCGCTGCGCCACCGGACCTATGACCTGGTGATCTGCACCCACGGCCTGCTGCTGCTCCGCAGGGGGGTGTTCCGGCTGGCGGTGGGCCAGCAGCGGCGCCTCGCCCGTCTCCAGGCCCGGGGGCGCACGGCGCTGCACGCCCGCCGGCACGCGCGCGCCATCCCGGTCGAGACGCTCTCGTCCATACGGCTGGTCGGCGCCGACTCCGCAAAGCTGGACCTGCGCCTCACCGACGGCAGCACCCTCCGCCTCCGCACCACCGCGGAGTCGGTCGGGGACGGGCCGGTGGACGTCCTGCGGGCCCTGGTGGCGGACCCGCCGGCGGTCGCCCTGCTCGGCGAGCCCGCCGCGCCCTGACCCCGGCTCCGCCGTCCGCACCGGCGGGCAGCGGCGGATGTCGTACGCCTCGCTCCGGGACGGCGCCCGCTCGGGGCGGTATTTTGACGAGATCGACTCATTGTCGTGCCCCGCGCGGCTGCTCCGCCCGAGAGCGCCGTGGAGGTCGGGCAGGGCGGGACTTCAGCAGGAGGGCGACTGGTGGCCGTGCGACCCCGACCGAGGCTGATCCTGTTGTGCGGGCTCCCCGGCTCCGGGAAGACCACGCTGGCCAAGCGGCTGGCCCAGGAGGTTCCCGCCGTGCGGCTCTGCCCGGACGAGTGGCTGGCGGGCCTCGGCATGGACCTCTACGACGAAGAGGTGCGCGACCGGCTGGAGCGGCAGTTCTGGGAGCACGCCGGGAATCTGCTGAGGCTGGGACAGAACGTGGTCCTGGAGTTCGGCTTCTGGTCGCGCTCCGAGCGGAACGACAAGCGCCTCGCCGCCCGTGCGCTCGGCGCGGTGGTCGAGCTGCGCTACCTCACGGCGCCGTTCGAGGAGCTGTGGCGCCGGGTCGAGGCCCGCAGCGCGGAGGCCGCCTGGGGCACGGTCCCGCTCTCCCGCGAGACGCTCGAAGCGTATGCGCGGCTCTTCGAGGCCCCGGACCGCGCCGAACTCGCCCTCTTCGACCGGCCCCCGGCGGGCCACGGCTGCTGAGCCGTGGCCCTGGCCGGGGCGGGGGGCCGGGGTGGCGGTGGGGATGGTCAGGGCTTGCGGGCGACGGCGCCGTACTGGGCCACCTGCGCCGGGGCGGTCCCGCTGCCGTCGGCCGGGTCCGGCCGCCACCGCGCACAGGACACCAGGCCCGGCTCCAGCAGTTCCAGGCCGTCCAGGAAGCGGGCGACCTCGGCGCCGCTGCGGGCGGTGATCGGCGGCTTGGCGTTCTGGTTCCAGAACTGCATCGCCTCGACGTTCCCCTCGCCGCCGAGTTCCAGCGTGGGGTGGGTGAGCACCAGGTAGCTGCCGGAGGGCACCGCGTCCATGAGCCGGCGCACGACCCGCTGCGCCTCCTCGGTGTCGAGCACGAAGTTCAGGACGCCCAGCAGCATGATCGCCACCGGTCGGCTGAAGTCCAGCGTCCGGCCGGCGGCCTCCAGGAGCCGGTCGGTGTCCCGGATGTCGGCGTCGACATAGTCGGTGGCGCCCTGCGGGCTGCTGGTGAGCAGGGCGCGGGCGTGCACCAGGACCAGGGCGTCATTGTCGGCGTAGACGATCCGCGACTCGGGCGCCACCCGCTGGGCGACCTCATGGGTGTTCTCGGCGGTGGGCAGGCCGGTGCCGATGTCCAGGAACTGCCGGATCCCCGCCTCATCGGCCAGGAACCGCACCGCGCGGCCCAGGAACTCCCGGTCCGCGCGGGCCACATGGACGATGTCCGGGAACATCCGGAAGACATGGTCGCCGGCTTCCCGGTCGGCGGCGTAGTGGTCCTTGCCGCCCAGCCAGTAGTTCCAGACCCGGGCGTTGTGCGCGATGGTCGGATCGAGCCGGTCGGCCGCATTGGACCGGCGCTCTGTACCCACACGTCCTCCTGATGTCCTGCGCAGGCACCCCACCCTGCGCGTGATCACCATCATGCCCGATGCGGCCGACCCCCGCAGTGGCAGGGCTCGGATACTCAACTCCCTTGCGGTGGTGCGCTGTTGGCCGATCCTGGGCGGGTGGGCTGGTGGGGCAGAGCCGGGGTGTCGGTGAGGAAGCCGAGACGGAGATGGACGATCCGGGCGAACTCGGCGACGGTGCCGTTGCTGCGCAGGAACTCCATCGGGGGGATGTCGAGGTCATAGCGCTGGTTGAGGGCCACCAGGACCTGAGCGGCCATCAGGGAGTCCATGCCGTAGGTGTCGAGACGGCGGTACGGGTCCAGCTGCTCAGGGTCCAGGTACAGGACGTCGGCCAGCAGCGCCGTGAGCTGGCCGGTGAGGTAGTCCAGCGCCTCCTCGCCGGTCATCCGGCCGAGGGCGCGCAGCAGTTCCTCGCGGGTGAGCTCGCCGCTCTGCGGGCGGGCGGGGACGAGGCCGCGCAGCCGGGCGGTGGCCAGCAGCGGCAGCAGTGCCGCCGTGCGGGACCAGGTGCAGCGGGAGATGCCCGCGACGTCCACCGCGCCGGGCCGGTCGGCCCGCAGCCCGCCGACCGGCAGCCCGTCGACCGGCAGCCCGCCGGCCAGCAGCCGTTCGGCGCGGGCGAAGGCATGGCGGGGGGCGAGCGGCTCGATGCCGAGGCCGAGCAGGCCGTCCAGCAGGTCGTTGCGGACGACATAGCCGGTCTCGCCGATGGCGCCCCAGGCGATGGCGAGGGCGGTCTCGCCGCGCTGCCGGCGCTGCCGGGCCAGGCCCTCCAGATAGAGGTTGGCGGCGGTGTAGGGGGCCTGCGTGAAGTTGCCGATCATGGCGGTGGTGGAGGAGTACAGCAGGAAGAGGTCGAGTTCCCGGCCCCGGGTGAGGTCGTCCAGGACGGCCGCCCCGCCCAGCTTGGGGGCCAGGACGGCGGCGATGCGCTCGGGGGTGAATTCGGCGAGCGGGGCGTCGTCCATGTGCATCGCGCAGTGCACCACGCCGCGCAGCGGGTGGCCGCCCGCGTCGACCTCCGCCAGGACGGCCCGCATGGCGGCCGGGTCCGCGACATCGGCGGCCCGTACGGTGGCCTGCACGCCGCGCTCGGTGAGCGCCGAGACGACCGAGGCGGCTTCCGGTGCCCGGCTGCCGCGCCGGCTGACCAGCACCAGGTGCCGGGCGCCGAGGTCGGCGAGCCAGACCGCCGTGGCGGCGCCGAATCCGCTGGTGCCACCGGTGACGAGGTAGGTGGCCTGCGGGTCCAGTCGGGGGGCACGGGGCAGCGGCTCGACGGAGACGGGTTCGTCGAGCGGGTCGAAGGTGACGACGACCTTGCCGAGGTGGCGTGAGTGCTGCATCAGGCGGAACGCCTCCTCGACCCGGGCGGCGGGGAAGACGCTGTGCGGCAGCGGATGGTGCTCGGGCAGCCGGGTGAACTGGTCGACCTCCTGGAGCAGCGGGCCGACCAGGCGCAGGTCGAGCAGGGCGGTGGACAGGTCCACGCCGTGGAAGGCGAGGTTGCGGCCGAAGGGCCGGAGCGGCAGCGGCTTGCCCTCGTACATGTCGCGCTTGCCGAGTTCGATGAACCGGCCGCCGGGGCGGAGCAGTTCCAGCCCGCGTGCGATGGCCTCTCCGGCGAGGGAGTTGAGCACGATGTCGACGCCCTCGCCGCCGGTGATCTCCCCGACCTGGACGGCGAAGTCCAGCGACCGCGAGTCCAGGACGTGTTCGACGCCGAGGCTGCGCAGGAAGTCGCGCTTGAGGTCGCTTCCCGCCGTGGCGATCACCCGGGCGCGGTGGGCGCGTGCGTACTGGAGGGCGGCCAGGCCCACACCGCCGGCCGCGCCGTGCACCAGCACCGTCTCGCCGGGCTGGAGGCGGGCCAGCCGCAGCAGGCTGTAGTGGACGGTGCAGAAGGCGACCGGGGCGGTGGCGGCCTCGATGAAGCCCAGGTGGTCGGGGATGCGCCTCAGGTCGGCGGCCCTGCTGACGGCGCGTGAGGCAAGGGAGTCGTGCATCATGCCGACGACCCGGTCGCCGGGCTTGAGGGTGGTCACTCCGGGGCCGCAGGCGGTGACGACACCGGCGCACTCCAGGCCCAGGCCCTCCTCGCGGGCGCCCCGGAGCACCTCGGCGGGCAGCAGTCCGACGGCCTGCATGATGTCGCGGTAGTTGAGCGCGGCAGCCCGGACGTCAAGGACCACCTGACCCGGTCCCGGGCAGAGGTCGGGGGTCTCCTCCCAGTCCAACCGGTAGGTGAGGCCGGGGTGGCGGACGCGCAGCGCGCAGGGGCCGGGTCGGCGGGTGGGCAGGGCGGTGGGGTGCGGTTGCTCGCGGGGGACGAAGCGGTCGCGGGCGGTGAGGACGATCTCGTCCTCCTCGCCGGGGGCGAGCAGTTCGCGGACCAGCCGTTCGGCGTCCTCGGCCGGGTCGGCTGTCCGTTGCAGGCAGATGCGGCGGCTGTCCAGCTCGGGCTGCTCATTGACCAGGCAGCGGGCCACGCCCCAGGCGGCGGAGTCGCCGGGGTGGCTGATCTCCACCGGGGTGGGCAGGGCGCCGCTGGGCCTGGTGACCAGCCACAGGGCGGTGCGGACGCCCGGGGGCAGCTCGCGGCAGGCCACGGCGAGGGCGCGCAGCACCTCGGCGTGCCGGGTGGCCTGGGTGACGGCCCCGCCGGGCGTGTCGGGTGGGCCGGAGCCGAGGACCAGGACGAGGGAGACCTGGTCGGCGGGGGTGCCGTGGTCGGCGAGGGCGGCCCGCCAGTCGGCGGGGTCGCGGCCGGCCTCGATCAGCCGGCAGCGGGTGGCCCCGAGGCCGGTGAGGGTGTCCACGACGGCCTGCGGCAGCGGGTCGGCCCCAGGGGCGTCGGTCGCGATGAGGAAGGCGGTGTCCTCGGGGGGAGCGGGCAGTTCGGGGCGTGCTGCGGCGGGGCCGTGCGGGGTGGCGGCGAGGAAGGCGGAGAAGTGGCTGCGGGCCGGCTCGGTGTCGTCGCCGGTCTGGACGGCTCCGGTGTAGCCGCAGCGGTCCAGCAGGGCGGGCCACCGGTCGCGGGGCAGCAGCACGGAGTCGGGGCGCAGGTCGGTGTCGGTGTTGCCGTGGAAGCTGCCCAGGGTGCCGAAGACCGGGGCGAGCATCTCCGCGTCATGGGACTCCACGCCCAGCAGGTGGCCGCCCGGTGCCAGCAGGGTGGCCACCCGGCGCAGGGCTCCTTCGAGGTCCTTGGCCGTGTGCAGGGAGTTGGCGGCGACCACCAGGTCGAAGCTGTGCGCGGGGTAGCCCTGCCCGGCCGGGTCGGCGTCCAGGTCAAGGGTGCGGTACTCGATGAAGTCATAGTCGCCGAAGCGGTTCTGGGCGCGGGTGAAGAAGACCGGTGAGACATCGGTGAAGCAGTAGCGGGTGCGGTCGGCGGGCAGCAGCGGGAGCAGCGCGGCGGCGGTGCCGCCGGTGCCCGCGCCGATCTCCAGGATGCGCAGGGCGCGGTCGGCGGGCCAGTGCCGGACCATCTCCTCCAGCAGCGCCTGGGCCAGGCGGTTGTGGAAGCGGCAGGGTGGCGCGGTGTCGTGGTACTGCTCCAGCAGCGTCGCGGCGGGCTCGGTGCTCAGCAGGCCCAGCGGCTCCTCGGCGCCGCGCAGCACGGCGTCCAGATGGTGCGCCTGGTGGGCGGCGAGGGCGAGTTCGGTGACATAGGCGGGCGCCTCGGCGGTCGCGTCCAGGATCGGCGGGACGGCGGCGGGGACGGGCTCGCTGAGCCGCCACCGGCCGTCGGGCAGCCGGACGAGGTGGCCGTGGCGCTCCATCAGCGGGGCCAGCAGGTCGATCAGGCGGCGGTGCCGGGCCTGCATGCCCGCCGCGACCAGGTCGTCGGGGGTGAACGGGGCGGTGGGGTCGGGCAGCAGGCGGGCGAGTGCCGCCGCCGTGCTCTCCGCCGTGAACTGCTTGTACAGCGCGGCGAACCGGTCGTAGCGCATCCCCCGCCAGGCGGCCTGGAGGTCGGCGATGCGGGCCTGGGCCGCCTGCGCGATCCGCTCGGGGGACGGCAGCGGCGAGGGGGCGCAGGGGAGGTCCGGGTGCGGGGCGGCGCGCAGCACGGTGCGGTGGGTGGAGACGGGGGTGCGGTGGGCGGCGGGGACGCGGCGCAGCCGGCAGCCGTCGAGCTGGGCGGTGACCGTACCGTCGTGGGCGGCGATGGTGATGTCCCAGCAGACCTCGCTGTCGGTGCGGGAGCGTTCGCGTACCCACATCACTCCGGTGGGGGCGGGGGTGTCCCAGACGCGGACGGCGGCGATGGCGGCGGGCAGGTGGGCGTGGCCGTCGAGCAGCCGCTCCAGCAGCAGCGCGACCCCGGCCTGGAGCGCGCCGTCGAGCAGGGCGGGGTGTGCGGTGTAGGGGGCGCCGGGGGCGTCGTGGCGGTAGTCGGCCAGCACGGCGGAGCGGCCCGCCCGGATCCGGTGCAGGATGCGGAAGGCGGGGCCGTAGCCGAGCCCGGCCGCCGCGCAGGAGGCGTAGTAGTCGGCGACCGCGACCTGGTCCGGGCAGGCGGCGCGCAGCGCGTCCAGGTCCAGGGGTTCGGGCCGGGGGCGCAGCAGTGACCTGACGCGGGCGCGGACGTGCGGGCGCGGCTCCTCGGCCTGCTCGTCGGTGCTGGTGACGGCCAGCGTCCCGTCGTCGGGGTTGAGCGAGACCTGGGTGCGTACGGCGGTGGCGTCCGCCCAGGGCACCACCAGGGCGTTGCTGATGTCCAGGTGCTCGACCTCCACCGGGCCGCCGAGCACGGCGCGGCCGGCGGCCAGGGCCATCTCCACGAAGCCGGTGGCGGGCATGACCACGGAACCGCTCAGCCGGTGGTCGGCCAGCCAGGGGACGAGTACGGGCTCGATGGCGCCCTCCCAGACGGGTACGGGGGCGGGCAGCCGCTCGCCGAGCAGGGGGTGCTGGAGCAGTCCGCTGCCGCTGGAGTTCACCCAGGACTGCGGGGTGCCGCTCCAGTGGCGCTCGCGCTGCCAGGGGTAGCCGGGCAGGTCGGTGACGCGTCCCGGCTGCGGGAAGTAGCGCTTCCAGTCGGTGTCGGCACCGGCCGCCAGGGCGGCGGCGACTGCGGTGGCGACGGCGTGCGGGCCGTCCGCTTCGCGGCGCAGGGTGGGCAGCACGGCCGCCGTGTGGCCGGGGCGGGTGGCGGCGATGCGGCGCAGATAGCTGCGGAGCACCGGGTGGGGGCCGACTTCGAGCAGGATGCCCGCCCCGTCCTCGACGGCCCGCTGGACCGCCGCGTGGAACCGCACGGGTCGGCGGACGTTCTGCCACCAGTAGTCGGCGTCCAGGTCGGTTCCCCGGGTGCGCTGGCCGGTGACGGTGGAGTAGAGGGGGACGGCGACGGGGGCGGGGTCCAGGTCGGCCAGGGCTGCGGTGAGTGTGCTCCGCTGGCCGTCCATGTGGCGGCTGTGGAAGGCGTAGTCGAGGCCGAGGTCCTGGAAGTACACGCCGCGTCCGCCCAGTTCGCGGCCGAGCTCGGCCAGGGCGGCGGCGTCGCCCGCGACGGTCACGTCCTGGGGGCTGTTGAGTCCGGCCAGCTCCAGGGTGCCGTGGTAGCGGGCCAGCACCTCCTCGGCCTGGTCGGGCGGGAGGCCGACTGCGGCCATCCGGCCGCTGCCGGCGGTGGCGCCCTGTGTCCGGCTGCGTTCGGCGATCACTGCCGCCGCCTGGCGCAGGGTGAGCGCTCCGCTGGTGTGGGCCGCCGCCACCTCGCCCACGCTGTGGCCGACCACCATCGCCGGTTCGATGCCCCGGGCGCGCAGCAGGGCGGTGAGGCCGACCTGCACCGCGAAGAGCAGGGGTTGTGCGACCTCGGTGGCCGCCAGCCGCCATGCGTCGGGCGGGGAGGCCAGGGTCTGCGCGACCGACCAGCCCAGACGGGGCGTCAGCACCGTGTCCACCTGCTCCACGGCCGCACGGAAGACGGCATCCCGGGCCAGCAGGTCACCTCCCATGCCCGCCCACTGCGACCCATTGCCGCAGTACACGAACGCCACCCGCCCGCTCGCGGCCACCCGCCCGGTGGCACCTGCGGCCACGTACGGCAGCTCTGCGGCGGCGGGTGGTGCGGCGGACGGCTGGTCGGCGGCCCATGAGGCGGACGACACGGCGGACGACTGGTCGGCGGGGGCGGAGGCGGGCGAATGGTCGGCGGGCGAGGAGGCCAACGCCACCTGGCCGCTTGCGTCCACCTGCGCGGTGACACCTGCGGCCACGGACGCCAGCTCTGCGGCGGCGGGTGGTGCAGCGGACGCCTGGTCGGCGGCCAATGAGGCGGACGACACGGCAGACGGCAGGTCAACGGGCGACAGGGCGGACGACTGGTCGGCGAGGGCGGCGGCGGGCGACTGGGCGGACGGCAGGTCAGCAGGCAAGATGACCAACGCCACCTGGCCGCTTGCGGCCGCCGGCGCGGTGGCCCCGGCGGCCACGGACGCCAGCGCTGCGGCGGCGGGTGGTGCGGCGGACGGCTGATCGGCGGCCAATGAGGCGGACGACACGGCAGACGGCAAGTCAACGGGCGACAGGGCGGACGACTGGTCGGCGAGGGCGGCGGCGGGCGACTGGGCGGACGGCAGGTCAGCAGGCAAGATGACCAACGCCACCTGGCCGCTTGCGGCCGCCTGCGCGGTGGCCCCGGCGGCGGGTGCTGCGGGGGCTGGTCGGGGGGTGTGGCGGTGGCCAGGGTGGCGGGGGCTGGTCGGCGGCGGGCGGGGTAGCTGGGGTGGTGGGGGTGAGGGCGGCGAGTTGTCGGGATGCCTCCAGTGGGGTGCGGGCCAGCACCACCGCGCGGTGTTCGTGCCTGCCACGGCGCAGGCAGGAGGTGTGGGCGAGGTCGTAGAAGTCCTCCGGTGCCGTGGTGGTGAGGTGGTCCGCGAGCCGGGCGGCGGCCTGCGCCAGCGCCTTCGCCGAGCGGGCGGAGACCAGGACCGGCAGCCCTTCCGGCGGCACCGGGCCGGGCACCACCGGCTGTGGCGCGGGCGGCGCGCAGGTGAGGACGGCATGGGCGTTGGCGCCGCCGAAGCCGAAGGAGTTCACCCCGACCACGGGGCGCCCCCCGGTCGGCAGGGCCCGGTTGCGGGTGGTCAGGCTCAGGCCCAGCCCGGCGAAGTCGATGTCCGGGTGCGGCGGATCGGCGTGCAGCGACGCCGGGGCGATGCCGTGCCTGAGCACCAGCAGCGCCTTGAACAGCCCCGCCATGCCGGAGGCCGGCTCCAGGTGGCCGAGGTTGGTCTTGACCGATCCGATCGGCAGTTCGCCGGTGATGCGGCGGATGCCCAGGGCGCGGCCGATGGCCTGGGCCTCCAGCGGGTCGCCCACCGGGGTCCCGGTGCCATGGGCCTCGAAGTACACCAGTTCGTCCGGGTGCACGCCGGCCCGCGCGTACACCTGGCGCAGCAGGTCCTCCTGGGCCTGGGGGTTGGGCAGCGACAGGCCCATCGTCCTGCCGTCGCTGTTGGCCCCGCTGCCGAGGATCACCCCGTGGACGCGGTCGCCGTCGGCGCAGGCGTCGGCCAGCCGCTTGAGGAGGACCACGCCGCCGCCCTCGGCCCGTACGAACCCGTCGGCCCGGGCGGAGAAGGACGCGCATCTGCCGCTGACCGAGAGCATCGACGCCTGCGAGAACCCGACGTAGTGGAACGGGCTGAGCAGCACATTGGCGCCGCCGCACACCACCGCGCGGCTGGTCCCCTCCGCCAGGGTGCGGCAGGCCCGGTCGAGCGCGACCAGTGAGGAGGAGCATGCGGTGTCGATGGCCATGCTGGGGCCGCGCAGGTCGAAGGCGTGCGAGATGCGGTTGGCCGCGATGGAGGAGGCGGCGCCCGCCATCGTGTAGGGGCTGACGGTGCGCAGCGACGCCATCTGCAAGCCGCCGTAGGAGGCGTCGGAGATGCCGATGTACACCGCCGTGTCGGACCCGGCCAGCAGGGCCGGATCGATGGCGGCGTCGTCCAGTGCGTCGGCGGTCAGCTCCAGCAGCAGCCGGTGCTGGGGGTCCATGTGGGCCGCCTCCTTGGGGGAGATCCCGAAGTAGGCGGCGTCGAAGGAGGCGACGTCGTCGAGGAAGCCGCCCGCCCCGGTGTAGCTCTTGCCCTTGCGCGGCCCCGAGGGGTCGACGAAGCGGTCGGCGTCGAAGCGGTCCGGCGGGACCTCCCCGACCAGGTCCCTGCCCTGCTCCAGCGCGCTCCACAGCCCGTCCAGGCTGCTGATGCCCCCCGGCAGGCGGCAGGCCACCCCCACGATCGCGATCGACCGGTCGATCGCGTCGGCCTGAGTTCGGTGCATGCGGTGGGCCTTCCTTGTGTCGCTGCGGCGCCTGTCACTGCGGCGCCTGCGGGGAGTGCGCCTGCCGCATCACCACGCCGGATAGCGACGCACAGTAGTCACGCGGGATGGGGGCGGCGGCCCGGATTCACTCCAACCGGCGGCCTGCGACCGGTTTTCACCCGGGGCGGTGACCTCACCGCCGCACGGCCGGGTCATCCTTTCGGGTTGTCGTGCGATGACACCGCGCCGTGTACGGGCGGGGCATGGACCGGACGCGGCGCATGGGCTCCGGCGCGGGCTCAGGCCGACGTGGTCTCCTCGGGACGCACCATCCCCCCACTCCGCCCTCATGCCTCACGTCAGGAGCCTGCCATGGCTGTGCTGTTCACCGGCGCGACCGGGTTTCTCGGGAGCCGCATCCTGCGCGAACTGCTCGCCGAGGATTCCGAGGAGACCATCACGGTCCTGGGTCGCGGCACCCCCCAGGAGCTGCGCGGCCGGGTCGAGGCCGCCGTCACCTGGCTGGGCGGTCCGCCGCCCGCCGGCGGCGGGTTCGGCCGCCTGCGGTACGTCACCGCGGACCTCACCAGGCACCGGCTGGGCCTGCGGGGGCGCGACCGCGCGGCCGTCACCGAGGGCTGCACCACGCTCTGGCACTGCGCGGCGCGGCTGGCCCTCCAGGGCGACCCGGCTCCCCTGTTCAAGGCCAATGTCGCCGGTACCCGCCGGATCCTGGAGTTGGCCGGGGAGGCACCGGGGGCGCGGGTGGTGCATATCAGTACCGCCTATGTCGCCGGCGGGCGCCGCACCGGGCACGTCCTGGAGAGCGACCTGACCGAGGAGTACGGGTTCCGGACCTCGTACGAGGAGACCAAGTACACGGCCGAGCGGCTGGTCCACGCCTGGGCGGCGCGCACCGGCCGCACCGCTACCGTGCTGCGGCCCAGCCTGCTGGTGGACGACCGGCGCATCCCCGACGGGCTGCCCGACCAGTCGCTCGGCGTGCTGGCCCGGCTGATCGGCGCGGCGCTGCGCCAGAAGGCCGCCGGCGACGAGACCCTGGCGCGTCTGCTGGGCGGCGGCGACGCCCATGGCAGCGGTATGCACTTCCGTATCCAGGGCGATCCCGGGGGCGGTATCAACATGGTGCCGGTGGACTACGCCGCCCGGGCCGCGGTCCGGGTCGCCGCCGCCCGTACGGGTCCCGGTGTACGGACCGTGCACATCACCCACCCGCAGAACACCGGCTTCGCGGCGGCCAAGTACGCGTTCGAGGCGCGCTACCCCGGGATCACCCTGACCATGGTGCCGACCGTCCCGGCTCCCGACCCCTATGAGGCCCTCTTCGCCCTGCACCTGGGGAGCCTGCTGGCCTTTCTGGCGCAGCGCCGGACCTATGACCGCGGCAACCTGCTGCGGGACGTCGGCGACCTGCCCGACCCGCAGCCCGTGGACGGCCCCTATCTCGCCCGGGCGCTGGGCTGCACGGCCGCTGTGGCGTCGGCGGTGCAGCCGGTACCTCTCCCGCGACCTCCGGCCGGTGCCCGCTCGGCATCGGCAGGGTGATCCACGGCGTTCCGTTGTCCCGGACATGCCCCGAAGGTCGGCGTCGGCTTCGGCTTCGGCGTCGGCTTCGGCATCCGGCGCCGCTGCCGGTGTCGCGAGCAGGGCCCACCGAGTCCGCGGTCGAGTGCCCGCAGGGGGACGGCATCCGGGTGTACCTGCCGCTGCTGGACGGCAGCGACGAGGTCGGGGTGATGGCCCTGACCCTTGACACCATGGGTGACGACGACCGCCGGCTGCTGCGGCGGCTCGCTGGTCTGGTCGCCGACATACCGACGGCCTGATCGAGGAGCACCTGACCGGCGGCGAGCAGTTCGGCGAGCAACGCCTGATCGACTCCATCGAGCGCGTCGGGCCCGCCACCGCTGGGGTGCAGCAGATGGTACGGGCCCTCTCGCATGCCCTGATGCGGGAGCGGGGCGGGACCACCAGCGACGACGCCAGCCTCTTCATGGTCGAGTGGCGCGGGGGCAGCGCCGACCACCTTGCCAGGCCGGAGTGGTGACCGGTCCGGGGCCGTCGCTCAGACGGCGGACTGGGAGGCGGCGGCCTGGGGGCGCAGGTCGGCCAGGGTCAGGCGGTGGGCGGGCGGGTGCGGCAGCACGATCCGGGTGGCGGGGTGCAGGCCGGGGCCGACGTGGAGGAGTTCACCCGGGCGCAGCAGCCGCCAGTCCGGGTGGTCGTCCAGCCGCTCGCTGGCGACCACGACGGCGGGGGCCCGCGCCAGGTCCTGGGAGTGGACCCGCAGCCGTCCTCCGGTGCCGCAGTGGTCCAGGTGCCGGTCTCCGTGCCGGCCGCCCGCCCCGCGCTCCAGCACATACAGCTCATGGGTGTCGGGGTAGCGCAGCGCCCACAGGTCGCCGGGGGTGATCAGGACCAGGTTGAGGGCGAAGACCGGCAGGTTCTCGGCGACCCAGCGGGCGGCGTGTTCGATGCCTGCGGCGACGTCGCCGCCGTGTTCCCGCGTCTCCCGGGTGATGAGCGCGAAGAAGCGCTCCGAGTCGGTCTCCCCGTGCACCAGGGAGAGGTCGTCGCCCAGATGGTCCTCCAGCCTGTCCAGGCCCTCGATGACGCCGTTGTGGGCGAAGAGCCGCCCCTGCTGGAGGAACGGGTGGGTGTTGCGGTCCTGGAGCCCTCCGGTGGAGGCGTACCGCACATGGGCGACGAAGGTGGCCGACTCCGCCTGCCTGGCGTCCTGGGCGAAGGCGCGGTCCCGGTAGGCGGCGATCGGTGCCTTGTGCACCTGCGGCTCGCCCGCCGGGTCGAAGAAGCCGAGCCCGGTGCCGTCGGGGTCCCGGCGGCTCTGCACGCTGAGGCTGTCCGGTGCCTCCAGCAGCCAGAAGGTGGCGTGCACCCGGAGCGGGGCGCTGCTCATGGCGAAGAGTCGGCACATGGCCCGCCGGTACCCGCCCGCCGGAGGAGTACACCTCAGCGGACGCCGCTCCTCTCCCCCAGGTCAGCGGGGGGTCGACCGGCGTACGGTGCTCCGCGCGAACCAGCGCACGGTGGTCACGCCGGGGGTGGCGGCCAGCGCGGTGGCGTCCATCGGCAGGCCGAGGGTGCCCCGCAGGAACTGCCCGACCAGGTCGGCGCCGGCCGCCAGGGAGAGCGGCAGCCCGCCGGAGGGGCGGGGGTTGACCTCGACCACCCGGGCCGGGCCGTCCTCGTCCAGGAAGCCCTGCACATTGCAGAGGGCGGTCAGCCCGAGCGCCGCCGCCACCTCCTTGACCAGCACGTCGATCCGGCCGTCGGCGAAGGTGGTGCCCCGGGTGGAGATCCCGGCCCGGGTCTGCTCGCGCCATCGGGGGACCGCGCCCAGTACGGTGCCGTCCCGCCCGATCAGGCAGTCCACGGTGAACTCCCGCCCCGGCAGCCTGGTCTGGACGAGCGGCTGCGGGACCCGGCGCAGCAGGGTGGGGAAGTCGGCCGGGTCGTCCACCGCGTGCACATCCCGGGAGCCGCGCCCATAGCGGGGTTTGACGATCCAGGGGCCCGGCAGGTCGCCGGGGCCGCCGAGGGCGGTGCGCGGCCCGGCGACGGCGGCCTGCTCGATCCGGCGGGCGAACGCCCACTTGTCCAGGCAGTCCGCGACGGTGCGGGGCGCGGGGAACCAGGCGGCGACGCCGCGCGCGGCGAAGTCCGCTTCGCGGCCGGCGGCCCGCAGCAGTTCCTCGGTCACGGTGACGATCACCGCGTCGCAGCCGGTGGCAACGGCCGCGTCCAGCAGCCGGTCGGGGTAGCCGGGGGCGTCGGCGGAGGGCAGCAGGCGGGTCGGGTGGCCCAGGTGGAGTCCGGCCGCGTACGGGTCGCAGTCGGCCGCCACCGGGACCGCGCCGAGCGCCGTCAGTTCGGTGAGGACGGCGATGCCGGCCGGTCCGCCGCAGCCGGTGACCAGCACGCGACGGCCGGCGAGCAGTGGTGACGGGGTGTCAGTCATGGTTCCATTCCTTGTTCTTGCGGTCCCTGCGGCGGTTCCCGGCGCGCGGCAGCCGTACCGCGATCAGCAGCAGCACCGCCGCGAGCAGCAGTGCGTAGGAGAAGACCGTGCCGCCCCAGTCATGGAAGGTGACCATGGCGGGGATGCCGGCGCCATGGCCGACCCAGACCACCGCCACCAGCCGCGCCAGGTTGCCCAGCGACAGCAGCAGGACGGCCAGCACCGCGCCGCCGATCCGCTGGCGCCCGGTGCCGCCCAGGATGAAGAGGGAGACCCCGGCGGCGGCGGCGCCCACCGTCAGCGCGGAGCAGGAGGGCGTGATCCGGATGAAGTACGGCTGGTAGCCGTGGAAGCCGTGGACCAGGTTGGTCCCGGGGAGTTCGCGGGTCATCTCCAGGCCGGTGCTGCGGGCGAGGAACGCGGTGGCCGCAGCCTCCGCGTGGGTCACCGGCGCGGCCGCCCACCAGCCGAGCCCGGTGGTGACGGCGACCACCAGCAGGACCCGGAGCAGCGGGGCCCCGGCGCGGATCCGCCGCCGCTGCCGCCGGTGCCGCTGCCGATGCCGCTGCCGGACCTGGGCGGCGGGCCGGGCGCCGCCGGTCGCAGCACCACCCGCCGTGCCGCCGCTCATCCGGCGTCCAGAGCGGTGTTGGGCGCGTGGGCCGTACGCTCGGTCTTCACCCAGGCGTAGCGGGTGCCCGCCCAGGCGTCGAGCAGGGCCTGGGTGCAGAGCAGCATGGAGACCGCGAAGAGCGCGGGGAAGAGCAGCAGCGGCAGTACGTCGCGGCGTCCGGCACCGGCCCGGATCAGGCCGCCGCCCACTTCGAGCACCGGGCCGACCATCATCAGCGGGGCGATCGGCCACAGCAGCCCGGCGGCGGGCAGCCCCGGGACCGCCACCTCGATCCCGGCCAGCAGCACCGCCAGGACGCAGAGCACCGGCACATGGAAGACATAGAGGAAGAGCGCGGCCTCGGCCTTCTCCGCGAGCCGCAGGTGGGGGCTGCGCAGCAGGGCGGCCCGGTAGTCGCGGCAGACCTGCTGGTGGCCCCGGGCCCAGCGGTAGCGCTGGCGGTAGTAGGCGCTCAGCCCGGTGACCGCGAGTTCGGTGTCCACGGCCTGCTCGGCATAGCCGATGCGGTGTCCGCTGAGCCAGATCCGCAGTGAGAGGTCGGTGTCCTCGGTGACCGAGGCGACGTTCCAGCCGCCCAGCTCGCGCAGCAGGCGGGTGCGTACGGCGCAGTTGGCGCCGCCGTAGGCGGGCAGGCCGTAGACCCGGTGGCGGCCCGCCATGTTCACCAGGTAGCCGCAGAGGTAGTCCACCGCGACCAGCCGGGCGACCATGCTGTCACGGGGGTTGCGGACCACGCAGCGGCCCTGGACGGCGGCGATCTGCGGGTCGGCGAACGGGCGCAGCAGTTCACGCAGGCAGCCGGGGGTCGGCTGGTGGTCGGCGTCGAAGACCACCACCACCTCGCCGTCGGCGAGGGCGAGGGCGTCGTTGAGCGCGGCGGACTTGCCGCCGGGGGCGTCGGCGGCCCGGCGCAGCACCTGCCAGCCGGGCCGGTCGGCCGCCGCCCGCTCCAGCAGGTCGCCGGTGCCGTCGGTGGAGCGGTCGTCCACGAAGACCACACGGAGGAGGTCCCGGGGGTGGTCGAGGGCGGCCAGCGCGGTGGTGAGGCCGTCGACCACCCTGGCCTCGTTGTGGCAGGGCACCAGTACGGTGACCCGGAGCGGCCGGTCCGGGGGGCTGTCCGGCGGGGGCGGCGGTGCGGCCGGGGCGGGGCGCAGCGCGGCGGCCAGGAAGACCAGGTGCCGCAGCAGATAGCAGGCGAAGACGGCGGTCAGTGCGAGGACGGCCACGCGGTGGACGCCGACCGGGCGCAGCACCAGGGCCGCGGCGAGCAGCGCGGCGACGGCGAGGCGGAGTGCCGTGGCGGGCCGCCCCGAGGGGCGCGGGCGCGGCTGCCAGGGCGGGGGGTCGGCGGGTATCCGGCGTCGCCGCCCGGTGCCGGGCCGCGCCTGCGGGCGGTGGGCGGGTCGGGTCACCGGTCCGCCCCCGCGCAGAGGTCGAGCAGCAGGTCCAGGGCCTCGGCGGGGTCGGCCGCCGTACGCCAGACCCCGGCGGGGTCGGGCCGGTCGCGGTACTCCCCCTGGCGCACCCGCAGGGCGCGGATGCCCAGGGCGGTGGCGCCTGCCATGTCCTTGTCGGGCCGGTCGCCGACCATCACCGCGTCCTGCGGTTCGCAGCCGAGCAGGGACAGTGCCCGGCGGAATCCGGAGGGGTGCGGTTTGCGGGAGCGGCGGCCCTGGTCCTCGTCGGTGCAGATGACGCCGCTCAGGGCGGCGCCGAGGCCGGTGGCGGCGAGTTTGGCCCGCTGCTGGGCCGGGTTGCCGTCGGTCAGCAGCACCAGCGGCACGGACTCGGCCAGCCGGGCCAGCCGTTCGGGGACGCCGGGGCAGGGGGTGAGCACGGTCGGCCGGAACGCGCGGAATGCGGCGACCAGGGCGGAGGCCAGGGCGGGGTCGGACAGTAGCTCGGCGAGTGCGGCGTCGATCAGTCCGCCCCGGTCGCTGCCGGCCGAGGCGGCCCGGTGCAGGGCGGCGCGCAGCGCGTCCCGGTCCAGCCCGAGGGCGGCACCGGTGTCGGCGACGTGGTCCCATGCCTGGTCCAGGAACTCGGCCTGGAGGTAGAGGGTGTCGTCCAGGTCGAGCAGGACGCCCCGTGGGGGCCGGGCCATCTCAGACCTCCGCGCCGATGCCGCCGATGCCACCGATGCCGCTGACGCCTGCGCTTTCGTCGGGGGCGGGCCGGTGGGTGGGGACGGTGACCGGCCGGTCGACCGGGCCGCCCGGGGAGGCGGGCGCGGCCAGGCCGAGCAGGGCCCGGGTGGCGGTGAACCCCTCCGCCTCGGTGACCCGGCCCTGGAAGCCCCGGAAGCGGGCCTGCGCGGAGAGCGCCTCCAGGTCGATCCGCCGACCGCCGATCACCTGGGAGAGGTGGTGGCGCAGCAGCCGCAGCTTCTCCGGCACCAGGCCGGTGATGTCGCCGAAGACGACGGGCTGGAAGTCCAGGGTGGAGGGGGTCTCGTAGTGCAGCACGGTGGCGAGGGTCCTGGCCGCCGCGACGGTGGCGGTGGCGGCGGCCCGGTGGTCCTGGTGGGAGTCGGCGGGGGCATGGGTGAACACCAGGTCGGGGCGGACCGCGTCCAGTACCTCCTCGATCCGGTTGACCAGCGCCGGCCGGTGGTCCAGCTCGCCGTCCCGGAAGCCGCCGCCGACCAGCTCGGCGCCCAGGAAGTCGGCGGCCTGCCGCTGCTCATGGGCGCGCAGCTCGGGGTCGCCGGGGCCGAGTCGGCCGTCGGTCAGCACCAGCAGGGTCACCGAGGCGCCCGCCCGGCGGGCCCGCAGCAGGGTCGCCCCGCAGCCCAGCTCGATGTCGTCGGGGTGGGCGCCGATCGCCAGGATCCTCATCGGGGGGCCTCCTCGGGGGTGCGGGGGCCGGGCTCGCGCAGCGGCAGTCGGCCGGTGGAGTGGTGGTCGGTGAGCAGCGCGGCGATGCGTTCGGCGGCATGGCCGTCGCCGTACGGGCAGGGCATCTCGGCGATCCGCAGCTGCGCTGCGGGGGCGAGCAGCGCGGTGGCGGCGGCCAGGGCCCGGTCCCGGTCGAGACCGGCCAGTACGGCCTGGCCCAGGGCCACGCCCTCGGGCCTCGGGGTGGTCTCGCGCAGCACCACGGCGGGTACGCCGAACCACCCGGCCTCCTCCTGGAGGCCGCCGGAGTCGGTGGCGACCAGGGCGGAGCCGGCGACCAGCTCCAGCATCCGGCGGTGCGGCTGCGGGGCGAGCAGGGTGATGCGGGGGTGGTCCAGCCGGGTGGCCAGGCCGGTGGCGGCCAGCCGGTCGGCGGTGCGCGGGTGCAGCGGGAAGGTCACCGGCGCCCGGGTGTCGGCGAGCGCGCGGACGATGCCGACCAGCGCGGCGAGCCGGTCGGGCGCGTCCACGGTGCCGGAGCGGTGGGCGGTGACCAGGATGCCGGTGCGGCGGGCGGGCGGCACGGGGGCGACGCCGGAGGTGCGCAGCACATCGCAGACGGTGTTGCCGACCAGGTGGACCGCGTGGTCCGGGATGCCCTCGCGCAGCAAATTGGCGCGGGCGCCCTCGGTGGGGGCAAGGTGCACGGTCGCCAGGTCGGCGGCGGCGGTGCGGTGGCACTCCTCGGGCGAGAGCGGGTTGCGGGAGCGCAGCCCGGCCTCGACATGGGCGACGGGTATGCCGTGGCGGCGGGCGGCCAGGGCGACCAGCGGCACCGTCCAGGTGTCGCCCTGGACCACGGCGACATCGGGGCGGTGGTCGGCGAAGTAGCGGAGCGCGCGGGTGAGCAGGGTGCCGACGCGGGCTGCCTCGTCGCCGTCCAGCGTCCAGCGCTGGGCCGGTGCCAGGCCGAGGTCGGCGAAGAACGCGCCGGCCATCCGGTGGTCGTGGTGCTGTCCGGTGGCGACCAGTTCGGTGTGCGCGCCGGCGGCGCTCAGTGCCCGGGCGACGGGGGCGAGTTTGACGATCTCGGGGCGGGTGCCGGCGAACAGCACCGCCCGGAGGGCCCGCCCGGGGAGGTTCCTCCCGGGCGGGCCTGCGGGGTGGCGTTCCATCAGGAGGCCGGGACCTCCAGGCCGCTGCGGTGCTTCTGCCAGGCGACATAGCCCGCGCCGGCGGCGAGGGCGGCGCCGGTGAGCGCGGCGGGCATGCCGAAGGCGGGGGTGTCCACGGTCGCGGTCTTGCGGGTGATGGTCAGCCGGTCCACCTCGGTACCGGCCTTGTCGCCCTCGACGGAGACGGCGCGGACGGTGAGGGTGGCGGTCTGCCCGGGGGCGGCGGGCTTGACGTCCACCGCGAGCAGGTTGTGGCCCCGGTAGCGGACCCGCGACCAGTCGACGGCCTCGGTGGCCTTGGCGCCCGAGGCGTTCCAGGCGTAGCCGGAGACCCCGGAGACGTCGCGCACATTGCCGGCGTAGCTCTCGGCGCCGTTGGCCGGCAGGCTGTAGAGGCTGGCGCCGCCGCCGCCCGCGACCACATAGGTGGTGCCGTCCTCCACCGGGCTGACGGTGTCGCCGACCGAGGCGGTCCGGGTGGCGCTGCCGTTGCGGATCGGGTCGGTCCGCTCGTACATGTGGTTGTGGCCGTTGACCACCAGGTCCACGGTGTACTTGTCGAACAGCGGCGTCCAGGCGGAGCGCACCCCGCCGTCCGAGGCGTGGTTGGTGGTGACCGCGTAGGCGCAGTGGTGGAAGAAGACCACAATGAAGTCGATCTTCGGGTCGGCGCGCAGCCCGGCCAGGGTCCGGTCCAGCCAGGCGGTCTGGCTGCCGCCGGAGTAGCCGCGGTTGGCCGGGATCTCATTGCTGACGTCGTTGGCGTCCAGCGAGAGCACCGCGACATTGCCGTAGGTGAAGGCGTAGACGCTCGGGCAGTTGGACGGGCCGTTGGTGGGCAGGTCCAGGCGCTGGGCGTGGCCGCCGTAGCCGTTGGGCGAGTACCAGGACTCCATGTCGTGGTTGCCGGTGGCGACCATCCACGGCACCGACTGGGCGACCGGCTCGATCTGGGTGAGGTAGTCGTCCCAGACCTTGGGCTTGTAGGAGTCGGTGAGCTTGCCGGAGCCGCTGGAGTCCGCGTAGCAGATGTCGCCCGCGAGCAGGTGGAAGACCGGGTTCTGCGCGGTGATCTGCGCGTTCTCCAGTGCGCCCTGGGCGCTGGCGCCCTGGTCGCCCATGGCGGTGAAGGTGAACGGCCGCAGTGCGCCGCCCTCGGCGTCCGGCGCGGTGGTGAAGCTCTTCACCGGGCCGCCGGCCGCCTCCAGGCCGTCATGGCCGATGGCGTAGTAGTAGGTGGTGCCGGGGGCGAGGCCGTCCAGCGCGGCGTGGCCGTAGTACTGGTCGAGCGGGGCGCTGGTGCCGTAGTCGCTGTGCAGGTTGCGCAGTTCGCCCTGGACGACCTGGCTGAGGTCGTCGGCGGAGGTGCCGAGCCGCAGGACGGGGTTCTTGACGGCGGCGGGGACCTGCCAGGCCACCCGCATCTGCTTCCTCGGGTCGTTGCCGAAGGCGAGGTGGCGGCCGAACGGGGTCACGGCCGAGCCGGGCGCCTCGGCGTAGGCGGCCTGGGAGAGCAGGGTCGGTCCCACGGCGAGTGCGGCGGCCCCTGCCGCACCGAACTGGAGGAAGCGGCGGCGGGGCAGGCTCTTCTTGACGTCCTGCCAGTACTCGTACTGCTCGGCGATGGTCATCTCGTCGCGGCGGCGGCGGGATACCCGGAAACCGGGAAGGTCCACGGACCTGCCTTTCTCGGTGGTTCGGGAAGCGGACGGACGCGTTCCGCTCTGCATGCAGAGGCTGCGGGGCCGTGGTGTCGGACAGGGTGGTGCGAGGTGAACCGATCGGGGTCGCACCGTGGAGATCAGGTGAAGACGCCCGGCCGGGCTCAGCCCAGGGCGCCGCCACGGACGGCGGCGCGGCCCTCGTCCCGTACCCGGGCGAGCAGCGCCGCCGGGGCGGGGTGGGCCTGGAGGGCGGGGAGCAGGAAGAGCCAGAGCCGGCCGAGGTGGTCGGTGATCCGCCGGCGCCCGTCCAGCGCGTCGGAGACGGTGTGCAGGCCGAAGAAGGCGCAGACCAGACCGTGCGCGGCGGCCTCGGGGTCGACATGGGGGGCGAGTTCGCCGCCGGACCGGGCCTGCCGGAGGAGGGCGGTGACGGTGTCGAGCCAGGCCACAAAGGGGGTGGGCAGGGGCGCGTCGATGGCTTTGCGCTCCGCCCAGAGCCGCGCCCCGGCGCGGACGACCACATCGTCGCGGAATGCCTCGGCCACGGCGTAGCTGAGCCGTACCAGCCGGTCCAGGGCGGGCTCGGAGCCGGTCGCATAGCGGTCGATCAGCTGCGGCCAGGTGGCGAAGTGCTCCTCGACCACGGCGAGCGCCAGGCTCTCCTTGCCGTTGTAGTGGAAGTAGATCGCGCCGCTGGTGCGCCCGGACAGCGCGCTGATGTCGCTGATGCTGGTACCGGCGTACCCGCGTTCCTCGAACAGGTGGGCCGCCGCTTCCAGTACGGACCTGCGCGTCGTCTCCGCCCGTTGCTGCACGTGTCCCTGCCCTTGTCCGGTACGCCCGCTGACGTCGGGGAATCTAGCCGGTGCCCGACCCCCGAAAGGGGCGCGGACATGCGATTCCCTAAAAAGTGGGATCTTCTGTGCATATGCACGGTTGGGATGGTCTCTGCCGTCCGGGGTCGCGCCGACCCCGCCCGCTGAGCTGGTCCCGCACCGTCCCCCGGGAGCTGGTGCACCGCACCTCGGTGGCGGAAGTCCTCCTCACGGACGTCCGACCGCAGGGGCCCGGACGCTTTCTGGCCGCCGCCCAGTGGCCGCGTTCGCACCCGACCTTCCCGCACGGCGGGGACGACCGCCACAGCCCGCTGATGATCGCCGAGACCCTGCGCCAGCTCGGCATCTACCTGCCGCTGCGGTACTACGGCGTCCCGCCCGACGCCCATCTGCTGATCACCGACCTGTCGTTCGACCTCGACCCCCGGGCGGAGCCCCGGGCCGGGCACGGCGCCACCGAGGTCACCTGCCTGATCGAGGTCGGCGGCGTCCGCCCGGCCGGGGGCGCGGGCACCCCCTCCGGCCTGCGGCTGCGGACCCGCCTGCTGGCCGGGGGAAGGCCGTTCGCCACCGCCGAGGGCGGGGCCCGCTTCCTGGACGCCGGGCAGTACACCGCCCTGCGCGCCGCGCGAGCCGACCGCCCGACCGGGCCGCCCGGCCGTACCCCGCCGGTCCGGCCGGAACCCGGGCGGCTGGCCGTGGCGTCGCCGCGCGATGTGGTGCTGGCACTGGCCGGGGACCAGCTGCTGGTGGACCCGGCCGACCCGCGCCACCCCTACTACTTCGACCATGACACCGACCATGTGCCCGGCATGGCCCTGCTGGAGGCGGCGCGTCAGGCCGCCGCCCTGCGCAGCGGAGGGCGGCTGCTGCGGCCGACCGGCTGCCGACTGAGGGCGCTGCGGATCACCGAGTTCCGGCCGCCCGCCCCGCTGGAGTGCACGGTGCACCACCGCAGCTGCGTCTTCCGGGTCAGGCAGGGCGGTGCGCCGACGGCGGTGGGCGTACTCCGCTATGCGCGCACTCGATAAGCAACTCTCCGCAATCGGTTGACTACGGTTGGTGGCCGGACGTAGCGTAGCGATCGTTATCTTCTCGGGTCGCCCCGCCCGTACCGGCGGCGCACCCTGCGGCTGCGCCCGGCCGAGTCGGCCCTCGGCGCCAGCCCCCGCGCGAGCGGCCGAAGCCCTCGGCGCATGTCCACCACCCCGTCCCCGCCCGGCCGCCCATGGGGCCCGCCGCCGGTACGGACTCCTCCCGATCGCCCCGCAACGCCCCCCCACGACCCTCGCCCCCTCGCACCCTCATGGAGGGCACATGAACACGGAACGCATCTACGCCTGGACGCCCGCAGCCGTCGTCTTCGACTGCGACGGCACCCTCATGAACACCGAGAACCACTGGCAGGAGGCCCGGGAGCTGGTGCTCCGCAGCTACGGGGTGGCGCCCGACGCCGCCTTCACCGCCCGCGCCAGGGGCGTCCACTACACCGAGTGCGGACGCCTGATGGCCGAGACCGCCGGGCAGCCCGGCCTGGCCCAGGAGATCACCGACCAGCTGCTGGAGAACTTCCGCAAGCTGGTCGCCGACAACCCGGCCACCCTGCCGGGGGCGGCCGAGCTGGTCCGCCTCACCGCCGCGTTCGCGCCGCTGGCCGTCGCCAGCAACTGCCCGCGCGATGTGGTGGAGTCCTCGCTCGGCCAGGCCGGGCTGCTGGACCACTTCGCGCATATCGTCGTCCCGGAGGACGGGACGCTCCCCAAACCGCACCCGGATGTGTACCTCACCGCCGCCCGCCGGTGCGGCGCCGACCCGGGCGACACCCTGGCGGTGGAGGACTCCCCGTGCGGCATCCTGGCCGCCGTACGCGCCGGGCTGCGCGTCCTCGGGGTCGGCCCCTATCCCGAGGCCGAGGTGGCGGGCCTGGTGGACCTGTGGCTGCCCAGCCTGGCCGAGCCCGACCTGCTGGCCTGGGCGGCGAGCCGGACGCCCCGGCCGTCCGCGCGCTGAGTGCCCACGGAGGCGACGGCCGGTCGGCTGGGGTCAGGCCGGGCCGCCGAGCAGCGGCGCCAGCGCGGGCACCTCGCGTCCGGCCGAGGCGAACAGCAGGCCCACGCCGACCGCGCCCGGGTCGGCGATGCCCACCGCGCGGTCCCCGAGGTAGCTGGCCCGGCCCCGCCGCGCCCGCAGCCGCGCGGTGCTGCGGACGCCCTCCCAGGCTCCGTCCGACGCGGCCCGCAGTGCCCGGTCGGGCAGGGTGTCCGGCGGGCACCGGCGCAGCTCCCGTACGGCCGGGTCCAGTGCGTCGACCAGCGTCTTGTCCCCCGGTTCCGCCTCGCCCACCCGCTGTACGGCGGCCAGTCCGGCCGCCGCGCCCGCCGCCAGCGCGGGGGTGGTGAGGATCGGTCCGGCCGCTGCGGCCAGCTCCTGGAAGACCAGGCCGAAGAGCGGGCCGCTGGTGCCGCCCACCTCGTCCAGGAAGGCGGTCGCCGCAGCCGCCAGCGGGGCCGCCGCGTCCGGGCCGCCGCCGGGCGGGAGCCGGTCCAGGGCCGCCAGGGCGGCGCCCAGCCCCGCGCAGAGGTTGATGCCGAAGTCGCCGTCCCCGACCTGCTGGTCCAGCGCGGTCAGCTCCGGCTCCAGGGCGGTGGCCGAGGCCGCGAACCGCCGCAGCCAGCGATCCGTGAACGCCCCGTCGAAGCCGCCGTGCCCGGCCATCCCGGCCGCCCCGCCTACCACTGCCACACCGGGGTCTGCACGGGGGCGTCGAACAGGGCGAGCGTCTCCTCGTCCGCCAGCAGCAGCGAGAGCGAGAACCCCCTCATGTCCAGCGCCGTGACCAGATTGCCGACCCGGCTGCGGGCCACCGTCAGCCCGCTGCCCTCCAGGACCCGCGCCAGCTCGTTGTAGGCGGCGTACAGCTCCAGCAGGGTGACCGCCCCCAGGCCGTTGACCAGGGCTATCAGCGGCGTACCGGGGGGTGGGCGCAGCGCGTCCAGCAGCGCCGCCGCCATCCGCTCCACCAGCGCGCCCAGCGGCTCCTGGCGGAGCGAGCGGTCGGCCCGCTCACCGTGGATCCCCACGCCGAACTCCACCAGGCCCGGGTCCAGCGCGAAGGCGGGCCGACCGGTGGTGGGCACGGTCTGCGCGGCGGACGCGACCGCGACCGTACGGCAGCGGGACGCCAGCGACGCGCCCAGCTCGGCCAGGTCGTCCAGCCCCCGGCCGGTGTCCGCAGCGGCGCCGAGGACCTTCTCCACCAGCACCGTCGCCGCGGTGCCCCGGCGCCCCGCCGCGATGTCGTCGGAGTCGGAGGCGGTGTCGTCGTCCACCAGCACCCGGCGGCAGGCGATCCCGGCGTGGGCCAGCCGCTCCGCCGCGATGCCGAAGTTGATCCGGTCTCCGGTGTAGTTCTTCACGATGTGCAGCACCCCCTCCTGGCGGGCGACGGCGCGCGACGCCTCGAAGATCTGCCGGTTGTGCGGCGAGGCGAAGACCCGGCCCGGGCAGGCGGCGTCCAGCATGCCCGCCCCGACGAAGCCGATGTGCAGGGGCTCGTGCCCGGAACCGCCCCCGGAGAGCAGCCCCACCCGGCGGGTCGGCGAGCCGTGCCGGGCCCGGACGAACGCCTGCCCGGTGTCATGCACCACCAGCCCGGCGTGGGCCCGGGCGAACCCGGCCAGCGCATCGTCCACCAGCGTGTCGGGCGCATTGGCGAAGTACTGGGCCATCAAGCCTCCCACAGTGGTTCGGTGACCGCAGGGGTCCCGCCGCGCCCGACCTGTCGTGCAGCCATCCTGCTGCCCAGCACCGGGCGGTGGCAACCGGGTCTGCGCCCGCGCCGGAGCGCGCCACTGCGCCGCCGTCCGCCCGGCGGCCCCCTCGGCACCCGGCCGGGCCTGCTTCCGGGCTGCTCCGCGCGGGGGGACGGCCCGGCGGACGGGCCCGGGAGGAGCGCTCCGGCGCCCGGGAGGCCCCGGGCCCGCCGCGCACCTCGCGGACTCCGGGGGCGTACGCGGCGGGTCGGGGCGGCGGGTCAGGGAGGGTTCCGGTGGCCTGCTCACGGGCGCGCCGGCCGATGGCGAGGGCGACGGCGGTCATGGTGGCGATGCCGCCGAAGGAGCCGCCCAGGGCGGTCAGCATCTCCCGGGCGCGGCGGAGGGCGGCCACCTCGCCATCGCCTCGGCCGTCGCCGGTGTGGACCAGGGCCCGGCCGCCGATGGCCTGTACGGAGCCCGCCGGGGCCGAGCCGTGGCGGTTCCCGGTCTCCCCGACCTGGGGATATCCGCCGGACGGCGGTCGACGGCAGTTTCGATCTGGCGATCAGTGAGTTCGGCGCCTCGCTCTGGTGCGATCCCTACCGGTGGATTCCGGAGGCCGCCCGGCTGCTGGCTCCCGGCGGGCGGCTGGTCTTTCTGCGCTTCTCCCCGCTGTACGCGCTCTGTGCGCGGCCGGACGGGCAGGCGTCCGACTCCCTGCTCCGCCCGCAGTTCGGCCTGAGCCGGCTGGATTGGGAGCGGTCGGTGCAGTTCGCCCTGCCGCATGGGGAGATGCTGCGGCTGCTGCGGTCCCATGGCTTCACGGTCGAGGACCTGATCGAGATCCAGGCCCCGCAGGACGTCCCCAGGGACTTCGCGGAGGTCTCCGCCGACTGTGCCCGCAACTGGCCCAGCGAGGAGATCGGGAAGGCCCGGTTGGCGGACTGACGGTACGCCATCGTGCTCACAGCCGGGTGTACCGCTCGATGTCCTCCTGGAACTCGGCGAGCGCCTGGTCGGTGAGGGTGGGTCGGGTGTCGGCGATGGCGGCCAGGTAGTCCTCGGTACCGGCGGGCTCGCCGCGTCCCTCGGTGACCTCCTGCTCAAAGGCCGCCTGGGCGCCCTTGCGGGCGGCGAACTCGATGTCGGCCGGGGTCAGCATCTCGCTGGCCGCGACCAGCCGCGCAATGTCGACGGTCGCGGCGGCCGCTCCGAGGTAGCGCGCCCAGACCGCCGCGCGGGCGGCGGGGTCCGGCGGCCCGATCGGGATGACGTAGTCGAACCGGCCCGGCCGCAGAAAGGCCGAGTCCAGCGACCGCACCGAGTTGGTGGCGCAGATCAGCAGCCGGCCCTCGTGCTCCCGGAAGCCGGGGATCAGCTTGAGCAGTTCATTGGTCACCCCGCGCGCCGGGTCGACGGCCTGACCGGACCGGACTCCGGCGATCTCCTCCACCTCGTCGATGAAGAGCAGCACCGACTCCAGCCCGGCCAGATCGGCGAAGACCTCGCGTAGCGAGGCCGCCAGACCGCCTCCGGTGGACGCCGCCAGCCGGGAGGGGAACAGCTCCACGAAGGGCCATCCCAGCCGGGAGGCCACCGCCTTGGCGAAGCTGGTCTTGCCGGTGCCCGGCGGGCCGAAGAGGATCACCGCCTTCGGCGGCACCACCCCGTGCCGGTCGGCCAGGTCCGGTCGGGCCAGCGGCAGTACCACCCGCCGCTCCACGACCCGCTTCTCCTGCTCCATCCCGGCCAGCGCCTCCCAGAGTCCGGCGGGCATCACCCGGCCGCCCAGTTCGGCGAGCAGACCGGCGTCGGCCGGCCCGAGGTGCTCCAGCTTCTCGAAGTAGGTCAGCCCTCCCCTGGACCCGTAGCCGGAGTTCTCCAGCGCCTTGGCCCCGGTGGCGGACTCCGGCAGCAGTGCGCTGATCCGGCGCACCCCCAGCTCCCGCAGCCGCCGCTCCAGCTCGACGAGCAGGGCGCTGCCGATCCCCCGGTGACGCCACCGCGCCGCCAGCGCCACCAGCAGTACCCAGGCCCGCTCCCCCTGGACCTGCGCCACCGCCATGCCCACCAGTTCCTCGCCCACCACCGCCACCACGGCGGGCTGCCCGGAGCGGGCGGCGGCCATCACCTCCGACACGGGGAACACCGGGAACCGGTCGTCGGTCTGCCGACTCTGGTCCCACACCTGGATCGCCTGGTCCAGGTCTCCGTCGTGAAAGTCCCGGAACCGCCATGCCGACACCGCGACCACCGCCTCGCTTCCGTCCCGGCCGCATGGCCTTCCCGGTGCTCGGAGATCCCCCGTCCAGCCTGCCGCACTCGGCGCTCCGGCACCATTCCACCCGCCACCGGGCTGACGAGCGGCAACCGAGCCGCTGCCCAGCCGCTGCCCAGCCGCTGCCGAGCCGCTGCCGAGCGGCGACCGGCCGTGGCAAACCGGTGATCCCGGTGCCCGGCCCGGGACCGGCCGGGTGCGGCCGGGAAGGCATGGAGCCGCACAGACGCGCCCCCCTGAGGAAACGGACATCCCATGAGCGACACCTTCGTCCTGGACGTCACCAGGATCCGCGACGAGGCCCGGCAGAAGATGGCAGCCGGGCCGGTCACCGGCACCTACGGCCTCGACAAGAACCGGGTCATCGGCATCCTCAACGACGTGGTCGCCACCGAGGTGGTGTGCTGGCTGCGGTACACCCGCCATGCGATCTCGGCCACCGGTATCGACCGCGCCCAGGTGTCGGCCGAGTTCACCGAGCACGCCGCCGAGGAGATGAACCACGCCGTGCGGGCGGCCGAGCGGGTCTCCCAGCTCGGCGGCAACCCCGACTTCGACCCGGCGACGCTCGTCCAGCGTGCCCACACCGACTACACCGCCCCGGCCGACAACGACCTCAAGGCCATGCTGGAGAACAACCTGCTGGCCGAACGGATCGTGATCTCCTCCTACCAGGAGATCATCCGCTGGCTGGGCGAGCAGGACCCCACCACCCGCCGGCTGATGGAGTCGATCCTGGAGGAGGAAGAGGAGCACGCCGACGACCTCATCGACCTGCTCGGCCTCTGAGTGCCGCCGGACGCCGACACCGGCGGGTCCACACCCCGGGCAGGGGCGTCGCACCCGCCGGGGCGCCGGGCCCGCCGTACGGGCCCGGGCGGCGGCCGGGTGGGGCCGCTGGTCGGTGCGGTACCGGTGCTGCTCATCGTCGGCGGAGTGGCGGCGGACCTGCTCGGCCCGGAGCCCTACACCGGGCTGCCGCTGCTGGCCGCCGCCCCGCTCACGGCCTGCATGGTCTTCCCGTTCCGGACCGCCGCGTTCACCGCAGTCGCCGTCTGCGTGGCATCGGTGGCCGTGGACCTGCTGGTGGGCCGACCGGCCCCGGCGCTGCTGGTGGACCTGCTGGACGTGGCGCTGATCGGCGGGATCGCCCTCTGGCTGAACCGGGCGGTGCACCGGCAGAGCCGCCGCCTCGCGGTGGTGCAGGACATCGCCGAGGCCACCCAGCGTGCGGTACTGCCGTCGCCGCCGCCCCGGCTGGGGTCCCTCTCGATCGCCTGCCGCTATGAGTGCGCCCATGCGGAGGCCCTGATCGGCGGGGACTTCTACGCGGTGCAGGCCACCCCGTACGGCGTCCGGGCCGTGGTCGGGGACGTACGCGGCAAGGGGCTGCCCGCGGTGTCCACGATGGCGGCCGTGGTCGGCGCCTTCCGCGAGGCGGCCGTACAGGCGCCGACGCTGGAGGAGCTGGCCCGGCGGCTGGACGGCGTGCTGGAGCGGTTCACCGCCGACGGGGACGAGGGCCCGGACGCCCTGGAGAGTTTCGCCACCGCCGTCTTCGTCCAGATCCCCGACGAGGGAGGCGTACTGCACCTGCTCAGCCGGGGGCACCCCGCTCCCTATCTGATCCGCGACGGGAGGGTGACGTGCCTGGAGCCCACCTCGTCCCGCCTGCCGCTGGGCATGGGGCTGCCCGAGGGCGACGGCCCGGAGACCTGCGACACCTTCCCGTTCGACCCGGGGTGCTGTGTGCTGCTGGTGACCGACGGGGTCACCGAGGCCCGCAACCGGTACGGCGTCTTCTACGACCCCCGCATCGGGCTGGCCCACCGCACCTTCCCGCAGAGCCGCGATCTGGTGGACACGCTCGCCAGCGAGGTGGCCGCCTGGACCGGCGGGAGGCAGCAGGACGACATGGCGATCCTCGCCCTGTGCCCGACCTGAGCGGACGGCCGCCACGGAAACGGCCGCCGCAGAAGGAGCACCGTTGAGCACCGAACCGACCGAGCAGCAGCACCGCGCCCGCACCGGGCGCCATGGCGCCGGAGGCCGCTGGGCCTTTCTGGTGGCCGCCTATGCGTTCGCGGTCGCCATGTCCGGCACGACCCTGCTCGCCCCGCTGTACGGCCTCTACCAGAAGCAGCTGGGTTTCTCCGACCTGATGATCACGGTGATCTTCGCCGTGTACGCCGCAGGCGTCATCGCCGCCCTGCTGCTCTTCGGCCGGCTGTCGGACGGTCTCGGCAGGCGCCCGGTGCTGCTTGCCGGGCTGGTGCTGGCCGCGCTCAGCGCCGTCTGCTTCCTGCTGGAGGGCGGGCTGCCCGCGCTCTTCACCGGCCGTGTGCTCTCCGGGCTCTCGGCGGGGCTCTTCACCGGCACCGCCACGGTGGCGGTCGTCGAACTCGCCCCGGAGCCGCGCCGCAACGCCGCCATGCTCCTCGCCACCGTCGCCAACATGGGCGGACTGGGCAGCGGACCGCTGCTCGCCGGGATCCTGGCCCAGTACGCGCCGCAGCCGCTGCGCCTGGTCTTCTTCGTCAACCTGGCGCTGGTGGCGGTGGCCGTCGTCGGGGTGCTGCTGATCCCCGAGACCGTACAGGCCGGGCAGACGGTGCCGCTGCGGCCACGGCGGCTGCGGGTGCCTCCGGCCATCCGCTCCACCTTCGTACCGGCAGCCGCCGCCGGGTTCGCGGGGTTCGCGATGCTGGGCCTCTTCACCTCGGTGGCGCCGAGCTTTCTGCACCAGGTGGAGGGGGTGGACAACCTCGCCGCCTCCGGGGCGGTGGTCTGCGCCGTCTTCGCGGCGTCGACCGCCGGCCAGTTGCTGATGCCCGCCTTCGGTGTGCACCGGGCGCTGATCTGGGGATGCGCGGTGCTGGCGGCGGGCATGGCCGCCATCATCGCCTCGCTGGCCACCTCGGTCCTGGCGCTGCTGGTCCTGGGCGCGGTGGTCTCGGGGGCCGGGCAGGGGCTGTCGTTCCGCGCCGGGGTGACCGTGGTCGGCGAGCAGAGTCCGCCCGACCAGCGCGCTGAGGTCACCTCGGCGCTGTTCGTGGTGCTCTATGTCGCCATCTCGATCCCCGTGGTGGGCGTGGGGGCGCTGGCCGTGGTCGCCGGACTGCGCTCGGCGGGCCTGGTCTTCAGCGCCTGTGTGGCGCTGCTCGCCGGGGCCACCGCGCTGCGGCTGCTGCTGCGGCCGGCAGGGGAGGCTGAGACCGGCGCGGGATAGCGTGGGTGGGCCCCGTACCGGGCGCAACTCACGCCGCCCACGGCGACCGGAGGTCGATGCCATGACCCAGCCCGAACCGCGACCCCCGCACGCCGGGCCGCCCCTGGTGCGCACCGAGCGCCACGGGCGGGTGCTGGTGGTCCGGATGTGCCGGGAGCAGAAGCGCAACGCGGTCGACCGGCAGCTGGCCGACGCACTGGACGAGGCGTTCAACCTGCTGGAGGACGACCCGGAGCTCTGGGCCGGGGTGCTGACCGGTTCCGGCGGCGTCTTCAGCGCCGGCAGCGACCTCGCCTCCCTCGGCGACTACACCACCGAGCGCGGCGGCGAGTACGGGCTGATCCGGCGGCGGCGGCGCAAGCCGCTGATCGCCGCCGTCGAGGGCCCGGCGCTCGGCGGCGGTCTGGAACTGGTCCTCGCCTGCGACCTGGTGGTCGCCGCCACCACCGCCCGCTTCGGCCTGCCCGAGGTCCGCCTCGGCCTGGTCGCCACCTGCGCGGGCCTCTTCCGCGGCCCCCGCGCCCTGCCCGTCAACCTGGCCCGCGAACTGATCCTCACCGGCGACCCGATCGACGCCGTACGCGGCCACGCCGCCGGACTGGTGAACCGGCTGACCGAGGAGGGCGGCGCCCTGGCCGAAGCCCTGGCCCTGGCGGAGCGGATCTGCGCCAACGCGCCGACCGCCGTCCAGGAGAGCCTGGCCGCCGTGGACCGCTGGCTCTCCGCCGCCGACGACCTGGGCTGGCAGGCCACCCGCGACGCCACCGACGCCGTCCTGGCCTCCCAGGACCACCAGGAGGGCATCGCCGCCTTCCTGGAGAAGCGCCCGCCCCGGTGGACCGGCCGATGACCGTCCCGCCCGGTCCCCCTGGCCCCGGCCCCCTGCACACGCTGACGGTGGCTGCGGTCGGCCGCGACCCGGGGCTGGCGCACGCGCGGGACCTGCTGCTCCGCCTCGGCGCGCGCCACACCGCCGACCCGGCTGCTGCACAGCTGCTGTTCGACGCCACCGGGCAGCTGCCGGGCGCCGTCCGGGTGCGCCCCCGCCACCCCGACGACGACTGGGCCGCCAGCGGCGCCATGGCGCTCACCGGCCGCCCGGACGGACCACCGCTGCCCGCGCCCGGTGCACCCGCGTCGGCGGCGCGCGGAGCACTGCTGGCCTTCGAGGCCCTGCTCCGCCACGCCGGGCACGTCGCAGCGGCCGACGCGCTCCCGGGCCCGGGGGTGCTAGCCGAACGCGCCGCCCTGGCCGGGCTCTCCCGGCGCGGGCCGTCCTCCGCCGGGGGCGCCTTCCGGCTGCTGCGCGCCGCCGACGGCACCCTCGGGCTGAGCCTGGCCCGCCCCGACGACCTCGATCTGCTGCCCGCCCTCACCGAGGACCCGTCCCCCGCCGACGACCCCTGGGAGACCGCCGCCCGCTGGGCGGCCCGCACCCCCGCCGGGCAGGCCCGCGACCGCGCCCAGCTGCTCGGCATCCCGGCGGCGGCGGTCGCCCGGCCCGGGGACCGCGACGAACAGCTGACCGCCCGCTGGGGCACAGCCGAGCCGGGGCCCTTCCGGTTCGACCGGCTGGGCGACCCCGGGCCGGTACCCGAACGACCCCTGGTCGCCGACCTGTCGTCGCTGTGGGCGGGGCCGCTCTGCGCGCACCTGTTGGGGTCGGCCGGAATGCGCATCGTCAAGGTGGAGAGCACCCGCCGCCCGGACGGCGCCCGCCGTGGCACCCCCGCCTTCTATGAGCTGCTGCACGCCGGGCACGCCTCGGTGGCATACGACTTCACCACCGAGGAGGGCCGCGCCGAGCTGCGGGCGCTGCTGGCCCGCGCGGATGTGGTGATCGAGGCGTCCCGACCCCGGGCACTGGCCCAGCTGGGCATCGACCCGTACCGGCTGGCGGCCGCACGCCCCGGTCTCACCTGGGTCTCCATCACCGCGTACGGCCGCACCGGCCCCTGGGCGGACCGGCCGGGGTTCGGCGACGATGTGGCCGCCGCGGCCGGGCTGGTGGCCCGCGACGCACAGGGGCCGGTGCCGTGCGGCGACGCAATCGCCGACCCGCTGACCGGGCTGCACGCGGCCGTCGCCGCGCTGGCGGGCGTGCTGGGCGGCGGCGGACTGCTGGCCGATGTGGCCATGCGCGAGGTCTGCCTGGCCGCCCTGCGGCTGGGACCTGACGGACTGTCACCCATCGGCCTGCCGACCGCCGCCCCGCGCGTCCGCACCCCGCCCACCTGACCGGCCGCCCCGCACGTCCGCACCCCGTCCACCTGACCGGCCGCCCCGCACAAGGCCGCCCCTCCGCCTCGCGGTGCGCCACACCGGACCCCGCACGCCCTACCGGCGCACAAGGCCACCCACCACCGCCTCACCCCTCCCCCGCCGAACACCACGACACCCCCGCACAACACCAGCCGCACCAACCCCGCGTCAGGCCGCGACAACGCCTCCCGCCACGGGACGTGCAGCAGGCACAGGTCCGCCGGATCGCCGGGCCGCACCGTGGGCCGGGAGAGCAGACCCCGCAGCGCCGTCCCGGCGCCGACCCGCTCGGCCGGGCCCAGCACCCGGCCGCTCGGGGTGCGCCGGTCGCGCGCCGCCCGCACCCCCGCCCAGGGGTCGAGGCCACCGTACGGAGCGTCGCTGGAGGGGGTCACCGGGATGCCCGCCCCGAGCAGCGAGGCGTACGGGTACAGGTGCGGCCGGTCGGCAGGATCCACCTCGGCGAGGTAGACGTCCCCCCGCTCGGCGACGAAGACCGGCTGGGTGACCACCCGCACGCCCAGGTCGCGCATCAGCGGCCGCAGCTCCGGCGGGACGACGGCCGCGTGCTCGATCCGGTCGCCGGGCACCGGACCGGCCTCCCGCAGCGCCACCAGCGTCAGGACCAGCGCCTCCCGGGTGACGCAGTGCACCGCGACCGGCCGCCGGCCGCTCCCCCGCGCCGCCCGTACCCGGTCGAGCAGTTCGCCGTACGGCCACGGGTCGTGGTCGGGCGGCTGGAGCTTGTACGGCCCCGGGGTCCACCGCTCGTCCACGGGCTGCTCCCCCGGACCGCTGCCGAGCAGTGTGAGGCGCTGCGGCAGCCGCCCGTCGCCGGCGGCCCGGGCGAGTTCCGCGACCGTGCCCGGCTCCAGGTCGGGTGTCGCATCGGTCACGGCGGTGACACCGTACGAGGCCAGCAGCCGCCCGACCGCCGCCAGGTCGGGGGGCTCGGGCGGCCCCAGCCGCTCACGCATCCAGGAGTCCAGCCGCCACAGCCTTCCGATGGCGCGGCCCGCCGCATCCGACTCGACGCCGGCCGGGGGCGTCCGGGCGGGGTCGTCCAGCCCCAGCAGGCGGGCCCCCGCGCTGTTGACGGCCCAGAGCGCCCCGCTGCGGTGCTGCACCCGCACCGGCAGGTCGGCCACCAGGGCGTCCAGCCGGTCGCGGTCCAGCGGTCCCGCGACCGACTCGTGGTAGCCGACCCCCCGGATCCAGCCGCCGGGCGCGGTGGTCGCGGCGCGGGCGCGCAGCGCAGCCGCCAGGGCCTCGGCGGTGCGGACCCGAGGCGGCCCGCAGTCCACCGACGCCAGGGCGGCGGCGCATGCCATCAGATGCAGATGGCGGTCGGCCAGCCCCGGCAGCAGGGCGCCGCCCCGGCCGTCGACCACGGTGTCCCCGGGGCCCGCCCGCAGTCGGCCGACGGCGCGGACCCGCCCGTCGGCGCCGAGCGCGACGTCGGCGCGGCGGCTTCCGTCGAGTTCGACGTCCCGGAACACGATCGCCATGCGGCTCATCTCACCCGGCGGGCGGCCGGTTCGGCAAGCACGGCGCGGACGGTCCCGGACCGCCGGGACCCGGTTCTCACACCACGGTCAGCAGGGCGTACCCCGCCGCTGCGGCGCCCAGGCCGAGGAGGAGGCTGCCGAGGGCGTTGAGGCCGGCTTCGGCGAGCGAGCCGTCCTCCAGCAGGCGCACGGTCTCGAAGGTGAAGGTGCTGAAGGTGGTGAGGCCGCCGCAGATCCCGGTGCCGAGGAAGAGCATGAGGTCGGCGGGGAGGCCGTGCGCGGCTCCCGCCCCGGCGATGGAGCCGAGGATGAAGGAGCCGGCGATGTTGACGGTGAGGGTGCCCCAGGGGAAGACGCTGTCGTGGCGGGCCTGGACGGCCTTGTCGGTGAGATAGCGCAGAGGGGCGCCGATCATGCCGCCGAGGAAGACCATGAGGACCGGCATCAGGGCGTCCCTTCCGGGGTGAGGTGGGCGACCACCTCGATGGTGTCGAGGGTGATCAGCCCCTGGGTGATGACCTCGCGGACCTCGGGGAGGAAGTCGCGGATGCGCTGCTCCTCGTCGACGACGACCACGGCGACCGGGAGGTCCTCGGCGAGGTCGAGCAGGCGGGCGGTGTGGATCAGGGAGTGGGCGCCGAAGCCCTCGATGCCACGGAAGACGCTGGCACCGGCGAGCCCGGCGCGGTGGGCGCGGTGGACGATCTCGGTGTAGACGGGCCGGTGCTCGAACTGGTCGCCGTCGCCGAGGTAGACGGTCATCCGCAGGGCCGGGCCGTGCAGCGGTGCGCGGGGCGGACGGGCGGGTGCGGGGTCCTCGTGCGGGTGGCGGTGGTGCAGGTGGGGGCTCATCGGGCGCGTCCTTTGCTGGAGGTCGGCCGGGGGACGGCCGAGGAGGCGGACCGGCTGCGGCGGCTCGGGCCCCGGCGCACCGGCAGGCGGGCGGCCCTGCGGGCGGCGGCGATACCGGTCCAGACCGCGCCGAGCCCGGCGATCAGGCTGGTGAGGGCATAGGCGTCGGTGAGGGACCAGTGCCCGGCGGCAAGCAGTCCGCGCAGTTCCACGGTGTAGGTGGAGAAGGTGGTGAAGCCGCCGAGGACGCCGACGCCGAGGAAGGGCCGCGCATAGCGGGTGGGCGGCCAGACGTCGAGTACATAGACCATCAGCAGGCCGAGCAGAAAGCTCCCGCTGACATTGGTGGCGAAGGTCGCCCAGGGGAAGCCGCCGGGGGGCGTGGGCCATGCCTGCGCCAGACCGTACCGGGCGACGCTGCCGATCCCGCCGCCGACGGCGATGGCGGCCAGGATGTCCCACTGGCGGCGCCGTGCGGTGCGGCGGAAGGAGGGGCGGGCCCGCCGGGGGCTCGGGGGCGGCTCCGCATCGGGGTCGACCGGCAGGGTCTCAGGGGGCATCCGCGCTCCTTGCGTGGTGTGGCCCGCCGCGCCGCCGTCCGCCGGGTCGCGTGGGAATGCGGGGACGGGCGGTGCTCCGGCGGCGGGCTGCGGGGGCTCGGACGGCGAGTGCTGCTCCATACCTCTCCTACCTGGGGGTGTGCCTGCGGACATCAGCAGGTATCAGGTAGGGACCGTTGGCGACCGGTCGCGGTCGCGGTTGAAGGCGAGCCCCTCCGCCGTCTTCGGCTCCACTCTACCGAAGGGGGCGGTCCGAGCAGGGTCGGTAGTGCTTCGCGGTGCGCGCGCCTAGGCTGGAGGACGCGGTACGGCGATGGGTGTCGCCGTCGGCAGCCCCTCCCCTGAGCGGTAGCGGTCACGCACACCGGCCCCCTCCCGTGCCGCCCCGGCGACCGCAAGGAGTCAGGCATGGAGTTCGACGTGGTCGTGGAGATCCCCCAGGGGTCCCGCAACAAGTACGAGATGGACCATGCGCAGGGCCGCATCCGGCTGGACCGGATGCTGTTCACCTCCACCCGCTACCCGGCCGACTACGGCTACATCGAAGGCACGCTGGGCGCCGACGGCGATCCGCTGGACGCGCTGGTGCTGACCGGCGAACCGGTCTTCCCCGGGGTGGTCATCGGCTGCCGGGCGGTGGGGATGTTCCGGATGACCGATGAGCGCGGCGAGGACGACAAGGTGCTGTGCGTGCCCGCCGACGATCTGCGCGCGGATCCGATCCAGGACATCGGCGACCTGCCGACGTTCGACCTGATGGAGATCCAGCACTTCTTCGAGGTGTACAAGGAGCTCGAACCCGGCAAGTCCGTCGAGGGGTCGCACTGGGAGGGCCGTGCCGAGGCGGAGGCCGAGATCGGCAACTCCCGCCGGCGGCTGCTCACCACCGCGCAGCCGCATGCCGGGTAGGGCCGCGAGCCGGACGGGACAGCGGATCTGACGCTCCGTGGCCGAAGTGCTGCGCGGCGTACCGGCCTGTGGGCACACTGGGGTGCATGGATCACGACGGTGAGCGGGTCGAGGAGCACCGGGTCATCCGGGTGGCACCGCAGGACTCCCCGGTGGCGGACCTGATGGACCTGGAGGCGTGGGAGGCACGCGGCGACTACCCCGAACTGCGGGCCAGGGGGCCGCTGTTCGCGGTCGGCCGACTGCGGGACGACGGGCAGCACGGCGACGGGCAGCACGGCGACGGGCAGCGGGACGACGCGCTGTGGGAGATCGTGCTGCTGGAGGAGGGCAACCCGCAGGCGGCCCGCGACGCACTGCTGTGGCGGCTGAAGACCCAGGGCCGCGAGACGGAGGACCCGGCCGCGCGGGCCGCGTATCTGGCGGCGTCGAAGCGGCTGGAGTGGGAGGCCCTGGACGAGTTGACCGTGCTCGGCGACGCCTACCGGGTCATCCGGGGGGACCTGCTGGTGCGGTTCGGGCCGGACGGGCCGGAGCCGCCCCGCCCCACCGACCCCGACGGCCAGGACCCCCGGGCGCCGCACCGGGCGGAGGGGTTTGTCATCGACCCGGCCAGGGCGACCGGGATGTCCGAGGCCGTGCTCAGGGCCGAACTGCTGGACTTCGCCTACTCCCGCGAGGTGGTACCGGAGGACGTGTACGCCGACTCCGTCCGGGCCCGGACCACCCACCCCGGGGTGGTGCTGCTGCCGGCCGGGTTCGCCGTCGCCGAGCGGCAGGCCGGTCGGGAGTGGGAGCCGATGTCCGGGGTGTGCGCCACCCCGCAGGCCGCCCGGGACGGCCTCTCCGACTATCTGCGCGACCTCGCCCCGCGCCTGCTGGACCTGACCGGGGCCGAGCAGGCCGCATATGCGCGGGAGGCCGACCGCCTCGGGGCGACCCGGGACCACCAGGCGCAGGTGGCGGGCCGCCACTTCCGGGTGGTGCGCGTCGAGAGCATCGTCCGCGTCGGCCCCGACGGGCCGGAGCTGCCCCGCCCGTCCGACTGGGTCCCCTATCCGCCCTCCGCCGTCCAGGACCAGCAGCTCCGCGCGGAGGCGGAGGCGGAGGCGGAGGAGGGGGAGGACAAGGACTCCGGCTGACCGCCGCGCCTGGCGGAGCAGCGGGCGCCCGGCCGGTCAGACCGGTCGGGCCGGGCGCCCGCTGCTGGTCGGAGCGGCCTCCCGGGCCGCGTCCCGGACAGCGCAGCCCCGCTGGAGCCGACCGCCGGATGCCGCGACCCTGGAGGCATGGCAAAGAGCGAGTGGGCCAGGGCGATCGTGTACTGCCGCAAGGGCGAGGCGATCGGGCCTGAGGCGGCGATGACGCACTTCACGGGCGACGCCCTGATCGAGGGGCGGTGGGTCCACTTCCGGCCGGACGGCGGCGGCCGCCCGATGTCCATCCCCGCGCAGGTGATCCAGCGGATCGTCTGGGTGGACGAGTCATCGCCGTGACCCCGAGGCGCCGCCGTCCAGCATCGAGATAGCTGAGGCTCAGCGCCGGAAGAATGCGCTTTCCCCACCCCTCCCCCAGGCCGCAGGATGGCTGCGAACCAGCGTGCGGGAGGAACTGTGTCGCCAGCGTCGTCAGCCTCGTCACCCGTGGATGCGGGTCTGCTGCCCCTCACTGCGGAGGTCCGCCCCGAGGGGCTGGCCGTCGGCGGCGTGCTGCTCGCCGATCTCGCGCGGTGCCACGGCACACCGCTCTTCGTCTATGACGAGGAGCAGTTGCGGCAGCGCTGCCGGGAGGCGGTCGCGGCCTTCGGGCCGGGCAATGTCGCCTATGCCTCCAAAGCCTTCCTGTGCACGGCCATGGCGCGGCTGGCCCATGAGGAGGGGCTGCTGCTCGATGTCGCCTCCGGCGGTGAGCTGCGGGCGGCCCTGGGCGCCGGCGTACCGGCCGACCGGATCGTGCTGCACGGCAGCAACAAGGACGAGGCCGAGCTGCGCACGGCGATGTCCGCCGGGGTGCGCCATGTGGTGGTGGACAGCTTCGACGAGCTGGACCGGATCGAGCGGCTGCACGCCGAGGAGCGGCTGCCCGTGGTCCGGGTCCAGCTGCGGGTGGCGCCCGGTGTCGCCGCCGGCGCCCATGAGGCGATCCGGACCGGCGGCAGTGACTCGAAGTTCGGCTTCGGCCTCGCGGGCGGGACCGCCGAGCGGGCTGCCCG
Source organism: Peterkaempfera bronchialis (assembly GCF_003258605.2). NCBI lineage: Bacteria > Bacillati > Actinomycetota > Actinomycetes > Kitasatosporales > Streptomycetaceae > Peterkaempfera > Peterkaempfera bronchialis. The sequence goes on from NZ_CP031264.1 coordinate 360,228, forward strand.
CCGGGCCGCCGACTCCCCGGCGATGCTGCTGGAGGGCGTCCATGCGCATGTGGGCTCCCAGGTGCTGGACGCCCGGGAGCTCGCCGCCGGGGCCGCCGCCGTCGCACGGTTCGCGGCCGGGGTACCGGGGCGCCGGCTCACCGTCGGCGGCGGGTTGGGGGTCGCGTACGAGGCGGGGCAGAGCGTGCCGTCGTTCGCCGACTGGGCCGCGCGGGTGCATGCCGCGGTGCGCGGCGCCGGCTGGGACGGCCAGGTCGGCGTGGAGCCGGGCCGTTCGATCGCCGCCCGGGCGGGGCTCACCCTCTACCGGGTGGGCACGATCAAGCGGATCGAGGGCGTACGGACCTATGTCAGCGTGGACGGCGGGATGAGCGACAACCTCCGCCCCGCCCTGTACGGCAGCCGCTACGAGGCGTTTCTGCCGCGCAGCCCCCGCGCGGACCGGCCGCTGCGGGCGCGGCTGGTCGGCAAGCACTGCGAGAGCGGCGATGTGATCATCGACGAGGCGGCGCTCCCCGCCGACCTGCGGGTGTCGGACCTGCTGGCCACGCCGGTCACCGGTGCGTACGGCTATGCGATGGCGTCCAACTACAACAAGCTGCCGCGCCCCGCCGTGGTCTTCGTCCGGGACGGCGCGGCCCGCGTCGTGGTCCGGCGGGAGACCGAGGAGGACCTGCTGCGGCTGGACGCCGACGGCCCGGCCGGGCCCGCCGGTCCGGGGGTGCTGCCCGGAGCGCGGCGGTCCGGTGGCGGGGACCTGGTGGCTGCCCGGCCCCTGGGCACGGCCTAGCCTGGCCCGATGCTGAACAGCGCCCGCCTGCTCGTCCTGCTGGAGATCGCCCGCCGGGGCACCATCGTGGCTGCGGCCCAGGCCCTGCATCTGAGCCCGTCCGCGATCTCGCACCAGCTCGCCCGGCTGGAGCAGGAGTTGGGCGTGCCGCTGGTGGAGCGGGCGCCGCAGAGCCTGCGGCTGACGGCGGCGGGTGTACGGCTGGCCGAGCATGCGCAGGCCATCGCGGATCTGATGGCCGTCGCCCAGGACGATCTGCGGGCGCACTCCGAGGGCGAGTCGGGGGTGCTGCGCCTCGGCTTCTTCGCCTCCTCCGGTCTGGACCTGCTGCCCCGGGCGCTGGCGTCCTTCGCTGCGCAGCGGCCGCAGGTGGAGCTGGAGCTGATCCTGGGCCAGCCGCATGAGCTGGTGCCCGATCTGGAGGCGGGTCGGCTGGACGCGGCGGTCGTCTTCGAGCATCCGCTGGACCCCTGGTGCCGCCAGGCGGCCGTGGAGGTGCGGATGTTCTTTGACGAGCCGCAGCTGGTGGTGGTGCCGCTGCGGCATCGGCTGGGGCGGCGCAGTGTGGTCCGGCTGGCCGAGCTGGAGGGCGAGAGCTGGATCGGCACCCATGGCGGCAGCACCGGCGAACCGGTGCTGGAGCGCGCGTGCGCGGCCGAGGGGTTCCGGCCCCGGGTGCGGTGCCGCAGCGACCACTACCAGGTCACCATCAATCTGGCCCGGGCGGGCATGGGCGTGGCGCTGGTCCCGGCGCTGGGTCTCGGCGACACGGCGGGCGTACATGTCTGCCGTCTGGACCACCCCCAGCTGCACCGGCGTATCGGTGTGGCCACCCGTGCGACCAACCGCAACCCGGTGCTGCAAGCCTTCCTCAGCGAGTTGCGGTCGGCCGCCGGGGAGATCCGGTCGCTGCTGGGGATGCAGTGGTCCTGACCGCCGCGTCCACCCGCCCCGAAGGCCCCGCGCGCCGGCGTCACCCGGGGGCGGGGCGGTGGGCGCAGGCGGCGAGGGTCCGGCCGACGTCCCTGATGGCGTGCACCGCCGCCCGCTCCGTGCTCGGCCCCAGGGCGACGTCCCAGTGCGCCACCACGGCATAGGCCACCCGGCGGGCCCCGATGATGACGCCGGCGTCGGCGCGGACCCCGGTGTCGGTACCGGTCTTGTTGGCCACCAGCAGCCCGCCGGGGAGCGGGTCGGGGAAGCACGGGGCGTATGGGTCGTGCCCGATCAGGGCGGGTACCAGGCCGTGGTCGGTGTTGGACCGCATCCACTCCAGCAGCCGTCCGGAGGCCGCCGGGGAGGCCATGGTGCCGCGTACCGTGAGCGCCACCAGCCGGGCCAGGTCCCGTGCGGTGCCGGTGGCGAAGACCGGTGGCACGTCCGGGCCGCGCACATCCCGGACGCTGTCGTGCAGGGTGAGGTGGTCGAGCCCGAGCTGCCGTGCCAGCCGGGCGGTGGCCGGGCGGCCGACCAGCCGCAGCAGCGCGTTGGTGGCGGTGTTGTCGCTGACCGAGGCGGTGAGCCAGGCCAGGTCCTCCACCGTCCAGCCGCGCCGCCCCAGCCGCCGCAGCAGGCCGGTGCCGCCCGCCACGTCCTGGTCGGGGATGTCGACGACCTGGTCCGCGCGCAGCTCGCCGCTGTCCAGCCGGCGGGACACCTCGGCGAGCAGCAGCAGCTTGGAGGCGCTGGCGACCGGGAGTACGGCGGTGTCGTCGACGCCCACCGTCCGGCCGCCGTCGACGTCGACGGCGGCCACGGCCAGGGTGAGCGGCAGTGCGGCGGAGCGCCGGGCGGCGGCGGCCACCTGGTCCAGGCTCATCGGACCCTCACCACCGCTCCGGCCCGTACGCCGGTCGGGCGGCCGTGGCGGACGGCGACCCGGCCCGCCACCACGACGGTGTCGACGCCCTCGGGGGCGCGCAGCGGGTGGTCGAAGGTCGCGGTGTCGCGGACCGCCGCCGGGTCGAGGACGACCAGGTCGGCGAGCGCGCCGTCCCGGATCACACCGCGCCCGGAGAGCCCGAACCGCCCGGCGGGCAGGCCGGTCATCTTGTGTACGGCGCGTTCCAGTGGCAGCAGCCGCTGGTCGCGGCCGTAGTGGCCGAGCACCCGGGCGAAGCTGCCGGCCCAGCGGGGGTGCGGTCGGCCGGGTTTGGGGACGCCGTCCGAGCCGATCATCGACAGCGGACTGGCCAGCACCCGGCGGACGTCGTCCTCGCGCATGGAGTGGCTGATGATGGTCACCTCGCCGCGCGCGGCCAGCAGCAGGTCGCAGACGTAGTCCACCGGGTCCAGCCCGCGCTCGGCGGCCAGGTCGGCGATGCGGCGCCCTTCGGCCTCGGGGTGCCCGGGGGCGGCGGCCACCGCGATGAGGTCCCAGCCTCCGTTGCCGATGGTGTTCTCCCAGCCGTTGACGCCGCCTGCGATGTCCGCCCGGATGCGGTCGCGCACCTCCGGCCGGGGCAGCCGCTCCAGCAGGGCGGCGACGCCGCCGTCGCTGGTCCACGGCGGGAGCATGGCGTGCAGCACGGTGCTGCCCGCAGTGTAGGGGTACACGTCGCAGAGCACGTCCACGCCGTCGGCGCGGGCCTGCTCCAGCCGGGGCAGGGTGCGCAGGGTGGCGCCCCAGGCGTGGCGGCCCGCCGTCTTGTGGTGGGAGACCTGGAGTGGGGCGCCGGAGCGTACCGCGATCTCCAGGGCCTCCTCCAGGGCGGTCTCCACCTGGGACATCTCGTCGCGCAGATGGGTCACATAGGGCTTGCCGTGGCGGGCGGCGACGCGGGCCAGCGCGACGATCTCGTCGGTGTCGGCGTAGGTGCCGGGCGGGTAGATCAGTCCGGTGGAGAGGCCGGCCGCGCCCTGGGCCAGGGCCCGGTCGAGCAGTGCGCACATGGCGGCCAGCTCCTCGGGCCGGGGCGGACGGGCGGCGAAGCCCATCACTCCGGCGCGGAGCGTGCCATGGCCGACCAGTGAGGCCAGGTGGGTGCGCCGCAGTTCCGGGCGCTGCCCGGCGGCGAAGGCGTCGAAGTCCTCGGCGGGCTGGACGGGTCCGGTGCCGAAGGTCACCCGCAGATGGGCGGCGAGGTCCGGCAGCCGCTCCGGCAGTGCGGGGAAGAGGCTGGTGCCGCAGTTGCCGCTGATCTCGGTGGTGACGCCCTGGAGCAGCGGCGCCAGCCGCAGTTGCTCGATCGCCTCGGCCGCCTCGGGGCCGCCGGGCGGTGCGCCGCCGTGGGGGGCGGCCAGGGCGTCGGAGTGGGTGTGTACATCGATGAAGCCGGGGGTGACGATCTGTCCGGTGGCGTCCACGGTCTCGGCGGCGGCGACCGCGCTGCCCGGCGGGAGTACGGTGATCCGTCCGTCGGCGACGGCGAGGTCGGCGGGCCTGCCGGGGGCGCCGGTGCCGTCCACCAGGGTGCCGCCGCGCAGCAGCAGTTCGACGGGGCTCCCCATCACAGCACCGTGGAGAGGAAGGCCCGCGTGCGGTCGTGCCGCGGGGCGGTGAAGACCTCGTCGGGGTGCCCGGCCTCGACGACGGCGCCCTGGTCCATGAAGAGGACGCGGTCGGCGACCTCCCGGGCGAAGCCCATCTCATGGGTGACCACGATCATCGTCATGCCGCTGCGGGCCAGGTCGCGCATCACGCCGAGGACCTCGCCGACGAGTTCGGGGTCGAGTGCGGAGGTGGGCTCGTCGAAGAGCATCAGCGTCGGCTGCATGGCCAGCGCCCGGGCGATGGCGACCCGCTGCTGCTGGCCGCCGGAGAGCCGGTCGGGGTAGTGGTCGGCCCGGTCGGCCAGTCCGACGCGGTCCAGCAGCTCGCGGGCCTGCCGCTCGGCCTGGGCGCGGCTGAGGCCCTTGACCGCGACCGGCCCCTCCATGACGTTCTGCACCGCGGTGCGGTGCGGGAAGAGGTGGAACCGCTGGAACACCATGCCGATCCGCTCGCGCTGCCGGCGGATGTCGCGTGGGCGCCGCTCGCGCAGCCGCTCCCCGGACGGGCCGTGCGGCTCGTAGCCGACCAGTTCGCCGTCGACCCGGATCCGCCCGGCGTCGATCCGCTCCAGGTGGTTGAAGCAGCGCAGCAGGGTGGACTTGCCGGATCCGGACGGTCCGATGATGCAGAGCACTTCACCGGCGCGGACCTCCAGGTCGATGCCGCGCAGCACTTCGGTGTCGCCGAACCGCTTGCGGACCCCGCGCGCCGCGAGGATCACGTCGTTCACTGTGCCGTCCCCTTGGTGAGGCGCCCGGGCAGGAGGTTGGCCAGCACCCTGCGCCGCAGCGGCGGGGCGGCGCCGGGGCTGAACCGGCGCTCGACGGCGTGCTGGGCGAGGCTGGCGATGGTGGTGAGCACCAGGTACCAGAGGGAGGCGACCACCAGCAGGGCGATCACCTCGAAGTTGGCCAGGTAGAGGTGCTGGGAGACGGTCATCAGGTCGGCGCCGGCGATGACCGAGACCAGCGAGGTGGTCTTGAGCATGGAGATGAACTGGTTGCCGAACGGCGGGATGATCACCCGCATCGCCTGCGGCAGCACGACCCTGGTCAGGATCTGCCGGTTGGACATGCCGATGGAGGCGCCGGCCTCCCGCTGGCCGGGGTCCACGCTCTGGATGCCGGCCCGGACGATCTCGGCCATATAGGCGCCCTCGTTGATGGAGAGGCCCAGCAGCGCCGCCACGAATCCGGTGATGACCTGGTTGGACTGCCAGCTGATCAGCTTGGGTCCGTCGAACGGCACGCCGATGCTGATCTCCGGGAAGAGCAGCGCCAGGTTGAACCAGAAGATCAGTTGGACCAGCAGCGGGGTGCCCCGGAAGAACCAGGTGTACGCCCCGGCCATCAGCCGCAGCACGGGGCTCTCGGAGAGCTGCATCACGGCGGCGACCACGCCGATGCCGATGCCGACGGCCTGCGAGATCAGGGTGAGCTGCACGGTCACCCAGAGGCCCTCCAGGACGACCCGGTCGAACTGGTAGCGGGCGATGACGTCCCAGTGCAGATTGGGGTTGACGACGATGGTGTAGCCGAGCCAGACCGCGAAGAAGGCGGCGGCGAGGACGGCGAGCCAGCGTCCGGGGCGGGGGCGCCGGGACACCTGGAGGGAGAGGTCTTCCGGCCGGGTCGCGCCGTCGGCGGCCGGTGCCGCTGCCTGATGGGGTCTCATATCCGTGTTCACCGCCGGGTTCACTGCCCGCCGTTGACGGTGGCCCGGGGCACGGCGCTGCCGCCGACCTTCCAGGTGTCCAGGATCCTGCGGTACTCGCCCTGGTCGATCAGGTCCTGGAGGGCCTTCTGCACGGAGTCGCGCAGACCGCTCTCGTTCTTCGCCACGGCGATGCCCCAGGGCGCGGTGCCGTACTGGGTCGGCAGCACCTCATACGCGCCCTTCTGCACAAACAGCTGGGCGACGGGGTAGTCGACGATGGTCGCGACGGCGCGTCCGCTGTCCAGCTGGAGCAGCCCGGTGGGGGCGTCCTCGCTCTGCGAGATCCTCATCCTGGTCGGGCACTTGGCGTTCTGCTGCTCGCCGATGTCCAGGTTGGAGCTGCCCTTGGCCAGCACCACGGGCTTGCCGCAGAGGTCCGCCAGGGACTTCAGCCCCTCCGGGTTGCCCTTCCTGGTCATGATGACGCCGCCGGTGCGGAAGTAGTCGACGAAGTCGACGGCCTGGCGGCGCTGCTCGCTGTCGGTCATGGAGGACATCACCAGGTCGAACCGGCCCGCCTGGAGGCCCGGGATCAGGCCGTCGAAGGCGGCGTTGGTGAGCTCCAGCCTGAGCCCGAGCCGCTGGGCGATGGCCTGGGCGAGGTCCGGGTCGACGCCGGTCAGCTCGGTGGTGCCGGACTTGTACATCTCCATCGGGGGGTAGCCGACCGCCGTGGCGACGCGCAGCACACCACCCTGCCGGTACTTCGCCGGGAGCAGGTCGGCGGCGGTCTGGGCGGCGCCGTTGGAGGCGGTGGCGCTGGCGCCGGCGGCGTTGGAGCCGGCGCTCTGGGGGCCGCCGGCGGCCGGGGCGCTGCCCTGGTCGGAGCGCCCGCAGGAGGTGGCCGTCAGGGCGACCAGTGCCAGGGCGGCCAGACAGCGCAGAGGACGGGGGCGGTTCATCGGTTTCTCCCTCACGCGGTGACGGTGCGCCGATGCTGGCAGCCGGGCCTCGGTGAACGGAAGATGATGAAGCTATTGACGCCTGAGCATCCATTTCTGTACGGCTCGTCCCCGGCGCTCCACACCCCCGGCTCCCGCCGCGCGGGCCCACCGCCGGGAGCGGACTGCGGGTGCGCGAGGGAAGGGGCAGCTGTGACAGGAGCGCGGATGGCGGTCGGACCGATCGGGCGGTGGCCCTCCCTGGCGGCTGCGGCCGCAGGGCTCTATCCGGCCGGCGGGCAGGAGCCGATCTCCTGCATCGGCCGCTCGGCGCAGCAGGACCCGCACCAGATGCGGCTGCCCTGCACCGGGTACACCGGCGGCACCAGCGGCAGCCCGTGGATCACCGAGATCGACCCCCGCACCCGCACCGGGTATGTCATCGGCGTCATCGGCGGCCACCAGCGGGGCGGCGACTCCCCGGACGTCTCGTACAGCGCGTACTTCGGCGCCGACGTCCGGACCCTCTACGAGCGGGCCGTCGCCCAGGGCGGCTGAGCCTGACCCATGAGGACCGGTCTCACCTGGGCGGGGCTCACCGGGGGAAGGCGCGCTTGGCCCGCCAGGTGGTGTGCTCCCGCGACACCGCGTCCTCGGCGTCGGCGGAGAGTTCGGACCAGCGCGTCTCGGCGTCGGGTCCGGTGAGGGTGAGGTCGGAGAGCCGCTGCCGGACCAGGTCGAGTTCCCTGGCGGCCAGCCGGTAGGTGGTGGCCAGCGGCCGGAGCTGGGTCAGCTGGGTCCAGGCGATGATCGCGGCGGCAGCGGCGGCGCAGGTGCCGAAGAGGTGTACGGAGAGCGCCCCGGTCGCCTGGGCGACCGCCGCCGCCCCGCCCACGATGATCAGCGCGGCCGTACCGAGCCCCCAGGAGACCGACTGGGACTCATAGGCGGCGGCCCGGTCGCGGTACCAGTTGCGCTGGCCCTCCACCCGGGACCGCAGATAGAGGCCGCGCCGGGCGGACAGCCCGGCCGCCCGCAGCCGGCGCATCTCCTCGGTGATCCCGGGCACCGCGTCCGGCGGCAGCACCACGGCGTCCTCGAAGGCCAGCAGGACCTCGCCCACCTGCCGCAGATACTCCTGGTCCGTCTCGGCCGACTCCGCCTCGCCCTCGAACGGCCGGGCCCGGACGGTGTACTTCCAGGCCAGGGCCTTCACCGACTCCGCCGCCGCCCGGGCCTCGTGCCAGCGCCGCTGCGGGTTGCCCTGCCGCAGCCGGTACCAGCAGTATCCCGCGACCACAAAGGCGGCGACCGAGAAGAGCGGGGCGATGTCGCTGTCGCCGCTGTGCGCGGGGCCGGGCACGGCGGCGATGACCGCCGCCACCACCAGCAGCACGATCTGCCCCCGGTACCAGCGCACGGTCAGCCGGCGGCCCTGCACGGAGGCCCGGTCGGCCGTCCAGAACGGCTCGGGCAGCAGTCGTGCCTCGTCGACTCCCGGCGGGTCCTGTCGCACCATCTGTTGAATCCCCCTCAGATGAGCCTCCCGGCAGTATGCCCGCGCTCGACTTCGTTACGCAGCCCCCTGGGCGGACATGCCGGGCGCGGCCCGGCGAAGGCGGAGATATGTACCGTTTTGACCGTATTTAGCGGGTCATAACAGTGGAAACAGATATTTTGCCGGGCGATTCGAGTTGCCGTCGCCTCATGCTGAGGTCTATAAGAGGAGCGTGGCATGTGCGGTCCCGAATATGGCGCGGACCGCCGCCGTGGAGGTTTCCATGCTTCTCACTCCGTCCGACACGGAGAAACTACTGCTCTGCGTGGCCGGAATGGTGGCGCGCGACCGGCGGGAGCGCGGAGTCCGCCTCAACTATCCCGAGGCGGTCGCCCTGCTCTCCTGCTGGGCGCTGGAGCGGGCCCGCGAAGGAGCCCGGGTCAGCGATCTGATGGCGCAGGGCAGGACCGTGCTGACCCGCGACGACGTGCTGGAAGGCGTCCCGGAGATGCTGCACGACGTCCAGGTCGAGGCGACGTTCCCCGACGGGCGCAAGCTGGTCACGATCACCGCCCCGATCCCGTGATCCCCGGGGAGGTGCGCACCGGGTCCGGAATTCTGACCCTCAATGGCACCCGCGCGGCGCGCGCACTCGTCGTGGAGAACAACGGGGACCGCCCTATTCAGGTGGGATCGCATCTGCATTTCGCCGACGCGAATCCCGCGCTGTCTTTCGACCGCGCGGCGGCCCGGGGATTCCGGCTGGACATCCCGTCCGGGACATCGCTGCGCTTCGAGCCCGGCGTGGGCATCGAGGTCCCGCTGGTGGAGCTCGGCGGGCGGCGGACCGTGCCCGGGATCGTGGTGCGCCCGGACCGGGGCGACGGGGACGGCGACGAGGACGGCAAGGAGGAGGCGTGACGTGGCGCAGCTGACACGGGAGGCATACGCGGCCCTGTACGGGCCCACCACCGGCGACCGGGTGCGGCTCGGCGACACCGACCTGTGGATCGAGGTCGAGGAGGACCGCTGCTTCGGCGGCGACGAGGCGGTGTTCGGCGGCGGCAAGTCGATCCGCGAGTCGATGGCGCAGGCCACCACACCCCGGGCGGCCGGCGCCCTCGACCTGGTCGTCACCAATGCGGTGGTGCTGGACCACTGGGGCGTCGTCAAGGCGGACGTCGGCGTGCGCGACGGGCGGATCGTGGCGCTCGGCCGCTCCGGCAACCCGGACATCAGCGACGGCGTCCACCCCGATCTGATCATCGGCCCAGGCACCGACGTGGTCTCCGGCGAGGGCCGCATCCTCACCGCCGGGACCGTCGACACCCATGTGCACCTGCTCGTCCCGCACACCCTCCATGAGGCGCTGGCCACCGGTACGACCACCGTGGTCGGCGGCGGTACCGGGCCCACCGAGGCGTCCAAGGCGACCACGGTGACGCCCGGCGCCCGCTCCCTGGCGATGATGCACCGGGCGCTGGACCGGCTGCCGCTCAATGTGCTGCTCTTCGGCAAGGGCAGCACCGTCGGCCAGGAGGCGCTGCGCGAGCAGGCGCTCGCCGGAGCCGGCGGCTACAAGGTGCACGAGGACTGGGGCGCCACCCCGGCCGCCATCGACGCCGCGCTGCGGGCCGCCGACCGCTACGGCCTCCAGGTGGCCCTGCACGCCGACAGCCTCAATGAGACCGGCTATGTCGAAGGCACCCTGGCGGCCATCGCCGGGCGCGGCATCCATGTCTTCCACACCGAGGGCGCGGGCGGCGGGCACGCCCCCGACATCATCACGGTCGCCTCGTACCCGCATGTGCTCCCCGCGTCCACCAACCCGACGCTGCCGCACACCGTCAACACCGTCGCCGAGCACCTCGACATGCTGATGGTCTGCCACCACCTCAACCCCCGCATCCCGGAGGACCTGGCCTTCGCCGAGTCGCGGATCCGCGCCACCACCATCGCCGCCGAGGATGTGCTGCACGACCTGGGCGCGCTCTCCATCACCTCCTCCGACGCCCACGCCATGGGCCGGATCGGCGAGGTGGTCTGCCGCACCTGGCAGGTCGCCCATGTGATGAAGGCCCGGTTCGGCGACCGGGACGGCGGCGGGCTGCCGGCCGACAACGCCCGGGCCCGCCGCTATGTCGCCAAGTACACGATCTGCCCCGCCGTGGCGCATGGCATCGACCACCTGGTGGGTTCGGTGGAACCCGGCAAGCTGGCCGACCTGGTGCTCTGGGACCCGGCGTTCTTCGGCATCCGGCCCGCCGCCGTCCTCAAGGGCGGCATGGTGGTGTACGCGCCGGTCGGCGACCCCAACGCGGCGATCCCCACCACCCAGCCGGTGCTGCTGCGCCCCTCCACGGCAGCCGCCGCCGCACCGCATCTGTCGGTCTCCTTTGTGGCGCCCGCGGCCCTGGAGGACGGCCTGGCCGACCGGCTCGGCCTGGTCCGCGACCTCGTCCCGGTCCGGCCCACCCGCGCCCTCGGCAAGGCCGACCTGCCGAACAACACGGCGCTGCCCGACATCGAGGTCGACCCCGAGACCTTTGCGATCCGCATCGACGGCGAGCTGGTCGAGCCGGCACCGGCCACCGAACTGCCGCTCGCCCAGCGGTACAACCTGTTCTGATGGCAGGCGGCTGCTGATGGCGGGCACGCTGGCGGCGCTGCTGCTCGCGGACGGGCGGCTGCCGGTGGGCGCCCACACCTTCAGCGCGGGCCTGGAACCGGCGGTGGCGGCGGGGCTGACCCGGGATCGCATCCCGGCACTGCTGCGGGCGCGGACCCGGACCGTGGCCGTCACCGAGGCCGCCGCTGCGGTGCTCGCGCTCCGGGCGGCCGGGCGCCACCCGGTGGACTACGCACCCGTGCAGCGGGCACTCGCCGCCCGCACCCCGACCGCGCCGCTGCGCGAGGCATCGGTGTCGCTCGGACGCGGGGTGCACCGGCTCGTACGGCGCCTCGCGCCCGACCACCCCGCCGTGGCGGGCCTGGCCACCGCCGCGCTCCCGGAGCCACGGCCGCTGCGCCCGCTGCGGCCCGTGGTGGTCGGCGCGCTCGCGGCGGTGCTGGGCGTCGGCGAGGCGGACCTCGCCCGCGCCGTCGTCTACGACGACCTCCAGGCCGTCGCCTCCGCCGCGCTCAAGCTGCTGCCGGGCGACCCGTTCGACTCCGTCGCCTGGGTCCTGGACGCGCAGCCCGACGCGGAGGCGGCGGTGGCCGCCGCGCTGGCGGTCACCGGTCCGGCGGACCTCCCGGCCCGCGCCGCCCCGCTCACCGAGCAGTGGGCCCTCGACCACCGACGACACGAATGGAGACTCTTCCTTGCCTGACCCCCGCCCACCCCGCGCGCTGCGACTCGGTGTCGCCGGACCCGTCGGCACCGGCAAGAGCTCGCTGCTGGCCGTCCTGTGCCGCGCACTCTCCGGCGACCTGGCGCTGGCCGTGGTCACCAATGACATCTACACCGACGAGGACGCCCGGTTCCTGCGGGCCGAGGGGGTGCTGCCCGCCGAGCGCATCCGCGCGGTCGAGACCGGCGCCTGCCCGCACACCGCGATCCGCGACGACATCAGCGCCAACCTGGACGCGGTGGAGGACCTGGAGGAGGAGTTCGGCCCGCTCGACCTGGTGCTGGTGGAGAGCGGCGGCGACAATCTGACGGCCACCTTCAGCCCGGCGCTGGTGGACGCGCAGATCTTCTGCCTGGACGTGGCGGGCGGCGGCGATGTCGCCCGCAAGGGCGGGCCCGGCATCGCCCGCGCCGATCTGCTGGTGGTCAACAAGACCGACCTCGCGCCCTATGTGGGCGTGGACGTCCCCCGGATGGTGGCCGACGCGCAGCAGGCACGCGGCGGACTGCCGGTGCTCGCACTTTCCCGGACGGACCCGGCCTCGCTCGCCGGGCTCACCGACTGGGTCCGGGCGCTGCTTGCCCGCTACCGGTCCGGGGCGCACATCCCCACCGACCCGGGCCCGGTGGCACCGCACAGCCACAGCCACAGCCACAGCCAGGGCCGTGGCAACCCGCACCACGGCGATTCCACACAGCCATGACGGTGAGCGAGGCCGAGGCCAGCACCGAGGCCGAGCCGACCGTGATCACCGTGGAGCGCGTCGGCGACCGCCACACCGCCCTCGACCTGCGGCCCGGGGCGTTCCTCGCCCCGCGCCCGCTGCTGCCCACGGCCGGCGGCCTGCGCATCGCCCTGGTCGCGACCAGTGCCGGGCTGCTCGCGGGAGACCGGCTGCGGCTCCACATCACCGTCGGCCCCGGCGCCCGCCTGGAAATGGTCGAACCGGCCGGCCTGGTCGCCTACCACCACCGGGGCGGCGCCTCGTCCTGGCACGCCCGGGTGGACATCGGCCCGGGCGGCGAACTGCGCTGGAGGGGAAGCCCGTTCGTGGTCGCGGACGGGGCCCGGGTGGACCGCCGGATGGACGTCCGCCTGGCCGCCGGCGCCCGGATGCTGTGGCGCGACACGCTGGTGCTCGGCCGCTCCGGCGAGCGCGGCGGAAGCGTCTGCGCGGCGACCCGGGTCGCGTACGGGGGCCGGGAGCTGTTCGCCGAGGACCTGGACCTCACCGACCCGGACGAGCGCGAACTCCCCGGCATCCTCGGCCACGCCCGCGTCCTGGCCTCGGTGGCCTCCTTCGGCCGCACCCCGCCGGAGCGGCCCGGGCATCCCTACCGCACCGACCTGGCCGGTCCTGGCGCCCTGGTCCGGCTGCTGGGCGGCGCCGCCCCCGGACTCGACGCGCAGCTCGACCCGCTCTGGCAAGCCTGGCACGGCCCACCTCCAGGACACTGACCGGGCGCCGCTACCCGACCGCCGGGCCCCGGGACGGCCGGGTCGACGCCGTAGTCCAGCCGGAAGGCCCGGTGTCCGGCGGTGGCGAGCAGGGGCGCGGCGGTGAACCAGGTGGAGTCCGCGTTGCCGAAGGTGCCGTGGACCAGCGCGACCGGCCGCCGGTGCCCGGCCTCCGCGAGGGCGGACCGGTCGTCGATGCCGGGCACCCTGGCGACGGCGGCTGCGGCGGCCTGGGCGACGGCGGTGTGCGGGGGCGGTCCGGCGGGACGCTGCGCAGCTGTCACGGGTTTACCTCCGGAGGATCGTCGGGGACGGATGCCGGCCCGGCGCACACGGGACGAGCACCCGGCCGGGTGGCAGGCGGTGACAGCAGCTCCGGCCGGGGGCGCTCTGCCGCCGGTCAGGCGGGGGCCTCGAAGGTGCCGGGGCTGTCGGCGAGCGCTGCCGGGACCGTGCAACCAGGCGGAGACCGGTCCGACATGGACGCCCGGCGTGCAGAGACCATCAGAGACGCTTGATTCAAGCGTATTGACAATCGAATCAATTGCGCTCGGTTGCCTCTGCAAGCGAATCCGGCTACGGTCCCCCCAACGACCTACCGGGAGGCCCTGATGGACAGCAGCCGGATCCGGCGCCTGCTCGCCGAGGAGATCGCCGCGAGCACCGCCCGCAACCCCCGCTCGCGGGACGCCTACGGGCGGGCGCAGCACCTGTTCGGCCGGGTGCCGATGACCTGGATGAACAAGAACGCCGGGGCCTTCCCGCTCTATCTGGAGTCCGCGCGCGGCGCCCGGGTCCAGGACATCGACGGCCATGAGTACATCGACTTCTGCCTCGGCGACACCGGCGCCATGGCAGGCCACTCCCCCGCGCCGGTCGCCGAGGCGGTCGACCTCCGCTTCCGCGAGAAGGGGGGTGCCACCGCGATGCTGCCGACCGAGGACGCCGAATGGGTCGGCGCCGAACTCACCCGGCGCTTCGGCCTGCCGCGCTGGTCCTTCTCGCTGACCGCCACCGACGCCAACCGCTGGGCGATCCGCCTGGCGCGCGCCGTGACCGACCGGCCCAAGATCCTGGTGAACAGCTACTCCTACCACGGCAGCGTCGACGAGTCGCTGATCGTGGTCGGCCCGGACGGCCGGTCCACCAGCCGCCCCGGCAATGTGGGCGCCCCCTGCGATGTCACCCTGACCAGCCGGGCCGCCGAGTTCAACGACCTCGACGGCCTGGAGCGGGAGCTGGCGCACGGCGATGTGGCCGCCGTCCTGATGGAACCGGCCCTCACCAATATCGGCATCGTGCTGCCGGAGCCCGGCTATCTGGAGGGCGTCCGCGAACTGACCCGCCGCCATGGCACCCTGCTGATCAACGACGAGACCCACACCTTCTCCGCCGGGCCCGGCGGCTGCACCCGCGCCTGGGGCCTGGACCCGGACATCCTCACCATCGGCAAGGCGATCGGCGGCGGCATCCCGTCCGGCGCATACGGCCTGTCGCAGCAGCTCGCCGACCGGCTGCTGGACCGTGCCGACCTGGACCTGGTGGACATGGGCGGCGTCGGCGGCACCCTGGCCGGCAACGCCCTCTCGGTGGCGGCGATGCGGGCGACGCTGGAGCACGTCCTCACCGACGAGGCGTTCGCCCGGATGTGCGCGCTCTCCGAGCGGTTCGAGGACGGGGTGCGCAAGGGCATCGAGTCCTACGGCCTGCCCTGGTCGGTCAGCCGCCTCGGGGCCCGCACCGAGTACCGCTTCGCCGCCCCGGCTCCGCGCACCGGTACGGAGTCGGCCGCCTGCGCCGACGCCGACCTGGAGGACTTCCTGCACCTCTGGATGGCCAACCGGGGCGTGCTGATGACCCCGTTCCACAACATGGCGCTGATGTGCCCGGACACCACCGAGGCCGATGTGGACACCCACACCGCCCTCTTCGCACAGGCCCTGGCGGCACTGGCGGGCTGAGCGCCGCCGCCTACGCCACCACCCCCTCCCGGGCCGGGAGTCCGGCGGGCGCCGGACCGGCCGGGGAGGGGACGTCCGGGGAGGGGACGGGCGTCCGGGCCGCCCAGCGGCGGGCCAGTACCGCGCACACCATCAGCTGCATCTGGTGGAAGAGCATCAGCGGCAGCACCATCAGCCCGGCGGCCGGCCCGGCGAACAGCACCGAGGCAATCGGAAGCCCGCTGGCCAGGCTCTTCTTGGAGCCGCAGAAGACGATGGCGACCCGGTCCTCGCGGGCGAAGCCCAGCCGCCGGGAGCCGAGCGCGGTGACCGTCAGCACCACCGCCAGCAGCACGGCCTCGACCACCAGCAGCATGCCCAGCCGGGGCAGCGTCAGCCGGTGCCAGACGCCGCCGACGACGCCCTCACCGAACGCGCTGTAGACGACCAGCAGGATCGACCCCCGGTCCACCAGCCCGGTCACCCTGCGATGACGGGTGATCCAGCCGCCGATCCGGCGGCGCAGCAGCTGCCCCACCGCGAACGGTGCCAGCAGCTTCAGCGCGATGTCGGCGAGCGAGCCCGCCGAGAAGCCCCCGGAGACACCGATCAGCAGGCCCGCCAGCAGCGGGGTGATCAGGATGCCCAGCAGGTTGGAGAAGGTGCCGCTGCACACCGCCGCCGCCACATTGCCGCGCGCGATGGAGGTGAAGGCGATGGCCGACTGCACGGTGGAGGGCAGCAGGCAGAGGAAGAGCACGCCGGTGGCCAGCTCCGGGCTGAGCAGGGCGGACGGCAGCGCCCGTACGGCGAGCCCGAGCAGCGGGAAGAGGCCGAAGGTGCAGAGCAGCACCGTCAGGTGCAGCCGCCAGTGCCGCACTCCGTCGGCGGCCTCGCGCGGTGACATCCGGGCGCCGTAGAGGAAGAAGAGCAGTCCCACCGCCCAGCCTGCGGCCTGTCCGACCAGGTCGGCCGCCGCGCCACGGGCCGGGAGCAGCGCGGCGAGGGCGACGGTGCCCAGCAGGGCGAGCACAAAGGGGTCGACAGGCAGGCGGCGGGGCATCCGGAGGCGGGACAAGCGGGGGCGGGACAAGCGGGGGCGGGGCATCGTCAGCGCTTTCGGGCGGCGGCGGGGGCCCTTCCATCCTGACCGGGCGGTGTTGATTCGGAAACCCGATCACCATGCTGACTGCCATCACGATTCGCACTAGGCTGGGACGATGTTCGATCCGGTCCAGTTGCAGAGCTTCCTCACCGTGGCGCAGACCCTCAGCTTCACCGAGGCGGGGCGGCGGCTCGGCCTTCGGCAGTCGACCGTGAGCCAGCATGTGCGGCGGTTGGAGCAGGCCGCCGGGGTGGTGCTCTTCACCCGCGACACCCACGCGGTGGCGCTGACCGAGGACGGCGAGGCCATGGTCGGCTTCGCCCGCACCATCCTGGAGGCCGGTGAGCGGGCCGTCCGCCACTTCGCCGGGACGGAGGTGCGCGGGCGGCTGCGGTTCGGCGTCTCCGAGGACTTTGTGCTCACCCGCCTGCCGGAGCTGCTGAACGCCTTCCGGCGCAGCCATCCGCAGGTGGACCTTGAGCTCACCGTGGAGCTCAGCGCGGTGCTGCACCGGATGCTCTCCGCCGGCCGACTGGACCTGGTGCTGGCCAAGCGGCGCGAGGGCGAGGAGCACGGCCGGCTGATCCGTGGCGACCGGCTGGTCTGGATCGGCGCCCGCACCCTGCGGCTGGGGCCGGGCGACCCGGTACCGCTGCTGCTCTATGCGCCGCCGAGCATCACCCGCGACCGCGCGCTGGAGTCGCTGGAGCGGCACGGCCGGCCGTGGCGGATCGCCTGTACCAGCACCAGTCTGAGCGGGCTACGGGCCGCCGCGCTGGCCGGGCTCGGCGTGCTGGCGCATTCGCGCACGCTGACGCCCGAGGGCCTGGTCGAGGTGGCGCCGCAGGCCCGGCTGCCGGAGCTGGGCGGGGTGGACTTCGTCCTGGCCAGCCGGGGGCCGACCGAGCCGGGCTCCCCGGCGCAGGCGCTGGCCGACGCCGTACTGGCCGACGGCGACGGGCTGCGGCGGCTCACCTAGCCCGGCCGTCCCGCACTCTTGCCGGAGTCCGCCCGGCTGTGCCATATATGTCTAGACCAATGTCGTCCAAGGGAAGGCCCGACCGTGAGGCGGAGTCCCTGGCTCGCCGTGTCCGCTTCGGCCGCCTCGCTGCTGCTGGCCGCCGCCTGCGCGGTCGGCGGTGGCGGCGGTGACGGCGGAACGGCCCCACCCGCACCGGACGGGATCACCGCGCAGGCCGGCAGCGCCCACTCGGTCCATGTGATGTGGAACCAGCCCGGCGACACGGAGGCGGTCGGCGGCTATGAGGTCTACCAGGGCGGGGTGAAGGTCAAGGAGGTGCCGGGCAGTCAGCACATGGTGGACATCACCGGGCTGGAGCCCTCCTCCGCCTACCGCTTCACCGTCCGGGCCCGGGACGCCAAGGGCAACCTCTCGCCGCAGAGCGCGGAGACGACCGCCACCACGCTGGCTGCGGAGACCGACGACCGCGTGCCGCCCACCCGGCCCGCCACGCTGCGCGGACACGCCGAGGGGTCCCACGCCGCCTCGCTCACCTGGGGCCGGTCGACCGACAACCTGGGCGTGACCTCGTATGAGATCTACCAGGGCGGGGTGAAGATCCACAGCGTGCCCGGCAGCCAGACCACCACGCTGCTCACCGGGCTGCGGCCCGGCACCGCCTATGCCTTCACCGTCAGGGCGCGCGACGCGGCGGACAATGTCTCACCGGCCGGGCCGGTGCTGCGCCTCACCACCGCGTCCGCACCGGGCAGCGGGCCCAGCACCGCACCGGCCGCCTTCCGGGTACGGAGCCGCGCCGACTCGGGCACCCACTACCTCGACCTCTCCTGGACCCCGCCGCAGACCGACGGCGCGATCACGGAGTACCAGATCTACCTCGACGGGCAGTACACCACCACGCTGGCCTGGGGCGCCGACGCGCCCAGCGGCACGGTCGGCTACAGCCTCCCCGTCGGCGACCGGCCGCACCCCCGCTATGCCGTGAAGGTGCGGGCCCGGCTCCCCGACGGGACCTGGGGCGCCTTCTCCGCGCAGCGCACCGTCACCACCACCGGCTCCTGACGGGCAGGCCGCCGACCGGCAGAGGTCGGCGGCCTGCCGCTGCGGGCCGGTCCGCAGCCCGGTCAGCAGTCCGGCCCGCAGTCCGGCCGGCAGTCCGATCAGCGGGTCGGCGCGGTCTCGGCAGCGGCGGCGTGCACCCGCAGTGCGCGGTCGAGGTCGTCGAGCTGGTCGGCGAGCATCCGGCGCAGCGCGGGGGTGGGCTCGTCGCTCCGCAGGCATTCCCGGCCCAGGCGCAGCGTGTCGGGCCGCACCGCGTAGGCGGGGAAGGCGTGCCGCCCGGCCGCCTCGGCCAGCGCCGGGCCACGGCGCGCGGCGAGGGTGACGGCCGCCGGGTAGTAGCGGGGGAGGTAGTCGCGGAGCAGGTCGTGCTGCTCGGGCTGCCAGAAGCCCTGGGCGGTGGCGTTGAAGAGGTAGTTGGACAGGGTGTCGTCGTCGAAGAGGGCGGCCCAGGCGGACTCCTTGGCCTGCGGGTCGGGGAGGGCGGCGCGGCAGCGGGCTGCGCTCTCCTCGCCGGAGGCGCTGGGGTCGCGGACGAGTTCGGCGGCGATGTCGTCGCCGTCGGCCCGGCCGAGTACGGCGAGGCGGAGCAGCAGCCGCCAGCGCAGTTCGGGGTCGAGGGCCGGTCCGCCGGGGATGCGGTCGGCGGTGAGCCAGTCGCGCAGTTCGGCGGTGTCGTCGGAGCTGCCGATCAGGCTGCGCACGGCGGCCAGCCGCAGGCCGTCGGCGGGGCTGTGCAGCAGGTCGCGGGCGAGTGCGCTGAGGGTGGCCAGGGCGGCGGGCCGCTGGTCGGCGGGCAGGTAGCGGTCGGCGACATGGGTGCGGGCGAAGCCGAGGACGCCCTGGACGATGGCGAGGTCGTCCTCCCGGGGGAGCTGGGTGCGGGCGGCGTCCAGGTAGGCGGCGGGGTGCAGCAGGCCGTCGCGGACCAGGTCGCGGGCGGCGTTCCAGGCGACGGCCCGGGAGAGTGCGTCGGGCAGGCCGCCGAGGGCCTCGGCGACGGTGGTCCAGGACCGCTGGTCGAAGCGGATCTTGGCGAAGCTGAGGTCGCCGTCGTTGAGCAGCACCAGGTCGGGGCGGCGGCCGGGGAGGGTGAGCGGCTGCGGAGCGGCGGTGCCGGTCAGGTCGGTGCGGACCCGGTCGCGCGGCACCAGCCGGGCCGGGTCGGCGGGCGCGCGGTCGTAGAGGCCGATGTCGATGCGGTGCGGACGGCTGCCGGTGTGGCGGATCTCCAGCTGCCATCCGCCGGGGTGGTCCGCGACGACGGGTTCGAGGGTGTCGACTCCGCTGGTGCGCAGCCACTGCGCGGCCCAGGCGTGGACGTCGCGGTCGGTGGACCGGGCGAGGGAGTCCAGGAAGTCGGCCAGGGTGGCGTTGCCGAAGCGGTGGCGGGCGAAGTGGTCGTTGATCCCGGCCAGGAAGTCCTTCTCGCCGATCCAGGCGACGAGTTGACGCAGCGCGGAGGCGCCCTTGGCGTAGGAGATGCCGTCGAAGTTCAGCAGCGCGGAGGCGGTGTCGGGGACGGCCTCGGCGTCCGGGGCGACGGGGTGGGTGGAGGGGCGCTGGTCCGCGTCGTAGCCCCAGCCCTTGCGGGCGACGGCGAAGTCGGTCCAGGTGCCGGTGAAGCCGGTGGCCTCGGAGAGCACCTGGAAGCCCATGTACTCGGCGAAGGACTCGTTCAGCCAGATGTCGTCCCACCAGCGCAGGGTGACCAGGTCGCCGAACCACATGTGGGCCATCTCATGGGCGATGACCATCCCCCGGGTCTGCCGCTCGGTGTCGGTGACGGCGGAGCGGAAGACGAACTCCTCGCGGAAGGTGACCAGTCCGGGGTTCTCCATGGCGCCGGAGTTGAACTCGGGGACGAACGCCTGCTCATAGGAGTCGAAGGGGTACGGCTCGGTGAAGAGCTCCCGGTAGCGGTCGAAGCAGCGGCGGGTGATGTCGAACAGCTCGTCGGCGTCGGCGTCCAGATGGGGGGCCAGGCTGCGGCGGCAGTGCAGGGCGAAGGGCAGCCCGGCGTGCTCGGTGCGCACGGAGTGCCAGGGCCCGGCGGCGACCGCCAGCAGATAGGTGCTGATCGGCGGGGTGGTGGAGATCCGCCAGCGGCCCTCGCCGTCGGGGATGCGCTCGGAGATGCCGTTGCCGAGGACGGTCCACTCGGCCGGGGCGGTGGCGGTGACGTCGAAGACCGCCTTGAGGTCGGGCTGGTCGAAGGCCGCGGTGACCCGCTGCACGTCCTCCATGAAGAGCTGGGTGTACGCGTACGTCAGCCCGTCGGCCGGGTCGGTGAAGCGGTGCAGGCCCTCGCCGGTGCGGGAGTAGCGCATGTCGGCCTCGACCAGCAGCCGGTGCTCGCCTGCCGCCAGGGTGAGCGGCAGGCGGTTGTCGTCCAGGTCCCGGGGGTCGAGTTCGCGGCCGTCCAGGACCACCCGGTGCAGGGTGTCGGGCTTGACCTCGACAAAGGTGTCACCGGCCGCGAGGGCGGTGAAGGTGATCTCCGTGGTCGACCCGAACACCTCCGCACCGCGGGTGAGGTCCAGATCGATGGTGTAGTGGTGGACGTCGATCAGCCGGGCACGGGTCTCGGCTTCGGTCCGGTTCAGAGCTGGCATGGGCCCATGCTGCCCCAGAAGGGTCCCCGGCCCCACCTGTCGGACGACCCGACGGACCGTCAGGCAGGTGCCGGGGCGGATGGTCAGGCGGCCTGCGCGGTGATCAGCCGCAGGGTCTCGTCGCGCAGTGCGTCCGGGTCCGTCCCGGTGTCGGCGAGCAGCCGGGACGCCCGGCCGCTCCCCTCGCGGAGCAGCCCCAGCAGCAGATGGCCGGTCCCGATGTGGCGGTGCTTGAGGCGCAGGGCCTCGCGCAGGGAGAGTTCCAGGGTCTTCTTGGCCCGGTCGGTGAAGGGGGTACGGCCCATCCGCCCGGTGCGGTGGCCCCGGGGGTCCAGCGCGCCCGGCCCGAAGCTCTCCTCGGTGGCCCGGCGCACCTGGTCCAGGTCGATGCCCAGGGTCGCCAGTGCCTGCGGGTCGAGCCCGTCGTCGGCCGGGTCGGCGATCCGGCCGCGCAGGTCGGCCGGGTCCAGGCCGTGTCCGCGCAGCACCCGGGCGGCGGGGCCGCTGCCCTCGTCCAGCAGGGCGATCAGCAGGTGCTCGGTGCCGACGCGGGGGTGGTGGAGGCTGCGGGCCTCCTGCTGGGCGAGCATGACCACCCGGCGCGCGTCGTCGGTGAAACGCTCGAACATCGTCATCGCTCCTTGCTGAGGATCCGGCGGCTGCCGCCGTGCTTCTTGTGGACCGCCTGTCGGCTGACGCCGAGGCAGACGGCGATGTCCTGCCAGGACCACCCCTGGTCGCGGGCATTGCCGACCTGGAGTGCCTCCAGGCGGTCGGCCAGTTCACGCAGCGCGCGGACCGCCCGCAGCCCCACTGCCGGGTCACGGCTGCTCGCCTCCTGGGCGAGCTGTACTCCATCGCTCATGGTGTCAATGTAGGTTGACATTCGCGCGGACGTCAACCCCGGTTGACATCGAACCCGCCGGCAGCCGATCATGGACGCCATGCCCGCATCCGACGCCCTCTCGGCGGTCCTTGTCTTCACCCGCACCACCGACTACCGCCATGACTCCATCCCGGCGGGCGTCGCAGCCCTGCGGGAACTCGGCGACGCGCACGGCTTCGCCGTCGAGGCGTCGGAGGATCCGGCCGTCTTCACCGACGCGGCCCTGGCCGGGCGCAGCGCGGTGGTCTTCCTCTCGACCAGCGGTGAGGTGCTGGACCCGGCGGGGCGCGAGGCGCTGCGCCGCTACCTCGCCTCGGGCGGCGGCTTCATGGGGGTGCACTCCGCGTCCTGCACCGAGGAGGACTGGCCCTGGTTCGGCGGGCTGCTGGGCGCCCGCTTCGCCAGGCATCCGGAGCCGCAGCCGGCCGTGGTCACCGTGGAGGACCGCACCCATCCGGCCACCGCCCACCTGCCGCACCAGTGGCGGTGGAGCGACGAGTGGTACGACTTCCGGACCAATCCGCGCCCGGATGTCCACGTCCTGGCCTCGGTCGACGAGTCCGGCTACCGGGGCGGCGGCATGGGCGCCGACCATCCCCTGGTCTGGTGCCACCCGCACGGGGGCGGCCGCGCCTTCTACACCGCGCTGGGGCACGCCGCCGAGGCGTATGCCGACCCCGACTTCCGCCGCCACCTGCTCGGCGGCCTCACCTGGGCGGCCGGGGCCGACGCCCGGTAGCGGCGGGTCCGCCCGTCCGGCTCACCGGTACGCCGAGGCCGGGGCGTAGACGGAGGTCGGGTCGGACTGGCCGGGCTGCGCGGCGGGCCTGGCCGTGAAGCAGTAGGTGACATCGTCGACGGCCAGTTCCAGTACATAGGTGCATCCGGCGCTCAGCGCGGTGAAGGCCCTGAGGTACTCGTCGGCGTCCCGGAGCTCCCCCCAGACGGTGTGCAGGCCCGGCTCGTCCAGCTGGACCCCGATGTCCAGGGCCCGCGCCAGCAGCCAGTACGCCGCCACGGCCGGCGACCCGGCGTCACACCGGTCCAGCAGGTACGGGTAGCCGCCCTGGTCGGCCGCCGGGCGGGCCGTCTGCTCGCATCTGAAGCAGAATGCCTGCTCACGCACGACCGGCCGCCGGGAACGCGTTAACGGATTCTGCCGCCATGCTTGCCGGGACCTCTCCACTTGGTTCGGAACGTCCGAGATCATGTGGCGCTACGAGGTCGACGCGGTACTCTCCGCTTCCCCCGCCTCTCAGGGTGACGCCACCTGGATGGTCTAGGCAAGTGTCAATGGCTATGTCATGACAATGATCCGGCCAATAGCCAGCTACGCTGAACAAATGACCTCCGATGAACCGCGCGTCGACCCGACCGGGATCGACCCGGCCGCAGTGGACCTGCGGCTCGGCGTCATGCGCCTGGCCCGCCGGCTGCGTGCCGAACGCGAGCCGGACGGGCTGGCCCTCGGCCGGGTCTCGGTGCTCGACCGCCTGGAGCGCGACGGCCCGGCCACCGCCAGCGCGCTGGCCGCCGCCGAGCGCATCACCCCGCAGTCGATGGCCCGCATCGTCCGGTACCTCGCCGGTGCGGGGCTGATCGAGCGCGACCAGGACCCTTCGGACCACCGGGCGGCCATCCTGCGGATCACCGAGGAGGGCCGCGAGCTGGCCCTGTGCGACCGCCGGCAGCGCGACGCCTGGCTCTCCCGGGCCATGGCCGCCCACCTCACCGAGGTCGAACGGGATGTGCTGCTGCTCGCCGCGCGCCTGATGGACCGGCTGGCCGCCGCCTGACGCGGCGGAGCCGAGCCGCCCCGCACCGCCGCTCCCGGGTCGGTCGGAGAAAGGCAGCCTGGCTGACCTGTGTCATCGACAGGCGGAGGCTTCCCGTCCGGATCACCGCGCCGATCGCGGTGGTTCCGGGTCTCCGGGGCCGCGCCTCGCCGCTACCGCTGCTTGCCGGTCTGCGTTCCCGGCGCGGCGGCAGGCGGTTCACCGTCCGGCCGGGTCCTGGCGCGGGTCCGGGGCGAGCGCAGCCGCAGGCCGCGTCCGGACCGCCGCGAGCCGGTGCCGGTCGCACGCAGGCGGCCGGTGGCATCGCCGGGCGGGGCCGCGAGCGCTGCGGGAGGTACGGGGGGCGCGGGTGGTACGGGAGGCGCAGGGGGGCCGGAAGGCGCCGGAGCGGGTGGGACGGGCGGCCGGGAGAGCACCGCCTGCATGCGCTGGTACTGGTCGAGCTCGCGCCATGGCTTGCGGGGCCGGTGGCGCTGGGCCCGTACGGCCCAGAGAGCGGCGCCGAAAGCGGCGAACACCGGGATCAGCAGCCAGAGCAGAGCATCCACGGCAGGCGTGCCCCCATTCCGGGTGGGAGTTGGGCGAATGCCCGGCGGCCGGACCACTGACGGCTGCCGGGCACAGGGCCTCGCCTGCCCGCTCCCGCTCCTCTCATCTGCCGCCATCGGAGTGACGCCCGGGCGGGCGTTCCGCATCCGCCTCGGGAGCCGCGGTGCGGCGGCGGTGCAGCAGATGGCGGGCGATCAGCGCCGCGACCAGGACTCCCAGGCCGATGAGCAGCCAGCGCTGATAGCGGTGGACCTGCTGGTAGATCGCCCCGATGTGGGTACCCGCCGCATAGCCCAGCCCGGCCCACAGGCCGACCCAGAGGACCGCGCCCAGGGTGTTGAAGAAGAGGAAGCGCCGCCAGTGCATCCCGGCGGTGCCCGCGATGATGCCGTTGGCCTGGCGCAGCCCCTCCACAAACCGGGCGATGGTCACCACCTTGGCGCCGTGGCGGACGAAGAACTGCTCGGCGCGCTCGAACCGCTCGGGGGTGAGCAGCACATAGCGGCCCCAGCGGTGGACGAAGGCCCGACCGCCGCTGCGGCCGACCAGATAGCCGATGTTGTCCCCGACGACTGCGGCGGCGACCGCGACGGCGCCGACCGCGAAGATGTTCAACTGCCCGGCGCCGGCATACACGGCCGCGGCGATCAGGATCGTCTCGCCGGGGGCGGGCACCCCGAAGTCCTCCACCAGGACCAGCCCGCCGACTGCGGCATAGCCGTAGTGCTCCAGCAGTGGGGCCAGATGGGCCAGGGGGCCGGGCAGCGGCGGAGCCATAGGGCCACCCTACGACGGGGGCGGACCGCAGGGCGGCCGGGAGCAGCCGGGCGGGGCGGGGCCGGGCGGGTCACCCGCGACGGTCAGTCCGAGACGCGGCTGCGGTTCTGATAGGCCAGGTCGGCGTAGTCAGGGTGACGCCCCATCCAGCCCGCGATGAACGGACAGGTGGCCAGCACCGGCAGGCCACGGGCCCGGGCGTCGTCCAGGGCGGCACGGGCCAGCGCACCGCCGACGCCCCGTCCCTCGAACGCGGGATCGACCTCGGTGTGGGGGTAGACCACGAGGCTGCCGCTGCGGATGTACTCGGCGAAGCCGGCCAGGGTGTCCCCCTGCCGGGCCTCGAAGCGCGTCCGTTCGGGCGCGTCGGTCACCACGATCTCCATGCGGTTCTCCTTCGGTCGGCCGCCGGACGCGACGGATATGACGGACACACATGTGACAGGCACGGACACGACGGACCGGCGGGACCCGGAGTGATCCGAGTCCCGCCGGTGTCGGCGTCGACGAAACGTCAGAAGATGACCGTCACATTGTTGCCGCCCCAGCCTCCGAAGCCGCCGAAGCCGCCGAGGCCGCCGCCGAAGCCGCCGCCGAAGCCCCCGAGGAGGCCCTCGCCGAGGCCGAAGCCGCCGCGGTCGTAACCGCGGTCGATGCGCTCGTAGGTGTGGACCCGCTCGAAGCGCCCGAAGCTGCGGTCGAAGCCCCGCTCGAAGCCCCGGTCGAAGCCCCGGTGGTGGTGCCCGCAGTGGTGGTGACGGCCGAAGCCCTCGCCCCCGAAGCCCCCGCCGAACGAGGTGGCGCTGGCGGTTCCGGCGAGCGGGACGACGGTGGCGGCTGCGGCGAGTGCGGCGCCGGCGACGAGACGGGTGATGCGCTTGGACATGGTGTTCCTTTCGGTGGTTGATCCGAACAACCGGTAAAGCCACCGTAAGCAAGTTCGAGAACTGGGCGCGCGTCGAAAATCCGTCTGAGTGATCGCACAGATGCATGGAGTAGTCACCCTGGTTCTGGCATCACCGCAGGTCAGAGCCACAATTCGGCGCTTGTAAACTTCCTGTCAGGTCTCCCGCATCCCTACGCCGTCCGAGGGGCGGCGCCTCCGGCCGAGCCTCCCCGGCGTCCCCAGGGGCGACCCGCAGCGCGCACCGTCGAACAGCCCGGACGGCACGGAGCAGGCCATCCCGGTGTCGTCGGCCCATGGGCAGGGGCCGCCCGGGAGCGGCTCTGCAAGGTGTTGGGGGCAGCGGTCCGCTGGGCGGTGGCGGAAGTGGTCATCACCGCCGACCGCCCCACCGGTCCAGGTCTTCTGATGGGCCGTCATGGCCGATATCAGGCGGCGGTTTTCGGCGCTGCGCCCATGCGCGGCGGCCCAAGGCGGGCGCGGGGAGGGCCGGCCCGGGTCAGCTGCTCGGGGGGCTCTCCCAGTGGGCGGCGGCATCGGCGCCGTGGGTGCCGTCGGCGGTCTGGGCGGGTGGTCTTCCGCCCCTGGGCGCCGGTGATCTCCAGCTGCCAGCGGAGGCGCGGCTCGGCCGCCTCCCGCGGCGCGGTCGGCCGGAGGGCCCCTACTCCCGGCCCTCCTGGGCGCGGCGTTCGCCGTCCTCGCGGCCGGCCTCGTAGACGCGGCGTACGAAGTCGGCAGCCACCGTCTGGTCCAGGTCGTCGGTGAGCGCCATCAGCTCGTTGGTGAAGCGGACCAGCGGATGCGGTGCGGTCATGGCTACCAGCAGACCGCCGGTGGTGCGGCGCCGCAACCCCGGCGGGGGTCACCCGTGCGGGCGGACGGAGCGATCCCGGTGGCGACCGGTGAGGGCAGGCTCCGGGGCGGGGACGGAGGCGGCGCCGCGCACCGTTCTGATGCCCACCGTGTAGCAGACCTCGTCCTGGAGGATGTCGACGGAGACGCTGCGCCCGGCGCGGAGCCCGGTGACCCCTTCGGCGTACCGGCCGGGGTGGTGGACCCAGCCGGTGACGGTGGCCAGGGCGGGCGGGTCCAGCTGCTCCGCGATCTCCGTCAGCCGGGCGCAGAGCCACTCCATCGCCGCCTCGGCCGTCGCCACGAAGCACCCGCCGAGCACATAGGTGCGCTGCTCACCCGACTCCTGCGCCGCGGCACTGGTGCACCAGTACGCCGTCGAGGAAGCCACGCGGATACTCCTGATGTCCGACCGGTTTTGCCCAGCATGCTGCCATGCTTCCGGCATATGCAGGGGGCGATTCGGTGACTCGGCAGGCCGCTTCGTCCGCCGCACGGGCGGCGCGGTCAGAGGGACCAGCGCGCGTCCGGGCGCCGCCTGGCGGTGAGCCGGGCCTGCCAGCGGCCGTCCTGGCGGGAGACCTCCAGGGGCAGCCCGAAGCAGGTCGACAGATGGTCCGAGGTGAGGGTGGCCACGGCCGTGCCACGGGCCACCGTGCAGCCCCGGCGGAGCAGCAGGGCGTGCCCGAAGGAGGCCGGCAGCTCCTCCAGGTGGTGGGTGACCAGCACCATGGTGAGGTCCGGCTGCTCGGCGGCGAGGGTGTCCAGGGCGTCGATGAGCTGCTCGCGGGAGGGCAGGTCGAGGGCGGCCCCGGGCTCGTCGAGCAGCAGCAGGCGGGGCTGCGGGACAAGCGCCCGGGCGATCCTGGCCCGGCTCTGCTCGCCCTGGGAGCAGAGCAGCATCTCCTGCTCGGCCAGCGGGCCGAGGCCCATCAGCTCCAGCGACTCCAGCGCCCGCTTGCGCTCGGCCTGGCCGTATCTGCCGGGCAGCGGCTGGACGGTGCCGGTGATCCCGGTGAGGACGTAGTCGCGGACCGTGAGCCGCTCCGGGACGCGGGTGGCGGCCGAGACATGGCCGACTTCGGCGCGCAGCTCCCTGAGGTCGGAGCGGCCCAGCCGGCGGCCGAGGATGTCCACGGTGCCGCTGCTGGGGTGCCGGACGGCTCCGGCGAGCGAGAGGACGGTGCTCTTGCCGGCGCCGTTGTGGCCGAGCAGCGCCCAGCGCTCGCCTCGGCGCACCTCCCAGTCGATGCCGGAGAGCAGCGTGTGCCGGCCGCGCGGGGTGTGCCGCCAGAGGTCGACGGCGGCCAGCCGCAGGACGGGCTCGGATGCGGGGGCAGTGGGTTCCACGGGTGCAGTCTTCCTGGTTCCCGGGCGCGGCGGAGCAGTTGTCGGAGTCTGCCGGACGGCGCCCGTGCGCTGTGGTAGATCGGCGGAGCCGGTGCGGGCCGTGCGGGGTGCCGGGCGGCGCGGCCGGGAAGGGCGGCGGTGCGGCCACCGTACTATGCGCGGCAGGGGGCCCGGCATGCGGATGCCCCGCGACGCCGGGCGGCGCGGGGCACGGTGGAAGGGCGGTGCGGCCGGTCAGGCCGCCGTGCAGAGGCCGCTGCGCGGGGCGGAGCGCAGCGCAGCGAGGGCGGCGAGGTAGCCGGTGTGCAGGCGCTGGAGTTCGAGTACGGCCTCTCGGGACCAGTCGGTGCGCTGTGCGGCGAAGGCCCGCACGGCGTCATTGGCCGCGTCGACGTCGCGCTGGAGCGCGAGGACGTCGGTGGCGGCGGTGATCGGAACGTTATGCATGATCACAGAGTAAGCCATGGGTCTGACAGGGCGTAAGGCGTTTTCGGCAGAGCGTGTGCCTTTGCAATAGACGGCGTACGCAATTAACGTCGGCTTCATGAACGTCACCCCCACCACCACGCTCAACAACGGCGTGCGGATCCCCCAGCTCGGCTTCGGCGTCTTCCAGGTCCCCGACGGGGAGACCGCCGCCGCGGTCTCCACCGCGCTGGACGCCGGCTACCGCAGCATCGACACCGCCGCCGTGTACGGCAATGAGCAGGGCGTCGGCGACGCCCTGGCCGCCTCCGGGCTCCCCCGCTCCGAGGTCTTCGTCACCACCAAGCTGTGGAACAGCGCCCAGGGCTACGACTCCACCCTGGCCGCCTTCGACACCAGCCTCGCCAAGCTGCGGCTGGACCACATCGACCTCTACCTCATCCACTGGCCGACCCCGGCCCGGGACCGCTACCTCGACACCTGGCGGGCCTTCGAGAAGCTGCTGGCCGACGGCCGGGTGCGCGCCATCGGCGTCTCCAACTTCCAGCCCGCCCAGCTGCGGCGGCTGCTGGACCACTCGGGCATCGTGCCCGCGGTCAACCAGATCGAGCTGCACCCCCGGCTCCAGCAGGCCGAGCTGCGCGCCTTCCACGCCGAGCACGGCATCGCCACCGAGGCATGGAGCCCGCTGGCGCAGGGCGCCCTGCTGGACGACCCGGTGATCACCTCGATCGCCCGGCGGCACGGGGTCACCCCGGCCCAGGCCGTGCTGCGGTGGCATGTGCAGCTGGGCAACATCGTGATCCCCAAGTCCGTCACGCCCGAGCGCATCCGCGCCAACATCGACGTCTTCGGCTTCGAGCTCGACGCGGACGACCTGGCGGCCATCGGCGCCCTGGAGACCGGCACCCGCATCGGCCCGGACCCCGACGCCTTCAACTGACCCGATTCGAGCTAACCCGAACCCGGCCCCGGCTCCCGGCCCCGGCCCCTGCCCCGGCGGTGGGCCAGGGCCGGTCAGCCGGTGGACGGCCGCTGCCGGGGCATCCGCGTACGCAGCGCCGGGGCGGCGCCGACGGCGGTCGGGCGGCGGCGCCGGGCACGGCCGCACGCCGTCCGCAGCGCCTCCTCGACCAGCTTGACCTGCTCCAGCATGGCCCGGGCCCAGTCCCGCTCCCGGGTGTACAGCTCCGACGCCTGCGGCAGCAGCCCCGGCGCCGGGTCGCGGGGCAGCATCGACCTGGTCACCGCGCGCAGCCCGGCGTGCATCGCTATGACGTCGGCTTCCAGGCGCAGCCGGACCATGCGGGCCAGCTCCGCAGGCTGGCGGTGGAGCAGTTCCTCGTGCCACCAGCGGGCGGGGGCGAGTTCGAAGAGCCAGTCCTTGGCCGACTGCTCGAACCCGGCCGAGGCGGGCGGGCAGACAGCCCTCGGCCAGTGCGGGGACGGTGCGGGCGACGGGGCGCCGCACGGCTGGTCGGGCCGGTGACGCGGGTCGGGGGTCGGCTCCGGGTGGGGTATTGGACGTGCCACGTAGTGCTCCCTTGCTGCTCACCGTCCCCAGGGCCGGGGAGACGCGCGCGCGGGGCCGGTCTGCGCCCGGGCACGGTGGTCCGCGCTCCCGGTCCAGGGTGGCGCCCGGCAGGTCCGGATACGGACGCGGCCGGGGCGGTGTCCGCTCCCGGTCGTCGGTGTCGGCGGGTCCGGTGGCCTGCCAGGTGTTAGGAACGAAACGTACCACTTTATGAAATCCACACAAGGGGTGTCTTCCGGCGGCGGCCGGGCGGCAGGGTCGCCCGGGGACGGTTTCGGTTTCGGGAGTGGCGGTTCCTGCGGAGAATCCGGCGAACGCCTGCCCGGCAGTGATCAAAGTCGTTATAAGGAGAGGGTCGCCGTGGGTGGGCAGGGAGAGGTGGATGGAGAAGCGCAGCGCGGTGGTGGCGTTACCCGGCCCCCGCGCGGCCGCCCGGTCGGTCCGGCGCCCCCCGGCCTGGGTGCGCTGGCTGGCCGTCGGGGGCCCGGCCGTGGCGGGCTACCTCGCTCTGCCGGCGGGCGTGGCCGCCGATGCCGTGTACGGCCTGCTGGGGGTGGCGTGCACGGTGGCGGTGGTGTGCGGGGTGCGGCTGCACCGTCCGGCCGCCCGCGCGCCGTGGTACCTGCTGGCCGCCGGGCAGCTGCTGTGGACCTGCGGCGATGTCGCCTACGGGATGTACGAGGACGTCCTGCACCGGGCGCCGTTCCCCTCGCTGGCGGACGTCCTCTACATCGGCGCCTACCCGGTGCTGGCGACCGCGCTGCATCTGCTGACCCGGCGGCGCGGACCGGGCGGCGACCGGGCCGGGCTGCTGGACGGCGCGCTGATCGCGACCGGGTTGGGGCTGCTCTCCTGGGTGTTCCTGATGCGCCCGGCGGCCGACGCCCGCAGCGGCCTGCTCACCCAGCTGATGTCGCTGGCCTATCCGGTGGCCGACCTGATGGCGCTGGCCATGGTGCTGCGGATGCTGGTCGCCACCAGGATGCGTACGCCCTGCTGCTGGCTGCTGGCGGCCTCGCTGCTGCTGCTGGTGCTCACCGACTCCGTGGCCGCGTCCCTGGCGGTGGCGACCCACGGGCACCTGCATGTCCTGGACGCCGGCTGGCTGCTGTCGTACCTGCTCTGGGCGGCGGCGGCACTGCACCCCTCGATGCGCACCCTGCCCGAGGCGGCGGCCTGCCGCCCGGCGAAGCCGAGCCGCTGCCGGCTGGCGGTGCTCGCGACGACGACACTGCTGGCTCCGGGGGTGCTCTTCGCACAGGGGGTCAGCGGCACCGACCGGATCGACTGGCTCGCCGTGAGCCTCGCCTCGGCGGTGCTGTTCCTGCTGGTGGTGGTGCGGGTGTGGGATCTGACGGCGCAGCTGCGGGTGCAGGAGCACCGGCTGGCCGAACTGGCCGAGCTGGCCGGCACCGACGGCCTCACCGGCATACCCAACCGGCGCACCTGGGACGTCGAGGTGGCGCGGGAGCTGGCGGACGCGGACCGCACCGGCGCCCCGGTCTGCGTGGCGCTGCTGGACCTGGACCGCTTCAAGCGGTTCAACGACGCCCATGGCCACCTGGCCGGTGACCATCTGCTGCGCAGCGCGGCGGCGGCCTGGCAGCGCCAGCTGCGCGCCGGCGACCTGCTGGCCCGCTACGGCGGGGAGGAGTTCGGGGTGCTGGTGGTGGGGCTCGGCGCGGAGCGGGCGGCGGCCGTGGTGGACCGGCTGCGGCTGCACACCCCGCTGGAGCAGACGCTCTCGGCGGGGGTCGCGCTCTGGGACGGCACGGAGTCGCCGCAGGCCCTCCTCGGGCGGGCCGACCGGGCCCTGTACCGGGCGAAGAGCTCCGGGCGGAACAGGGTGGTGGTCGCGGCCGAGGAGGGCTAGCCCGGCAGGGGCCGGGGGCGGCTCAGAAGGTGACGTCGGAGCAGGAGTAGAAGGCGTTCCCGGTGTCGGCGATGTCCCACACGGCGAGGATCATGTGGTGCCCGGTGCGGCCGGTGGGGAGGGTGCCGCTGTGGCTGATGTCCCCGGGCGGCTGTGCGCCGTTGTAGTTGACGGTGAGGAAGGGGGCGGCCTCCAGCGAGCTGCGGGTCAGCGGCCGGGTGGGGTCCCAGCCGGGCTTGGTGACGAAGTAGCGGAACGAGGTGGTGGCGTGCCGCGCGGTGAAGTGCCAGCTGAAGGTGTAGGTGCTGCCGGCGGTGAGCCGGGTGGTCGGCCAGGCTCCGCCGCGCGGGTCGTCGAGCTGGGAGAAGCGGCTGTTGCCGCCGGCGCAGATGGTGCCGTCGGCGGGGCCCTGGGCCGGGAATCCCTTGGGGCCTTCGACGCTCTGCGGCTCCCACTGGATGTCACCGCAGTTGCTGACTACGCGCTGGGCGCACAGGGAGCCCCGGCTGGGCGGGTTGGTGGTGTAGCCGTGCGCCGACGCCGGGGCGGCGGTGGCGAGCGGCACGGCGAGGGCGGCGGCCGCGAGGGCCGCCAGCACGGGTGCGCGGCGGAGGGTGTGACGCCTGGGCATGGTGCTCCTGGGGGCATGTGGCATGGATGCGACAGGTGTCGGGGTGGCTCCCACGGTAGGGGCGCCGACCGCCGGGGTCAATGGTCTGAACCAATGCCGGGGTTGCGACCCTGACGGGTGGATGTCGCGGACGGCTGTCCCGCCGGCCGGCCCGGGCGGGTAGGGATCACCGGCATGGACTACCAGCAGAACAGGACCTTCCGCGCCTGGCTTGTCTCCTACGCACAGCTGCACGGCCCGCTCGGCGACCTGGCGCGCTCGGTGCTGGACGACCCCGAGTGGCCGCAGGGCGCCGACGACCTGGAGCGGTGCCGGGCCCGCCTGGTGGCGCGCGGCGCCGACACCGGCGCGCTGGACACCCTGGAGGAGGCATGGGAGCGCTACCGGCGGGGCCGCTGAGCACACCCCCGCGCCACACGCACCGCAAGCACACCGCAAACGCACCGCAAACACCCCGGAGGCGCCCGACACCTCCGCGACTGGCCGGATTCCCGCTGTTGTACCGCACACGAACCATGCGTACCGTGCTCCCGTGCCGCCGCGGCGGCGGCCGACGCGGACAGAGAAGGGAACTCCCGTGTGCGGGATCACCGGCTGGATCGCTTATGACAGGGACCTGGCGAACGAACAACGGACGCTGACCGCCATGACCCGGACCATGGAGTGCCGTGGGCCCGACGCCGAGGGGATGTGGCTCTCCGCCCACGCGGCCCTGGGCCACCGCCGCCTCGCCGTGATCGACATCGAGGGCGGCAAGCAGCCGATGGCCGTACGGGAGGGCGACCGCACCCTGCTGGTCACCACCTACAGCGGCGAGGTCTACAACTACCGCGAGCTGCGCACCGAGCTGGAGGCGCTCGGCCACCGCTTCCGCACCAGCAGCGACACCGAGGTGGTGCTCCACGCCTACCTGGCCTGGGGTCCCGCCTTCACCGAACGGCTGAACGGCATGTACGCCTTCGCCCTCTGGGACCCGCGCACCGAGGAGCTGCTGCTGGTACGCGACCGCATGGGCATCAAGCCGCTCTACTACCACCCGCTCCCCTCCGGCGTGCTCTTCGGCTCCGAGCCCAAGGCGATCCTCGCCCACCCGGCGGTGGAGCCGGTGGTCGACGCCGACGGGCTGCGCGAGGTGCTGACCCTCGCCAAGACCCCGGGGCACGCCGTCTACACCGGGATGCGCGAGGTCCGCCCCGGCCACACCGTCCGGGTCCACCGGGGCGGCCTCACCGAGCAGCGCTACTGGTCGCTGGAGGCCCGCGAGCACACCGACGACCTGGAGACCACCGTCGCCACCGTCCGGTCGCTGCTGGACGACATCGTGACCCGGCAGCTGATCGCCGACGTGCCGCTCTGCACCCTGCTCTCCGGCGGCCTGGACTCCAGCGCCATCACCGCCCTGGCCGCCGCCGGGCTGGCTGCGGCGGGCCATGGGCCGGTGCGCTCCTTCTCCGTCGACTTCGTCGGCCAGACCGAGCACTTCACCGCAGACGCGCTGCGCAGCACGCCCGACGCCCCGTATGCGCACGCCCTGGCCGAGCATGTCGGCGCCGACCACAGCGACATCGTGCTGGACACCGCCGCGCTGATGGACCCGCGCAACCGGGACGCCGTACTGCACGCCCGCGACCTGCCGGTGGGCCTCGGCGACGGCGACACCTCGCTGTACCTGCTCTTCCGGGCGATCCGGCAGCGCTCCACGGTGGCGCTCTCCGGCGAGTCGGCGGACGAGGTGTTCGGCGGTTACCCCTGGTTCCACGACCCGAAGGCGGTCAACGCCGGCACCTTCCCCTGGGGCGCCGCCCTCCAGGGGTTCTCCGGCACCGGCTCCGGCGCCCGCGAGGCGCTGCTCGACCCCGGCCTGCTGGACCACCTCGACCTGGCCGGGTACCGGCAGGACCGCTACCGCGAGGCGCTCGCCGAGGTGGACCACCTGGACGGCGCCGA
The DNA here is from genome assembly GCF_003258605.2 of Peterkaempfera bronchialis. NCBI lineage: Bacteria > Bacillati > Actinomycetota > Actinomycetes > Kitasatosporales > Streptomycetaceae > Peterkaempfera > Peterkaempfera bronchialis. The sequence goes on from NZ_CP031264.1 coordinate 394,643, forward strand.
CCCGCACGAGCGGCGGATGCGCGAGGTCTGCTACCTGCACCTGACCCGGTTCGTGCAGCTGCTGCTGGACCGCAAGGACCGGATGTCCATGGCCACCGGCCTGGAGGTGCGCGTCCCCTTCTGCGACCACCGGCTGGTCCAGTACGTCTACAACACCCCCTGGTCGATGAAGACCTTCGACGGCCGGGAGAAGAGCCTGCTGCGCGCGGCGACCCGGGACATGCTGCCGGACGCCGTCGCCGACCGGGTGAAGAGCCCGTACCCCGCCACCCAGGACCCGCGCTACGCCCGCGCCCTGCAAGATGAGCTGGCCCGGGTGCTCGCCGACCCGGGCGCCCCGGTGCACGCCCTGCTGGACGCCGACGCGGTGCGGCGGGCCGTCGCCCCGGGCACCGATCCGGAGTCGCTGCGCAACCCCGCCGAGCTGGTGCTGGCACTGGACTCCTGGCTGCGGGACTACCAGGTGCAGATCAAGATGTGAGCGTACGGGCGCCCTGCCGCTCCCCCGCCGCCGCAACCGGCGCCGTCCCGGCTCGTCCCCGCTCGTCCCCGCTCGTCCCCGCTCGCGGAAGCGCGGGCGGCGCCGCAGGCTGGAGGGGTGAGCGACGAGCGGCACCGCGACCCTGCGCCGCAGGGCTGGCCGGAGCGGGTGAGCCCACCGCACACGGACGGCTGGGAGGAGACAGCCGTCCGCTGGATGTGGACGCTGCTGCCGGCGGCATGGGCGCAGTACGACGTCTTCCACCACCAGCCGCTGCTGCTGGCCCGGCAGGCCGACCTGCACATCCAGGCGGAGACCGCCGGACTGCGGCACGGCTGGGCCACCACCCGCCGCGACCTGGCGGAGGCCGGCATGGACCCCGGGACCATCGACCGGACCCTGGAGGTGTACGCCGTGGAGGGCCGACGGCTGCGGGAGGTCGACCGGCAGCTGCGGCTGGTCACCGAGGCGTTGGTGCGCGGTATCCGGGAGCGGATGCGTCCGCATGCCTGATCCGGACAGGAGGCGGATCGTCCACCCGGTCCGCCCGATGCGGCCCCGACCCGGGCACCGGCCCTGGTACCGGCGGCTCCATCTGACCTGGCACCGCTCCGGAGTGCGGCGCGGCTGGCTGCGCGGCGGCGAGCTGGAGCTGATGCACCGGGCGCTGAGCTTTGCCGCGCTGGGACTGGTGACGCTGGTGCCGCTGCTGATCGTGGTCGCCGCCGCCGACCCGGTGGGGCATCACGGCTTCGCGCAGTGGGTGGTGGACGGCATGGGGATCTCGGGCCGGTCCGCCGCCGCCGTCCAGCGGCTCTTCACCGCGCCCAACCGGGTGCTGAGCACCACCAGCGCCTTCAGCGTGGTGGCGCTGGCGGTCTTCGGCCTCTCCTTCGCCTCGGTGGTGCAGACCGGCTATGAGCGGGTGTGGAGCATGCGGTCCGGGCCGTGGCACACCGCCTGGCGCCGGGTGGTGTGGCTGGCGGTGCTCACCGCCTACCTCTTCGCGGATGTGCAGAGCGCCACCCTGCTGCGCTCCCAGAGCGTGCTGCGGGTGACGCTCACCCTGGTGAGCGCGGTGCTGTTCTTCTGGTGGAGCCAGCACTTCCTGCTCGGCGGCCGGCTGCCCTGGCTCCGGCTGCTGCCGGGGGCGCTGGCCACCGTGGTGGGGCTGGGGGGCCTGCGGGTGTTCTCCTCGCTGGTCTTCGCGCCGCTGATCGTCTCCAACGCGGTCAGCTACGGCTCGGTCGGCACCGTGCTGATCGTGCAGTCCTGGCTGATCGGCGCGGGTGTGGTGGTCTTCGGCGGCGCCCTGGTGGGGCGGGAGCTGCTGGAGGAGCAGCACCGCCTCCGGCAGCGCCATCCGCACCGCCGGCGGTCGGCCCGGCAGCCGAGGAACGGCCCGGGCGGGCCTCCCTCCTGACCGTCACTCCAGGGTGCCCTCAGCGGCGTTCTCCATCCGGGCGTGCAGCACCGGCTCATTGACCTCCAGATGGTTGATCAGCCGGAGCGCGGCGGCGATGCCATGGCCGACCAGGGCGTCGGCGGTCTCCCCGTACGCGACCCGCAGCCCCACCTGAGCGGCCCGGTCGTCGTCGGCGGCGGCCCGGCGCGGGTCCCGCCAGGTGCCCTCGGTGCCGCTCTCGGTGGCCGCCCGCAGCAGAAAGGCGAGGGTGTGGGACTTGGCCCTCGGCAGGGTGAGGGTGAGCAGTTCCCGCTTGACGCGGTCCAGCCGCACCTCCGCCTCGTCGCCGCCGAAGAGCAGTGCGTAGAGCAGGTCCTTGGCCTCCTCCAGCAGCGCGGCGGCGGCCGGGGAGCGGTGTCGGGCCTCGATCAGGTCGCCGCCGCGCTGCGGCGGGTGCAGCAGATAGCCCTCGGCTTCGAGCCGCTCCCGGGTCAGCTCGCGGTAGCGCAGCACCAGGCCGGTCAGCCGGGCGCGGTCCAGCCGCCAGGCCCGGATGCGGTCCAGGCGCAGCGCCCGGTCCTGCTCGGCCTGCCGGTCGTCCTCCTCGCTCCGCCGGAGCGGCAGGCTGCCGTGGCCGGTCGCGCCCATGGTCTGGACGATGAGCTGCTCCACCAGCCACTCGGCGGGGCGGGCCCGCAGCAGCTGCCGGACGCGCTCGCGGGCGTCGGCGTCGGCCTGCTCGCGGGCCCGGCGGACGATCTCCTCGATGTTCACCATGGGCCGGACGGTAGCCGTGCCCGGGCGGGCCGGTGCGGGGTTGCCGGGCGGATACCAACGATTGGGTGACAGGTCGATCGGAAGACCGGTCAGCAGCTCCGGAGCAGCGCGGCGACCTGCGTCTCCAGCGGCGGGGCGGCGGCCCGGTTGTCGATCGCCAGATGGGGTACGGGCGGTGGCCGGTCGGGCAGCGTACGGGCGGTGAAGGCGTCGAAGTCGGCCAGTTTGCCGGTGTCCCGGGGGCTGCGGCGCTCATGCAGCCGGACGGCGAGGGTGGCGGGGTCGGAGCGTACCCAGACCAGCCGCACCGGGTCGCCGCCCAGCTCGGCGACCCAGGAGTGCCAGCGCGCCGGGTCGCGGATCTGCCCGGTGAAGGGCGCCACCAGCAGCACCGGGCAGCCCGGGGCCCGGATCTGCCGGGCTGCGGCGGTCATCCCGGCGTACTCATGGGCCTTGACGTGCTCGTCGTACCAGGGCCCCTCGCGCTCGCCCGGCGGTCGGCCGTGGGCGTGCTGCACGGCGGCGACGAAGCCGGCGAAGAGGGTGTCCTTGTCGAGCAGCGCCGGGACCGGCCGCAGCCGGGCCAGCAGCAGGTCCGCCACGGTGGACTTCCCGGCGCCCGGGGCGCCCGCCACCACCCACACCGTGCCGCCGCGCCGCTCTGCGTCCATGGGCCCATGGTCGCACCGGGGCCTTCCGCTCATGGCCCCGAGGGTGCGGCCGAGGCGGGCCGTGCCGGGCCCGGTCCGTCCGGGGGCATGGGATGACGCCAGGCGGGTGAGCCACGGCGATCAGGGTGCCGCGCTCCGGCGCGGTGGTGGCGGCGGTGGGTCAGGATCGCCTCGACATCCCCCCACCTGCGAGGAGCCGAGCCCCGTGTTGGAGCGCACCAAACGCAAGAACCGCATCGAGGTCACCTTTGTCCTGCCCGCCGGCCTTCCGCACACCGAGGTGAGCGTGGTCGGCGACTTCAACGACTGGCAGCCGGGCGCCCATCCGCTGGAGCCGCGTGCGGACGGCAGCCGGGCCGTGACGGTCGCGCTGCCGGCCAAGGAGCGGTTCGGCTTCCGGTACCTCGCGGACGGCGGCCACTGGTTCGACGAGGAGCACGCGGACGAGCACGACGGCCGCAACAGCTACCTGCTGACCTGACCCGACCCGACCCGTGCCCGTGCCCGTGCCCGTGCCCGGCACGCCGCCGCCCCCGTCCACCGAGCGGACGGGGGCGGCGGCGCGTGCGGGTCAGTGGATGACGGCCAGGGCGTCGCCCTGGTACTTGGCCCCGGCGTTCCAGAGCAGGAAGGAGTGCATGCCGTCGTCGGCTGCGGCGCGGATCTCGGCCTTGACCTCCTCGGGCCCGTAGTGGACGCCCAGCGAGAAGTCCTGCAGCCACGGGATGACCATCGACTCGCTGCCCTGGGTCTTGCGGGCGAAGTCCGCCAGCGAGCGCTGCACGATCTCGTAGGGCTGGGAGTTGGGGCTGGCGACCTTGTACTCGCCCGGCCCCCAGTGGGACGGGTAGACCATGGGCGCGATGTAGTCCGCCTGCTGGGCGAGCAGCCCGATGTCCTGGGCGATCTCGCGCGGCCGGGTGGCGGCCACGCCGAAGACCGAGACGCCGAGGAAGGCGCCCTTGGGGCGGACGACGGCGCGGGTCTCGGCGACGAAGTCGGCGATGCTCTTCTCCGGGGTGGTGGTGCCCAGGCCGACGAAGTTCATACCGGAGAGCGCACCGTCGGGGCGGCGGACGTAGTCGTAGAGGACGTCGTCGAAGCCGAGCGAGGCGGCCTCGGAGGCCAGGTCGATGTTGTACTTGCGGACCGTGGGGTCGGCGAAGTTGGTGAAGGCCAGCGACCCGTAGTTGCCGCCGCCGTACGGTTCGCCGCCGGGGGTCTGCACCACGGCGGAGCGGTGGTTGGTCCGCCAGGCGGCGTTGGCGAGCAGCGGGTCGCGGAAGGCGACGATCCGGCCGATGACCTGCGCGCCCAGCTTGTGGATCTCCTGGATGGCCTTGCGGGCGTCGTAGTAGCCCTTGGCGGCGCCGATCTGCCGGGCCAGCGGCACCTGGGAGGCGTAGCCGACCTCGCCGTCCTCGTCCTTGATGTCCAGTTCGACGGCGTTGAGCTTCTTCTGCCGGATCAGCTCCAGGACGCCCTCGCGCAGTTCGTTGGAGGTCCAGCCGATGGCGGTGAGGTGGGCGGCGCGCATCAGCGGGTGCCTGACCACCGCGTGCACATCGCCGGTGGTGGTGTTGCCGGCCTGGTCGGTGGCGGTGACGGTGACCCTCGGCGGCGGGTTGTCGACGATGGTGGAGAAGGAGCCGTCGGAGTCGAGCTTGACCTCGTGGCCGTCCACCTCGACCTTGCTGGCGCCCTTGGCGGTGCCCCTGACCGTCACCGGGGCGTGCAGCGACTTGGCCTCGGCCCTGGCCAGCCGGAGGGTCGGCGGGGTGGTGTCGACGGTGAAGGTACGGCTGGTCCGGGGGCTGGTGAAGGGGATCGAGCCGCCGGCGCCCTCCACCGAGAGGCGGTGCCGCCCCTCGCTGAGCCGGGGCGGCTGGATCTCCAGCCGGTTGCCCACGAGCCGGGTCGGTACCGGCCGCCCGTCGAGGGTGACCTTGAGCTTGCGCAGCAGCGCGGTGTCGTCGGCGGTGACGGACATCGCGAGGTTCTTGGCGTGCGCGGCGTTCAGTACCGAGTCGGTGCCCAGCCCGCGAACCGTCAGCTCCGGTGTCAGCGCCTGGACGGTGAACGCGCCGGCCGCCCCGCAGGCGACCACGACTCCGACGGCGAGCGCCACCCGGCCCTTGCGGGTGCGCAGGAAGGAGCGTTTCCGGGTCGCGGCGGCCCGGCTTGCTGATGCAGGAGACATTCGACACCAACCTGATCGATGACTGACCGTCGATGAGTCATTGACCAAATAGAGTCAGATAATCCTCTTAATCGCGGTATATCACCCGGACGGATCGGAGATTCCCACCCCCGCACCCGGCAGCGGGCAATCCTTGAGCCGTTCGGCCGCACATCGGTTGTGACGGCCCGCCGCAGCGGCAACCTCTTGCCTGTCCACCACCATCCGGGAGGTCCCGTGCGTCGCTCCGTTCCTGTCCTTTCCGCACTGCTCGTCGGCCTGCTGGCCACCTCCTGCTCCGGAGGCGCGGCCACCGAGGCCGGGGCTCCGGCGGCCACCGGGGCGGGTGCCCGCCCTGCCGGGGACGTGCGCTCCCCCGCCGCCCAGGGTGCCAAGGACCCCGCGTCCGTGCACGCCAATGAGCTCGGCGCCGTCCCGGTCATGATGTACCACCAGCTCAGCGACCACCCCGCGAGCGTCTACGACCGGACCCCGGCCGACTTCCGCGCCGAACTGGAGCGGCTGGCCCGCGAGGGGTACGTGCCGATCACCGCCGCCGAGTTCACCAGCGGGCGGATCGACATCCCGGCCGGCGCCCACCCGGTGGTGCTGACCTTCGACGACTCCACCAACAGCCAGGTCCGCCTCGGCGCGGACGGCCAGCCCGTCCCGGACAGCTCCCTCGGCATCCTGCTGGACGTCGCCCGGCGCCACCCCGGCTTCCGCGCCACCGGGACCTTCTTCGTCAATGACGACCCGTTCTCGGCGACCGGCGGCAAGAAGGCGCTGAGCTGGCTCCTCGCGCACGGCTTCGAGGTCGGCAACCACACGCTGAACCACGCCAACCTGCGCTCCATGGGCGCCGCCGAGGTCCAGCACGAGATCGCCGACAACCTGAAGGCGATCAAGCAGCTGGTGCCCAACGCCTCCGTGGTCTCGCTGGCGCTGCCCTACGGCTCGATGCCGCAGCCGGGCTCGCTGGCCGTACGCGGCGCGTCGGCGGGCGTCGCCTACCAGAACCGGGGGGTCTACCTGGTCGGCGCCAACCCGTCCGTCTCCCCCTTCGCCGCCTCCTTCGACGCCTCGGCGATCCCGCGCATCCGCTCCGAGGGCGCCCACGGCGAGGAGGCCGAGTACGGTTCCACGGCCTGGCTCGACAAGCTGGCCAAGAACCCGTCCGGCCGCTACACCTCCGACGGCGACCCCAACACGATCGCCTTCCCCAAGTCCGAGGAGTCGCGGCTGGCGCCCGCCTACCGCAAGCAGGCCCGCGCCTACTGACCGCCGGCAGGCCGGGGCCCCGGGCATTGTGCCTGCGGCCCCGGCCTGCCGATCCGGTCCTCACCCGCCGGGCCCTCAGCCGTCGGGCCCTCACCCAGCGGGCTCGGGGGTGCCGGGCAGCAGGTCGGCCAGGGTGTTCCAGAACATCAGCTCATAGCTCTCCAGCAGTCGGCCGTAACGCTCGCCCCGGGCGACCGCCCGCGCCGGATCGGGGGCCTCGCCCAGCAGCGCGGCATCCTCCGCCGTGTGGTCGGCGGGGACCTCGGTGCCGCCGGGGCGGGCGGATGGGGCGGGGCGGGCGAAGAAGTCGAAGAAGCCGCAGGACGCGTCGTCGAAGCCGTAGTGCGTGCGCAGCGCGACCGCGACGGCCGCGCAGTAGCCGCCCCAGGCGGCGGCGTTGGCACGGAACGCGAGGACGACGGCGGTCGGTTCGCCGTTGAGGGCGAGCCAGGCCAGGTAGGCGGGGTATGCCTGGCATCCGGCCAGCGGCTCGCGGCTGCGCAGTGCCTCGCCGTCGAGTCCGCAGGCGGCGCCGTAGCGGGCCAGCCGGACCAGCGCCTCCTCCTCGCCGCCGGCGAGGTCGGCGAAGTACCGTCCGGTGCGGGTGCCCGCGCAGCGGGTGGCGAGCAGCAGCAGGCTGCGCAGATCGCTGCGCACGATGTGGTGCTCCTGGGCCGCCAGCTCGGCCAGCACGCCGATCGGGGCACGCCCCTCGGTGATCAGTGGCAGCAGGCGGTTGACGCCTGGTTCGGGGCCGGTCCGGGCGTGGTCGGCCGGGTCTCCGGGAATGGTGACCATCGCGTCCTCCTGGGGTTCGGCGCAGGAGTGACCGCACAGCCGAAGGCGCGGCCGGGCCGGGTCGGCCCACGGCGCTTCCGCGGCCCGATGGGCGACGGACGGGCGGGGCGATGGTGGCGGAGCGGCGGCGGGTGGCACCGCCGACCGGGACCCGCGGCGACGCGGCGGCGGCCGCAGACCGCCCGGGGAGGGCGGCCCTGCGACCGCCGGCTGACACGGCCGCCGACGGGCGGGCCGATCCAGGGCCGTCCAGGGGTCACTCCAGGGGCCGGCGGCCCTCCTTGGGCGTCTCGGCCTCGATGCGCTCCTTGCGTACCCGGCCGCTGACGGTCTCCTGCTCGATGTGCGCCTCGGTCCTCAGCCGCACCCGCTCGACCGGCACCGTCTCGGTCTCGGCGACCACCCGCTCCTCGTGCAGCACGACCTCGCGCTCGTCCTCGGAGAGCTCCAGGCCGGACATGGCCTCGTCGCGGTTGGCGTCCGTGATGGGCTCGCGCTCGATCCGGACCTCCTCGTGGCGCACCGGGACGGTCATCTGCTGCTCCTCGGTGACCACGAACCTCCGCAGCCGGGCGCGTCCGCTCTCGTGCTGCTCGGTGGAGACGCGCAGCCGCTCCTCCGAACGCGTCATGACGGCTTCGCCGGCTTCGGCGGTCTCGGGCTTCCCGATATTGCGCATGCCCTTCTCACGGCCGCCGGCCGTCTCGGGCTTGCCCGTGCGGCGCGTGTCCTTCTCGCCGGGGGCGGCATAGCCGGTGCCCGCGACTCCGGCGGCACCGGCGGCACCGGCCGCTCCGGCCGCGTAGCCGGTACCGGTACCCGCTCCGGTCCCGGTGTCCTGCTGGCCGGACCGCGTCCAGTCGCCCTGACCGGACCGCTGCGCACGGGCCCAGGTCTCGTCCCAGTCGATGCCGTAGTAGTCGTAGAGGCGGTGCTCCTCGCTCTCCGACAGGTGGCCGCCGGCGTCGACGTCGACGGTGGGTGCGTCCTTGACCTTCTCCTTGGGATACGCGACCTGCAAGTGGTCCTCCACCAGCGTCGCGTCGTGGATCGGCACGAACGACTCGCTGGTCCCCAACAGCCCGGTGCGCACGCTCACCCACTCGGGACGACCACTGGCGTCGTCCAGGAAGACGTGCTTGGCCTCGCCGATCTTGTTCCCCTGGACGTCGTAGACGGGGTGGTCCAGCACCGTGGTGATCTGCTGTCTGGTGATCATGGGCGATCCCCTTTCGCGTTCACCGGTCGCATTACCCTCACAAGTCGGGCGAAACGGCTTGAACTGGTTTGATTCGCCCGCGACCGCGCGACACGCCGCAGCGGCGCCCCTCAGGCCAGGGAGCCGCCCGCCGGGAGGAAGCCGGCCCGGTCCGCGAGCCAGCACAGGGCGAGCAGCCGCACCGCCGGATAGAGCTCGGGGCCATGGGGCCGCCAGCCCTGGTCGTGCAGCTCGTAGAGGAAGCCGATCAGATAGTCGGCGAGATGCCCGGGATCGAGCGGCACCGCGTCGCGCAGAGCGGCGGCGTGCTGATCGACGGCGGCGACCAGACCCGGTTCCCGCTCCAGGCGGGACAGCTCGGGGCCGTAGACAGAGGTCAGCCAGGCCAGCGGGTGGCGATCACCGTCACCGTTCCGGTGCTGATCACCGTGCTGGCCACGCTCGGCGGCATCATGGTCGTCGGCATCGGCGGCGGGCTGATCCGGCCCATGCAGCAGCGCTGGGAACGCTGGCTGAGCAGCGCGGAGGAGCAGAGCGGAGCCGCCCGCAGCAAGATCGAGGCATACCAGCGCGGTCGGCTGGACGCCCGGGGAGCCGTCTCCCCGCAGACCACCGGCGGCGCCACCAGCACCGAGCACCGGGAGCAGCCGCCCGAGGCCGGGCGCTGACCGGTGAGGCACACCGTGCCGAGGCCGGGCCGGACCCGTTCCACGGGTGGGGCCCGGCACCGGCACGGCGACGCTCAGCGGCGCACCTGGGGCGTGTACTTGTAGCCCACCCGGCGCACCGTCACGATGGAGCCCCGGTAGGCCGGACCGAGCTTGCGCCGCAGCCGGGCGATATGGACGTCCACCGTCCGCCCGTCGCCGACATACCCGTATCCCCACACGGACGAGACCAGGTGGTCGCGGGAGTGCACCCGGTGGGGATGCGCCGTGAGGTGGGCGAGCAGTTCGAATTCCAGGTAGGTCAGATCCACCGGCGCACCGTCGACATGGGCGGTGCGGCGGTCCGCGTCCAGCACGATCCCGGTGGGCGCCACCGGCAGGGTCGACGGGGTCGCTGCGGGCGGGATCACTGCGGGCGGGGCTGCCGTGGGCGGAGCTGCCGCGACCGGCTCGGCGGTCCCGGCGGGCACCAGCACCAGATAGCCCACCATCGGCGCACCGGGGCGGTCGCCGACCACGTCGGCGTACTGCTCCAGCAGGTGTTCGGGCAGCGCCGTCTGCGGCAGCGCGGCCAGCACGGTGGCGCCCTCGGGCAGCCGGTGCGGGAAGGCCGCCCAGGCGGGCTCGGCGGTGGTGCGGGGCTCGGCGGTGTGCGGGCGGACCGCGCGCAGGCGCGGGACGGCGGGCGGGGCGGACGGAGTGAGCGGGGTCACCGGCAGAGTGGAGACGATCGACATGGTTCGGTTCCTTCGCGCGAGACGGGATGCGGGGCGGCGTCTGCGCGCGGTCCGGACACGGCGGCCTGACCCCGGGGCTCTGCTCCGGGTCAGGCGGCGGCGTGCCCGCGCGCGCCGAATGCGCGGCGACACGCCCGGTCGAAGTGGTGGGGCTGCCGGGACGGCCAGAACGGCTCCAGGTCGTGGCGACCCAGGGCTCCGTCCGTGGTGATGTCCATGTGTCCCATTCAACCAGAGGAACTCCCACCGGAGGAACGGGGCTGCCCGCTCTCCCGATGCGCGCCCGGTGGGGCACCGCCCCGTACGCCGGAGCGGCGCCCCACCGGGCGGACGCGTCGTCAGTTCATCGACGGCGGCGGCGGATCCGGCGCCGGGACGGGTTCCGGATCCGGGACCGGGCCCGGTGCGGGCGGCCTGGGGACGGGCTCGGGACCGGGCAGCGGGCCCGGCCGGGGCGGCGGCGTCGGCTTGGGCGGCACCGGGTCCGGGCGGACCGGGTCGGGCACCGGGATGGGGGGCACCGTACCCACGGCGGCGTCCCCTCCTCGCGAGGCTGCGCTGGTCATCGTCCTCTCCTCCGCTGGTCTCGTCGGGTCGCGCTCGGGTCGGGCCGGAACCGGCAGGCCACCGGCCGTCCGCGCTGGCCGCCTACCCGGCGGACCGGGGGCTACCCGCCGTACGGTGGTCCCGTGATCCGGCCCGCCCGCGCTCGCTCCGTGCCCTGGTCCGCCGCGCTGCGGCAGTCCGTACGGTCGGGGCTGCGGCTGGAGCGGGCGGTGAACTCGCCGACGGAGGCGGCGCGCGGTGCGGTCGGCGTGGCGGCGGTGCTCTTCCCCGCGCTGGCGGTCGGCTCCCCGGCCACCGCGACCTCGGCGGCGCTGGGCGCCTTCATCGCGGGCACCGCGACCTTCCAGCGCAGCTTCCGGCCCCGCCCGACCCTGGCACTGGGCGCGGCGGCCGCCCTGGGGGCGAGCACCTTCACCGGCTTCGCCGCCCTGACGGTGCCGGGCCTCTTCACGGTGGTGCTGGGCTGCTGGGCGTTCCTGGCCGGGCTGGCCTGGGCGTTCGGCCCGACGGCGGGGGTGGTCGCCGCCACCAGCGTGTCGGTGATGCTGGTGGTGGTGCAGCTGCCGGTGGGCCTGTTCGGGGCGCTGGTGCACGCCGGGGTCATCGCGCTCGCCGGGCTGGTCCAGGCCGTACTGATCATGATCTGGCCGGTGCGGCCATGGGGTGCGCAGCGGGACGCCCTGGCGGACGCATACGCCTCGGTGGCCGACTACGCCCGGCGGCTGCGGCACGACCCGGTGGCACCGTTCGACGCGGCGCCGCTGATGGTGGCCCGGACCGCCGCACAGCTGACGCGGCGGCAGGCCCGGCGCCGTCCGCAGGAGCTGCACGGCCTGCGCGGACTGGCCGAGCGGATGCTTCCGCTGATGGCGGCGCTCGCCGATCCCCGGGTCGGCGCCGCCGCCGAGGGACCGGAGCGGGACCGGGCCCGGGAGATGCTGGCCGCGGCGGCGCAGATGCTCGACGCGCTGGCGCGGGCGGTGCGCCGTGGCGAGCGGCTGCGGGTGCCGCCCGGCGTGGCGGGGGTGCTGGCGGCGCCGTCGGGCGGCCCCGCCTTGCAGGGCGCCGCCCGGCGGGCCGGGTCGCGGCTGGCGGCGCTGCTGGGCGAGGCGGCGGACGCGGTGGACTCCCCCGGCAACGGCGGCGGCGGGTATCTGCTGCAACCGAGCGGGCTGGACATGGTGCGGGCGGCGGTGCACACCGTGCGCTCCCGGCTGCACTGGTCGTCGCCGGTGCTGCGGCACGCCGTGCGGCTGGCGGCGACCGTGGTGGTGGCGGACCTGGCGGGGCGGCTGCTCGGCATCCCGCACAGCTACTGGGCGGCGCTGACGGCGGCGGTGGTACTGCGCCCGGACTTCGCGCAGACCTTCAGCCGGGGGGTGGCCCGGGTCGCCGGCACGGTGGCGGGGGTGGCCGCGGCGACCGGGGTGGCGGCGGTGTCGCACCCCGGTCCGTGGGCGTGTGCGGTGCTGGCGGTGGCGTTCGTCGCGGCGATGTACCTGACGATGCGTTCCGGGTTCGCGGCGGCGAGCGTCTTTGTGTCGGGGTATGTGGTCTTCCTGCTGGCCATGTCGGGGACCTCGCTGGAGTCGACGGTGCGGTCCCGGGTGGAGCTGACGCTGCTGGGCGGGGCGCTCGCCATGGTGGCGTACGTGGCGTTCCCGGCCTGGGAGACGGTGCGGCTGCCCGACCGGCTGGCGGAGCTGACGGCGGCGTGCGGGCGGTATGCCGGGGCGGGGGTGCGGGCCTTCGGCGACCCGGCCGGCTGCGACGGGAGCGGGGTGCGCTCCGCGCTGCTGGCGGTGCGGGAGGCCCGGACCGCGCTGGCGGCTGCGGAGCAGCGGGCGGCGGTGGAGCCGGTGCGGCAGCGGGGGCTCGGGGCGGAGCGGCTGTCGCGCGCCGAGCGGGCCCTGGTCGCGCTCGGCCGGGTGGCCATGCTGCTGGAGGCCCATCGGCCGGACCGCTCGGCGCCGCCGGTGCCGGGGGCTGTGGAGTTCGCGGGGGCGCTGGAGGCGACGGCGGCGGAGGCGGCGGCGGCCGTACGGGCGGGGCAGCCGCTGGCGGTGGGCGGTCTGCGCGAGGCGTACGAGGCATGGCAGCAGCAGTCGCAGGAGCGGGACGGGGAGCCGGGCGGCCAGCGGGAGGCGCTGGTGCACGCCGGCGGCCGACTGGCCGTGGAGGCCATGGAGGAACTGGCAGCAGCCCTGGAAGGCTGAGCCGCTCCCCGTACGGGGCAGTCGCAGGAACCAAGCGGCCGGGGAAAGCGCTGGGCGGCGGCCGGCGGCGGTGGACGGCCCGCACGAGACGTACGAGACACGGCAACGGCAGTCACGCGAACCGGACGGGGAACCAGCCAGCCCCGCAGGAGGCCCTACGGGCGGGACGGCCGATGGCGGAGGGCGGTCTTGCACAAGGCGTACGAGGCACGGCAACGGCAGTGACAGGAACCGAGCGGCCTGGGAAGGCGCTGGGCGGCGGTGGGCGATCCGCACGAGACGTACAAGGCCTAGCAACGGCAGTCACGCGTACCGGACGGGGAACCAGCCAGCCCCGCAGGAGGCCCTACAGGCGGGACGGCCGATGGCGCGGAGACGTACAAGGCACGGCAACGGCAGTCACGGAAACCGGGCCGGGCGACTTGGCGGCGGAGGCCAGGGAGGGCCCTGGGAAGCCGGGTAGCGCGCGGTGGGTGCGGGGTCCACGGTGGAGGGGTGAGCGATGAGGCCCGCCCGCACGCCGCGCCGCCCGGATGGCCCCCGCCGGTGCCGCCGCCGGGCGCGGAGGGCTGGGAGCGGGAGGCGCAGCGTTGGCTGTGGGAGCTGCTGCCGGTCGCGTACCGCCGCTACGAGCTGCTGCATCGGCAGCCGGTGCTGCTGGCCCGGCAGGTGCTGCTCCAGGTGGAGGCGGAGCTGGTGGCGCTGCGCAAGGGCTACCGGTCGGCCCGGGTGGACCTGGCGGGGCTGGAGATGGAGCCGGCCGTGGTGGAGGAGGCGCTGCGGCTCTACGCGGCGGAGAGCGACCGGCTGCATGAGTTGGCCCGCCAGGCGCGGACGGTGACGGACGCCCTGGTGCACGGCGCCGCGCAGCCCGGGCCGGGTGGCCCGGGCTAGGGGGCGGGCCGGTCAGCGGATGGGCAGCCCGGAGAGGGTGCGGGCGATGACCAGCCGCTGGATCTCCGAGGTGCCCTCGAAGATCGTGTAGATGGCGGCGTCGCGGTGCATCCGCTCCACCGGGTACTCGCGGGTGAAGCCGTTGCCGCCGAGGATCTGCATGGCCTGGGCGGTGACCCACTTGGCGGTCTCGCCCGCGTAGAGCTTGGACATCGAGCCCTCGGCGGCGGTGAAGGGCCTGTTGTTGGCGGCCATCCAGGAGGCCCGCCACACCAGCAGCCGGGCGGCGTCGATCCGGGTGCGCATGTCGGCGAGGGTGAAGGCGATGCCCTGGTTGTCGATGATGGGGCGGCCGAACTGCACGCGGGTCCTGGCGTAGTCCAGGGCGACCTCGTACGCGGCGCGGGCGATGCCCACAGCCTGGGCGCCGACGGCGGGGCGGGACGCCTCGAAGGTGGCCATGGCCGCGTTCCTCCCCCGCTGCCCGGCGTCGCCGCGAGACTCGGCGGCGGCGCGCTCGCGGGCCCGGGCGAGGCGTTCCTCCAGCTTCTCGCGACCGCCGAGCAGGCAGTGGCCGGGCACCCGGACGCCGTCCAGGACGACCTCCGCGGTGTGCGAGGCGCGGATGCCGTGCTTCCTGAACTTCTGGCCCTGGCTGAGGCCCGGGGTGTTCGGCGGGATCACCAGGGATGCCTGGCCTCGGGCGCCCAGGGCGGGGTCGACGGTGGCGACCACGACATGGACGCCGGCGATGCCGCCGTTGGTGGCCCAGGTCTTGGTGCCGTCGATCACCCACTCGTCCTTGGCCTCGTCGTACACGGCGCGGGTGCGCATCGCGGAGACGTCGGAGCCGGCGTCGGGCTCGGAGGAGCAGAAGGCGGCGACCTTGACGTCGTCGGGGGTGCCGAACATCTGCGGGACCCAGGTGCCGATCTGCTCATCGGTGCCGTTGGCGAGGACGCTGACGGCGGCGAGGGTGGTGCCGACCAGGGAGAGGCCGATGCCGGCGTCGCCCCAGAAGAGTTCCTCCATGGCGATCGGGATGCCCAGGCCGGAGGGGTCGGCGTACTGCTGAGCGTAGAAGTCCAGCGAGTAGATGCCGAGCCTGGCGGCCTCCTGGATGACCGGCCAGGGGGTCTCCTCGCGCTCGTCCCACTCGGCCGCCGCCGGCCGGATGACCTCGGCTGCGAAGCCGTGCAGCCAGTCGCGGACGGTGACCTGGTCGTCGTCGAGTTCGAGCGTGAAGGCCATCAATCTCTCCGGTGGAATCCGAGCGCCGTGGTGTTACCTCGGGTAACCTCGGACGCAGTCTGTTACCGGTCAGTAGGAGATGTCAATGGCGAGCGGCGCGGGCGGAGCGGCCGAGGGGCGCAGAGAGCAGTTGCTGGATGCCGCCGACCGGGTGATCCGCCGGGACGGCCCCGGGGCCAGCATGAACGCCATCGCGGCCGAGGCCGGGATCACCAAGCCCATCCTCTACCGGCACTTCGCCGACAAGCACGGCCTCTACCAGGCGCTGGCGGAGCGCCATATGGCCGGGCTGCTGGCCTCCGTACGGGCCGCGCTGGCGCTGCCGCTGGAGCGGCGGGACCTGGTGGAGGCGGTGCTCGACACCTATCTGGCCGCCATCGAGGCCCGGCCGCAGGTCTACCGGTTCCTCACCCACCCCGAGGCGGGCGACGGGCTGGGGCCGGGCGGTCCGCTGGCACCCGCGCTCCAGCGGATCGCGGACGAGATCGCCGATGCCGTCCGGCTCCAGGTCGATCTGGGGGCGGAGGCCGGGCTGCTGTCCGAGACGTGGGGGCGCGGCATCACCGGGATGGTGCTGGCCACCGGCGACTGGTGGCTTGAGCAGCGGCCCTGCTCGCGGGAGGAGATGGTCCGGGCGCTGGCCGACCTGCTCTGGGGCCGGCTGGCGGCGGCGGGGAGCCGCCCGGTCGCGGCCTCGGACGTACGGACCGGGTCGGACCCGGCTCAGCCGGGCCCGACGCCCTGACCGACCAGCACCGCGCGCACCTTGCCCATGGCCAGGCGGATGCGCGTCTTGGCCGTGCCCAGCGGGATCCGCTCCGACTCCGAGACCTCCCGGGCGGTCATCCGGTAGAGGCCCGCCATCACCAGCGCCCGCCGCTGCTCATGCGGCAGCGCGGCGACGGCGGCCCGGCAGAGCCGGGCGGACTCCCTGGCCAGCGCCTGCTCCTCAGAACTCTCCGTCAGGCTGTCCCCGAGCACCGCCAGCACCTCCGGGTCCACCGGCACGGACCAGCGGCGGGAGCGGACGATGTCCACCGCCAGGTTGTGCGCGATGACATTGATCCAGCGGCGTACGCTCCCCCGGCGCGGGTCGTAGCCGTGTGCATGCCGCAGTGCCTGCTCGAAGGTCTGCTGCACCACGTCCTCGGCCAGCGGCGGGTTGTGCAGTACGGAAGCCGCTGCGCCCCAGATCCCGGCGCGGAAGCGGCGTACGAAGACGGCGGCGATCTCGGGGTCGCGGGCTGCCAGCCCTGCCAGCAGTGCCTCATCCGACAGGTTCTCCGCTGCGGCGGCGGCCACGTACCGGGACGCTGTGCTCTCCGACGACACGGGCGACTCCTCGGTTCGGCGGGGATCCGAAATCCAGCCCCAACAAACGTGCCATGACGGATCAAATCGGGCAAATCCCTTTCGACCCTTCCGCCGTACATACTCCGGAGGTTCACCTCCACTGAGCCGTAGAAGGGAGGTCCACCATGAGCGTCTTCGCGCTGTTCGGCGGCAACCACGGTCCCGGCAGGCGGCACCACCGGCGCCACCGCAGGCACCACCGTCGGTACCGCTACTAGGCACAACCCACACACAAGATCCTCACTGCGAGGGTCGGCGGTCACTCCGCCGACCCTCGCTCCAGGTGGCAGACGTGCCAGGAGGCGCAGATGGCGGAGGAGCCGCTCCGGATCGCCGACGACATCGCCGACGACGACGACCGGAGTCCGGTGGAGCTGGCGCCTGCGGTGCCCGCCCGCGAGGTCTTCCGCCGGTTCTGGCCGTGGGTGCGCCCCGACCGGCGCTGGCTGCCGGTGAGCACCGCCCTGATGGTCGCCGGGTCGGCCGGTGAGGTGGCCTCGGTGTGGCTCTTCAAGAACCTCATCGACGACGTCCTGGTACCCCGGCGCTTCGGGGCCTTCTGGCCGCTGGCCGGAGCCATGGTCGGCACCGCCCTACTCTCGGCGCTGCTCACCTTCCTCGGCCAGTACAGCGCCACCCGGGTCGCCGAGCGCTTTCTGCTGCGGCTGCGGACCGAGGTCGTCTCCCATCTGCACACCCTTCCGCCCGACACCCTGCGGCGGCGCTGGCACGGCGATGTGGTGGCGCGGCTGACCACCGACATCGACCAGATCGAGCAGTTGGTGGCCTCCGGGGTGATCGAGGCCGCATCGGCACTGATCAGCCTGGTCTTCTTCGCGGGCGCCGCGTTCTACCTCAGCTGGCCGCTGGCGCTGGCGGCCTTCGCCGCCGCCCCGGTCTTCTGGTTCACCGCCCGCCGCTTCGGGGCGCGCATCCAGCAGCTCTCCCGCGAGGCCCGCCGCTGCGAGGGCGGGGTCACCGCCGTGGTGGAGGAGAGCCTCGCCAACTCCGACCTCGCGCATGCGTACAACCAGCAGGACCGCGAGGTGGAGCGGGTCCGGCGGGAAGGCCGGTCGCTGCTGCGCGCCGAACTCGCCACGGCCCGGGTCGCCCACGCCTATCCGCCGCTGCTCAATGTGGTCGAAGTCATCGGCGGGCTCATGGTGGTGGGCCTCGGCGCCTTCGAGCTGACCCGCGACGCGCTCACCCTCGGCGGGCTGCTCGCCTTCGCCGCGTTCCTCGCCCAGCTCTTCGAGCCCGCGCAGCAGCTCTCCGGGCTGGCCACCGTGATCGGCTCCGCCGGGGCCGGCGCCGAGCGGGTGATGGAGCTGCTGGCGACCGAGTCGCCCATCCGGGACCGGCCCGGCGCCCGCGACCTGGAGGCGGTCCAGGGCAGGCTGAGCTGCCAGGACATCCGGGTCAGCTACCCGGGCCGGCACGACCGGCCCGCCCTGCGCAGCGTCACCTTCGACGTGGAACCGGGGCAGGTCCTCGCCGTGATGGGGCCCAGCGGCGCGGGCAAGTCGACCCTGGCCAAGCTGCTGGTCCGGTTCATGGACCCGGATCCGGAGACGGGCGCCATCCGGCTGGACGGGGTCGACCTCAGGGACGTCACAGCGGCCTCCGTACGGAACGCCGTCACCCTGCTCCCCCAGGATCCGCACCTCTTCCACGCCTCGGTCCGCGACAACATCGCCTACGGCAGGCCGGAGGCGACCGAGAGCGAGGTGCGCCAGGCCGCCGTGGACGCCGACGCGCATGACTTCATCAGCGCGCTCCCCCACGGCTACCAGACCGTGCTGGGCGAGGACGGGCTCCAGCTCTCCGGCGGCCAGGGCCGCCGGATCGCCATCGCCCGCGCCTTCCTACGGGCGACGCCGGTGCTGGTCCTCGACGAACCCACCGCCGGGCTGGACGCACCGGCCGCCCGGCGGGTACTGGACCCGCTGCGCCGTCTGATGGCAGGGCGCACCACCGTGCTGATCACCCATGACCAGGCGCTCGCCCGGCAGGCCGACCTGGTCTGCCGCCTCTCGGCGGACGGCGTCGGCCGCTGCGAGCACCCCGAGGGGTGCTCCGTCTGAACTCCGGGCCGATACCGGCCGGGACGCCCTCGCCACCCGTTCGGGCCCGACTGCCCGGCTGCCGGTCGGCCGCTGCGGCCTGGTGTGGCCTGGGCGGAGACCGCCCATGACGCCGCACCGCGCGGCCCCGGCGGCGGGCCCCTCGGACGCACGCACGGGGGGCAATGGGCGTACCGGCGCTGGCGCGCGGCCCCGGGTTGGGCGAGGATCGCAAGCATGAGGCGGCGGTCACGGTGATCGGGGCAGCGGTGGGTGTACACCGGCACGCCCGGCGGGCGGTGTACGCCCCGGGCAGCAGGCCGCCCGCAGCCAGGCGGACGGGCGGCGCGGCCCCGTGAACGGGACCGGCCCCGCGACGGTCCTGGTCGTGGACGGCACCCGGGCGGGCCGCTGCGCCATCGCCGCCTGGCTGCGGCACGCCGGGCACCAGGTGGTCGAGGCCGTGGACGGCGCCCAGGCCATCGCCCTCCTCGCCGATCCGCAGGACCTGCCCGACGCGGCCATCGTCGATGTGCGGTTGCCCGACATGAGCGGCTACGAGGTCTGCGAGTACATCAAGGGCCACCCCGGCACGGCGGCGCTGCCGGTGGTCCACATCTCCGCCACCGCGACGGCGGCGGCCGACCGCACCCAGGGGCTGGACCGGGGCGCGGACGCCTACCTCACCGAGCCCATCGCCCCCGAGGAGCTGCTGGCCACCGTCGCCGCCGTGCTCCGGTACGCGCGCGCCCGGCGGCGGGCCGAGCGGCTGGCGGCCCGGATGACCCAGCTCAACCAGGCGACCCTGGCGGTGTACGGGGCGACCCGGGTGGACACCCTGGCGGCTGCGGCGGCCCGTGGCGCGGCACGGCTGATGACCTCGCCGTCGAGCGCCGTGGTGCTGGCCCCCGACGGGCGGGTGCTCCGGATGGCCTCCGCCTCGGCGACGGCCCACCCCGAGCCCCGGATGGCGCACGCGGGGCTGCTGCACTGGCTCTCCGGCTGGGCGCTGGGCGAGCGGACCGGCGCCGACCTGGCGGTGGTGCCGCACCGCGACTGGAAGGAGCAGCTGCCCGACACCGAGATGTGCGGCGATGTGTGCATGGTGCTGGCCCGTACCAAGCGCGCCCGCCCGCCGCTCTGCCTCGCGGTGGAGGCGGCCTCCGTGGAGGACGGCGAGGACCGGGAGCTGCTGAACCAGCTGGCGCACGGCTCGGCCATGGCGGTGGAGGCGCTGCGCACGTACTCCGAGGAGCACTCGCTGGCGCTGACCCTCCAGCGGAGCTTCCTGCCCAGTCGCTTCCCGCAGGTGCCGGGGGTGGAGTTGGCGGTGCGGTATGTGCCGGCGTCCTCCCAGGCGGAGATCGGCGGCGACTTCTACGAGGCGGTGGAGACCGGCCAGGGACTGCTGCTGGCCATCGGGGACGTGGCCGGGCACTCGCTGGAGGCGGCGGCCGTGATGGGCGAGCTGCGGCACGCGCTGCGCGCCTACGCGGCCGAGGGGCATGGGCCCCGCGAGGTACTGGACCGGCTGGACGCGCTGCTGGTGCGGTTCCAGCCGGGGGTGACGGCGACGGTCTGCCTGGTGCTGGTGGAGCCGGGCGGGCACCGGGTCCAGGTGGCCAATGCCGGGCACATCCCGCCGCTGCTGCTCGACCCGGCCGGCCCGGCCCGGTACTCCACGGCCCGGGGCACCCTGCTGGGGCTGGGCCTGCGCCACCCGGAGCCACTGGCCGAGCCGGTGTCCCCGGGCACCCGCGTGCTGCTGGTCACCGACGGCCTGGTCGAGGTCCGGGGCATCGACCTGGGCGACAGCCTGGCAGAGCTGCGGCGGGCGGCGGAGCTGGGGCCGACCGACCTGGAGCGGCTGTGCGACGCGCTGCTGAGCGCCTTCGGCGAGGACAAGGGCGACGACATCGCCCTGCTGGCGGCCCGCTGCTACTGACGGCCATGGGGACCGAGCGGGTTGCGGGTAGAGGGTCGGAACGCGCACCAGCGGAGTGGGGCGCAACCGGGCGGGCACGGGAACGCGGCGCGGGCGAAAACGGCGCGAGGCGCAAGCACGGGTACAGGGCACGGACGGGCCCTGGACAGGGTGCGACACCAGCGGAACGGGACACGACCGGGCGGGCACGGGAACGCGGCGCGAGGCGCGAGGCGCGAGCGGGGCCAGCAGGGCGGGGACGGGACAACGCCGCGAGCACCAGCCTGGCGAGGCGCGGGCGGGGCGTAGCAGGGCTGGGCGGGTCAGGGGGTGGGGAGGCCGGTGCGGCGGGCGGTGCGGAGGGCTCGGCGGCGGCGGAGGCCGGTGAGGTGGTCCAGGAAGACGCCGCCGTCGAGGTGGCCCGCCTCGTGCTGGAGGCAGCGGGCGAAGAAGCCGGTGCCCTCGACCCGCAGCGGCTGCCCGGCCAGGTCGAACCCCTCCACCACGGCGCGGTCGTGGCGCGGCGTGCCGGCCCGGACGCCCGGTACGGAGAGGCAGCCCTCCTCCCCCGTGACGGTCACCCCGTCGGCGGCGGTCAGGACCGGGTTGACGATGCTGCCGAGGTGCCGGACGTCCTCGTCGTCGGGGCAGTCGTAGACGAAGACCCGCAGCGGCACGCCGATCTGGTTGGCCGCCAGGCCGACGCCGTCCTCGGCGTACATGGTGGCGAACATGTCCTCCACCAGACGGGCGAGTTCCGCGTCGAACGCGGTCACCGGCGCACAGGGTTCGCGGAGCACCGGGTCACCCAGCACGCGCAGCGGATGGACGCTGCCCGAACTGCCGGGAATGCGGACGCGTGCGGTGCCGGGTGATGCCATGGCCCAAGCCTAGGCGGTGCGCCCGGATGCCCTGCGGGGGCGGTCGGCGAACGGGTGGTGAGGCACCGTACGGAACCGGATCCGGTGGATGCGAACGATCTCTGGGGGGTGCGGCGCGCGGCACCCGCAGCAGGAGTCGGTAGGCTGACGGCGTCCCTGTTGCCCCAGCGGCCGCGATGCGGCCCCGGGTGGCGCCGCACCGAGGAGGAACCACTGACGATGCCAGGCACCGGTTCGGAGGCCACGGCGCAGGGCGGGCGCGACGCGTCGCTGCCCGCGCGGGCGAAGATCGCCGTCACAGCGGGCCGGGTGGCGGCCGCCGTCTCCCGCACGGCGGGTCGCGGCAGCGGCTCGGTCATCGGCGGAAAGGTCGCGCTCCGGCTCGACCCCGACCTGCTGGCCAAGCTCGCCGAACACCTGGACGTGGTTCTGGTGAGCGCGACCAACGGCAAGACGACCACCACCCGGCTGATCGCCGAGGCGCTGCGCGCCGCCGGTCCGGTGGTCTCCAATGCGCTCGGCGCCAATATGCCGGCGGGCATCACCGCCGCGCTGGCGGGCGGCGGCGAGTCCCGCTTCGGCGTGATCGAGGTGGACGAGAAGTACCTGGCCGGGGTGGCCCGGGACACCCGTCCCAAGGCGATTGCGCTGCTGAACCTCTCGCGTGACCAGCTGGACCGCGCGGCGGAGACCCGGATGCTGGCGGAGCGGTGGCGCGAGGGCCTCCAGGACACCGAGGCCGTGGTGATCGCCAACGCCGACGACCCGCTGGTGACCTGGGCGGCGTCGTCCTGCCGCCGGGTGGTGTGGGTGGCCGCCGGGCAGGCGTGGAAGGAGGACGCCTGGTCGTGCCCGGCCTGCGGCGGTGTGATGCAGCGCCCCGGGGACGACTGGTTCTGCGGGGAGTGCGGCTTCCGCAGGCCGCAGCCGCACTGGGCGCTCTCCGGCGACCATGTGTACGACCCGCAGGGCGCCGCCTGGCCGATCCAGTTGCAGCTGCCGGGCCGGGCCAACCTCGCCAATGCGGCGACCTCGGCCGCGGTGGCGGCCGTCTTCGGGGTGGCCCCGCAGATGGCGCTCCAGCGGATGCAGTCGGTGACCGCCGTGGCCGGCCGGTACGACGTGGTGACATACGAGGGCCGGGAGCTGCGGCTGCTGCTGGCCAAGAACCCGGCGGGCTGGCTGGAGACGTTCTCGCTGATCGACGGGCCGCCCACGCCGGTGCTGCTGTCGGTGAACGCGCTGGACGCGGACGGCACCGACACCTCCTGGCTGTGGGACGTGGACTATGAGCGGCTGGCGGGGCACCCGGTCTTTGTGATGGGGCAGCGCAAGCTCGACCTGGCGGTCCGGCTGGAGGTTGCGGGCCTGCACTTCCAGGTGGTCGACTCCTTGGCGGAGGTGGCCCGCTCGGCGCCGCCCGGCCGGATCGAGGCGATTGCCAACTACACCGCGTTCCAGCAGCTGCGCCGCGCGGTGGCGGGTTGAGGCCCGGCCGACGGCCATCGGATGACCTGGGAAGATCGAGGACGAGCATGAGTGACAGCAGCCTGCGCCTGGTGTGGGTCTACCCGGACCTGCTGAGCACGTACGGCGACCGGGGCAATGTGCTGGTGGTGGAGCGGCGGGCGCGGCAGCGCGGCCTGGACGTCACCCGTATCGACGTCCGTTCCGACCAGCCGGTCCCCACCAGTGGCGACATCTACCTGATCGGCGGCGGCGAGGACCGGCCGCAGCGGCTGGCCGCCGAGCGGCTGCGGGTGGACCCGGGGCTGCCGCGTGCGGTGGAGAACGGCGCCATCGTCTTCTCGGTCTGCGCGGGCTACCAGATCCTGGGCCATGAGTTCATCAACGACCTGGGGCAGCGCGAAGCGGGTCTGGGCCTGCTGGATGTGCACAGCACCCGGGGCGAGGGCGCCCGCAACGTCGGCGACATCCTGGCGGAGGTCGACCCCCGGCTGGGGCTGCCGCCGCTGACCGGATTCGAGAACCACCAGGGCATCACCCACCTGGGGCAGGGCGTGTCGCCGCTGGCCACCGTGCAGGTGGGCGGCGGCAACGGCACCGGCGACGGCACCGAGGGCGCCTGGCGGGACACCGTCTTCGGCACCTATCTGCACGGCCCGGTGATGGCCCGCAACCCGGCGCTGGCCGACCTGCTGCTCAAGCTGGCACTGGATGTGAGCGCTCTGCCGCCCACCGACACCACCTGGTACGACGCGCTGCGGTCGGAGCGGATCGCGGCGACCCGGCAGCAGCAGAACGCCTGACGGCCGACCCGCCGTCGGAGCCCTCCCGTACGCTGGGCAGGGCTGCGCGGGACAACCGCGTGACACCTGCATGGACATCTTCATACGGAGCGTCGGTGTGACCCACCGGCGCCCCGTGTCTCCTCCAGCGCGGGGGCGCCGACGGCGCCGCCTCCGCGTCCGCCCCTGTCTGGCCGGACGCCGGGGCCGGTATGATCGGCTCGGATGACTGTGATCCGGTCCGATGCTTCCGTCACCTTGCGGCAACCTCCTCGCCAGACCGGCGTCGGAGTGGCCCGCTAGGCTGGCGGGGTCGTTCCAATGTGGTAGTCCGGCCGTCCGGTTCTGCTCGGGAGTTGCAAAGCGATGCGTATTGGTGTGCTGACCAGCGGCGGTGACTGCCCTGGTCTGAACGCCGTGATCCGTTCCGTGGTCCACCGCGGAGTGGTCGACCACGGTGACGAGATCATCGGGTTCGAGGACGGCTGGCGGGGCCTGCTGGAGGGCAGCCACCGCCCGCTCACGCTGGACTCGGTGAGCGGCATCCTCGCCCAGGGCGGGACGATCCTGGGCTCGACCCGGGTCCAGCCCAGCCATCTGCGCGACGGTGTGGCGCGGGCCCGGCAGTACTGCGAGGACCTCGGCCTGGACGGGATCATCCCGATCGGCGGCGAGGGCACCCTCAAGGCGGCGCGGCTGCTCAGCGACGGCGGGCTGCCCATCGTCGGAGTGCCCAAGACCATCGACAACGACATCGCCTGCACCGATGTCACCTTCGGCTTCGACACCGCCGTCTCGGTGGCCACCGAGGCGCTGGACCGGCTGAAGACCACGGCAGAGTCGCACCAGCGGGTCATGGTGGTGGAGCTCATGGGGCGCCACACCGGCTGGATCGCGCTGCACGCCGGGATGGCGGCGGGCGCGCACGCCATCGTGGTGCCGGAGCGGCCGTTCAACATCGAGAAGGTCACCGAGGTCGTCCGCGAGCGCTTCAACCGGGGCAAGAAGTTCGCCATCGTGGTCTGCGCCGAGGGCGCCAAGCCGGAGCCCGGCACCATGCACTGGGAGGCGGGCACCACCGACATCTACGGCCACGAGCGCTTCACCGGCGTGGCCACGCAGCTCTCCCGCGAGCTGGAGCACCGCCTCAACAAGGAGGCCAGGCCGGTCATCCTCGGCCATGTGCAGCGCGGTGGCACCCCCACGGCGTACGACAGGGTGCTGGCCACCCGGTTCGGCTGGCACGCCGTGGAGGCGGTGCACAAGGGCGCCTTCGGGCACATCACCGCACTCCAGGGCACCGACATCAACCTGGTGCCGCTGGCCGACGCCGTCGCCGACCTCAAGACGGTCCCGGCGGAGCGCTACGCGGAGGCCGAGACGGTCGTCTGAGCCACCCCCGCCCCCCCGGCTGCGGGACGGCCGGGGGGCGGATCTACCCTGGTGCGGACGAAAGTCGGACGAAGCGGACCAGGGTTGTGCCCCGCTTCGCCGCCGGTGCGAGGGAAAGCGGGATCCGCCCATGGGTGACGGCATGGCAGGGATGCACCACCACGGGGGGGTGCTCGCACCGTACTCGCTGTCGACCGCCCTCTCCTGGTCGCCGGACTGGGTCTTCCTGCTGGGCAGCCTGGTGGCGCTGCTGCTGTACGGCGCCGGAGCGGTCCGGCTCTGGCGGCGCGGCGACCGGTGGCCGGTGGGCCGGGCGGTCGCCTGGCTCTCGGGCGTGGCCACGCTGGTGCTGACCACCTGCACCGGGCTCAACGACTACGGGATGGTGCTCTTCAGCGCCCATATGCTCCAGCACATGGTGCTGAGCATGCTCTCGCCGATCCTGCTGCTGCTGGGCGCCCCGATCACGCTGACGCTGCGGGCGCTGCGGCCGGCCGCCAAGGGGCGCAAGGGCCCGCGCGAACTCGCGGTGGCGCTGCTGCACAGCCGGTACCTCCGGGTGGTCTCGCACCCGGCGTTCACCATCCCGCTCTTCATCGCCAGCCTCTACGGGCTCTACTTCACACCGCTGTTCGACTTCCTGATGGCACACCGGGTGGGCCACATCGCGATGATGGTGCACTTCCTGGCGGTCGGCCTGGTCTTCTTCTGGCCGATCATGGGGGTGGACCCGGGTCCGCACCGGCCGGGCTATGTGATGCGCATCCTGGAGCTCTTCATGGGCATGCCGTTCCACGCCTTCTTCGGCGTGGCGGTGATGATGGCCAACCACCTGCTGGTCCGCACCTTCGCCGACCCGCCGGCCGCGCTGGGCACCAACACCCTGGCCGACCAGCAGATCGCGGGCGGCATCACCTGGGCCTTCGGTGAGATCCCGACGGCGATCGTGCTGATCGCGCTGGTCTTCCAGTGGGCCAGGTCGGAGGAGCGGCAGGCCCGGCGCCGCGACCGGGCGGCGGACCGGGACGGCGACGCCGAGCTGGTGGCGTACAACGCGTACCTCGCCTCGCTGGAGGCACGGACCCAGGGCGCCGCCGGCGCCGCCCAGCAGGCCGGCTGAGCGACGCTTCGTCCGCCGCTTCGGGCGGCGCACGGACGGGGGCCGGGCGGGTACGGGCGGGCGGGTACGGGCGGGCGGCACGCCCACGAACGGGTGATCAGACGCGCTCCGGACGGCGGACTGCGGTAGGTCTGGCTCCGACGTACGCGGACCCGCCCGCCCTGGAGGAACACCATGCCCTGGACCCACGCCCTCACCGCCGCCGGGCTGGCGGTGGCAGCCGCGCTGGGGCTCCCCGCCCAGGAGGCCGTTCCCGCCGCTTCCGGGTCCCGGCTGGTCCTCACCCTGCACAGCGGGGAGAGCACCTCGGGGCGGGTGCAGGGCTCGGTGGTGCTGGAGTGCGACCCCGACGGCGGCTCGCACCCCCACCCGGCCACCGCCTGCGCGGCGCTGCGGGCGGCCCGGGGCGACCTCTCGGCGGTGCGGGCGACGCGCGGGGTGATGTGCCCGATGATCTACGCCCCGGTCACGGGCGAGGCCCGGGGCGACTGGGGCGGCCGCACGGTGCGGTTCACCCGGACGTACGGCAACCGCTGCTCCGCCGCCGGAGAGTCCGGGGGCGTCTTCGGCTTCTGAGGTCCCCGGTCAGCCCAGCCAGTGGTGGGCGTCGTACTCCGAAACGACCCGGATATGGCCCAGGACGCTGCGGCCGGTGATGCGGATCACCGGGCCGTCGGCCGCCGCCGGGGACCCGCCGACCGGGGTGGACCGCTTGCCGAGCAGCACCGTGCCGGTGTCGTACACCCGGGCGCCGTCCGGGACGACCAGCTCGACCTTGCCGCAGAAGGAACTCGCCTCGATCACCACCTCCTGCCGGGTGAAGACGGCATGCCGCAGGTCCAGCACGACCGCGCCGAACCGCGCCCGGAACGCGCTCCTCGGCGGCACCGGCCACTGGCCGCCGCGCCGCAGCTTGCTGAGGACCGCCACCACGGGCTCGGCGGCCGTCCACGGCCGCGCGGCGGTGCCGTCCGAGGGCCCGCCCGCGCCGGGCTGGTCCACGGCGGGCAGATCGCGGGTCAGCGGGGCGAGCTCGGCGAGCGTACGGGCGGCGTAGGCCGCCTCCAGCCGCTCCGCGTGCTCCTCGGGGGCCAGCCGGCCGTGGGCGAGGGCTTCGGCGAGCACGGCGGCGGTGCGGTCGCGGTCCTCGTCGGCGGCGCGCATCTCCACGGGGGCGGCGGGGGCCAGGCTCTGGGCGGGTACGGAAGCGGTCACCGGTCACTCCTGCGGCTGCGGGCGGGCTCGCGTCCAGAACACGATATATCGCGTGATGCGCGGGGGTAAACGCGCTACCGCGACCCAGTCGCGAGTGGCAACCCGGACTCCGCTTGCGGCGAGCGCGCATGGAGGCGCCCACAGCGCACAGAAGCAGAAGGAGCGCGAACCCACGCGCGGAGACCCTGGGACGGGCCGCTACGGGCGTCGTGGGGACAGCGGGGACTGCGGGGGCTGCGGGTGGCGCATCGGGCGAGCGCATCGGTCGGCGTCGAACAGCTGACCCGGCCTCACTCCCCCAGCGCGGATGCCTCCCCTGACAACGCGTCGGCGCGCGATGCGTGACGGGGTCAACCTCCGCAGCGCCCCGGACGGGTGAACGGACCACCCGGACGGACCCGGATCCGGCGTGTCGCCCACCTGATGGAGTTGACTACCCCGAATGCAGGAACGGAGCGTTCCGGAAGGGCCGTCAGACGGGGTCGGAAACCCCCGCTCGGAGCCCTCGCAAGGGGGCGCATAAGCGCAGGTGAAACGCGGGTTTTCGATTTCTTCGGACCCTTCCGGGAAGGGCTCCGACGCGATGGCGCGAACTGGCCTTCAAGCTACCGATCGGCCGGGTGACAAGAGTCACAATCCCCGGCCTCAAGATGAAGATGGCTCAGAAATCTGCCAATACTGGCCGCCGAACGCGACAAGTCCCCGTCACCATGGCGGGGCGGTCCGGCCGGACGCCTAATCTCGCCACCGGTCCGGACGCCAGGCGCGAACTCGATTTCGGCGAGAGCGGGAGACCCGAGCACGGCGGGGTGGGAGAGCCTCCGTCGCGGCAGTGCCGCGGCAAGGGCCCATCACCACCCCTTGGGGTGAAGCCACTTCGGTGGCCGGGCAGCTTTCGGTGCCCGAATCCGACAGGTCATCTTTCGCAGGCGGTTCCGGAAGGACTCGCATGTCTGCGACACCTCGCACCCATGCCCCCGCGCACCACGGCGCCCAGGCCGTTCCCGCCCCCGCAGGGCAGGACGGCGCCGAGGAGGGCAGCGATAGCCCCTCCCACCAGGGGCGTCGCGTCGGACCGCAGCGGGGCCGACTGATCAACCGCGTCGGAGCCACCGCCGTGCTGACGGCGGCAGCGGTGGCCGGCGTGGGCCTGGCACCCGGGCTCGGCACCCAGGCCGACGCCGCGACGCTGTCCGCCAAGGCGCTGCGGATCGCGGCGGCCAAGAGGGGGGCGCCGTATGTGTTCGGGGCCGCCGGACCGAGCCGGTTCGACTGCTCCGGTCTGGTGATGTGGTCGTACCGGAAGGCGGGCAAGAACCTGCCACGCACCGCCCAGGCGCAGTACAACAAGACGCGCCACATCGGGCAGAACAGCCGTCGGCCAGGGGATCTGGTCTTCTTCCATCGGGGTTCCAGCGTTTACCACGTCGGTATCTATGCCGGGTCGGGCCGGATCTGGCACGCACCGCACCGCGGCGCACGGGTGCGGCTGGAGCGGATCTGGACGAAGAGCGTCTGGTACGGCCGGATCGGCTGAACCGGAATGCTGATATCCACGTGGGCTCCATTCGGCCGAATGGAGCCCGCCGAATGGCGCGTTCATGGGTTTACCGGGGATCGGCATTCCATGGCGCTGTGCGGGAAATCACGTTTACGGCCAGGTCGAGCTGAGCGTCGGTCAGGTCGCCACGGGCGGTCAGGCGCAGCCGGGAGTGACCGTCGGGGACGGACGGCGGCCGGAAGCAGCCGACGGCGACTCCGGCCGCCCGGCAGTCGGCGGCCCAGGTGACCGCCGCCTCCGGAGCGGGCGCGCGTACCGAGACCACGGCCGCGTCGGGGGTGTTGGCCGGCAGTCCGGCGGCGGTGAGGCGGGCGGCGAGCTGCCGGGCGGTCTGCCGGGCGCGGGCGGCGCGGTGCGGCTCCTCGCGCAGCAGCCGCAGCGCACCCAGGGCCGCCCCGGCGGCGGCGGGGCGAGCCCGGTGTCGAAGATGAAGGTGCGCGCGGTCTCGGTGAGGTGCCGGATGACCCGCCGGGGGCCGAGCACCGCCCCGCCCTGGGAGCCCAGGGACTTGGAGAGGGTGACGGTGACCACCGTGTCCGGCGTGCCCGCCAGGCCGCAGCCGGCCGGGGCACCGGCCCCGCCGGGGCCGAGCACGCCGAGGCCGTGGGCGTCGTCGATCAGCAGCGCGGCGCCATGGGCCCGGCAGGCGGCGGAGAGTTCGGGGAGCGGTGCGGCGTCACCGTCCACCGAGAAGAGCGAGTCGGTGACGACCAGTGCCCGACCGCCGCCGTGGGCGGCCAGGGCGGCGCGCACCGCGCCGGGGTCGGCGTGCGGCACCTGGCGGACCGCCGCCCGGGAGAGGCGGCAGCCGTCGATCAGCGAGGCGTGGTTGTAGGCGTCGGAGACGATCAGGGTGCCCGGCCCGGTGAGCGCGGTGAGGGCGGCGAGGTTGGCGGCGTAGCCGGAGGAGAGGACCAGCGCGGCCTCGGCCCCGCAGAAGTCGGCGAGTTCCCGCTCCAGTTCGGTGTGGAGTTCGGTGGTGCCGGTGACCAGCCGGGAGCCGGTGGCCCCACCGCCCCAGCGCAGCGCGGCGTCGGCGGCGGCGCGGGTCACCCGGGGGTGGCGGACCAGGCCCAGGTAGTCGTTGCTCGCCAGGTCCAGCACCGGGTCGTCGGCGGGACGGCTGCGCAGGGTGCGGGTCAGCCCGGCGCGGGCCCGCAGCGCCGCGCGGCGGTCCAGCCAGTCGAAGACGGCTCCCGGGTCCGGGGCTGCGGCCTGATCCGGGCCGGTGGCCGGGGCCGGATCGGTGGCGGTGGGGTGGGCCATGGAGCGCACTGTGGCATGCGCCGCCGGGGCGCGGCAACGCGTTCCTGATCACGTCGGCGGGGCGCGGCGCGCGTGTTAGCGTCCCGGCATGACCGTCGCGCAGCTCCCCGGTGCCGCGCCCGGCCCTGGGGTGGATACGCCGAGCGGGTACGGGCCGCTGGACCTCTTCGGCGAGCCGTTCGTCCACGATCCACACCCGGTGCTGGCGGCGCTGCGGCAGCAGGCCCCGGTGCACCGGGACGCGGGCACCGGGCTCTGGCTGGTGAGCCGTCATGCGGAGGTGCGGCAGGTCCTGCTGGACCCGGTGGCGTTCCGGCCGGACAACGCGCAGCTGGCGGTCTCCGCACTGCCGGTGGCGGCGCTCCGGGTGCTGGCCCGGGCGGGCTTCACGCTGCCCCCGGCGCTGGCCGACAACGGCGGCCCGAGCCATGCGGGGCTGCGCCGCCTGGTGACCCGGTTCTTCAATGCCGCGCGGGTGGCGGCGGCTGTGCCGGTGGCCGAGGAGGTCGCCGGCGGGCTGCTGGCCGGGGTACGGCAGCGGCTCGACCGGACCGGGCGGGCGGACCTGGTGCCGGACTTCGCCCGGCTGCTGCCCTGCCTGGTGATGATGCGTCTGCTCGGAGTCGACGGGGTGGACCCGCTGACCCTGGTCCGCTGGAGCGATGACTCGCTGGAGCTGTTCTGGGGGCGGTCGTCGGCCGAGCGGCAGGTGGAGCTGGCGGAGTCGGTCGCCGACTTCCACCGCTGGCTGGTGGCGCGGGTGGCGGAGGCCCCGGCGGCCTCGGACACCCTGATCGGCGCCCTGGCGGTCCACCGGCTGCCGGACGGCACCCCGCTGGACGCGGCGACGGCGGTGGCGGTCTGCTTCTTCGTCCTGATCGCCGGGCAGTCCACCACCGGGCAGTTGATCGCCACGGTGCTGCGCCGGGCTCTGGAGGAGCCGGGGGCCTGGGCTCGGGCGGGCGGCGAGGCGGGCTTCGCCGAGGCATGGGTGGAGGAGGTGCTGCGCCGTGAGCCTCCGGTGACCAGCTGGCGGCGGGTGGCGGCGGCCGAGACCGAGCTGGGCGGGGTGCGGCTGCCGGCGGGGGCGCAGTTGCTGCTGCTGCTGATGGGGGCGGGCTCCGACCCGGAGGTGTTCGCGGAGCCGGAGCGGCTCTGCCCGTACCGGGAGAACATCCGCCACCATCTGGCGTTCGGTGCCGGGCGGCACCGCTGCCCCGGTGCGTCGCTGGCGCGGACGGAGGCGGCGGTGGCGCTGCGGGCGGCGGCGCGGGCGCTGCCGGGCGTACGGGCGGACCTGGCGGGCGGCCCGCCGCCGATGCTGGGGCTGCTCTCCTTCCGGGCGCCGCTGCGGGTGCCGGTGCGGGTGCCGGTGCGGCGGGGCTGACGAGGTCGCTGGGGCCTGTTCGGGTCCGGCCGGAGTCCGCTCGGGCCCGGTCGGGCCGGGAGGCGGCTGCCGAGCTTTGCCCGGGTGCGGCCCGGCCAGGCAGTATGGGGCGGTGAGCCTCATCGACGAGCTGCCCGGCAGCGCTGATCCCGACACCCTCTTCGAAGTCTTCGCCGGCTGGGCCGAGGAGCGGGGGATCACGCTGTACCCCCACCAGGAGGAGGCGCTGATCGAGATCGTCTCCGGGGCGAACGTCATCCTCAACACGCCGACGGGCTCCGGCAAGAGCCTGGTGGCGGCGGGGGCGCACTTCACCGCGCTGGCGCGGCGCGAGCGGACCTTCTACACCGCGCCCATCAAGGCGCTGGTCTCGGAGAAGTTCTTCGAGCTGGTGAAGATGTTCGGCACCGACAACGTCGGGATGATGACCGGCGACGCCAGCGTCAACCCGACCGCGCCGGTGATCTGCTGCACGGCCGAGGTGCTGGCCTCCATCGCGCTGCGGGACGGCGAGCGGGCCGACATCTCCCAGGTGGTGATGGACGAGTTCCACTTCTATGCCGAGCCGGACCGGGGCTGGGCGTGGCAGGTGCCGCTGCTGGAGCTGCCGCAGGCGCAGTTTCTGCTGATGTCGGCGACGCTGGGCGACGTCCGCCGGTTCGAGGCGGATCTGACCCGCCGCACCGGAAAGCCGACCACGGTGGTGAAGTCGGTGGAGCGGCCGGTGCCGCTCTTCTACGAGTACCGGCGCACCACCATGCACGACACCCTGGAGGAGCTGCTCTCCACCGGGCAGGCCCCGGTGTACGTGGTGCACTTCACCCAGGCGGCCGCCGTGGAGCGGGCCCAGTCGCTGATGTCCATCAACATGTGCAGCAAGGCGGAGAAGGACGCCATCGCCGCACTGATCGGCAACTTCCGCTTCACCACCAGGTTCGGCCGCAATCTGTCGCGCTATGTGCGGCACGGGATCGGGGTGCACCACGCGGGGATGCTGCCCAAGTACCGGCGGCTGGTGGAGCGGCTGGCGCAGGCCGGACTGCTCAAGGTGATCTGCGGGACGGACACCCTGGGCGTCGGGGTGAATGTGCCGATCCGCACGGTGCTCTTCACCGCGCTGAGCAAGTACGACGGGCAGCGGGTGCGGCTGCTGCGGGCGCGGGAGTTCCACCAGATCGCGGGCCGGGCCGGGCGGGCCGGGTTCGACACCGTGGGGCAGGTGGCGGCGCAGGCGCCCGAGCATGTGGTGGAGAACGAGAAGGCGCTGGCCAAGGCGGGCGACGATCCCAAGAAGCGCCGCAAGGTGGTGCGCAAGAAGGCTCCGGAGGGGTTCGTCAACTGGGGCGAGGAGACCTTCCAGCGGCTGATCTCCGCCGAGCCGGAGCCGCTGGTCTCCCGGTTCCGGGTGAGCCACGCGATGCTGCTCTCGGTGATCGGCCGACCCGGCAATGCCTTCGAGGCGATGCGGCGGCTGCTCACCGACAACCACGAGGAGCGGTCCGCGCAGCGGCGCCACATCCGCACCGCCATCGCCATCTACCGCTCGCTGCTGGACGCGGGCGTGGTGGAGCGGCTGCCGCAGCCCGACTCCGAGGGCCGGATCGTCCGGCTCACCATGGAGTTGCAGGAAAACTTCGCGCTCAACCAGCCGCTCTCCACCTTTGCGCTGGCCGCCTTCGAGCTGCTGGACCCGGCGTCGCCGACCTATGCCCTCGATGTGATCTCGGTGGTGGAGTCCACGCTGGACGACCCCCGGCAGATCCTGGCCTCGCAGGAGAACAAGGCGCGCGGTGAGGCCGTGGCGCAGATGAAGGCGGACGGCGTCGAGTACGAGGAGCGGATGGAGCGGCTCCAGGAGATCGGCTATCCCAAGCCGCTGGAGGAGCTGCTCAGCCACGCCTACGACGTCTACCGCCGCGCCCACCCCTGGATTGGGGACCACCCGCTGCGGCCCAAGTCGGTCGCCCGCGACCTGTATGAGCGGGCGATGACCTTCGCCGACTACGTGGGCCACTACGAGTTGGCGCGCGGCGAGGGCCTGGTGCTGCGTTATCTCGCCGGCGCCTACAAGGCGCTGGAGCAGACGGTGCCGGAGGATGTGAAGAACGACGACCTCAAGGACCTGATCGCCTGGCTGGGCGAGCTGGTCCGGCAGGTCGACTCCAGCCTGCTGGACGAGTGGGAGCAGTTGGCCAACCCGTCCGAGGAGGACGGCGTCCCGGTCGCCATCGAGGAGCGGACCACGCCGGTCACCGCCAATGCGCGGGCGTTCCGGGTGCTGGTGCGCAATGAGATGTTCCGCCGGGTGGAGCTGGCTGCGCTGGAGCGGTACGACGAACTGGGCGCGCTGGACGGGGAGTTCGGCTGGGACGCGGACCGCTGGGCGGACGCCATGGACGCGTACTGGGACGAGCACGACGACCTGGGCACCGGGCCGGACGCGCGCGGGCCCAAGCTGCTGCTGATCGAGGAGGAGCGCGGGCTGTGGCGGCTGCGCCAGGTCTTCGACGACCCGGCGGGCGACCACGACTGGGGCATCACCGCCGAGGTCGACCTGGCCGCCTCGGACGACGCCGGCCGGGCGGTGGTCCGGGTGACGGCGGTGGACCGGCTCTGACGGGGGTGGACCGGCTCTGACGGCGGCGCGCTCGGTCGGTGCCGTGGAGCTCGGCGCTCAGAGCCACATGAACTGGGCGCCGGCGGTATAGGCGACCGCGCGGGTGGCCTCCGCCAGTTGGTCCTGGTCGAGCACGCCGGGCTTGTGGCCGTCGCGGAAGGCGGAGCTGGTGACGGTGACATAGCCGCGCACCGCCGCGACCCGGGTGAACAGCGCGTCGGGGGCGGGCGGCACGGGGGCCTCGGCGCCGTCCTGGGCGGGGTCGTCGGGGAGGGCGAAGGTGACATCGGAGGAGGCGGCGGCGCCGTTGAGCGCGGTGGCGGCCTTGCGCGCGGTCCCGTCGTCCTTGAAGCGGAGCACCGTGACGGTGGTGAGGACCTCGCCGTCCGCGCGGGTGTAGGTGGCGCCGACATAGCCGGTGCAGCCGAGCTTGCCCAGCTTCGATGCCGCCTTGCCCTGAAGGACCTCACCGCAGTCGGCGCCCTGCCGGGAGGTGCTGCGGCGGGCCTGGACGGCTCCCTCGTCGACGGCGTCGGTCGCCGGGAAGTAGTGCTCGACCCCGAAGGCGTCGGGGTCTGCGGAGGCCGTGGACGCCGGGTCCGGCCCGGCCGACAGGCCCGCCCCGGCGGCGTCCTGGGATCCGCCGAGCAGCCCGCCGCCGTCGGAGTGGTCCACCCAGAGCGCCGTGCCGAGGCCCACCACCACCACGCAGGAGAGCGCCGCCCAGAGCCGGGGCGAGGGGCGTCGCCGGAGGCGGGCCGGGGCTTCGGGCCCGTCCTGGGGCTGTGCCGGGTCCGAATCCGGTGCCGGGTCCGAGTCCTGTGCTGGGTCGCGGTGCGGGCCGACGCCCTCCCCCTGGTGTGTCATGGCACCGGAGTCTATGCGGACCGATCATGAACGGACACGAGGGGGGAGCCGTCCGCCGCCTGGTCCCACCTCCGTGACCTGCGTCACTACCGTGCGCGGTGGAGCTGTGACAACCGGTCAAAGCCGGGCGCCGATCTTCTGGCAGGTTCCGCTCTGGCGGGTCTCCGCCTCCGGAGGCAGGATCTGGCCCATGGATCTCCTGGACACGCTGGTCGCCAAGGGCCTTCGCCGCGAGCTCCCCACGCGGGAGGAGGCACTGGCCGTACTGGCCACCTCCGATGACGAACTGCTCGACGTGGTGGCCGCCGCCGGGCGGGTACGGCGGCAGTGGTTCGGCCGCCGGGTGAAGCTCAACTACCTGGTCAACCTGAAGAGCGGCCTCTGTCCCGAGGACTGCTCCTACTGCTCGCAGCGGCTCGGCTCCCAGGCCGGGATCCTCAAGTACACCTGGCTGAAGCCGGACCAGGCCGCACAGGCCGCCGCCGCCGGTGTCGCCGGCGGCGCCAAGCGGGTCTGCCTGGTGGCCAGCGGGCGCGGCCCGACCGACCGGGACATCGACCGCGTCGCCGACACCATCGCCGCGATCAAGGGGCAGAACGACGGCGTGGAGGTCTGCGCCTGCCTCGGGCTGCTCTCCGACAACCAGGCGGAGCGGCTGCGGGCGGCCGGAGCCGACGCCTACAACCACAACCTCAACACGGCGGGCGACAAGTACGCCGACATCTGCACCACCCATGACTTCCAGGACCGGGTGGACACCGTGCAGCAGGCCCAGGCGGCGGGCCTGTCGGCCTGCTCCGGGCTGATCGCCGGCATGGGCGAGAGCGACGCCGACCTGGTCGACGTGGTCTTCTCGCTGCGCGAGCTGGACCCGGACTCGGTACCGGTCAACTTCCTCATCCCGTTCGAGGGCACCCCGCTGGCCAAGGAGTGGAACCTCACCCCGCAGCGGTGCCTGCGCATCCTGGCGATGGTCCGGTTCGTCTGCCCCGATGTGGAGGTGCGCCTGGCCGGAGGCCGCGAGGTGCATCTGCGCAGCCTCCAGCCGCTGGCGCTGCACCTGGCCAACTCGGTCTTCCTGGGCGACTACCTGACCAGCGAGGGCCAGGCCGGGCAGGCCGACCTCGACATGATCGCGGACGCCGGCTTCGAGGTGGAGGGCACCGACCGGACCACCCTGCCGCAGCACCGCACGGACGCGGCGGAGGCGGCGGCCAGCGGGCACGGGGGCTGCGGGCCGTGCGGCGGCGAGGCGTCGGCCTGCGGTTCCGAGGCATCGGCGGCAGCCGAGCCGGTCGCGGCTGCCGAGCCGGTCACCGCCGGGGCCGCGCGTACCGACCTGGTCCAGGTGCGGCGCCGTGGCGCGGGCACCGACCTGCCGCCCAACGCCTGATGGCACCGCTGACCCCGCAGACGCTGCTGGAACTGGACCGGGCGCACGTCTGGCACCCGTATGGAGCCATGCCGGCGGCCGTCCCCCCGTTCGTGGTGGAGTCCGCCTCGGGGGTGCGGCTGCGGCTGGCCGAACCCGTCGAGGGCCACCGGGAACTGGTCGACGGCATGTCCTCGTGGTGGGCGGCGATCCACGGGTACGGGCACCCGGTGCTGGATGCGGCCGTCCGCGACCAGCTGGGCCGGATGAGCCATGTGATGTTCGGCGGGCTCACCCATGAGCCGGCGGTACGGCTGGCGGCCCGGCTGGTGGAGATCACCCCCGAGCCGCTGGAGCATGTCTTCCTGGCCGACTCCGGGTCGGTGTCGGTCGAGGTCGCGATCAAGATGTGCCTCCAGTACTGGCGCTCGCTCGGCCGCCCCGCCAAGCGCCGGCTGCTGACCTGGCGCGGCGGCTACCACGGCGACACCTTCCACCCCATGTCGGTCTGCGACCCGGACGGCGGCATGCACCGGCTCTGGGGCGGAGTGCTGCCCGATCAGGTCTTCGCCGCCGAGCCGCCGGCCGGCTTCGACGCCCCCGTCGACCCGGCTTATACGGCGCAGCTGGCCGGGCTGGTGGAGCGGCATGCGGATGAGCTGGCGGCGGTGATCGTGGAGCCGGTGGTGCAGGGTGCGGGCGGGATGCGGTTCCACTCCCCCGGCTATCTGCGGGTGCTGCGGGAGGCTTGCGACGCCCATGGGGTGCTGCTGGTCTTCGACGAGATCGCCACCGGCTTCGGGCGGACCGGGGAACTCTTCGCCGCCGACCACGCGGGTGTCACCCCCGATGTGATGTGCGTGGGCAAGGCCCTCACCGGCGGCTATCTGACGATGGCGGCGACGCTCTGCACGCCCCGCGTGGCCGACGGGATCAGCAGCGGCGAGGTGCCGGTGCTCGCCCATGGGCCCACCTTCATGGGCAACCCGCTGGCGGCGGCGGTCGCGCTCGCCTCGACCGGGCTGCTGCTGGAACAGGACTGGCGGGGCGAGGTCAAGCGGGTGGAGGCCGGGCTGCGGGACGGGCTCGCCCCCGCCGCCGGACTGCCGGGCGTGGCCGATGTGCGGGTGCTGGGCGCGATCGGCGTGGTCCAGCTGGACCACCCGGTGGACATGGCGGCGGCGACCCTCGCGGCGGCTCGGCACGGGGTGTGGCTGCGGCCGTTCCGCGACCTGGTGTACACCATGCCGCCGTATGTCACCGGCGACGACGACCTGGCCCGGGTCGGGGCGGCGGTCGTGGCGGCTGCCGCCGCCGGATAGCGGGAACGGAGCAGGGACATGGGCGTACTGGTCGTCACCGGGACGGGTACCGAGATCGGCAAGACGGTCGTCACGGCGGCCGTCGCGGCGCTGGCGCTGGCGGCGGGCCGTCGGGTGGCCGTACTCAAACCCGCGCAGACCGGCGTGGCCCCGGGTGACGCCGGGGATGTGGCGGAGGTGGCCCGGCTGGCCGGTCCGGTGACGGGCCGCGAACTGGCCCGCTACCCCGAGCCGCTGGCCCCGGACACCGCCGCCCGCCGCTGCGGCCTCCCGCCAATCGGCCCCGGGGCGGTGGCCGAGGAGGCCGCACGGCTGACGGAGTGCCACGATCTGGTGCTGGTCGAGGGCGCGGGCGGGCTGCTGGTCCGGTACGACGACGCCGGGCACACCCTGGCGGACGCCGCCCGGGCGATGGCCGATCGCGGCCTGCCCGTCGACGTCCTGGCCGTCGCCCCGGCCGGACTGGGCACCCTCAATGGCACCGCACTCACCGCCGAGGCCCTGCGCCACCGGGGCCTGCCGCTGCTCGGTGTGGTCGTCGGCTGCTGGCCTGCCGCGCCCGACCTGGCGGCCCGCTGCAACCTCGCCGACCTGCCCTCCGTCGCCGGGGCGCCCCTGCTCGGCGCACTGCCCGAGGGCTGCGCCGCCGCCGGCGGCGCAGCCTTCCTGGCCACCGCCCGGACCGGCCTGGCCCCCCGCCTCGGCGGCACCTGGGACGCAGCCCGCTTCACCGCCCACCACGCGCCAGCCCCGCTCCCGGTGGCCACCGGCTGAAGCCCCGCCCACCCGCCGGGGCCGGGCGGTTCTGCGGCCACTGTGCCCGCATCGCCGGGTTGGTCGGCCTGCCGACCAGGGGCACCCCCGTACGCGCGGCTGTGTCAGGTGTCATCGGGCGGGCGGTGCTCGGCGGTGGCGAAGGTGGCGAGCAGGTCGGCGGTCTGTTCGGCGAGTGCCTGGGCCTCCGCCGGGGTGGGGTCCACGCCGTCGGTGAGCGGTTGCAGCAGTTCGGCCGCCGCCCAGAGCGGGGTGAGCCGTGCGGCGGGGACGCCGGCGGCGGTCAGCTCGGCGAGCAGGGCGGTGAGCCGGGGCCCGAGGCCGCGCAGCCGGACAAGGCTGCCCGGCACCGGGGCGGCCCCGGTGCGCAGTACGTCGATCTCGTCGCGGACCCGATGCAGCACCGCCGCGGGTATGTGCGGCATGGCGCGCCTCCCCCCTGTCGTCGGCTCCCTGGCTGCCGGGTATGACGCTACGCGCCGCCACTGACAACGGGGGCGGGGCCGCGACGTCCGGTCAGCCGGCGGCGGTGGGCAGGGGCTTGGTCCACCTGGTCCAGGCGGCGTCGGGGGCGTAGCCGGCGGCCTGCCAGGCGGAGGCTCCCAGGGTGTTGCGGTCGAGCACCATGGCGTCGCCCCGACGTCCACCGAGGGCCCGGAAGCGGGCTTCGGCGGCGTCCAGCAGGGCGGTCGCGACGCCCTGCCGCCGATGGTCGGGGTGGACGGCCAGCCGGTAGAGGTGGCACCGCCAGCCGTCCCAGCCGGCGATCACCGTACCGACCAGGCGGCCGTCCTGTTCCGCGACGATCAGCGCTTCGGGGTCACGGGCCAGCAGCTGGGCGAGGCCGTCCTCGTCGTCGGTGACACTCTTCCCCTCGGCGGCGTGCCCCCAGAAGGCGAGCAGGTCGGGGATCTCGGCGGGACGGGCGGGGCGGATGTCGGTCTCGGTCATGGCGTTCTGCTTCCTGGTACGGGGGCGAGGAACAACGATACGAAAACTGGCGCCAAGCCTTTCTTCACTTCGGTGAGACGCTCCAGGACGGCCACCCGCGCGCCTCCGAGCCGGAGCTCGCAGGCCAGCATCAGTCCGACCGGGCCGCCTCCGGCCACCACTACGTCATAGTCCATGGCGCCCACTATGACGGAGGGTCAAAGGGGCCCTTTCACCGCCCTGACCAGCCACAACAGGCGCCGCGATGTCAAGGGGCCGGCCCCCCGAGGATGGACGGGAAGCGGGCCGTCCGCGCTCTTGCTCGGCTACCTCACCCGCCGCCCGCCGGTGTCCCGGCCGGTCCTCGATCGAGGTCCGGCCGGACAGCCGACGCAGCCGGGACGGGCCCGGCAGCGGGTGCTGCCGGGCCCGTCCTGGGGTGGTGCGGGTCAGGAGGTGGTGAGGGCGGTGTCGTCGACCACAAAGCTGGTCTGGAGCAGGGAGTCCTCGGTGGCGGTGAACTTCACCGTCACCGACTGGCCCGCGAAGGCGGACAGGTCATAGGACTTCTGCGTGTACCCGGCGCCCTTGTCGAGGTTGGAGAAGCCGGCCAGCGTGGTGGAGCCCGCCTGGACGGTCAGCTTGTCGTACGCGGTGGTGCTGGTGGTCTCGGCGGTGTCGATGTGGAGCCAGAAGGTCAGCGTCGCCTTGCAGCCGGCCGGCACCGTCACGGTCTGCGCCAGGGTGTCGGTGTGGCTGCTGCCGTAGCCGTCCATCCACGCCTTCCAGGAGCCGGAGTGCGCGGGCTGGCTGCTGCTGCTGTTGATCACGCCGCTGGTGGCGCTCCACGGGGAGGCGCTGCCGGTCTCGAAGCCGGGGTTGCCGAGCAGCTGCTGCGCGGTGCAGCCGCTGGAGCCGCCGTCCCCGACGGTCCAGCTGAAGGTGGTGCTGCCGGTGGCGTTGGCGCCGTCCTTGGCGGTGACGGTGACACTG
The DNA here is from genome assembly GCF_003258605.2 of Peterkaempfera bronchialis. Classification (NCBI taxonomy): domain Bacteria; kingdom Bacillati; phylum Actinomycetota; class Actinomycetes; order Kitasatosporales; family Streptomycetaceae; genus Peterkaempfera; species Peterkaempfera bronchialis. The sequence continues at coordinate 435,073 of NZ_CP031264.1, forward strand.
GAGGTGCCGGCGGTGGTCGGGGTGCCGCTGATCACGCCGGTGGAGGAGTTGACGGAGAGTCCAGCGGGCAGGCCGGTGGCGCTCCAGGTGTAGCTGCCGCTGCCGCCGGTGGCCTTGACCTGGAGGCTGACGGCGGTGCCGACGGCGGTGGACTGGTTGCCCGGGTTGGTGACGGTGACGCCGCCGCTGGGCAGCGAGCCGACGTTGACGCCCGCCCAGGCGGTGGCGACCGCGTTGTACTCGGCGCTGCCCGAGCCATAGAGGTCGGCGGCGGCGTTGAGGGTGCCGGTGCGGGCGCCGGCGTAGTTGGTGGTGGAGGTGAAGTACGTGGTCAGCGCCCGGTACCAGATCGCCAGCGCCTTGTCGCGGCCGATGCCGGTGACGGTGATGCTGTTGACCGTGGGGCTGTTGTAGCTGACCCCGTTGATCACCTTGGCGCCGCTGCCCTCGGCGAGCAGGTAGAAGAAGTGGTTGGCGGGGCCGGAGGAGTAGTGGACGTCGACACTGCCGATGCTGGAGGACCAGCTGTCCTTGGAGGCGCCGTCCTTGGACGGCTTGTCCATGTAGCGCAGCGGGGTGCCGTTCCCATTGATGTTGATCTCTTCGCCGATGAGGTAGTCCGGCGGGTCGGCGGGGAGGTTGGCGTACCACTCGACGCCGGTGCCGAAGATGTCGGAGGTGGCCTCGTTGAGGCCACCGGACTCACCGGAGTAGTTGAGATTGGCGGTGGCGGAGGTGACGCCGTGGCTCATCTCGTGGCCCGCCACGTCGAGGGCGGTGAGCGGGTGGGTGTTGCCCGAGCCGTCGCCGTAGGTCATGCAGAAGCAGGAGTCGTCCCAGAAGGCATTGACGTAGTTCTTGCCGTAGTGGACGCGGTTGTAGGCGCCCTTGCCGTCGTTGCGGATGCCGTTGCGGCCGAAGGTGTTCTTGTAGAAGTCCCAGGTGGCGGAGGTGCCGAACTGGGCGTCGACGGCGGCGGACTGCCGGTTGGCGACGGTGCCGTCGCCCCAGATGTCGTCGGCGTCGGTGAAGAGGGTGCCGGTCCCCGAGGTGCCGCCGTTGAGGTCGGTGGTGTACTGGTTGCCCCGGGAGGCGTCCTTCAGCTGGTAGGTCGAGCCGGACTGGGTGGTGGTGAGCGACACCTGGCCGACGTAGACGCCGGTGCCGGTGCCGGTCTGGACGCCCTCGTACGACGCCAGCACCGCGCCCGACCGGGCATCGGTGACCACATGCAGCCTGCTGGGCGTGCCGTCCGTCTCGGTGCTCTCGACCACGCTCTCCCAGGCGAGCCTGGGGGTTCCCTTGGCTGCCCAGACGACCAGCCGGGGCGCGGTGCCGGAGGCCGTGGAGCCGGGTTCGGCGACGAGGGCGGCCTTGCCTGCGGCGGCCCCGGCGACGGCGGGGGTGGTGCTGGTCAGGTCGAGGGCGGCGGTGCTGGCGCGGTCCACGGCCTCGGCGGTGCCGTCCTTGCGCTGATGGACCACCAGGTCGCCGCCGAGGACGGGCAGGCCGGCGAAGGTCCGGTCGTAGCGGACGTGCCGGGTGCCGTCGGTGTCCACGACGATGTCCTTGACGACCAGCTTCTCCTTGGCGCCGAGGCCGAGGGCGGCGGCGACCCGGCCGCTGTCCTGGCCGGCGTCGCTGATCAGCTGGGCGCGCTGGGCCTTGGCCAGCGGGACGGCGCTGCTGGTGGGGGCGCCCGCCGGCGAGGGGGCTGCCGCGTGCGCGGTGGTGACGGGGGCGCCGGCGGCGAGCAGCGCGGTCGCCGCGGCCAATGCCACCGTGGCGACGCGGGCGGGTGTGGGGCGGTGCATACGGACTCCTTCCGGTCGGCCGTAGGGTGACGGCCGATCAGGAACCTGGCCGCAGGGTGGCGGCCGGAGAGATCCCGGCCCACGGGTGAGCGGGCCGGGGCGGAGCGGCGGAGCGCGGAGCCTGGCGCGGTGCGGACGGTCGAACAGTCGACCGACCGTACGGCCGGAGGAGATCGTGGCAGGAAATCCTGCCTTGATGACAGGTACAGAACATAGAATGTCCGGGAATCGACTCCGGGACTTGCCTGTGCGCGGATCGGTTCAGCAGGCTTTTAGGCGCCTTTTGCTTCTTCCGGTCGGCGGCGGGCCTGCGGTGACCCGATCCGGCCGTCGCGGCCCGGTGCCGGGGCGGCGCTGCTCGGTACCATGCCGGGGACGGTGGCGGCGCAGGAGTCGAAGGGGACGCGCAGGTGGCTTGGAGCAGTGACCCCCTGCTGCCCGAGCTGATGCCCTGGTCCGCACCCGCGCCGCGCACCGGCCGGGACTGGGTGCGGGCGCCCGCCGCCGACACCCTGCGGGCCCGCTGGCAGCGGCTGATGGCCGCCACCGGCGACGAGCGGTCGGTGCTCTTTCGGCCAAGCCGCTCCCGTACGCTGCGCAGCGCCGTCACCCAGCTGCCCGGCCGGGCGTCCTCCACGGTCCGGCTGGTCCGCGAGCAGGGGCCCTGCCCGGAGCCGGAGTTGGTCCGGCACGGCGCCTTCGACCGGCAGTGGCTGCTGCCCGACCACCGGCTGCTGGACGCCGCGCGGCCCGAGCTGTGGCGGGTCGCCGACGGCAGCCAGCTCTTCGCGGTGGCACAGGAGACCCCCGGGCCCGCCGTCGTCTTCAGCGCCGAACTCCCCGACGGCCACCGGGCCCGGGGGCGCGTCACGGTGCACCCGCTGTACCGGCGCCCCGGCGGTCGCGAACCCAATCTCGCCCCCGGCCTCACCGCACTGCTCTCGGACCGCCTCGGCTGCGCGGTCACGGCGGAGGACCTGGCCGCCTGGACGGCGGCGGTCGGCTGCCACCCGGCGGCGCCGGAGGCGGCCGGGTCCGGTGGCGTACCGGTGCCGCTGGCGGCCGATCCGGAGCTGTGGCGGCGCGGGACCGCCCTCGGCCGCCGGGTGCTCTGGCTGACCACCTTCGGGGCGCGGTGCGCCGACCCGGCGGACGGACGGCCCGGCGGACGGCCCCGGATGCCGGGCGGGCAGCGGCCGTTCGTCCGCCGCCCGGTCCCGGACAGCCCGGGCGGGTTCCCGGCCACGCTGGCGTATGACGCTCAGGAGCGGGCGCTGCTGGTCGGCGGCGGCCGCATCGCCCCGGTGCCGGAGGCGGCCTGGGCCTACCGGGCGGGCGGGGAGCGGGTGTTGGAGACCTGGTTCGCGGAGCGGGCCGCCGCCGCCCCGGCCACGGCGGACCCCGGCTCCCCCGGCTCCCCCGGCTCCCCCGACTCCCTGGAGGCGGTGCGGCCCGTCTCCTGGCCTGCCGTCTGGACCACGGAGCTGATCGATCTGGCCACCGTGCTGGCCCTGCTGGCCGAGCTGCACGGCGCACAGGCCGAGCTGCTGCGTGATCTGGCGGCCGGGCCCCGGATCGGCACCGACGAACTGCGCGCGGCCGGAGTACTGCCCACCCCCGGCTGGGCCTCCCGGCCCGCGTCGGTGCTGGCCCATCGGGAGGAGGGCCCGGAAGGTCAGTTCGCCCTGCTCTGACCTGCGGAGCCCGGATGACCCCGAGCCGTCCGGTCGCCACCCGCCGAGTGCTGCCCGCCCCCGGCCGGGCCTCCCAGCCCATCGGGAGAAGGCCTCAGAGGCCCGGTTCGCCCTGCTCTGACCACCAGAGCCCTGCTGGCCCCGGACCGTCCGGCCGCCACCCGCCAAGTGCTGCCGACCCCCGCCCGGCCGGGCCTCCCAGCCCATCGGGAGGGCCCAGAAGGTCAGTTCGCCCTGCTCTGACCGCTGGGCCTCCCAGCCCATCGGGAGGAGGGCCCGGAGGGCCGGTTGGCCCTGCTCTGGCCGCCGCACTCGGCCAGGCGGGCAGGTAGGGTCGGGGCATCGGGGGCGTGACCAGTCCTGGAGGGGCCTTGTCGAGTGCCGTGGGGTCTGCGGGCGCTGTACGGTCCGAGGAGTTCGTCCGGGCCCACACCCGGGTCGCCGCCACGCCGTATGTACCGGAGGTGCTGCTGCACCAGGCGGACGAGGCGATCGGGCTCTGGGAGCGCACGGAGCAGGCGCAGGGCGGGGCGCGGATGCCCCCGCCGTTCTGGGCGTTCGGCTGGGCCGGGGGCCAGGCGCTGGCCCGCCATGTGCTGGACCACCCGGAGGCCGTCGCCGGGCGGACCGTCCTGGACCTGGCGTCGGGGTCGGGCCTGGTGGCGGTGGCCGCCGCGCTGGCCGGGGCGGCGACGGTGACCGCGAGCGACATCGACCGGTTCGCGGCGGCTGCGGTGAGCCTCAACGCCGCGGTGAACGGCGTACGGGTGGCGCCCCGGCTCGGAGACCTGCTGGACGGTGACGGCGACGGCGCCGAGGTGGTGCTCGCCGGGGACGTCTTCTACGAGCGGCCGATGGCCGAGCGGGTGCTGCCGTTCCTGGAAAGGGCCCGCGACCGGGGCGCCCTGGTGCTGGTCGGCGACCCGGGGCGGGCCTATCTGCCGAGGGAGCGGTTCGAGGCGGTGTCGCTGCACGAGGTGCCGGTGGTGGCGGACCTGGAGGACCGTGCGGTCAAGGCGACCACCGTCTGGCGGCTCACCGGCCGCTGACGCCTGGTCTGACGCGTCGTCAGTGCGCCGAGGACCACCCCGGCGGCCACCAGGGCACTGCCCGCCACCTGGGCCGGGCCGAGGCCGCCGGTGCCGACCAGCGGTGCGGTCAGCGCGGCGGCCACCGGGATGAGCCCGGAGAAGAGGCCCGCGCGTTCGGCGCCGAGCCGCTGCATGCCGGTGTACCAGCAGCAGAAGGCCACCACCGTGACCGGCAGGGCGTACCAGGCGAGCGCCGCCGCCTCCGTGGCCGTGGGCATCCGCAGTGCGGCGGTGCCGTCCAGCACCACGCCCAGCAGCGCCGCCTCGGCGGCGGCCGTTGCGCAGGCCGCCGCCGACAGCAGCACCGGGCCGAGCACCCTCAGCAGCTCCACCGCGACCAGCGAGAAGGCGACCTCCCCGGCCAGCGCCAGCACCGAGAAGAGCAGGCCCCCGCCGTCGGTGCGGCCCAACCCCTGCACCACCGCCGCTCCCCCGGCGACCAGCACCCCGGCTCCGGCCAGCCGCCCGGAGGGGCGGCGGCCCGCCAGCAGCGGCGCGAGCACCGCGATGACCAGCGGTGCACAGCCCACCACCACGCCGGGTACGGCGGGCTCCGCCGTGCGCTCGGCGGCCAGCACCGCGACATTGAAGCCGACCATGCCGGTGGCGGCCAGCGCCGCCAGCCGCAGCAGTTGGCGCGGCGGGAGTCGGCGCAGCGCGGACGGCAGTCCCTCGCCCCGGCGGGCGGCGATGACGGCGAGCAGCAGGGCGGCGAGGCCGTAGCGGACGGCCTGGCCGCCGAGGAACGGGTAGTGGGAGAGCAGGCTGCCGGCGGTGAAGGAGGTGCCGACGATCAGCGTGCCGACGGCCGCGAGCAGGGCGGCGGCCGGAGCACCGACCCGGGGGGCGGCCACGGACGCGGGGCCAGGATCGGGGTCGGAGTCGGAGTCGGGGTAAGGATGGGTCGGCGGCGCCGGCGGGGAGTCGGGGTGGGAGTCCATGATCCGATGCTGGCCCGGTGGACGGTCTACCGTGAGGTCCAATCCGGCGGGCGGTTGGTGGACCAGTGGGAGGGGCCATGCAGCAGGAGGGGGTCCGCCGGTGGGCGGGCGCGGCGTGGGAGCTGCTGCTCCCTGCGGCGGAGGCGCCCGCGAGGCGGCGCGGGCAGCAGCTACAGGCGGCCTTCCGGGAGGCGGTGCGGTCGGGGCGGCTGGCGACGGGCACGCTGCTGCCGTCCAGCCGGGAGCTGGCCCGCGACCTGGGGGTGTCCCGGGGGTTGGTCACCGAGGCGTATGCGCAACTGCTGGCCGAGGGCTATCTGATCAGCCGTCAGGGAGCGGGGACCTGGGTCGCCGGGCTCCCCGCACCGCGCGGGCGCCCGACCACCCCGGCACCGGGCGGGCAGACCTCGGGGCGGTCGGCGCCGCTGGTGGACTTCCGGCCGGGGCTGCCCGATCTGTCGGCGTTCCCCCGGGCCGGGTGGGCGGCGGCGCTGCGCGGCGCGCTGGACCGGCTGCCGCACACCGCGCTGGACTACCCGGACCCCCGGGGCCTGCCGGAGCTGCGGGAGTCGCTGGCGGAGCTGCTGGCCCGGCGGCGCGGAGTCGCGGTCGACCCGGACGGCCTGGTGGTCTGCTCCGGGGTGGCGCAGGCGCTGACCCTGCTGGGCCGGGTGCTGTACGGGCGCGGGCAGCGCCTGGTGGCGCTGGAGGACCCGGGCAGCCCCAGCCAGGCGAAGCTGTTCGAGGCGGCGGGGCTGCGCTGTGTGCCGCTGCCGGTCCGGGAGGACGGTCCGGACCTCGCCGCGCTGGCCGGGTGCGGGGCGAGGGCCGCCGTGGTCACTCCGTCGCACCAGTTCCCGCTGGGGACGGCGCTGGGGCCGGCGGGCCGGGCGGGGCTGCTGCGCTGGGCGCAGGACTGCGACGGGCTGGTGGTGGAGGACGACTACGACGGCGACTTCCGCTATGACCGGGCGCCGGTCGGGGCGTTGCAGGGGCTGGCGCCGGAGCGGGTGGCGTACACCGGGTCGGTGAGCAAGTCGCTGGCGCCGGGGCTGCGGCTGGGCTGGCTGGTACCGCCGCCGGAGCTGCTGGCGGCGGTGGTGGAGGCCAAGCGGGTGGCCGACCTGGGCAATGCGGTGCTGGAGCAGGCGGCGTTCGCCGAGTTCGTCCGGTCCGGGCGGTACGACCGGCAGCTGAGGCTCTGCCAGCGCCGCTACCGGCAGCGGCGGGATGCGCTGATCGGTGCGCTGGAGCGGTACCTGCCCGGGGTGCGGGTGGCCGGGATCGCCGCCGGGCTGCATCTGATCGCGGAGTTCCCCGCCGCGTACGGACCGCAGCGGAGCGTCCTCGGCGCCGCCGCCGGGGCGGGGGTGCGGCTCCGTCCGCTGAGCGACTGGACGGCGTCCGGGGCCGACCCCGAGCCGGACGGCCCGGCCCGCTGTGTGCTGGGGTACCCGCATCTGGCACCGGCCGAGATCGAGCGCGCCGTGGCGGCGGTGGGCCGGGCGCTGCGGCCACTGCACATGGGGTGACGGTATGTCGGGCGGGCCTGGGTCGATGTGCTGGCGGTCTTCAACCGGCCCGCCGCCGACGAGGTCGGCCCATACGACGCCCCGGCAGCCCTCCCGCACTCCCCCGGCATCCCGGCGGGCGTGGTCGACGATGTCGTGGTCTGCCCCTGGAACGACGCCGACGCCCTCCGCTCGGTGTCCGACGCGCACCGGGGCGAGATCGCCGCCGTGATCTGCGAGCCGATCGTGACCAACAACGCCTGCACGATGCCGCGGCCCGGATACCTGGAGACGCTGCGTGAGGGGTGCACCAGGCGCGGCCTCCTGCTGATCTTCGACGAGGTCTGCACCGGATTCCGTACCGGCCCGGGGGGCGCGCAGGGCCTCTTCGGCGTGCTGCCCGACCTCGCGGTCTACTCCAAGGCGCTGGGCGGCGGGCTCCCCATCGCTGCCTTCGCCGGCCGGGGGGACGTCATGGTCCGCATCGCCGACAACCAGGTCGAGCACGGCGGCACCTACAACGCCTCGCCGCTCTGCGCCACCGCCGCGCTGGTCACCCTGACCGAACTGGCCGACCCGGCGGTCACCGCGCGGATCGATGCCTCCGGCCGCCGGGTGATGGAGGCGATCCGCAGGGCCTCCCGCGACCACGGTGTCCCCTGCGCGGTGCAGGGCGTGGGGGCGATGTTCCAGGTGGTCTTCTCCGCCGACGGCGCACCCACCCGGCAGTACCGCGACACCTTCGCGCTCGACCACCGCCGCTTCGACGCGTTCCAGCACGCGCTGCTGCAACGCGGAGTCCACCTCAGCGGGCATGGGCTGGCCTGCTGGTTCATATCGTCCGCGCTGACCGACCAGGACCTGGACCACACCTGCGCGGCGGTCGAGGAGGCGTTTGCGGCGATCCGCTGACGGCCCGGCGGGCGGGCCGCGTCGCAGTGGTACCCGATATCCTCTCCTTTGGTCCTTTGGGATTCCTTTGGATTCCTTTCGATACCGAAGCTGTGATGAGCTGCGATGACGGTCGCGGCGCTGCCGGGCCGCCGGTACGATCCGCCTCACGCCGTCCGGTACCCGACCCGGGCGGGCGGCGACGGGCGGACGCGGCGGAGAGGGCGGCTTGGTGGATCGGCTCACCGGAGGGGACTCCTCGCTGCTGCGCCGGATCAACTCCGCGGTGACGCTACGTGCCCTGCGCGACGGCCATGCCCTCACCCTCACCCGCCTGGTGGGCGACACCGGTCTCTCCCGGCCCACCGTCGAGGGGGTGATCGAGGGGCTGATGGAGTCCGGGCTGGTGGTCGAGGTCGACCAGAGCCAGGACAGCACCCGGCAGCGCGGCCGACCGGCCCGCTGGTTCCGCTTCCGGGCGGAGGCGGGCCATGTGATGGGGGTGGAGATCGGCGTCCACTCGGTGCGGGCGGTGCTGGCCGACCTCACCGGCCGGGTCACCGGCTCCTGCTCCCGGCCGGTGGACGAGGCGCTGGGGGCGGACGAGCGCCTCGCCGCCGCCCGGGCGCTGGTCGCCGAGCAGTTGCGCCGCGCCGGGGTCTCCCGGGACAGCCTGTGGGCGGTCGGGATCGGCACCCCCGGCATCCTGGACGGCGAGGGCACCGTGCGGCTCGGCGCCGCGATGCCCGGCTGGACCGGGCTGGAGCTGGGCGCCCGGCTGCGGCGCTCGTTCCGCTGCCCGGTGCTGGTGGAGAACGACGCCAATCTGGCGGCCATCGCCGAGCACTGGCAGGGCGCGGCGGTGGGGATGGGCGATGTGGTCTTCGTCCTGGCGGGGCTCAGCCCCGGGGCGGGTTCACTGATCAACGGGCGGCTGCACCGGGGTTTCGGCGGCGCGGCGGGTGAGATCGGCGCACTCCATCTGCTGGGCCGGGAGGCCACCCCGGAGCGGCTGCTCTCCACCACCGGCAGGCCGCTGAACCCGCTGGACGAGGCGGCGGTGGCCCGGGTGCTGCGGCTGGCCCGGGAGGGCGACGCGGTGGCGCGGGACGCCATGGACCGCTTCCTGCAGCGGCTGGTGCATGACGTGGCGGCGCTGGTGCTGGCGATCGACCCGCAGATCGTGGTGGTGGGCGGCTGGGCCGCCGGGCTGGACGGGGTGCTGGAGCCGCTGCGGGAGCAGTTGGGCCGGTTCTGCCTGCGGGCGCCCGAGGTGGCGCTCTCCGCCCTCGGCGAGGAGGTCATCGCGCTGGGGGCGCTGCGGATGGCGCTGGACCAGGTGGAGGATCAGCTCTTCGCGGTGGAGCAGGCGGCCGGGCCGGGCCGCGGCTGACCTGCCGACCGGCCGATACGGCGGGGGCGGGGGCGAGGGTGGCGGGGCCGGGCGGGCGTCCGGCTCAGGAGGCGGTGCGGACCTCGGCGAGGCCCGCCCCGACGGGGGCGACCTCGACCAGGCCGGTCTGCCCGAAGGTGAGCCGGCAGGTGTCGGCGCGGTAGGTGGAGACGGCCAGCGCGGCGATCCGGCCCTGCGCGGCGTACTGGGTGGTGACCACCAGCACGGGGGTGCCGGGCGGGCGCTCCAGCAGCCGGGCCTCCTCGGCCTCGGCGACGCCCAGCTCCACGGCGCGGGACTCCCCGGCCAGCTCCAGGCGCTGGAGCTGGCGCAGCACCGAGCGGCCCCGGCCGGTGTCACCGACGAAGCCGGGCAGATGCGGCACTGCGGAGTCGGGCACGTGCAGCGCCTCCGTACCGACGACCTGACTGCCCGTCATCCGCAGTCGCCGGACGGTGTGCACCTGCTCGCTGGCGGGGATGGCCAGCGCCCTGGCCAGAGCGGCGGAGGGGGGCGCGGTGACGCAGTCGACGATCCGCCAGGCGGCGTCGCGCCCGGTGCCGGGCCAGCCCTCCTCGGCGGGGCTCACCGGCACCGCCGTACGGGGCGCCGCGACCAGGGTGCCGATGCCCCGGCGGCGCACCAGGCGGCCCTCCAGCTCCAGCTGGTCCAGCGCCTGCCGCAGCGTCGCGCGGGCGACCCCGAACCGGGAGGCGAGCTCCCGCTCATTGGGGATGACCTGGCCGGTGGCGAACTCGGAGTCGATGGCGCGCAGCAGCACGGTACGCAGGTGCCAGTACTTGGGCTCCGGTGCCGTCGCCTGCTCCGTGGTCCCCACCATGTCCTCCACCGCGTGGACGGCCGACCGAGGCCGGGCTTTTTGCGTCCTTCTTTATTAAAGGTCTTTGCAGTAAGGGACAGTAGGGCGCTGCGGAGAGATGGTCAAGACCAATGGCGACCGGCCGCCGACGATCCGGCGGGCCTGGGACGCATGCGTCCGGGGTGGGCGGGTACCCGAGTCCATCGGACCCGCAACCAGGGAGAAGGAACCATGAGAGACAACTCCGCCTCCGACGGCCTGCTGCCGAGCGAGGCCGCACTCCACGAGATCGCGCAGGGCGGCGACAAGCAGTCCGCGCTGACGACACTGGCGCGGAGCGAAGTCCTGCTGCCGGTGGCCGACGAGAACGGCGAGCCGGACCCGCAGGTGGTCCAGCTTCCCGTCTACGAGCAGCAGGACGGCACCCGGCTGGTGCCCGTCTTCACCTCCGAGACCCGGCTGGCGGCCGCCATGCCGGATGTGCGGCAGTACCGCAATGTGCCGATGTCCGCGCTGGGCGGCGGCTGGCCCTCCGACGACCTCTGGCTGGCCGTCGACCCGGGCTCCCCGGACGCGCTCAACCTGCCGGCCGACGGCGTCAAGGCCCTCCCGGCCCTCGCCGGGGCCTGAGGAGCCCCGTCCCGGCCCGGAGCGGCGGGGGCGGTCCCGCCACCGGGACCGCCCCCGCCGCTCGCTGCGGCTCTGGCAGGATCGGCGCCATGACGGCTGAAGCGGTGGGCGAGGAGACCGGCGGGGACCGACCTGCGACGACCTGGGACGGGCTGCCGGTCGCGGCGGACCTGCCGTACGGGGCGGCGGTGGTGGTGCGGCGCCCGGCCGGCGGCGCCTTCGAGTACCTGCTGCTGCACCGGGCGCACCAGGGCGCGCAGTACGAGGGCGACTGGGCGTGGACGCCCCCGTCGGGGGCGCGGCAGCCCGGGGAACCGCTCTTCCCGGGCGCGCTGCGGGAGCTCCAGGAGGAGGCCGGGCTGGTCGGCCTCACCGTGGACGCGGTGGACCTCTCCGGGCAGTGGGCGCTCTACCTCGCCGAGGTGGCCGAGCACGCCGTGGCGCTGATCGACCCGGAGCACGACCGCTACGCCTGGACGACCGCCGAGGAGGCGCTGCGGCGCTGCGCCCCGGACACCGTACGGGAGAACCTGCGCCGGACGGCGGTGCTGCCGCCGGTCCGGATCGCCTTCGACCAGGCGCTGCGGGAGCGCGGCCGCACCGTGCACGCCCTGCGGGTGGACGACGCGGAGTGCGGGTCCTTCGGCTACACCGTCTCCGGGGCCGACCACGGCGGTGGCGGACGGGCGGAGCTGGACTGGACGGTCGGCGAGTCGGTGCACGGGGTGCCGGGGCTGCTCACCCGCGCCCTCTGGCGCCACCTCTGCGAGGTGCTGACCGTGGCCGAGCCGGGGGTGGCGCAGGTGGCGGTGGAGGCCGGGTCGGCCGTGGACCGCCGGGCGGCGCTGGCGGCCGGGTTCCTGCCGACCGGCGGCGACGGCAGCGGTCCGCTGCTGACGCTGGATGTACGGCGGGTCTTCGGCGGTTGACCGGCGGGCCGGGGCGATATCCAGGTGAGCGGTCCCGGTCCCGCTCGGAAGCGTGGGGCCATGGACCATGTGAGGGCCGCACAGGAGATCGCCGCTACCCCGCCTCCTGCCCGCCCGGGCCGGTGGGCCTGCTCTGGTCGGGGTACGCCCGCCGCTGACGGCTCCATGGCGGGCGTACCCCGGTCAGCCCTCGGGGGCTGCGGAGTGCCCGCGGCCGACGGCGTACCCCGCCAGGTAGGCCCGCAGGCCGCGCCGCCCGCTGCGCATCATCAGGGCGTGGTTGGCGGTGAAGGCGGGCCGGGCGGGCAGGGCGAGGCGGCGCATCAGCGGCCTGCCGGGGCGCACGTCCTCCTCGAAGACCGCGCGGCTGCCGCCCGGGCAGGCGGTCACCGTCCACCGGGACCAGCCCCGCAGATCCCCGGCCATGGCCGCCTCCAGCACCCCGGCCGCCGGGTCCCGCCGGGACTCCTCGACGGTGAGGACCAGGTCGTAGGGGAGCACCGAGCGGACCGTGAGCTCGCCGTGCCGGTCGTCGAGGCGGCGGATCCGGCGGACCTCGGGCCACCACAGCGGGTAGCGGCCGATGTCCTCCAGTGCCCGGTAGACATCGTCGGGGGGCGCGGCCAGCTCCCAGCTGCTGGTGAACCGGTAGTGGTTGGGGTCCATCAGGGCAGGTCGAGCCGGCCCTCGGGGGTGAGCGGGAAGAAGGGGTTGTGGGCGAGCTCCCAGAGGTGGCCGTCCGGGTCCTCGAAGTAGCCGGAGTAGCCGCCCCAGGAGGTGGGCTGCGGAGGTTTGACCACGGTGGCGCCGGCGGCCACCGCGCTCTGGAGGGCCCGATCGACGGCGGCCTCGTCCTCCAGGTTGACGGCGAGGGTGACACCCCGGAAACCGGACTCCGGCTCGGCGGGGATTCCGGCGTCGGCGGCCAGCTCCTCCACCGGGAAGAGGCCGAGCGCGGAGTCCGCCGTGTGGAACCACACGATCTCCGGGCTGGAGGCGCTGGAGCGCTTCCAGCCGAGGTCCTGGTAGAAGCGGGCACTGGTCTCCAGGTCGGAGACGCCCAGCGTGACAATGCTGATCCTGGCGGGAACGGTCATGCTCGGCAGCGTAGGCGCCGGGTCCGACAACGGCCCACCGCAGCGCCGAACCACCGGGGAGCCGGGGCGGTACGGTACGGCGACGGGTCGCCCGGAGGAGGAGCAGGATGGCAGAGGCGCTGATCGCGGCCGTGGCGGACCGGGTGCCGGAGGTGGACCCGGCGGCGTTCACCGCGCCGACCTCCGTGGTGGTGGGCCGGGTGCGGCTCTCCGCCGGGGCGAGCGTCTGGTACCACGCGGTGCTGCGCGGCGACGCCGAGGACATCACCGTCGGCCGGGATACCAATGTCCAGGACAACTGCACGGTGCACGCCGACCCCGGGTTCCCGGCGGTGCTGGGCGAGCGGATCTCGGTGGGGCACAACGCGGTGCTGCACGGCTGCACGGTCGAGGACGATGTGCTGATCGGGATGGGCGCCACCGTGCTCAACGGGGCGCGGATCGGCGCCGGCTCGCTGGTGGCGGCCGGCGCCGTGGTGCCGCAGGGCATGCAGGTCCCGCCCGGTTCCCTGGTGGCCGGGGTGCCGGCCAGGGTGAAGCGCCCACTCGGCAAGGACGAGATCGCCGGGATCAGGGCCAACGCCGAGGGGTACCTGCTGCTGGCACGGGCCCACCGCGACTCCCTCCGGCAGTGACCGGGCAGTCGGCGGGGGCCCGCCCGCCTCAGTGACCCGAGGTCAGCTTGAGGCCGATGATGGCCACCACCAGCAGGCCCAGGAAGGCCAGCCGCGCGGGGTTGGCGCACTCGTCGAGCACCAGGATGCCCAGCAGCGCCGCGCCGGTGGCGCCGATGCCCACCCAGACCGCGTACGCGGTGCCGATGGGCAGGCTCCTGGCGGCCAGCGAGAGCAGCGCCATGGAGGCGACGATGCCGGCGCCGGTGAGGAGGCTGGGGACGAGGCGGGTGAAGCCCTCGCTGTATTTGAGGCCGATGGACCAGCCGACCTCCAGCAGACCGGCGACGACGATATACAGCCACGCCATGACGACGCACCTCCGATGACGGATCTCGTACAGGGATCCGCGCCGTCTTTGCATGACCGGGTACGCCGCGCCTCGTCCGGGGCCCCGCAGTGCGGGGTACCGCCGCCAGTCTGCCCACATCCGCACCCAGGATGGCAACCAGCCCGCCGGTGATCCGGATCACCGGGGGTGCGGCGGCGGGGCCCGGCGGGGCGGACATTATGATCGTCCGCGCCATGGAGAAGACCACCGCACCCGCATACCGCAGCCTCACCGCCGTCGGCGACTCCTTCACCGAGGGCATGTGCGACGAGCTGCACCCGGACGGCAGCTACCGGGGCTGGGCCGACCTGGTCGCCGCCCGCCTCGCCGCCGCGACGCCCGGCTTCCGCTACGCCAACCTGGCGGTGCGCGGCAAGCTGATCGGCCAGATCTGCGACGAGCAGGTCGAGGCCGCCGCCGCGATGGGGGCCGAGCTGGTCACCCTGGCGGGAGGGCTCAACGATGTGCTGCGGCCCGGCTGCGATGTGGCCGCCGTCGCGGCCCGCCTCGGCGAGGCGGCGGAGAAGCTGGCCGCCGGGGCACGCCGGGTGGTGATGTTCACCAGCACCGACCCGAGCCGGCGGCTGCGCGGCAGTGCCCGGCTGCTGCCGGCGATCCTGCGGATGAAGGAGTTCGTGGAGGAACTGGCGCGGCAGCACCCGGAGATCGTGGTGGTCGACCTCTTCTCCGCGCCCTGCTTCGACGACCCCCGGCTCTGGGCCGAGGACCGGCTGCACCTCTCCCCGGAGGGCCACCGGCGGGTGGCCGAGGCGGTACTGGAGGCGCTGGGCACGCCCGCCGGGTTCGACTGGCGGGCGCCGCTGCCACCCGCACCGCCGGAGGGCTGGGCGGCCCGCCGCCGGTTGGACCTCAGCTGGCTGCGCATCCACCTGGGCCCGTGGATCGTCCGCCGGCTCACCGGCCGCTCCTCGGGCGACGGCCGCTCACCGAAGCGCCCGCAGCTGGCCCCGTACGAGGGCTGACCTCCCCCTCTCGGCGGGGACCGCCGCCGCCGGAATGCGGGCGTTGTCGGTGGTGCCCTCTAAGGTGTCGGCCATGACCACCTTCACCGCGGCTGCCGCGATCCTGCCGGTCGGCGACCCGGCCGCCGCCGCGGCGCACTACCGCGCCCTGGGCTTCGCCGTGGACCTCTCGGGCCCGCACTACGCCTTTGCCCGGCGGGATGCGGTGACGCTGCATCTCGCGGTGGTGGACCGGCTGGATCCGGCGACCAGCAACTCGGCGGTGTACCTCTATGTGGAGGATGCCGATGCGCTGGCCGCGCAGTGGGCTGCGGCGGGGGCCGCCGGGCGGCTGGTGGATACGGTGGACACGCCGTACGGCATGCGCGAGGGCGCCCATATCGACCCCTGGGGGAACCTGCTGCGGTTCGGCTCCCCCGGCCGGGCCGGCGGGTGAGCGCGGGGCGGCCCTAGGGGAGGCTGCGGAAGCGAGTTACTGGTCAGGAGGGACAGCGGTGATCATACGGGCGGCACAGGCCGGTGAAGCCGGGTTGCTGAGCGAGCTGGCGATGTGCTCCAAGGCGTACTGGGGCTATGACGAGGCGTTTATGGCGGCATGCCGGGAGGAGCTGACGCTGCCGACCGCCGAGGTGACGGCGCGACGGGCCCGGGTGGCGGAGGACGGCGGCGCGGTGGTGGGGTTCGCGACGCTGGAGGGCGATGCACCGGAGGGTGAGGTGGGCCTCTTCTTCGTGGCGCCCGAGGCGATGGGGCGGGGTGTGGGCAGGTCGCTCTTCCGTCATCTGGCCTCGGATGCTGCGGAGTTGGGCTTCCGGCGGCTGACCATCGACTCCGACCCGAACGCCGAGCCGTTCTACCGGGCCATGGGGGCGGTGCGGATCGGCAGCACCCCCTCGGGGTCGATCCCGGGCCGAATGCTGCCGCTGTTGGAGTATCAGGTGGTGTAGCCGGTGGCAGCGGCGGTGGTGCTGCCGCTGCCCAGCGAGGCGGCGATGGGTCCCTCAGGGTCGGCGCCGTGGACGGCGCGGTCCCTCAGGGTCGGCGCCGTGGACGGCGGTCTCGACCGGCGGGGAGTTGACGACCGCTTTGGCGACCCGCTTGGCCTCTGCTCGGTCGCGTGCGTCGGCGAGGGTGCTCTCGACCGGCTTGGTGGCGCCCTCGCCGTCGGCGCCAACTGCCGGGCGAGGTCCCGGCATGCCTCGGTTCGGGCGGGGGTGAAGGCGTCCGGGTCGACCGGGTCCGGCGGGCCGTCGGCAAGCAGCGCGACGGGGTCGGAGGTGCAGATGTCGGTCTCCACGCTGAGGTAGGCCGGGGCCCGGCGGCAACCGATCCGGCGCGGGGCGGAGCCCGGTCGCCTGCCGCAGCGCGGGGCGGGTAGTGTGAACGCGGGGGTGGCCGTGATGACTGTTCCAATGAGACCGATCGCCATGCGGGGCAGGTCGGCGATGGTGTCGGCCTACGCGGGGGCATGTGAGCCTCAGCACATGGGAGCGCTCCCACGCCTGCCCCGGCTCGGCCGATCGGGCGACACGCGCACCGCTTGCCGTCTCCGCACCGGCCCCGGCCGCCACCATGGTCCTGGCCCGGACGGCGCCACCCATGGAGTGGGCAACGCCCCGGGCTGCGCGGGCCGGCCCGTACCCGCCCGGCGCCGACTGGAGGAGGCGGAGTGATGACCGGGTTCACCTACCCCGAGGTGGGCGCGACGGCCGCAGGGCCGCTGCCCCCGGGCTACCACCATCTGCGGCACCGGACCCTGCTCGGCCACGGCCGGGACGTCCTGGAGGCCGCAGGCGAGGCCGTGCTGACCTGGCGGATGCACCGGGCCGCCGGCGCGGGCGTCCGCGCGCAGGCCGGGCGGGCCGCGCCCGGCGTGACGGTGGAGGTGAGCCTGGGCGTCGGTCCGCTGCGGCTGACCGCGCCCTGCCGGGTGGTGTGGACGGTCGGCGAACCTGACCGCATCGGCTTCGCGTACGGCACCCTCGACGGCCACCCCGAGCAGGGCGAGGAGTCCTTTGTGGTGCGGATGGGTGACGACAAGGCGGTGTGGTTCGCCGTGACCGCCTTCAGCCGTCCGGCCCGCTGGTTCAGCCGCGCCGCCGGACCGGCCGTCCCGGTCGCCCAGAAGCTCTACGCCCGACGCTGCGGCCAGGTGCTCCGGCGTCTCTCCGTTTCCGGCACACATCAGCTCAGAAGGTCATGAAGAGCCCTTTACCGACTGGTCATCACCCGTTCGTGATCGTGAAACACCGGGGCGGCAGCCTGATCACATGGACTCTCTATCGAAGCATCACCGCTGGCGCCGGGAGGCCGTGGAACTCTCGGCCCTCTTCCTCGCCGTGGCCACCGCCGACCTGGTCGCCGATGTCGTCGTGCACGGCCATGACGGACCGGTACTGCTGGTCACCGCCGCAGTGGCGCTGCTCGGGTCGGCACTCTTCCACGCCTGGTGGACGCACCGTCACCGCCATGCGCCGCCCGGCCCCGATCCCACCGACCGGCCGGTGGCAGCGGTGAGCCCGGCCGAGGCGGAGCGGGCCGCCACTCCGGGACGGATCGCCGCCGGGGCCACGCTGTGGCGGATCCGCACCACCGTCGCTGACGCGCCGGGCAACCTGGCCTCGCTGTCCGGCGCCCTCGCCCGGCTGCGGGTGAACATCATCTCGTTGCAGACCCATCCGCTGGCCACCGGCACGGTGGACGAGTTCCTGGTGCAGTCGCCCGCCGAGGTGGAGCGCGCCCAGCTGGCCGGGGCGGTGGTGGCGGCGGGCGGCCGGGACACCTGGATCGACCGGGCCGACGCCCATGACCTGGTGGACGTTCCCACCCGCATCCTCGGCCTGGCCACCCGCACCGCGCTGGACGCCGCCGAACTGCCGGTCGCGCTGCGGCAGCTCCTCGGCACCTGCTCCATCCGTACGCTGCCGCCCGCCCCCGAGCACGAGCAGCCGGAGGGACCGGCGGAGCCTCAGGAGCAGCCCCCGCACGCCGTGGACGGGGAGGTGATGCGGCTGCGCGAACCCTCCGGCGGCGTCATCGAACTCTCCCGGCCGCATCTGCCGTTCACCCCCACCGAGTTCGCGCGGGCCCGCGCCCTGGTGGAGCTGGACGCGGTCCTCGGCCCCCGGGTACCGGCCGGCCGAGAGGTCGTCACCCTGCCCGCCGGCAGCGAGATCACGGTGCGCCGGGTCGGCCCGGACGACCGGCCGGCCGCCCTGGAGATGCACGGCCGCTGCTCGGCGGAGACCCTGCGCCGCCGCTACCACGGCCCGGTCGGGGACGCCGACCGCTACCTCGGCCATCTGCTGGAGCCCCGGCATGGGCAGACCCTGGCGGCGGAGCTGCCGGACGGCCGGATCGTCGGCCTGGCCCACCTGATGTGGGACGGCGAGGACGCGGAGGTCGCCGTGCTGGTGGAGGACGCCTGGCAGCGGCGCGGCCTGGGCGTGGGGCTGCTGCACCGGCTCGCGGCCCTGGCCGCCGAGGCGGGCGTCGGCAGTCTCTACGCGGTGACGCAGTCGGCCAACACCGCGATGGTGGCCGCCATGCGCCGCCTGGATGTGCCGCTCGACTACCAGGTCGAGGACGGCACCCTGGTGGTCACCGCACATCTGGAGCGCCCGGCCCAGCGGGTGGCGGAGCCCTGGGCGCCGCCGAGGAGTTGACGGGTCGTCACCTCGCGGTCGGGCCGGGGAGCCACGCGGCTCCCCGGCCCGACTCTCGACTCATGCGGCGGTGCGGCTACTCGACGGTGACGCTCTTCGCCAGGTTGCGCGGCTTGTCGACGTCCCGCTCCAGGGCCACCGCGGCGTGGTACGCCAGCAGCTGCAACGGGATGGAGAGCAGCAGCGGGTCCAGCTCGGGCTCGTTCTTGGGGACCGTGATCGCATGGTCGGCCAGCCGGGCGTCCGGCACCCGGTGGCCCACCGTCAGCACCCGGCCGCTGCGGGCCCGGATCTCGCCCAGCGTGGTGAGGTTCTTGTCCAGCAGCTCGTCGTCCGGGACGACCGCGACGGTCGGCAGCTCGGGGCTGATCAGCGCCAGCGGCCCGTGCTTGAGCTCGCTCGCCGGATAGGCCTCGGCGTGGACATAGGAGACCTCCTTGAGCTTCTGGGCGCCCTCGCGGGCGACCGGCCAGCCGCGCACCCGGCCGATGAACATCATGCCGTCGTGCTTGGCGTACTCCGCCGCCAGTTCGGCGATGCGCTGCTCCTGGGCGAGGATCTCCCGGATCTGGTCCGGAAGGGCCTTCAGCCCGGCGCAGATCCGCCGGCCCTCGGCGGGCGACAGGTCGTGGATGCGGCCGAAGTGCAGGGCGAGCAGCGCGAAGGCGACCACGGTGGAGGTGAACGCCTTGGTGGAGGCCACCGAGATCTCCGGTCCGGCGTGCAGATAGACGCCGCCGTCGCAGGCGCGGGCGATGGCGCTGCCGACGGTGTTGACCACACCCAGGACACGGCCGCCCTTGCGCTTGACCTCCTGCACGGCGGCCAGGGTGTCATAGGTCTCGCCGGACTGGCTGACCGCGATGTAGAGGGTGTCCGCCTCGATCACCGGGTTGCGGTAGCGGAACTCGGAGGCCGGTTCGGCATGGGCGGGGATCCGGGCCAGCTCCTCGACCAGCTGGGCGCCCATCTCGCCGGCGTAGTAGGCGGAGCCGCAGCCCAGGATCTTGACCCGGCGGATCTCGCGCAGCTCGCGGGCGTCCAGGTTGAGGCCGCCGAGGTGGGCGGTGTGGAAGCGGTCGTCGAGACGGCCGCGCAGGGTGCGCTCCACGGCGGCGGGCTGCTCGTGGATCTCCTTCACCAGGTAGTGCTCATGCCCGCCGGTGTCATAGGAGCCGAACTCCCAGTCGACGGTGGACGGCTCCTTGGCGGTGGTGCGGGCGTCCTCGGTGAAGGTGCGGAAGCCGTCGGCGCGCACGGTGGCCAGCTCGCCGTCGTCCAGGTGGACCACCTGGCGGGTGTAGCGGACCAGCGCGGCGACATCGGAGGCGGCGAACATCTCCTTCTCGCCGATCCCCAGCACGATCGGGCTGCCGTTGCGGGCGGCCACGATCCGGTCGGGCTGCTCGGCGTCCAGCACCGCGATGCCGTAGGTGCCGACCACATGGGTGAGCGCCTGCCGTACGGCGTCCTCCAGTTCGGTGCCCTCGGCGACATGCGCGGCGATCAGATGGGCCAGCACCTCGCTGTCGGTCTCCGAGGCGAAGGCGACGCCGTCGGCGGTGAGCCGGGCGCGCAGCTCGTCGGCGTTTTCGATGATGCCGTTGTGCACCACCGCGATCCGCTGGGAGCCGTCCAGATGCGGATGGGCGTTGGCGTCGCTGGGCTCGCCATGGGTGGCCCAGCGGGTGTGGCCGATGCCGACCGAGCCCTTGAACCGGGCGGGCAGTGCCTCGGCGAGGTCGGCGACCCTGCCCTTGGTCTTGCGGACCTTGAGGCCGCCGCCGCGTCCGCAGACGGCCACACCGGCCGAGTCATAGCCCCGGTACTCCAGCCGCTGAAGGCCCTCCAGCAGGATGGGGGCGGCGTCCTTGGGGCCGATGTAGGCGACGATGCCGCACATGGTGGTCTCCTCCTGGGGTGGTGGGGTCCGGCTCAGCCGTAGACGATGCGGCGGAGCTGCCGGGCGGACAGCTCGGGCGCGGCGACCCGGCGGGCGGGCAGCTCGGCGGCGATCCGGGCGAAGATCTTCTCGTTGGTGAGGCCACGTGCCTGGAGCTCGCCGTGGCGGCGCCGCACATACTCCTCGGCGGTCTCCGAGAAGTACGCCAGCACATCGGCGACCACCCGCGCCGCCTCCCCGGGCGCCAGCGGACTGGTGCGGGTGAGGTGGGCGAGCAGGTCCTCATGCGGATGCTGTGGAAGGGGCACGGAGCAGGAGCCTAGGCATACCGCGCCGGACACACCAAGATTCCTGCCCGAATTCGGGCAGGAACGGCACCCTTCCGGCTCGTCGCGGCCCCAAAGGCCCGACGGTGGGACGGGACACGTACGATCGACTGCGCCCGCAGCGCCGACGACGCCGCCCCCGGGACCCACCCCGCGCCACCCCCTCCCCTGGAGCACCGACGTTGAGCGAGACCCCCCGTGAGGACTTCCGCGCCGCCGCCCACGCCACGGCCGACCTGGTCGCCGACTACCTCGGCGGGGTGGCCGAGCGCCCGGTGTGGCAGCCCACCGGCGAGGCGGCGCGCGAGCGGCTGCTGACGGCTCCGCTGCCCGCCGCCGGACGGCCGCTTGAGGAACTGCCGGCCGCGCTCTCCACCGAGGTGATGCCGTACCCGATGGGCAACGGCCACCCCCGCTTCTTCGGCTGGGTGAACTCCGCCCCCGCCCCGGCGGGCGTACTGGCCACGCTGGCCGCCGCCGCGATCAACCCCAGCTCGGCCGGCGGCGACCACGCCGATGTGCACCTGGAGCGGGCGGTGGTGCGGTGGATCGCCGAACTGGTGGGCTTCCCCCATGAGCCGGGCGCCGGCATCCTCACCTCCGGGACCTCCATGGCGACCATCCTCTGCCTGGCCGCCGCCCGGGAACGGGCCGCCCGCCGGGCCGGCTGGGACGTGCGCGCGGACGGACTCGCCGGGATGCCCCCGCTGGTCGCGTACGCCACCGGCGAGACCCACTCCTGTGTCCGCAAGGCCGCCGAGCTGCTGGGCCTGGGCAGCCGCCGGCTGCGTACCGTGCCCACCGACGCCGACGGCCACCTGGACGTGGCGGCGCTGCGCCGGGCGGTGGCGGCCGACCGGGCCGAGGGGCTGCTGCCGTTCCTGGTCGCGGCGTCCGCCGGCACGGTGAACACCGGGGCCGTGGACCCCCTGGACGCCGTCGCCGACCTCTGCGCCGAGGAGGGCCTCTGGCTGCATGTGGACGGCGCGTACGGCGCCTTCGGCGTACTGGACCCGGAGATCGCCCACCGCTACGCCGGGATGGAGCGGGCCGACTCGCTGGCGCTGGACCCGCACAAGTGGCTGGGCGTGCCGGTGGACTGCGGCTGCGCGCTGGTCCGGGACGCCGCCGGGCTGCGGGCCACCTTCAGCCTGGTGCCGCCCTATCTGCGCGACGAGCAGGCCGGCGGGCTGGGCTGGTTCTCCGAGTACGGCATGGAGCAGACCCGGCCGTTCCGCTCGCTCAAGGTGTGGGCCACCATCGCCCACCGGGGCAGGGACGGCATCGCCGCCGACATCGCCCGCTGCACGGCGCTCGCCCGGCACTTGGGCGCGCTGGTGGAGCAGGACCCGGAGCTGGAACCGGCGGCCCCCGTCGAGACCTCCATCGTGGCCTTCCGCCACCGCGCCCCCGGGCTCTCGGACGAGGACGTGGACGCGGTCAACCGCGACCTGCCTGCGGCCGTGCAGCGGCGCGGCCGGGCCTTTGTCACCGGCACGGTGCTGGACGGCCGGGAGGCGCTGCGGGCCTGCCTGCTGAACGCCGCCACCACCGAGCAGGACCTGGAGGTGCTGCTGGCTGAGGTGCGGGCCGCAGCCGCCGAGCTGGTGGCCGAGCGGCGGCGCGGCTGACGGGGTGCCCGGGCCCGCTCAGCCTCAGCCTCAGCCTTGGCCGAGCGGGACGCCCAGCCCTTCCAGCACCTCGGCGCCCGGCAGCGCGGCCAGGACCTTGCCGGGCAGCAGCAGCTTGGAGCGGCGCACACCGCTGCCGACGACCACCCAGGGGGCGTCCGCAGCGGCGGCGTCCACCAGCAGCGGCCAGGCGGCGGGCAGGCCGACCGGGGTGATGCCGCCGTACTCCATGCCGCTCTCCGACACCGCGGTATCCATCGGCGCGAAGGACGCCTTGCGGGCGCCGAGGTGGCGGCGGACCAGGCCGTTGACGTCGGCCCGGGTACCGGCCAGCACCATGCAGGCGGCCAGGGTGGTGGTGGAAGCGCGCTTGGCCGCGACGATCACGCAGTTGGCGGACTGCTCGGGCAGCACGCCATAGGTCTCGCAGAAGACGGCGGTGTCGGCGGCGTCCGGGTCGGTGTCGACGACCAGCACCGACTCCACGGGCTCGGCCGCGCTCCACGCGGCCAGGGCGGCGGCCACCGGCGCGGCGACCAGGTCGGGACGTTCCACGGCGGGCCAGGCTTCGGCGAAGGTACCGATCGGTGCGCTGCTGCTCATGGCGGGATCCTATGCCGCGCCACCGACGTCAGGTGGCGGCTTTCGCGTCGACCACGGCCAGGGTGAAGCCGTCATAGCCCTTGCTGCCCACGGTCTGCACGGCGGTCGCGGTGACCCCGGGCTCGGCGGCGATCAGCTCATGCAGGCGGCGCACACCCTGGACGGCCGGGTCGGTGGAGGCGGCGTCGGCGACGGCTCCGCCGCGCACGGTGTTGTCCACGATGATCACCGTGCCGGGGCGGGAGAACCGGAGCGCCCAGCGGAAGTAGTCGGCATTGCTGGGCTTGTCCGCGTCGATGAAGACCAGGTCGAACGGGCCGTACCCCTGCTCGGCGAGAACGGGGAGGATGTCCAGGGCCGCTCCCTGGCGGATCTCGACCCGGTCGGCGAGACCCGCCCGCTCCACATTGGCGCGGGCGACCTCGGCGTGCCGGGGGTCGATCTCCAGGGTGACCAGGGTGCCGTCCTCGGGCAGGGCGCGGGCCAGCCAGATGGTGCTGTACCCGCCGAGGGTGCCGACCTCCAGGATGGACCGGGCCTGCTGGACCCGGGCCAGCAGGTGCAGCAGCTTGCCCTGGCCGGGGGTGACATTGATCGAGGGCAGTCCTGCGGTCTCGCTGGCCCTCAGCGCCGCGTCCAGCGTCGGGTCGGCACCGATCAGGGTGGCGGTGAGGTACTGGTCGACTGCCGTCCACCGGTCCTGTGTCATGGGCTTCCCTCTTCCTGTGGTTGGTCGCCTGCCGCCACCATGATCCCCCGCCCCGGCGTGCCCCGACGGGAGACACAGAGAGGCGGCCGAATGCCAGACGCTGGGCGCTGGGCGCTAGGCGCTGGGCGCTGGACGGCGACAGCGAGGCCGAGAGGGCAGGCCACACCGCCCCTGTCCGGACCGGCACAGCCAGGCCGAAGGCCAGGAGGAGGCGGGAGGCGGGGGCCCGGCGGCCAGGGTGGGGGTCAGCGGGGGGCGGGGGGTACGGAGACGACCATGGTGAGGTGGAGGGGGAGGTCGGCGGTGTTGCGGTAGGCGTGGGGCAGGGCGGCGTCGAAGGAGGCGGTGGTGCCGACCGGGACGGTGTGGTCGCGGCCGTCGACGGTGAGGGTGAGGACGCCCGCGTCGACCCGGACCAGTTCGACCGTGCCGGGCGGGTGCGGGTCGGAGGAGTGGCCCTCGCCGGGTTCGATCCGCCAGGACCACAGCTCCAGCGGGCCGGGCGCCTCGACCCCGGCTTGCAGGGTGCCGCTGCTGCCCGCCGGGGTGGTCCACAGCGGCACCGCCTGCTCGGCCGGGACCAGCCGGACCGCCGCCCCCTCGGCGTAGTCCAGCAGCCGGGCGATGGAGACCCCGAGGGCGTCGGCGAGCCGGACGACCGTGCCGACGCTGGGGTTGGTACGGGCCTGCTCGATCTGCACGATCATGCCTCGGCTGACCCCCGAGCGGGCCGCCAGGGCGTCCAGGGTGTGTCCCCGGTCGCTGCGCAGCCGCTTCAGGTTGCGGGCGAGCGCCTGCGAGACAACGTCGGTGTCGGGCACGCCGTCGACCCTTCCTATGGTCCAGTAAATTGCATCGCGGAGTTCACTCTGCTGCACTACGCTCCAGGCTGTCCGCAGAGTCCATCGAACTGTACTGCGAGGTTCACCATGCTGCCCTGCTCCGAGATCGCGCCATGACCGCACTGCTCGCCCTCACCAGCAGCCTGCTGTGGGGGTTCGCCGACTTCGGCGGGGGCCTGCTCACCCGCCGGATGCCCGCCCTGGTCGTGGTGGTCGCCTCGCAGGCGGTCGCCGCCGTGCTGCTGCTGGGGGCCGTGGCGGCGACCGGGGCCGTGGGTGACGCCGGTCCACGGCTGCTGTATGCGGTGGCGGCCGGGGTGATCGGACCGCTGGCGATGTTCTGCTTCTACCGGGCCCTGGCCATCGGCCCGATGGGTGTGGTGTCGCCGCTGGCCACGGTGGGTGTCGCGGTGCCGGTCGGGCTGGGCCTGGTGCTCGGCGAGCGTCCGGGGGCCGCCCAGGCCGCCGGGATCGCCGTGGCCGTCGCGGGGGTCGCCCTGGCGGGCGGGCCCGAACTCCGGGGGGCGGCGGTGGCACGCCGCGCAGTGGTGCTGACCCTGACCGCCGCCTTCGGGTTCGGCGCCGTGATGGCGCTGATCACGGAGGCGTCGGCGGGCGGCGGGCTGCTTCTCGCGCTCTGTGTGCAGCGGGTCTGCAATGTCGCCGTCGGCGGGGCCGCGCTGCTGCTCTCGGTCCGCCGCGATCCGGTCGGCGCGCTGCCCGCCGGCGGCCTCTGGCCCGCCGTACGGCTCCGGCTGCCCTCGCTGGCCTGGGTGGGCGTGGCGGATGTGGCCGCCAATGGCTCGTATGCGCTGGCCGCGCACGGCGGCCAGGTCTCGGTGGCGGCGGTGCTGGCATCGCTCTACCCCGTGGCCACCGCCCTGCTCGCCCGGGGGGTGCTGAAGGAGCGGCTGCGCCCGGTGCAGGCGGTGGGGGCGGGCCTGGCGCTGGTGGGCACGGTGCTGCTGGCCGCCGGGTGACCCGACGCGGCGGGCGGGGCGGTCACTCCCCGGCGGGGGCGGTCACCGACTCCGGCTCGGCGGCGGACTCCACCTCGCGGGCGTGCATGCGGGACGCCCGCCGCTTCATCAGCAGGAACGATCCCGCGCCGAGGCAGACGGCCAGGATCAGGCCCACATAGGAGAACCTCTTGAGCCAGTCCTCGGCCACCACGCCCAGGTAGTAGACGGCGGCCGTGGTGCCGCCCGCCCAGATGACGCCGCCCAGCACATTGGCGACCAGGAACTTCCAGTACGGCATGCGCAGCGCGCCCGCCAGCGGCCCGGCGAAGATCCGCAGCAGGGCGACAAAGCGGCCGAAGAAGACCGCCCACATGCCCCACTTCTGGAACGACCGCTCGGCGGACCCCAGGTGCTCGGGGCCGAAGTGCTTGGGGAAGCGCCGCCCGAGCCGTTCGAAGAGCGGCTTGCCGCCCTTGCGGCCGATGGCGTAGCCGATGGAGTCGCCCACGATGGCGCCGACGGTGGCACAGACACCCACCAGCACCGGGTTGACCGTGCCGTGCGAGGCCAGCAGGGCGGCGGCGACCAGGGCGATCTCACCGGGCAGCGGGATGCCCAGGCTCTCCAGGCCGATGATCAGCCCGACCAGCGCATAGACCGCCGTCGGCGGGACGCTCTCGATCCACACGTCGATATGCAACGCCGCTACCTCCGTGGGCGGTCGATGTCCGCTGTCTGCCGCCGATGCGCTGCACAGACGCTGCTACCTGCCGCTGAAGCCTATCCCGGCCGCCGCTGACCGGGACCGACCCCACGGGGGCCGACGCGGCCTCCGTACGCCCCCGGTTACTCCGACGAACCAGGTCCCCCGCACGGTTCCCGCCGGGCCCAAGTGGCCGCCGCCCGTCTCCGGGCGGCGGCCGGGGGCGCTCGCGGTCAGCGCGCGCCGGGTCCGTGGTGGGTTGCGAGATGCTCCACGATGCAGTCCGGGCCTGGGAAGATGAGCCGTTCGTGGCCGTCCTCGAAGCGCACCAGATAGGGCGGGGAACCGTCGGGTCCACGGACCTCGGCGATCCGGCCGATCCTCTCCTGGGCACCGACCGTGCGGCCGTGGATGTGCACCATGTCCCCGATGGCGGCGTGCATGGCAGGCCCTCCTTTCGCCGACGATGCCTCTCCCTTCGTTGGTATCAGGCACGGGCTCCCCTGTCACCCGCTGGACGGCCACCCGTCGGCCCACCCCGCGCGGACCGCCTCTATGCTGTGACCGGTCTCAGGGCCAAAGGGGCTTACAAGGGGGGAACGTGTTCGGCATCATCCGGCCGTGTCGGCACCGGCTGTCCGAGCGGTTGCGCACCTCCTGGGTGGCACACCTGTGCGGCCTCTGCCTCGCCCTGCGCGACGACCACGGCCAGCTCGCCCGTACGGCCACCAACTACGACGGGCTGGTCATCTCGGTGCTGGTGGAGGCGCAGTCCGACCGCGCCGACTCCACCGGGCGGCGTACCGCCGGGCCGTGCCCGCTGCGCGGGATGCGCACCGCCGAGGTGGCGCGCGGCGAGGGTGCCCGGCTGGCGGCGGCGGTGTCGCTGGCGCTGGCTGCGGCCAAGGTCCGGGACCATGTCGAGGACGGGGACGGCGCCTTCGCCCGCCGGCCGGTGGCCGCCGGGGCGCGCGCGGTCGCCGAGCGATGGGGGCGGCAGAGCGCTGGCGGCGGTGCCGGGGTGGGGTTCGACACCGGCGTACTGCTGGACGCCGTCGCCCGGCAGGGCGAGCTGGAGCGGACCGCGGGGCCGGGCACCTCGGTGCTGCTGGTCACCGAGCCGACCGAGACGGCCACCTCGGCGGCGTTCGCCCATACCGCCGTACTCGCCGGGCGGGAGGCGAACATCGCGCCGCTGGCGGAGGCCGGCCGCCTCTTCGGCCGACTGGCACATCTGCTGGACGCGGCGGAGGACCTCACCGACGACACCGAGCGCGGCGCCTGGAACCCGCTCACCGCCACCGGTACCGACCTCGGCGAGGCGCACCGGCTCTGCCGGGACGCGGTGCATGGCATCCGGCTTGCACTGGACGACGTGGAGTTCGCCGACGGGGCGCTGGCCCACCGGCTGCTGGTGCATGAGACGGCCGCAGCCGTGGACCGGGTCTTCGGCCGCCCCGGGCACAGCTGCGCCTCCGGCGGCCACGCCCCGGGGGAGGCGCCCCCGGAGGCACCGGAGGACCCGTCCGGGCCGCAGCCGCCGGGCCTGGTGCCACCGCCGCGCCGGGGTCTGCTGGCGGGTTGCGCGGTCTGGGCGATGATGGCCTGCACCTGCCAGCTGTGCTGCCGCGAGCAGTACCCGGACCCATGGACCGGCAAGACCCGGAGCGGCTGCTGCCAGAGCGCCGACTTCTGCTCCGGCTGCGACTGCTGCTGCGACGGGTTGGACTGCTGCGGGGATGACGGCTGCTGCGGCTGCGACTGCTGCGGGTGCGACTGCTGACGATCCGTCACCCGATGGCGGTGCGGCCCGGCTCGGCGAAGGCCAGATGGACCACCGACGGGCGCTTGGCCCGCAGCACGGGCAGCCGGGCGGCGTACGGCAGCAGGGCGCCCAGCAGTCCCCGGCCGGGCGGCGGCAGGACATCCCGTACCTCGGCGATCCCGGGGTGGGCGGTGCGCAGCCGCTGCTGCTCGGAGGCGTCCATGCCCCAGGGCATCGGCGGCGCCTGGTAGCTGCCGACGCGCAACCGGCCCTCGGTGGCCAGCCGGCTGAACCAGCGCGGCACCGCGTCCATCACCAGCCCGCCACCGGGGAAGTGCGCCGCACAGCCGGCGATCACCTCCCGGACCTCGCCCGGCCGCAGATACATCAGCAGCCCCTGGGCGGTGATCAGCACCCCCTGGGAGGCATCCACCTCGCGCATCCAGCGGTCGTCGGTGACCGAGCAGGCGATCAGCCGCTGCCGGGGGCCGGGCGGCAGCAGCCGCTCGCGCAGCGCCACCGAGCCCGGCAGGTCGACGGTGAGCCACTGGGCGCGGCCGTTGTCCACCCGCCAGAACTGGGTCTCCAGCCCCTCCCCCAGGCAGACCACGGCGCCGCGCGGGTGGCGGAGCAGGAAGTCGGCCACCTCCCGGTCGAAGCAGCGCACCCGCTGCGCCTGGAGCTGCGACTGGAAGCGGACGGCGGCGGAGGAGGGCGCCCCGAACCGCTCCTCGAAGGGGTAGTCCAGGGTCTCCACCAGCCGCACCGCCATCGGGTCGGGCAGCAGGGTGTCGGGGCGGCGGGCCTCCACGGCGCGGTGGTACAGCGTCCAGAGCGCCGTCTCGGAGACCGGCCCGAGTCCGGCCGGGGTACCGGTGGGCCGGTCGTCGGTCGTCATCCGCGTCCCTCCTCGGTACGGGCGGTGCCGGTACTCTCCCCAGTCTGGCATCGGGGCCCGTGAGGCGGGTCTCAGGAGTCTCAGGAGTCTCAGGAGAGGGTGAAGGCGCCATCCGGCGGGGCGGGTGACGGGCGGGCGCCGACATCCGCCACCGGTGCGGCGGCGCCGATGAAGCGGTCCAGCGCGGCGCCGTCGACCGTCCGGGCCGGGAAGGGGTCGCCGGCCAGCCGCCGGGCCAGGTCCGCGACGGCGATCGGACGCCGGGAGCCGACCAGCACCAGATTGCCGAACCGCCGGCCGCGCAGCACCGAGGGCTCCGCGATCAGGCAGACCTCGGGCAGCACCGCCCGTACGGTGGCTGCCTGGGCGCGGGCGAAGTCCAGCGGCGGGCCGTCGGCCAGGTTGGCGGCGTACAGCCCGCCGGGGCGCAGCACCCGGGCCGCCTCCCGGACGAACTCCACGGTGGTGAGGTGGGCGGGCACCCGGGAGCCGCCGAAGACATCGGCCAGCAGCAGGTCGGCGGAGCCGTCGGGGGCGGCGGCCAGTGCCTCGCGGGCGTCCCCGACGACGGTCTCGGGGCGGGCGTCGGGGCCCTGCCAGGGCAGTTGCTCGGCGATCAGGTCGAGCAGCGGGCCGTCGATCTCGACCACCCGCTGGCGGGAGCCGGGGCGGGTGGCGGCGGTGTAGCGGGGCAGGGCGAGGGCGCCGCCGCCCAGGTGCAGCACCTCCAGCGGGAGGCCGGGGGCGGCTGCGGTGTCCACGACGTGGCCGAGCCGCCGGACGTACTCGAACTCCAGGTGGGTCGGGTCGTCGAGGTCGACATAGGACTGCGGGGTGCCGTCGAGGGTCAGCAGCCTGGCGCGGGGCCGGTCGACGTCGGGCAGCAGCCGGGCGGTGCCCAGCGCGACGGTGCGCTGCACCGGTATGGGCTCGTCGCGGGGGTCCACCGGGTGATGCGGGTCGTGCGGGTCGTCGGCCATCGGACCATTGTCGTACGGCGGAGGGCCCGCACCCGGGCCGGTCCCCTTCCGGCCGGAAGGCCGAGGCCGGAAGGGGACCGGCCCGGGTGGTCAGACCCGCCCGGAGGTGCCCTTGCGGAGGGCCCGCAGATACTCGCGGTTCATGGCGGCGATGGACGGCAGCGGGATGCCCTTGGGGCAGGCGGTGGCGCACTCCCCGGTGTTGGTGCAGCCGCCGAACCCCTGCTCGTCCATGGCCGCCACCATGTCCAGCACCCGCGACTCACGCTCCGGGGCGCCCTGCGGCAGCACATTGAGGTGGACGACCTTGGCCGAGGTGAAGAGCATCGCCGAGCCGTTGGGGCAGGCCGCCACGCAGGCGCCGCAGCCGATGCACTCCGCGTGCTCGAAGGCGGTGTCGGCGGCTGCCTTGGGGACGGCCGTGGCGTGCGCCTCGGGCGCCGAGCCGGTGGGGGCGGTGATGTAGCCGCCGGAGCCGACGATCCGGTCGAAGGCGGAGCGGTCCACCACCAGGTCCTTGACCACCGGGAAGGCGGCGGCCCGCCATGGCTCCACGTCGATGGTGTCGCCGTCCTGGAAGTGCCGCATATGGAGCTGGCAGGTGGTGGTCCGCTCCGGGCCGTGGGCCTGGCCGTTGATGACCATGCCGCAGGCGCCGCAGATGCCCTCGCGGCAGTCGTGGTCGAAGGCCACGGGCTCGTCGCCGCGCAGGATCAGCTCCTCGTTGAGGACGTCCAGCATCTCCAGGAAGGACATGTCGGGGCTGATCCCCTCGACCCGGTAGGTGGTCATGGCGCCGTCCTGCTCGGGCGAGCGCTGGCGCCAGATGCGCAGGGTGAGGTTCACGCGTAGCTCCGCTGGGTGGGGTGGACGTACTCGAAGACCAGGTCTTCCTTGTGCAGGACGGGCGCCCCGCCGCCGGTGTACTCCCAGGCGGCGGCATAGGAGAAGCGCTCGTCGTCGCGCCGGGCCTCGCCGTCGGGGGTCTGGGACTCCTCGCGGAAGTGCCCGCCGCAGGACTCGGCGCGGTGCAGCGCGTCCAGGCACATCAGCTCGGCCAGCTCGAAGTAGTCGGCGATCCGGTTGGCCTTCTCCAGCGACTGGTTGAGCTCGGCGCCGCTGCCGGGCACCTTGACCCGCCGCCAGAACTCGTCGCGCAGCGCGGGGATGCGCTCCAGCGCCTTGCGCAGACCCGCCTCGCTGCGCGCCATCCCGCACTGCTCCCACATCAGCTCCCCCAGTTCGCGGTGGAAGGAGTCCGGGGTGCGGTCGCCGTCGATGGAGAGCAGCAGATTCAGCCGGTCCTCGGTCTCGGCGACGGCCTCGGTGACGGCCGGGTGGTCGGGGGACACCTCGTCGTGCGGGTGCCGGGCGAGGTAGTCGTTGATGGTGGCGGGCAGCACGAAGTAGCCGTCGGCCAGGCCCTGCATCAGGGCGCTGGCGCCGAGCCGGTTGGCGCCGTGGTCGGAGAAGTTGGCCTCACCGATGGCGAAGAGTCCGGGGACGGTGGTCTGGAGGTCGTAGTCCACCCAGAGGCCGCCCATGGTGTAGTGGACGGCCGGGTAGATCCGCATCGGCCGGGTGTAGGGGTCCTCGGCGGTGATGCGCTCGTACATCTCGAAGAGGTTGCCGTACTTCTCGGCGACCTTCTCCCGGCCCATCCGGGCGATGGCGTCGGCGAAGTCCAGGTAGACGCCCTGGCCGCCGGGGCCGACGCCACGGCCTTCGTCGCAGACGTTCTTGGCGGCGCGGGAGGCGATGTCGCGCGGCACCAGGTTGCCGAAGGACGGGTAGATCCGCTCCAGGTAGTAGTCGCGCTCGTCCTCGGGTATCAGCTCCGGGGACCGGGTGTCGCCCTTGGCCTTGGGGACCCAGATGCGGCCGTCGTTGCGCAGCGACTCGCTCATCAGGGTCAGCTTGGACTGGTGGTCGCCGGAGCGCGGGATGCAGGTGGGGTGGATCTGGGTGTAGCAGGGGTTGCCGAAGTACGCGCCGCGCCGGTGGGCCCGCCAGATCGCGGTGGCGTTGGAGTTCTTGGCGTTGGTGGAGAGGTAGAAGACATTGCCGTAGCCGCCGGAGGCGAGCACCACGGCATCGGCCAGGTGCACCGAGACCCGTCCGCTGACCAGGTCGCGGGCGACGATGCCGCGGGCCCGGCCGTCGATGACGATCAGGTCCAGCATCTCGGTGCGCGGGTGCATCTCCACGGCCCCGGCGTCGATCTGCCGGGAGAGCGCCTGGTAGGCGCCGAGCAGCAGTTGCTGGCCGGTCTGGCCACGGGCGTAGAAGGTGCGGGAGACCTGGACGCCGCCGAAGGAGCGGGTGTCCAGCAGGCCGCCGTACTCGCGGGCGAAGGGGACGCCCTGGGCGACGCACTGGTCGATGATCTGCACCGAGACCTGGGCGAGGCGGTGGACGTTGGACTCGCGGGCGCGGAAGTCGCCGCCCTTGACGGTGTCGTAGAAGAGGCGGTGCACGGAGTCGCCGTCGTTGCGGTAGTTCTTGGCCGCGTTGATGCCGCCCTGGGCCGCGATGGAGTGGGCGCGGCGCGGGGAGTCCTGGTAGCAGAACTGGACCACCTGGTAGCCCTGCTCGGCGAGGGTGGCCCCGGCGGAGCCGCCGGCCAGGCCGGTGCCCACGATGATGATCCGGTGCTTGCGGCGGTTGGCCGGGTTGACCAGCTTCGCGGAGAAGCGCCGGCTGTCCCAGCGCTCATGGACGGGGCCGGCGGGCGCCTTGGTGTCGGCGATCGGGTCGCCCACGGTGTAGTCGGCGTAGGGGGTGTCGGTGTGCGAGGTCATGGTCAGTCCACCAGTCCGGTCATCACGGCGACGGGCACGATGAGGAAGCCGACGGTCAGCACCGCCGCCAGGATGTCGGCCGTCGCCTTCAGGGCACGGTCGCGGCCCCGGTTGTTGGCGCCGAGCGTCTGGGCGGCGCTCCAGAAGCCGTGCCGGATGTGCAGGCCGACGGCGAGCATCGCCACGATGTAGATGACGTCGGCGTACCAGTTCCGGAAGTCGGCGACCACGTTCTGGTACGGGTGGCCCTGCTGCCCGAGGGGGTTCACCGTGCCGGTGGTCAGGTCGAGGATGTGCCAGACGATGAAGAGGCCCAGGATCACCCCGCCCCAGCGCATGGTGCGGGTGGCGTAGCTGGCCCGGGCCGGCGGCCGGTGGGCGTAGCGCTGCGGGCGGGCCTTGAGGTCGCGCCGGCTGAGCTGGTACGCGGCGACCGCGTGCAGCACCACGCAGAGCACCAGCGCGGTGCGCTGGATCCACAGGTACCAGCCGGTGTGCAGCACGGGCTCGCCGATGGTCCGCAGCCACCCGGCGTAGCTGTTGAAGTCGTCCGGGCCGAAGAAGATCTTCAGATTGCCGAGCATGTGCACGATCAGGAAAAGCAGCATGATCACGCCCGTGGTGGCCATGACCGTCTTCTTGCCGACGGTGGAACCCCACAGCGTGCGAAGAGCGGACGTTCGTGCCGTCCGAGTCGCCAGAGCCATGTCCTCAGACGTTACGACCGGGTCCGCCGACAGGTCCAAGACATGGAACGGCTGGTTCCGATAGGGAAGAGCTATCGTGGAGCCGTGCAGTTGCAGCAGTTGGTCTACTTCGTGGCCGTTTCCGAGACCCGGCACTTCACCCGCGCCGCCGAGCGGGCCCATGTCGCCCAGCCCTCGCTCTCCCAGCAGATCCGTTCGCTGGAGCGGGAGTTGGGCGCCGAACTGTTCAGCCGCGCCCGGGGCAACATCGCCCTCACCGACGCCGGCGAGGCGCTGCTGCCGCTGGCCCGGCGGATCCTGGCCGATGCCGACACCGCCCGCCATGAGGTGCAGGAGCTGGCCCAGCTGCGGCGCGGCCGGGTCCGGCTGGGCGCCACCCCGAGCCTCTGCACCGGCCTGCTGCCCGAGGTGCTGCGCGCCTACCACCGCCGCTACCCCGGCATCCAGCTGCTGATCGAGGAGGGCGGCTCCCGGGACCTGGTACGGGAGCTGGCCACCGGCAGCCTGGACCTGGCGCTGATCATCCTGCCGTTGCAGAGCCACGACCCGGCGCTGGCCACCACCGAGCTGCTGCGCGAGGAGCTGGTGGTGGTCTCCGCCGCCGGGTCGCCGCCCGTGGTGGACGGGCAGCGGGTGCGGGTGGAGGACCTGGAGGGCCGGCCCATGGTGATGTTCCGGCGCGGGTACGACCTGCGCGAGTTCACGGTGGGCGCCTGCCGGGCGGCCGGCTTCGAGCCGACCCTGGCGGTGGAGGGCGGCGAGATGGACGCGGTGCTGGGGTTCACCGAGGCGGGGCTGGGGCTCGCGGTGCTGCCCAGCATGATCGCGGACCGGCGGGCCTTCGTCCAGGTGACCCCGTTCGCCGGCGAAGGTCTCCAGCGCACCATCGGCCTCGCCCACCGCAAGGACGTCGAGCCGCCGCGAGCCGCCCGCGAGCTGCGGCGAGTGCTGCTGGACTACCTGGACCGGGCGGACGCCACCGGCACCCTGCCGCCGGGCACCCGGAGGGTCCGCACCCCGACGCGGGACGAAGATGATCTGCCTCCCGCATAGTCTTGACGAGACCCGGACAATGCTGGCTTCATGGAGATACTCGGACGCATCGCCCGGTGTGCAACCGCGAGCTATGGGAGCGCTCCCATACGTCCTCGCCCCCCGCCGCGCCTCCGAACCTCTGGAGCCCCCCTGTGAACTCACCCCTGCCCCAACGCTGGACCCACCTGACCCTCGGCCTCTTCCGGGTGGTCGTCGCACTGCTCTTCACCTGCCACGGCATCGCCACCCTCTTCGGCGTCCTCGGCGGGGCCCAGGGCGGCCACGCCCCGGCCCTGCTGGAGTGGCCCGGCTGGTGGGCCTCGCTCATCGAATTCGTCGGCGGCATCCTGGTCGCCTTCGGCCTGTTCTCCCGCCCCGCCGCCCTGCTCTGCTCGGGCTCGATGGCGTACGCGTACTTCACCGTGCACCAGGAGCACGCCCTGATGCCGATCCAGAACGGCGGTGAAGCGGCCGCCATGTTCTGCTGGGCCTTCCTGGCGATCGCCGTCCTCGGCCCCGGCGCCGCGGCGCTCGACAACCGGCTGCTGCGCCCCCGGACCGGACCGGACGCCGCCGCCTCCACCGGCGCCACGGCGCCGGCGCTCAGCAAGTAACCCCCCGTCGCAATGCGCCGCCGGTCCCGCGATGCGGGGTCGGCGGTGGCCGCATGCACTCGTCGGGCGGACCCCGACGTCATCGCCAGCCCCGCCCTGCGGGAACCGTTGGCGGAGACCTTCGCCTGGCTGACCGGCCGGATCGCGGAGGTGCTGGCCGAAGGGCAGCGGCGCGGGGAGTTCACCGCCGCCCTGGACCCTGCCGAGACGGCGGCGGCGGTGGTCGCCGTCGTACAGGGCGGCTATGTGCTGGCCCGGTCCGCGGACTCCGCCGAGCCGTTCGATCGCGCGGTCAGGGGGGCGCTCGCCCTGCTGGCCGCCCATGCCTGAGGGGAACCGGCCCGTGCACGCCATGCAGTACGAGATCACCCTGCCCGCCGACTACGACATGACGACCATCCGGCACCGGGTGGCGACCAGGGGGGCGCTGCTGGACGACTTCCCCGGCCTGGGGCTGAAGGCGTACGGCATCCGGGAGCGCGGCGTCGACGGCTCGCCGGTCAACCAGTACACCCCCTTCTATCTGTGGGCGGCCCCCGACGCCATGAACCGCTTCCTCTGGGGCCCCGGCTTCCGGGGCATCCGCGACGACTTCGGCCGCCCCGCCGTCCAGCACTGGACCGGGCTGGGCTTCGCTCGGGGCCCGGCGTCGGCCTCGGCCCCGCGCGCTGCCGTACGGCGCACCTGGCGCCTCCCGGCGGACGCCGACCCCGCCGAGGCCGTCGACGGTGCGCTGGGTGAGCTGACCCGGCTCGGCGGGACGGCGGGGGTGCACTGCACGGCGCTGGCCGTCGACCCCCGCCACTGGGAGCTGGTCTCCTTCACGGTCTGGGAGCACGCTGGACCGGACACTCCGGAGCGGCCGGGCGTCGCCGAGGCGCGCTATGAGGTGCTGCACCTCTGCCGGCCGGAGCTGGACGCCCTGCCCGAGGGGCGGCAGTGGTGAGCGGCGCCTTGCCCCTCGGGGAGGGCTGGTGACCTGGGGGTGGCGCCCGGCCGGGTCATCCTGGGGACCTCAACCGCTCGCCGGACCTGCGAGTCCACCGGCAGGCCGCCGAGCGGGGCGCGTACCTCGCCTTTGACGGCCCGTCACATGCCAACCACGCCACCGACTGGCGGCTGCTGGATGTGCTGACCGCCCTGGCCGACGCCGGGTACGCGGACCGGCTGCTGCTGGGCGGGGACACCACCACGCCCGACGCCCGCGCGGCCACCGGCGGCGGCCCGGGCATGCCCTTCCTACTGCGGCGGCTGCGCCCGGCCCTCGCCCGGGAACGCGGGGACGACCTGGCCGACCTGGTCTTCACGGCCAACCCGGCCGGGCCTTCGC
Source organism: Peterkaempfera bronchialis (assembly GCF_003258605.2). Taxonomy (NCBI): domain Bacteria; kingdom Bacillati; phylum Actinomycetota; class Actinomycetes; order Kitasatosporales; family Streptomycetaceae; genus Peterkaempfera; species Peterkaempfera bronchialis. The sequence goes on from NZ_CP031264.1 coordinate 471,346, forward strand.
CGCCGACTGGCGCTGAGACGGCCGCGCCCCGGCGGGGCCTTGGCAGCGGGGGTGCCTCCGGGCCGGGGCCAGGCGGAATTCAGTGGCACGCGGGGCAAGGGCCGCCAAGTGGCGAGGCTGCCTCCGGCCGGGTCAGCGGGGGGCGCGGACCGCCACCACGGTGGAGAGGTCCGGGGCCAGGCGGAGTTCGGTGGCACGCAGGGCGGGGTGGCCGAGCCAGTGCATCCGGGCGGTGTCGGGGGCGCCGCAGTGCTGGGGCGGCCAGGTGTCGGAAGGGGTGAAGTCGTCGACCACCAGCGTCCCGCCCGGGGTGAGCAGCCGTTCGGGGTCGGCCGGGGTGTCGTCCTTGCCCTGGCCGCCTCCGTCCAGGACCAGCAGGTCGAACGGTCCATGGCCGGTGATCGCCTGCCACTCCCCCGGCACGATCCGCACCTGCGGGTGGTCGGCGAAGACCTCGGCGGCGAGGCGGGCCCGCTCGGGGTCGCGTTCCACGCTCACCAGGCGGACCCCGTCGCGGGCACCGGAGGCCAGCCAGGCCAGTCCCACCCCGAGCCCGGTACCGGTCTCCCCGATCAGACCGGTCGGGCCGGGGGCACCTGCGGCGAGTGCCTGAAGGAGGCGGCCCTGCTCGGGGCGGCAGGAATAGGCGAAGCCGCTCCGCCGGGCGGCCCGTACCGCGCGCTCGACCAGCGGCGGCAGGTCGCGGAGGTCCGTGTAGGCGTCGGTTCCGGTGGCTGACATGGCGTCATTCTGGGGTCCGGCTGGCGGCGGTACAACTGCCCCGACGACGCCGCCTCCAGGTGGACCGGGCGCACCACCACGGCCGGTGGATGCCGCCGCCGCTCAGGCGGTACCCCGCACGGGATGCCGTCCCCGGATAACGCTGGCGCGGGGGCAAAGCACGACCGTCGGCGACGGCCTGGCCGACGCCACTCGACCGGGCAGTGACCGCCCACACCTGCGAGGCCCTGGCGAAGCACCACCGGTAGGGACGGCCCCGCAGCACACACAGCAAAGCCTCCGAACGGCGACCGCCGACACCAGCGCAGCCCTGGCCAAGCACCACCGGCAACCCGGGCCCGCGTACTCGGGGCAGTGGGCAGCAGAGGACTAATGAGGCCGGGCCGCAGGGCAGTTGACTGCGCAACTCCGACCGTCGCGAGCCGCGCTGTTGCCCCGGGTGGGGGGCCAGGAATGAGTGGGCGCCCGGGGACGCTGAACGAGGGGAACCGCGTGTGCCGAGAGAGTGTGAGGACGCCATGACCACCGCCGGGCCCCAGGACCAGCCCAGCCACCACTTCGACCCGGCAGGCCGCCCCTATGCCGCCGCGACGGCGGCGGCCGCAGCCGTGGTGACGGCCTGCGGGCGGCGGATCGCGGTGGCGCCGCTCTGCATCGGCGCGGCGGGCGGCCCGTTCGCCCGGGTCGCGCTGGACGTGGGTCCGGAGCGCGGCGGGGCCTCCCGGGCGTGGGCGGGGCTCAGCCCGCAGGAGGCCCGGGGGTTGGCGTTCCTGCTGCTGGAGCAGGCCGCCCGGGCCGAGCAGTTGGCCGGTCCCGGGGCCTGACCGCACACTGCGGACGGGGGGTGTCCGCGACGGCTGGCAGAGTGGGTGCCGTGCTTCAGACTTCCGCGCGGTTGCTGCGCCTGCTGTCCCTGCTCCAGACCCGGCCGGACTGGACCGGCCCGGAGCTGGCCGAGCGGCTGGGGGTGACCGCGCGCACGGTACGGCGGGATGTGGACCGGCTGCGCGAGCTGGGCTATCCCGTGCATGCCACCCTGGGCGCGGCGGGCGGCTACCGGCTGGGCGCCGGGGCGGCGCTGCCGCCGCTGCTGCTGGACGACGAGGAGGCGGTCGCGGTCGCGGTGGGCCTGCGCACTGCGGCGGGCGGCACGGTGGAGGGGATGGCGGAGTCGTCGGTGCGGGCGCTGGCCAAGCTGGAGCAGGTGCTGCCGTCCCGGCTGCGCCGGCGGGTGAACGCGCTCCAGACGGCCACGGTCGCGCTGTCCGGGGGCGGCCCGACGGTGGATCCGCAGCTGCTCACCGTGATCGCGAGCGCCTGCCGGGACCGGATGCGGACGCGGTTCCACTACCAGGACCACGGCGGCGCGGAGAGCCGCCGGATCGCGGAGCCGCACCGGCTGGTCTGCACCGGGTGGCGCTGGTACCTGGTCGCCTGGGACACCGACCGCGACGACTGGCGTACCTTCCGGGTGGACCGGATCACCGAGCCGCTGCCGACCGGTCCGCGCTTCGAGCCCCGGGAGCTGCCGGAGGGCGCCGCCGAGCGGGTCTCCCGGGGGGTGTCGACCGAGGCCTACCGCTACCGGGCGCGGGTCACCCTGCACGCTCCGGCGGAGGCCGTACGGGCCCGGACCAGCCCCACGTCGGCCCAGGTGGAGCCCTTGGACGAGCATCGCTGCACGCTGCGCGCCGGGGCGAACTCGCTGGGCGCCCTGGCCATCCATCTCGCCCTGTTCGGCGTGGAGTTCGAGGTGCACGAGCCCCCGGAACTGGTGGTGCACCTAAGGGAGTTGGCCGAGCGGATGGTCAGAGCGACAGGCCCGACAGGCCCGGCGAGCCCATCCGACTGAGCCGGGCTCGACGGGTCGACGGGCTCACCCCTTCCGGCTGCCCAGCTCCTGCGCCCGGGCGTGGCGGCGGGCGAAGACGCCCTCGCGCTGCTCCTCCATCCGCCGCAGGGCCTCCTTGCGGTCCCGCTTGGCCAGCCGGTCGAGGTAGAGGTGGCCGTCCAGGTGGTCCGTCTCGTGCTGGAGGCAGCGGGCGAAGTACCCGGTGCCCTCGATCACCAGCGGGCGGCCGTGCTGGTCGACGCCGCGCACCACGGCCCGGTCCGGGCGGGCGAGGGGCAGTTGGGGGCCGGGGACGGACAGGCAGCCCTCGTCGTCCTCCAGCAGGTTCCGTCCGGCGGGACCGAGGTCGTCGAGCACGGGGTTGAGGATGTGGCCGACGTGCCGGACGCGGTGCTCGTCCCAGCAGTCGTAGACGAAGAGGCGCAGGTCGACATCGACCTGGTTGGCGGCCAGTCCGCAGCCCTCGGCGACCCGCATGGTGGCGAACATGTCGTCGATCAGCGTCGCCAGTTCCTCGGTGCCGAACTCCACGGCGGCCCGGCACGGCCGGTGCAGGATCTCCTCGCCGACCATGGTGACCCGGCGCACCGAGCCGCGCTCTGCCTCGGGTGCGACCGGCGGGTAGGAGTCGACGGGGGTGCCCAGGACGCGGACGCGGCGGTCGGCTGCGCCGGTGTGCTGGGCCGACTGGCGGGACATGGTGCGGGCGCTCCTTTGCTCGGCGGATCACCAGTCTGGGGCATGCCCATCGCCCGGAGGGGTGGTTTTCGGTCACCCCGGCGGGGCAGTCGCCGTGGCGTCGATGAGGGCGCGCAGCACGCCGATCCGGTTGGTGGTGAGCGAGACGGCTCCGGTGCGCAGCAGCCGGGCCATGGTGCGGCGGACGTCCACCGTCCAGGCGCTCACCTGGAGGCCGGTGCGGCGGGCGCGGTCCACCAGCGCGGGAGTGACCAGGCCGAAGGGCAGGTTGAGCAGATGCGGTCGGAGGTCGGCCAGCAGCGCGGGCGGTGGGGCGAGCGGGGTCTGCCAGGTGAGCGAGACCTCGGCGGCGGGGGCGTGGTGGCGTACGGCGAGCATGGCGGAGGGCGGGCCGCAGTACACCACGCGGTCGGCCGCGCCGAGCCGGGCGACCTCGGCGCAGGTGGCGGCGGCGGGTCCGGCGTCGTCCAGGTCGACCATCAGCAGCGGGGGTCTGCCGGTGCGGGTCGGCGGGGCGTCGGCGAAGGCGGTGAGGGCCTCGGCCAGGGTCGGGATCCGGGGTGCGGCGGCCGGGCCGCCGAGGCGGCGCAGTTCGGCGAGGGTGAGGTCGGCGAGCGGCCGGTCCAGGCCCCAGAGGCGTCTGAGGGTGGGGTCGTGGAGCAGCACGGGTATGCCGTCGCGGGTGAGGCGGACGTCCACCTCCACCGCGTCGGCGCCGGCGGCGAGGGCGGAGCGGAGCGAGGGGAGGGTGTTCTCGCGGTGCCGGTAGGGGTCGCCTCGGTGGGCGACGGCCCGGAGGGCGGCCGGGCGGGGCTCGGCCGGGCGGGGCTCGGCCGGGCGGGGGATGCCGGGGTGCATGGGCTCGCCTCAGCCCCGCTCGACCACGACATTGGTGGACTTCACCACGGCCACCGCCGGGGCGCCGGGTTCCAGGCCGAGTTCCTCGGCCGACTCCCGGCTGATCAGGGAGACCACCCGGAACGGCCCGGCCTGGATCTCCACCTGGGCGGCGACATCGCCGAGGATCACCTCGGTGACGATGCCACGGAAGCGGTTGCGGGCGGAGGAGGACGAGGGGGCACCGGCCGCCTCCGGGTGCTCCTGGCGGGCGAGTTCGCGGGCGAACGCCGCCAGCCGGGCGCCGGGGACGATGCGGTGGCCGTGCTCGTCCCGTTCGGCGGCGATGCGGCCCGCGTCCACCCAGCGGCGCATGGTGTCGGCGCTCACGCCGAGCATGGCCGCCGCTTCCCCGATCCGGTAGCTGTTCACCGGCCGGCCGGACTGCGCCATCTGGTCTCCTCGGGACGTCGCTGTGATCAGCGCAATCCTGCCCCATGGACCACCTGGGAGGGTGCATCCCGTACCGGCGACTAAGCTGACATTCGTGCAGAAGTTCGGCGATTCGGACATATGGTCGCCGACATGAGGGTGAGGAGCCATCGATGGACCAGGGCCAGGGGCCGGACAGCAGCTTCCGGAGCGATGTGACGCCGCCGCCACGGCCACGGCCGACCGTGGCGCAGCTCTGCGGGCGGATAGCCTTCGGCGCCACCGTCATAGCCGGACTGATCGCCTCGGTGGTGCTGGGCACCCCCGCGCTGCACGCCCCCGAAAGCGGCTCCGGACGCTCCGTACAGCACACGGCGGACGCCTCCCACTGACGGCCTACCATCTGCGGGCCTCCCACCGGCGGCTTCACCGGCGGCCCCTCAGGGCGTGCCGAAGAGATCCCGGTGGACCGCGTCCAGGGCAGTGAGCACAGCGCCGCCGAGCACGGCGCTGCCGGCCACCGTGCCGGGGCGGACCTCGGTACGCAGCGGGAAGATGTCGGCGAGGCGCCGGGCCACCCGGTCGGCGAGAGCGGTTCCGCCGGCCCGGCCGACTTCGCCGCCGAGGACCACACACCCCGGATCGAGCACCACGCAGAGCGCGGCGGCGCCCAGCGCGACCCGCTCGGCGAGGGCGTCCAGGAACGGCTCGCCCGCAGGTCCGGCGGCCACGGCCGCGCGTACGGCGGCCTCGGCGGCCGGGGCGTCATCGGCGGAGGCGGCGGGGAGGCCGTGGGCGCGGGCGAGCGCGCAGACGGCGGCGCCACCGGCCAGGGCGTGGAAGTCGCCGTCGCGGACGGCCGAGGCGGGCGACCCGGAGGCGCCGGATACGGGCAGGAAGCCGATCTCGCCGGTGCCGCCGGAGGCTCCCCGGCGCAGCCTGCCGTCCAGGACGACGGCGGCGCCGACGCCATGGCCGAGCCAGAGCAGTACGAAGGTGTCGCGGTCGCGGGCCGCGCCGAGCCGCTGCTCGGCGATGCCGGCCAGGTTGACCTCGTTCTCCAGCAGCACGGGGGCGCCGAGCCGGTCGCGCAGGGCGTGCACCAGGTCGGCGTGCCAGCGGGGCAGGCAGCCGGTGGGGTTGAGTTCGCCGGTGGCGGGGTCGACCAGCCCGGGGGCGCCCACGGCGATGGTGTGCAGGGTGGCGGCGCCGGCCCGGCGGGCGGCGTCGGCGAGGGCCCGTACGGCGTCGTCGACCAGGGAGCCGGGGGTGGCGCCGTCGGGGGCGACGGCGAGTTCGGCGGTGGCGCGGGTGCGGCCGGTGAGGTCGGCGACGGCAAGGCCGACGCTGACGGTGCGTACATCGACGCCGGCGATATGGGCGCGTCCGGCCACCAGCCCGTACAGCTTGGCATTGGGGCCGCGCCGGGCCGCGCCGGACTCCCCCACGACGGTGACCAGCCCGGCGCACTGGAGCCGTTCCAGGAGGTCGGCGACGGTCGGGCGGGAGAGCCCGGTGAGTTCCTTGAGCTGGGTGGCGGTGAGCGGGCCCTGGTCCAGCAGCAGGCCGAGCGCCAGCCGGTCGTTGATGGCGCGGGCTGTGCTCGGGGTGGCCGGACGCGCGATGGTCATGGGGCCGCATCCTCCCAGACGGCGATGGGTATTTCTATCAGGGACCCTTCCTGATAGTTTTCCCTCCGCAGGAATCGCCTGCACCACCGTCGACCGGACACACCACCGCAGGGTCGCGCAGCCGCGCACCGGGGGAGGACACTCACGCATGGACCAGCGCGCCGCAGGAGCCGCCATGGGCGGAGCCGCCGAGGACAGAACCGCCGTACAGAGGGCCAGGGTCGCCGTGGCCGTGGTCTTCGCCCTGCACGGGGCCGTCACCGGCAGCTTCGCGACCCGTATCCCCTGGATGCAGGAGCGGCTGCACCTGAGTTCCGGCGAACTCGGCGTCGCCCTGATGATGCCCGCAATCGGCGCGTCCCTGGCGATGCCGCTGGCCAGCCGGATCGTGCACCGCTACGGCGGCCGGGCGGCCGTCCGGGGACTGCTGGCGCTCTGGTGCGCCGCGCTGGCGCTGCCCGCCGCCGCCCCCGGCCTGCCCTGGTTCTGCCCGGCGCTGCTGCTCTTCGGCGCGACCGCCGGCATGGCGGATGTCGCCATGAACGCGCAGGGCGTGGAGGTCGAGCAGCGGTTCGGCCGGTCGATCATGTCGGGGCTGCACGGGATGTGGAGCGTCGGCGGGCTGGTGGCCTCCGGCTTCGGCGTCCTGGCCGCCCACGCCGGGATCGACGCCCGGCTGCACCTCGGGGTGATGGCGGCGCTGCTGGTCGTCGGCGGCCGGCTGGTCTGCCGCCACCTGCTGGACGTACGGCCCGCCGCCGAGGAGGAGGCGCCGCCGAGGTTCGCGCTGCCGCCCAGGTCGGCGCTGGCCATCGGGCTGGTCGGCTTCTGCGCGGTCTTCGCCGAGGGCGGCAGCGCCGACTGGTGCGCCGTCTACCTGCGGGACATCACCGGGGCGTCGGCGGGGGTCGCGGCGGCGTGCTACTCGGGGTTCGCGTTCACCATGGCCGGAGCCCGGCTCGCGGGCGACGCCGTGGTGCGGCGGCTGGGCCCGGTGCGTACCGTGCGGCTGAGCGGTGCGGTGGCCACCGTCGGCGGTCTGCTGGTGGTGGTGTCGGAGAGCCCGGCGCTGGCAATCCCCGGCTTCGCGCTGCTCGGGGTGGGAATCGCGGTGGTGGTTCCGCTGGCGTTCGCCGCCGCCGGCAAGAGCGGACCCAATCCCAGCCAGTCCATCGCGGGCGTGGCCACCATCACCTACACCTCCGGGCTGGTCGCCCCGGCGGCGATCGGGCTGCTGGCCCAGGCCACCTCGCTCACCGTCTCCTTCATGCTGGTCACCGCGCTGGTGTCGGCGCTGGTGCTGTCGGCCGGCGCCCTGCGGCGGGCGGCGGTGACGGTGTCGGCCGGCGCCGCCGCGCCCTCCGACACCCCGGCCGTCTCGCCCTGAGCGGCGGTCCCGCCCTGAGCCCGCCCGGCCGGTCTCAGCCCAGGACGCCCTTGGCCAGCGTGGCCAGGGCGCCCAGCAGCGCCAGACCCAGCACCAGCCGCCGGGCCTGCCGCTCGGAGAGCCGGTCGCCGAGCAGCCGCCCCAGCACGGCACCGCCTGCCACCCCCGACGCCACCAGCAGCCAGCCCGGGGCCGCGAGTGCGGGCAGGCCCTTGGCGGCGATCGAGAAGAGGTTGACCAGCACCCCGTAGAACTGCGCATTGGGGACGAACTCCCGTACCGGCCACCGGGCGTTCACCGCATAGAGGGAGAGGGCAGGGCCGCCCACTCCGGCCGAGGAGTTGAGGAACCCGCTGGCCGCACCGGCCACCACCGCCCCGGCCCGTCCCCGCAGCGCGGCGACCCGCACGCCGCCGATCACCAGCAGCACGGCGGCGGTGACGGTGAGGCCGATGGCGGTGAGCAGGACCCGTTCGGGCAGCCGGTCGGCGACCCAGGCCCCGGCCGGGACGGTACAGGCGGCGGCCAGTACCAGCGGCACCATCGCGGAGACCCGCACCCGGCGCCAGCCCCCGCAGAGCCCGACGGCGCTGATCGCCCCGGCGGCGCAGTTGGAGACCAGGACGCCCTGGCCGGGGCCGACCAGCAGCGCCAGCGCGGGCGCGGTGACCAGCGCGAAGCCGATGCCGGTGACGCGCTGCACGGAGGCACCGACCAGCACGACGGTGCCCAGCAGCAGCTCTGCGGCGGTCATCGCTGCGGCCCTCCCCACGCCGGTGGGCGGATCCCGGCGGGAGAGACCGTAGTCCCCGGCCCGGCGGCGGCACCACGGTTTTCCGCCTGCCCCAGGTGCGTACGGTTCGGTGACGGTCCGTCAGCCAAGCCATACGGCCGACCACCTGCGGCCATAGGACCAGAACCCGGATCCGGCTACGCTCCACGCGTGCCCGAAGAACCGCCGCCGCGTGCCGCCCGCGCACTGCTCCCGCCTCGGGCCCGGCTCGCCCTGCTGGTGCTGCTGCTGTCCGCCGCCGCCTGCTCACTGCTGCTCTGGAGCCCGCAGCGACTGCTCTCCCCCGGCTTCACCGGGCTGGTCCCGGCCCCCTGGGCGGGCCCGGCCTTTGCCGTACTCTTCGCGCTCAGCACCCTCGCCTTTGTGCCCAAGCCGGTGCTCAACGCCGCAGCGGGAGCCCTCTTCGGCATCCACCAGGGGCTGGCACTGGCCGTCGCCGGCACCACCCTCGGCGCGGCGCTCGCCTTCGCGCTGGGGCGCGGACTCGGCCGCGATGCGCTGCGCCCGCTGCTGCGTACCAAGGTGCTCGCCGCCCTCGACCGGCGGCTGACCCACCAGGGCTTCCGCAGCGTCCTGCTGCTGCGCATCATCCCCGGCGTCCCGTTCGCCGCCGCCAACTACGGCGCGGCCTTCTCCGGCGTGCGGCCGCTGGTGTTCCTCACCGCGACGGCGGTCGGCGTGGTCCCGGGTACGGCCGCCTATGTGGTCGCCGGCGCCTCGGCGGCCTCCCCCACCTCCCCCGCCTTCCTGCTGTCGGCGGGACTGATCGTCGCCACCGGCCTCTTCAGCACCGTCTCCCTGTGGCGGGCCCGACGCCGGTCGACCCCCCGTCCGGCCGAGCCGGTGCCGTCCCGCCCCGGCTCTCGGGGTGCCAGGGGTCAGCGCTCCTCCGCGTAGACGGTGCGCAGGAAGTCCTCAAGGATCCGGTTGTAGGCGTCCGGCTGCTCCATGGTGGGCATGTGGGCGGCGCCCTCGATGGTCGTGATGCGGCCGTCGGGCACGGTGGTGGCGATGCGTTCGGCTATGGCCGCGAGGTCTGGCGTGTCGAGGGCGCCGTTGACGGCCAGGACGGGGACGGTGATCTCCTTGGCGCGGGTCGCGGTGTCGGGCACGGGGCGGTGGTGGTCCGGTTCGGCGGCGGTGTGCTTGGTGATGGTCCGCCGCGCCATCTCCCGCAGCCGTCGTACGACCGCGGGGTCGATGTCGTCGAGTGTGCGGTGCGGCCCGGCCGCCCAGAGCGCGGACCCGTCGATCCAGCCCTCGATGTCGCCTGCTGCCAGTGCGCGGGCCTGGGCGGCCTGGACGTCCCTGGCCCAGGGGTCGTGGAGTTCGGGTGCGCTGGTGCCGCCGCCGCTGATGACCAGCGCGCGTACCAGGTCCGGGTGGACCAGTGCGGTGTCGACCGCGATCGTCGCCCCCATCGACACCCCGGCGAGGACGGCGGGGCCGACCCCGAGGTGGCGCAGCAGCGCGGCGAGGTCGTCGGTCTGGCGGAAGGGCCTGCTCGCATTGGCGGAGGCGCCGTGTCCCCGGGCGTCCGGTGCGATCACCCGGTGGTGGCGTGCGAGGACCGGCACCTGGTCGTCCCACATGGTGTGGTCCAGGTAGCCGCCGTGCAGCAGCACCAGCGGTCGGCCGGCGCCGGTGTCGCGGTAGGCGAGGAGGCCGTCCTCGGACGCGAAGGTGAAGATGTCGGAGGCGTCATTCATGACAACCAAGGTGTCATCTTCTCCCGACATTGGCAACCGAGGTGTCATCATGGTCGGGTGACCGACCTCGACCCGCCCCTCGCGCCCGATGACCTCTCCCACCGGCTCATGGAGGTGTTCGCCCTGGTGGGGCCGCTGTACCGGCGGGTGCAGCGCAAGGTCGAGCAGGACGCGCCGATCCAGGGGCTCTCCATCGGCGTACGCGCCGTGCTGGACCTGCTCCGCGAGCACGGGCCCATGACCGTGCCGCAGATGGGCCGCGCCCAGGCGCTGAGCCGCCAGTTCGTACAGCGCATGGTCAATGACGCCATGGCGCAGCACCTGGTCGAAGCCCTCCCGAACCCCGCCCACCAGCGGTCCTCGCTCATCCGGCTGACCGACGACGGCCGGGCGGCCATCACCGCCGTGACCACCCGCGAGCGCGCCCTGCTGCGCCAGGTCGGCGGCGACCTCACCGAGGCCGACGTCGCGGCCTGCGTACGGGTCCTCAGCCGGATGCTGGAACTCTTCGACGACGTCGATGTGAACGGCTGATCCACACTCCCGGCCCCCACCGGTAGGGTCACTGCCCGTGGACGGCATACGGATCGGCACGGCAGCCGGGCGGCCCCTGCGGACCAGGGCGGCTGCGGCCGGGGCCGCATTGCTGACGGTGGCCGCCGGGCTGGCGGTCAGGTCGGTGGTGGGCGGCGAGTTCGCGGCGCGGTCCGGGACGGCGCTCTACACGGTGCTGGTGTACACGCTGGTGGTGGTGGCGGCGCCCCGGGCACGGCCGGTCATGGTGGCCGGGGTGGCCCTGGGGGTGAGCTGGGCGGTGGAGTTCCTCCAGCTCAGCGGGGTGCCCGCGGAGCTGTCCGCCCGGAGCTGGCCGGCCCGGATGGTGCTGGGTTCCACCTTCGACCCGGCGGACCTGCCCTGGTACGCGGTGGGCGCCGCGCTCGGCTGGCTGGCCCATGTCGCGGTACGGGCGATCGGCGCCCCGGCCCGAGACCGCTGAAGGCACCGGGCGGGGGTCAGTCCTCGGCGTCGCGGCCGACCACGAACTCGCTCCAGACGCACTTGCCGGTGCCGCGCGGGTCCACCCCCCACACATCGGCGACCCGGTCGACCAGCAGCATGCCGCGCCCCGAGGTGGCCTCCCAGCCCGGCTCGCGGCGGCGGGGCAGGGCGCTGGAGCGGTCCTGCACCTCGACCCTCAGCCGGCGGTGAGGCCCGGTCAGCAGCCGCAGGCTCAGCAGCGCCCCGCCGTCGGTGTGCCGCAGCGCATTGGTGACCAGTTCGTCGGCGACCAGCTCGATCTCGTCGGACCGCTCGGGGACACCCCAGGCCCGCGCCGCCTCGCGGATCAGATGGCGGGCGGCGATCAGCGCCTGGGGGTCGCCCGGGGCGATGTACTGGTGCAGAAAGCGGGCCTGCTCGGCGGCGGTGCCCTCCTCCCGGCTGAGCAGCAGCAGCGCCATGTCGTCCTCGCCACCGGTCTGCTCCGTCATCACCTCGCAGAGCCGGTCGGCCAGCTTCTCCAGGTCGCCCGGCCCCTGGTGGACGACCCGGCCGAGCAGGTCCATGCCGTCGTCCAGGTCCCCGCCGGGCTTCTCCACCAGGCCGTCGCTGCACAGCAGCAGGCTCTCCCCCGGGGCGAGCTCAAAGGCGGTGACCGGGTACTCCAGGTCGCCGAACTGGGCGGAGAGCCCCAGCGGCAGCCCCACCGGGCCGGGGACCTGGCGGCACCAGCCGTCGGTATGGCGCAGCATGGGCGCGATATGCCCGGCCCGCACCACCCGCACCGCGCCGTCGGCGGGGTCCACGTCGGCGTAGACGCAGGTGGCGAAGCGCTCGGTGTCCAGCTCGCAGAGGAAGACCGAGGCGCGGGCCATCACGGTGGCCGGCGAGTGGCCCTCGGCGGCGTAGGCGCGCAGGGCGATCCGCAGCTGCCCCATGACGGCGGCGGCATGGGTGTCATGGCCCTGGACGTCGCCGACCATCACCCCGACCCGGCCGCCCGGCAGCGGGACGGCGTCGTACCAGTCGCCGCCGATGTCCCGGCCGAGGCGGGCGGAGCGGTAGCGGGCCGCCACGGCGACGCCGGGCACCTGGGGGAGGCTGCGCGGCAGCATGGCGTTCTGGAGGCCCTTGGCCAGGTCGTGCTCCTGGTCGAAGAGCACCGCCCGTTGCAGGCTCTGCGCGATGCCGCTGCTGAGCGCGACCAGCAGGTTGCGCTCCTCGGCGGTGAAGGCGTCCTTGTCGCGGTAGAGCAGGCCGAGGCCGCCGATCGCGCGGCTCTGGGCGACCAGCGGCAGATAGGCGGCGGCGGAGACACCGAGCGGGCTGATGTGGGGCCACAGGTGCGGATAGCGCTTCGCGAACTCGTCGGCGGAGGTCAGGAAGACGGGCGCCGTGGTGCGGACCACCTCGCTCAGCGGGTAGTCGTCCTCGATCCGCGACCACTCCAGCTCGGGGACCAGGGTGCCCTCCCGGCCCTCCGCGATCACCTGTATCCGGCCGCCCTCGACCACCCCGAGGACCAGGCTGGCCGCGCCGAGCCGCCCGAGGCCGTCCGGGTCGCTCAGTACCGCCGTGACGTCCTGGACGGTGATGGCATTGGCCAGCGCGGCGGTGGTGCCCTCGACCACGCTGGTCTGGCGGTCCCGTTCGCGCTCCACGGACAGCCGCTCGGCGGCCTGCTCCAGCTCCTCGGTGGCGTCCCGGAGGATGCCGATCACCCGGCGCGGCAGGCCGTCGGGGCCCCGGTGGATATGGCCCTGGGCGTGCAGCCAGCGGCGGCCTCCGTCGGGGCGCAGCACCCGGAAGTAGAAGCCGTAGGCGGTGGAGCCGTCCTTGAACGCCTGGGAGATCCTGGCCTGTACGCCGGACCGCTCCTCGGCGGGCATCCGGGCGGCGAGGACGGTGGGATCGGCGTGGTACTCGTCGGATGCCACTCCGTAGACCTTGAGCGCGGGCTCGTCCAGGTGGATCCGGCCGGTGTCCACCTCCCAGTCGAAGCTGCCCATCCGGTTGAGGGCGAGGCTGGCGTCCGGACCCGCGGGCCACGGGGCCGGCAGCTCGGTGCCGGACTCGGTTGCGCGCTCGTCCATCTCGCCTCCCGATGCGGTGAGCCGCCGCGGGCAGCGCTCCCATGCTGTGGAACAGGTCACAGCCTAACTTTGCCCGGGCGGTCGATGGTGAGCGGGTCACCCGTACAGCTCTGCCGTGGCGCGTGCGGTGGCGGCGATCCGCTCGCGAAGTTCGGGGGGTCCGAGCACCTCGGCGCCGGCGCCGAGCCGCAGTAGGTCCCAGGCCGCGTGCCGGAGGGACTCCACGGGGAGCGCCACCCGGAGGCGGCCGTCCGGGCCGGGGGCGCCGGCCGCCTCGACGGCGTGGGCCTGGACGGGGGCGAAGAGGGCCCGCACCCGGCGGGCGGCCTCCTCGGTGAGCAGGATGTCCACGCTCTGCCCATAGGCGGACTCCTGGAAGCCTCGGGACCAGCCGTCCCAGTAGGCGGCCAGGTCGAAGTCGGGCGGGCGTTCGAAGGGGTCGCCCTGGGAGCACGCCAGGATGCGGGCGACCCGGTAGGTGCGGAAGCCGCCGTCGGCTGCGGCGACCAGGTACCACTCGCCGGCCTTGAGGACCACGCCCAGCGGCTCCACGGCGCGGTCGACCTCGGCCGGGCCCCACTTGCGGTAGCGGATGCGCAGCGCGCGCTGCCGCCAGACGGCGTCGGCGACGGTGCCCAGGTGCGGCACCGGGGAGGCTTCGGCGAACCAGCGGCCGGGGTCGAGGTGGAAGCGCTCCCGGATGCGCTCGGCCCGCTCCCCGGTCTCGGCGGGCAGCGCGGCCAGCAGCTTCAGCCGGGCGCTGGCCAGCTCCGCGCCGAGGCCCAGCTCGGCGGCCGGGCCGGGCAGTCCGGCCAGGAAGAGCGAACCGGCCTCGTCGGCGTTGAGCCCGGTGAGCCGGGTGCGGTAGCCGTCCAGCAGCCGGTAGCCGCCGTCGGGACCCCGGTCCGCGTAGACCGGGACGCCGACGGCGGCCAACGCCTCGACATCCCGGTAGACCGTGCGGACCGACACCTCCAGCTCGGCCGCCAGCTCCCCGGCGGTCAGCCGGCCTCGGTTCTGGAGCAGCAGGAGCAGGGAGAGCAGTCGATCGGCTCGCATGGGGCGATTCTGCCTCGCGGCGGCGGGTGAGCGGATGCCCAGGCGGTCCGGGGTCAGCCGGGGGCGGCGGCATTGGCCACCAGGACGGCGGCGAAGACGCCCGCGAACAGCAGACGGCCCGCGACGGCGAGGGCGGCGTACGGCGGTGGTGGAACGAATAGCCCGGCGGTCCGGGGTCAGCCGGGGGCGCCGGGGCGGGGTGGGTGCCAGGCACCGAGGGTGGCGAGGGCGGCGGTGTTGGCCACCAGGACGGCGGCGAATACGCCCGCGAGCAGCGGATGGCCGGTGGCGGCGAGGGCGGCCACCGCGGCGCCCATGACGGCGAGCTGGGTGGCCAGCCAAGCGGCGGGTGAGCGCCGCACCGGGGCGCGCGGGGCGGCGTAGCGGCCCCAGAGGAGCGCGGCGGCCGACGGGAGCACGGCGGCGAGGGCGATCCGCAGCGGCAGCGGCCCGCCCAGGTTGTACCCGTCGAACCCGCCGTAGCCGAGGGCGGCCAGGGCGCACAGTTCCAGCAGGAAGCGCAGCGCCAGATTGAGCGCGGTGGCCGCAGCCCGCATCGTCCATCCCCCCCGTCTCGGTGACGCCGTGCCCGATTGCCGTGCCCGATCGCCGTGCCCGACGGTCGGCCAGCGTAGCGGGCAGCGCGCGAGGCCGGTCGGAAATGGTTCGCGGTGGGCAGCGGAGGCCGGTCAGGATGGCCGTCATGACCGGTACACGTACCGCGCCGCCCTTTGTCGGCGGCGAACGGGACCTGCTCGACTCCTGGCTGGACTTCCATCGGGCCACCCTCGCCATGAAGTGCGAGGGCAGCGACACCTCCTGACCGCGCCACAGCCTCTTGGCCACCGTCGGGCATGCCGACCTGCTCCGCGAGCGGATCGACGGCGCCACGGGAGACTGACGTTCAGTCAATCCTGGTTGACGGCTGCCCGCCTGGAACCGTTCGCCGACCTGCGGCGTCGCACAAGGCGTCAGTCGTCCCGCGCGCCACCACCCGAACGGCGGTCCTCCACAGGCGCGGATCGACTGATCAGTGCGATACTCGGACAGTTCCGGCGAGTGGATGACACGTCAGAAGACGGGTAGGCCGCGGGAACAGGACGTGACGGGATGGGGAGGCGCGACATGGGAGCACTTCGTGACGAGCACCACGGGTGGCTGATGCCCTCCGGCGGCTACGCGGCCCCCGTGTACGAGGATCCCTGGGCCACCGATGCGGTGGCGGCCCAGGCCCCCGCCGAGGCCGCCCGGATCGTCTCGGTGCGCCCCACCGGTTTCGAGACCGCCCGGGTCGTCGGTGAGCATGTGCGGGCCGGGACGCCGGTGGTCATGGATGTCTCGGAGATGCCCGACGGCGACGCCAAGCGGCTGGTCGACTTCGCCTCCGGTCTGGTCTTCGGCACCCGGGGCAGCATCGAGCGGATCGCCCGCCGGGTGTTCCTGCTGGCGCCGCCCGAGGTCGAGGTGATGGTGATCGACGGCCCGATGGACGACACCGGGTTCTACAACCAGAGCTGACCGGTCCCGCAGAACCCCCGATCCCGCAGAACCCCGAAGCCGGTGGGCGGCCCTGAGCCGCCCACCGGCTTCTGCTGTGCGCCACAACCGAAAAATATGAGACACCACTGTCTCACATGGGCTACAGTTGGCTCATGGCGATCGACCGTGACTCCGTGCTCAATGCCGCTGTCGGCGTACTCTCCCGGCAGCCCCAGGCGGCCATGGACGAGATCGCCCGCGCCGCCGGCATCAGCCGCGCCACCCTGCACCGGCTCTTCCCGGGCCGGGACGCCCTGGTGCGCGAGGTGGGCGCGCTGGGCCTGCGGCGCTTCGCCGAGGCACTGGACGAGGCCCGCATCGAGGAGGGCGATGCCACGGCCGCCGTCCGCCGCCTGGTCGACGCCGTGATCCCGGTCTCCCAGCTGTGCGCCTTCCTCACCGGCGAGAGCAAGCTCTACGAGGACAGCGAGATCAACCAGTCCTGGGACCGGCTCGACGCCCGCGTCCGGGAGCTCTTCCTCCGTGGGCAGCAAGAGGGCGCCTTCCGCATCGAACTTCCCGCCGCGTGGCTGAGCGAGGCATTCCTCGATCTCGTCGCCGGGGTGGGCTGGGCCGTCCAGGACGGCCGCCTCGCCCCCCGTGACAGTGCCCACGCCCTCGCCGAACTCTTCCTCGGCGGGGCCACCAGGAGACCCGCTACACCATGACCAGCGCCCCGCAGACCCCGAACTCCTCCGCCCGCACCGACCGCTCCGCCCGCACCGACCGCACCCGCACCGATCGCATCCGCACCGAGCGCATCCGCACCGAGCGTGGCCGCCGGCTCGCCCTGGGCGTGCTGGTCCTGGGTGTGCTGCTGGTGGCCGTGGACGCCACCGTGCTCTCCCTGGCCATCCCCTTCATCAGCGAGGACCTGCACCCCAGCGGCACCCAGCTGCTCTGGATCGGCGACGTCTACTCCTTCGTCCTCGCCGGACTGCTGGTCTCCATGGGTTCGCTCAGCGACCGCATCGGCCGCCGACGGCTGCTGCTCTGGGGCTCGGCCGGCTTCGGCGCCGCCTCCCTGGTCGCCGCATACGCTCCCGGGCCGGGCTGGCTGATCGCCGCCCGCGCCGTACTCGGCGTCGCCGGCGCCACCATCATGCCGTCCACCCTGTCGCTGATCCGCAGCATCTTCCCCGACGACCGCGAACGCGCCACCGCCATCGGTGTCTGGGGCGCCGCCGCCACCGCCGGTGCCGCAGCCGGGCCGCTGGTCGGCGGGTTCCTGCTGGAGCACTTCTGGTGGGGCTCGGTCTTCCTGATCAACCTGCCGGTGATGGTCCTGCTGATCGTCCTCGGCGCGCGGCTGCTCCCCGAGTCCCGCGACCCGAGGCCGGGCGCCTGGGACCTCCCCAGCGTGGCCCTGTCGATGACCGGCATCATCGGCGTGGTGTACGCGGTGAAGGAGGCCGCCGTCCATGGCACCGCCCGCGCCGATGTGGTCGCGGCGGGTCTGCTCGGGGCCGCCGCCCTGGTGGTGTTCGCCCGGCGCCAGCTGCGGCTGGCGGTGCCGCTGCTGGACATCCGGCTCTTCACCGACCGCCGCTTCACCGCAGCCGTCATCGGCGCCCTGGTCGCCCTGGTCGGCCTCTCCGGCGTGGTCTTCTTCGTCTCCCAGTACCTCCAGCTGGTCCGTGGCTACTCCCCGCTCCGCGCCGGACTGGCCGAGCTGCCCGCCTTCGCCGGCGCCATCGCCGGTGGGCTGCTCACCGGGTGGATCGTCCGGCGGGCCGGTGCCCGTGGTGCCCTCTCCGGCGGGCTGCTGCTGATGGGGCTCGGCCTCGGCGCCCTCGGCTGGGCCCGGGCCGACACCTCCTATCTGCTGCTCGGCACGGTCTTCCTCGCCGTGGGCACGGCGGAGGGCCTGGTCTACACCCTCTCCACCGACCTGGTGCTGACCGCAGCCCCGGCCCGCAAGGCAGGCGCCGCCTCGGCGGTCTCCGAGACCGCGTATGAGCTGGGCGCGGCGCTGGGCATCGCCCTGATCGGCTCGGTGCTCACCGGTCTGTACCGAAGCGGGGTAGCCGTCCCCCAGGGGCTCGGCGGGGCGGCCACCCACCAGGTGCGCGACTCGCTGGGCGGCGCCGCCGAGGTCGCCGCCGGGCTGCCGCAGCCGACCGCCGGCGCGGTCCTGAGCAGCGCCCGGGCCGCCTTTGTGCACGGTATGAACGCGGCCTCGCTGCTCGCCGCCGCACTGCTGGTCGCCGCCACCGTCGGGAGCTGGCTGCTGCTGCGCCGCCCGGAGTCCCCGGTGGCGGACGAGCACCCCGCCGACCTGCCGGCGGACCGCCGGGGCGCCACGGCGACGGAGCACGGCACCGCGGCCTGACGGCCACCCGCCGGGCCCCGGAGGTTCAGACCGGCAGCGGCAGGAAGGCGGCGATCCGCTCGCGCAGCGAGCGCGGGTCCAGCCCATGCGCGGCCAGGTGGTCGGCCATGGTGCCGTAGCGGCGCAGCTCGGGCCGGGCGACGCCGAGGCCGAGCAGCCGGTGCGGCAGCCGCTCCAGGGCCTCGGCCGCGAACGGCACCGAGGTACCGGCGAGATACGGCTCCACCAGCACCACATCCGCCGGACCTGCCGCCACGGCCGCCCGCAGCGCTGCGGCGTCGAAGGGCCGCACGGTGGCCGCGTACAGCACGGTCACATCCAGGCCCGATACGGCGGCCAGCACCGCGTCGAGCATCGGGCCGACCGCCACCACCGTGCCCGCCGAGCCCTCGCGGACCACGGTGAAGCGCCCGGGGATGACCGGCTGCGCCGACGTGTTGCGCTGCTCGGAGAGGCGTACATAGACCCGGCCGTCCGCCGCCACCGCGTCGCGCAGCAGGGCCTCCGCCTCATCGGGGTGCCCGGGGATGTGCACCGTCCAGCCGGGCAGGGTGTCCAGCAGTGCCACATCGCCGGGCGACTGATGGGTCCGGCCGCCCTCCGGCAGGTCATAGGAGCCCATGGCGCTGACCAGCACGGCTGCGACGTCCTGGTGGTTGAGGTCCAGTTTGATCTGCTCGAAGGCCCGCTCGACCAGGAAGCTGGCGAAGGTGTGCACCACCGGCCGCAGTCCGGTGAGGGCGAGGCCGCCGGCGACGGAGACCATCAGCTGCTCGCGGATGCCGACATTGAGCACCCGGTCGGGGTGGGCGGCGGCGGCCGTGGTGAAGCGGTCGGCGGAGATGTCGGCGAGGACGAGGGCGAGGCGCGGGTCCTCGTCCAGCAGGCGGCTGGTCACGGTGGCGAAGCGGTCGCGCATGGTCGGCATGGCGGGGGTCTCCTCGGTGGGGGTGGGGGCGGGCCTGGGGAAGGTCAGCGCTTGGGTTCGACCAGGGCGACGACGACATGCGGGCGTCCCGGGTGCGCGGTGGTGAACGCCTCGTACAGGGCCGCGTGGTCGCGCCCGTCCACGGTGCGGGCGGACCAGCCCTCGGCGGCGAAGCGGGAGGCGATGCCGCCGCTCCAGCCGTGGGTGGCAGAGGAGTTGTCGACGACCACGGTGTGCAGGGCCTCCAGGCCGACCGCGCCCGCATAGGCGATGGCCTCGTGGTTGGAGCCCTCGTCCAGTTCGGCGTCGCCGACAAGGGCCCACACCCGGGAGCGGGTCAGACCCTGGGCCCGCAGGCCGAGCGCGGTACCGACGGCGAGCGGCAGGCCGTGGCCGAGCGAGCCGCTGCCGATCTCCACGCCGGGGAGCAGCACCCGGTCGGGGTGGTGGCCCAGCGGGGAGTCGAACGCGCCGAAGCCGGGCAGCAGGGAGGGGTCGAGGAACCCCTTGGCGGTGAGCACCGCGTAGTAGGCCATCGGACCGTGGCCCTTGGAGAGCAGAAAGCGGTCGCGGTCCGGGGCGTCGGCGGTCTCCGGTGTGACCCGGAGTACCCGGTCGTAGAGCACCCAGAGGGCGTCCAGGGTGGAGGTGGCGGCCGGGCCGTGCTTCTCGTCGCCGGTCATCAGCGCCATCAGGCGTGGCAGATCGTGGTAGCGGAATCGGGTGCTCTCGCTGGTCAGCGTCATGCCACGATGCTGCAACTTCAAGCGGGCTTGAAGTCAACACCGTATGATCGCCGCCGTGACTCCACCGCACGACCGCCTCACCATCGGCGAGCTCTCCGCCCGCAGCGGCCTGGCCACCTCGGCGCTGCGCTACTACGAGGAGCTCGGCCTGATCCACGCGCAGCGCACCTCGGGCGGGCAGCGCCGCTACCCCCGGGCGACGCTGCGCCGGGTGGCCTTCGTCCGGGCCGCGCAGCAGGTCGGGCTCTCCCTGGAGGAGGCCCGCCGGGCCCTCGCCACCCTGCCGGAGAACCGGCCGCCCACCGCCGTCGAGTGGGCCGGGGTGGCGGCTGCCTGGCAGGACCGCATCGACGCGCAGATCGCGGATCTCCAGCGGCTGCGCGCCCGGCTGGGCGACTGCATCGGCTGCGGCTGCCTGTCGCTGCGCAAGTGCGGCCTGTACAACCCGGACGACACGGCGGCTCGGACCGGCGCCGGTGCCCGCTATCTGCTGGGCGAGGAAGTCCCGCCGCCCCCAGCGTCTCCGGGGGCCCGGTGATACCCGAGTGCGGGCGGCGCGGCCGTTCTGCTACCGTCGAGCGCATGATCACGTCGCCCGCGCACCAGCAGATGATGCCCCGCTCCAGGGGCTGCTGAATCCGGACGACCTACACCATCCGAGGCCCCGAGTCGGGGCCGTCGGGCGCACAACGCGCAGCCGGAGCCCCGCCGCTGGACGACGAGGAGCTCCCCGCGTGAACCCCCAGGCGACGCCCCGCCACTACCTGACCACCACCATCCCCTATGTCAACTCCCGGCCGCACCTGGGCTTTGTGCTGGAGCTGGTGCAGGCGGACGTACTGGCCCGGCACCATCGGCGGCTCGGCCACCGGGTGCGGCTGCTCACCGGCACCGACGACAACTCGCTGAAGAACGTCCTGGCCGCCGAGGAGCAGGGCGTTCCGGTGCAGCAGCTGGTGGACCGCAACGCCGACGCCTTCGCGGCGCTGCGCGGTCCGCTCTCGCTCTCCACCGACGACTTCCTCCGCACCAGCAGCGACCCGAGGCACCGGCCCGGGGTGGAACGGCTCTGGCGGGCCTGCGCGGACAACGGCGACCTCTACCGCAAGCACTACGCGGGCCTGTACTGCGTGGGCTGCGAGCAGTTCTACCCGGAGGAGGAGCTGGACGGAGGCCGCTGCCCGGAGCACGGCACCGAGCCTCAGCTGGTGGTGGAGGAGAACTGGTTCTTCCGGCTCTCCCGGTACACCGAGCGGCTGCACGGGCTGGTCAGCAGCGGCCGGCTGCGGATCGAGCCGGAGGCCCGCCGCAATGAGGTGCTCTCCTTCATCGCCTCCGGGCTGCGCGACTTCTCGGTCTCCCGCTCCCGGGAGCGCGCCCGAGGCTGGGGCATCCCGGTGCCCGGCGACCCGGACCAGGTGGTGTACGTCTGGTGGGACGCCCTCGGCAACTACGTCACCGCGCTGGACCACGCGACCGGCGGCGCGGCCTACGACGAGTGGTGGGAGGGCAGCGAGCGGCGGGTGCACCACGTGGGCAAGGGCGTGGTCCGCTTCCACGCCGTGTACTGGCCCGCGATCCTGCTCTCCGCCGGGCTGCCGCTGCCCACGGACATCCTGGTGCACGACTATCTGACCGTGGACGGCCGCAAGATCAGCAAGTCGGCGGCGGGCGGCACCGTCGATCCGCTGGGGCTGGTGGAGCGGTACGGCGCGGACGCGGTCCGCTGGTGGCTGCTGCGGGAGGTGCCCCGGGTCGGCGACGCCGACTTCACCGAGCAGCGGCTGGTGGCGCGGTTCGACATGGAGCTGGCCAATGGGGCGGGCAACCTGGTGCACCGGACCGTCGCCATGGTGCACCGCTACCGGGGCGGCGTGGTGCCTGATGTACCGCTGCCCGACTGCCCGGTGGTGCGGGCCTGCCGGACCGCGCCGGACCGGGTGTCGGCGGCGCTGGACGGCTTCGACCTGCGGCGGGCCACCGCTGCGGTCCTCGGCCTGGTCGAGGAGGCCAACCGCCATATCGAGGCGGCCCGGCCCTGGGAGCTGGCCCGCGCCGAGCGGTCCGGCGACCGCAGCGCCGGGGCCCGCCTGGATGAGGTGCTGGCCGTGCTGGTGCACGCCTGCCGCGCCCTGGGCCGGGAGCTGGCCCCGTTCCTGCCCGACGGCGCCGCCCGGATCACCGCCCAGTGCGCGGGCAGCCCGCTGCCCGCCCCGGCCCCGCTCTTCCCCCGCCTCTCCGACCCGCGCGCCGACCCCGGCCCGCGTGCCACCCCCGGCCCGCGCCCCGCCGCCCGGCTGCGTTAGTGCTTCGCCCGCCGCAGTGGACCAACTCCGGGGGGCGGTTTCGGAGTTCAGCCCACGGCCTCCCGGCGCCCACCCTGGCCCGGCACAATCCCCGCATGGCGATCACCGAGACCGGGCGCCCTGCCACCGCCGCACCGGCGGCCCCGGCGCGCGGCTTCCTGGTCGGCGGCACGGCCGGCTGCGGCCTGGCGTGCCTTGTCGTCGCACCGATCACCGGAAAGGTGCCCCTGGCCGTCGCGGGCGTCGGCCTCCTGCTGCTGATGGGCCTGGTGCCGGCGGTCAGCGCTCACCTGCGGCGGGCGCGTACGCCGAGGATGCCGGTGGACTCCGCGCCCGAGTCCACGACGGTGGAAGCGCTGCCGGATGGCGCGTCCTGTGGGATGGGCATCCTGGGGTTTCTGATCGGCGCGGCGGTCGTGGTCCTGCTCTGCCGGGCGGAGCTGTTCGCGAACGACACCGCGCACCCCTCCCCGTCCTCGCGGTCCACCCTCACCGTCACCGCCTCCGGCGCATCGTCGTCCGGCGCGTCGTCGTCCGGCGCGTCGTCGTCCGTCACCACGGTGTCCGTCACCACGGTGTCCGGGCCCGAGGGGGCGATGCTCCGCGACAGGGAGATCCGCCGCCTCGCCGAGTCGATGACAGCGGCGGCGGGGACATCGCAGGTCTCCGAACTCACCATCGAGGACGGGCGGATGACCATGAGGACGGCGGCAGCGCCGCCCCCACCGGGGATCGATCTGCGCTCCCTTCCGTATGAGCGGCTTCCCGTGCTGGTGGCCGAGGCGCGGACCACGCTGGGCATCCGGAACCCGGTCTCCTGGCGCATCGGTTGCACCCAGGACGCGACGACCAAGGCGCTGGTCATCCGGGTGACCGTGTCCGACCAGCACGGTGCCGCATCCCTGGAGGCCGACGCCCGAGAAGAGGTGACGGTGCGTCACTCACGCTGAACGGCCGGAGCCCCGGCGGCGTCGAGGCGGGCCAGCTGGTCGGCGTCGAGCACCAGGTCGGCCGCCGCCAGCGCCTCCTCCAGCTGGGCCATGGTGCTGACGCCGAGGATCGGGATCGCCGGCGGGTCGCTGCGCAGCAGCCAGGCGAGCACCACCTGGTGGGGCGTGGCACCGGTCTCGGCGGCGACCCGGCGCAGTTCGCTCAGCCGCTGCCGGGTGCCCGGGTGGCGGTACTGCTCCGGGAGCGGCCGGTCGGGCCGGGTGTAGGAGCCGGAGAGCAGCGGGGAGTAGGCGAGCAGGGTGAGGTCGTCCTCGGCGCGGACCAGGTCCAGGATAGGCCCGTCCGCCCAGCGCTGGACGCCGAAGTCGGCGTCGGGACGGGGGCGCAGATAGCTGTGCCGCTGCTGCACCGCGCGGTAGCGGGGGCGGTCGCCGGCCAGGGCGCGGGCCTCGGCGATCCGGTCGGCGCGGTGGTTGCTGACGCCGAGCAGTCCGACGGTGCCCTCCTCGGCCAGGTCGGCGAGGACTCCGACGGTCTCGGCCGGGGGGACGGTGCGGTCCTCGATGTGGGTCTGGTAGAGGTCGATCCGGTCGGTGCCGAGTCGGCGCAGGCTGCCCTCGACGGCCGCGCGGACGGCCCGCTCCCCCAGCCCTTCGGCGTTGGCGGGCCACTCGGTGCCGCGCCGGGGGTCGGGGAGGGCGCCGACCTTGGTGGCGACCACGGTCCGGTCGCGGGCGCCTCGGGCTGCCAGCCAGCGGCCGAGCAGCAGTTCGCTCTCGCTGCCGTCATAGCCGTCGATCCAGCAGGGGTAGTTGTCGGAGGTGTCGACGAAGGTGCCGCCGGCCTCCGTGAAGCGGTCGAGGAGGGCGAAGGAGGTCGCTTCGTCGACGATGGTCGAGAAGTACATCACGCCCAGGCAGAGCGCGCTGACCTCGATGCCGCCGGGTCCGCCGAGGCGGGTGGTCTCCATGGCAGGGCTTCCCTTCCGGTGGGGTGCGGTGGTCCGTACCGGGAAGGGACGCTAGGTGCTCGCGCGCGCTCCAAGGCAAGCGCGCGCCGCTATGCGGTCACCTGCTCCACCACGTACTCGCACACCTCATGGGTGCGCAGGGCGTCGCGGGCGGAGACCACCCTGCCCTGCCGTACCGCGCCGAGGAAGGCCGTGCACGCCTGCTCGATGCCGCGCTGGCGGGCGACCGGAACCCAGTCGCCGCGTCGGCGCAGCGTGGGCTGGCCCCGGTGGTCGACCACCTCGGAGAGGTTGTGCACCTCGCGCTTGCTGTCGGCGCCGGAGACCTCCAGGATCTCCTCGGCGGAGCCGCTGACCCGGTTCATGATGCCGAGCGCGGTGAAGCCGTCCCCGGCGAGGGTGAGCACCACATGGTGGAGCCTGCCGCCCTTGACCCGGGCCCGGACGTCGGTGTGCCGGATCTCGCCGGGGACCAGGAAGCGCAGGGTGTCGACCACATGGATGAAGTCGTCGAAGACGGCGGTGCGGGGGTCCTCCGGCAGGCCCTCGCGGTTCTTCTGCATGACGATCAGCTCGCGGGGACGGTCCAGTGCCTGCGTGTACGCGGGGGCGTGGCGGCGGTTGAAGCCGACCATCAGCGACCGCCCGGTCTGCTCGGCGAGGTCGACCAGCCGCCGGGCGCCGGACAGCCGGTAGTCGAGCGGCTTGTCGACATAGACATCGACGCCGGCGGCCAGCAGCCGTTCCACGATGGGCACATGCTGGTCGGTGGAGGCGTGCACAAACGCGGCGCGTACCCCCGCGTCGATCACCGCGTCCAGCTCGGTGTGGCGGTGCGGGAGGCGGTAGCCGTCGCCGATCCGGTCGAGCTTGGCCCGGTCCCGGGTCATCAGGTGGAGGTCGAGCCCGGGTTGCGCGGTGAGTACCGGGAGATACGCCTTCTGGGCTATGTCGCCCAGCCCGATCACCGCCACCGGGATCGTCTCGCCGCCCATGTCCGCTGCTCCCCTCGCCGCCGGTCCGCCGTCGGTGCAGCATAGTGCGACGGCAAGGGGGCCGGGCGGGTCGGTCAGACCCCTGCGGCGCGGATGTCCGCGTGCACCCGGGCCGCCAGGTCGGTCAGCTCGCGGCCGTCGCGGGCGCAGTTCTGGAGGTCGATCAGCACCTCGTGGACGCCCGCTTCGGCGTGCGCGGCCACATCCGCCACGATCTGCTCGACGGTGCCCACGAAGGGCCGCCGGTCCGCGTCGCCGACCGGCGCCGTGGTGAGCCGCACATTGGCCCGTACGCAGAATCCGAGCGCAGCCGCGTCGCGGCCGTAGGAGGCGGCCTGCTCGGTCAGCTGCCGCCAGACGGCCGCCAGCTGCTCCGGCGGTCGGCCGGTCGGCAGCCAGCCGTCGGCGCGGCGGGCCACCCGGTCCAGCGCCCTGCCGTTGCCGGCCGCCAGATAGACCGGGATGGGGCGGGCGGGCTTGGGTCCGACCTCCGCCTCGGTGATGACGGCGTGGGCGCCCTGGTACGAGACCGGGTCCGGGCCCCAGACCGCCGCGCAGATGTCCAGCAGCTCGTCCAGGGCCGCGCCGCGCTCCTCGAACGGGACCACGGACGCCGCCGCGTACTCGTCCAGCGACCAGCCGGTGCCGAAGCCGGCCACCACTCGGCCACGGCTTGCCGCGTCCAGGGTGGCGAGGGCGCGGGCGAGTTGGACCGGCCCATGCAGCGGCGCCACCAGCACGCTGCTGCCCAGCCGGGCCCGCTCGGTGACGGCGGCGGCCAGGGAGAGCACCACCAGGGGCTCCGCGATCGACCGGTAGAAGTCCGGCCAGGGCAGTCCGGGGATTCCGTACAGCCCCTGCTTGGTCCGTTCGGGGAAGAGCACCCGCTCGAAGACCCAGAGGCTCTGGTAGCCGGTCTGCTCCGCCGCGCGGGCCACCTCCACCACATCCCGGCCCAGGTCGTACTGCTTGGCCTGCGGCAGCCCGAGTCCCAACCGAATCGCCACGGGTGTTCCCCTTCTCTCCCGACTTGACCGCGCCTGCGGCCGACCCTACTGCCCGGCGGCCGGGTGGACACCTCGAAGCCGGGCCCCGCCGGGGGGCCGGGTCAGGCGGCCTGGCCGCCGGGGTGGATCGGCTCGGCGGCGGTCTTCAGGGCGTCCAGTACCGGGCGGATCAGCGGGTGGTCCTCCGCGCCGCGCCGCACGGCGGCGAAGACCCGGCGGGTGGCGGACACCCCGTCGACCGGGCGCACCACGACCCCGGTCAGCTCCATGCCGCGCAGCGCCGAGCGGGGCACCAGGGCGACCCCGGCACCGGCCCCGGCCAGCGCGACCACGGCGCGGAAGTCGTCGGAGGAGTGCACCAGGCGCGGCTGGAACCCGGCGTACTCGCAGGCCAGCACGACCACGTCATGGCAGGGGTTGCCCGGGTAGGGGCCGATCCAGGGCTCGTCGGCCAGGTCGCCGACCGGGACCCGGCCGGCGTCGGCGAGCCGGTGGGCGACGGGCAGCACCGCGTCGAACGGTTCGGCGTAGAGCGGGACGCGGGCCAGCCGCTGGTCGTCCTCGCGGGGCGCTCCCCGGTACTCCACGGCCACGGCCAGGTCGGCCCGCCCGTCGAGCACCATCGGCAGGCTCTCGTCGCCCTCGGCGTCGCGCACCCGGACCCGGATGCCGGGCGAGGTGCGGGCCAGCTCGGTGAGGGCGGGGGCGAGCACCAGGCCGATGCCGGTGGCGAAGGAGGCGACGGTCAGCTCGCCCGCCGCACCCGAGGTGTACGCGGCCAGCTCGGCCTCGGCCCGCTCCAGCTGGGCCAGGACGGCGTGGGCGTGGGTGAGCAGGATCTCCCCGGCGGGGGTGAGCCGGATGCCTCGGCCGTGGCGCTCCAGCAGCCGGTGGCCGGTCTCGCTCTCCAGGGCGGCGAGCTGCTGGGAGACGGCGGAGGGGGTGAGGTACAGCGCGGCGGCCGCGGCGGTCACCGTACGGTGGTCCGCCACCGCCCGGAGAGTCCGCAGCCGCCGCGCATCGATCACCCGTTCATCCTGCCAGGGCGGCCCGCGCGGCGACGAACGCGGCCACGGCCTGCTCCACGTCGGCGGCGGAGTGCGCGGCGGAGAGCTGCACCCGGATGCGGGCCTGGCCGTGCGGCACCACCGGGTAGGAGAAGCCGACGGCGTAGACGCCCT
Organism: Peterkaempfera bronchialis; assembly: GCF_003258605.2. Classification (NCBI taxonomy): domain Bacteria; kingdom Bacillati; phylum Actinomycetota; class Actinomycetes; order Kitasatosporales; family Streptomycetaceae; genus Peterkaempfera; species Peterkaempfera bronchialis. Next base: position 498,533 of record NZ_CP031264.1, read on the forward strand.
GCTCCAGCAGCAGCTCGGCCATCCGCCCGGCGGTGGCGGCGTCGCCGATCATCACCGGGGCGATGGGGTGGTCGCCGGGCAGGATCTCGAAGCCCTCCTCGGTCATCCGGGTGCGGAACAGCGCGGTGTTGTCGCGCAGCTGCTGCCGCAGGCCCTCGGAGTCCTCAAGGAGGTCGAGGACCTTGAGGGAGGCGGCGGCGATCACCGGGGCGAGGGAGTTGGAGAAGAGGTACGGGCGGGAGCGCTGGCGCAGCAGGGCGACGATCTCGGCGCGGGCGGCGACATAGCCGCCGGAGGCGCCGCCGAGCGCCTTGCCGAGGGTGCCGGTGACGATGTCGACCCGGTCCATCACACCGTGCAGCTCAGGGGTGCCCCGGCCGCCGGGGCCGACGAAGCCGACGGCGTGCGAGTCGTCCACCATCACCATGGCGTCATAGCGGTCCGCCAGGTCGCAGATCTCGCGCAGCGGGGCGACATAGCCGTCCATGGAGAAGACGCCGTCGGTGACGATCAGCCGGCGGCGGGCGTCGCCGGACTCCTTCAGCCGCTGCTCCAGCTCGGCCAGGTCGCGGTTGGCGTACCGGAGGCGGCGGGCCTTGGAGAGCCGGATGCCGTCGATGATGGAGGCGTGGTTGAGGGCGTCGGAGATCACGGCGTCGCGCTCGTCGAGCAGGGTCTCGAAGACGCCGCCGTTGGCGTCGAAGCAGGAGGAGTAGAGGATGGTGTCCTCGGTGCCGAGGAAGCGGGAGAGCCGCTCCTCCAGCTCCTTGTGGACCTCCTGGGTGCCGCAGATGAAGCGGACCGAGGCCATGCCGTAGCCCCAGCGGTCCAGCGCCTCGCGGGCGGCGGCGACGATCTCGGGGTGGTCGGCGAGCCCCAGGTAGTTGTTGGCGCAGAAGTTGAGCACCGGGCCGGGTCGGCCGCCGGCCGTGACGGCGACGGCGGCGCTCTGCGGGGTGCCGATGACCCGCTCCGGCTTGTGCAGGCCGGCGGCGCGGATCTCGTCCAGGGTGGCGCGCAGGTCGTCGCGTACCGAGTCGAACATGGCGGGAGGCTCCTAGGTGTGCTCAGGTGCTCGGGGGCTCGGGTGCTCGGGTGCTCAGGCGGTCCAGTCGAGGATGACCTTGCCGCAGCGTCCGCTCGCGGCGTCGTCGAAGGCGGCGTCGAAGTCCTGGTACGGGTAGCGGCCGGTGATCACCGGGCTGAGGTCCAGGCCGCCCTCCAGCAGCACCGACATGGCGTACCAGGTCTCGAACATCTCCCGGCCGTAGATGCCCTTGATGGTGATCATGGAGGTGACGATGCGGGCGAAGTCGACCGGGAACTCCTGCGACGGCAGGCCGAGCATGGCGATCCGGCCGCCGTGCGTCATATTGGCGATCATGTCGCGCATGGCCTCCGGGCGGCCCGACATCTCCAGGCCGATGTCGAACCCCTCGCGCAGCCCGAGGCGGCGCTGCCCCTCCTCGATGGAGGTCTCGGCGACGTTCAGGGCCAGGCTCACGCCGACCTTGCGGGCCAGCTCCAGCCGGTACTCGCTGACATCGGTGATCACCACATTGCGGGCGCCCGCGTGCCGGGCGACGGCCGCCGCCATGATGCCGATCGGGCCCGCGCCGGTGATCAGCACATCCTCGCCGACCAGCGGGAAGGAGAGCGCGGTGTGCACCGCGTTGCCGAACGGGTCGAAGATGGCGGCGGTGTCCAGGTCCACCGGCACCCGGTGCACCCAGACATTGGCGGCGGGCAGCGCCACATACTCGGCGAAGGCGCCGTCCCGGCCCACGCCGAGGCCCACCGTGGCCCGGCACAGGTGGCGGCGGCCCGCCAGGCAGTTGCGGCACTTGCCGCAGACCAGGTGGCCCTCACCGCTGACCAGGTCGCCGACCGCGATGTCCACCACGTCCGCCCCGGTCTCGGCGACCTCGCCGACGAACTCATGACCGAGCACCAGAGGGGTCCGCACGGCCTGCTGCGCCCAGCCGTCGTACGCCCGGATGTGCAGGTCGGTGCCGCAGATGCCGGTCCGCAGCACCTTGATCAGCACCTCGCCGGGCCCGATGGACGGCTCCGGCACATCCATCAGCCACAGCCCGGGCTCGGCCTTCTCCTTCACCAGTGCCTTCATGGCTGCGGCTCCTGTACGCGCGGTGGACACGCCTGTCCGCGCCCTGGGGGGAAGGCGCGCGGACAGGCATGGGGGATGCCCTGCGTACGGTCACCGCACCGGGCAGAGACAATCTGCCCGGTGGCGGGGTTTCAGTCCATCGAGGTTTTCTTAACCGGAGCCACAGCTACGCTTCACGGTCGGTGCTCAGCCCTGCTGCTGCCAGTCCTGGTAAGGAATCCGGGCCAGCTCCTTGATCTCGCCCATGGTCCCCCACTCGTTCTTCCCCAGCCGCGACAGCGGCCGCAGCCGCCCGATCTCGGGGTGCCCGTCCACCACCGTGTCCGCCCGCACGGCGGCATGGACGACCGTGCCGAAGACCACCGTGGAGTTCCCCAGGCAGAGCGTGCTGTGCAGCCGGCACTCCAGCGCCACCGGCGACGCCGCCACCCGAGGCGGCTTCACCCGCAGACTGGGCTCCCGCTCGATGCCGACCGCGTCAAACTCCCCCAGGTCCTCGGGGAAGTCGGTGGCCGTGGCGTTGATCTGATCCAGGAGCGGCTCCGGCGCGAAGTTGACCACGAACTCCCCGGTCGCCTCCGCATTGCGCAGCGAGTCCTTGCGGCCCACGGAGGTGAACTGCACCACCGGCGGATCGGTGCAGGCCACGGTGAAGAACGAGTGCGGTGCGAGGTTGGCCGTCTCCCCGTCCGCCGCGAGGGTCGACACCCAGGCGATCGGCCGTGGCACCACCACGGCGGTGAGCAGCTTGTAGAACGCCCTGGAGTCCATGGCCTGAGGGTCGTAGTCGATGCGCATGGCAGCCAGTATCCCCGCGCCGGCACCGGGCACCCCCGAGCCACCCGGGGGTGCCCGGTGCCGGGAGGATCCGGGCCCTGGAGCGGAGCATCTCGTTCGTCTCGCCCGAGAGGCAGTCGTTGAAGATCTTCCGTGACGCGTTCGGCCTCCTCGTACTCTTCCCTGCCGTCCAGACCGGCATCCGGATCCCCCGCATCAATACGATCACGGAACGCTGGGTGCGATCCTGTCGAACCGAGCTCCTCGACCACACCCTCATCCGGAACCAGGCTCACCTACTCCACGCGCTGCGCGAGTACGAGCAGTTCTACAACCAGCAGGCCCCACCGCAGCCTCGCCAGCGCCGCACCTCTCTGCGCACTACCCGAACCGATCACCGAGCTCGACCGGCTCACCCACCTCGACATCCGCCGACGTGACCGCCTCGGGGGCATCCTGCACAAGGCGCCCGGCTTCCTCGGGTGTGCCGGCCGGTGCCTTCCAGCAGGAGCGCACCGATGAGTGCGGAGCGCATCGGCGCGGGTGGCGGCTCCGTGCCCAGGGGCGGACCCGCGTGCAGGAAGGTGCGGTCGTCGCCGTCCAGGTGTTCAGCACCGATCGCAGGGGGTTGATCGGCTGCCGCCGCCTCACGCGACGGCGGCACGGGGCCGCATGGTGGCCATGATGTGGCCGCTGCCCACCGGGAGGTCGACGACGGCCAGGCCGGCCTGGGCCCGGAGCGCGGCACGGACGCCTGCGATGGCCGCGCGGTGCTCGGCGAGGGTGTAGCGGGCTGGGTCCATGTCGTCGAGCAGGAGGACGCCGCCGTCGCGCAGGGCAGCGAGCGTGCGGTCCAGGCCGCTCCACTTGCCACCCTCGGCGTCGGCGAAGGCCAGCCGTGCCGCCGTAGCAGCCGCCACGTGCCCTCCACGGTGTACGAGACGTGGAACAGTCGGCCGATCACCGTCTTCACCCGGGCCGGCGTCCACCGCTGATCGGTCCACCCGTGGGCCGGCGGGCCGCGCTCCAACTCCCGCTCCAGTCTGGCTATCCGCATGTCTGACAGTCGACGCCACCCCGGCCAGGCCCTCCTCGCGCCACTGCCGCCGCCAGCGTTCCACCGACCGCTCCGAGACTCACCGGCGAGATCGTGCCCATGATCCAGGTCGCCCCGTCCAAGCTCGACCAGGAGCGGCTGCTGCTGGTCTCACCAGAGCTCGGCGAGGTGCTCACTGCGATCATTCATCGCGTCCGGCGCGGGCAGCAGGCCATGCCCCTGGTCTCCGCCTACGACAGTTTGGAACGGCTCTGGAGTGCACCGATGCCGTTCCTCTTCCAGCGCCGCTGCGGCTCGGAGGACCGGGCCATCCCGCGCAACGACATCTACACCTGCCTCAACGACGCCCTCGCCGCCAGCGGGCTGACCGGGCCCGGCAACGAGCAGCTGCGATACACACCCCACGACTTCCGAAGAATCTTCATGACCGACGCCCTCCGCTCCGGCCTGCCCCCGCACATCGCCGCCCGCATCTGCGGCCACCGGATGGTCGACACGACCCTCGGCTATGCCGCGATCTATCCCGAGGACGTCATCAACCACCACCGGTTCTTCATCGCCCGCCGCCGGTCACTGCGCCCCGGGGAGGAGTACCGCGAGCCCACCGCCCAGGAGTGGCAGGACTTCCTGGCCCACTTCGAGCTGCGGAAGGTCGCCCTCGGCACCTGCGCACGCGACTTCGGCACCCCCTGTGTCCACGAGCACGCGTGCATTCGCTGCCCTGTCCTGCGGCCCGATCCCGAGCAGATGCCCCGTCTGAAGGAGATCCACGCGAACCTGCTCGACCGGCTCCAGGAGGCCAAGGAACAGGGCTGGCTCGGCGAGGTCGCCGCGATCGAAGCCAGCCTCGCCGCCGCCGAGCAGAAACTCCGCAGCAGTGCCGGACGTCTTGATGCCGAGCAGTGACAGCGGTGCCGCCTCGCATCAGTACCGTCGGTCCAAAGCCTCAACGAGGCTGCGGAGTTCGCGCGACCGGCGACGGGACATCGCCAGCATCACCGCTTCGAGGAACTCGCGGGCCTGCCACGGATCACCGCAACAGGCCCACTCCGTGCAGCCACCGCTCTCGTACTCCCACAACCGTCGACTCGGCTGGTGGACAAAGCTCCGCCAGCGCACCATCGCTGACGCTATCGAGCCCGGCCACAGGTACTTCTTCTGACGTTCGATCCGTCGAACCTCGGCGAGTGCGGCCGAGGAGATGCCACGGATGGCCGTGATGTCGTCATGCTTCGGGCGCCGGCGCGGCAACTCGGCCAGGACGCGCCCAGGCCGCCTACGCGGCATGGGCCTTTCTGTTGATCGTCATACTGGCCATCTTCCCATCTGCGGTCGCTACGCGACCAGCCCGGATTGACCCGCAACCCCCCGAGCGACTCGGATACCCTGCAGATCGCCCTACAGATCTCCCTCGCGCCCAGGGACGGAAGGCGGTGTGACCTCGATGATCACGGCCGTGCCGACAACCGGCCTGCCCTCGTGCATTGTGATCACACCGCCAGGCTGCACATGGCGCCACTGTTCGGGGCTGAATGGCGCCAAACGGACCGTCGCGCTTTCTCCCGGTGCCAGGCCGGGTGCGCCCTCCACCCACAGTCGCGCAACGTTCACTGACTGTCCGCCATCGGGCGCCCGGTTGCCGATGTCCCAGAGCGGCCGCAGCTCCCCCTGCCCGGAGAAGGCGGTCTGACGTCCGCCCTCCTCCGTGCTCAGCAGGCTCAGCCTGGCCCGGAGGGTGCCGTGCTGCGTCTCCCAGGCCCGCCACTCGCACCAGTCGGCGCTGTGCTCCAGCATCATCTGGCGGGCTGCGTCCTCGAGTAGCGACCAGAATCGCAAGGAAGCCGGCTGCTCGTCCGCGATCTCCATCAAGAGGTCAAGGACAAGCTCCCACTCCTGGTGCCGTTGATAGTCGCGCACGTCGTCAACCGTCACACCGTTTTCGGCCCGGGCGCCCTCGGGGAGTAGATCAGTCGCTCGCCGAAGGAGCGTAAAAGCATCGTCCATGAGGAGCATTTTCCAAGGCCCAGTGACGTTCTCGTCGGGCACCCTCGCGAAAACCGGCTCGGCGACACGGCCCGGGAGGCCGCTGATCCTCAAGGAATTCGGCCGCTACTCTCAGCGACCTATCGGCGGACAGACGGCCCCAGGCGGTCAGCATGCCAAGTTCGGATAAGACCAGATCGGCGCCCTGGGCCTCGTCCTCAACGCCCTCGTACTGTTCGACACTCGGTACATGGACGCTGCGGTGAACCAGCTGCGTGCGGACGGCGAGCTGCCCGGGGGCCTGCGCCCGCTGCGTGATCCGGGCGGGGCCGAGGACGGGTAACGTGCGCGGGCCCGCGCGACCGTGCGGCAGCGGATCAAGGGGTGCCGGCACGTACGGCGGTGGTCGCCAGAGTGGTGTAGTGCATCGTGAAGCGGCCACCCAGAGCGTCGATAGCACGGCCGACCGCGCCCAGTATCTCGGCCAGCTGATCGGGACGAAGTCGGGTGAGGCTGCCGGTAGTGGGGAGCAGGTCCAGCCATTGGTCGCGCGTGTAGGACTGCTCCCAGTCGAATCGCCACTGTTCCGGGTCGTTGAACTGCTCGGTCTCGCGGATCTTGTCGGCGACCTTCGCGTACCCCGCTTGGTACATGTCCAGCGGACGTCGCGCCGGCTGATTACTGAACGGGGAGTCGGGCGCCACCCGACGGTAAGCAGCCGCGAACGGCTCGGCCACCTCGACAGGCGGCTCGAACACGTGCCCGAATATCGCCAGGTGCCCGTCCGGACGCAGCACCTGGGCCGCCTTCACGACGCGCGGCAGCAACTGTTCGACGCCGCCGAACGCGTGCTGCTGCGGGATGGCCCGAACGGGCTGACCAGTCGGGCCGTCACTGACGAGGCAGCCTGCGCCAAAGGCGTCCTGCACCGGCACTTCACCGGCTTCGACTTTCCTCATGGAACTCGTGCTCGACCGGGCCGCACAGCTCGAGACACAGGCGCAGGTGCTGCGCGAGACCGCCGGCACCGGCACCGTGGCCGACAACCTCACCCGCGCGCTGACCACCCTGTTCGGACCGGTTCCGGTGGCGATCATCCCGCTCATCACTTTCCGGGACGAGTTGCGCGCGCGGCTGCGGCAAGCCAGACCTGGAGATGGCATCGCGATCCTCGCCCAGGTCACGAGCGCGGTCTCCGCTTACCTGGCCGACGAGCGCGCAATGGGCCGCATCTCGGCCGACGCCGACATCGACTCACTCACCCTCTCCCTGGTCGGAGGCGGGCATCTGCTGTTCGCGGACCGCGACCCGAACCTACCGACCACGGCAACCGTCAACAGGCTGGTGACCACGGTGCTCGCCGACGTCGTGCATCGGCGACCACGCTGAACCTGACTCGCAGCCCGCAACGGTCCGCGCCGAAAAGGGCCATCAGCGTCGGCTGCCGCCGGGCGCGAGCAGGCTGGTGAGCCTGGCAATCGCGTCTGGGTGGATCCGGCAGGATCTCGTGCATGTGCGAAGGGAAGCTCGACGCGCTCTCGCAGATGATGGCCGAGCACATGTCCCTGCCGTTCCCGCCGGGCGTCCGTGGCCTGGACAAGCGGAGGTCTCACCAGGCCGGCACCACCCGCTGGACCTTGCTTCGCGGCCCCAACGGACTTGATCCCGGGTCAACTTCCAGAACTCGGCGCCAGAGCAAATGATAGAGAACCGGCAGCACAGCCAGTCGGTCACCGACCTGCTCGCCCCCGGCCAATAGGGCCTCCGGCTCAGTGCAGGCCGCCGCCAAGTGCGAGGCGGCAGGTTCCCGGTGGTTGCGCGGGTGCCGGTAGCCGCCGGCCACTTGACGTTCGCCAACAGCACCGGATCGATCGCTCCCACCCGGCGAAAGGCCCAACCGGCGAGTTCGCAGGCCCGTGCGGTGGCTGCGAACGCCTCCGCATCGTCCGGCTCGATCCGATCGTCCGGACGGACATCCACCACCAGGCCGCCACCGTCATCGAGTCGGGCGAAGAAGTCCGGGACGTGCCCGCGACGGCCCCGCCGGCCGGGCCAGAACAGCCGCAAAGGCTGGCCAGCCAGAGCCGTGACCTGCGGATCGAAGTCCATCAGCATCGCGTGGTGCCGTTCCAGGTGCGACTCGCAGGACAGCTGCCCGGCCGTCGTGGCCGCCCAGTAGTCACGGGTCCTTCTGCCCCTGGTAGGACTCGACCGTACGCACCGGCGACGGCCGCTCGAATCTCAGTGTCCAGCAGGCCGACAACGGCTCGCGGCAGCGTACGCAGTCCTCATCGACGTATACCATCTCGAACGCAGCCTGCCCCAGCCTTTCGACATCCGTCGCCCAGCCCCCGGATCGATCACACGGAATCGATCCAAGCGAAGTCGCCAGCAGACACCTCCGCCAGCGATGCGGCCTCAAACCACCCGTGAGAGGGAACAGCACCTGAGACGGCGGTCCGGGTCTGCCCAGGTCAGGAACGTGATGGCAGAGGACGAGCCAGGGCACTGGGGGGCATCGGGCGGAGCCGTTCCCGCCGCCGAGTGGGAACGCCCTCGCAGAGCACCTCGTCACCGTTTCTCTGAGCTGCGGTGATGTCCCTCAAACCGGAGCCGGTGGCGGTCTACCGGCCTGGTTCGCGGCCCGGAATCACGGTTGCTGACCCGATCACTCCGTTACGGGCATGCACTCGGTGAGCAGGTCGATGACGTCGCGCCAGGCTCGCTGCGCGTGTCGTGGGTGGTAGCCGACGCCGGGGACCGTGGGGTGGTCGACCGGCGGGTGGTGGAAGGCGTGCAAGGCGCCGCCGTAGACCGCGAGGCGCCAGTCGACGCCCGCGGCCTGCATCTCGGCGGTGAACGCGTCCCGTTGCGCGGGTGACATGATCGGGTCTTCCGACCCGACCCCGGCCCACACCGGGCAGCGAATGCGCGCCGCCTCGCCCGCTCGGCCCGTGGTAGTTGCGTTGACTGTCCCGATCGCACGCAGGTTGACGCCATCGCGCCCGAGTTCCAGCCCGACGGCGCCGCCGGTGCCGTAGCCGACGGCGGCGATCCGGTCGGGGTCGGTCCGCGGTTCGGCGCGCAACACGTCGAGCGCCGCATGGCCGATGCCCCGCATCCGGTCGGGGTCGGCGAGCAGCGGCATGCAACGGGCCAGCATCTCCTCAGGGTCGCTCAGATAGCGCCCGCCGTGGAGGTCGAAGGCCAGCGCTACGTATCCCAGCTCGGCAAGCGCATCGGCCCGGCGGCGCTCGACGTCGCTGAGCCCCATGCCCTCTGGTCCGAGTAGCACCGCGGGCCGGCGGTCGACACCGGCCGGGAGCGCGAGGTGTCCGATCATCGTCAGGCCGTCGGCCGGGTACTCGACCGTGCGCGTCGTAATCGTCATGAGACTGGACGGTAGTGATTGTCGAGCTCGGTCGGGCCGGTGTTCTCCGCTGGCAGAAAAGCGCGGGTGTGCCTCTGAAATGCGGCGATGGTTGATTACCTGCCCTGGGCGCGTTGCTGGAGGTGGACCTGCCGGGTCTTCCGCCGAGGGACCAGCGCCTACACGACGAACAAGTCGGATGCGAAGGGGTTCGCGGAAGCGTTCGCTGAACTCGACGGCCAGTAGAGGGAGCCCCCGCGAGCGCAGAGCTGGGGCGAACCCAACTGGCGACAACATCGCGTGAGAATCAGTCTCCCCCCGGCCAACTGCGACAATGTCACCTGAGACGAGCCGCGAATCCAACAAGGTCACGTGAGACAGCGAGAACATCGCGAGAGACGGGGACAGTTCAAACCGTTTATGCAGGTCAGGAGCCACGGGGAAGTCACTTCACGGACATGGCGTTCGGCTGGGTGTCACGGTGACGGCGATCCGAACGCCATGCGAGGCGAATGGTGGATACTTGATCGGTGATCGATATCACCGCCGACCTCGTCCGCTCTCTGGTCCGTGCCCAGTTCCCGCAGTGGAGCGATCTGCCAGTGCGGCCTGTGCAGCGCCAGGGCTGGGACAACCGGACATTTCGGCTGGGCGACGAGCTGAGCGTCCGTTTGCCCAGTGCAGAGGGTTATGCAGCGGGCGTGGAGAAGGAGGACCACGTCCTGCCTCTCCTCGCCCGGCACCTGGCGGTTCCGGTTCCGGTACCTGTCGGAACGGGCCGGACGGCTGCGGGCTACCCGTTCCCGTGGTCGGTGCGGCGCTGGCTGCCAGGCGACACGGTGGATGCGGCGACGGACCTCGACCGCGTCCGGCTCGCCCGTGACCTGGGTGCTTTCCTCGTAGCGCTGCGGCAGACTCCGACGGAAGGCGGGCCGGTCGGCGGCAGGCACTCCTGCTTCCGGGGCTGCCATCCCAGCGTGTATGGAGACGAGGTCGAGCATGCTCTGGCCCGGCTCGGCGACTCGGTTGACGCCGATGCCTGCCGAGTGGTCTGGGCACGCGCGTTGACATCGGCGTGGCCGTCGGCGCCGGTGTGGTTCCACGGCGACGTGGCGGTCGGGAACCTGCTCACGACGGATGGGCGACTGTCGGCGGTCATCGACTTCGGCACCTGCGGTATCGGCGATCCTGCCTGCGACCTCGTCATGGCCTGGACCTACTTCACGGGTGAAGAGCGGCAGACCTTCCGTCAGGCCGTGGACCTTGACGATGACATCTGGCACCGCGCCCGCGGTTGGGCCCTGTGGAAAGCACTGATCACCCTGGCCGAACTGCCCGGCCCCCAGCCCGAGGGCTTCCACGAGCGTGTCCTGACCGCAGTGCTCAGCGATCCGGTCGTGCGCTGAGCCGCAGACCCATGCCGCGAGTGCGATTTCGGGTTGTGCGGTCGTTCCGGTGGTGCGGGTGAGGCGGCGGAGCATGAGGGTGATGACGCTCCACCGCAGGTGGGCTTCGGCGTGGGCGAGGAGGCGTTCGTAGTCTCGGCAGTTGCGGCGGGCGCGCATCGGTCCGCCACGGCGGAGGGAAATCAGCCGGCAGGGAGCGCCACTTCGCGCCGTTGTCGACCGCTCCGGAGGGCGGCCGCCACCCCCGGGCTGGGGCGGCTCCGTGGTGAAGGTGCGCTGGTCGCGTACGAGGGCCCACAGGACGTCGAGGGACGCCCGCCAGGCGGGTCGGGCTGCATCGGTCGATGCGCATCCGGCGGCAGGGTCCGCCAGGAGGGCACCGCACCGCCGAGCGCATCCCCCGTGAGAGCTACCGGCGCCGTCCGCTCGCGGGTGAATCGCGGATGCCGCGGTGCTCCTAGCGTGGTTGCCGGGTCGCCGCCTGGGCGGCCGACTACCAAGGGGAGGCCATGATGCACATGCCATCCGCCACGCACCACGAGGCCGGCCACGACCGGCTTGCGGACGTCTCCGGTCCGAGCGATGCCACCGGTCCGAACGTCGGCCGCATCGGCCGCATCGGCCGGATCTGCCGCTCTCCGCTCGGCTGGATGCTGATCGGAATCGTCGGCGTCGGCGCGGTCTCGGCTGTGACCACGACCGGCCCCGGACCGGTGCCGGTGCTGGGAGCGGCCGTTGCGGTGGCTGTCTACTGGGCGGTCATGCGCTTCGTCGCGCGACGGCCGATGCCGGAGATCGCCCGGCGCGGGGCCATGCGGGAAGCTTTGCTCGGCGGCGGGATCGGCCTGGGCTTCATCCTCGTGTCCGCCCTGTTGGTCACGGCGTTCGGAGGCTACTCGTTCTCCTGGGGCGGAAACGGTTTCTGGCGCGTCGTGGCGTCCGCGGTCGCCGTGTCGGCGTGCGCGGCGGTCACGGAGGAGCTGATGTTCCGCGGTCTTGCCTTGCAGGCCCTGGAACGGCTGTTCGGCAGCCGTGCCGCTGTCGGGATCACCGCGCTGTTCTTCGGCGCCGCGCACCTGGCCAACCCCGGTGCCACCGCGTGGAGCACACTGGCGATCGCCATCGAGGCGGGCACACTGCTCGGAGCGGCGTTCCTGTGGCGGCGCAGCATCTGGTTCGCCGCAGGTCTGCACTTCGCCTGGAACGCCACCGAGCAGCTGCTCGGCATCCCGGTCTCGGGCGACACTGCCAAAGGCCTGCTGTCCATGCACGCCAGCGGTTCAAGCCTGCTGACCGGCGGCACTTTCAGTCTGGAGGCATCGATCGTTACCGTCCTCATCGGTGCGGCGCTGGTGGTCCCGATGTTCGTCCTCGCCCACCGGCAGGGCGGTCTGCTGCCCCGTCAGCGCGTCGCACGCTGAGCTCTGTGCGCGGCACCACCCCGGCTGACCGCAACGGAACGGAGACGGAAGTGATGATGCGCAGGTGGTCTCGGAGACCACCGCTGCTGCGGAGGCCGGGTTGGCCGGCGGGACAGCAGCAAGGCACCTGGGACGCCGTTGTGGCAGTGGTTCTCACCGTGCTCGCCTTTGTACCGACCCTTTCGCAGGTCGGGGCGCAGATCGGCGACCTGTCCGGTCACCCGTCAAGCCTGGTGGGCCTCGGGCTGACCCTGGGGCAGACGCTGCCGCTGGCGGTACGCACCCGATGGCCCGCGGCCTGCCTCGCCCTCGTCGGCTGCTCCTTCGCGGTGCATCAGGCCCTGGGCTGTTCGGCGACGTTCGGGAGCGTCGGACTCTATGCGGCCCTGTACTCCGCCGGAGCCCACCAGACCTCCTTGCGTCGCACGCTCGCCGCCGCGGCGAGCGCGGGCTACGCCGTGCTGGCGGTCGTCCTGCACCGCCTCGGCTCACCGGGGCGGATCCCGGACTACCTCGCGTTCTTTCTGGTTCTGGCCGGGGTCTGGCTGGTGGGCCGTGCCGTACGCAGGCGTCGGGCGGAGGAGGCCGAGCGGCGGCGGCTGGCCGCCGGGGTGGCCGCGGCCGCCGAGCGCGCACGCATCGCACGCGAACTTCACGACGTGGTGACCCACCATGTGACGGCCATGGTGGTCCAGGCCGACGCGGCGCACTTCCTGCTCACGTCCGCGCCGGAACGCGCCGGTGACAATCTGACAGCTGTCAGCGACACCGGTCGCCGGGCACTCACCGAACTGCGGTACCTGCTCGGCGTACTGGAGGCGACCGGTCAGTCCGCCTCCGCCACCGCGGACCGGGCACCCACCCTGGGAAAGGTGGGGGACCTGGTTGCGCAGGCCCGCATGTCGGGCCAGCCTGTCGAGTTCACCGAGCGGGGCGAGTGGCGGGCGCAGAGCGTGGATGTGGAACTGGCCGCGTACCGCGTGGTGCAGGAGGCGCTCACCAACGCGATGAAGCACGCGGCCGGGCAGCGGACACAGGTCCTGGTCCAGCACGGCGACGACCACCTCGAGATCGAGGTGGCCACCGAGGGATCCGCCCCTTCCTCAGCGACCGCACCCGCCGCCCGAAAGGTGGACCGTGATGGCGGACGAGGACTGGCCGGGCTGCGTGAACGGGTGCGGATGCTCGATGGTGAACTGGTGGCAGCACCCCGGCCCGACGGCGGGTTCCGTGTCCGTGCCGTGATCCCCACCCAGCCCGCGCAGGAGTGACCCGTGAGCGACGCACCACCGCCGATCCGCGTACTCGTCTGCGACGACCAGGCATTGGTGCGCACCGGCTATGTCACCATCTTCTCCTCCCAGCCCGACCTGGAGGTCGTCGGGGAGGCCGAGAACGGGCACGCCGCAGTCGAGGCCGCGCGGCGGCTGCGCCCCGACGTGGTCGTGATGGACATCCGGATGCCCCTGCTCGACGGCATCGAGGCGACCCGCCGACTGGCCGGCCCCGGCGTCGTGGCACCACCGAAGGTGCTGGTCGTGACCACCTTCAACGTCGACGCCTACGTCTACGACGCGTTCCGGGCCGGAGCGAGCGGCTTCCTCCTCAAGGACTCGCCCCCTGCGGAGCTGGTGGCCGGGATCCGGACGGTCGCCCGGGGCGAGGCACTGCTGACACCGGCCGTCACCCGCCACCTCATCGGCCACTTCGCCGAACGGCTGCGCCCGGCGGACACCTCCCGGCCGGTCAGGGAGGAAGTCATGAGCGCGCTGACCGGCCGCGAACTGGAGGCGCTCCGATTGATCGCCGAGGGGCTGTCGAACGCGGAGATCGCTGCGGCGATGTTCATCACGCCCGAGACGGTGAAGACCTATGTGTCGCGGATCCTGACCAAACTCGACCTGCGCGACCGCGTCCAGGTCGTCGTCCTCGCCTACCGGATCGGCCTGGTATCCGCCACGTCCTGAGCCGTCGCGGCATCAGGAGTCCGTCACGCCTATCTTCTTCCCGGCGTGCCGCCCCTTCTCGAAGTGGCGGTAGACCGACGGCTGGGCCCGCCTCGGCGATCAGGTGGCCTGGCCTGAATCGTCGGTCAGAGCAGCCGCGGTCAGGGTGAGGTGCTGAACCAGGACCGCAGCTGCGGCCTCCTCCAGCCTGCGGTGTTCCTTGGTGCCGTCCCGGTCGGGGCTACGGTGCGCCGACCAACGGCGGGCCAGCTCGCTCGCGGTCCACAACCGGTCGAAGGTCTCCAACAGTGCGCGGTTGCCGCAACCCTCCAGCATCATTTGCTCCCTCGGAGGATACGCACCCTTCCGAGACTCAGGACACTAGACCTCGACGGGTCTGATGGGCCGACACGGATTGCCCACGGCGACGACGCCGGAGGGAATGTCCTTCGTGACGACCGAACCGGCACCGACGATGCTGTTGTCGCCGATCGTCACGCCGGGGGTAATGGTGACCGATCCCCCGAGCCACACGTTGTCTCCGATCACGACCGGTTCCGGGAGCTCCCACCCGTCGAGCCGACGCGTGATGTCCTGTGCGTGGTTGGGCGTGTAGATGCCGCAGCGCGGTCCGATGAGGCAGTCTGCGCCGATCGTGACCTGCCCGCCACCGATGATGAGGAAGTCCGCGTTGATGAACGTCCGGTCACCGATGACGAGGCGCATCCCGTAGTCGATGCTGATAGGCGGCCGGAAGTCGATGCCTTCGCCTGCGCCGGGGACGAGCTCGCGGAACAGCCGCCGCGCTTCGGCGGGGTCGTCGTAGAAGACCTGGTTGATCTTCGCGCACGTCGAGTGCGCTTCCCATGAGAGCTCCTGGAGCGCCGGGGACGTGCGGTAGCGGATCCAGTCGCCAGCGACCAGGCGCTGCAAGTCTTCATCGGCCGCGAGCAGGGCCTCCATCCTCTCATCGGCACGTCCGAGTTCGCGCTGAGTCATGCCGCCTCCCCTATTTGTTAATCCACCAAACTTATTGGCGCGGCCCGCTTGCGTCAAGCCTCGGTCGACATGGTCGACATGGTCGACCGCACCGTGACCTACATGGATATGGCGTGCCGCCAGGGGCGTGAGACCTCGGATGGTCGTGGTGGTCTTGGTCAGTGGTGCCTGCGGAGGGCTGCTGGTGGTTCCGGGATGGGCTGGGCGAGGATCCTCTGCACTTCGTCGTCGGTGAGGTCACCGCAGTCCCGGATGATGGCCAGGGCAGCGTGCCAGTGGGTGCGAGCGGCATCGGATTCGCCGAGGTCGTACAGCGCCTGTGCCAGCCCCCAGAGTTGCTGGGCCTCTCCGGAGCGATTGCCGACCTCACGGATGATGCGCAGGCTGTCCTGGTAGCGGCCAAGAGACTCGCGGAGGCGGCCGGCGAGCCGGACGGCCTCAGCAAGGTCGCCCAGGACGAGCCCGAGACGATACTGGTCGCCCAGCGCCCGGAAAGCCTCGGCCGCCCTCGCGTGTGCGGTGATCGCCCGGTCGTGGTCGCCGAGACGCTGATGGACGACGCCCAGGTTGGTGAGCGCCCGTGCCTGGCCGTTGGAGTCCCCGGCCTCCTGGAACAGCAGAATGCTGCGCTCATGGCAGCGCACCGCCTCGGGCAGGTCGTCGCGTAGCCGCGCGAGGACTCCTAGGTTGTTGGAAGCCCTGGCCATCTGCTGGCGCTCACCGAGCTCCTCCCACAGCCCTAGCGCATGCCCGAACTCGGCGAGACTCTCGGCAAACTGGCCGGTCTGGCCGTAGGCCAGACCGAGGACATTGCGGGCCCGTGCCTCCAGTACCGGCTGGACACTGCTGCGCGCCGCCTGGACGCCGACGGTGCTCAGCCGGATCAGCTCCGACCAGCGATCACGGATCACCAGCGCGGGATAGGCATCCAGCGCACACCGGGCGATATCGGCAGCAAGCTCAGGACGGTTGGCCAACCCTGCCATGAACACCGGCAGATGCGGGGCTGCGAAGTCGATCCAGGCACACGCCGTTGGGCGGTCAGCAAGCGTGAATCCCGCCGGATGGACGATCGGCGAAGCCGCCCCGACAGCGGCCCACTCCTCCGGGTCCAGCAGGCGGCTGGCTTGTCCTGCGAGGCTCAGGTAGTGATCCACCACGCGACGTCGGACGGCTTCTCGCTCTGTGGCGGCGACATGGAGACTTGCCTGCTCGCGGGCGTAGAGCCGGACCACGTCATGCATCCGGTAGTAGCCGGGCTCCGGTGAGTCGACGAGGCGGGCGTCGACGAGCTGCTCCAGGACTTCCTCGGCGTCAGTCGAGGACAGGCCCGCGAGCGAGGCTGCCAGCGGCAGGTCGATTTCCGTCGCATCGACCACCGCGAGCAGCGCGAAGACCCGTGTTCCCTCGTCACCCGCCTCACGTAGGCTCACCGCGAGACTCGCCCGCACACTCAACTCGCCGACCTGCAACTCGTTCAGACGCTGGTGCTCTTGGGCCAGCCGGTCAGCGATCGCGCGGACCGACCATCCGGGACGGGAGGCCAGTCGCGCGGCCACGATGCGTACCAGCAGCGGAAGGCGCTCACAGTAGCCCACGACGGCCCTGGCAGCTGCTGGATCGCAGGCCAGCCGCTCCTCGCCCGCCAGCCTCCCGAGCAACGCCACCGCCTCCGGCTCGGACGGTGGCTCCAGGTGCACGAACTCCGCTCCGTCCAGAGTCGACAGCACACTCCGGCTGGTCACCACGACCGCACACCCATGCTCCGCCGGAAGCAGCGGACGGACCTGCTCCGCCGAGGAGGCGTCGTCGAGCACCAGTAACAGGCGCCGTCCGGCCAGGAGGGAGCGCCACCGTGCGCTCGCCGCCCCCGTCTCCACGGGCACCTCGGAACCCGGCACGCCGAACTGCGGCAGCCATCGCACAAGGACCTCATGCGGTGTCAGCGGCACTGCCCCGGCTGCCGCCGCACCCTGCAGGTTGATGTAGAGCTGCCCGTCGGGGTACCGCTCAGCCACCCGGTGGCTCACATGGATCGCCAGCGCCGACTTCCCCACCCCGGCGACTCCGTCCACAGCGGCGACCCGGACATACCGCGCCCCGTCGGGGTTGAGTGCCTTACAGAGGACGTCCGTCTCCGCGTCCCGTCCGGTGAACATCGGCGGCGGTGCGGGGAGCTGCCGTGGGGCGCGTACCGGTTCGGCGGTGGTTACGGATCGGGGTGCGGGTGTGATGAGAGCCGGGTCGGCCATGAGGATCTGCTGGTGCAGCTGCCGCAGTTCGGGACCGGGGTCGGTGCCCAGCTCCTCCGCTAGTCGCCGCCGGACGCTCTGGTAGTGGGCCAGAGCATCGGCGGCTCGTCCGCTGCGGTACAGCGCCAGCATGAGCTGGCCGGCCAGCCGCTCGTCCAGCGGATACGCCTCCACCCGGGTGGACAGCCCGACCAGCAGCCCGGCGTGTCGTCCGAGCCGCAACTGCACGTCACCCAGGTCCAGCTCAGCGGTGAGCCGCTCTCGATGCAGGGACTCCCGCATCGCGTTGAACCACGGCGTGTCCAGTGCGGAGAAGGCATTCCCACGCCACAGCCCAAGTGCCTGCTCGAACAGCGCTGCGCCACGGCAGTCGTCCTCGGCTCTGCGGGCCCGGGCGAGCAATTCGCGGAAGCAGTGCAGGTCCACGGCAGAGGACTCGACCACGAGGGAGTAGCCGCCGGACCGCCGGTCGATGCCGACTTCCCCCGCGCCAGGAGCGAGCGCCTGCCGTAGGCGGGATATGTAGCTGTACAACGTCGCCTGGGCTCGCTGCGGAGGATGTTCTCCCCACACCCGGTCGACCAACTGATCGACGGACACCATCCGGTTCGCATCGACCAGCAGCACCGCCAGCACAGACCGCTGCCGCATGTGTCCCACGTCGATCGGCTCGACGCCGATACACGCCTCGATGCTGCCGAGCAAGCCGAACTCCACAGCCACCCCGGTCACCCCCTGACACACAGAAGCCTAAAGGCCAAGGCCGTGAGGGTACGGGCTGATCGGATCAAGGTGCCAATGGTGGCTTTTTCGGTGCGGCGGTCGACGCGGAGACCTGTACGCGTAGCGGGACACCCTCTGGCAGTCTCGGCTGAGACGCCCGGTATATCGGGTTGGTCTGTGTTGGCACGGCAGGAGCAACCCCCGGCATGGCCAGTGCCACCGACCCCGAGGTCGCCGGCCGGTACGTCGGAACGGTGTTGCGGATTCGCCGGTTCCAGATGCGATCCCAGAGGCGACAGTGCCCGTCCACGACGCTGCTCGGAAGGCGGAGCGCGCTGAAGCACCTTGACCGAGATATCTGTGAACGCAAACAATGACTGAATCAGGGAACGGAGAGCCATGACGCAGCCCCCGCAGGCCGCCGGACCGCGCCGGGCCCCCACCATGGCCGACGTCGCCCAGCGGGCGGGAGTGTCGCACCAGACCGTGTCGCGGGTGCTCAGCAGTCACCCCAACGTACGCGATTCCACCAGGGCCGAAGTGCAACGGGCGATCGAAGAACTGGGCTACCGGCGCAATTCCTCGGCGAGGGCGCTGGTGACGCGGCGCACCCTCACCCTGGGGGTGGTGGCATGCAATCCGACGCTGTTCGGACCGGCGAGCACACTGTTCGGGCTGGAAGAGGCGGCTCGCGACGAGGGTTACATGGTCTCCGCCGTGACCTTGCGCCGGTACACGGCCAAGGCACTGGAAGATGCCATCGACCACCTCAGCGACTGGGGGGTGGAGGGGATCGTGGTGATCGTCCCTCACCG
This sequence comes from Peterkaempfera bronchialis, assembly GCF_003258605.2. Classification (NCBI taxonomy): domain Bacteria; kingdom Bacillati; phylum Actinomycetota; class Actinomycetes; order Kitasatosporales; family Streptomycetaceae; genus Peterkaempfera; species Peterkaempfera bronchialis. The sequence continues at coordinate 517,410 of NZ_CP031264.1, forward strand.
GGCAGCGGTCGCCGCGCTGGCGGAACTGCGGCTTCCCTTCCCGGTCGTGACTGTGGAGGGCGGTCATGCGTTCCCCATCCCGGGGGTGTCGGTGGATCAGGAACTGGGCGCGTGCCTGGTGACGGGCCATCTGCTGTCCGGCGGACACCGTACGGTGTGGCACGTGGCCGGGCCGCCCGACTGGCTGGAGGCCGAGGCCCGTGTCGCCGGCTGGCGTGCCACTCTGGAAGAGGCGGGCGCCGAGGTCCCTCCCCCACTGGTGGGTGACTGGACTCCGCTGTCGGGTTACCGGGCCGGCCAGGAGCTGGCGGGCCGGGTCTCCGCGCGGATGTCCCGCCACGGTAACCCGCACGTCTCCGCAGTGTTCGTGGCGAACGATCAGATGGCCCTGGGCGTCATGCGGGCATTCCGGGAGGCCGGTCTCTCCGTGCCGGGTCAAGTGGCCATCGCGGGGTTCGACGACATTCCGGAGGCGGAGTTCTTCGCTCCCCCGCTGACCACGGTTCGGCAGGACTTCGCCGCCGTCGGCCAGGCCAGTATCCGTCTGCTGGTGAGCAGGGTGGGTGCCGGCCCCGACAGTAGCGACGAGCGGGTCGTGATCGAGCCACGGCTGATCGTCCGCAGCAGCAGCACACCTTCCTGACACCCGGTCCTGAATGTCCCGGCGGTCGGCCGCGACTTCTCATCGCTAACAGGAGACCCGGATGACGGCCGATCCACCCGCCGTCACCGTTGGTGTCGACTTCGGGACCCTGTCCGGCCGGGCCCCGGTCGTCGCCGTTGAGGACGGCCGGGAACTCGGCAGCGCGGTGCGCGAGTACACCCTTGGTCACGGGACCTGCGGCTCCCCATCTGCCAACCGGGCCGCGCGCGCCGCCAGTCTGCGCAGGCCGGCGTCATGCCGTCAGGGGAGGCGCCCGGTCGACGCACGGGGCCGGGTTGGCGGGAGCCTTGGCTTCGGGTCGTGCCGTCAGCGGCGCTCACTGCCTGCCAGCGAGGCGGCGGTGGCGGTGACGTCGATCGCGCCGGCAGACGTCTTGAATCCCCTGCTGATGAGCCAGATGGCCAAGGTCAGCTCCCAGGCGAACACCGGGATCGCGGTGAGCGCCCCCGCCCCGGAGACCTGCTGGTAGAGGCCGAACAGCTCGGCGATCGCGGAAGCGAAGATCAGCGGGCCGCCGACCAGCCCCAGCACAGCGATAAAGCGCGGCACGAGTTGCGAGCGGTACATCAGGTACGCCGCCACAGTCGTGTTGGCTCCGCAGACGAAGTTGGGCCCGAGCAGGAACGTCCAGTCGTGGACTGCGACCAGCGCTCCGCCCATGGCGAGGAGTGAGCCCTGATCCGCCCCCTGCGGAGGATGCTGGCGCAGCGTCACGACCGCGAGAAGGCTGACGATGCCGACGGTGATGACGGCGGCTTCCAGGGTGCGAAGGCCGACGTAACCGACGGCGAGGCCTTCACTGTGCCGCCGCGCGACGGGGAACAGCGTGAACGCGGTGCCGATGATCGCGATGGCGAGGACCACCTCGAATAGGGCGCCCAGGAGCACCCTGGTGTCCGCTCCGCGGCCGGCGATGTAGTCGGCGTTGTGCAGCACCGGGCTGTACAGGATGAGTCCGCCGATCGAGGTGACGTGGGTGATGAGGTAGCACACGCCCGCGACTGTCGCGAGCTTTCTCGGTGAGGCCACCAGGACTCCTTGGTTGATGGGTCGAGCCGCTCAGGTGTACGCCGTACGCCTTTGGTCGTGACGGTATTGTGTACTGCGTACACCCGTCAAGAACGGATCGGCCACGACCGATCGAAGGGAGGCGGTCAGCAGGTGACCCGACAGTCAGGACCGGCGCGCCGGACGCCCCTCAACCGGGACCGCGTGCTGCGTGCGGCCGTCGCGCTCGCCGACCGCTCCGGCAACGAGGGGTTCAGCATGCGCAGCCTGGCGCACGAGCTGAGCGTCGTGCCGATGGCGCTCTACAAGCACGTGGCCAACAAGGAGCAGCTCCTCGACGGCATGGTGGACGTCATCGTCGGCGAGATCGGACCTCCGGTTGGCGACGCGGACTGGAAGAGCGCGATCCGCCACCGCATCCTCTCGGCACGACGAGTGCTCCTGCGCCACCCCTGGGCCTCGCGCGTCATCGAGTCCCGGACCAGCCCCACCCCCGGTGTACTCGACTACCTGAACTCGATCATCGGCGTGTTCCGGGCCGGCGGCCTGTCCGCCGACCTCACCCACCATGCGATGCACGCCCTGGGCGGCCGCGTATGGGGGTTCACCCAGGAACTGTTCCCCGCCCCGCCGGTACCGGCTCCGGCCGACGCCCACCCGCAGGCGCCAGCGGCCATGCTCGGTGAGATGGCAACCCGGTACCCCCATATCGTCGAGATCGTGTTGGCTCGGCAACACGACAGCGGATCGGTCGTGGGCCAGGGCTGTGACGACCAGTTCGAGTTCGAGTTCGCCCTGGACCTCCTGCTGGACGGCTTCGAACGACTCCACCGGCAGGGATGGACGTCTGCCGAGCGATGCTGACGCGACGGCAGCACCTGCCCGCCACCCGGCAGCCCTCTGCCGTAGAAGGCTTCGGCGACACGATCATCACCGTCCATAGCCTGATCTGCCGTGCCTGGACCAGCCACCTATCTGCGTGGCTTCTTAAGCTCTGAGTTTCGAGGACTCTGCCACGCCCTCCGCCGGCGGCAGCCATCATCACGGCTTCTGCGCACTGCAGGTCCTGCCCCGCGCCGAACTCCCGTCCCTGTGGGATGTATTGACGCGCCCGGGTGGCCGTCCTATGGTTTTCCGAAACCTTCGCCACAATGACGAAACTTTCGGTACCGATTGAGTCGCTGTTCCGCCGATCGCGCTGGGGCTGAGAGTCGATCATTCCTGGCTCTGTGAGGCAACGCGAAGGTATCGGTTCCCCCTGCCCGCCGTCGGTCATATCACTCACGGGATGGGAAGCGCCAAAGATGTTATCGCTCACACCGAGGCGATCCCGGTTCCTCTACGAGCCCGGGCGTGCGGGCCGAGGACGCATCGCCGGAGCCACGGAGGCGCACACTCGGCCCCTGATATGGCCTATGAACCGCTGTGCCTGGGCATGGAGGCAGGTGACGCGCCCTCCCCATCCTGCTCCGCTGGCAGATTGTTAGCGCTAACTGCGGATAGCGCATACGGCCATCGCCGTCGGATACCGCCTGGGGCGGAAGGCGGTCGCGCCGACCGATTCCCGCGCTGACCCCGGCGTATGCGAGCGACTTCCGCCGCAGCCGCCCTCCCTTCACGCCGGAGTGCCCTGGCTTGGGCGGCATCTCCAGCGCGTCGGATGCAGTGCGGCACTTCCTTCTTGGTGGTGCCTTTCCGCCCCACACACAAAAGGAGAGCAATTCGTCATGTCGTGGCTCAACAGAGAACGAGGCCTCCGTAGGAGAGCGGTGGCGATGGTAGCCGGAACGGCGGTCGGCACCGCGATCGCGTTCGTCGGGATGACGACGGCTGCGACGCATGCGGTAGCGGGGACCGGGACGGGGACAGTCAAGGGTGTCGGCTCCGGGCGCTGCCTGGACGTGCCCAACTCCAGTACCGCCGACGGCACCCTGGTGCAGCTCTACGACTGCAACAGCAACAGCAACCAGCAGTGGACGTACACCGCGGACAATGAGCTGAAGGTCCTGGGCAGCAAGTGCCTTGACGCGGCAGGCAGCGCCAGCGGCGCCAAGGTGCAGACCTACGGCTGCTGGGGCGGCGACAACCAGAAGTGGCGCATCAACGCCGACGGAAGCATCGTCGGCGTCCAGTCCGGACTGTGCCTGGACGCCATCTCCGCAGGCACGGCCAACGGCACAAAGCTTCAGCTGTACTCCTGCACATCAGGCAGCAACCAGAAGTGGACCTTCAGCGGCGATGCCTCCACCACGACCGGAGGGACGACGGCGGGCACCACCACCGGGACCACCGGCGGCGGTACCGGCGGTACGGGCGGCACGTGTTCTCTTCCGTCGACGTACCGGTGGACGTCGACGGGCGTGCTGGCGGAGCCGAAGAACGGGTGGGTCGCGCTGAAGGACTTCACCAACGTCATGTACAACGGCAAGCACTTGGTCTACGCGTCGAACGTGTCGGGATCGACCTATGGCTCGATGGCGTTCACTCCCTTCACGAACTGGTCGGACATGGCCTCGACCGGCCAGACGGGGATGAGCCAGGCCACGGTGGCACCCACGCTGTTCTACTTCGCGCCCAAGAACATCTGGGTGCTGGCCTACCAGTGGGGTTCGTGGCCCTTCATCTACCGCACGTCCAGCGACCCCACCAACCCCAACGGCTGGTCCTCGCCGCAGCCGCTGTTCACCGGCAGCATCTCCGGCTCCAGCACCGGCCCGATCGACCAGACCCTGATCGCCGACGGCCAGAACATGTACCTGTTCTTCGCCGGTGACAACGGCAAGATCTACCGGGCGAGCATGCCGATCGGGAACTTCCCGGGCAGCTTCGGCTCGTCGTACACGACGGTCATGAGCGACTCGCAGAACAACCTGTTCGAAGCGGTGCAGGTCTACAAGGTTCAAGGCCAGAACCAGTACCTCATGATCGTTGAGGCGATCGGTGCGAACGGGCGCTACTTCCGCTCGTACACGGCCTCCAGCCTGAGCGGTTCGTGGACCCCGCAGGCCACCAGCGAAAGCAGCCCCTTCGCAGGCAAGGCCAACAGCGGTGCCACCTGGACCAACGACATCAGCCATGGTGACCTGGTCCGCGACAACCCCGACCAGACCATGACCATCGACCCCTGCAACCTCCAGCTCCTCTACCAGGGCAAGTCCCCCACCGCTGGCGGCAGCTACGACCAACTGCCGTGGCGGCCGGGCGTCCTCACCCTTCAGCACTGACCTGCCTGATCCGCGGTGACCGCGATCCGGCACCGTCTGCCAGCGCGTGAAGGGGCGGTCCACTACGCGGCAACACCACCTGCTGACCACCACGCACCGCACCCAGGAACCCCGGCCGTGCGTCGGCCGGGGTTCCTGGGCGTGTCCATTTGACGGCCGACTTACCAAAAAGTGCCCCGCCCCCTGCTGTCGCGGCCCTCCGCACCGCGAACCACAGCCTGACTCCGAGGGCCGCCTGGGCACGTCTGGGCACGTCTCCCGGACCGGGGCAGGGTCAGGGTCGGGGTTGTTCGCTGGAGGTGCGGGCTTGGGTCCTCCGCATCGCGGCGTACTCGCCGTCCTGGTGGAGGAAGGCGTCGTGGGTGCCTTCTTCCAGGAGTCGGCCGTGGTCCAGGACGATGACGCGGTCGGCCGCGCGGGCGGACTTCCTGCACCTCGCAGTGCGGTCCCGCGACCTGCTCGGCCGGCCGGTGCCGCCGAGGAGTTCGCCGCGCTGCTGCCCGATCGGAAGCGGGTCCTGGGACCGACCCACCCGCACACCTTCGCTACCCGGTTCAGCCTGGCCAACCTGACCGGCGAAGCGGGAGACCCCGGGCGGGCAGTGATGCTGCTGTCCGCACTCCTGGCCGACCAGACGGCCGCGCTGGGATCGAACCACCCCGACACGCTCGGCGCCAGGCGGGCCTTCGCCCGCTGGCGGGGGTGATTCCACTCCACCGTCGATGAACCGGCCGGTGTCGTGTATCAGCACACCGCCGCAGACTTCGCATTCTGTTGCGATCTTCACGCCATGAGTGATCACCACGTTCCTCGCCGTCGGCCCCTGTGGGTGCCGATCAGCGTCAGGTTGTCGGCACGGGACCCGTTGAGCCGCGAGCGATCAGCTCGGTGGCGAGTTCGACGTGCAGGGTCTCGACCGCATGGCCCTCCATCAGGCGCATCAGGAGGCTGACGGCCATCCTTCCGAGTTCCCCGAGGGGCTGGCGGACGGTGGTGAGCATCGGGACGGTGCTGCTGCTGAGGTAGACGTCGTCGAAGCCGGCGATCGACAGGTCCTCGGGCACTCGCAGCCCCCGCTCGTAGGCGGCGCGCAGGACGCCGACGGCGGCCTTGTCGTTGAACGTCACGAGGGCGGTGGGCCGGTCGGGCAGGTCGAGGAGCTGGGCTGCGGAGCTGTGGCCCCAGCCGGAGGTCGGCTCGATGCTGCTGTACAGCTCCGGGGAGGGCAGTACGCCCACCTCGGAGAGCGCGGAGGCGTGCCCGGCCAGGCGTGCCTGGCTGGCGAGCCAGTCCTCGGGGCCGCCGATCACCCCGATACGCCGGTGCCCCAGGCTCACCAGGTGCGCCGTGACGCTGCGGGCGCCGGAGAAGTGCGCGGCGGACACGGCGGCGATGTCGCGAGGCAGCGGCGTGCGGGGGTCGATCACCACAAACGGGAAGTCCCGGCGGCGAAGGGCCTCAAGGTCGCGGGCCGGCTCGGGCGGCAGGATCAGGATCGCCCCTCCGAGCTGCGCCCGGTCCGGCAGCCCGGCGAGCACCTCGGAGTCCCGCACGGCGTCCCCGGCGTTGAGGATCACCTGCCGCCCGTGCAGCTCCAGGGTCTCGGCCACGGCGGAGACGATGATGCCGAAGTAGTCGGTGAGCAGGTAGGGGCAGCGTACGAACACATCGCGCCCCGGCCTGCCGGAGCTGCGCCCACGTGCCTGCGGGGCGCCGAGGCGTGCCATCGCGCCCTCGACCGCCTCGCGGGTCTCCGCAGTCACGGCCACCTGGCCGTTGATCACCCGCGAGACAGTGGCGATCGAGACCCCCGCTGCGGTGGCGATGTCCCTGACCGTCACCTTCGACGACCTCGGCCTACCCATTTGTTTCATCCTTTTGTTTCATAGGGAGAGTGTCGCCGCCGGGCAACTTCCGCGCCGCTTCAGCGTTCGAACGCTTGACACTACGGCAACCGAGCCGTTTCCTATGACCCACCGAGAAAACCACGCACTCTTGTTACATTCTTTTTCACGGGGCCTTGTCCCAGCTCCGCTTCTCGGCCCGGCCGCCGACCACGGCCGCCCCACCCGGCATCCTATTTTCGAGGAAGCGATGAGAAGACGTGCCCTCGGCACGGCGACAGCCTCCGCCGTCGCCCTGAGCCTGGCCTGCGGCACCGGCGTCCAGGCCGCCGATGCGATACCCCACCAGGGTCCCGCCCGCACCGCCGACCGCGCCGCCGTCCGCACCGCCGTCCGCGCCGACGTATGGGTCACCACACCCGACCGCACCGAGATGCTGCACCAGCGCGACCCGGTCGCCTTCCAGCGCGGCGCCTCCACCCGGACCACCATCACGATCGACCCCACCCGCACCTTCCAGAGCATGGACGGCTTCGGCGCCGCGCTCACCGACTCCGCCGCCGCAGTCCTCTCCGGCCTCCCTGCCCGGACCCGCGACGACGCCATGCGCCGGCTCTTCGACCCCGGACAGGGCATCGGCGTCAGCTTCCTGCGCCAGCCCATCGGCTCCTCCGACTTCACCGCCGCGCAGCAGCACTACAGCCTCGACGACGTCCCCGCAGGCAAGACCGACCTCCCGCTCGCCCACTTCTCCATCGCCCACGACCAGCAGCAGATCCTCCCGCTGCTGCGCCAGGCCAAGCGCCTCAACCCGAAGCTCACCGTGATGGCGACCCCGTGGAGCCCGCCGGCCTGGATGAAGACCACCGACTCCCTGTTCAGCGGCCGTCTCAAGGACGACCCGAAGATCTACGACGCCTACGCCCGCTACCTGGTGAAGTTCCTCCAGGCGTACGCAGCGGCCGGCGTCCCCGTCGACTACCTGTCGGTGCAGAACGAGCCGCAGAACCGCAACGTCAACGGCTACCCCAGCGCCGACCTGCCGGTGGAGCAGGAAGCCGCCGTCATCAAGATCCTCGGCCCGCTGCTGCGCAGGGCCGGCCTGCACACCAGGATCCTCGGCTACGACCACAACTGGGTCACCCACCCCGGCGACGTGGGCACCACCCCGCCCGGCGAGGACCCGCAGACCGACTACCCGTACGAGATCCTCGACAGCGACGCCGCGAAGTGGGTCGCCGGCACCGCCTACCACTGCTACGCGGGCGACCCGAGTGCCCAGAGCGCGCTGCACGACGCCCACCCGGAGAAGGGCATCTGGTTCACCGAATGCTCCGGCTCCCATGCCCCCGGAGACACCCCCGAGCAGATCTTCCGTGGCACGCTGACCTGGCACGCCCGCACCCTGGCCGTCGGCGCCACCCGCAACTGGGCCAAGTCCGTCGTCAACTGGAACATCGCCCTCGACGCCGACGACGGCCCCCACCTGGGCGGCTGCGACACCTGCACCGGCCTACTCACCGTGCGGGGCGACGGCACGGTCTCCGCCGACGCCGAGTACTTCACCATCGGGCACCTGTCGAAGTTCGTGAAGCCCGGCGCCGTACGGATCGCCAGCACCAACTTCGGTACCACCGGCTGGAACGGCCAGCTCACCGACGTGGCCTTCCGCAACCCCGACGGCTCCACCGCCCTCATCGTCCACAACGAGAACGACGACCCCCGCTCCTTCGCGGTCGCCGTCGGCGAGCAGACCTTCGAGTACACCCTGCCCGGAGGGGCCCTGGCCACCTTCACCTGGCCCAGGTCCACGGCGTTGCGGACCTCCACGCACGAGGTGCCGCTCACCGGCGCGAAGGCCACCGCCCAGCCCGCCGGCGACGGCTCCGCCGCCCTGGCCGTCGACGCCGACGCCTCCACCCGGTGGTCCAGCGGCCAGGCGCAGGCACCCGGCCAGTACCTCCAGGTCGACCTCGGCCGCACCACCCGCTTCGACGAGGTCGCCCTGGACAGCGGCGACAACCTCGGCGACTACGCCCGTGGCTGGAAGCTCTCCACCAGCCTCGACGGCACCACCTGGCACGACGTACGCAGCGGCACCGGGACCGGACAGCTCACCACCGTCAAGGTCCCCGGCACCCGTGCCCGCTACCTGCGCGTGACCAGCACCGGCAGCGCCGGAGCCTGGTGGAGCCTCGCGGACCTCCGGCTCTACGGCTGAGCAGGCGTCCTGACAGGCCACTCCCCTCGCTGGCCTCCGCCGCGCCCGGGTGCACCCCCGCCCGCCATGGGTCCGTACGGCCGCGCACGGCCCGCCCGGACCGGCACACCCACCCGATCCCACCCCCGCTAGGAGCCGTACCATGCACGGATCCCCTCGCTCCCGTACCCACCGGGGCAGGCCGGCCGCCGTCGCGGCCATGCTCGCCCTGGCCGGCGCCGGCCTGGCCACCGTCGGCACCGCGCACGCCGCCGACACCACCGCCCAGGTCTGGATCACCACCGCCGACGGCAGCAGCAAGCTCGCCCGAAGCGCTGACGCCTCCTTCTCCTCCGGCAGCCCGCAGAGCACCGACATCAGGATCAACGCCTCCGACGTCCAGCAGCCGCTGGTCGGCTTCGGCGCCTCCTTCACCGAGTCCGCCGCCCACCTCGTCGCCGGCCTGGGCTCGACCACCCGTGCCACCCTGATGAACGACCTGTTCAGCACCGGCAGCGGCATCGGCCTGAACTACCTGCGCCAGCCGCTGGGCGCCTCCGACTTCATCGCCCAGCAGCCCTTCTACTCCTACGAGGACACCCGGGGCTCCTTCAGCATCGCCCGCGACCAGCGCGAGATCCTGCCCGCGATCAACCAGGCGCGCGGCGTGAACCCCGCCATCCGCATCATGGGCACGCCGTGGTCCGCGCCCGCCTGGATGAAGGACAGCAACTCGCTGAACGGCGGCAGCCTCAAGCCGGAGAACTACGGCGACTTCGCCGACTACCTGGTCAAGGCCGTCCAGGCGTACCAGGTGGCGGGCGTGCCGATCACCGACCTCACCGTGGCGAACGAGCCGAAGTTCCAGACCGGCTACCCGTCCATGGGCATGACCGCCAACCAGCAGGCCGACTTCATCAAGGTCCTCGACGCCAGACTCACCGCCGCCGGCCTGCCCACCAACATCTTCGCGTACGACCACAACTGGGACGACACCAACTTCCCGCTCTCCGTGCTCTCCCAGGACAGCGGCATCGCCCGCCTCAAGGGCGCGGCCTTCCACTGCTACGGCGGCCAGCCCGAGGCCGAGCAGTCGGTCGCGAACACCGGCAAGGCCGTCATGTTCACCGAGTGCTCCGGCACCGACTCGGCGAACAAGGCCGCCACCTTCTCCGACACGCTCAAGTGGCAGACCGAGAACCTGGTCATCCGCAACCTGCGCAGCGGCGGTCAGAGCGTCGTGCTGTGGAACATGGCCCTGGACGCGAACGGCGGCCCGCAGTACGGCAACTGCGGCACCGCCTGCAACGGTGTCGTCGAGATCGCCAACGGCACGTACACCAAGAACGCCGAGTACTACCTGCTCGGCCAGATCTCCAAGTTCGCCCGGCCCGGCGCCCACCGGATCGGCTCCACCAGCCAGGGCAGCGGCGGGCTGCAGAACGTCGCCTTCCTCAACACGGACGGCTCCCGTGGCGACCTGGTCCTCAACGCCACCTCCTCCGCCCAGCACTTCTCCATCACCGAGAACGGCCGCTCGCTGAGCTACGACCTGCCGGCCGGCGCGGTGGCCACCTTCATCTGGCCGGGCGCCCCCGCCACCGGCCCGACCACCCCGCCCACCACCCAGCCCAGCGGCCCGATCAACACCGCCGCCTGGTACAGGATCGCCAACACCAACTCCAACAAGTGCGTGGACGACGCGGGCACCGGCAACGGCAGCACCGTGCAGCAGTGGGCCTGCGGCACCGGAAACAACCAGCAGTGGCAGTTCACTGCCACCGACAGCGGCTACTACCGCATCACCAACCGCAACGCGACCAGCCAGGTCCTCGACGTCACCGACGTGTCCTCGGCCAACGGCGCCAAGATCCAGACCTGGCAGTGGGGCGGCGGCGCCAACCAGCAGTTCAAGCCCGTCCAGCAGGCCGACGGCGCCTACACCCTGGTCAACCGCAACAGCGGCAAGTGCCTGGACGTGACCGACGTCTCCACCGCCGACGGCGCGCGCCTCCAGCAGTGGGACTGCACCGGCGGCCCCGCCCAGTCGTTCCGCCTCACCACCGCCGGCTGACCGGCAACCGCGCGGTGGCCGACGCATCGTCGGACACCGCCCCGCCGCTTGGCCTGCTGATGGCCTGCAACAGCGGGGCAGCGGTTCCTCCGGACCGTCGAAGGGCCCCGCTTTGGCCCCGCAGCCTGCCCGCTCGGTGACGAGTGCGGCTTGGACCGGTACGAGGTCCGCCGCTACGTCGGCTGGTAAAAAGGTCCCTGACCAGGGCAAATGGAGAAGCGCGGCTGGAGTAGCGGGGACCGCGGGACAGGAGTGCGCCGGTGCGAGGTTGGCCGTCTCGCCGCCGCCGCGAGGGGCGACACCCAGACGATCGGCCGTGGCAGCACCACGGCGGTGAGCAGGAGTGCATGGCCTGAGGGTCGTAGGCGATGCGCACGGCAGCCAGTACCCCCGCGCCGGCACCGGGCATCCCCGAGCCACCCGACGGGCGGGTGGTCGGGGGCGGGGGCTCAGGTGTAGACGCGTGCCTGGAGGTCGTACAGCTCGGCGTAGAGGCCGCCGGCGGCGGCGAGTTGGGCGTGGGTGCCCAGCTCGGAGATCCGGCCCTGCTCCAGGACGACGATCAGGTCTGCCATCCGGACCGTCGAGAAGCGGTGCGAGACCAGCAGGGTGACCGCTCCGGTGTCGGTGCGGGCCTCGGTGGCGAGGTCCGCGAACCGTTCGAAGAGGGCGTGTTCGGCGGTGGCGTCCAGGGCGGAGGCGGGTTCGTCCAGGGCCACCAGCAGGGGGCGGCGGCGCAGCAGGGCGCGGGCGAGGCCCAGCTTCTGCCACTGGCCGCCGGAGAGTTCCGCACCGTCGCCGTAGCTGTGGCCCAGCAGACCGTCCAGCCCGCCGGGGACCTGGTCCGGGATCGGTCCCGCGTCGGCGGCGTCGATCGACTGCCGGAGCGCGGCGTCGTCGTCCAGCAGGTCGAGGTCCCCGATGCCGACGTTGTCCCGGAGCCTCAGCTCCAGCCGGGCGAAGTCCTGGAACAGCGTGGCGGTGCGCCGCTGCCACTCCTCGGGGCCGCCCTCGGCCAGGTCGACGCCGTCCACCAGGATGCGTCCGCCGGTCGGCCGGTAGAGCCCGCAGAGCAGCTTGACCAGGGTGCTCTTGCCCGCGCCGTTCTCTCCGACCAGGGCCAGCGCGGTGCCGGCCGGGATGTCCAGGGTGACCCGGTCGAGGATCTTGCGGTCGCTTCCGGGGTAGCTGAAGCTCACCTCCTCCAGCCGGATGCCCACGGTGAGCGCACTGGGCACCCCGGACGTCCCGGTGGAGGCCGCAGTGTCCGGCCGGTGTGCGACGCGGAGGCTGTGCAGCCGCTCCAGGGTGCGGCCGGCGCCCTGGAGGATGGTCAGCAGGCCGAGGGTGGTGGAGACCTGGAAGCTCACCTGGGCGGCCAGCGTGATGACCAGGATCACATCGCCGAGGCCGGACCCGCCGGAGAGCGCCTGCCGCACCACCAGGACGATCGCCCCTCCGTACGCGGCGGCGAAGACCAGCTGCCCGACCGCCCGCAGCAGCGCGGCGGACGCCTGGGCCCGCCACAGGGTAGCGGTGACGGAGCGCCAGTCGCGACGCTGCCGCTCGGTCAGCACCGCCTCGGCGCCGGACAGCCGGACCTCCTTGGCGGATGCCTCGGCGGTGGCGAGCTCCAGCAGATGGCGGCCCAGCCGGATGCGCGGGGCGGCGGTCTCCTTCGCCCGGTCGATCAGCAGCTGCGCCCGGTTGCCGGCCGCCACCGGGACCAGTGCGGCCAGGATCAGCAGCAGCAGCCAGGGGTTGAGCAGTCCCAGCAGCACGGTGGTGACGGTCAGTTGGAGCGCCATGCCGCCCAGTTGCAGTACGGCTTCCAGGGCCGCGCGGGTACGCGGCAGCTCCTCCCGGACCAGGGCGAGGGTGTCGGCGAAGCCGGGCCGGTCCAGCTGTTCCAGCCCGGTGGTGCCATGGGCGAGGGAGATCACCTCGTTCTGGAGGGCCAGCTCCTCCAACTCCCCCAGCTCGAAGTAGGAGAGGTGGGCGAAGTGGGTCATCATCAGCTCCAGGACCAGGAGCAGCGCGGTGGTCAGCGCGAGCCAGGTCCCGGTGGCGGCGGAGCGGGCGAGGGCGGCGGTGGTGAGCGACTTGAGGCAGACCGCGATCAGCGGGGTGGAGAGGTATCCCACCGCCAGCAGGGCCACCGCCCGGGTCAGCCGGCGGGCGTCGCAGCGCACCGCCAGCCGGAGCAGTTGCCGGATCGCCCGGAGCAGCGTGGTCATCGGGCACCGTCCAGGTGGGTGGCCAGGTCGTCCCGCTGCTCCTGGGCGAAGCGCTCCGCCTGGATGGTGAACAGCTCGGCGTAGCGGCCGCCACGCTCCATCAGCTGCTCATGGGTGCCGGACTCGGCGACCTTGCCGTCGGCCAGCACCACGATCCGGTCCGCGCGCCGGACGCTGGAGAAGCGGTGCGCGATGATCACGCTGGTGACGCCCCGGGTCATGTCGAGGAAGCGGTCGAAGAACGCGGCCTCGGCGCGGACGTCCAGTTGCGCGGTGGGCTCGTCCAGGATCAGCAGCGTGGCACCGGTCTGCACCGAGAGCAGCGCCCGGGAGAGGGCGATCCGCTGCCACTGGCCGCCGGAGAGGTCGGTTCCGCCGTCGTACTGGGCGGAGAGCACGGTGTCGAGGCCGTGCGGCAGCTTCTCCACCAGCTCCAGGGCACCGGCGCGTTCGGCGGCGGCGCGCAGGGCGTCGCGGTCGTGGAGCCGGTCGGGGCGGCCCATGCCGATGTTCTCCGCAGCGGTGAGCTGGTAGCGGGTGAAGTCCTGGAAGATCACCGCGATCCGGCGGTGCCAGGCGGCGGCCGGCAGTGCGGCCAGGTCCACGCCCGCTGCGGTGACCCGGCCCCGGGTGGGCTCATGCAGCCGGGCCAGCAGCTTGACCAGGGTGGTCTTGCCTGCGCCGTTGAGGCCCACCACAGCGGTGGACCGGCCGGGCAGCAGTTCCAGGTCGAGGCCGTCCAGCACCGCCCGTTCGCTGCCGGGGTAGCGGAAGGTGACGCCCTCGAAGCGGATCGGGCCGTCCGGCGGCGGGAGCACCGGCTGCGACACCGGCTGCGACACCGGCTGCGGCGCCGGGGTGCGGTGCTGCTCGGCGATCTCCTCCAGCCGGGCCAGCGCCTCGTATGCGGCCAGCCCGTCCCGGGTCTGCACATCGCTCTCGGGGAAGTACACCCCGAAGCGCATCGGGATCAGCACGGCCTGGAGCGCGACGGAGAGCTGGAGCAGCGAGAGTGAGCCGTCCGCGCCCCGGTCGGCCAGCAGCACCAGGGTGGTGCCGCCGCCGAGCAGCCCGACCCCGGAGAGCGCCACAAACGGCCAGAAGAGCAGCCGGCGGCGCCCGGCCCAGAGCGGTTCCAGGTAGCCGCGCGCGTCCTGGGTGTGCAGCCGGTGGAGCCAGGGCAGCAGCCCCAGCATCCGGGTCTCCTTGGCGATCGCCGAGCCCCCGGCGGTACGCCGCAGATAGGCGACCTTGCGGCGCTGACCGGCGAGGGAGCGCCGCAGCAGGCCGAAGCGGTCGAGCGACCCGCGCTGCCCGAACCTGATCAGCAGCGCGGTGACCGCCACCAGCGCTCCCGGCAGCGGGCCGAGGACCAGGGCCACCATCACGGCCGCCCCGGCCAGTTGGGCATAGCGGGCGGTCAGCGCGACGGCTCCGGCCGCCGCGTCGCCCGGGGTGGGGGCGACCCGCTCGAAGCCGCCCCGGGCGTCGGACAGGATGTCCAGCACCTCCTGCCGTTCCAGCTCGGCGACCGGCAGGTCGGTCAGCGCGCAGCCCATCAGCCGGGTGATGCAGGCGCCGTCCACCTGACGGGTGATCAGCTCTCCCAGTACCGACTGGAAGGGCGTGAGCAGCTGGTGCAGGACGAAGGCTCCCACCGCGAGCAGCGGTGCCAGGCCCAGCGCGGCCCAGTGGCCGCCCTGGCCGTGGGCCGCCAGGGCGGCGGGGACCCTGGCGATCAGCCGGCTGGTCCCGGCGATGAAGGCGATCGGCAGCAGCCCGACGGCGATATGCAGCGCGACGGTGGCGGTGAGCGTCCCGGGGTGGACGAGACGCAGCAGCCGACCGAAGGCGGTCCAGCGCCTGATGCGACGGGCGAGCGGTCCGACATCCGGGGCGGGATGTGCTGGTGGCACTCTGGAGCCCTTCTGGGTGGGTTCACGGCAGGGTGCGTGTACCTGGGCTGCATGCCGTGGCCGGATCCGCTGCTGCGGGGCGCGAACTCCCGGGGCGGGAGGCAGGGCGCGCGAGGGCAGCGAGGGAGGGTGCGGGTCGGCCGCCGGTCGCCGGACGTCACTGTCCTGGTCGGCGAGAGGTTCCCTACTCTCGATCAGCCCGGCGCGGACGTCAAGGACTTCACCGACTGTTCATCTCGGAGACCTGGACAGGCGGGCCCGGTCGACCCCCGTGCACGGCGGCGGGTCTGGACAGTGACCACGGAAGCGGCTAGCGTCCCGCCCCGGGCTGAGCCGACCTTCGCTGCCAGGATGCCGACCGGCCCGTCGGACGACCCCCGCCCCTGTCGGCCGGTGCACCGTCTGCGGTCCTGTGCGGAGGCCGTGGGGACCGGTCCTGACCTGCGACGGGGTGGTCCAGAATCCCGTTCCTCGCACCGTGTCTCCGTGTTGTGCCCGTCCTCGGCGCCATCCGTACCACGCTCGCCCGATTGGAGAGGAACGCTGACATGAACCGCCACCCCGTCGGCTCGGCACGGTTCTGCGGCAGCCGCCGCGATGGGAGCGCTCCCACAGCACTGTCCGCACCCCTGACCTGGGGCCAGCAGGCCATCTGGAGACCCCTCACCTGGTACGGGGAGAACGCGCACTACTTCAACATCCGCCGGGTGGTGGCCGTCCCCACCGGACGGACGGCCGAGCAGGTCGAGGCGGCACTCGGCGCGCTGCTCTCCCGGCATGAGGCGCTGCGCACCCTGTTCCGGGAGACCGGGCAGGGGCCGGTCCAGGAGGTCCTACCCGAGGGCACCCTGCCGGTCCCCCGCCATGAGGCCGGGCCGGACGGCGCCGACGCGGTCGCCGACCGGCTGCTGGGCGAACTCGGCGGGCGCGCGTTCCGGCACGCCGAGGAGTTACCGGTCCGCTGCGCCCTGGTGCTGGAGCAGGGGCGGCCCGCCTGTGTGGTGCTGGTCTTCTCGCACCTGGGGGCCGACTACTCCGGCAGCCAGGAGGCCCTGCGGGACCTGCGGGAGCTGCTGGCGGGCCGGGCGAGCCCGGCCCCCGCGTGGCAGCCGGTCGACCAGGCGCGGTTCGAGGCCGAGGGCGTCGGCGCGGCACGCGGCGCGGCGGCGCTGGAGTACTGGCGCAGGACCCTGCGCAGGGTGCCGCCGGCCATGTTCCCGATCCCGCCGGAGGACGACCGGCCGGACCGCTTCGTCAAGCTGCGGCTGGACTCCCCGGCCGCAGCGGTGGCCACCACGCTGCTCGCCGACCGCTGCCAGGTGAGCACCGGCACGGTGCTGCTGGCCGCCACCGCCGCCGTACTCGGCGCATACACCGGGCACGGTACGGCGGTGCTCCAGCTCATCGCCGCCAACCGGCACGACGAGCGCAGCCGCCGGCTGGTCGCCGCGATGGCGCAGGACGCGCTCTTCGCGCAGGACGTGGCCCGGGGCACCTTCGACGACCTGGTCCGGGGCACCTTCCTCACCGGGATGAACGCCTACCGCTTCGCCCAGTACGACCCGGCGGCCATGGACGAGGTGCTGGAAGAGGCGCGTACCGAGAGCGGCGGCAGGCTGCGGCTGGTCTGCTACTTCAACGACAAGCGGATGCTCGACCGCTGGGAGGACCTGCCCGGGACCGACGGCTCGGCCGAGTCCCTGCGGGCGCTCACCGAGAAGACCGAGGTGACCCTCGCCGGGACCTGGGAACGCCAGGACTCCGCCTTCTTCGTGAGCACCGGCTACGCGCCCGGGAGCTGCCTGCTCCACCTGCTGGCCGACACCGCGCTGATCCCCCGGCCCGAGGTCGAGCGGCTGCTGCGCGCCTTCGAGACGCTGCTGGTGGACGCCGCGACCGGGACGGTCGAGCTGGGCTCCTACTCCCTCCGGCCTTCCTGACCTTCCGTCAGTCCTCACCGCCCTGGTATGCCCTGCCCTTGCCCACCACAGCCACGGAGGAACCCGCGATGACCGCCCCCGCCCCGGAGTCCGTCTGGGACGAAGAAGTCAGCACCGCCGTGAAGCGACTCACCGCCGCCGCGGAGAACGACTACTACAACCCCTACCAGACCTTCGACTGGCCCGACGCCATCCCGGCGGACGCCCAGTGGATGAGCACCGACCTGATGACCGTGCACGGCACCCCGGCGGCCGAGGAGCTCAGCCGGGAGCAGTACCTGGCCCTGGCCAAGTGGGAGAGCGTCAACTTCTACAGCCTGAATGTGCATGGCATCCGCGAGCTGATGCAGGAGGTGGTGCGGCGCATCCACGCACCCGGCTATGAGATCCCCACGCCCTTCTTCCACCACTTCCTCGGTGAGGAGAACGAGCACATGTGGTTCTTCGCCGAGTTCTGCCTGCGCTACGGCGGGAAGCTCTACCCCAACCGCGCGATGGCGTTCCCCACCGAGGGGCAGTCCGCGCTGCTGGACAACTTCATCGTGTTCAGCCGCATCCTGATCTTCGAGCAGATCGTCGACCACTTCAACAGCCGGATGGCCGCCGACACCGCGCTGCCCGACACCATCCGGGCCATCAACCGGGTGCACCACCAGGACGAGTCCCGGCACATCGCCTTCGGCGCGCAGCTGGTCCGGGCGCTCTGGGAACGGCTCCGGGAGGCCGGCGACGACCGGGAGCTGGCCGCCGCGCGGCAGTACGTCGAGAAGTACATCACCGCCTCCGTCCAACAGCTCTACAGCGTCGACGTCTACCGGGACGCCGGTATCCCGGACCCGTTCGCCTTCCGCTCCCGGCTGCTCGCCGACCCGGGCCGCCGCCCCGTCCATGCCTCCATCACCCAGCGGACCGACGCCTTCTACCGCCGGATCGGCCTCCTCTCCTCCAGTGGCTCCCCCAGCGGCTCCCCCAGCGCCGGCTGACCCGCGCCCACCGTCCGACACCCCAGACAGGACAAGGACCCCGCATGGCACCGCGCACCGCACCGCCCGCCCTGCCCGACGGCGCCGTCACCCTTCAGGACCCCGGACCGGGCCTGGTCGTGCTCGACCCCGCCCGGGCCGCCCTGTTCCAGGAACTCGACGCGCTCTTCACCGGCCTGGCCGAGCAGCTCGGGGCGCCCGCCGTGGTCGGCCCACCGCTGCTGCCTGCCGAGGGCCTGGCCCGGCTGGACTACTTCCGCAACTTCCCGCATCTGGCCGTCTCCGCCGCCCGGTTCGCCGAGGACGCGGTGGAGGAGCTGGCGGCCGGGCGGGCGCCGGCCGAGCAGCCGGTGCGGCCCACCGGGTATCTGCTGCCCTCCGCCACCTGCTACGGACTGCTGCTGGCGCTGGCCGGGCAGGACGTCGGAGCCGAGCTGCGGCTGACTGCGGTCGGCCGCTGCTTCCGCAACGAGGACCACTACGACGGGCTGCGCCGGCTCTGGGGCTTCCATATGCGCGAGGTGCTCCATGTGGGCTCCGCCGACGGGGTCAGGGAGCATCTGGCCCGCTCCCGGGAGTTCATCGAGGGGCTGGCGGACCGGCTGGGCGTGGCGGTGTCGTACCAGCCGGCCAATGACCCCTTCTACGACAAGAGCGGTTCCCGGGCCAAGCTGATGGCCCTGGACCCGGTGAAGTACGAGTTCGTCGCGGTGGACGGCACCGCCATCGCCTCGGTCAACCGGCACCGGAACTTCTTCGGCGAGCGGCTGGGCATCCGCACCGAGGGCGGGACCGCGCACTCCGGCTGCACCGCCTTCGGGGTCGAGCGCTGGGTGCATGCGACGGTGCTGGCCCATGGCACGCCCGAACTGGCGCTGCGGCGGGTACGCGATGTCCGTGGCTGACCCCGAGGAGGCCGCCGCGCGCGGCTGCCGCGCGCTGGGGGTGGACTTCCCGCTGGTCCAGGCGGGCATGGGCGGGATCGCCGGTCCGGCGCTCGCGGCGGCGGTCAGCGACGCCGGGGCGCTGGGCACGGTCGCCCTCTACCGCAGCGACCACGGGCAGGCCGGGGCGCTGGTCGCGGAGACCGCCCGGCGGACGCCCCGGACCTTCGGCGTCAATGTGATCCCGGAGGTCGCCGGGCGGCTGCTGCCGGAGCAGATCCGGGCGCTGCTGGACACCGCAGACCGGCCGCTGCTGCTGAACAGCTACGGTCTGCCGCCGCAGCCGCAGGCGGCGGCGGTCCTCGGGGCGGGCCACCGGCTGCTGGTCCAGGTCGGCAGCGTGGCCGAGGCGGCGACCGCAGCCGCGCTGGGCGCGCATGCCGTCGTCCTCCAGGGCGTCGAGGCCGGGGGCCACCATCTGGGTGACCGTCCGGTCGGCGAGCTGCTGGGCGAGTTGCCGGGTGAGCTGCCGGGTGAGCTGTCGGGTGAGCTGTCGGCGTGCGGCCTGGAGGTGCCGGTGCTGGTGGCCGGGGCCGTCGCCACGGGCGGGGACCTCCACTCCGCGCTGTGCGCCGGGGCCTCGGGAGCGCTCTGCGGCACGGCGTTCGTGGCGACCCGCGAGTCGGCGGCGCATGCCGAGTACAAGCGGGCGCTGATCCGGGCGGAGGGCTCGGACACCGTGGTCAGCGACCGCTTCTCGATCGGCTGGCCCGGACGGCCCCACCGGGTGCTGCGGAGTCCGGTCACCGATGCCGCCGAGCCGCTGCCGGCCGTGTTCGTCGCCTGGACCACGGTGATGGGCGACCGCCGGCCGGTGCCGCGCGGCTCGGCCGCCGCGCCGACGGTGGAGGCGGAGGGGGCGGTCGCCGAGATGGCCCGCTATGCGGGGCTCGGCTGCGGGCGGGTCACCGCGATGGAACCGGCCGGGCAGGTGGTCGCCCGGTTCCGGGCCGAGTTCCGCGCCGCCCTGGCCGACTCCCCGACCGCGCCCGCTCACGGATGACCTCCGTGCCGGACGCCGACGCCGACGCCGAGGCCGCCGAGGGGCAGAGCCTGCGGGCGATGCTGGCCGGGCTCGTCGGCGCCGACCCCGGTGGCCCGCTGGAACCGCTGGTCGGGCTCGACCTGGTGCATGTCCCGCGTGTACGGCGGCTGGTCGAGCAGCATGGTCCGCGCTGGCTGGCGGACCACTTCAGCGAGCGGGAACGGGCCGAACTGTCCGTGGTCCGCGGCGGCCGGGCCGCCACCGTGGCCGGGCGGCTCGCCGCGAAGGAGGCGTTCATCAAACTGCTGGCGCCCACGGACCGCCTGGTGCTCACCCGTGACATCGAAGTGCTCCGCGCCCCGGGCGGGACCCCGGTCGCCCACCCCCGGGCGAGTGCCCTGCGGGAGCTGCGCCGCCGAGGCGTCGGCCGGTGGTCGCTGAGCATCACCCACGAGGGCGACTGGGCCGTGGCCGTCGCGGTCGGCTGCCGCCCCGCTCCCCCGTTGTCCCCGCCGTCCCCATGACCCAAGGAGTCAGCCATGCAGCAGATCGCCGAGTGGATTCGCAGCAAGAACCCCGAACTCGACCGGGAGCCCGGCCCGCAGGACGACCTCATCGAGGCCAGACTGATCGACTCCCTGGACTTCCTGGAGTTCATCTACCTGCTGGAGAGCGTCTCCGGACAGGTCATCGACCTCCAGCATGTGAGCATCGACGACTTCCGCACCCTGGAGCGCATCGAGCAGCGCTTCCTGACCCAGCGGACCGAGGAGGCCGCCCGGTGACGGTACGGTTCGGCAGCTGCGACGCCGAGCGCCACTGGAGACCGACCGGTGTCGCCGTACTGCCCGCGGTCCCCGACCCCCGCACCGAGCAGCTGCTCCGTGGCATGGACGAACTGCTCGCCGTGCTCTGCGGCCCCGAGGACGTCCTGCTCACCCACAACCCCCCGGCTGCGGCGTTCACCGAGCTGATGCGGGCCGCCGGCTTCGGCGCCCGGCACCACGCGGTGCCCGGCGACCCCGCGCTGACGGTCGAGGAACGGCTGGCCGCGCACGGCCTGCCGGGCTTCGAGGGCGGCACGGCGGAACCGTACGCGGTACTCCCGGGGACATCGGCGGCGGCCGGACGGCTGGGGCTGGACGGACCGCTGCCCGACCCGGAGGCAGTCCGGCTGGTCAACTCCAAGAGCTGGACGACCCGGCTCGGACTGCCCGGCTCCGGACAGGTCGTCACCTCGCTGGCGGAGCTGGACCGGGCCGCCTCGGAGCCCTGCGTCGTCAAGGACCCGTACGGCGTCGCGGGGCAGGGCAACATCGTGGTCGACTCACCGGCCAGGCTGGCCCTGGTGCGGCGCGGCCTGGAACGGGAGCAGGGGCGGATCGAGCTGGTGGTGCAGCCGCTGTACCAGCGGGCCGCCGACTTCGCCGCCCATCTGGTGATCGGCCCCGGCGGTGGCATCACCTGGCTGGGCATCGGGCAACTGGAGAACGACCGTCACTCCTTCCGGGGGTCGGGCGCCCCCTCCGGGGAACTGCTCGACCAACTCGACCGGGCGGGGTACCGGCAGACCGTGGAGCAGGTCGCGGCGGCCGTCGCCGAGGAGGGCTACTTCGGCCCGCTGAGCGTCGATTCCATGACCACCACGACCGGCGACCTCATTCCCGTCCTGGAGGTCAACGCCCGGTTCTCGCCGGGTCTGATCTCGTCGATGCTGGCGGGGCGGGCGGGCCGGGCAGGCCGGGCAGGCCGGGCGGGGCGGCTGCGGATGTCCCTGGTCCCGGTGCGGGACGAGGGCTTCTTCGAGCGGCTGGTCAATGCGCTGGCCGAGACCGGCCGACTCGCTGTGGACGGCCGACCGGGAATCCTGCCGCTGGCCGCGAGCACCCTGGCGCCGCCGCGCGGCTGGCTGTTCCATGCGGTCGTCGGTGACGCGGAGCCCGATCTGACGGGCATTCTGGAGAAGCTGTGACCAGCTGGGAACCGAACGGACACTGGAGGACGGACAGATGGCAGGGACCGACTACGACGCCCGGGTCGCCGAGGAGTACCGCCTGGCCCGGGAGGTCCCACGGCAGGGGCTGGGCGCCTGGCGCGAAGCCGTCGCCGACGCGGCGGCCCTCGCCCCGGGGATGACGCTGCTGGACGTGGGCGCCGGGACCGGCGCCTTCGCCTCCGCGTTCCACGACTGGTTCGGCGTACGGGTCCTGGCCGTCGAGCCGGCGGAGGCTATGCGCTCGCTGATCCCCCGGGTCGAGGGCATCGAGGCGCTGGACGGGCACGCCGACGCCCTGCCCGTACCGGACGGATGCGCGGACGCCGCCTGGCTGGGCTCGGTCGTCCACCACCTGCCCGACCTGGCCTCGGCCGCCCGCGAACTGCGCCGGGCACTGAAACCGGGTGCCCCGGTGCTGATCCGCAATGTCTTCCCGGGCCGCTGCGACCGGGATCTGCGGGTGCGCTTCTTCCCCGAGACCGCCCGGAGCATCGACACCTACCCGACCGTGGAACGGACCTGCGACGCCTTCGCCACGGCGGGGTTCAGCCGGGTCGTCCTGCGGGCCGTGCCCCAGCAGAGCGCCGCCAACCTGGCCGAGTTCGCCGACCGCATCCGCCGAGACACCGACTCCAAGCTCCGCAGCCTCACCGACGACGAGTTCAACCGGGGCATGGACCGCCTCCGAGCCTCCGCCGCCATCGTCCCCGACCAGCCCGCCACCAGCTGGATGGACCTCCTCGTCCTGGCCTGACCCGCCCATACCCCCGAAAGGCCCAGGCCGCGCCCTCCCCACCCGCCCCGGCGAACGGCCCTGTAAAGCAGGCCGAACAAAGCCACCATCCCCGCACGCTTCGGGTCATCGGCTCGGAGCGCACGTTCAAGGGCCACTCGCGCAGGCCAATGGGTGCAGCAGGGTCGCCGACTTGCAATGGAAGGCTTCGACAGGCAACCATGCCAGGAATCGAAGCCAGGGACTGGCCCAAGCCTGGGCCTTGCAGGTCGGGCGGAGAACGGGACGGGGCGGTCGGAGTCGCCCGTTCCAGCCGAAGCGACGCGGAAGTCGAATGAACGCACGAAAATCGGGGAACCGGTCGTGCGTCCTCTCGGGCAGTCGGCCGACGGGGCCGTGGGGGTACCGCGAGGAGGAGGATTCGATGAGGGCAGTCACCAGGTGTGCGTCCACCGCCCGGCTTCACCGCAATGCCCGCCGAACCGTACTGCTGCTGGCGACGACCCTGGCCGTGGCCGATTGCAGCAGCCAGCCGGGGCAGGACGGCGGCTCCGCCCCGGCCTCGCGGATCGACGGGGGCGCCACGGCTGCGGCAAGCCCTTCGGGCGTCGGTGCCAAGGACCCCAGGGCGGCCACGACCAGCGCCGCGAGCTGCGTCGACCGGGTGTTCTCGGCCATGACCGTCCCGCAGCGGGTCGGGCAGTTGTTCATGGGCGGTGTCACGGTGCCCACGGCGAACCAGGCGAAGGTGCAGACGCTGCGCACGTACCACGTGGGGTCGGTGTTCCTGGTGGGCCGCAGCAAGGCCGGCACCGCATCGACCAAGACGCTGGTCAGCGGACTCCAGAGCAAGGCGGACCTGGTGTCGGGCAAGCGGGTCGGCCTGCTGGTCTCCACCGACCAGGAGGGCGGCCAGGTGCAGGCACTCAGCGGTCCCGGATTCTCCACCATGCCGAGCGGGCTGGTGCAGGGCGGATGGTCGACCTCCAAGCTGCGCAGTCAGGCGGCCACCTGGGCGAAGCAGCTGAAGTCGGCGGGCGTCAACCTCAACCTCGCCCCGGTCACCGATGTGGTGCCGGCGAGCCTGGGCACCAGGAACCCGCCCATCGGGCGCTACGGCCGGGAGTACGGCCACACGGCGGACGCGGTCGCGTCGCATGTCAATGCGTTCACCGCGGGGTTCACCCAGTCCGGGGTGCTGACCACGCTCAAGCACTTTCCGGGGCTGGGCCAGGTGCTGGCCAACACCGACACCACCGCGAACGTGGTGGACTCGGTGACGACGAGTACCGGAGCGAGCGTCAGCGCATTCCGCTCCGGCGTCAAGGCCGGGGCGCCGCTGGTGATGATCTCGCTGGCCACCTACACCAAGATCGACTCCAAGCACAAGGCCGTCTTCTCCTCGGCGGTCATCAACGGGCTGCTGCGCAAGAACCTCGGGTTCAAGGGCGTGGTGGTCTCGGACGACCTGGGCAACGCGGTCTCGGTGAAGTCCGTGGCCCCGGCGCAGCGCGCGCTCAACTTCCTGGCGGCCGGCGGCGACCTGGTACTCACCGTCGAACCCGCGTACATCCCGGCCATGGTCACCGCCGTGCGGAGCCGGGTGGAGAGCAACGCCGCCTTCCGTACGCAGATGTACCAGAGCGTCCACCGCGTCCTGGCCGCCAAGCAGCGCGCGGGTCTGCTCTCCTGCGGATGACCGCTCGGCACGGGTTGTCCGTAAGCGGCGGCGCCGGAGTGGTCAGCGGAGCGCCTTCACCATCACACCGGTGCCAGTCCGCGAGCCGGGACTTGAAGGCGTGCGGCGCGTCGGCCAGCGCGGCGAGGCGGACCTCCCGTAGGCGCACCATGGCGACGAGTCTGCCGCGACGCCACACCGGACGGCTACCGGGCCAGGAGGGCGCGCAGGGCCTTGACGACGTCGGCGGGGGCTTCCTCGGCCATGAAGTGGCCGCAGGAGACGGTGGTGTGTTGCAGGTCGGGGGCCCATGCCTGCCACCGGGCGGCGGCGTCGAAGCCGAGGGCCGCGCCCCAGTCCTGCTGGAGGACGGTCACCGGCATGCGCAGGCGGTTTCCGGCCCGGCGGTCGGCCTGGTCGTGGGCGACGTCGGCGACGGCGGAGGCCCGGTAGTCGGCGACGATGGAGTCGACGGCTCCTCGGGATGCCTTGAGGTAGGCGGCCCGGATGTCGGCGGGGATCGCCTCCGGATTCCGGGCCCAGATGTCCAGGAAGTGGCCGAAGAAGGCGTCTGCGCCGGCGTTGATCAGCTGCTCGGGCAGGCCGGGCGGCTGGGCCATCAGGTAGAGGTGGAAGCCGACGGCGGCGGAGGTGCCGTGCATCACGTCCCACATGTCCAGCGTCGGCAGGACGTCCAGCGAGGCGAGGTGGGTGATGGTGCCGGGGTGGTCCAGCCCGGCGCGGATGGCGACCAGGGCGCCCCGGTCGTGCCCGGCCAGGGCGAAGCGCTGATGGCCGAAGGCGCGCGCGAGGGCGACGACGTCGGCGGCCATGGTGCGCTTGGAGTAGGTCTGCCCGTCGGTGTCGGCCGGTTTGTCGCTGTCACCGTAGCCGCGCAGGTCAGGGCAGATGACGGTGTGGTCGGAGGCCAGGTCGGCCGCGACGTGCCGCCACATCAGATGGGTCTGCGGGAATCCGTGCAGCAGCACGATGGGGCTGCCCGAGCCTCCCACGGCGGTGTTGAGTGACACGCCTGCGGCGACGGTGACGCGCTGGTAGTCGAATCCGGTGATCCTGGGTTCCACGACGGGCCCCTTTCCTCAAGTCGGCACTCGGGTGCCGGTCGTGGGACCAGCGTCCCCATCGGCGCTGAGCATCCGGTCAGCAGCGACTGAGCGTTGCCTGCACAACGCTGCTGACCAGGGCGTACATCAGGCGGCCGGTACATTGGGGGGCATGACCGGCAAGGCGACGGCACCAGCGGTGACCGGCCCGGTTCCCCATGCACCGGGCCGCCGCCGCCCACCTGGCCGCGACAGCGGCCCGAGGGCCGGTGCTGCTGGTCTTCGACGACCTGCACCGGGCGGCGGAGGAGACCCTGGACCTGCTGACCGCCCTGGTCTCGGACTCCGTGGCCGGGCCGGTGCTGCTGGTCGGGACCTACCGGGCCACCGAGGTCTCCCCCGGTCTGACCGCCGCGCTCGCCCGGTTCGCCGGTGCGGAGCCGACCCGGGTGTATGTGGGCGGCCTGCCCGAGGCCGCCACGGGTGAACTCGTACGGGCCGTCCTCCAGCGGGCCGTGGACCCACGGACCGCCCAGGTCATCCACCGGCGCAGCGGCGGCAACCCGTTCTTCGTCCGGGAGCTGGCGCGGTTGGTCGGCACCGAGGGGAACGCGGCGCTCGGGGCCGTCCCTGCGGGCGTACGGGATGTCATCCGCCACCGGCTGGCGCGGCTGCCGCAGCCGGCGCGGGCGGTGCTGCGGCAGGCCGCCGTGCTCGGCCGCGAGATCGACGTGGAGGTGCTGACCGCCGTGGTGGGCGACGCGGACGGGGTGGTCGACGCCCTGGAGGCGGCGCTGGCCGCGGGCTTCCTGGTCGAGCAGCAACCGGGTCGGCTGGGGTTCTCCCACGCCCTGGTGCGCGACACGCTGTACGACGACATCTCCCGGCCACGCCGAGCGCGCTGGCACGCCGCCGTCGCCGAGGCGATCGAGCAGTTGGATCCCGGTGACGTCGGCTCGCTCGCCCACCACTTCGGCCGTGCCGAGAGCCGGGCCACAGCTGTCCGGGCGGCCCGCTACGCCCGTGCGGCGGCCCTGCTGGCCGAGCGAGGATTCGCCCCGCATGAGGCGGCGCGGCTCTGGTCCGAGGCCGTCGCCGCCCACGACCGGGCCGGAGGGGGCGAGCTGCGCGGTCGGCTGGAGGCGGTCATGGGCCTGGTCCGGGCAGAGGCCGTGACCGGCCGCCTGGAGAGCGCCCGGAAGCACCGTGCGGAGGCGGTCGCCACCGCCGAGGAGCTCGGCGACCCGCAGCTGACCGCCGAGGTGATCAGTGCCTTCGATGTCCCCGCGAGCTGGACCGCCAACGACGACGAGGGCCTTTCCCGGCGGATCGTCGCGGCCACCGAACGGACCCTGGCCGCCCTGCCCGAGGAGCAGGCGGTGCACCGCAGCCGCCTGCTGAGCACCCTCGCCCTGGAACTGCGGGGCGACCCCGGCGACCGTGGAGAGCGGGCGGCGCGGGAGGCGGAGGCCATCGCCCGCCGACTGGCAGACCCGGCGCTGCTGGCCTTCGCCCTCAACGGCCGCTTTATGCAGTCCTTCGCACGGGCCGGAACGGCCCCGCAGCGGGCCCGGATCGGCGCCGAGCTGGTCGAGCTGGCCGCCCGGCACCAGCTGGTGACCTTTGAGGTCCTCGGGCACCTCATCCTGATCCAGGCCCATTCCGCACGTGCCGACTTCGCCACGGCCGACGCGCATGCCGCAGCCACGGACCGGCTCGCCGAGCGGTACGACATCCCGCTCGCGGGCGTGTTCACCCGGTGGTACGCGGCCCTGCGGCTGACCGTTGCCGGCCGCTCCGCCGAGGCGGAGGCGGCCTACCGCGCCGCCAGTACCTTGCTCGCGGGCAGCGGCATGCCGGGCATGGAGCAGGGCCTGCTCCCGCTGGCCCTGCTCTGCCTGCGCATCCAGCGCGGCGGGCGACCGGAGGCGGACGAGCAGCCGGACCGGGGCCCGTACGAGCCCTGGGCCCGCCCGCTGGTCCTGCTCGCCGCAGGGCGCCGCGACGAAGCCGAAGCCGCCGTGAGCGCCGTTCCCGAGTCGCCCCGCGACCTGCTCTACGAAGCCCGTACCTGCCTCACCGCGCTGGCCGCCGTCGGCCTCGGCGACCGGCCGGGGATGGAGCGCGCCTATGCCCGACTGCGACCAGCCGCCGGGGAACTGGCCGGAGCGGGCAGCGGCCTGCTCACGCTCGGCCCTGTGGCCCTCCACCTGGGCGATCTCGCCGCCGCTCTCGGAAAGTACGGCAGCGCCGCAGGCCACTACCGGCAGGCGCTGACGATCGCCGGGAAGGCCGCTGCGCCGCACTGGACGGCCGCCGCCTGCGATGCCCTGGACCGGCTGGGCAGCGGACAGCCGGGCGGCGGTGCGTGACCGGCTCGACTCCGGGCAGACGGGGGCTGGTACCGGGGAGGGACGGTCACGAGATACCTTGATATCAAGACGTTGTAGACGTGAAGCGGAGTACCGGTGACTGACTCGACCATCATCTATACGCACACTGACGAGGCCCCGGCCCTGGCAACGTATTCGTTCCTGCCGGTGGTCCAGGCCTACGCCTCGACGGCGGGTGTCCGTGTGGAGACGCGTGACATCTCCCTGGCCGGGCGCATCATCGCGAGCTTCCCGGAGCGTCTCGACGAGAGCCGGCGCATCGACGACGCCCTCGCCGAGCTGGGCGCCCTCGCCAAGGCCCCCGAGGCCAACATCATCAAGCTGCCGAACATCTCCGCCTCCGTCCCGCAGCTCAAGGCGGCCATCGCGGAGCTTCAGCAGCAGGGCTACGCGCTCCCGGACTACCCGGACGACCCGCAGTCCGACGAGGAGCGGGACGTCCGCGCGCGGTATGACAAGGTCAAGGGCAGCGCCGTCAACCCGGTCCTGCGCGAGGGCAACTCCGACCGGCGTGCGCCCGCCTCGGTGAAGAACTACGCCAAGGCGCACCCGCACCGGATGGGCGCGTGGACGGCCGACTCCAAGACGAACGTCGCCCACATGGAGGCCGACGATTTCCGCTCCACCGAGCGGTCGGCGGTCATCGCCGAGGCCGGCTCGCTCCGTATCGAGCTGGCGGGCGCCGACGGCAGCACCACGGTCCTGCGCGAGTCGGTGCCGGTGCTCGCCGGTGAGGTCGTGGACGCGTCGGTGATCCATGTGGCGGCGCTGCGCGCGTTCCTGACCGCCCAGATCGCCCGGGCCAAGGCCGAGGGGGTGCTCTTCTCGGTGCACCTCAAGGCCACCATGATGAAGGTCTCCGACCCGATCATCTTCGGCCATGTGGTGCGGGCCTTCTTCCCGGAGACCTTCGCCCGCTACGGCGCGGTGCTCGCCGCCGCCGGTCTGAGCCCCAACGACGGGCTCGGCGCCATCCTCAAGGGCCTGGACGCGCTGCCCGAGGGCGCCGAGATCAAGGCGTCCTTCGACGCCGAGCTGGCCGAGGGCCCTGCCCTGGCGATGGTCGACTCCGACCGGGGCATCACCAATCTGCACGTCCCCAGCGATGTCATCGTGGACGCCTCCATGCCGGCCATGATCCGCACCTCCGGCCACATGTGGGGCCCGGACGGCAAGGAGGCCGACACCCTCGCCGTCATCCCCGACAGCAGCTACGCGGGCGTCTACCAGGTCGTCATCGACAACTGCCGCGCGCACGGCGCCTTCGACCCGGCGACCATGGGCTCGGTGGCCAACGTCGGCCTGATGGCGCAGGCGGCCGAGGAGTACGGCAGCCACGACAAGACCTTCGAGATCCCCGCCGACGGCACGGTCCGGGTCGTCGACACCGCCGGTGATGTCGTCCTGGAGCAGCCGGTGAGCACCGGCGACATCTTCCGGATGTGCCAGACCAAGGACGTGCCGATCCGCGACTGGGTCAAGCTCGCGGTCAACCGCGCCCGTGCCACCGGCGACCCGGCGGTCTTCTGGCTGGACGAGGGCCGCGCGCACGACGCCAACCTGATCGCCAAGGTCCGGGCGTACCTGCCCGAGCACGACACCGAGGGCCTGCAGATCGAGATCATGTCGCCCGAGCAGGCGACCGCCTTCTCGCTGGAGCGCATCCGCCGTGGCGAGAACACCATCTCGGTCACCGGCAATGTGCTGCGCGACTACCTGACCGACCTGTTCCCGATCCTGGAGCTGGGCACCAGCGCCAAGATGCTCTCCGTCGTCCCGCTGATCAACGGCGGCGGGCTGTTCGAGACGGGCGCCGGCGGCTCCGCGCCCAAGCACGTCCAGCAGCTGCTCAAGGAGAACTACCTGCGCTGGGACAGCCTGGGCGAGTTCCTGGCGCTGGCGGTCAGCTTCGAGCACCTGGCGCAGAGCACGGGCAACGCGCGCGCCCAGGTGCTCGCCGACACGCTCGACCGGGCGACCGGCACCTTCCTCAACGAGGACAAGTCGCCGAGCCGCCGCCTGGGCGGCATCGACAACCGGGGCAGCCACTTCTACCTGGCGCTCTACTGGGCGCAGGAGCTGGCCGGGCAGAGCGACGACCCGCAGCTGGCCGAGGCGTTCGCCGGGCTCGCCAAGACGCTCGCCGAGCAGGAGCAGACCATCGTCGACGAGCTGATCGCGGTCCAGGGCTCGCCGGTCGACATCGGCGGCTACTACCAGCCGGTCGCCGCCAAGGCGGCGGCAGTGATGCGTCCGTCGAAGACCTTCAACGAGGCCATCGCGACGCTCGGCTGAACCACGGAGTGAAGTGAGCGGAGAGGTCCCCGGGCCGGGTTGGCCCGGGGACCTCTCCGCTGAACTCACAGGTCGAGAAGGAGGCGTTCGCCCCGGCAGCGGGAGACGCAGATCAGCATGGTGCGGCCGGCGGCGTGTTCACCGGGGGTGAGCAGGTCGTCCCGGTGGTCGGGGACGCCGTCGAGCACGGTGGTCTCACAGGTGCCGCAGATCCCGGCCTCGCAGGAGGAGGGGGCGTCCACCCCGGCGTCGCGGATGGCGTCCAGGACGCTGGTGCCGACGGGCACGGTGACGCTCCGTCCGCTGCGCGCCAGCCGGACCTCGAAGGGCCGGTCGCCGTCGTCCGGGGCGGGGGCGGGCGCGGTGAAGCGCTCGGTGTGGACCGGGCCGGGGTGCAGGGCGCGGACGGCGTCCAGCAGGCCGCCGGGTCCGCAGGCGTACACCGTGGCGCCGGACCGGCCGGCCAGGAAGGCGGCCAGGTCGGGGCGGCCCGCCTCGTCCTCGGGGACGACGGTGACCTGGCGCGGGGGGAGTTCGCCGAGGAAGGCCATCGTGGCGCGGGTGCGACCGCCGTAGAGCATCCGCCAGGGCCTGCCGAGGGCGGTCAGCCGGTGGGCCATCGGCAGCAGCGGGGTGATCCCGATGCCGCCCGCCACCAGCAGGTACTCCTCGGCGTCGACCAGCGGGAAGTGATTGCGCGGGGCGGAGACCGCGAGGGTGTGGCCGGGGCGGACCGTGTCATGGACGCGGGCCGAGCCGCCGCGCCCCTCGGGCACCCGCAGCACCGCGATCCGGTAGTGGGTGCGGTCGTCGGGGTCGGAGCAGAGGGAGTACTGCCGGACCAGGTTGGGGCCCAGGTGCAGGTCCACATGGGCACCCGGGGTCCAGGGCGGCAGGGCGGCGCCGTCGGGGTCGGCCAGGGTGAGGGCGAGCACGCCGTCGGCTGCGGGCGCGGTGTGCGCCACCCGCAGCGGGCGGGTGCCATCGGGGTGGTTCATCGCGGTCATGTCCGGGCGGGGCCGCCCTCGCCGGACAGCAGGCGCTCGGTACGGTTCATCAGTTCGCCGAACGCCCGCCGGTAGTTGAGGGTGAAGAGGTCGGCGGGCACCGAGAACTCGGGCACCTCCGCATCCCAGGGCACCTCGCGGGGCTGGAGGTTCGCCACCACCGGCATGTCCTCCAGGTAGACCATCTCCTCGACCCGCAGGCACTCCTCCAGGGAGTCGCCACGGAAGTCGCGGTCGTTGGCCACCCCCCAGAAGATCTTCACCTGCTCATAGGAGACGGGCGAGGGGAAGCCGGCGACCACCCGCAGCCCCGCGTTTGCGTACCGGTAGCTGATGCTGGCGAAGCCGGGCGCGATGCAGTGGTACGCCATCAGGCAGTCGCCCTGGGCCGCCCAGTCGCCGGAGCCGGCGTCGAGCATGCGCTCCATCCGGACGTCGATGCCGTCCCGGCTCACCTCCAGGGGCTCGACGACCTCGGGGGTGGGGCCCATCGAGACCTGGTGGACAAAGGGGAAGTGGGCCACGTCGCGGAAGTTCTCGATCGCGGCGGCGACCCCGGTCGGGGAGTCCAGCGGGTCGGCGGCCAGCCACACCAGGTCGTGGCCGTGCCATTCGGCGGGGTCGTACAGCTCGGTGACCGGCTCCTCCAGCACCGTCCACACATGCCCGAAGCGCTCCACCGCCGGGTATGCGCGGATGGCGGCCTTGGGTGGGATGCGGCTCGGGTCGGCCAGCGACGGCACATGGGTGCAGCCGCCGTCGGCGCCGTCGAACCGCCAGCCGTGGTACGGGCAGCCGATCGAGCCGCCGTGCACAATGCCCAGCGACAGGTCGGCGCCACGGTGCGGGCAGCGGCGCGCGGTCACCCTGGCGGCACCGGAGCCGTCGCGGAAGACCACGAGCTGCTCGCCGAGCAGCACGGCCGGCTGCGGGGTGGCCAGGTCGACAGACCGGGCCACCGGGAACCAGGAGTGGCGCATGGCGCGCTCGGCCTGGTCTCGTCTGGTCAGGGGGGCGGTGGTGGGGGTGGACATGGCGGGCGGTCCTCGCTTCATGGTGAGGGGCGGCTGCGGGCCTGGGCGCGGGCCGGTCGGGGACCGGCTCAGATGCCGACCAGCAGGGCGCCGCCGTTGACGGGGATGGTCTGGCCGGTGACGAAGGCGCCGGTGTCGGCGGCCAGGAACGCGACCACCTCGGCGATCTCCCACGGCTGGCCCAGTCGGCCGACCGGTACGGCGGCGACCTCGGCCTCGTGGTTCTCCGGCGGGACCATGCGGGTGGCCACGGCGCCGGGCGCGACCGCGTTGACCGTGATCCGCTCCGCCGCGAACTCCTTGGCCAGGGTCTTCATCAGGCCCAACTGCGCCGCCTTGGACACCATGTAGCCGTAGCTGTGGCCGTCGGGGACCTGGCCCCACTGCGAGGAGACGAAGACCACGCGGGCGGCCGGGCTTCGCCGCAGATGCGGCAGTGCGGCGCGGGTCAGGTAGAGCGGCGCGCGGACGTTGACGGCGAGCAGCCGGTCGAAGTCCTCGTCGTCGGTGTCGGCGAGGCCGGTCATGGCGAACATCAGCCCGGCGTTGTGAACCAGGACGTCAAGTCCGCCGAAGTCGGCGGCGACCGCCTCGATCAGGGACTCGGCGGCGGTGCGGCTGGTGATGTCGGCGGTGAAGACGGCCGCCCGGCCGCCGGCGGCGGCGACCTCGGCGGCGGTGGCCGCCAGTTCTGCCTGGTCCAGGTCGGCCAGTGCGACCCGGGCGCCGCGCGCGGCCAGCGCCAGGGCGTGGGCGCGGCCCATGCCCCGGGCGGCGCCGGTGATCAGGGCCGTCCGGCCGGTCAGGTCATGGGCGCCGCCAGGGGCGTGCGCGCCGGGGGTCTGCACGGGGGCGGGGGTGTTGACGGCTGGGCTGTTCACGCGGCGGCGCCCTGGTGCGGCTCGGTGATGTAGAGCATGTTGCCGTCGGGGTCGTAGAACGGGCGGTAGCGGTACCAGACGCCGCTGGGGTGCTTCCAGACGATCTGCTCCCGGGTGACCCACTCGACCCTGCCGTCCAGTGCGGCGACGGCCTCGTCCAGGTCGTCCACCTCGAAGGCGAAGGAGTCCAGGCCGGGCGGGTTCTCCGGGTTGACCTCGGTGCGGCGCGGGGCGTGCTCGCCGACCTCGGACTTGAAGACGTACAGGGTGAGGTTGCCGAAGTCGATCGCCGCCCACTCCTCCTCCGCCGCATAGGGCAGCAGAAACGGCAGGCCCAGGGTGCCGTGGTAGAAGTCGACCAGCCGGGGCACGTCATGGGTGAGGATGTCCATATTGTCGATGCGCTTCAGTCGCAGCACGGGGTGACTCCTTGCACGGGGGCTTCGCAATGCGCAGTGAAGAGGAGATCTGACTGCGCATCGCCGCATGCGACTCAACATACGGTGCGCGATAAATCATTTCAAGAGCTTGGCACGCATGTAACGC
Source organism: Peterkaempfera bronchialis (assembly GCF_003258605.2). Classification (NCBI taxonomy): domain Bacteria; kingdom Bacillati; phylum Actinomycetota; class Actinomycetes; order Kitasatosporales; family Streptomycetaceae; genus Peterkaempfera; species Peterkaempfera bronchialis. Next base: position 551,056 of record NZ_CP031264.1, read on the forward strand.
GAACCCATCCGACACCGGGCTGCGCATTACCCACCCGGAGCCGTCCAGCGACTACGCGATGCGTGGCCACGGCGGGTCGCGGCAGCCCTAGGATCGGTTCCATGACCGAACTGGACGACCTGGACCACGCGATCATCACCGCACTCGAACAGGACGGACGCCGCGCCTTCCGCGAGATCGCCCGCTCGCTGAGCGTCTCCGAGGGCACCGTGCGCGCCCGCTTCCGCCGCCTGGAGGAGGCCGGCGTACTCAAGATCGCCGCCTTCGCCGACCCCGGACGCTTCCGCGCCGGGCGGCTGGCGCTGCTCTTCCTGCGGGTCGCCCCGGAACACCATGACGCCGTCGTCGCCGCCCTGTGCTCCCACTCCGAGGTCAGCTACGTCTCGACCATGCTGGGCCGCGCCGATGTCTTCGCCCAGGTCCTGGTCGCCGACGACAATGAGCTGTGGGCCTTTCTGCAACGCCAGGTCCGGCCACTGGAAGGCGTCCTGGACACCGAGGCCGTCCTGGAGGTCGCGGTGCACAAGCTCTGGTTCGACGGCCGCACCCCCGTGCCGCCGACGCTGGGATGACCAGCCCGATCCCCCGCAGCACACCGCCCGGCGCCGTGCGGGAGACTGCTCCCGCACGGCGCCGGGCACGCACTCAGACCCGGTCGGCAGCCGACTCCACAGCGGGCTCCCCGGCAGGCTCCTGCTGCGCGGTCGCGGCCGACTCGCGCCAGACGAACGTCTCACCGTCCTGGACGATGCGGCGGTAGGCGTAGAGCACCACCGAGAGCGACAGCACGATCAGCCCGATGATCAGCTCCTTGGTGCTGCCATAGCCGGTGATCTTGGCGCTGAGGGCGCCGACCACCAGCAGCACCGTGTCCACGGCGGCGAGCAGGGCGGCCACATAGACCCACGGTCTGCCCAGTCTGATGGGACGTTCGGCATCCGGCTCGTCACGGCGCAGGTGGAGGAACCCGGTGAGCGACAGCACATGGCAGAGGAGGTAGCCGAGGATTCCGGCGACGATCACGGCCAGGGCCTCGCCGACGAAGAGGATCAGGATGACATTGACGACCAGGTCGAGTGACATCGCCCGGCCCGGCACCTTGAAGCGGTTCAGCTCGCCGAGCTGCTTGACGGTCAGCCCTTCGAGGGCACTGCCGTGCAGGACCCGACCGCCGTCGGCGGTGGTCATCACCATGAGCAGCATCAGACCGGCGATGAGGCAGATCGTCATGATGACGTCGCCGCCGGGGAACAGCCGCTGGAAGGCGCCGAGGTAGAACGAGACGGGGTCGGCGGCGACCTTCGCCTGGTCGACCATGCCGCCGACGCCGAACGGCACCAGCAGATAGACGGCGATGACGAAGATGCCGGCCAGCCGCAGGGCGATGCGGCTGTCCCGGACCGTGTCGCGGAACTCGGGGACGAACGACGCCACCGCCTCGATGCCGTAGACCGACCACGCCAGCACAAACATCCAGGCGATGGCCGTGCGCCAGCCGGGGAAGCCGCTCGCGGCCAGGTTCCAGTGCAGATTGCCCAGGGACCAGTCGCCGGAGAACAGCGGCACCAGGGCGAAGACGACGATCGGGACAAGCACCAGCACCCCGGTCACGTACATGATCCACATCGCCGGGCGCATGCCGAGCACATTGAGCAGCCAGCCGAGCACCAGCACGCCGAGCGCGACGACATGCGGAAAGCCGATGTCGGCGAGCCCGGTGGAGAACGTCCAGGTCTGGTGCGGGAACCACTCGGCCTGGACGAGCCTGCCGATCTGGAGGCCGTAGATGGCCAGCGAGCTGGACCAGGCGAACCAGTAGCCATAGGTGGCCAGCGGGCCGACCAGGGTCGAGCGGGTGCGCCAGCCCTGGTGCGCGTACATCGAGATGCCGCCGACCTTGTCGGGGAACATGCTGGCCATCTCGGAGTAGATGTAGTTCTGCAGGCAGGCGATGACCGCGACGGAGCCCAGCAGCGCCAGCGCGGTCCAGGCTCCGATGTAGCCGATGGCATAGCCCATGCCGACGAACAGGGCTGCCGGTATGGAGAGGCTGATGGTGAACCCGTCCCACCACCGCAGGGTCTTCTCATACGCGTGATCAGCGACGATCGCATCGTGAGCACTCATGGCACCAGTTCTCCTTGGTCGAGCCGTCGTCGGCACGAGATCATTCGCATTGCGCATCAGGAGCGCGGAAGTGCCGCGCTACCACCAGAGCGCCGAACCTAGCCCTACGCATCGCGCAGCACAATGGCTTGAACAAGACCGTTTGCGCAGAGCCGGCGCCGATCGCCCGCGCCGCTGTCCGGTTTGCCTGCGTACGGCCCATGGGAACGCCGGCGCCAGGCCTGGGCCGCTCCCGGCGCAAGCTGCGCTGCGCCGGGGGCGCCGATGCGTTTACATGCCTGTCATGCACGGGTAATCTGCCGAAAAAGCTTGCAGCAAGTTGCGCAAGCCGCAGCAACCACCCCTCTGCCCTGCCCCGCGGCCCCACCCCCAAGGAGCACCCCCATGAAAAAAATCAGACCACCCCTGAGGAGACGGACCGGCGCCGTCGTCCTCGTCTCGGCAGCCGGCCTGGTGATGAGCCTGCTGACCGCCACTCAGACCGCCACCCCCGCCGCTGCGGCGGCGGCGACCGGCGAGAGCACCGCGACGGTGTTCTACTACACCAAGACGCGCAGTTGGAGCAGCTACTACCTGCACTACGCGCCCAACGGCGGCGCCTGGACCAACGTGCCGGGCGTGACCATGGAGGCCGCCTGTACGGACTGGGTGAAGAAGACCGTCGACCTGAACGGCGCCAACGGTCTCCAGGCCACCTTCAACAACGGCTCCGGCACCTGGGACAACAACGGGGGCAGGAACTACGACCTGGGTACCGGCACCATCACCGTCAAGGACGGGGTGATCGCCCACAGCGACCCCTGCGGCGGCGACTCCGGCGGCGGCCCGTCGCCCAGTCCGTCACCCGGTCAGGACGGCAACAGCGCCACGGTCTTCTACTCGACCACCAGCGTCGGCTGGCGGACCGTCAATCTGCACTATGCGCCCAACGGCGGTGCCTGGACGGCGGTGCCGGGTGTCGGTATGGAGGCCGCCTGCCCCGGCTGGGTGCGGAAGACGGTCGACCTGGGCAAGGCCACCGGGCTCGCCGCCACCTTCAACAACGGCAACGGCGTCTGGGACAACAACAACGGCAACAACTACGCGCTGCCCACCGGCGTCAGCACGGTGCAGGACCGCAAGGTCACCCAGAACGCCAAGGACCCGTGCGCCGCCGTGGTCCCCGACACCACGGCGCCCACCGTGCCCACCTCGGTGAAGGCCTCGGCCACCGACACCTCCATAGTGCTGACCTGGGAGCCCTCCACCGACGACACCGGGGTGACCGGCTACCAGGTCACCCGCACCGGCGGCAGCAGGGGCACGGTGGTGCTGGACACCGCCTCCACGGTCTACGCCGACTCCGGTCTGGAGGAGAAGACCGCCTACACCTACACCGTCCGGGCGCTGGACGCGGCCGGCAATATCTCCGCCGCCTCCGCCCCGGCCACCGCGACCACCGGCTCCAAGCCGCCGGCGGCCAAGCCCGGTGAGATGATCGGCACCGATCCGCGCAAGGACCCGATCTACTTTGTGCTGACCGCCCGCTTCTACGACGGCGACAGCAGCAACAACCGAGGCGGCAACCAGCATGTGGCCTCCGGCAACGCCGCCAACAACGACCCGATGTTCCGGGGCGACTTCAAGGGCCTGGTCCAGAAGCTCGACTACGTCAAGGGCCTGGGCTTCTCCGCGATCTGGATCACCCCGGTGGTGCTCAACCGCTCCGACTACGACTTCCACGGGTACCACGGCTGGGACTTCTACCGGGTCGACCCGCGCCTGGAGTCCGCCGGGGCCTCGTACCAGGACCTGATCAACGCCGCCCATGCCAAGGGCATCAAGATCTACCAGGACGTGGTCTACAACCACAGCTCCCGCTGGGGCGCCAAGGGCCTCTTCGTGCCCACCGTCTACGGGGTGCGCGACTCCCAGTGGTCCTGGTACTACGACGAGAAGCAGCCCGGCTTCGAGTACGACGGACTGACCATCGACCCCAGGACCGGCAAGTCGTACTACAACGGCGACCTCTGGTCGACCGCCGAGCCGACCGGCAACACCTGCCTCAACTGGGGCAAGCCCACCGGTCAGCGGAGCCCCGAGGGCTACACCCTCTACAACTGCCAGTGGCCCAACCCGACCTCCGGCATGTTCCCGGCCGCGTACTACCACCAGTGCTGGATCGGCAACTGGGAGGGCGAGGACTCCCGCAGCTGCTGGCTCGCCGACGACCTGGCCGACTTCAACACCGAGAACGCCACGGTGCAGAACTACCTCATCGGCGCCTACGACAAGTACATCGACATGGGCGTCGACGGCTTCCGCGTGGACACCGCCGTGCACATCCCCCGGGTCACCTGGAACCGCCGCTTCCTGCCCGCCATCCAGCAGCGCGTCACCCAGGACTGGGGAGCGGAGAAGGCCGCCGGCTTCTTTGTCTTCGGCGAGGTCGGCGCCTTTGTCAACGACAAGTGGAACCGGGGCTCGGTCAACCACTCCGCGCAGTTCTACACCTGGAAGGAGCGCCGGGAGTACAGCGCCGACGACACCCGGGCCGCCCTCGACCAGTACACCTACGAGGAGCAGTTGGGCACCGGCAACCAGCCCACCTCCACCAACGCCTTCCTCAACGGCAACAGCTACCACGCCCCCGACCACAGCATGTTCTCCGGCATGAACATCATCGACATGCGCATGCACATGAACTTCGGGGACGCGCACAACGCCTTCAACAACGGCAAGGACTCCGACGACTCCACCAATGACGCGACCTACAACGTGGTCTATGTGGACAGCCATGACTACGGACCCAACAAGTCCTCGGTCCGCTACACCGGAGGGCAGGACGCCTGGGCCGAGAACATGGCCCTGATGTGGACCTTCCGGGGCATCCCGACGCTGTACTACGGGTCCGAGATCCAGTTCCAGGCCGGCCGGACCATCGACTGCGGGCCCTCCTGCCCGCTGGCCACCACCGGCCGGGCCTACTACGGCGACCACCTGGAGGGCACCGTCACCGCCTCCGACTTCTCCACGGTCGACAGCGCCACCGGTGCGGTCGCCACCACCCTGGCCCAGCCGCTGGTCAAGCACCTCCAGCGGCTGGGCAGGATCCGCCGGGCCATCCCCGCACTCCAGATGGGCCAGTACTCCACCGAGGGGGTCTCCGGCGGCGGCATGGCCTTCAAGCGCCGCTACACCGACGCGGCCACCGGGGTGGACAGCTTCGCCCTGGTCGCCGTGACCGACGGGGCCACCTTCACCGGTATCCCCAGCGGTACCTACAAGGACGCCGTCACCGGTGACGTGAGGACCGTCACCGACGGCACCCTGGCCATCGCCGCCCCCGGCAAGGGCAACCTGCGGGTCTATGTCCTCGACCTGGGCGGCCGGAACGCCGCCCCGGGCAAGATCGGCACCGACGGCCCCTACCTGCGGTAACCGGAAGCACCGGTAGCCGGGACCACCGGCTCTTCGGGCGGGCAGCTACGGACCGCCCGCCCGGAGAGCCGGTCAGGCGGCCCTCGGTATCCGGGGCTCCGAGCCCGGGAGGTCCACGGCCAGCTCGCCGCCATGGGCGTCGACCCGGACCGTGACGCCTTCGTGCACATCGCCCGCGATCATCGCGCGGCCGATCCGGGTCTCCACCTCGTGGGCGATGAAGCGGCGCAGCGGCCGGGCACCGTAGACCGGGTCGAAGCCCTGTTCGGCGATCAGGCGGCGGGCGCTCTCGGTGAGTTCCAGGGTGATGCGCTGCTCGGCGAGGCGGCGGCGCAGGTCGCCGAAGAGGAGGTCCACGATCCGCTCGATCTGCTCCAGCCCCAGCGGCCGGAAGAGCACCACGTCGTCGACCCGGTTGAGGAACTCGGGCCGGAAGTGGCTGCGCAGCTCGCCCATCACCAGGGCCCTGGCCTCGGGGGAGATCTCGCCCTCCTTGGTGGAGCCCTCCAGCAGGTACTGGGAGCCGATGTTGGAGGTCATGATCACCACGGTGTTGCGGAAGTCCACCGTGCGGCCCTGGGCGTCGGTGATCCGGCCGTCGTCCAGCACCTGGAGCAGGGTGTTGAAGACATCGGGGTGGGCCTTCTCGATCTCGTCCAGGAGCACCACCGAGTACGGCCTGCGGCGGACCGCCTCGGTGAGCTGGCCGCCCTCCTCGTACCCCACGTATCCGGGCGGGGCGCCGACCAGGCGGCTGACGGTGTGCCGCTCCTGGTACTCGCTCATGTCGAGGCGGACCATGCTCTCCTCGGAGTCGAAGAGCGCTTCTGCCAGCGTCTTGGCCAGCTCGGTCTTTCCGACGCCGGTGGGGCCGAGGAAGATGAAGGAGCCGATCGGCCGGCGGGGGTCGCGGATTCCGGAGCGGGCCCGGAGCACCGCGTCCGCCACCAGTCGGACCGCCTCGTCCTGGCCGATGACGCGCTGCTGGAGGATCTCGTCCAGGCGCAGCAGCTTCTCCCGCTCCCCTTCGGTCAGCCGGGAGACCGGGATGCCGGTCCAGGCGGCGACGATCTCGGCGATCTCGTCCTCGGTCACCACCTCGCGCAGCAGCCGCTGCTCGCCCTGTTTGAGGACCAGCTGCTGCTCCTCCGCGCCCAGCCGCCGCTCCAGTTCGGTGAGCTTCCCGTAGCGCAGTTCGGCGGCCCGGTTGAGGTCGTAGGCGCGCTCGGCCTCCTCGGCCTCCATGCGGACCTGCTCCAGTTCCTGGCGCAGCGCCTGGACCTTGCGGATCGCCTGGCGTTCGGCGTCCCACTGGGCGTGCTTGGCGTCCGCCTCGGCCCGGAGGTCGGCCAGCTCCCGGCGCAGTTCGGCCAGCCGCTCCCGGCTGGCGGGGTCGTCCTCCTTGGCGAGTGCGGCCTCCTCGATCTCCAGCCTGGTCACCCGGCGGGTCAGCTGGTCGAGTTCGGCGGGCATGGAGTCGATCTCGGTCCGCAGCCGGGCGCATGCCTCGTCCACCAGGTCGATGGCCTTGTCAGGCAGGAAGCGGTCGCTGATGTAGCGGTGGCTGAGGGTGGCGGCGGCGACCAGCGCCCCGTCCTGGATCTTCACACCGTGGAAGACCTCCAGGCGCTCACGCAGACCGCGCAGGATGGAGATGGTGTCCTCGACCGAGGGCTCGTCGACCACCACCACCTGGAAGCGCCGTTCCAGGGCGGCGTCGGACTCGATGTGCTTGCGGTACTCGTCCATCGTGGTGGCGCCGATCATATGGAGCTCACCGCGGGCGAGCATCGGCTTGAGCATGTTGCCCGCGTCCATGGCCCCCTCGGCGGCGCCCGCGCCGACCACGGTGTGCAGCTCGTCCACAAAGAGCAGGATGCGTCCCTCGGCCGCCTTGACCTCGCCCAGCACGGCCTTGAGCCGCTCCTCGAACTCGCCCCGGTACTTGGCGCCGGCCACCAGGGAGCCCATGTCGAGCCCGAAGACGGTGCGGTCGCGCAGTCCCTCGGGGACGTCGCCCCGGACGATCCGCTGGGCCAGCCCCTCCACGATGGCGGTCTTGCCGACGCCGGGGTCGCCGACCAGCACCGGGTTGTTCTTGGACTTCCGGCTGAGGATCTGGATCACCCTGCGGATCTCGGCGTCCCGGCCGATCACCGGGTCCAGGGTCCCCTTGCGGGCCTCGGTGACCAGGTCGCGGCCGTACTTCTCCAGCGCCTCATAGGCGCCTTCGGGCGTCGCCGAGGTGACCCGCTGGTGGCCGCGGACTCCGGCGAGCGCGGCGAGGAAGGAGTCCCGGGTGACGCCGTACTCCTTGAGCCGGCGGCCGGCCGGGGTGGCGCTGCCCTCCTCGATGAGGGCCAGCACCAGGTGTTCCACCGACACATACTCGTCCTTGAGCCGCCCGGCGTCGCGCTCGGCCGTGTCCAGCAGCCGGGCGAGGCGCTGCGTGACGAAGACCTGGCCCGGGGTGGCGCCGGGGCCGGTGGCCCGGGGTCGGCGGGAGAGGTCCTGCTCGACGGCCGAGCGCAGGGCCGGGGTGTCCGCACCGGCCTGGGCCAGCAGGCGCGGTGCCAGGCCGTCGGGCTGGTCGAGCAGGGCGAGCAGCAGGTGTTCCCCGTCCACCTCGGTCTGCCCGAGGCGGGAAGCCGTGGTCTGCGCCTCCTGCAACGCCTCCTGGGACTTCTGGGTGAGGCGGTTCATGTCCACGGCGGTTCACTCCTTGCTCCGGCCCACGGCGTCCGGTGGGGGCGGCGGCGCAGTTCGGCTTCCAGGTGGTCGATGTGGTCGAGCAGGTCGAGGACCAGTCCGATCGAGGCGTAGTTGAGGCAGAGTCCGGCCCGCAGCCGCTGGATGCGGGCGAGTTGGTACGGCGCCCCGGGCGGGAACCAGAGGCGGCCGGTGGCGTCCCGCTCGGCGTCGAGCAGGCCCAGTACGGCGAATCGGCGCACCAGGTCGGGGTGGACCCCGCCGGTCCTGGCGAGCGATTCGGCGCTGAGCCGGTGGGGGCGGGCGAGCGGGTAGCGCCTCTCCGGCGGCTGCTGCCCGGCCCGGGTGGACCGCGTGGTCACGGCTGCCTCCTGGGGTCGAAGGACGACTCGGCGGCCAGTTCCTGGAACAGCTCGCGCTCGCGCGGGCCGAGGGAGGGCGGGACCATGACGCGGACCTCGGCGTAGAGGTCTCCCGGGGCGCCGTGCGGATTCGGCATGCCCTGACCGCGCAGCCGCAGCCGGCGGCCGGTCGAGGAGCCGGCCGGGATGTGCACCTTGAGCGTGCCGCCGGGGGCCTCCAGCGGAACGGTGGCACCGAGCGCCGCCTCCCAGGGGGTCACGGGCAGCGGAACGTGGATATTGCGGCCGTCCAGCCGGTAGCGGGGGTGCGGGGCGATCCGCACCACCAGGTAGAGGTCGCCGGAGGGTCCCCTGCCGCTGCCCCGGCCGCCCTCTCCGGCCAGTCGGATGCGCTGCCCGTCGACGGTGCCGGGCGGTACCTCGACCTCATAGCCGCCCGACCGGCCCGGTCCCCGCAGGGTGACCCGGTGGCGGCCACCGCGATAGGCCTCCTCGACGGTGAGCGGGAGTTCGGCCTGCTGGTCGGCGCCCGGGATCGGGCCGGTCGCGCCCCGGGCGCCGAAGAAGCCCCCGAAGAGGTCGTCGAGGTCGATGCCGCCGTCGCCGCCCCCGCCCGTCCAGACCCGGCCGCGAGCTCCGCCGAACGGCCCCCGGCCGCCGGGACCCGCACCGGCACCGGCACCGGCCGCCACCCGTTCCTCCCAGTCCTCCGGGACCTGCCGGAAGTTCTCCCCGAACCGGTCGTAGCGCGCTCGGGTCGACGGTTCGGAAAGCACCTGGTACGCCTCGTTGATCTCCTTGAACCGCTCCTCGGCGGCGGGGTCGCGGTTGACGTCCGGGTGGTGGCGCCGCGCCAGGCGGCGGAATGCCTGCTGGATCTCGTCCGCGCTCGCGCCGCGGGGGACGCCCAGTGCCTCGTAGTAGTCCCGTGCCATGGCTGCTCACCCCTGCCGCCGGTTGACCACCACGGCTGCCGGGCGCAGTTGCCGACCGGGCTCGCCATAGCCCGGGCGCACCACCTTGACCACGGTGTTGGGGTCCGCGCCGGGCTCGTCGGCCAGGCTCACCACCTCGTGCCGGGCCGGGTCGAAGGGCACATCCGCCTCCTCGTGGCGCCGGTAGCCGAGGGCCGCCAGCAGGTCGACGGCCTGGTCGCGTACCGCGCGCACGCCCGCGACGATGGTCTCCGGGTCCGCCTCGGCGTGTTGCAGCGCCAGTTCCAGGTTGTCGAGCACCTGCAACCAGGCCCCGGCGACCCGGTCCCGTTCGGCCTCCCGCTCCTGCCGGGCTTCGCGGGCACAGCGTTTGCGCAGGTTGTCGAGGTCGGCCAGGGCCCGCCGGAGGCGGTCCTCCGCCTGCTCGTACTCCCCGAGAGGCACCGTGCGGGGAGCGTCCTCGGGCTCTGCGGCGGCGGTCTCGCCGGGCGGGCCGACCGCAGGCTCCGCCGGTGCATCCTCGCGCTGCTCGGACATGGGTCTCCTCAGCCACGGTCGAATTCGGCGTCGATGACGTCCTCGTCGGGTCCGGTGCCCCCGGTGGAGCCCTCGGCGGGGCCGGACTCCGGGGGTCTGCCGTCGGCCCGGGTGCCCGGCTGGACCGCCGCGAGGCCGTGGTAGACCTGCTGGAGTTCGGAGGCCAGGCTGCGCACCCGGTCCAGCGGCGCCTGCTCCTGGACGGCCGTGCGGGCGTCGGAGACCAGCAGTCCGGCGCGGGCCCGCTCGTGTTCCGGTGCGGCGTCGCCCAGTTCGGCGAGGCGGCGCTCCACCTGGTACGCGACCGCGTCCAGCGCATTGCGGGCGTCCACGGCCTGCCGCAGGTCCTGGTCCTCGGCCCGGTGGCGTTCCGCCTCCTCGATCATGCGGTCCACCTCGGAGCGGTCCAGGTTGGAGCTCTCGGTGATGGTGATGCCCTGTTCGGCGCCGGTGTCCTTGTCCCGGGCGGTGACATTGACGATGCCGTTGGCGTCCACGTCGAAGGTGACCTCGATCTGCGGCTCGCCGCGCGGCGCGGGGCGGATGTTCTCCAGGCGGAACCGGCCGAGGACCCGGTTGTCGGCGGCCTTCTCCCGCTCGCCCTGGAGCACCACGATGTCCACGGCGCCCTGGTTGTCGTCGGCGGTGGAGAACACCTCCGTACGGCGGGCCGGGATGGTGGTGTTCCGCTCGATGATCTTGGTCATCACGCCGCCCTGGGTCTCCACGCCCAGCGACAGCGGGGTGACGTCCAGCAGCAGCACATCGTGGACCTCGCCCTTGAGCACGCCCGCCTGGGTCGCGGCGCCCAGCGCGACGACCTCGTCCGGGTTGACGCTCATATTGGGGTCCTTGCCGCCGGTGAGCCGGCGGACCAGCGTCTGCACGGCGGGGATCCGGGTGGAGCCGCCCACCAGGATGACCTCGTCGATGTCGCTGTCGGTGACCTTGGCGTCCGCCATGGCCTGCTTCACCGGGCCCAGGCAGCGCTCCACCAGATCGGCGGTGATCTGCTCGAAGGTGGCCCGGCGCACGGTCTCCGTCAGGTGCTTTGGCCCGGAGGCGTCGGCGGTGATGAACGGCAGGCTGACCTGCGTCTGGGTCACCGAACTCAACTCCGTCTTGGCCTTCTCGGCCGCCTCGAAGAGCCGTTGCAGCGCCTGCGGGTCCGCGCGCAGGTCGATGCCGTTGTCGCGCTGGAAGCCGTCCGCGAGGTGGTCCACCAGCCGGCGGTCGAAGTCGTCGCCGCCCAGGTGGCTGTCGCCGGCCGTGGACCGGACCTCCACCACGCCGTCGCCGACGTCCAGGATGCTGACGTCGAAGGTGCCGCCTCCCAGGTCGAAGACCAGCACGGTCTCATGGCCCTTCTTCTCCAGCCCATAGGCGAGGGCGGCGGCGGTCGGCTCGTTGATGATGCGCAGCACCTCAAGGCCGGCGATCCTCCCCGCGTCCTTGGTGGCCTGGCGCTGGGCGTCGTTGAAGTAGGCCGGCACGGTGATCACGGCCTCGGTGACCCGCTCGCCGAGCGACTGGGCGGCGTCACCGGCGAGCTTGCGCAGCACCTGTGCGCTGATCTCCTCGGGTGCGTACTGCTTGCCGCGCACCTCGAAGCGCGCGGTCCCGTTGGCTCCCTCCACCACGTCGTAGGCCACCGCCTTGGCCTCCTCGGCCACCTCGTCGAAGCGGCGGCCGATGAAGCGCTTGGCGGAGTAGATCGTGCCCTTGGGGTTGAGGATCGACTGGCGGCGGGCCAGCTGGCCGACCAGCCGCTCGCCCTCCTCGGTGAACGCCACCACGGAGGGGGTGGTGCGGGACCCCTCCGAGTTGGGGATCACGCGCGGCTCGCCGCCCTCCCAGACGGCGATCACCGAGTTGGTGGTCCCCAGGTCTATTCCGACTGCCTTGGCCATCACGTGCTCCTTGTCCGGGGGCGGATCACGCCGGACGGTCTCCCGGCTCAGCGGGTGGTGCCACCGGGGTGCAGGACGACCTTGGTCCAGCCGTCGTCACGCGCGTCGAAGTGCCGGTACGCCTCGGGCGCCTCCTCCAGCGGGATCTCATGGGAGACGATCCAGGACGGCTTGGCCTTGCCCGAGTGGACCAGGTTGCGCAGTCGGCGGTTGTACGCCTTGACGTTGCACTGGCCGTTGCCCACGCTCTGCCCCTTGAACCAGAACAGGCCGTAGTCGAAGGCGACTTCGCCCTGCCGGTAGAGCTGGTCCGGGCTGTGCGGGTCCTGGGGGACGAAGACCCCGACCACGCCGATGCGGCCGGCGAAGCGCACCGACTGGACCAGGTTGTTGAGGGTGAGGTTGGGGTGCTCCTGGCCCTGCGGATCGTGGGCCTGGTACCCGACGCACTCGCAGCCGCAGTCGGCGCCGAGCCCGCCGGTCTCCTCAAGCACCCGGTCGATGGGGGAGACCTTGGAGTCGTCCACCGGGATCGCGCCGATCTGCTCGGCCAGGGCCAGGCGGTCCGGGTGCCGGTCCACCACCAAGACCTTCTCGGCGCTCTTCAGGGTCGCGGACAGAGCGGCCATCAGGCCGACCGGACCGGCGCCGTAGATCACCACGGTCTCGCCGGGCAGCACCCCGGCCAGCTCGGTGCAGTGCCAGCCGGTCGGGAAGATGTCGGAGAGCATCACATAGTCGGTCTGCCGCTCCCGTGCGTCCTCGGGCAGCACCAGGCAGTTGTGGTCGCCGTAGGGCACCCGCAGCAGCTCCGCCTGGCCGCCGGAGTACGGTCCCATGCCCGCGAACCCGTAGGCGGCACCGGCCATCCGGGGGTCGGGGTTGGTGCTCAGGCAGAAGGCGGTCAGGCCCTGCTCGCAGTTGCGGCAGAAGCCGCAGGAGATGTTGAACGGCAGACAGACCAGGTCGCCCACGCGCACCCGGTCGACGGCGTCGCCCACCTCCACGACCTCGCCCAGGTTCTCGTGGCCGAGGGTGCGGCCGGTCTCCATGTCGGTCCTGCCCTCGTACATATGCAGGTCCGAGCCGCAGATATTGGTGGCGGTGATTCTCACCAGCACATCGGTCGGCCGTTCTATCCGCGCGTCGGGCACGTCCTTGACCTTGACGCTGCGCGGCCCTTCGTAGACCAGTGCCTTCATGGGATTCCCCTTCGCTTGCGTCACGCGCGTACGCGGTGCGGCCACCGATGGGCCGGGCGTACCGAGACAGGCGAGAAGGGCTGTCCCGCCGCGTCTGCGCGGCGGGCCGGCGAGTCGGCGGCGGTTGAACGCCGTGCCGCTGCTCGCCCGTTGCCACTGCTCACCTCTTTCAGGCTGTCACCCTCAGGAGGTATGTCAAACGGGGGGAAAGGGCATGCCGCCGTCCCGCCGCCGCCCGTCTCGGGACGGGCAGCGGCGGGACGGCGGCGGCACGGCGGCGGTACGGCGGCGGGACGGCGGCGGGACGGCAGCGGGACGGCGGGGTGTCAGGACGCGGTGAGCGGGAGGGAGCGCAGAAAGCGGAGCTGCTCCAGGTCCTGGTAGTAGCCGCCGCCCTCGTGGCGGTTGTACGGCCAGAGGCGGATGTCCTTCTCGCCGGCGTAGTGGTTGTACGCGGCGAAGACCGTCGAGGGCGGGCAGATGTCGTCCATCAGCCCGGCCGAGAAGAGCGCCGGGGCGGTGGCACGGGCGGCGAAGTTGACGCCGTCGAAGTAGGACAGGGTGCGGAAGACCGGCTCCACGGCCTCGCGGTGGGTGCGCAGATAGGTCCAGATCTCCCGGTAGGCGTTGCCCTCCACCACATGCAGCGCCCGCCGGTAGTGGCAGAGCGACGGCTGGTTGACCAGGGCCGCGCCGACGTCGTCGGCCAGCGCGGCGGCGGCCAGCGCGATGCCGCCGCCCTGGCTGCCGCCGGAGACGATGATCCGGGCCGGATCGACGGACGGATGGGCGCGGGCCGCGTCCACCGCCCGGACGGCGTCGGTGAAGACCCGGCGGTAGTAGTAGTCGGCCGGGTCCTGGATGCCCCGGGTGACCATCCCTGGCGAGGACGGCCCCGAGCTGCCGTAGGGATCGCCGGTGGCGCCCGGTTGCAGCGAGCCGCCCTGGCCCCGGGTGTCCATCAGCAGATGGACATAGCCGGCCGCGGGCCAGGTCAGCCACTCATACGGGAAGCCCCGCCCGCCGCCGTAGCCGAGGAAGCCGACCACGCACGGCAGCGGCCCGGTGGCGGAGGCGGGGACCAGCAGCCAGCCGGCCACCGGGTCGCCGCCGAAGCCGGGGAAGCGCACATCGAAGACGTCGACCTCGCTGAGGCAGGCGTCATAGGGGTGGAACTCCGGCGGGCGGTCGTGGGTGCGGGCCTCGGCGAGGGTCTCCGCCCAGAAGGCGTCGAAGTCGTCGGGCTCCTCACGGTCGGGCAGATAGCGGCGCAGTTCCTCCAGCGGGAGGTCCATCTGGGGCACGGTGCGGCTCCTCGGGGATGCAGGCGGCGGGGTGACGGCGCGTCAGGCGGGGTTCCCGGAGTCGGCCTCGGGGTCGACGCCGGTGTCGGCGCCGACCACCCGTACCGGCGCCGATGTGGTGACCCGGGCGCGGCCGTCTGCGTCAAGCGCGACCGAGAGCGGGTGCCCGGCGATCCGCAGGCCGTCCAGGCGCAGCGGGCGGAGGCTGTGGGCGGCCGGCGACAGGCTGAGCGTTCCACCGGGTACGTCGGCGTCGAGCCCCAGAGCGGCCTGGAGCAGCACGACGGCGGAGGCGGCGGACCAGGCCTGCGGGCGGCAGGCGGCCGGGTAGGGCGCGGGCGCGGGGTCGATCGCGGAGCCGTGGCCGGCGAACAGCTCGGGGAGCCTCCCCTCGAATGCCTCGGAGGCGGCGATCAGGCCCTCGGCCAGCGCGGCGGCCTCCTGCGGGAATCCGGCGCGGACCAGGCCGTGCACGGCGATGGCGGTGTCATGCGGCCAGATCGACCCGATGTGATAGCCGAGCGGGTTGAACCCGGTGCTGTCGGTGGAGAGGGTGCGCAGGCCGAAGCCGGAGTCCAGCTCGGGTCCGGCGATCCGGGCGGCCAGCAGTGCGCTCTCCTCCTGGTCGAGCAGTCCGGTACCGAGCAGATGGCCGAAGCCGGAGGTGACCGAGTCCACCGGCTGCTTCTTGGCGTCCAGTGCCACCGCCGGGTAGCGGCCGGTCTCGTCCTCGACCCAGAAGCTCTCCCGGAACCGGCGGCGCAGCCGGTCGGCCCACTCCTCCCAGCGGTCCGCGCCCGGGCGGCCGAAGGCGCGCAGCAGCTCGGCCCCGGCGAGGGCGGCCTCATAGCCGTACGCCTGGACCTCGCAGAGCGCGATCGGCGCTTCGGCGAGGCGGCCGTCACGCCAGCGGATGGAGTCGCCGGAGTCCTTCCAGCCCTGGTTGGCCAGGCCCCGGCCGGTGGTGTCGATGTACTCCAGCAGCCCGTCGCCGTCGGCGTCGCCGTAGGTGGCCAGCCACTCCAGCGCGGCCTCGGCGTGCGGCAGCAGCTCCCGCACCTGCTCCGGGTCCAGGCCCCAGCGCCAGGCGTCGCGGAGCAGGGTGATCCAGAGCGGGGTGGCGTCGACGGTGCCGTAGTAGACCGGGGGGAGGCTGGTGCGCTCGTCCAGGTTCAGCTCCTCGCGGCGGACCTCGTGCAGGATCTTGCCGGGCTGCTCCTCGGAGCGCGGGTCGACGGCGGCGCCCTGGCGGCGGGCCAGGGTGCGCAAGGTTCCGGCGGCCAGCTCGGTGCCGAGCGGCAGCAGCATCCGGGCGGCCCAGAGCGAGTCGCGGCCGAAGAGGGTGAGGAACCACGGGGAGCCGGCGGCGAGGAAGACGTCCTCCGGGGCCTGCGGGTCGGAGAGCAGCAGCCGCTCCAGGTCGCCGACGGACCGGGCCACCAGGTGGTCGAGGCTGCGGTCGGCGCTGCGCAGCGTCACCGGCTGCCAGGGCACGGCGTCCCGGTGCACGGCCGGGAACTGGTCGGGCTCCCGGTCCTGGACGGTGCACTCGACGGTGGTCTGCCAGGTCTCGCCGGGGGGCAGCTCGATGTGGTGGCGCAGTTCGGCGTGGCTGCCGGCGGTGCGGACCTCGGCGGCGGGCGTGCCCGGGGCGCTGCGCAGGGCGACGGTCAGCCCGCCGTCCGTCCAGGTCAGGCCGTCGGCGTCGGCCTGCGGGGTGAGGGCGGGGAGGCTGCGGCCGCTCTTGACGTCGACCATCCGGGCCAGGTCGGTGGCGGCCCGGACGACCAGGGTCAGCCGGACGTGCCCCAGGCCCGCGTTGCTGATGCTCAGCTCCTCGCGGAGCGCGCCCGGCTCGACCCGGCGCACCCGGTGCAGGGTGACCGCCGGGTCGGCGGTGTGCTCACCGACACCGCGCAGCACCGCGCGGAACGCCGTCTCGTCGGCGGCGCGCAGCGTGCGGGCGATCGGCGCCACCGGGACGCCCTCCACCCGGACCGAGAGCGCGGAGAGCGCCCGCCGGTCCCCGTGGAAGAAGCCGTCGGCCCCGGTCGCGATGTCCCCGTCCGGGCGGGAGAGCACCAGGCTGGGGGCGTAGAGGGTGGTGCAGGTGTCGTGCAGGAAGGGCTGGAGCCCTTCGACCGCGACCTCCTCGGCGGGCTGGTCACCGGCGGGGTGTCCCTGGACAGCCATGTTCACTGTGGGGCGCCTCTCATCGTTTGGATCGATCAAATCTCACCCTAACCCTTGCCAACCTGGGGTTGAAGAGAGTTTTATCGATCCATCAACCACGCAGCGCCGCGTTTCAGCCGTCGGCGCTTCATGACGGAGGCCGTTGGTGGCAGCTACGAACCCGCCTGCCGGGCGCAGAAAGGGCCCGCCCACGCTGGCCCTGGTCGCCCAGCGGGCCGGGGTGTCCGCACAGACGGTGTCCAATGCGCTCAACTCCCCCGAGCTGCTGGCCCCGGCGACCCTGGAGCGGGTCCGCCAGGCCATCACCGAGCTGGACTACCGCCCTCACCAGGCCGCCCGCTCGCTGCGGACCAAGTCCAGCCGGCTGATCGGGTACGGTGTGGTTCCGGCCCCCAGCGGTGTCTCCACGCCTGTCCTCGACCACTTCCTGCACGCGCTGTCGGACTCGGCCGACCAGGCGGGCTACCGTATCCTGCTCTTCGCCGCCCCCACCGGCGCGGCCGACGAGCCCGAGCGGTACGCCGAACTGCTCCAGGACCACTCGGTCGACGCGTTCGTCCTGAGCGGCACCTACCGGGGCGACCGCCGCCCCGCCTGGCTGCAGAAGCGTTCCATCCCCTTTGTCGCGTTCGGCCGCTCCTGGTCGGCGCGTGACATCGGGGACTGGGTGGACGTGGACGGCGCCCACGGCACCTCGGCCGCCGTCGACCACCTGGTCGCCCTCGGCCACCGCAGGATCGCCTTCCTGGGCTGGCCGCGCGGCTCCGGCGTCGGTGACGACCGGGCACGCGGCTGGCGCGAGGCGATGCGCCGGCACGGGCTGCCGGTACGGGACCTCCGGATCAGCTCGGTGGACGACGTGGACGCCGCCGGGGAGGCGGTCGGCCGGCTGATCCACGGCGGCGCCACCGCCGTCGTCGCGGCCAGCGACACGCTGGCGCTCGGCTGCTACCGGGCGCTGCGTGAGGCCGGTCACGTCCCCGGTCGGGACATGGCAGTGGTCGGGTTCGACGACTCGCCCGCCGCCGCGCTGCTCAGCCCCAGCCTCAGCAGCCTGCACCAGCCGCTGGAGGAGGTCGGCCGGGCCTGCATGCGGCTGCTGCTGGCTCGGATCAAGCGTCCGGAGGCCGAGCCGGAGCATGTGCTGCTGGCCCCGGACCTCGTCGTCCGGGAGAGCTCCGCCCCGGCGCCGGCGAGGTGAACCCGGTCACACCGGACCACCCCGCATGACCGCACCACCTGTATGACCGCACCACCCGCACGACCCTGCACCACCCTGCATGACCCGCACGACCTGGAGAGATGATGACAGCACGAAGAGCCGCAACAGCCGCCGCCGTCTGCGGCGCGTTCCTGCTGGCCGGATGTTCGTCCGGCTTCGGCAGCGACAGCAGCGCCAAGCAGGAGACGAGCAGCGGCGGGCAGAAGCTCACGGTGATGATCGGCTCGTCGGGCGACGCCGAGACCAACGCTGTGAAGTCCGCCACGGCTGCCTGGGCCAAGAAGACCGGCAACTCCGTCACGGTGGTGCCCGCCCAGAACCTCGACCAGCAGCTCGGCCAGGCGCTGGCCGGCGGCAAGCCGCCGGACGTCTTCTACGTCGGCTCCTCGACCTTCGCCAACTACGCCAAGGGCAACTCGCTCTACGCCTACGGCGACCAGCTCTCCTCCAAGGACGACTTCTCGGCCTCGCTGCGCAGCTCCTTCAGCTACGACGGCAAGTTCGTCTGCGCGCCCAAGGACAGCTCCACGCTGGCCCTGGAGATCAACACCGCGATGTGGAAGAAGGCCGGGCTCACCGAGGCCGACTACCCCACCACCTGGAACGACCTGGAGAAGGTCGCCAAGAAGCTGACCAGCGGCAAGGTCACCGGCCTGGTGGTCGACACCTCGTACAACCGGCTGGGCGCGTTCTTCAAGGAGGCCGGCGGCTGGATCACCGACGCCGACCAGACCAAGGTGACCGCCGACAGTCCCGGCAACCTCCAGGCGCTGACCTTCGTCAAGAAGATGCTCTCCGAGGGTGTGATGAAGCTCCCCAAGCAGGTGGACACCGGCTGGGGCGGCGAGGCGCTGGGCACCGGCAAGGCCGCCATGACCATCGAGGGCAACTGGATCACCGGCGCGATGGCCTCGGACTACCCGTCCGTGGACTACAAGGTCATCCCGCTGCCGCAGGGCCCGGTTGGCAAGGGCACGCTCTCCTTCAGCACCTGCTGGGGCATCGCCAACAAGAGCGCGCACCACGCCGCCGCCGTCTCCCTGGTGGAGTCGCTCACGACCGTGGACCAGCAGCTCGCCTTCGCCGGAGCCTTTGGCGTCATGCCCTCGCGGACCAGCGCGCTGGCCGGCTATGAGGCCAAGTTCCCGGAGGCCAAGGTGTTCGCCGACGGCAGCGCCTATGCGCAGGGTCCGGTGACCCTGCCCGGCTTCAGCAAGGTGCTGACCCAGTTCGACAGCGACCTGGCCGGACTGGCGACCGCCGATCCGAAGAAGATCCTGTCCGACTTCCAGGCCAACGCCCAGCAGGTACTGGACAGCGGCAACTGACCGCAGCCGCCGGTGCCGCGCCCACCCGGCGCGGCACCGGCGGCAGCCACGCAGCCATCCAGCCACGCAGCACACGCGGTCACCGGCACCGCACCGCACGGCACACCCCGAGGGAACCGATCCCTTCGGGGTGCAAGAGGAGAAAGCATGAGCCAGCACGGCAACGGCACCGCCACGGCGCCGGCCGGCACCGGCGCCGTCCAACCCGACGGAGAGCGCCGGCGTGACGGCGGCCGCCGCCGCGAGGGAGCGGGCCGCCGCGACCGAGGGCCCGGAATCAGAGGGCGCCAGGGCGTGTGGGGCTGGCTCTTTGTGAGCCCGATGGTGGTCGTCCTGGGGCTGTTCCTGCTGGTGCCGATCCTGATGGCGCTCTGGGTGAGCCTGCTGCACTGGAACGGCCAGTCCAACCCGTTCAGCGGCGCGGCGGACTTCGTCGGTGTGCGCAACTACACCGACATGCTCACCACCGACGGCCTGGACCGCCGGCTCTTCATGACCTCGGTGCGCAACAACCTCTACTACGTGCTGCTGGCCGTGCCGCTCCAGACCGTGCTCTCGCTCGGGCTGGCGGTCGCCGTCAACAGCCGCCTGGTCAAGGGCAAGGGCCTCTTCCGGACGGTCTTCTACTTCCCCTCGGTGACCAGCTCGATCGCCATCTCCACCGTCTTCCTCTTCCTCTTCCAGGGCAGCGGTGCGGTCAACGCGCTGCTGAAGTGGTTCGGGATCACCGGGCCGAAGTGGTTCACCGACGCGCATGGGCTGGTCTGGTCGGTACTCGGCTGGTTCGGCATCGTCGACCCCGACAAGCCCGTCGCGGCGCTGGCCGCGCACGGCTTCCTCGGGCTCTCCTGGTGGGACTGGCTCTCCGGCCCGTCCATCGCCATGTGCACCATCATCGCGCTGGCGGTGTGGACCACCTCGGGCACCTACATGCTGATCTTCCTCGCCGCGCTCCAGGACGTGCCGGTCGAGCTGGAGGAGGCGGCCCGGATCGACGGCGCCGGCCGCTGGCAGTCCTTCCGCCATGTCACCCTGCCCGCGCTGCGCCCGGTGCTCTTCCTGGTGATCACGCTCGGGCTGATCGGCACCTGGCAGGTCTTCGACTCCGTCTATGTGATGAGCCAGGGCGCCCCGGCCAACACCACCCTCACCCCCGCCTACCTCTCGTACACCGCAGGGTTCCAGGACAGCGACTACGGCCGCGCCGCCGCCATCGCCTTCATCCTGCTGGCGATCATCGTGATGATGACCATCGTCCAGCGCGTACTGCTGCGGGACCGCGACGAGCACCCGTCGCGCTTCCGGCTCCGGCGCAGGAGGACCTCATGAGCACCCCCAAGAACCCGATCCGCGCCCACCGCGGCGGGAACCGGACGGTACGGATCATCGCCTACCCGGTGCTGATCCTGCTCGGCCTGGTCTATGTGCTGCCGTTCGTCGTCCAGATCGTCACCTCGCTCAAGACCGACCCGGACGCCGCCGCACATCCGCTCTCGCTGATCCCCAACCCGTTCTCGCTCGCCTCCTACCAGCGGCTCTTCGGCTCGGGCGTGGCCGGTGACGCGGTGCCGTTCCCGCACTGGCTGGCCAACTCCGTGCTGGTCACGCTCTTTGTCACCGCCGGGCGGGTGTTCTTCGACTCGCTGGCCGGGTACGCCCTGGCCCGGCTGGACTTCCGGGGCCGCAAGCTGCTCTTCAACGGGCTGCTGACGGTGATGGCCGTACCGGGCGTGGTGCTGCTGATCCCCAAGTTCCTGGTGCTCAACCAGCTCGGGATCTTCGACACCTACGCGGGCATGATCATTCCGCTGATGGTCGACGCCGCCGGGGTGTTCATCATGCGCCAGTTCTTCGTCTCGCTGCCGAAGGAGGTGGAGGAGGCGGCCCGGATCGACGGCGCGGGCGTCTTCCGCACCTTCTGGTCGGTGGTGCTCCCGATGGCCCGCCCGGCACTGATCACCCTGACCATCCTGTCGTTCCAGGGCTCCTGGAACGAGTTCACCCACTTCCTGGTGGCCACCCAGTCCCCGCAGTACGAGACCCTGACCACCGGCCTGGCGCACTTTGTCTCGGGCAGCCTGAGCGCGGGCACCCAGTACCCGCTCAAGCTCACGGCGGCGCTGCTGGCGACCATCCCGGTGGCCATCCTCTTCTTCGTCTTCCAGCGGCACTTCGTCCGCAGCGCCAACTCCGGAGCCGTCAAGCAGTGACCGGGGCGGGCCCGCCCCGGCCCGCCACCCGGCCCGCTCCCCCGAAACCCGAGGACCCCTCCACCTGACAGGGAGGGGTCCTCGGTCATGCGGCGGGGTCGCGCCGGAGCCTGTCGTGGAAGTCGACGGCGAAGGCCCCGCTCTGCGTGAGAGGAGGCGGGCGGCGCGGACCGGGAACTCGGCCGGACCGGGAACTCGGCCGGAGTGGGCGGGAGTCGAGGGGTCGTGCCGCAGCCGGGCGACCAGGGAGGCGGTGCGCTCGTCGAATGACGCCGCGTCGAAGACCCTGGCCATGCCCTTGCGGCAGGCGGCCTCCGCCGCCTCGCTGCGCGACCGGCCGAGCGGGGTGAGTTCGCAGTACACCCCACGGCGGTCGTGGTCGCAGCTGTGAAGGCCATGGTGCCCAGGCCGGTGATGAGGATGCCGATCGTGGAGGTCAGCCGCGCGGTGGCCTTGGCGCTCGACTTGCTCCGGAAGCCGTGCGCGACCATGCATGCGCACGCACTTTCCACAAATGCTTGCGCAAGCATGGCCGGGAGGGCTCTAATGACCACCACGCGCTCCCCCACACCCCCTCCCCGCCTTCCGGAAGGGCCACCATGCAGAGAACCGTGCGCACCGCCGCCGCCACAGCCTTCGCCGTCGCGCTGCTGGCCACCGCCTGCTCGACCAAGGGCAGCACCCCCTCGGCCGCCGCCTCCGACGGTGGGGTCGCCATGGGTCCCGGCGTGACCGCCCACGCCATCAAGCTCGGCGTGCTCACCGACCTGTCCGGTCCGATCGGCCCGCAGGGCAAGGCCGGACTGGCCGGCATCAAGCTCTTCTGGGAGCAGCAGAACGCCAGGGGCGGGGTCTGCGACCGCACCGTGGAGATCGTCGCCAGGGACAACCAGTACAACGTGCAGAAGTCCGTGGTGCACTACGCGGCGCTGCGCAACGAGGTCCTGGGCCTCCAGAACTTCGCGGGCGCCGCAGATGTCCTGGCCGTCCAGCAGCAGATCAAGTCCGACCGGATGGTCGTGCTGCCCGGCTCGTACGACAGCGCCATCCTGGCCATCCCCACCGCCCCGCTGCCGGGCTCGCCGTACGACATCGAGGCGATCAACGGCGTCAGCTACCTGGTCGGGGCGAAGAAGATCGCCGAGGGCGACACCATCGGCGTCATCCACTACCCGAGCGGTATCGGCACCAATGTGCTGGCCGGGGTGAAGGCCGCCGCCGAGCACTTCAAGCTCAGGCTGGTGGAGCAGGAGATCGACCCCACCAGCAGCGATGTCACCGCCCAGGTGGCGGCGATGAAGGCGGCCGGTGCCAAGGTCATCGTGATGGGCACCTCCGGTACCCAGACCGTGGCGGTGGCCTCGCTGGCCTACTCCAGCGGCTACCGGGTGACCGTGCAGGCACCGAATCTGATCTCGGCCGCCTCGGTCACCGGCCCGGCCAGGGACGCCCTGGTCAAGACGGTGGTGCTGACCGGCAACACCTCGCCGTTCTCCGCCGACAAGCCGGTGATCAAGGAGATGCTGGCCGCGTTCAAGGCCGAGTACCCGGACACCGACATCACCGCCCCGGCCGGCGCCGGCTATGTCTTCGCCAAGATCTACCTCCAGATCCTGGAGCGCGCCTGCGCCAACAAGGACCTCACCCGGGACGGCCTGGCCACGGCCCTGGCCCAGCTGACCTCGATCGACTCGGGCGGCATGCAGGTCGCGCTGGACTTCTCCAAGCCGGGTGAGCCCGCCTCGCGCGAGAGCTTCATCATGAAGCCGGACCCGGCCTCCGTGGACGGCGTGTCCGTCGTACAGGAGCCGAAGGCCAGCGAACTCGCCCTCAGCTACGTCCCGACCGGCCGTTGAACGTCGTGACCGCATCGCGTGCCGGAGCGTGAACCGTGCTCAACGTCGAATCGCTGGTCGTGCGCTATGGAACGGCACACGCCCTCAGCGGTATCTCCCTCACCGTCGAACCCGGCCGGGTCACGGCCCTGCTCGGCAACAACGGCGCCGGCAAGACCACCCTGCTGAGGACGCTGTCCGGCACCATCGCGCTGCACGGCGGTCTGGCGGTCGGCGGCAGTGCGCAGTTGGAGGTGCGCGACCTGCTGCGGACCCCCGCCGACCGGATCGTCCGCGCGGGCCTGGCGCAGGTCCCCGAGGGGCGGCGGGTCTTCGCGCAGCTGAGCGTGGAGGACAATCTGCGGGCCGGCGGCCTCTCGGTGAAGTCCCGGCGGGACGCCGAGCAGGTGCTGGGCCGGGTGCTGGAGATGTTCCCGATCCTGCGCGAGCGGTCGCGGCAGAGTGCGGGCCTGCTCTCCGGCGGCGAGCAGCAGATGCTGGCCATCGGACGCGCCCTGATGAGCTCGCCGCGAGTCCTGCTGCTCGACGAACCGTCACTCGGGATCGCACCGCTGGTGGCCCGGGAGATCGCCACGGCGGTGCGGCAGATCGCCGACACCGGCGTGGCGGTGCTCCTTGTGGAGCAGAACACCCGCCTCGCCCTGGGTATCGCCGACCAGGTGTACGCGGTCGACGGCGGGGCGGTGGCCGCGCAGGGGCCCGCCTCGGAGTTCGCCGACTCCGAGCTGCTGCGGCGGCTCAGCCTCGGCGGCGGCTCCGGCGGGGCGCCCGCCTCTCCCCGACCCGCCTCCCCCCGACCCGTCTCCCCCCGACCCGCCTCCCCCCGGAAGGAGCAGTGACCTCCCATGAGTGACCTTCCCCGAGCGCGGACCGGTGCCGACCAGGCCGCCCCGGAGCTGGTGGTGGAGGGGGTGACCGTCCGCTTCGGCGGCGTGACGGCGGTCGCCGACGCCGGCTTCACGGTGCGTCCGGGCACGGTGCATGCGCTGATCGGCCCCAATGGGGCGGGCAAGTCGAGCTGCTTCAACGCGATCACCGGGGTGTACCGGGCGGCTGCCGGCACCGTGCACCACCGCCGCGAGCGCATCGACACGCTGCGGCCGGCCGCGATTGCCGCCCGTGGGGTGGCCCGTACCTTCCAGAACCTGGTGCTGCCCGGGGAGTTGAGCGTGTACGACTGCCTGCGGGTCGCCCGCCACCACCGGACCAGGGCCGGGGTGCTCGCCACCGGTCTTGGGCTGCCGTCGGCCCGGCGGGAACGGCGCCGCGACGCGGAGTTCGTGCGCGAGGCGGCCGATGCCGTCGGCCTCGCGGACCTGCTGGGCCATCCGGTGGGCAGCCTGCCGTACGGCATCCGCAAGAAGGTCGAGTTCGCACGCGCCCTCTGCGCCGAGCCCACGCTGCTGCTGCTGGACGAGCCGGTGGCCGGTATCAACGACGCCGAGTCCGACGAGATGGCCGAGGCCGTGCTCCGGGTGCGGGCCGAGCGCGGGCTGACCGTGCTGCTGGTCGAGCACAGCATGCCGTTTGTCATGGGCGTCAGTGACCATGTGACGGTCCTTCAGTCCGGGCGGGTCATCGCCGACGGGACACCGCAGCAGGTCCGGAACGACCCGGTGGTGATCGCCGCCTATCTCGGCGACACCCCGACCACGCCGGAACCGGCCCTCTCCTCCGGAGAACTCCGTGATCAGACTTCTTGAGGCTCTTGTCAACGGCGTCTCACTCGGGGCGCTCTACTCGCTGATCGCGCTGGGTTTCGTGATCATCTACCGCGCGACCGGGGTGCTCAACTTCGCCCATGGCGCATTCCTGCTGGCGGGCACCTATGTGACCGCCGAGGTGGCGGCCGACCACGGCTTCCCGCTCGGTCTGCTCGCCGGGCTGGCCGCCGGGGCGGCCCTGGGGGCGGTCACCCAGATCGTCTTTATGCGGTTCTCGCGGGACCGCAGCCATATCGGCCTCAGCGTGCTGACCCTGGGGATCAACATCCTCGCGGTCACCGAGGTCACCCGCCGGATCGGCGACCGCACCATCCCCATGAGCCAGCCCTGGGGGTCGTCCGAGCTGCAGCTGGGCCCGGTGACGGTACCCCTGGTGCGCATGGTGGCCCTGGCCGGCGCCGCCGTGATCATCTCCGGGTTCCTGGCCGTGTTCCGCCGCACCCGCTGGGGTCTGGCGCTGCGGGTGAGCGCCGCCGACCGGGAGACCGCCGCCCTCATGGGGGTGCGGCTGTCGCGGGTGTCCGGCACCAGCTGGGCGATCGGCGGCCTGATGGCGGCCGTGGCCGGTCTCTTCCTGGCCTCCTTCCCCAGCCCGGGTGTGGACGCGGGCCTCTCCAACAGCGCGATGCGCGCCTTCCCGGCGGCGGTCATCGGCGGCCTGGACTCGGTCGGCGGCGCGCTGCTGGGCGGTCTGGCGCTGGGCGTCGCCGAATCGCTCACCGCGACCTATGAGTCCGGGCTCGGCGCCTTCGGCAAGGGTCTCTCGGGTGTGGTCGCGTACCTCGTCCTCTTCGCCGTCCTGCTGGTGCGCCCGGACGGCTTCTTCGGCAGGAAGGCGGTGGCCCGTGTCTAGATCCGGATGGCCCGTGGCCGGGTCCGGATGGACCGTCACCAGGGCCCGGGCGGTCACCGGGGCGATGCTGCTGGTGCTGGTCGCGGCGCCGTTCTACCTCGGCGAGTTCTGGATGCAGCTCGGCGTCTTCGCCCTGGCCGCCGTGGTGGGGGCGATCGGTCTGAGCATCCAGGTCGGGGTGGCCGGGCAGCTGTCGCTGGCCCATGCGCTCTTCCTGGGCAGCGGCGCCTATCTGTACGCCTTCCTGGGCAGCGGCGGCGAAGGCCAGGTGGCCGGGCTGGGCTGGCCCACCGCCCTGGCCGCGATCGGCGCGGTCGGGCTGACCGCACTCCTCGGGGCGGCGCTCAGCCCGATCGCCGGGCGGCTGCGCGGCCTCTATCTGGGAGTCGCCTCCATCGGCCTGGTCTTCCTCGCCCAGCATGTGCTCATCAGGGTCACCCCGCTCTCCGGGGGCTCCGCCGGCCGGGCCGTACCGCCGCTCTCCGTCGGCGGGTTCGAACTCTCCGACAGCTCCCCGCTGACGGTGCTGGGGGTGCCGCTCGGCGGCCTTGAGAAGCTGTGGTTCCTCGGGCTGGCCGTCGCGGTCGTCGGCTATGCGGCGGCCCGCCGCATCGTGGGCGGGCGCCCCGGCCTGGCCCTGCACATGGTGCGGGAGAGCGAGATCGGCGCCGCCGCGATGGGGGTGCGGGTCGGCCGCGCCAAGGCCACCGCCTTTGTGCTGGCGGCCGTGTACGGCGGTACCGCCGGGGTGCTGATCGCCCTGGGGTCACGCTGGATCGTCCCCGACTCCTTCGGCTACTCGGCGTCCGTCGAGTATCTGGTGATGATCATCATCGGCGGCCTCAGCAGCGTCCGAGGGGCGGTCGCCGGAGCGGCGTTTGTCTCCGTGCTGCCGCTGCTGCTGTCCCGGTACGTCGACAGCGTGCCGTTCCTCGGCGCCGGGGGTGGGATCGACGGCCCCATGCTCGCCGCGTTCCTGTACGCGGCGCTGCTGGTGGTCGTGATCATGTTCGCCCCCGGCGGCCTCAACTCCCTGCTGACGGCGCTCACCGGCCGCAGCGACACCAGGACGGAGCAACTTCCGTGACCCCCACCGCCGACAGCCTCGCCGACCGGTTCCTCCGAGCCGTCGAGCAGGGCGACATCGACACCGTCCGGGACACCGTGTACACACCGGAGACGGTGATCTGGCACAACACCGACAACCGGGAGATCGGCCCCGAGGAGAACTTCCGGGTGCTGCGCTGGCTGACCGGGGTGCTGCCGGATATGCGCTACGAGGAGGTGCGGCGCCGGGAGACCCCGGACGGATATGTGCAGCAGCACGTCCTGCGCGGCACCGTGCCCGACGGCACCGCCATCGAGATCCGCGCCTGCTTTGTGGTGACCCTGCGCGGGGACCGCATCGTGCGACTCGACGAGTATCTGGACACTGCGGCCGGGCGCCCGCTCGACCCCTACCGACCCACCTCCCCCTCGGCATGACCAGCGGCCCATCCACCTCCGGAGGCACCATGACCCTCACCGTCACCGCGCTGTCCCAGCTCAGGGAGAAGGCCGGAACCGACCTCGGCACCACCGGCTGGCTCGACATCACCCAGGACCGGGTGGACACCTTCGCCGACGCCACCGGCGACCACCAGTGGATCCACATCGACCCCGAGCGCGCCGCGCGCGGCCCCTTCGGCGCCCCCATCGCCCATGGGTACCTCACCCTGTCCCTGATCAGCCTGCTCTTCAGCGACCTGCTCAGGAGGCAGGGCCTGGGCATGTCCATCAACTACGGGCTGAACAGGGTCCGCTTCCCCGCGCCCGTGCCCGTCGGATCGAGAATCCGGCTGACCGGCCGGATCGCCGAGGTCGCGGACGTCCCCGGGGGCCTCCAGCTGACCTATGACTTCACCGTGGAGGTCGAAGGCTCGCCGAAGCCGGCCTGCGTCGCCCAGGCCATCCACCGCTACCACGCCTGAACGCCGTCCGCAGGGTGGCCCGGGCGGGGACCCGAGGTCTAGACTGCCCCGCGATGCGTACCGCTCCGATCGTCTAGCGCCCGACACGAGGCCCCGACTCCCCTTGTGTCCATTTATGCTGACGGAGCATCACCGCATGACTACCCCCTCCGGGCTTCCGCTGCGGCGGAACCGCGACTTCCTGCTGCTGATCTCCGGGCAGGCCGTCTCCTACCTCGGCGACCAGGTCCAGGACTTCGCCCTGCTGCTGCTGGTGCTGGCGATGGCCGGGCCCTCCGGGCAGGCCGGTGTGGTCCTCGGCCTCAACACCGCCGCCTTCCTGGTGTTCGGGCTGTTCGCCGGGGCCCTGGTGGACCGCTGGGACCGCCGCCGCACCATGGTCTGGTGCGAGATCGGGCGGGCCGCCGCCACCGGCGGCGTCGCCGCCGCGCTCTGGCTGGACAGGCTCACCCTGCCCTGCCTGTATGCGTTCGCGGTGGTCACCGGCACGCTCACCGCGCTCTTCCAGTCCGCGAACACGGCCGCCCTGCCCAATGTCGTCGGGCCGGACCGCCTCGCCAGGGCGCTGGGGACCAGCCAGGGCGTGACCAGCACCCTGCGGGTCGGCGGCGCATCGCTGGGCGCCGCCGTCTACGCCGTCGGCCGGGCGGTGCCATTTGTGGTCAACGCCGTCTCCTTCCTGCTCTCGGCGGCGGCGCTACGGCTGATGCGCCTCTCCTTCCAGCAGCCGACCGGGCCGGTGGACGGCGGGGAGCGGACCGCCCGGCGGATGACCACCGACCTCCGCGAGGGGCTGAGCTGGCTCCGGCAGCAGCCGGTGATCCGCTTCCTCTGCCTGGTGCAGGCCGCCGACAACCTCCGCTACGGGGCCGGATACCTGGTCATCATCGCGCTGGCGCAGGCGGTCGGTGCGACACCGACGCAGATCGGCCTGGTCTTCACCGGGGCGGCGATCGGTGCGCTGGCCGGCTCACTGCCGGCCGCCCGGGCCGCCGCCCGGTTCCCGCTGGGGCGGATCGCCGTGGCGATGCTCTGGGTGGAGGCCCTGGTCTTCCCGCTCTACGCGGCGGCGCCGAATGCGCTGCTGCTGGGCGTGGTCGCGGCGGCCGAGTCGGTGATCGCCCCGATCCACTCGGTGGCCATCACCACCCATCGGCTGGCCGTCACCCCGGACCACCTGCGCGGTCGCACCTCCGCCGCCGTGCAGACCCTCACCATGGGCGCGCTCTCGGTCGGCACCATGCTGGGCGGCGTCCTGATCGCCGCCCTGGGCGCCCGGGGCACCGCCCTGACGCTCGGCGGCTGGCTCGCCCTGCTGGCGCTCTGCACCACCGCCAACCGCCGGGTCCGGACCGCCGGGACCCCTGCGCCCACGGCCATGGCCGCCACCGCCGCTCCCTTGACCTGACCGCGCCCACCCGACCGCGCCGCCGGGGGCGCGGGTGAGGGTGCACGTGCGGGGCGGCGGGCGGCGTGCGACGGGGTCAGGACCGCCCGACGTCCTGCCGCAGCCGCCACACGGCCCCCGCCGTGAAGACCCCGGTCCAGGCCAGCAGATTGAGTACCGAGGCTGCTCCGGCGCCGCCGCCGCCCAGACAGGACTGCGCGAGGGTACCGGCGCCATAAGCCGGGGTGAACGGCGCCACGACCCGGATCGCGTGCGGCAGCAGGCTCAGCGGGATGAAGATGCCGCCGAGCACGGCCAGCAGCACCAGCGCCGGGCCGACCAGTTGCATCACGTTCTGGGACGGCAGGACCAGGCCCGTGAACAGGCCGAAGAGCGCGAACACCGCAGAGGGGAGCCAGGCGGCGAGCCCGGCCAGCAGCCAGACATGCGGCGGAAGGTCGACGCCGAGCGCCGCCCCGAGGGCGAACTCGGCCAGCACCGCGATCAGCCCGAGCACCATCGCGGTGATCGTCTTCACGGCGACCTGGGCGAGCGGCCGCAGCGGGGTGAGCCGCAGTTGCCGGTTCCAGCCCGCGACGCGCTCCATGGCGACGCCCGCGCCACAGGAGGTGGCTCCGATCATGGCGCCGTACACGGCCATGGCCACCGTGATCCGCGCGAGCGGCTGCCCGTCCCCGGGGTGGTGGTCGCGGTACGGCAGCCCGTAGAGCAGCAGAAAGGACATCGGCATCGCCACCACCAGGATGACGGTCCGTAGGCTGCGCAGCGCCCTGCGGATCTCCAGCCCCAGCAGCGTGGCGTTGAAGCCGCCGAGGGCGGGTGCGGACCGGGGGGCCGGGGCCGATGCGGACACGGTCAGCTCCTTGTCGTACCGGCGTGGGAGGGCCCGGCGTCCGGCGCGGTGAGCGCGAGGAACGCCTCCTCCAGGCGGTTGGAGGTCACTTCGATGTCCCGGGCCGCCGGATGGGACATCAGATAGCGCACGACGGCGTCGGAGTCCCGGGTGCGCACGGTGACGGTCACGCCCCGGCGCTCCACGGACTCGACCCCGGGAACGGCCCGGACCAGCGTCTCGTCGGCGTCCGGCCAGACGGCCGTGACCTGCCGGCCCGCAGCGGCGTTCCGGATCTCGGCCGGGGTGCCGTCTGCGATGACCCTGCCGCCGCGGATCACCACGATGCGGTCGGCGTAGCGGTCCGCCTCGTCCAGCTGGTGGGTGGCCAGCAGAAGGGTGGGCGGCAGAAGGGTGGGCGGCATGGCTCCGGACGCCTGGGTGACGGTACGCCAGAAGTCGCGCCGCCCACCGGCGTCCAGCCCGGCGGTGGGCTCGTCGAGGACCAGCAGCCGTGGACGGCCGACCAGGGCGAGGGCGAAGCGGAGCCGCTGCTGCTCTCCGCCGGAGCACCTGCCGACCCGGCGGCGGGCGATTGAGGTGAGCCCGGCGCGCTCCAGGGTCTCGCCGACCGGGGCGGCGTCGGCGTAGAGCGAGGCGACATAGCGCACGGTCTCCGCGACGGTGAAGTCGCCCAGCAGTCCGCCGCCCTGGAGGATTCCGGCGACCTCCCCGGCGGCGACCGCCCGGTCCGGGCTGCGGCCGTGGATCAGTACCGAGCCGGAGTCGGGGTGCTGGAGTCCCAGGACCATGTCGATGGTGGTGGTCTTCCCGGCGCCATTGGGGCCCAGCAGGGCCACCACCTGCCCTGCGTCGACGCTCAGGGAGAGACCGTCGACGGCGGTGATGTCGCCGAACCTCTTGGTCAGCGCGGAGAGCCGCACGGGCGCCGCCTCCGGGGACGGCGGGCTCTCCGCGCTCCTCGCGGGGGCGGTCATGGGGCACCTCGCCGGGTCGCGGGTTCGGGTTCGGCTGGTGCGCCGGTGACATCGAGGGCGAGCAGCACCGCCGCGAGCTGGGCCTCACGCAGCGGGCTGAGGCCGAGCCGGTTGTGCGCCATATGCACATGGGAGCCCAGGATCTGCCGCGCCCGCTCCGGTCCGAGGGTTGTGCTCCAGCCGCCCGCTGCGGCCCGCAGCCGCTTGGTCCAGGTCGACCAGCGGCACGGCGCCCCGGCCACCAGCTCGCGGAGCGCCGGGGCGGTGGGGGCCAGCCGCTCGGCGTCGGCCCGCACCGCGCGGTCCAGCCCCTCCCAGTCCGGAGGCCCGCCGGGACGCCGGGCGAGCAGCGCCCGCCAGCCGTCGCGATGGCCGGCCAGCAGTCCGCTGCGGTCGGGCCGGTCGGTCCGGTCGGTCCGGTCAGGCCAGGCGGACAGCGAGGCGGCGAGCAGTTCCAGCCCGTCCAGGAAGGCATGCCGGTGGTCGGGCCGGGCACGGCAGGCCCGCAGGCAGACCACGCTGGACGCGTGGAAGAGGTCCTCGCTGTACGGCAGCAGCGCCGGTCCGCCGTAGCGCTCGTACTCCGGCTGGTACTCGGCCCGGTGGGCGCCGGGCGGCGCCAACTGCTCGACCGGCAGCGGGCTGCCGTACTCGCCGATGGCGGCCAGCGGCTCCACGGACCGGCGGTAGGCGTCGGGGGTCAGCCTCCGCTCTTCGGGAAGGTCCGCGTCGATCCGGGCGAGCCGGTCGGCGAGCAGGGCTTCGACGTCTGCGGCCTGCCGGTCGCCGAGGTCGGCGATGCGCAGCCGCACATGCGGGCCCGCCTGCCAGTACCGGATGAAGAACCACGGCCGGGGCTGCCCGTCGGAGGTGGGGCCGACGAGTTCCAGCACCGGGGGCAGCGCGGTGACCACGACGGTTTCGAGTGCCTGCGGATCGAGCGAGGCGACATGCAGGTGCCAGCTGCGCCAGGTGCGCGCGGTGCCGGTCATGGGCGCAGGTCCAGCATCGGGGCGGTGAACCTGGGGGTTCCGCAGACGGTCATGAAGACGGGGACCTCCTTGCGTTCCAGCCCGAGCAGGGGCTGGACGTGGTGTTCGTCGTAGGAGCGGGCCGGCCGGGCGATCAGACCGGTGGCGGCGGCTGCCAGGCAGAGTCCGTGGATGGTCCATCCGCACCACAGGTTGAGCAGGGCGAGGGCGCCCGGGCCGAGCGCATCGAAGAGCGCGTCGGTGTCGGTGCTGTGCACCCAGAGCACCGAGGCATGGCGCAGCGCGATGTCGGTGGTGGGGGACGAGGGACGGGCGAAGCCGGGTTCCAGCCGGGCGAGCACCCCGGGGTCGGCGCGGTGGGGGTGCGGCCGTCCGGCGTGCAGCCGGTGGACGCCGTCGGGCAGGTCGCCGACGCCGCTGAGTACCAGGGTGGTGCGCACATGGCGGCCGACCTCGGCGACCAGCGGGTCGGGGGGCGGCACGGCGGCCCAGGCGAGCAGGTTGTCCAGCGTGGCGCGGCCGACCGGCGCGGGGCGCAGTGCGAAGCCGTAGCGGCGGCCGGAGACCCGTCCCGCCGTTCTGCGCCACAGGACGTCCGCCCAGCTCACGGGGGACACGGAGGACGGTGTGGGATGGAGGGGCAGGCCGTGGGCGGGGCTCGGCGGCTGCGGCGAGCCAGGCGGTGCGGCGGTGGCGCGCAGGGCGCTGACGGCGCTGGACTCGGCAACCGTGGGGTCCTGGGCCGCCGACTCCAGCAGCCGGTGGCGGGCCGCTCCCCCGCTGTCGGCGGGTTCGGGGCGGCCGGGTGGGCCGGGGAGCGGTCGGCTGGGCCGGGGCGGCCGGGGCTGCGGGAGCCGGGCGACCAGCGGCGCCGACCAGTGGCCCGGTCCGGCTGCGGTGAGCAGCCGGAAGGCCGGGTGCGGCGGTGCGGTGACCGGTGCGGTGACCGGTTCGGCCTCGATCGGCTCGCCGAAGAGGTCGGCGGCGACGCAGAGGGCTCGCAGATTGATGCCGAGTTCCGCTTCGCAGACCGCGAACCGCAACCGGCCGTAGGCGGCGGGCAGGTCGGAGTACCGGGCGGCCAGCACGATCCGCGCCGTGTCGTCCCCAGGGTCCCTGTCGTCCCTGTCGTCCCCGACGTTCCCGGCGTCCCCGGCGTCCGGCGCGGCCGGTCGGATGTCGACCAGGGCGTGCCGGTAGAGGTCCAGGTAGCGCAGCGAGTCATGGTGCGCGAGGAAGGCGTGCACCGGGTACTTGGCCCGGCCGGAGGCGACCGCGCGGTGGTCGTCGTACTGGTGGTCCGGTTCGCGGCGCTGGAGTCCGAGGGCGGTCAGCAGGATCGCGCCCACCCGGTCACCCTCGGCCGCCCCGGCCGTGTCCCGGCAGCGGTGCGGGAACGGCGTGGCGGCCAGGGTCTCGTACACGTCCATGGGCAGCGGCAGGCCGGTGGTGCCGCGCGCCTGCGGCGGCGGCAGCAACGCGGTCGTCGGGTGCGCGTCATCCACCTGGTGCTGCTCGCCCAGCAGCCGCTTACCGGGCCCCTGCCGATAGGCGAACCGTCTGACGTCATCCGCCGCCATGGAGGGCCCGGTCATGGGAACGGGTGGGGGTCGAAGGGGATGTCCGCCTCGGGCGCCCCGAGGGTGTCGAGCAGGCGGCCGAGCCCGGCGAGGCGCTGCTGGGCGTGGCCGAAGCACATCGGCACGATGCCGGGCACCACGGCCTTGACGGCGCTCATGCCGTGCGCGGTGTGCTCGGGCGTGGACTGGTCGACCACCAGGATCCGGTCGAGCCCGGCCTGCCGGAACAGCTCGGCGGTGAACTCCAGGGCCCCTCGGACGTCTCCGGCGGCGGCGCGCACCAGCGCATGCGGCCAGTCCGGGAAAGCCTCCTCCAGGGTGACGTCCGGTCCGCCGAGCACCCGCTCGATCCGGGGCAGCAGCTCGGGGAAGGTGCTGCGCCGCCAGTGCTCCGCGATGGTCTGGATGGGCCAGGGGTCGTCGATGGTGTGCGCGTACTCCGCCGGGTCCCAGACCAGGCCCGCGCTGACCATCTGGGTCAGCTCCCAGAGCGCCGCGCGGACGGCCTCCTCCGGGTCGGGGTGGCAGCCGGCGGTGCTGAAGCTGGCCGGGATCATCCGGTCGCGGCGGATCGCCAGCGCCCACACGGCGGGCACCGGGATCCGGTCGGTGGCCACCAGCAGATGGACGTCGTAGCCCCGCTCCTCGGCCAGCCGCAGCATCATCCGGCTGTCCGGGTCGCGGATCACGGCCGGGTCGATCCGGGGCAGCGGCCGGGCCCGGTGCCAGGCCAGCAGGAAGGCGTCGCGTTCGGCGAGTTCGAAGAGGGCGTGCAGGGACGCCTCCTCGTAGGTGGCCCCCAGGGCGCTGCCGCTGGAGGAGTCCAGGAAGAAGTTGCGCCGGGGCCCGGGAGGCGTCGCGGGGTCGTCGCGTTCCCGTGCGCTGGGCGGGCGCAGGTCGTAGCGGTAGCGGAAGAACCCGATCTCGGCGGGGACCAGCAGCGGTTCGCCGCCGCCGAGCGGCTGGGACCAGACCCAGTCCAGTTCGGCGTCCTGGTGGTAGGGGCGCAGCCGGGAGTGCGGTGAGGCGAGTTGGCGTTCGGTGTAGTGGCCGAGGGTCATCGGGTCGAGGGCCAGGTCGCCGAGGGTGCGGCGGCTGGTCGCGGGCAGGATCGCCGCTCCGTGCGGGTAGCCCGCCATGCGTTCATAGGCTTCGAGTACGGCGACCGCCTCGGCCTCGCGGAAGGTCGCGGCCCGCCCCATCCCGGCGGGGGTGCCGACCAGCAGCTCGGTCTCGCTGATCGGGTACGTTCCGGCGGAGTGCCGGGTCATCCGGGTGATCGGGCCGAACCGGGGGTCGGCGAGGGCGGCGCGCATCCGTTCCGGGTCCAGGGCGAACGGTGGGTGCTCGCCCCGGGTCGGCACCGCCGCTCCGGTGGGTCGGCTGACGGTGCGTCGCGCCTTGGGCGGCGGGTCGGACGGTGTGATCAGCAGGCGGGGCGCCGGATCGCCGCAGACGCGGCAGCGGAAGGTCCGGCTGACGCGATGCCGGGTGACCGTGCCGGTGGCGGAGACGGCGATCAGGCCGCCGGTGTCGCGGATGCCGTGGTGCCGGTCGGTGGCCAGGGCGCCGACGGCGTCCCCGAGCCAGGGCGGGAAGGCGGCGGCCGTACCGGACCCGGCGGGCGGCGGGGTCGCGGAACCGCTTGCCTCCAGTCGCTCGCGCTCCGCGCGGTCGTGGCCGAAGCGCTCCTCCGGCTCCCACCGCAGATAGAGCGAGGCCGCCTGGGCGCAGCCGGCGCACCCGGTGGAGCCGCCGGGGGTCCACAGCGGCCCGATCAGGGTCTCCGAGGCGGTGATCCGCACCGAGAGCAGCGGCCGGTCGGCGGTCCGGGCCCAGGCCAGGGCCTGGCGTTCCCAGCCCACGTCGAACCCGCCGCGGCAGGCCAGCAGGGGTCCGGTCGCATCCGGGCCGCCGAGTGCGGCGGCCCAGCCCGGCCAGTCCCAGCCGGCGGGGGCTCCGGGGCCCACCCGTGGCGGGTGCCCGGGGGCGGCCGGTGCGGCGGGGACAGCCGGTGCGGCGGTGTCGGGCTTGGCGATGTCGGGCTTGGCGATGTCGGGCTTGGCGATGTCGGGCTTGGCGATGTCGGTCATGCGCACCACACCAGCCCGCTGACGACGGGCAGTTCGCCCAGCACCGGGTCGGCGGTGCGCCGGGCGGCGTGCAGGCGGCGCCCCTGCTCGGCCAGCACCTTCTCGACCTGCTGGAGCCCGGCGCGCACCGCCGCGTCCGGCAGGGTTTCGATCAGCGCGGTGCCGGGGCCGCCGTCTCCGAGCCGCTCCCGGAGTGCGGGGTCGGCCTGGGCTGCGGCCGCCCCGGCGCCGAGTGCCGCGTACAGCGCTGTGTCGGGGTCGGGGCCCCAGGCCCGGGCGCGGAGGGTGCCGGTGGTGTCCTCGACGGCGGCCAGTGCCCAGCCGAGCCCGGGTAGGGCCCGTACCTCGGCGTGGATGGAGCGCCGGAAGTAGTCCTCGGTGACGCTCCACAGCGACCGCTGGCCGGCGTCGGTGAGGCCCTGCCAGTCCAGTCGGCGCAGCGCCGGACGGTTCGTCAGCTCGGCGTCCAGGCAGCGCAGCGCTCCGTCGAGCAGCCAGCGCGGAGCCGTGGAACCGGCGGCGGCAGCCACCGGCGGGCCCCCGGCCGCGCCCGGCGGTCGCCACTGCGGCGGGCAGTCCTGGGCGGCCAGCACACGTACGGCCGCGAGCAGGGCGTCCAGAACCGCCTCGGCGCGGTTGTGCCCCCAGCCTGCGGTGGGCTGCGGCGGGCGGCTGCCGAGCGGCCGGGCGGTGGCCAGCGAGACGGGCATCTGGATCAGCGTGGCGTCGTCTCCCCGGGCGACCAGGCCGCTCCACGGCTGGGTGAGGGCGGCGAGCGCTTCCAGGGTGGCGGCGGCGCTCAGCTCTGCCTGCTCGGTCGGCTCCGCCGGTGCTGCGTGCTGGTCGAGCAGGGCCAGGGGGGCGGCGCAGCGCTCCCAGGTCGGGGCGGGGGTGCCGGGCGCGGCCGGGAGCTGCCGGGTGCGCAGTTGCCCGCCGTGTACCAGCGTCGGGCCCGGCGCGGGGTCGCCGATCCCGGTGAGCAGGGCCAGTGCCGCGCTCGCGGCGAGCGATCCGGCCAGTACCGCGCTGAGCGGGCGCGGCGCCGGGCCGTCCGGGGTGGCGTCGATCCAGGCCCGTACCCGCCGCAGCAGCGGCGCGGGGTGCGCGGGGAGGGCGCCGACCGGCCCGACCAGGGCGAAGTCGCGTCCGGCGTGGACCGGGATCAGTGGGACGCCGGCGTACTCCTCCGGTCGGGGCGGCTCCCCGGGGGTGTCGGCGTCGTCCACCAGGACGGCCAGGTCGCAGTCGGCCGCCCGGGGGGTGGGGCGCTCACTGCGCCGGATGTCCTCGACGCCGTAGCTCCGCAGGGTCCGCTCGACCAGCCGGGCCGCCGGACCGCCGCCGACGACGGCGACGGTGGCGCCGCGCAGCCGCGCGAAGACCCGGTACGGGTCGTCGCTCCGCGCCTCCAGGAAGGCGAGCACCTCGGCGTGGCGGGCGGCGGTCGCCGGGTCCGGCGGTGGGGCGGTCAGCGCGTCCAGGTCGAGCAGGACGCCTTCCCGCAGCAGGCGGTCCAGGATGTGGCGCAGGACGGGCCGGGCGGCTTCGTCGCCGAGGTCGCGGACCAGGTCGTCCAGGCTGGTGCCGGCGGCCAGCAGGCCCAGTCGGCTGTCGAGCAGCGGATACAGGCCGGGCGGCCCGGCCAGGACGAACGAGCGTCCGGCCCGGGCCCAGTGGACGCCCTGCGGGACCGGCGCATAGTGGGCGTCGGGGCGCAGCTTGACCCTCACGCGGGGCCTCCCTCGGGGTGCGGCGGGGACGGGAGGCGGTCCAGTTCGACGGCCCACTCGGCGGCGTGGACGCCGGTGCGCACCTCGGGCAGCGCCTCCTCGAAGTACCCCATCCGACGGCGCTCCATCAGCCGGGGCAGCACCCGGACCATCAGCGCGCTGGCCAGGTCGACATACTGCGGCTTCTCCCGGCGGCGGGCGGCGACGATCTGCTGGATCTGCGCGGCCGTACCGGCCTCCGGCGCGCTGCCGTCGCGGTCGCGGTCTCGGTCCAGGCCGGGCATCCGCCACAGCGGGGTCTTGATGACGATCTGCTCGGGGACGTCGTGCCGGGCACGCCAGGCGGTGACCGCGAGCAGGTCGCTGACCTCGTCGGCGGGCTCCGCCGGGGCGGGCAGGTCAGCGCCCGGGTACCAGCGTCGGCGCTGGAGCACGCAGTGCCCGGCGACCAGGCGCGGATACGCGGTGGTGCCGCCGGTCCGGGCGTCGTGGTCGCGGCGGGCCCGGTGGGTGCGTTCGACCGGGTCGAAGGCGACCAGGCTCGGGCCGTACAGCCAGACCGCCAGCAGCAGCGCGGGGGGCTGGGCGTCGATCCACTTCATGCCGAGGGAGAGCACCCGGACCGGGGCGCCGTCGCCGTCGAGCAGGCCGA
Source organism: Peterkaempfera bronchialis (assembly GCF_003258605.2). Classification (NCBI taxonomy): domain Bacteria; kingdom Bacillati; phylum Actinomycetota; class Actinomycetes; order Kitasatosporales; family Streptomycetaceae; genus Peterkaempfera; species Peterkaempfera bronchialis. The sequence goes on from NZ_CP031264.1 coordinate 589,203, forward strand.
GCCGGTCGGTGGCCGGGTCGTGGACCAGGCGGGCGGCGGCCCAGTCCCGTGCGGTCATGGTGCGGTCCAGCAGGCGCATCCGGTGGTTGAGGTTGCTGCCGTGCAGCCCGTGGTCCTCGACCAGGCGGGGGCCGTCCGAGCCGTAGAGGGCGTGGAGGCGGCGGCGCAGCCGGTCCGGCGGGTCGCCGTGCGGGTCCGCCTGGGGCTGGCCGAGGAACCGCGTGGTGAGCTGGCCGTGGCCGGGATAGCAGGCGTTGACCACCAGCCGGTCGCCGGCGGGCTGCACCAGCATGCCGTAGGAGGCGCCGTCGGCGGAGAACCGGTCGGGTACGGCTGCCGCCAGTTCGGCCAACCAGTCGGCGCCGAAGCGCAGCTCCTCCTCGGCGCGGGCCGCCAGCAGGCGGTCGCCGAGCGCGGTGCAGGCGTCGGCCCGGGTCTTGAGCAGCGCGGCCAGCGAGCCGTCGGCGGGGCCGTGGTCGGCCGCGGTCTGCTCGGTCAGCGCGGCCTGCCGGGCGCGGACCTCGGCGACCAAATCCTGGGCGTGGTCGAGCAGCGGGGCCTGTCCGCCGCTGCCGAACCGGTCCACAAAGGCCCGGGTGAGCAGGGACCGCGCATCGTGGTGGCGGTCGAACATGGCGTAGAAGCGGGCGACCGCGGCCAGGTCGCGGAGTGGCTGATCGTAGCCGTCGCGGCTCACCGTGCGCGGGGCGAGCAGGTAGTCCTCGTTGACCCGCAGCCGGGCCGGGGCCGCGCTGAGGGCGTTGAGCTGCTTCTCGGTGGCCTCGATGCGGTTGAGGGCGGCGGTCCGCTCGGTCACCGAGCCCCGGGCGGCCAGGTCGAGTGCGTCGCGCAGCCGGGTGAGCAGCGGCGCGGCCTCGGGGCAGCGGTCGGCGAGCGCGTGCTCGGCGTCGCCGAGCAGGTCGGCGCTCTGCTCGTCCAGCACGGGCCCGGCGACCAGGATCTGGGCTCGGGCGGCGGCGGTGACCAGGGCCTCGGCCTCCTGCGGGGGGATGGCCAGCCGGAGCGCGGTCTGCTCGATCAGTGCCTCGGTGGGGATCGGCCCGAGCGCGGTCAGCCGCAGTACGGTCGCCAGGCCGTCGTTGAGCACGGCGCCGAGCAGCCGGGACCGGCCGTCGGCGCGGTGCAGAAAGCGGATCCGGTCGCCCTCCTCACGCAGCATGGGGTTGCGCGCCAGCAGGCCGGGGATGGGCGCGGTGCCTGCGGAGACCGCGTCGGGCGGGTTGGCGATGCCGCCCACCAGGCCGGAGAGCAGCGGCTGGTCGATGCTCAGCAGTCCGGCCGCCTGGCGCCGGTCGAAGCGGGTCTGGTCCAGCGGGGTGCCGTCCGGCGACCAGGTCGCGAAGCCGGCGGCGGTGAGGCGGGAGAGCGGGCTGACCCGCAGGATGGCGCGGGCGTAGTGCTGGATCAGGCCGCGTTCGGACTTGCGGTCCCTGGCTGATGGGCGGCCGGGGCTGCGGCGGTAGCGCAGCACGGCGTCCAGCATCTGCGGGGAGTTCAGCGCGAGCGAGAGCTGGAACGGCTCCGACCCGAGGGCCTCGGCGAAGGCAACGCGTTCCTGGGTGAGGAAGGTGGGGTGGCCGGTCTGGACGGCGGTGCGGGCCAGCAGCCTGCGTTCGGCGGCGTCGAGCCAGGCGACGACGACTGCGGGGAGGTCGGCCGGCCAGGGGCCGGGCCCGGGGTCGCGCCCGTTGTAGACGGCGCGCTTGAGGTGCAGCAGGCGGTGCCGGAGTCGGCCTTCGGCGGTCCCGGCCAGGGCGAACAGCGCGTCGCAGGCGGGTTCGCTCAGCTCAGCGCAGCGGCGTTCGGCCGCGTACAGGGCGCCGAGCGCGGTACGCAGCGGGGGTGCGCTCAGCCGGCGGCCGGCGGCCGGCGGTCGGGTTGATGCGCAGCATCACGCTGTCGGCGAGCGTCCACCGTCCGGGCTCTGCCGGGGGCGTCGGGGCGGCCGAGTCCTGCGCGGCGTCGGTCAGCACGGGGAGAGTTCCTCTCGCTCGGGGGAATCACCCGGGAAGTGCGCCAGGGGGGGGTGGTGCGCCAGGGGAAGTACGCCGGGGGGAGGTGCGCGCGCCGGGGTCAGCGGGGCGCGAGTTCGCCGGCCCGGGCGCGCATGCGCTCCACGGAGCTGAGCCCGGTCAGGCGGTCGGCCGCCTCGCTCAGCCCGAAGCACAGGTAGTAGCGCCGCAGCGGAGTGATGCCGAAGCAGGTCAGCGTGGGGTAGACGGTGTTCAGCAGCACCCGGTAGGCGGTCTGGCGGTAGTTCTGCTCGGCCACCTGGCGGTTGGTCAGATACGCGGCGATGAACTCGCTGCGCACCGGCGGGCCCATCGGGTACTCCATCGGGCCGACGGCGCTCTGCAACGCCCGCTCGTCCAGCAGGCCGGCGGCGCACATGCCCTCGGCCACGCCCCAGCCACGGCCGATCGCGGACTGCCAGGAGTGCAGCAGCGGGTCATCGACGGGTGCGGTCAGCGCGTCGAGGAAGACCTCCTCGTCCTGCGCGAAGCGCTGGGCGAAGACGGACCCGAGGTCGGCGTGGTTGCCGGTCGCCGAGCAGACGCCCTCCACATGGGAGCGGAAGGCGAGCGTCCCGACGCCGTAGCCCAGCGGATGCGAGCGCGCCACCAGGGCCATCACCCGGGCGAGGGTGGGCAGCAGCTCGGCGTCGGGCAGTTCGGCGGTGTCCAGGACGGGTTCCAGATAGCCGGCGGTGATGAGGTCGCGGGCCCGCAGGACGTCCGGGGCGAGCTGCTCGGCGTCCTCGTCCGGTCCGGCGGTGACATGGCCCTGCGGGTGCAGCGGCAGGGGGTCGCCCTTCTGGTTCTCCCAGCGGGCCAGCTGTCCGGCGCGCCGCAGGTAGTCCTCCACTGCGGGCGGTTCACCGGGGCGCTCGGCGGCGATCCGGCCGGCGGTCTCCAGGAACTCCTCAAGGTGCGCGGTGCGGTCGGGATAGGCGCGTACGACGACGCGCAGATGCGAGCCGTGCAGCCAGCCGCGCCGCAGCTGGACGACCGGAAGCTGCTGCGTGGATTTCAATCGCCGGATCGGCGAGGACATCGCACGCAGCAGCTCCCGAGGCTGCGTTGAATAGTCGGTGATGCATACGGCCGTGCCCGGGCCGATTCTGTCCATGTCGTGACTCCCGGAGGAACACGGAGCGCCGCGCCGGCGTGAGGCCGGACGAACGTCCGCAGATAGGCCGGTCCGCTGAATCCACCGGTGACGCTACTTTGAATTCATGATGCGTTCAGCGCGTCATTCCGGAATGCGGGAGGTCAGCAGCAGGAGGTGGACAGCGAGCCGCTGATGCCCAGGTCGGCCTCGCCGAGGATCTCCTCGCCGTCGGGGGTGACGGTCGGGAAGATGATGATCGCGGAGGCGCCCATGTCCGGGAGCGCGACACTGTCGGTCACGTCCAGGACCTCCAGCTCGTTCACGTCGAATGCGCCGAAGTCGATGCTCATTGTCTTTTCCCTTCGTCGGTTGCCGCGTGGATTTCGGTGCCACGCGAACGACCATCAGCTTCCTGGGGCCGCCGCATTCGCGCAAGCACGTCCGATGACATCAACGTGCCATCGCGCGGTCGGCTCGGCGCGTCCGCAATGTCCCCTTTGGGGCTTTTCCTCGAAACTGTTCGCATCAAAGGCGGCAAGCCGGACATCCCCGAGGTGCAGTTTGGTGCCAGATTCCGCCGCACCCCGGGCCGTGCACTGGACGCGGCGGTGGCTCTCGCCCACAGTCGGGTGCTGCCAGCGCATGCCGTGCCGTCGCCTTCGGCCGACCGCCGGCCCCGACTCCGTGCGCTCGACCGCCGCGACCGGGAGTTCGTGGCCCGTAGCGCCCCTGGACGCACATCGGAGCCCAATGTGATCACAGCGCAGGGATTGACCCGAGTCTTCCGCACCCGTTCCGGTCCGGTGGAGGCGGTCTCCGGAGTCGATCTGACGGTCGAGGACGGCGAAGTCGTCGGCTTCCTCGGCCCCAACGGCGCCGGGAAGACCACCACCGTCCGCATGCTCTGCACACTGCTGAAGCCGACCTCCGGCACCGCCACCGTGGCCGGCCACGACGTGGTCCGGCAGCGGGCCGAGGTGCGGCGGCGGATCGGCTATGTCGGCCAGAGCGGCTCCGGCGGCGAGCACCGCGCGGGGGACGAACTGCGTACCCAGGCGATGCTCCAGGGCCTGGACAGAGCCGCGGCCACCGCCCGGGCGGCCGAACTCGCCGAGCAGTTCGACCTCGGCGAGCTGCTGGAGCGGCCGTGCAGCAAGCTGTCCGGCGGGCAGCGCCGCCGCCTCGACCTGGCGCTGGGGCTGGTGCACCGCCCCGGACTGCTCTTCCTCGACGAACCGACCGCAGGTCTCGACCCGCAGGCGCGCGCCAACCTCTGGGACCACCTGCGCACGCTCCGTGCCGAACAGGGCACCACGATCTTCCTCACCACGCACTACCTGGACGAGGCCGACGCCCTCTGCGACCGCATCCTGGTGATCGACGGCGGGCGCATCGTCGCCTCCGACACCTCGGACGCGCTCAAGAACCAGATCGGCGGCGACGTCATCATCCTGGAGAGCGACCAGATCGGCGACATCACAGCCGTCGCCACCCGGGTCCTCCCGGACTGCCGCCCGGACTCCACGGTCGGCTCGGTCCACCTCCACTGCGCGGACGCGCAGCGCCGGCTGCCCGAGCTGCTGCGAGCCCTCCACGAGGCGGGGGTCGAGCTCACCTCGATCGCCGTCAAACGCCCCACCCTGGAGGACGCCTTCCTGCGGCTGACCGGCCGTTCGCTGCGCGAGGAGGGCCGCGGTGCCGCCCCGGCGGAGCAAGCCCCCCAACCCGACCAGGCAGCGACCGGGGACGCCCCCGCCGAGCCGATCCACTCCGAGGTGGCCTCGTGACCACAGCACGCACCAGCCTGATCATCTTCCGCCGGTCGATGCACTACACCCTGCGCAACCCCGCCTGGGTGATCGCCGGACTCCTCCAGCCGCTGCTCTACCTCACCCTCTTCGCGCCGCTGCTGTCCCGGCTCACCGAGGTGCCGGGCTTCGGCGACAACCCGTGGCGGGTCTTCGTCCCCGGGCTGCTGGTGCAGCAGTCGGTCTTCGCCTCGGTCTTCGTGGGGTTCGGCGTGATCGCCGACACCCGCTCGGGCGTACTGGACCGCATGCGGGTGACGGCGGCCAGCGAGCTTGGCCTGCTGATCGGGCGGGTGCTGCGCGATGTGGTGGTGCTCACCGCCCAAGGCGTGCTGCTGGTCCTCGGCGCACTGCTGGCCGGGCTGCGCGCCTCCCTCGTCGGCGTGCTGATCTCCTTCGCGGTGCTGGGCGTGCTGGGCCTGGCCATGTCGGCGCTCTCCTACGGCCTGGCGCTGCGGCTGCCCGCCGAGGACGTCTTCGGCCAGCTCATCAACAGCCTGACGCTGCCGACCCTGCTGCTCTCCGGGGTGCTGCTGCCGATGACGCTGGCCCCGGGCTGGCTGTCCGGCCTCTCCAAGGCCAACCCGCTCTCCCATGTGGTGACCGGGACCCGGGCGCTGTTCCAAGGGCAGCTGACCGGCAGCGGCGCCATGACCGGCGCGGCGGTGGCGGTCGGTCTGGCGCTGCTGACCCTCTGGTTCGGCCTGCGCTCCCTCCGTACCGACGAACGCTAGTGCCGCGCCCGCCCGAGCACCGGAGGAAAGGGATCTGACGTGACCGTGAGCACCGCCGAGGTGCGCACCCGCCACCGGCTGGAACGGCACCGGCTGGGCAACGGGCTGACCGTGCTCCTGCTGCCGGACCCCGAGGTCTCGGCCGTGGGCGTCACCGTGAGCTATGACGTCGGCTACCGCACCGAGGCGCGGTCCGGCTTCGCCCACCTCTTCGAGCATCTGATGTTCCAGGGCAGCGCCTCGCTGCCCAAGCTCGCCCACGCGCAGCACATCCAGGCCGCCGGCGGCGCCTTCAACGGCGCCACGCACCGGGACCACACCGCGTACTACCAGGTGGTACCGGCCGAGGCGCTGGAGCTCGTGCTCTTCCTGGAGGCGGACCGGATGCGGTCCCCGCGCATCACCCAGGAGAACATCGACAACCAGGTCGCGGTGGTCGCCGAGGAGATCCGGCGGAACATCCTCGGCCGCCCCTACGGCGGATTCCCGGCGTTCCAGCTGCCCGAGCTGCTCTTCACCCGGCACGCCAACACCCACAACGGCTACGGCGACTTCGCGTCCCTGGCGGATGTGGAGGTGGCGGAGTGCGAGGAGTTCTTCGACCGGCACTACGCACCGGGCAGCGCGGTCCTGGCCATCAGCGGCAACTTCGACCCGGCCCGTGCGCTGGACCTCGTCGACCGGTACTTCGGCCCGCTGCCCGGCAGGCCCGCCGCCGACCGGCCGCCGACCGCCGAACCGCCCCCGGCCGAGCCCGTCGCCGTCACCCGCCGCGACCCGCTGGCCCCGGTGCCCGCGCTGGCCGTCGCCTGGCGCTGCCCGCCGCCCGGCTCGCCCGAGTACCGGGCCGCGCTGCTCGCCGCCTCGGTCCTCGGGGACCCCGAGTCGGGTCGGCTGCGCCGGGTCCTGGTGCGGGAGCGGGCGCTGGCCACCCAGGCGGCCGTACTGCCCTCGCTCACCGGGCAGGCGTACGACGCCAGGGACCCCGAGGCGATCGTGGCGACCGCCGTCTGCGGCACCGGCGCCTCGCCCGACACCGTCGCCGCCGCCGTCCAGGAGGAGCTGTCCCGGATGGCCCGCGCCGCCGAGCAGGACGGCGGCCTGACCCGGCAGGAGGTGGAGTCGGCCGCGCGCCGGCTGCGCACCGCCTGGTACGTCGAGCTGGACACCGTGGCCGCGCGGGCCCGCCGGCTGGCCGCCTTCGAGGTGCTCTACGCCGACGCCGAACAGGCCCTGGAGGCACCCGCGCTGCCGACCGGTGACGGACTCGACCAGGTGCGCGCGGCAGCCGCCGCGCTCGCCGACTGCCCACCCGCCGTGCTGTCCCTGGAGCCCGACCAAGGAGCGGCATGACCACCCCGACCCTGCCCGCTCACCTGCTGCCCGACCTGCGGCAGGCCCCGCCGCCGCCACCGCTGGACCACGCCGCGCGTACCCTGCCGAGCGGACTGCGGATCGTCGCCGCGCGCCGCGCCTCGGTGCCGATGGTCGAGCTGCGCCTCGGCGTCCCGTTCGGCGGCGAGGAGCCCCGGCACTGCGCCGACGCGGAACTGCTGGTCTCCACCCTGCTCTGCGGCACGGCGCGGCGCGACCGGGACGCCTTCGAGCGCGACCTGGCCGGACTCGGCGGCACCCTGCGCGCCACCGTGCGGCCGGAGCGGCTGAAGATCACCGCGCGGGCGCCGGTCGAGGGGCTGCCGCTGCTGCTCGACCTGCTCGCGGACTGCCTGACCGGGGCCGCCTACGACCCCCGGGCCGTGGAGGCCGAACGCGCCCGGCTGGTCGACCGGGTCCGGATCGCCGAGCGGCTGCCACAGTACGCGGCGCGCGCCGCCCTGCTGCGGCACTGCTTCGGCGACCACCCGGCGGCCCGCGAGACGCCGTCGGCCGACCAGGTCGCCGCCGTACCCCGGGAGGCCCTGCCGGAGCTGCACCGCACCCGGCTGGTGCCCGGCGGCTCGGTCCTGGTGCTGGCCGGGGACCTGACGCCCGGTCACGCCCTGGACGCCGCCGCCACCGCGCTGGCCGACTGGTCCGGGGCGGCTCCGGCCCGCGCGATGCCCCGGCCGCCCGCCGTCCTCGGCGGCCCGGTCGCCACGGTCGACCGGCCGGGCGTACGGCAGGCCGACGTCTGGCTGGCCGGGCCCTCCCTGCCGCGCCGGGACCCGGAGTACCCGGCGCTGCACCTGGCCGAGCAGATCGTCGGCGGCTACTTCTCCTCCCGGCTGATGCGGACGCTGCGCGAGGAGGCCGGCTACGTCTACAGCGCGCGGTGCGCCGCCGAGGAGATCGGCGGGCAGGCGGTGAACCTGGTGCAGTTCGGCTGCGATCCGCGCCACGCGGCGGAGGCGCTGGACCGCACCCTGGCCCACCTCGACCGGATCGGCGGCGACCAGCCGCCCACCCCCGAGGAGGTGCGGTCCGCGGCGGGGTACAGCCGGGGCGTCCGGTCCATCACGCTCTCCAGCCAGACCGGCCTGGCCGACGCGCTGTTCGACGCCTGCGTGCACGACCTCGCCCCGGACTGGCTCACCGAGTTCCCCGCCCGCCTCGCCGCGACCGGCACCGCCCAGGTCCGGGCCGCCGCCGCGCGGCACCTCTCCGCCGCCGCCTTCACCGGCGTCCTGCTCCAGCCCTGACCCCGTACCCCCTGCCAACTCCCCTGCCTCCGGAGGACACTGTGCGCTTCGGCCTCTCCTTCCTGCCCGACAGCACCCCGGCGACCAAGGCGCCGACCGCGTACTACGACGAAGTCCTGGAGCTGGCCCGGTACGGGGACCAGGCCGGGTTCGACTACGTCAAGATGACCGAGCACTATCTGCACCCCTACGGCGGCTACTGCCCGAGCCCGCTGACCTTCCTGACCGCCGTGGCCGCGCAGACCCGGAACATCCGGCTGATCACCGGATGCGTCCTGCCGGTCTTCCACCACCCGGTCCAGCTCGCCTCGCTGATCGCCATGGTCGACGCGATCAGCAACGGGCGGCTGGAGATCGGCTTCGCGCGGGCCTACCTGCCGCATGAGTTCGTCTCCTTCGATGTGCCGATGGACGGCAGCCGGGCCCGCTTCGAGGCCACCGTGGCCGCCGTGCACCGCCTGCTGACGGAGGAGAAGGTCAGCGAGGAGACCCCCTTCTTCACCCTGCGGGACGCGACCGTGCTGCCCCGCCCGACCCAGCAGCCCCGGCCGCCGTTCTGGATCGCGGCCGTACAGACCCCGGCGAGCTTCCGGCGGATCGGCGAACTCGGCTACGGCCTGCTGATCACCCCGACCGGGCGGGACTTCGACACCTCGATGGTCGAGCTCTACCGCGAGTCGTTCGCCGCGCACCACCCGGGCGAGCGGGCCCGCGTGATGGCGAGCATGCCGCTGGTCGTCGCCGACACCGACCAGGAGGCCAGGGCCATCGCGGACCCGCACCTCAACCGGTACCTCCAGGTCTGGGGGTCGGCCCTGGAGAGCTGGGACGAGACCGTCTCCTCCGACTACGCCCAGTACACCGGACTGGCCGCGTCCATCCGCACCCTCACCGCCAAGGACCTGCGGGCCAACGGCAGCGCCATCGTCGGCTCGCCGGAGCATGTGGTCGAGCAGATCGGCCGCTTCCAGGAGCGCACCCACGCCGACGGGCTGCTCTGGCAGGCCGACTTCGGCGACTTCGGGGGCGCCGCCGCCATGCGCTCCACCGAGCTCTTCGCGGACAAGGTGCGCCCGCACTTCCCGGCGGTGGCCCAGTGACCTCCGCCACCGCACCGGTGATCGAACCGGCCGCCGACCCGGCCCTCCCCGTACTGCTCAACCCGAGCGCGGTCCACCAGGACGGCCGGATCCGCTACCAGGTGCGGGACGGCGAGCGGATCCGGGTGCTGGCGGTGACCGTGACCGCGACGGTGCGCGCCCTGGTGGCGCTCGCCGGACTCGGCCCGCTGCCCGCCGCCGCCCTCACCGCAGAGCTGGGCGGCCGGTTGGCCGGGCCGGACGCCGCCGCGCAGGCGGTCCGGGCCGGGCTGCGCAGCGGGCTGCTGGTCCCGGCCGGGCCCGGCGGGCCGCCCGCCCCGCCGAGCCGTCCAGGCACCGGGGCGGCGGCCCTGCGGCACACCCTGGCCCGGCCCCCGGCCGGCTATGAGCGGGCCTTCGGCGACCTGGCGGCGGTCGCCCGGCTGTGCGCGGTGTTCGACCGGGGACATGACACCCGGGCCCTGCTCACCGTCGCCTTCACCGACCGGTTCGGTGCGGGCGGCCGGGCCAACCTGGCGGACGAGGCCGCCGACCTGCTCGGCGTCGCGCAGCGCCGGGCCCGCATGCTCGGCTCCGCAGCGAGCGACGAGTTCGGACCGGCCGACGGCTCCCTGGGCCGGCTGCTGCGGCTGCGCGCCGAGGCCAGGCGCGCACTCGACCGGCGGCTGCGCGCGACCGCCGACGGTCCGGTCGCGCTGGAGCCCGGCCTGCTCGAAGAGCTGGCGGCGGGCCTTCCGCAGCGCTTCGCGGAGCCGCCGGTCGGCTACCGCGTGCTGGTCCGGCCGCAGGACGGCTGGGTCGAGGTCCTCGCCTATGAGGCCGCCGGGCGGACCTCGGACCCGGAGCCCGGGGAGGACGGGCAGCGGATACGGGTGCTGGCGCACCCGGAGCGGCCCATGGTGCGGTCCGCCACCGCCGACCGGGCCCCGATGGCGTCGGCCGACTGGTGCCGGGTGGCCCTGGTCCATGACCAGGAGTCCGACACGCTGACCCTGCACGACGGCGACGGCCGCCCCTTCCTGGTCCGCTGTACGCCGACCGGGCAGCCGGAGTCGCTGCCCGCGCCGCTCGGGGTCGCCGCCTGGCTGTCCGGCGCGGGACGGGTGCTGCTCGACCCCTATGCGGCGACCGTCGCCGGGCTGCGGGCCGCGAACCCCTCCGCGACCGGCTTCGACCTGCCGCGCCTGACCAGTGGACGGGTCGTCCTCGGGCGCGGCGGCCACCTTCCCGCCGACCCTGGCGCAGCGGCCGGAGCGCAGCCGGGAAGCCCCGCGTCGCCGGTCTGGCTGGTCGACTGCGACGGTGCCGCGCGGTGAGGGTGAAGCTGCGGCCAGGCAGCCACTTCGCCCCCACCGAGCAGGGGCTGTACTGCCGCTTCCACGGGTCGTCGTTTGTACTGCGCGGACCGTCCGAGGTGTTCCGGCTGTTCGACTCCCACCTGGGGGCGCTCACCGACGGCACCGACCTGGACGCGCTCATCGCGACGGAGCAGCCCTCGGCGGCGGCGGTGCTGCGCGGGATCGTCGGCCGGCTGCTGGAGCGCGGCCTGATGCTGGACCTGGACACGGCCGGGAGGCCGGTACCGGACGCGGCCACGGCCGCGCGCCACGAGGATCTGCTCAGCCATCTGGAGGAGCACTGCGCGCGGCCCTACGAGGTCTTCGCCGAGGTGCGCGCGGCCCGGGTCGCCGTCCGGGGCGGCGGCCCGGCCGCCGCCGCCCTGACCCGCGCGCTGGAGTCCTTCGGCATCGGGCTCGCCGAGGGGGCGGACCCGGCCCGGCTCACCGTGCTGATCGACGACGTGGAGGCACCGGCCGACCTGCTGGCGGTCGCCGCTTCGCTGTCCGGGCCCGGGGCGCTGCTGCCGCTGGTCGCCGACGAGGAGCGGATCGTGGTCGGGCCGGTGCTGGACGGCGCGGGGGGCCTGCCCGGGTTCGCGTCGGCCGTCGAGCGGGTGGCGCTGTGGAATCGGACCGACCCGGCGGCGCCCCCGCCCCGGCCCGTGGGGGCCGTGCTCGCCGGGTCGCTGGCCGCCCGACGCGTACTCGACCGGCTGACCGGCATCGCGGAGACCGACGACCTGCTGGTGGTGCACGGCCACACGGCGTCGGTCACCACCGTCCCGTTCACCCCGCCGCCACCGGGGCCGCACCGGCGACCGCTGACCGGACGTGACCTGGAGCCCGCCGCCACCCTCACCCCCGCCGACACCGACACCGACACCGACAGCGACGGAGAAGCCGCCGCAGCGCTCCTCACCGCACCGTGGCGCGGCACAGCGCGCTGGCTTGAGAACGCGGCCGGGACCGGCCGACCGATCGCCACGGCCGCACTCCGACCGGTCGCGGCGGCACCGCATGGCCCGCTGCTCGGCTGGGGAGGCAGCCAGGCCGCCGCCCGGCGCGACGCCGTACTGGCCCTGCTGCGCGCCCAGGCGGCCATGGCGGACGACGGTCCCGCGACGCCCGGCCCCCCGCCCGGGGCGCCCTGGACGGCGGCGGCCGGGTCCAGCATGGCGCACCTCGTACTCGACGGCGTCCTGCGACTGCTCGCCACCGAGGCGCCGGCCGCCGCCCCCGAGCGTCAGGTGCGCTGGCAGGACCTCGGCTCCTCCCCCGTCCGGGCGCTGTGGAGCGCACTCGATGACTACCACGGCAGCCCGGTGGAGCTGACCGAGCGCCGCCTCCCCGGTCTGGACTGGTCGCTGGTCTGCTGCCAGGACCGGCGGACCGGTGACCTGGTCAGCGCGGAATGGGGGCCGACCACGCCGACGGCCGCGCACGCCGCCCTGGGTACGGCGTTCGTCACCGCGCTGCACCACGGCGAGAAGGCCCCGCCCCCGACCGCCGGGGCCTGGTGCGTGGAGCTGCTTCCGGTACGCGCCCTGCACCGCCTGCTCGGGCAGGTGCGGGAGGGCACGGCGGTGGGCGGGCGCAGGATCGGCGGACGGCTGGTCACGGTGGACCCGGTCTTCGGCCGCCACCCCCTGCCGAGCGGACGGATATGGCTGACATGACGCCGGAGAGGGCGGAGAGAACGACGATGGCTGCCGCGAGCGACGACGAGATCCTGCGGTTCGCGCTGCGCCAGGGGCCGCTGCGCGGACTGCTCCAGGACCCGGTGCGGATCGACGAGCGGGTCCGTACCACGGCCACCCTGCCGCCGCAGGGCGCCCGCGGGCCGCTCGGCCGCCCCCTCCCGCTCGGCACCCGGGACCTGCTGGCCGAGGCCGGGTACCCGGGCGGCCGGGTCCCCGCCGCGAACGCCGGGCCGGGGCTGCTCGGGCATGTGCTCACCGCCGCGTTCGGCCTCCAGCGCCGCGAGCCGTCCAACCCGGCCAACGACCACCGGGTCATCGCCTCCGTCCGCAGCAAGTTCCCGGTCCATGTGCAGGTGGTCGGACCGGACGGTGCGCCCGGCTACCTCGATCCCTACCGGCATGCCCTGGTGGACCTCGATGCCGACCCGGCCCCGGTGGCGGCGCTGCGACCGCCGGGCGGCGGCGTCCGCGTGGTGCTGGGGGCCCGGTACACCGATCTGCCCACCCCGTACGGCATCCTGCGCCGGGCGCTGGCCGACCTGGAGATCGGCATCAATGTGCGCAGCCTGGTGGTCGCGGCGCAGCTCTTCGGCGTCCCGGCGACCGTTCAGTACGGCGGTCCCCAGGTGGGCGCCGCCGGGGAGCTGCTGGCCTCGTCCGGGCCGGGAAGCTGGTCGGCGCCGGTTGTCGTCACCCTGCACGGCCTCGATCCGCTGCCGCCGTCCCGGCCGCTCGGCGGGCCCGTCCAGGACCGCTACGACCGGGGCTTCGACGCCCTGCTGGACACCGGGTCCGCGCACCCGTCCCTCACCGGGTCGGCCCTGGTGGCCGAGGTCCGCTACACGGTCGACGCAGCGCCCTGCTCCCCCGCCGAGGCGATCCCGCCGCTGCCCGATCGGGCCGGGACGGACTGGAGCCGGGTGGTGTGGAACCGTACGGCGGGCCGGGTGCCGAGCCCGCTGACCGGGTTCGCGGTGCGACCGGCGGCCACCGACCGGGGCCGCCTGGCGGAACTGCTGGCCTGGGCGCGGGTCCCGGCTCCGGAGGGGCGGCTGCGGGACATCGGCTCCGCCGTCCGGCTCCATGTCGTCGTCCAGCACACGGCCGGCCTCGCCTCCGGCCACTATGCGGTGGACGAGGGAGCGCTGCGGCTGGAGCAGGCCGACGCGGGGCTGGCGGGCAGGCTGGAGGCCGGCTTCGGCTATCCGCTGACGCCGGAGAACGACTGCGGCGTCCGGCATGCGCTCTCGCTCTGGTACTTCACCGTCGACCTGGAGCGGCTGATCGCGGACTTCGGGCCGGAGGCGTGGAGCCTGCTCCAGGTGTGGTGCGGCTGGGTCACCCACGGCCTGACCGTCGCGGCTGCGGCGCAGGGGCTGTTCGCCCGCCCGGCGCGTTCGTTCGACGAGCACCTGGTCTCCAGCCTGCTGCGGCTGCCGCGCGAGCAGACCCCGGTCTTCATGACCGTCTGCGGGCGTGCCCGCTACGCCGAGCCGATGCTCGATCTGCGGACCTGATGCCCTCCGGTCCGGGCCCCCGCCGCCCCCTGGCCGGGTGCGGCGGGGGCCCGGACCGATCGTCAGCCCGCCACCGTCTGCTGCTCGGTGCAGGAGATGCCCAGCCGGACCGACTGCACGCCGGCCTGGAAGCGGCTGACCGCGCCCAGCTGGTGGAGGATGTCCGCGACATGGCGTCTACAGGTCCGCAGCGAGATGCCCAGTCGACGGGCCACCACCTCGTCCTTGGCACCGTCCGCGAGCAGCCCGATGATGCGCCGCTTCAGCTCGGCGTCCGCACCCCTCCCGAACGGCTCGGGCTCGGCGCCGGCCTCGGGCGCCGGACGCTCGTCCTCGACCCGCCCCCAGGCGGTCTCGAAGAGCCAGACCAACTGCTCGACCACGGCGGCCTGCCGGACCACGACCACCGCCCCCGCCTGACCTGCGGCCCCGGCTCCTCCGGCTCCCCCGGCTCCCCCTGTGGCCGGGAGCAGCGCCACCGAGTCATCCACGATCAGCAGTTCGCGCGACCCCGCGGGGGCGGCCCTGACCTCGCCCCGGTCGCACGACGGCAGCGGCGAACCGGCGCCGAGCAGGGCCCGCAGGGCCACGCCGGGGGCGGTCAGCACCCGGTCCCGTACGGCCGGGAAGCCCAGGATCAGGGTCCCTTCCCCGGGTCGGATCCAGCGCAGCTGCCGGGCACCGCCGACCAGCAGGTCGACCACCAGGGCGGCTGCCTGACCGGCCGTCACCACCGCCGTACCGCCCGGCTCCGCAGCTCTGCGGTCGTCCACCTGGGTGCAGAGGGACCGCATCCTGGCCTGTGCCTGGACCAGGTCCGACTGACACCTGCCCACCTGCTCGGCGAGTTCCGCCAGCAGGTCGGTCATCTCATGGGGCGACCCGCCGCCGGACGGTCGGGTGACCATGCTCGTGCCCGATCGACCGGCGGAAGGGTGCATCTCGGACAATGACCTGTCTCCTCTGCGGGACGGCTCCCCTTCGGCTCGGGAGGGGAGCTGGCGGTCTCCTCACTGCTGACCACGCGGCGGGCGCCTGCGGTTCGGTTCGTCCCCTGTCCGGGAGACCGGCGGTCGGCCGACCCTTGGCCCTCAATCCACCTTTGCGGCGTTAAAGAGTGTGTTGCCTCCGACTGCGGGAGAAATCGGCAGTATTACCGAATCTGTCGAACACGGCCCGAGGCCGGGCCGGAGACCCGGCTCCGGTGCGGTGCCGGGGCGCCGGCGGCCCGTCATGCCTTGGGTTGGAGGAGCCGCTGCGCCAGCGCCGTGCGGTTGGGGACACCCAACTTGCGGTAGATGCGGCCCAGATGGCTGTCCACGGTCCGCACGCTCAGTTGGAGCCGGGCGGCGATGCCGCTGCTGGTGAGGCCAGCGCTCGCGAGTTCGGCGACCTGGCGCTCGCGTTCGGTCAGCGCGGCCAGGCCGGTCAGGCCCGAGAGCCCGGTGAGGTCGGTGAGCCCGGTGAGACGGGTCAGCGGTTCGGCGCCGCCGGAGGTCCGGGGCTGGTCCGGGGAGAGCAGCCGGCGCAGCTCGGCCGCCTCCGCGCCCAGCCGTGGCGACCGGCAGGCACGGGCCAGCTCCTCCGCCGCGCAGAGCTGCCGTACGGCCTCCGCGCCGCGCCGGGCGGCGATGAGGCGGCGGGCCGAGAGCAGCAGCGTCCGGCACTGCTCCAGCCGCATGGACTGCCGGCCGAAGCCGTCGGCCGCCTCGCTCAGCGCCCGGGCACGCTCGCCGTACGGAGCCGCGACGCGGAACTCCGCCCGCCGGGCGTAGGCCCGTACGCCGGGCAGCGGCAGCCACCGGGCGCCCGCTGCGGCGCGTCTGCTGTGGCGAACGGCCGCCGCGACGTCCCCGCGTGCCGCCGCGCCGGTGGCGAGCAGTTCCCAGAGCCTGGTCCGGGCGCCGGGGCGGACTCCGTGCAGTGCCTCGCCTCCGGCTGCCTCAAGCAGCAGGCGGTCGCCGCGCTCCCATGCGCCGCAGCAGAGCAGCAGTTCCGCCTGGCGGGCGCGTACCGCGACCGCCCATCTCCAGGGCAGGTGCCGGGTGAGCAGCACGGCGCGCTCGGCGACCGCCAGGGCGTCTTCGGCGGAGTCCGACGCGGCGCTCCACAGCAGGGCGTGCGCCCGTAAGACCTCGGCCGACGCCCGGACATCGGGGCGGTCGGCGCGTGTCGCCAGGAACTCGGCCTCTTCGGCGGCGGAGAGCGCGAGGGAGAGCCGCCCCGTCCGGAGGCAGGTCTCGGCGAGGGCCGCGAGGACGTCCGGCAGCGCATACGCCTGGCCGGTGCGGCGGCACAGGTCCGCCGCCCGCAGCAGGTGGCGCTCGGCGTCGCCGAACCGCTCCAGGGCCAGCTCGGCCACGCCCAGCCGATGGAGGCTGAGCAGGTCGTCGAGGAGGGCGCCGTCGGACATCACATCGGCCAGCCGCGCGGCCTCGTCCGTGGCGGTCTGCGCCTCGGCGAGCCCCCCGAGCTGCAATGCGGCGTGCGCGGCCAGGGCCTGGGCACCGGCCTGCACGGGACCCGGACAGTGCTCGCGGGCCAGTACCAGGGCAGCGTCGGCGTGCCGACGCGCCGCCAGGTCGTCGCCGCTCTGGTCCGCGACCTCCGCCAGCTGGGCGTGCACCATCCCCGCGATGGGGTGGCCCTGGGCGGGCACGGCGGCCAGGGTGCGCTCGCCGATCGCGGACGCCTCGGGATAGTGGCCCAGCATCCGCTCGGCCTGCATGCAGTAGGCGGCCCCGGAGGACTCGGCACCCGGCAGCGGCTGCGCCAGCGAGGGCAGCGCGGCATGCAGCACGGCCCGGGCGTCGGCCGGCCGACCGGCGAGCAGCCACGCCTGGCCGAGCAGGATCTGCGCCTCGGTGCGCCTCGGGTCGTAGACCGGGGTCAGCCGGACCGCGATCTCCGCCCAGGTCGCCGCGAGTTCCGGGGCCGTACGGAGGCAGGCTTCGGCCCCCCGCCGGAGTATCCCGATGTCCTCGGGGTGGTCGAAGCCGGCCACCTGTGCGACATGACCGGCCACCGCCGTGGGCGGCGCTCCACGCCCGGCCAGCTCGGCCGCCGCGCGGCGGTGCAGCAGCCGCCGCTCCCCCAGTGGTGTGTCGTCGTACACGACCTTGCGCAGCCGCCTGTCGCGGAATGCCAGCAGCGCCGGGGAACCGGCGACCCGGACCAGGTACTCCCGGCCCAGGATGTCCAGCGCCGCCAGGACCCGGTCCTGCGGCAGACCGGCGACGGGCACCAGCGCGTCGGGGGTGAACTCGTCGCCGAGCACGGCGGCGGCGCGCACCACCCGGACCACCGGCGCTGCCTTCTCCAATCCGTCCGCCTCGGTGGGCAATTGGCCTAGCAGGCCGCTGGTGTCGATATCCGGTTCTCCGGCGACCAATCCGCCCCGGTCTCTCCACGGCCCCCAGGTCGACCCGCCCGGGGCTCTGACCTCCGGCGTTCTCTCCGGAGCCACTCTGGGGTGACCGCATCGTGATATGCCGTCATGGTGCTGCTGCTCTTCAGAAGAGATCACGTGTTCCGTCCCCCTGGGATCGCGACGTTGATCTGCTTTCGACAGGCCGCGGAAACGCGCACCAAGAACGCCCGACTTGGGCCCGCGGCACGGGGATGAGCCTATGCGTGCGAACGGTTTCCGCGCGAGAGATCGGCCTCCGCTTCCGGCCGCAGACCGGTCGGACGGCCTTCAGTCGGCGAGCAGCGCCCTCTCGAAGACCTCCCGCCGCTCGCGTAGAGAGGCCGTGTCGTCCGGGTACAGCAGGTGGTGGCCCTCTCCGGCACCGCGTCAGCTGCCCGAAGCCGCATCCTCACCGGCGACGAGCAGACGATAGCCGTAGTCGACACTGTCCCGGCGGAGCAGGTCGGCGTGACGGCTCTCCCAGGCACCGGAGTCCAGATCCGCGCGCAGCCGCGCCATCGCGGCCGCCACGACGTCGGTCGGCAGGGTCGCGAAGGTGGAGCTGGCCTGCCGCACCACGGGGTCGAGGAAGTACTCGGGCCGACGCCAGTAGGCGGTCTGGAGGCCGTCGGTGAAGTCATGCGGAATCGGGAAGGGGAGCACCGTATGCGCGCCCAGCGCCTCGGCCACCTCCGACAGCGGGGTGAAGCGCCCTTGATCCAGGTCCCGGATCTCCGGCAGGTACTCCTCGACCAGCCACAGCTCCGGACGGTGGTCCGGGTCCCAGGTGAACACGACCTGCCGCCCGGCGACCCGGCGCAGCTCGCTCAGCCCTCGGTGCAGATCGGCCCAGTGGTGCACGGTCAGCACCGCCATGGCCGCGTCGAAGGCCCCGTCCGGGAACGGCAGGTCCTCCGCGCCTGCCCGGACCTTGGCCGTACCCGGGTGCTGGTCGAGCATGACCTGGGACGGGTCGACCGCTGTGACCTCGGCGTCCGACGGCTCATAGGAGCCGGCCCCCGCACCGACGTTGACCACCGTGCGGGCGCCGCCCAGCGCCCGGTGGATCAGCTCGCCCAGCCGGGGGTCGGGGCGCCGGACCTGCCGGTAGCCGATCCCGATGCGGTCATAGGTCGCCGGTGTGCCACCGGCAGCAGAGGAAGCCATGCCTCCCATGCCATCAGCTTTCCCGCCGGGACTCCAGCCTGGCCGGGTCCTGATCCGAACGGAAGGTCGCGCTCCCCGCCGGGCGGGGAGCGCGACCTCCGTGCAGCCGACTGCGCTCATGGCCGGGTGGGCCATGGGCTCGCCGTCAGGCCGCGACGGGCCCGGACGGCAGGCGGCCGGTTAGTCGTGGCAGCGTTGCCGGCGCCTCCTCACAGCAGCGAGGACCGAGATGCCCAGGGCGAGCGAGAGAGCCGCAATCGCGAGGACGGCGTGCTCGTTGCCCAGTCCGCTGCTCGCCAGCCCGGTGGAAAGCGGCACCGGGGGCAGCAGGCCGGGTGCTGCGGCGGCGTACGGGGCGTCATGACCCGACTCGTCGCCTCCTGCACCGCCCCGACCGTGGCCGATGCCCTCGTCACAGTGGTCGCCGGTGTAGATGCCGTTGTCACCGACGTAGCCGGCGTCGTCACCGTAGTCGTCGCCGTAGCTCTGTTCCACGGACTCGTCGAGGCGCTCGCCGCCGTAGCCACCGTGGTCCTCGCTGTAGCCACCGTGGTCCTCGCTGTAGCCACCGTGGTCGCCGCCACCGTGTCCGCCGCCGTAACCACCGTGGTCGCCACCGTAGCCACCACCGTGACCACCATGACCGCCGTGGCCGCCGTGGCCGCCGTGGCCGCCGTGACCACCATGGCCGCCGTGACCACCGTAACCACCGTGGCCGCCGTAGCCGCCGTGGCCGCCGTAGCCACCATGGCCGCCGTAGCCACCATGGCCGCCGTAGCCACCATGGCCGCCGTAGCCACCGCCGGAAGGTCCAGGCGGTCCAGGCGGTCCGGGAGGACCGGGAGGACCGGCCGGGCCAGGTGCCCCAGGTGCACCGGGTGCTCCCGGCGCTCCCGTCGGACCAGCAGCTCCAGGTGCACCGGGTGCTCCGGGTGCTCCGGGTGCTCCAGGCGCTCCCGTCGGACCAGCGGGACCAGCCGGACCGGTAGGCCCAGCCTCACCAGGCGCCCCAGGCGCTCCAGGCGCACCGGGTGCTCCAGGCGCCCCGGTCGGACCAGCCGGACCAGCCGGACCGGTAGGCCCAGCCTCACCAGGCGCCCCAGGCGCTCCAGGCGCACCGGGTGCTCCAGGCGCCCCGGTCGGACCAGCCGGACCAGCCGGACCAGTAGGCCCAGCCTCACCAGGCGCCCCAGGCGCCCCAGGCGCACCGGGTGCTCCAGGCGCCCCGGTCGGACCAGCCGGACCAGTAGGCCCAGCCTCACCAGGCGCCCCAGGCGCCCCAGGCGCTCCAGGTGCCCCCGGTACCCCGGGTGCTCCAGGTGCCCCGGGTGCCCCCGGCGCTCCAGGTGCTCCGGGCGCTCCAGGCGCTCCAGGCGCCCCGGTCGGACCGGGTGAGCCGGTCGGACCGGGTGGTCCGCTCGGCCCCGGAGGTCCGCTCGGCCCGGGAGGCCCGGGGGGTCCGGGAGGACCGACGGTGCAGGCTGCCCTGGTGATCGTGTTGGTGTCCAGGGTGACCGCGCCGTTGCGCGCCAGCGCCCGGCCTTCGATGACCGCGCCGGTCTCCACCGAGATGGAGGTCAGCGCCAGGATGTTGCCCATGAAGAAGGAATTGGTCCCGATGGTGGCGGAGCTGCCCACCTGCCAGAACACATTGCACGCCTGAGCCCCGTTGATGAGGCTGACGTTGCTGGCGGAGCCGGTGATGAGGGTCGAGGCGATCTGGAAGATGAAGACGGCGTCAGGATCGCCCTGGGCGTCAAGTGTCAGGGTCCCCGTCAGGCCGAGGGGGCCGGTGGACTGGTAGACCCCTGGAATCAGGGTCAGCCCGGTGAGATCGCCCGCGACGCTGGCCGTGGGCGCCCGTCCGGCCGCGTCGTTGTACGCGGTCGTCAGGTCGGACTGTGCCTGAAGGGCGGGGGCGTCGGCGATGTGCTGCACCCCATTGACGATTCCCGGGGGAAAGCCCGTCACCGAGCTGCCCGGGCTCAGTCCTAGATCTCCATTGATGATGCTGGGGCCTGTATTGGTGACCGTTGAACCGGCCAGAACGGCGTAGCTGGTGACGGTCCCGAGCCCGACAGGGGCATCCGCAGCATGTGCGTTCCCTGGGAACAATGAGGCCGCCGCCAGCACCAGCACCCCAAGCGGCAGGCCGATGGCTGCTCTGAGCCGGGCGACCCGCCGCCGACGCCCTCTACGGGGGTCAAGCGGGATGGCATCCACTGCCATTGAAGGTGGACCTTTCCCTGTGGTGGTCGTGGCGCCTGCCGCTCCGGTGGACAGGGAGTCCTCCATGGTCAGGCTGGGGGCAGCCATTGCAGGAACTATCGCCGGGCCACTGGAGCAGGAGATCGCAGAACATGTGTGCGTGCGGTGATGGTCAGTCATGCAACGGATCCAGCACGCAGGACGAATAAGAACATAATCCGCAAAAGCTATCTTCTTGGGCGGGGCAGACGGGTGACCGCCCAAGACCACGCGACACTGCCCTAAGGTGACGCTTCGGCAGCGGACAACCGAGGAGGAGCAATGGAGCCTGACGGCACCGGACTGCAGGTGTGGGTGACGGGATCGACGGACGGGATCGGACGGGAGACCGCGGCGACCCTTGTCGCAGCCGGGCACCGAGTCGTCCTGCACGCGCGCGACCAGGCACGGGCCGAGCAGGCGCGAGCTGCGGTACCGGGGGCCGCCGGGGTGCTCGTGGGCGACCTGGCCTCGCTGGCCGACACCCGGGAACTGGCTGCGGCCGCCACCGAGGCCGGCCTGTTCGATGTGGTGATCCACAACGCCGGCATCGGCGGCGGAGCGCCCCGACGCAGCGTTACCGGCGACGGACTGGAACTCATCTTTCAGGTCAATGTGCTCGCGCCGTACCTGCTCACCGCGCTGATGCCGGCGCCCCGCCGCCTGGTCTACCTGACCTCCGGGCTGGAGGCCCAGGGCACGGCGGCGCTGGACGACCTCCAGTGGGTGCGCAGGCCGTGGGACGGCATGCAGGCGTACTCGGACTCCAAGCTGTACGACGTGGCCCTGGCCTTCGCGGTCGCGCGACGCTGGCAGGGGACCCTGTCCAACGCCGTCGACCCGGGCTGGATCAGGACCAAGCTCGGCGGGCCCAACGCCACCGACGACCTGCCGGAGGGCGCGGAGACCCAGATCTGGCTGGCCACCAGCGATGAGGAGGCCGCCACCGTGACGGGGCGCTACTTCAAGCGGCGGTGCGAGCTGAAGGCCAACCCCGCCGCCACCGACCCGGCGGTCCAGGACGGACTGCTCGCCGCCTGCGCCGAGCTGACGGGCGTTGAGCTGCCTGCCTGAGACCCGGGCCGCAGCACGGCCGTGACCGCTGCGCTACCGTCCGGATCCATGGACGACAGCGTGTACGTGGGCAACGCGGGCCGGGACGCGGCACTGGACCGAGGCTGGCTGCTCGGGCACTTCAAGGACGCCCCCGACCCCCGGCACAGCGAGGCCGTCGAGATCAAGTGGGGCGTCCACCCGCAGGGCGACAGGCGCGCGCAGTGGGTGACCGGAGAGGAGCGCACCGCGCTGCTGGTCCTCATCAGTGGGCGCTTCCGCGTGGAACTGCCCGGGCGCGATGTCGTCCTGACCCGGCAGGGTGACTATGTGGTGTGGGGCCAGGGCGTCGACCACTCCTGGTACGCGGAGGAGGAGTCGGTGGTACTGACCGTCCGCTGGCCGTCAGTCCCCGGCTACCGGGTCGCGGACGAGGCGGGCGAGGACGACATCGCCATGGCGGCCGGTCCTGCTTGACGTCGACCTCTGCCCGGGGCCGTCGCCACCATGGCGGCGGCCCCGACGGTCGTCCTCCGTCGGCGCTACCGGAAGCGGGCGACGAAGCGGCGTTGCCAGGGTGTCTCCACGGCCCGTGGCGCGTAGTGCTCCCGGACATAGGCGACGGCTTCGCGGTTGGGCACTCCGTCCAGTACGGCGAGGCAGGCCAGCGCGGTACCGGTCCGCCCGTACCCGCCGCCGCAGGCGACCTCGACGCGCCCGTCCCCGGCACGCGCCCATGCCTCGCGCAGCGCCTCCCCGGCGGCCGTGCGGTCGGACGGCAGCCAGAAGTCCGGCCAGCGCACCCAGCGGGCCTCCCAGTCGACGGGCGGCGGCTCGTGGCCCAGCAGGTACAGCGCGAAGTCGGGCTCCGGTCCGGCCGGCAGGGGGTGGCGCAGTCCCCGGCCGCGCACCAGTCGGCCCGAGGGCAGTCGCAGCACGCCCACCGTCGTGGGATCCCAGGTAGCGGTCACGGAGCGAGCGTAGCCCGCCTGTCCTGCCGAGGCGCTGACCGTAGACCCGGGCAGGCCGCGGGCCCTACGCCGTCCCGGTCAGCCGGGCCACCTGGTCCGTGCGGGCGAGGTGCCGCCGGAAGGCGTCGAGGTCGGCCGGGCCGGGGACGACAAGGGTGTCCACCCGGTCCACCCGATTGGCGGGCAGGTCCGCCGCTATCCGCAGGCCGGTGCCAGCGGGGCGGCGACGTCCATCAGCCGTACCCCGTCGAAGGCGAAGACGACCACCTGGTGGGCCCGGCGTCCTGCCTGTCGATGGTGCACGCGGCCAGGGTATCGGCCTCGGTCGCACGGAACGGCGGTGTCCGGACCTGTGGGGTTCCTGTCCTGGAGGACATGGCAGCACGGTGGGCGCGCGGGCAGGCTGAAGGGGTCACCGGGGCCTACCAGGCCCTTCCCCCGAGGAGAAGAGTCGTGCCCATGACAGCCCAGGAGTCGTTCGCCGCCGGAGTGGCCGTGCCGGACACCCGGCTCGCCACGGAGGCCACCGAGCTCGTACGGGAGACCACCGACGACCTGATCTACCACCACTCGCGCCGGGTCTACTGGTTCGGCGCCCTCCAGGGCCGCAACCGAGGGCTGAGCTTCGACCCGGAGCTGCTCTACCTCGGCGCGATCTTCCACGACCTGGGTCTGGGCGCGAAGTTCCACGGCAGTGGCCGCCGCTTCGAGGTGGACAGCGCCGACGAGGCCCGCCGCTTCCTCCAGAGCCGGGGGGTGCCCGAGGACAGCATCCGGCGGGTGTGGACGGCCATCGCCCTGCACACCACCCCGGGCATCCCGCAGTTCATGGAGCCGGAGGTGGCGCTGGTCACCGCCGGAGTCGAGTACGACGTCCTGGGCATCGGCTACCACGACATCAGCGCGAGCGACCGTGCCGAGATCACCGCGCTGCACCCACGGCCCGACTTCAAGCGGTGCATCCTGCGGGCGTTCACCGAGGGCATCGCCCCCAAACCGGAGACCACCTTCGGAAATGTGAAGGCGGACGTCCTGGAGCACTTCGTCCCGGGCTTCACCCGAGGGGACTTCGTCGAGACCATCCAGAACTCGCCCTGGCCGGAGTGACCACGACCTGCGAGGCCCGGCCGGGTGATGACGGGGGAACACCACCCGACCGGGTCACGCGCCGAGCGTACCCCCTCGCACGCTGGCAAAGAAGGGGCAATGGAAGACCAAAATCTTCCCCTTCAGCGGGGGTCTCCACCCGGGGTCCGGGGGCGCACGCCACCCTTTCGGGGTGTACGACAGAGGGGTGATTCCGAGGACGCGTCTCGATCGGCTGCGGAGACCGGCCCATGCGTGGCTGACCCTTCCGCTGGCCCTGATCGTGCTGATCACCTTGGGAGACCTGCTCACCCCCCGGCCGATCCATCTCGGCGCGCTGCTGGTGGCCGCGCCCGCCTTCACCGCCGCCTTCGCGGGGCCCTGGCTCACCGGCGCGATCAGCCTGCTGGCGGTCTGCGCCCAGGTGAGCATCGGCCTGCACAGCGGCCAACTGGGGTCGGAGGACGTCCAGGCGCAGATCGTCGCCCTGGTGGCGGTGTCGGCGGTGGTCGTGGTCTTCGCCCTGCTGCGCAGCCGGCACCAGAAGGTCCTGACCCAGGTGCGCTCGGTGTCCGAGGCCGCGCAGCGGGTGGTGCTGCGCCCGCTGCCGCCGCGTCTGGGCCCGCTGCGGGTCGCCACGCTGTACCTGGCGGCGGAGGCCGAGGCGCAGATCGGCGGCGATCTGTACGCGGCGGCGCGCACCGGCTCCGGTACCCGGCTGCTGATCGGCGACGTCCGGGGCAACGGCCTGACCGCGATCAACGACGCCGCCTCGCTGCTGGGCGCCTTCCGCAGCGGCGCCCGCAACCCGGTGCCGCTGCCCGACCTCGTGGCGTACCTGGACAGCCGGGTGTACCAGGACCTCAATGAGCCGACCGACGCGGACGCGTACACCGAGGGCTTCATCACCGCCACGCTGCTCGACATACCCGACCACGGCCGGGAACTCCGGCTGATCAGCTGCGGCCATCCGCCGCCGCTGCTGCTGCACCACGGCCGGGTCACCCCGTTGCAGGCCGCCCGCAGCGCGCCGCCGCTGGGGCTGGCCGGGCTCGCTCCGCCGGACGGCTACGCGGCGCACACCTTCCCCTTCGAGGAGGGCGATGTGCTGCTGCTCTACACCGACGGGATCACCGAGACCCGTGACCGGTCGGGGCGGTTCTACCCGCTGGCCGAGGCCGCCGCGCGCTGGACCGGCGGCGAGCCGCAGGAACTGCTCGACCACATCCGTGACGATCTGCTGGCCTTCGCCAAGGGGCGCCTGGAGGACGACGCGGCGGCGGTCGCCCTCTGCCGGGTGCCGGCGCCGGTCGGATAGCCGCCCGGGACAGCCAGGAGGGCCAAGACGGCCAGTACAGCCGGGACAGCCGGGACAGCCAGGACGGCCGGGACGCCGCATGCCGCGACCGGGCGGGATCACGCGGCGACCGCATGATCGACATGACGGCCGTCCGGGGCTGCGGCACGATCGATCAGGCCTTCTACTCCTACACGGCCCCCGAGCCCGACGGGCTGGCCGACCGCCCGCTGGAGCCGACCGCCGCCCGGTGGCTGCCGCAGCGCGGCTCCCACCTCGCCGTACTGCCGTATGACGCGGTCCGCCGCTCGCCGACCCCGCACGAGGACATCCAGACCTTCTTCGCCGCCGCCTACCGGGCCGGTGCCGACCTCGCCGGATGGCCTGCCGAACGGGAGTGCGACCACGGCATCACCGATCCGCTCCTCGCCTGACCGGCCCCGACGGCGCCCCCAGGGCGCGCGCCGGGGCCGGGTCGCCGGGCGGGGTCCTGCTACAGGTCGAACTCGTCCGGGGAGATGCCGACGGCAAAGCATGCCTCGCGGACCACGGCCTGCTCGGACTTGTCGAAGTCGCCGTCGGCGCCGCCGATGACGATGCCGATCTGGATCACGGCGCGGGCCTCGACGGGCTTCTTCTGCACCCTGCCGATGTCCTGAAGGAGCGTCACCTTGCCGAGGCCGAAGTCGGCGGTCAGCTTGGCCAGGTAGTCCTCGAAGCGGCGGTGCAGGTCGGCTGCGGGGAAGTTCTGGAGTACGGGGTTGGTGGCGATCAGTGAGGCCACGCGCTGCCGCTCGGAGGGGTCGACCGAGCCGTCGGCAGCCGCGACCAGGGCGCAGATGGCCATGCTGGCATCGCGGAAGGCCCCGCTCTTGAGCTCGTTCTTCTTGGATTCGAGCTGGGTCTGCATCGTCTGCGCGGACTCCCGCAGGCGGTTCCAGAGTGACATGAAGGTTCTGCTCCTGAATCTGCTCGGGCCGACCCGGCCAGGGTGGGTGCCGCTGGGCGGCTTGAGGGGTCAACGTGCACAGGCCGACCGGGAGTTCCGCCGGGGCGGTCCGGATCGATCCGCCCTGCTCGCCCGGCGGCAGGCGTGTCGTGCCGGGTGTGTACGGAAATGCAGTCGGCAGCCTGCTACCTTTTACTTTCGCTTTACCATACGGGGTGCAGGACCGAAGACGGGAGATGAGGCCGCGATGCAGCCGAGCGGTGAGAGCAACGGGCAGGGCGCTGGGGTGTCCCTGTCGAAGGTGACGCTGACCAAGAGCGCGCCGCAGGTGTCCCTGGAGAAGTCCGCCGCGCGCGGGGTGCTGCGGGTGAACCTCAACTGGACGGCCCGGCCGCCGCAGCAGCAGGCCCCGGCGTCGGGCGGCTGGCTGAAGAAGCTTCAGTCGGCGCTGGCGCCGCAGCCCGGCATCGACCTGGACCTGGGCTGCCTGTGGGAGTTCAGCGACGGCTCCAAGGGCGTGGTGCAGGCCCTCGGCAACGCCTTCACCGCGCGGACCGCGGACGGGCGGGTGGTGATCTCGCTGGACGGCGACGACCGGTCGGGCGCCTCCGTGGGCGGCGAGAACCTGTCGATCGACCTGGCCCACCTGGACGCCGTCCGCCGGATCCTGGTCTTCGCACTGATCTACGAGGGCGTACCCAACTGGGAGCAGGCGCGCGCGGTGACCACGGTGTCGCCCGCCGACGGCCCGGCGATCGAGGTGCTGCTGGACGAGGCCGATCCGGCCGCGCGGGTCTGCGGGGTGGCGCTGCTGGAGAACACCGGCGGCCAGCTGTCGGTGCGGCGCGAGGTGCGCTACGTGCGGGGCGGCCAGGACCTGCTGGACCAGGCGTACGGGTGGGGTCTGGAGTGGGCGCCCGGCCGGAAGTAGGCCGCCCGCGCCCCCACAGCGCACGACACGCACCACACGCACCACGCGCGCCATGGCACCGCCCGACCGGGCGGTGCCATGGCGCGTCTGCCGTTCACCCGCCGCCGCGCGTGGACGGCCCGGCTGCCAGGGGTCAGACGTTGACGCCGTAGTCGCCGGCGATGCCGGCCAGCCCGGAGGCGTATCCCTGGCCGATCGCCCGGAACTTCCACTCGGCGCCGTTCCGGTACAGCTCCCCGAAGACCATGGCGGTCTCGGTGGAGGCGTCCTCGGTCAGGTCGTAGCGGGCCAGTTCCCGCCCGTCGGCCTGGTTGACGATGCGGATGAAGGCGTTGCGGACCTGGCCGAAGCTCTGGCCGCGCGTATTGGCGTCGTAGATGGAGACCGGGAAGACGACCCGGTCGACCTGGGGCGACATCCGGCCCAGGTCGACCCTGATCTGCTCGTCGTCGCCGTCTCCGCCGCCGGTGAGGTTGTCGCCGCTGTGCTCGACCGTGCGGTCGGGGCTGGCGAGGTTGTTGAAGAAGACGAAGTGCTGGTCGGTCAGTACCTTGCCGTCGGCGCCGCAGAGCAGCGCGGACGCGTCCAGGTCGTAGTCGGCCCCGGTGGTGGTCCGCACGTCCCATCCGAGGCCGACGGTGACGGCGGTCAGCCCGGGAGCCTCCTTGCTCAGCGAGACATTGCCGCCCTTGGCCAGCGTCACACCCATGAACGTCCTCCTAGTGCCTTTGCGGTTGCGTTTGGTAGTTCCTTGGATTGCGCAATGTCTAAAGTATGGGGGCGCCACCGGTACAGCGACGACTCAGGAGGGCAACGGCGATGTGGGAGACGGCAGTCCTGGTAGGCGGCCCTGCGGACGGGGTCCAGGTGCGTGTCGCCGACCGCCCGCTGGTCCTTCAGGTCACGCTGCCCTGCCCGGTCGAGGGCACAGCGGGCGAGTTGACCGTGGAGGCGCTGCACGTCTACCGCCGCAAGGGCGGCCAGCCGCCGCTGCGGTACGGGTTCGACCCGGCCAGCCCCTGACACCGGCACGCTCTGCGACATCGCGCAATCATGCCTCCTGAGGTACCCGCGGGCAATGCGCGGCGCCGGCGCCGCGCCCGGCGACGTCTGCCCGGTAGTGAGGCGTACTGGTGCGTGCAGCTGCCGGGTCGTACGTGGGCGGTTCGCCGACGCAGCAGCTGTGCCTGCCAGGGCGGCGAGCGGGGCAAAGGCTGCCGGGTGCGGCACCAGGCCCGGGGCGTACCCTGAAGGGCCGCCACCAGCCGGAAGCGAGGCGTGTACATGTGACCAGGTCCGCCGCCGGGCCGGGCGGCCCCGCCGCCGAGTCGGGCCCGGAGCCACCCGCACCCGAGGTGCTCCGGAACGCCGCAGCGGCGTTCGGCCTGCTGGCGTCGACCATGCGGCTGCACCTCGTCTGGATCCTGGCGCAGGGCGAGTGCGACGTCAGCGGGCTCGCCGAGCAGGTCGGCGGCGCCCTGCCGGCCGTCAGCCAGCATCTGACCAAGCTGAGGCTCGCCGGACTGGTACACGCGCGGCGGGAGGGCCGCCGGCAGGTCTACCTGGTGAGCGACCCCGATGTGGTGACGGTGGTGCAGCTGATGATCAGGCAGCTGGCGGACCGCTCCAACCGTCCGCCCACCGCCCACCGCCAGGGGGCCTGACAGCGCCTCGGCACCCCCGCGAGCGCCCCGGTCCGGTACAGGACGTGGCGCAATCGGTGCCCACGGCAACCGCTCGACCGCCGACCCCTATCAGCAGATGACAAGGCTCTTGGGCACTGCCTGACAGCCGTTGCCGGGACCGTTGACACCGCGTCCAGCTGCTGCCACCTTGCGAATACCCGCCAGTAATGTACGCGCCTCCCGCAGTCGCGGAGCCGTACCCCGCCCGCTGACCGCCCCCGGTCGGCGGGCGGTACACGCCATATGACGGATCGTCATACAGCGGCTGGACACCCACCCCCCATTCCACGGAGCGTTCCCATGCGCCTTCCGCTGCCCTCTGCTGCCCGCAAGCGGCTCCGCCGCCCCGCCGCCGTGCTCACCGCGCTGGCTGCGGCCTCGGCCCTGCTCTTCGCGGGCGCCGCCCCGGCCAGTGCAGCCACCGCCCAACTGCCAGTCCGCTACTCCCCGCTGGGCGGTCTGCTGCCCTCGCTGACCGACCCCTCCTCGGCACCGCCCGGAGCGAACGACTGGAACTGTCGACCCGGCAGCGCGCACCCCCGGCCGGTGGTCCTGGTCAACGGCACCTTCGCCAATATGCGCAACAACTGGGACTCCCTCTCCCCGCTGCTGCACAACCGCGGCTACTGCGTCTACGCCTTCAACTACGGCGGGCCCGCGGGCAATGTCATCCAGAGCATCGGCGACATCCCCACCAGCGCCGGGCAGCTGTCGGCCTTTGTCGACCGGGTGCTGGCCGCCACCGGGTCCTCCCAGGTCGACCTGGTCGGCCACTCGCAGGGCGGGCTGCTGCCCCGCTACTACCTCAACTTCCTCGGCGGCGCCCCCAAGGTGCACGCCCTGGTCGGCCTCGCCCCCTCCAACCACGGCACCACCCTGGACGGCCTGGTCACCCTCGCAAGCGCCGTCAACCTGCTGGGCCTGGTCAACCCGCTGGTCTCCGCAGCGTGCACGGCCTGCGTCCAGCAGGAGGTCGGCTCGGACTTCGTCCGGCGGATGAACGCGGTGCCCGACACCGTGCCCGGCGTGGACTACACGGTCATCTCGACCGCGTACGACGCCGTGGTCACCCCGTACCGGTCCACCTTCCTCGCCGGGAGCAGGGTCACCAACATCACGCTCCAGGACCAGTGCGGCTGGGACTTCTCCGGCCATGTCGGCATCGCCTTCTCGCCCAATGCGCTCGGGGCCGTACTCAACGCCCTGGACCCCGCCCACGCCGCCGCCGTGCCCTGCACCCTCTACGTGCCGGGGCTCTGACCCGTCACCGACCCCGCCTGGGCCTGCTGCCCGGGCGGGGTCCGGCGGCCTGGGAAACCCGGGGGCAGGAAGATACGCTGGCCGCGCATGCTCCGCAGGCCGGGGACCGGCTCGGGGCGCCAGCCCCGGGCGTACACGGGCGGCCCGCTGCCGCCCGCCACCAGGACCGCGACCGGCCGGAGCCGGGTGGCCGCCCGGATACCCGCCGGGGTGGTGGTGGCGTCATGGCCGGAGGTCTGCCGGGAGGCGCAGCCGGTGTAGTAGGCGACCGGGACGGCGTGGTCGCCGGTCAGCAGGCACGGCGGGCGGACGCCCAGCCGGTGCAGGGCTGCGGCCAGCCGGGCGTAGTCGCCGGTGGAGTCCCGGTTGGCGGCGACGGCACCGGCCAGTACCGACTGCTGTACGGCCAGGTGGCCGACCAGCGCCGCGATGACCAGCGCTGCCGCCGCCGGGCGCAGCCGACCGGGCAGCCGGGTGGGGGCCCAGAGCAGGAAGTCCGCCACCGGCAGCGCCAGCAGCGCGTACGAGGGCAGCAGAAAGCGCGGGGCCGCGTAGTCGATGCCGAAGAGGTAGGGCACCGCCATGCAGACGGCGGTCGCGGCGGGCAGGACGGCGCTCGCCGACCGCCGCGCGGACCGGGCGGCGAGGAGCCCGCCGGCGGCGCAGAGCGGCAGGGCAAACCACCAGGCGGCGGTGGCGCGGTGCCGCCACGGGCCGGTGCACGGTCTGCACAGGGTGCGGCCGTCCAGCGCCCGCAGCTGGTCGCCGAGGGCCAGCTGGGCACCCATGCCGCCCTCGATCTCGCTGGCCCGGCCCAGCCGGGCGAGCACTCCGCCGTAGTGCAGTTGGGCCTCGACCACCCACTCCGCGCCGCCGACGACCAGCCCGGCGGCGAGCGCCAGCAGCACGGCCGGGCGGCGGCGGCCGGGCAGCAGCAGCGCTGCGGCGGCGAGCGGCAGCACCAGCCATCCGGCGTCGGGCGGGCGCATCAGCGCCACCAGGGCCGTCCCGGCCGCCAGGCCCGGCAGCGCCCAGCGGTCGGCGCGGTCGTGTACGGCGCGCAGGCAGCAGCCCACGGCGGCCAGGGCACCGAAGGCGCTCCACAGGTTGGGCATCGCCGCCGGCCCGTAGAAGAGGGTGATCCACAGCCCGGCGAAGAGCACCCCCGCCAGGGCGAGCACCCGGGTCGGCAGCAGCCGCCGCCACACCGCCAGGGTCGCGAACAGGGCGCACCCGGAGAGCAGCGCCAGGCAGATCCGCAGCACGGGTGTGGCGGAGGTCAGCGCCGCCATGGGGGCGACCAGGTACGAGATCCCCCGGGCGCGCGGGGCGCTGAAGAACGCGGCGGGCACCCTAGGGTCCACCTGGCTCACATAGATCGTCTCGTCCCAGCCGAGCCCGGTTCCCGGCACCACCAGGGCCAGCTGGGCGGCGGTGAAGGCGGCGGCGACGGCCGCGAGCCACCGCAGCCCCGGTGCCCGCGCGCCGGGGGGCGGCGGTGGCGCCTGCGGTGGTGGCATGGCCGGGTCCTCCAGGGAGCGGGGATGGTCGCGGGGCCCTGTGTCCGGGGCCGGTGGGACGGGCGGCGTCCACGGACCATCAGAGCAACCGTGGCCCACGCTGACCAGCGCAAAGACCCCTCCGGGTGAACGCGGCGGCGCCGAGCCACACCCATGCGGCGGACGGAGGCACGGCGCGCAGCGGCATCACAAGCGGCGGCGCGGCTCAGGGCAGAACGGCACACAGCGGCGGCGGAGAGGCAGAACGGCGGCAGGACGAGCAGCAACGCAACGAGCGGCGGCACAGCAGCACGGCGAACAGCACCACGACGAGCAGCGGCACAGCAAACGCGTCAGGGCAGCGCAGCACGCGGCGGCGAGGCGCAGGGCAAGACAGCGCACATCAGCATGGCGAACGCCGCAGGGCAGCGCAGCGCGCGACGACGCGGGGAACGGCCGCGCCGGGGCGGGTGTACCGGGCGGCTGGGCGGGCAGGCGGTCCCGGAACTCCCCGGCGAGGGCGGCCTGCCGTCCGCCGTGAAGACCGCGACCGTACCGCCCCGGGCTGCCGAAGCCCGCAGGGGCACCCGGCAGCGGCGGTGCCCGGGGGACCCACCCGATCGGAGATGAACGGCGATGAAGGCAAGCATCGGAGACCGGCTGGTCGTCGAGAGCCCCACGACGGGCGCCCAGCGGCGGGACGGCGAGATCGTCGGCCTGCACCACCCCGACGGCACCCCGCCCTACGACGTGCGCTGGTCCGACACCGGCCATGTGTCGCTGGTCTTCCCCGGACCGGACGCGCACATCCACCGCTTCGCCGGGCAGACCGAGCAGCCTGCGTGAACCCGACGTAGCCCCGACGTGACCCCGACGGGCCGCCGCCCGGACATTCAGCCGGGCGGCGGCCCGCCGGTGCGGATGCGCCGCCCGGTGACCCGTTCCAGGCCGATCCGGATCCACATCGTTCCCTTGCTCCCGACCCAGGGCGGGGTACCGGCGCGCTCGGCGAGCCGGCGTACGGCGGCCGGGTCGGTGACCTGGACGCCGTGGCCCACCACCAGCACGCTCCACCCCTCGCTCAGCGCCTCGTCCAGGTGGTCGACCTCGAAGGCGACCTCGGCTCCGGCGGCCCTGGCGGGGGTGGTGCCGGGGACGGTACGGAAGGCGACGGCGTCCCGGTCCACGGTGTAGTTCACCGGGACCGCGGCAGGCCCCTCAGGCGTCGTCACCACGACCCTGCCCACCCCCCGGGCGCCCAGCCGGGCGCGGCACTCCTCGGGGTCGAGCCGCAGCAGCTCCGGGCGGGCGGCTGCCCAGCCGGCGCCCGGCGGCCGCCCGACATCCTCGCCCTGGAGTTCGGAGACGGTGCTCTCCAGGGCTCCGGCCAGCCGGAACATGCCCTCCCGGCTGGTGCCGACCGGCTGCTCCTCCAGGTACTCCAGGTAGCCGGGGGACATCCCGGCCCGGTGGGCGACCTGCGGAAGGCTGAGGCCGAGCTGCTCCCGGCGCCGGCGCAGCCGGTCGCCCAGGGAGCTGCCGTCGTGCTGTCCGCCGGGGCCCGCCCCGGCGGACGGCGAAGTGCCGGACATGGGCTCCACCTCTCCTCCCCCGCCGCTGCGGAGTGCCCCGGCCGGGGCACTCCGCTACGGCCGGGGGCCATGACCCTGGATCGGTCGGCCGGGGTCACTCCGTATGGGTGACCTTGATGCGGCGGGCCTCCTTCTTGGCCTCGCCCAGCCCGACGCTGACGGTGAGGATGCCGGCGTTGTAGTCGGCCTGGATGTCGTCCTCCTTGGCGCCGGCCGGGAGCGCCACGGTGCGGGTGAAGGAGCCGTAGCGAAACTCGGAGCGGTGCTTCTCCTGGGTCTCCTCGGTGCGCTCCGCCCGGATGGTGAGCATGCCGTCCTGGACGGTGATGTCCAGGTCCTTGCCGGGGTCGATGCCGGGGATCTCGGCCCTGACGAGATACCGGTCGCCCTCGGGGTACTCCTCGATCCGCACGGTGTAGAGGTCGGCCATGGCGGGCCAGGCCAGTCGGGACGGGAAGGACTCGAACCACTCGGGCAGGTCGGGGAAGAGCGACCGGCCCTGCCGACGTGCGGGAATGGCCATCACAACACCTCCACGGTGTGTCGACGCGTTCGGACTCTTCCAGTGGACTCCTCAGCTGCGGCTGGGGCCAGTTCGGAACCTCTGCTCAGTCGGCCGCCTCGGCCAGCCAGAGGTCGGGGCCGAAGACCTCGTACCGGATGGCGCGGGCGGGCACTCCGGCCGCGAGCAGCGCGGCGCGCGCCGTGCGCATGAACGGCAGCGGGCCGCAGAGGTAGACCGAGGCGTCGGCGGGGAGGTCGATGCCGTCCAGGTCCATCGGGCCGGTGCGGGCTTCGGGCTCCTCCGGGCCGGGCTGCTCGTACCAGAAGACCGCGTCTCCGTCGTGCAGCCGCTCCAGGGCGGCGCGGACGTCGGTGCGCAGGGCGTGGTCGGCGGGTGACCGGTCGGCGTGCAGGGCCAGGACCGGGCGGGTGGAGCCGGTGGCCGCGAGGTGTTCCAGCATGGCGGCCATCGGGGTGACGCCGACCCCGGCGGAGACCAGCACCAGGGGGGTGTCGGCGTCGTCGAGCACCACGTCACCGTAGGGCGGGGAGAGGGTGAGCGTGTCGCCGGTGCGCACCTGCCGGTGGAGCAGGGTGGAGACCTCGCCGTCGGGGGCGCCGCCCGCGCCGGTGACGCGTTTGACGGTGATCCGGCGCAGCTCCTGGCCGGGGGCGGTGGAGAGGCTGTACTGGCGCAGCTGGTGCACGCCGTCGGGCATCCGGACCCGGACGGAGACGTGATCACTGCGGCGGATTCGGCGGAGAGCATGGATCGGTCCCCCTGGGAGGCAGAGGCGGCAGCGGATTCCCGGCCGCCGAGGTGCGGCCGGGGCTGGTGCGGCGGAGCAGAGAGAGAGGAGTCCTGCCGGGGCTGGGCACGGCAGGACGTCCCCGGGCCGGTGGGGTCAGTCGTGCGGGACGACGGCCACCGGGCAGTGCGCGAAGTGCAGCGCGGCATGCGCGACCGGCCCGACCCGCATCGTCAGGGCCGGGCGGCGCACCCGGCGGCCGACCACCAGCAGCCCGGCACCGGCGGCAGCCCGGACCAGCACCTCGCCCCGGGCGCCCGACTCCACCTGCTCCACCACCTCCACCTGCGGGTACTTCTCCCGCCAGGGGGTCAGTGCCTCGGTCAGCGCGGCGCGCTCGCTCTCCTCCTGGCCGTCGACGGGGTCCAGGCCCACCGCGCCGTATCCGTAGACCGGCGGCAGGCTCCACGCCCGTACGGCGCGCAGCGCGGCGCCTCTGACCGCCGCCGCGGTGAAGGCGAAGTCCAGCAGGGCGGGGGCCGGGTCCTGGTAGCCCTTGACGCCGACCACGACCTCGTTCCCGGCGCCGTCGGCCGGCCTGCCGCCGTCGGTGCGCACCATCACCACCGGCCCGGCGGCGCGGGCCAGCAGCTGGGAGCCGAGCGAGCCGAGCATAAAGCCCGCCACGGCGCCGTACCCATGGGAGCCCAGCACCAGCAGCTCCGACTCCTCCGACTGGGCCAGCAGCACCGTGGCCGCCGCCCCCTCGGTCTCCTCCACCGAGTCGACCGCCAGTTCGGGGTAGCACTCCCGCAGGGCCGCCGCCGTCTCACGCAGCAGGCGGCCCGACCAGTGCTCCCGGGTCTCCTCGTCCTGCACCGAGGGGCCGATCTGCGGCCGGGCGTTCCAGGAGTGGACGAGCCGCAGCGGCAGTCGGCGGCGCAGGGCTTCGCGGGCCGCCCAGTCCGCGGCGGCCAGGCTCTCGGGAGAGCCGTCGATGCCGACGGTCACGGGTCGCAGCATGGGGGAGAACCTCCGGTGTCGGACACGGCCCGGTGCGGACCCGCTGCCCGCCCGGCCTGGCACCCCACAATCTGCCCGCACCCGGGGCTCCTCCGGCAGGGCCACAGGTCCCGACCTGACGCCCACCCGGCCCGTGCCCGGTCCGCCGCCGCGCCGGGCGAAGGCCCCCGCCCGTCCCGGCGCTGGGACGGGCGCCGGGACGGGGTTCCGGGCGGGGGTTCCGGGCGGGGTCGGGGGGTCAGTCGGGGAGGTCGGCGAGCACGTCGGCGGGGGTGCGCCGGGGGGTGGCCGGGCGGGTGGTGCCGTAGCCGAAGCGGATCAGCATCTGGACGTGCAGGTGCTGGTCGCGGGCCGGGTCGCGCAGTGCCCAGCGCAGGTCGGGCCACTCCAGGGCCTGATGGAAGAGCGAGGTGCGGACGCCGGCGGCCGTGGCGAGCAGCAGGACGTGTTCCAGGGCCTGCCCGGCGCGCAGCCAGTCGGCGCGGGTGTCATGGGCGGTGGCCAGCACGGCGACGGTGGGGGTGGTCTCGAAGGGGGCGGCGGGGAGCAGGCCCGGGGACCGCAGGGCGCTGAAGTCGCGCATCGGCAGTCGGCCTGCGGAGTCCTGCGGGCCCAGGGCGCTGCCCGGGATGCCGTAGGGGCTGCCCGCAGGGCCGCTGATCGCCCGTCGGCTCTCGGCGCTGCGGTCGTCGTCGCGGGTGTTGCGCTGTTCGGCGCGGCGGGTGAGGTGGAGCAGGCGCACGGTCTCCTGGCGGTCCGGGGTGTAGAGGACTGTGCCGCCGATGTGGGCGGCGTCGGCGAGTTCGCCGAGGAGCTGCGGGGGCACCCGGTGGTCGGCGAAGGGCAGCCGGCTGGTGTGGCGGCGCCAGAGGGCGTCGTACAGCGCCTGGTGGCGGCCCCGGGCGCGGGGCGGCAGCGCGGTGAGCCGGACGGCGGCCAGCAGGGTGGGGTCGGCGGGTTCGGGGAGCAGCCGGACGCGGGCGGCTCGGCCGAGGTGGCGGGCGGCGACGCGGAGGTTGAAGACGGCGGCGCCGACGGAGAGGTACAGGGCCCGGCCCACGGGGTCGGTGTGCCGGGGGTTGCGGACGTGGTCGCTGTGGACGGCGAGGGTCGCGGTGTCCGGGTCGTACTGGAAGCGCCAGGGCTGGGTGTTGTGGATGGAGGGTGCGGCGACGGCCGCCGCGACGAGCCTCTCCAG
Organism: Peterkaempfera bronchialis; assembly: GCF_003258605.2. Classification (NCBI taxonomy): domain Bacteria; kingdom Bacillati; phylum Actinomycetota; class Actinomycetes; order Kitasatosporales; family Streptomycetaceae; genus Peterkaempfera; species Peterkaempfera bronchialis. Next base: position 625,793 of record NZ_CP031264.1, read on the forward strand.
GGTCGCCGCGTCAAGGGCGAGGGCGGCGGGGGCGGGGACAGTGGTGATGGACACGGTTCCTCCTCGGGCTCCGGCGCGCGGGTGCGGTCGGGCGGATCGGGCCAGTCGCGGCGGCGGGGGCGGGTCGGGGGGCGGGGGTCGGCCGGCACAGTCGGCGTTCATCGGGATGCCTCTCCGGTGAGGAGCGGCAGGGTGTGGCCGGGCCGGGCGGGCGGCAGTGGGGCCGCGAGGTCGGCGTCGGTGGGCGGCGGCAGCAGGGTGAGCAGGGCGGCGAGCACATGCCGGTAGGGCGAGTTGACGGCGTTGAGGACGTGCCGGATCAGCTCCAGCCCCCGGCGGTGGCGGCGCAGCGGTGCCTCTCCGGTGCTGGGTCCGGCCAGGGCGGCGAACTCCAGCACCGCCGGGAGGTGGTCGGGGAGTTCGCCGGCGGCGGTGTTCCAGCCGGCGGCCCGGTAGCCCTGGGCGAGGGCGAGCAGGGCCATGCCTCGGCGGCGGGGGTCGCCGTGCAGATAGGAGGTGAGGTGGAGGCTGGACATCCGACGCGGGTCGAAGACGTCGATGTGGTGGCGCTCCAGGTCCTCGGGGTCGGTGGTGTCGAACCAGCGGGCGAAGACGACGAGTTCACCGGCGGCGGGGGTGGCGGTGAGGTTGGCGGTGGAGGCGGCCAGGGCGGGCCGGACGGCGGCGAGTTCGGCGTCCGGGTACTGGAGGAAGAGCGAGCAGAGCCGGAGCAGCAGGGCGCGTTCGGCCGCCTGCTCGGGGCAGCCGGAAGTGCGGGTGGGGCTGGACTGCGGGGTCACTGGTGTCCTCTGGCCGGGGAGTCGGTGCACCTGTGGGGGTGGCGCGGGGCGGGCGGGCCGCGCCGCGCCGCCCGTCGGCACCTCGCCCCGGTCCGGTAAGCGCCCAGCAGCCGGCGGCCACCCCTGCCCGGTGTGGCCGCTGGCCTGACCTGCGGTTGTCCCGTTCTCCATGGGTCGAACGCTAGAGGTGCGGCCCGGCAGCGCGGGAGGGACCAACGGACCCCTCCCGGCCGCCCCCCGGCCCCGACCACCCCGCCGACCACGGTCCGCTGGTCCCACCGTCCGCAGGCGCACAGCGGGGGCGGTCTCGAATGGGTCAGCGGGGAGGCACTGGCCGTCTGCCCGGGGCACGGCCCGGCCAGCCTTCGAGGCGACGGGAGGACGGCACAGGGCCACGGGCACGGCGAGACCACCGACGCCCCCACCCGACCCACGCCCAACACGCACCACCAGACGACGGGGCGACGGGGCGACGGGGCGACGGGGCGACGGGGCGACGGGGCGACGGGGCGACGGGGCGACGGACAAGGCGAGACCACCGACACCCCCCATCACACAACCACCCCACCCGCGCCCAGCACACACCACCAAGCGACGGAAGGACGGCACAAGGCGGGGGTGGACGTCAGGTGGTGCGGATGATGCGGCCGCTGAGGCGGGTGGGGGTGATGCGGATCCACAGGGGGCGGTCGCCGCCGGCCCAGGGGCGGGGGGTGGCGCGGGCGGCGATGCGGTGGATCTCGTCGGGGTCGGTGACATGCTCGGCGGGGCCGTTGGCAAGCACGCTCCACCCCTGGCTGAGCGCATCGTCGATCCGGTCGACCTGGAAGGCGACCTCCTGGCGGATCGCGCCGGCGGGGGCCGCGCCGGGGCCGGTGCGGTAGACGATGCAGTCGCCGACGACGGCGTAGTTGACCGGGAGGACGTCGATGCCCAGGTCGGTGGTGAAGGCCACCCGGCCGACGCCGCGCGAGGAGAGCCGCGCCCGGCACTCCTCGGGGGTGAGTTCGGCGAACTCGGGGCCGGTGGCGGGCCCGGACCGGCCGGGCGGGAGGTCGACGTCACCGCCGCGCAACTGTTCGGCGGTGGTCTCCAGGGCGCCGGCGAGCCGGGTCAGGGCGCCGGGCTCGATCTGGGCCGGCCGCTCCTCGACGTACTGGAGGTAGCGGGCCGCCATCCCGGCCCGGGCCGCGACCTGCTCCCGGCTGAGTCCCAGCTGGCTGCGCCGCAGGGCGGCGCGGCGGCCGATGTCGCCGGGCTGCGCCGCATGTGCCCGACGGTTCGGCTGGTCGAGCTGGTCGAGCTGGTCGTTCCGGTCCTGCCGGTCGCGCTGATCCTGCTGATGCTGCTGGTCGTGCTGGGACACGCTGGGGCACCTCCGGGTCGGGGCACGGAGCCGTACGGCACAGTCCCGCCCTTCCCCCAGGGAACCACCGGGGGCGGCGGTCCGCCAGGCACTCCCGCCGGGCGGACCGCCGCCGGAGGGCCCGGCCGGCCGCCGCCGATGGTCAGCGGCGGCCCTCGGCGGTGCCGGGCCCGCTGCTCCGTCCGGGCGCCCCTCACGCACCGGCCGGTGCAGGACCGGGGGGTTACTCGGCGGGCGTGATCAGGCCGTAGTGGCCGTCGTAGCGGTGGTAGAGGACGGCGCCCCGGCCGGTGGCGACGTCGGCGAAGAAGACGAACGGCAGGCCGGTGAGCTCCAGCCACCGCACCGCCTCGGCCTCCTCGATACGCGGGGCGGGCACCTCGCCGACCGTGAGCGGCACCCCGGCGGGGACGGCCGCGCCCTTCGGTGCGGGGCCGGTGCGGGTGAGGTGGTAGCCGGCGGGTCCGGTCCGGTGGACCACGGCGTCGAGACCGGTGGCGGCGTCGGTGAAGAGGCGGAAGTCGTGATCCAGGGCCTCCATCTCGAAGACCGCCTCGTCCACCGGCTCGGGTGCGACGTCAAAGGACTTGCGGCGTACGATCCGCCGCTCCTCGGCCGGACGCGGTCGGCGGTCCGGCCGCTGCGCGGGCTCCCCGGTGCGCCGTGCGGTGTCCCGGCGGCGGGTGACCCGGTCGAGCCGGCCGGCCAGTCGGTCCCGCAGCAGGTCGATCGCCTCGGTCATGGTCGGCGCCCCCACATGGGCCCGTACCAGCCGTCCGCCGACGTCCACGGAGACCTCGGCCACGGCCGGGCGGGCCGCCGACGGGTGGTTGCCCTGGGTGAGCTTCACACGGACGCCGAGCACCGGTTCACGCAGCCGTCCGACCACGGGCCCCAGCTTGGCCCGGGCGTACTCGGCGGCGCCGTGCGGGGTGCCGCCGCGCAGGGCCACCTGCACCTCGGCGGCGGGCCGGGTCTGGGTTCGGTTCATCAGGTCTCCTCCTCGGTCCGCCACCAGACTTGCGGGCGCCGATGCCGGCGCCGAGGGCCGAACGGCCTCACCCCGGTGCCGTCGGGCCCTGCACGGCCTCGGCACCGCCCCGATCAGCGGCGATGCCTCGCGCAGGGCCGGTCGGCGGCGGTCGGCTGGACCGGACGGCCCAGGCCCCGGCCCGAGGAGCGGCGCGACAGTGGACGCGTCGGCGAAGACGGGATGCCCCGTACCGGCGTCGGCAGTCGTACGCCGGGCAGGCGACACCGCAAGGACCTCGGCGGCGCGACACCGGACCGCCGAAGCGCCGATGACCGGCAGCCGCGGCCCCTCCGCCGCAGCCGACCGGTGCAGGAACGTCGAGGAGGTGGGCACGATGCGCCGCAGCGCACGACAATTCCGTCCGGGCGGCCGTACCGGCTGGCGGACCCGGCTGCGCCGCGCCACCGGCCGGGACGGCAACCCCCTGCGGCGCCCGCTGGACCGCAGCCGGGCGCGGCTCGGCTGGGTGCTCCTGCTGCTGGCCGTCCTGGCGGTAGCCCTGCCCACGGCCGTCGCGGCGGCGCTGTACCGCTCGGACCGGCACGCCGCCGACGAGCAGGCCGCACATCGGCACCGCATCACCGCCACCACCCTGACCGGCGCCCCGGCCGGCGGTGCCTGGGTGCCGTCCACCGGGGAGTGGCCGGTCCTCGCCCGCTGGCAGTACCCGGCGGGCCAGGTACGCACCGCAGCGGTACCGGTGGAGGCGGGCACCGCCCGGGGCGCCCCGGTGACCGTCTGGGTCGACGACTCCGGCGACCCGGCGGCGCCGCCCCGCAGCACCGCCGACATCACCACCGGGGCCGTGCTGGCGGGTCTGGCGGTGCTCACCTGCACCGGGCTGGTGTGCGGGACCGTCCGGACGGTCGGGCGGCGGCGCATCGAGATCCGTACGGCGGCGGCCTGGGAGCGGGAGTGGGAGCAGGTGGAACCGCGCTGGTCCGGGCGGTCGCGGTCGTCCTGACCCGCACCGGCGCCAGCTCCGGCCTGACCGGCCCCGGCACCGGCACCGGCCCCGGCCCCGGCCCCGAACAGCACGTGGCTCAGCGGCGCACCGGACGGCGTCCGGCGGCCGTGCCGCACCGTGCGCGGACGGCGTCGACGGCATCCCAGTCGGCGGGCCCGAGGATGGCCGTCGCCGCCGGGAAGAGCCCGTCCTGCTCCTTGACGATGTGCTCGCGCAGCAGCACCAGCGCGAGCAGGAAGCGGCCCGGCCAGCCGGGGTCGGCCGGGGTGCCGTGCTCGGCCTCGGCCAGCACGGCTTCGATGCGGCGGTGCTCCTCCTCCAGCTCTCCGATCCGGTCCGGGAAGGCTGCCGCCAGGGCGGGGAAGAGGCCGCGCTCCTGCACTTCGGTGTGCGGGGCGAGGACGGCGGCGATGCGCCGGGCCGACTCGGCCATCCGGGGGAGGTCCCGCAGCCGGTAGGCGGCGCGCACCTCGCCGATGAGGGCGATGGCCTGCTCGTGCTCGCGGATGAGTTCGTCGATCGCGGTCACGGCCTGGCCTCCGCAGTACTCGCAGCTGGTGCCTCCGTACGGAGGGCGGCGCCCCGTCGTGGGGTGGGCCTGCGGCACCAGCCTGGGGTGTACGGCCCGCCGGCGCCAAGGGACCTTGGTCCCTGCGGGCGCCGCAACAGACCCTGCGGACCCCGGGCCGGGAGGCGGGCGGCATGGCCCGTACACGGTGAGCTGACATGCCGACGAGTCCGGGGCTGGGCTGCGCCGAGGCCGCGGCTTAGGGTGCGGGCATGCCCCGCCCTTCAAGCGTTCCGTCTCCGGCCCGTCGTGACGCCGATCCGCGCCGGGTGCGGCGGCGTGCCCGGTGGCACCGGGTGTGGGGCGTCTGCGCGCTGGCTGCGGGGGCGCTGGTGTCGGCCTTCGCGGTCACGGTCTTCGCCGGGGTCCCGGAGACCGCCGCGGTGGAGCGGGCGTTCCTGGCGGCCGTGCCCTGCCCCGCCGCTGCCGACGACGGCGTGGCCGACTGCCTGCGCACGGTGCAGGCGACGGTGACCGGCACGCAGATCCGCAGGGGGCGGGGGAGCCGGTACTTCGTCGAGCTGCTCGGCCCGGCCCCCGCTTCCGGACGGCTCGACATGGGGTCGGCCGATCCGCTGGTACGGTCGCTGCGGCCGGGTGACCGGGTGGAGGTCACGGTGTGGCGGGACTTCGCGGTGGCCGTGGCGCGGGACGGAGTGGCCCAGGAGGCCGCTGACACACCCGTGAACCAGCCGGAGTTCGACACGGCGGTGGCGACGGCGGCGCTGGCAGTGGGGGTGTACGGGTGCGTCGCGGGCGGCTGGGCGCTGCTGCGGGCCCGCCGCAGCGCGCTGGAGGGGCTGCCGCCGCTGCTGGTGCCGCTGGGGAAGGGCGTCATCCTGTCGGTGGCCTGTGCCCTGCCGGCGGCGCTTTTCGGGATCTGGCGGGGTGGCCCGACGGCGGTGGTCGTCGGATGGCTGGTGCTGCTGCCGGTGGCCCTGTGGCTGGGGTTCCTGTTCGACCGCCTGATGCGGCGGGGGCGGCACCGCCAGGTGCCCGCTCCGCAGGGGCCGTGACCCCACCGCCCACGCTCGCCCGAGCGTCCCACACCCTTGCGCCGCCACCTGACCCTTTGCCACCTTCCTCTGGAGAACACCCTCATGCGTGCGTTCACGGCCGTCGTCAACCCCGCTGCGGGCGGCGCCAGGGGAGCGGCGGCGCTGGGGCCGCTGGCCCGGCTGCTGCGGGCGGCCGGAGCGCAGGTCGAGGTGGAGTACAGCCGTGGCCTGGACCACGCCCGGGAGGTCGCGCGCCACGCCGGTGAGCGTGGGCGGGTGGTGCTCGCGGTCGGCGGCGACGGCATGGCCGGCTGCGTCGGCGGCGCGCTCGCCGGTACGGAGGCCGTGCTCGGGCTGGTCCCGGCCGGGCGCGGCAATGACTTCGCACGGGCGCTCGCCCTGCCCTCGGAACCCTCGGCGCTGGCCGAGCTGCTGCTGCACGGCGACCCCCGGCGGATCGACGCGATCGAGGTGGAGTCGGCGGTGCACGGGCGGACCGCCGTGCTGGGCAGCGTGTACGCGGGCGTCGACGCGGTGGCGAACCGGCACGCCAACGAGGCCCGGCTGCTGCGCGGCGCCGCCTCGTACTACCTGGGCGGGCTGCGGGCGGTGCTGGGGTGGCGGCCGGCCGACTACCGGATCACCGTGGACGGGGTGCCATACGAGCGGCGCGGCTTCACCGTGGTGGCGGCCAACTCCGGCTTCTACGGGTTCGGCCGCCGGATCGCCCCGGACGCGCGGGTGGACGACGGACTGCTGGACATCGTCGTCATCAGCGAGGCGTCCCGGCTGCTCTTCTTCGCGGTGATGCGCGAACTGCGGTCCGGCACCCACCTCAGGCGCCCGCAGGTGGAGGTGGTGCGCGGCCGGGAGGTCCGCATAGAGGCGGGCCGCGACCTTCCGTACGGGGCCGACGGCGAGGTGGAGGCGGCGCTGCCGGTGACCGCCCGGGTGCTGCCGGGGGCACTGCGCATCCTCTGCTGAGGCACTGTGAGGCGCCCCGGCCGCGCGCGGAGGCACTGCCGGAGCGACGGCGTCGGGAGTGGCTCCGTCCGCCGTCGAGCGGCAACCGGCGCCGAAGCCCTCCCTCGGCCGTCCCAGGCGCCGCCCGACTCCCCGTATGCCCGGGCGGTGCCTGCCAAGTGTCGGGCCCCCGTGCCCCGGTGCGAGACCGACCCGACGACATGAGCATGATGGAGCCCACCAACAGATCACTAACATCTGTTCAACCGACGTTCCGTACCCGGCCGGACCCCCGGCCGCCCTACCCGGAAAGGCAGCTGGATGCGGTTCGGCCTGCTCGGGCCCCTGACCGTCCACGACGGCGCCACGGCGCTCCGCGTGACGTCACCCAAAGGCCGGCTGCTGCTCGGCGCCCTGCTCCTCCGGGCCAACCGGCCGGTCTCCGCCGACGCCCTGCGCAGCGAACTCTGGGGCGAGCGGCCACCCCCCACCGCCACCGCGTCCCTGCACAACCATGTGGCGCGGCTGCGGCGCCTGCTGGGCCCGGACGGCGAGGACCGGCTGGCCTCCACCCCGGCCGGGTATGTGCTGCGCGTCCGGCCGGGCGAACTGGACGCCGACGTCTTCACCGCACACCTGCGCCGCGCCCGGGCCGCGCGGCTGCGCCAGGAGTGGGACACCGTCGGCCAGGAGACCTCGGCCGCGCTCTCCCTGTGGCGGGGGCAGCCGCTGGCCGACCTGCCCGCCCTGGCCGGGGCGGACCCGCAGATCCACCACCTCACCGAGGCCCGGATGCAGGCGCTGGAGTGGCGCTTCGACGCCGACCTGCACCGCGGACGCCATGACGGGCTGGTCCCCGAGCTGGCCCACTGGAGCGCCGATCAGCCGCTGCGGGAGGCGTTCCACCGGCAGCTGATGCTCGCCCTGCACCGCACCGACCGCCGGGCCGAGGCGCTCGATGTGTACCGGCGGCTGCGCCGCGCGCTGGTGGACCAGCTCGGGGTGGAGCCCGGTCCCGCGATCCGGCAGGCGCACCGGGACATCCTGGCGGACAGCGCCGAGCCGCAGCCGGAGCCGGGCGTCCCGTCCGCGCCCCCGGTCCCCGCCCAACTCCCCGCCGACCTGGTGGACTTCACCGGTCGCGGCGGCCAGGTGGAGCAGGTGCGGGCGCTGCTGACCGGCCGGGCGGGCGGCGGCGGCGCCGTCGTGGTCTCGGCGGTGTCGGGCACCGGGGGGATCGGCAAGACCGCGTTGGCGGTCCATGCGGCGCACGGGCTGGTCGAGGAGTTCCCGGACGGGCAGCTCTATGTGGACCTGCGGGGCGTCTCCCCCTCCCCGCCGACGTCGGCCGAGGTGCTCGCCCGGTTCCTGCGCGACCTCGGGGTGCCCGAGGACGCCGTCCCGCCGGGCGAGGACGCCCGCGCCGCCCGCTTCCGTACGCTGACCGCCGGGCGCCGCCTGCTGCTGGTGCTGGACAACGCCCGTGACGCCGCACAGGTCCGCCCGCTGCTGCCCGGCGACGGCCGCTGCGGCGTGCTGGTCACCAGCCGCCGCAGGCTGCCCGGCCTGGCCGGGGCGGCCCATCTGCACCTGGACGTCCTGGACGACGGAGACGCGCTGGCGTTCTTCGGCGCCGTGGTGGGACCGGCCCGCGCGGCGGCCGAACCGGAGGCCACCGCCGCCGTCCTGGCCTGCTGCGCCGGGCTGCCGCTGGCCATCCGGATCGCCGCCGCCCGGTTGGCGGGCCGCTCCTCCTGGCCGGTCTCCGCGCTCGCCGAGCGGCTGGCCGACGAGCGCCGCAGGCTGGACGAGCTGCGGGTGGACGACATCGCCGTCCGGGCGAGCTTCCAGGTGGGCTACACCAGCCTGCCGGCCCCGTCCTGCGGCGCCGACCCGAGCCGGGCGTTCCGCCTGCTGGGCCTCGTCCAGGTGCCCGACCTGGGCCTGTACGCCGCCGCCGCGCTGCTGGGGCTTCCGCCGGACGACGCCGAGCAGACCCTGGAGCTGCTGGTCGACGCCTGCCTGCTGGACAGCCCGTCCCCCGGGCGCTACCGCCTGCACGACCTGCTGCGCGTCTACGCCGCCGAACGGGCGGCCGAGGAGGAGGACGCGGAGGAGCGCCGCGAGGCGGTCCGGCGGATGGCCCGCTGGTGCCTGGGAACCCTGACGGCGGCCGACGAGATCCTGCTGCCCCGGTTCGGACGGCCCGGGATGCCGCCCGCCGACCCGGACCATCCGCCGCTGCGGTTCGACTCCTTCGACCAGGCGCTGCGGTGGTGCGAGAGCGAGCTGGCCACGCTGCTCGGCGCCGCCCGGGCCGCCGCCGCGCACGGCCTGCACGAGCTGGCCTGGCTGCTGGCCGCGCTCGCCTGGCGCCGGTACATGGCGAACGGCCGCTACGAGGAGTGGCACGCCGTCAACGAGATCGGCATGAGCAGCGCGCTGCACCTCGGCGACCCGGTGGCGCAGACCCACCTGCTGAACTCCCGGGGCGCGCTGGCCTGGCGCACCGGCCGGTACGACGAGGCCGAGCAGAGCCTCACCGCGAAGCTCGACATCCACCGGCGGCTGGGCGACGTCACCGGCGAGATGGTGGCGCTGGGCAACCTCGCGGTCATCTCCGAGCACCGGGGGCGGTACACCCAGAGCCGGGAGCAGAGCCGGCACGCCCTGCGGCTGGCCCGCTCGGCGGGAGACCGTACGACGGAGGGCAACGCCCTCAACAACATCGGCATCTGCGAGGACCGGCTGGGCAACCACCGCGAGGCGCTGACCCAGCATCACGCCTCGCTGGCGATCTGGCGGGAGCTGGGACACGGGGCCGGTGAGGCGATGGCGCTGGCCAACGTCGGTGCGGTCCACCTCCATCTGCGGGAGTACGACGAGGCGCTGGTCCATCTGCGGGAGGCGCTGCCGATCGCCCGCGCCGCCGCCAGCCGGGTCAACGAGGCCGAGATCCTCTCCGACCTCGGCAGGACCATGATCGGCCTCGACCGTCCGGAGGAGGCACGCCTCCATCTGACCGAGGCCCTCGGCTGCTGGCAGGCGCTGGACCGCCCGGAGGCGCAGGAGGTCGGCGCCCTGCTGGACGCTCTCGACGCACCCGCAGAGCACTCCGGCGACTGACCCCCAGGGTGGGGAGGAATACCGCCACCGCGCCGCCCGCGCCACGGCCACCCCGACCGTGACCCTGACCGCCGCCGACCTCCTGGCGTGAGCCCGCGTACGGCCCCGGCCGGCGGGGCGGCGGCGCCTCCGGCGGCATGGCGGGCGGGAGGAGGGGCAGGGGGAATGAGAGCCGCAGGTCCGGGCGGTGGCAGACAGGCCGGACCGGAACGAGGACCCCACCGCTGCGGGCACGCGGCGGCTAAGGAGCGTCTGGATGAGTGCGACCGAGGTCTCCCGGGCCGGGCCTCCCCCGCCGGGCGGCGCACTGACGGTGCTCGACCCGTCCGCGCTGGTGCTGGACGCGGACGGGCGGGTGGTGCTGTGGGGCCCGCAGGCGCAGGAGCTGTTCGGCCACACCGCCGAGGACGCCCTGGGCCGCCCCGTCGGGGCGCTGCTGGTCGATCCGCAGCACCGCGCGTCGGCGGTGGAGCTCTTCACCGGGGCCGTGGCGGAGGGCGTCGCCCGCTCGGGCACCGTACCGGTCCGGCACCGGGACGGCAGCACCCGGCTGGTGCAGTTCCGCACCATGCGGCTGCGGGGTGCGGACGGCGGGTACTTCGCGCTGGGGATCGCCACCGACCAGGCGGCCCTGCTGCGGGTGGAGCGGGATCTGGCCCTCTCCGAACGGCTGGTCTCGCAGTCCCCGATCGGGCTGGCGGTGCTCGACCCCGAGCTGCGCTATCTGATGGTCAACCCGACGCTGGAGCGCCTCAACGGCCTCTCCGGTCGCCATCTGGGCCTGACCGTCCGCGAGGCGCTCTCCTTCATGGACGCGGAACCGGTCGAGGCCGACATGGAGCGGGTGCTGGCGACCGGCGTCCCGCTGGTCAACCGGTTCTCCGTGGGCCCCACCCCCGCCGACCCCGGCCGCGAGCACGCCTGGTCGGCGTCGTACCACCGGCTGGAGGACCGCGGCGGACGGGTGCTCGGCCTGGCCGTCTCGGTGGTCGACGTCACCGAGCAGCACCAGGCGACCCTGGAGGCAGCCGCCGCCCGCCGACGGCTGGCCCAGGTCGCCGACGCCAGCGTGCGCATCGGTTCCACCCTGGACCTGGACACCACCGCCGACGAGCTGGCGGAGGTGTGCGTACCGGACCTGGCGGACCTGGCTGCGGTGCATGTGCTGGACTGCGTCCCGGCGGGGCGGGGTGAAGGCGTCGCGGTACCGGAGGGAAGCCCGAGGGCGTTCCGCCCGCCGTCCGTGGCGAGCGCCGGGCCTTCCCCCGTCGCCTCGGCGCTCGGCGGGGCCGGGGGCCCGGTCCGCTGCGCCGCCGAGCGTCTGATCACCCGCTGTGTGAACGCCGCCCTGCCGATCCGGCTCTCCCGTCTGGACCGGCGGGACCTGGCGCACATCGCCCCCGACCCGCAGTCCGCCGCGCTGCTGGCGCGGGCCGGAGCGCACTCCTATCTGGCGGTGCCGCTGATCGTCCGGGGCAGGGTGCTGGGCGCCCTCGACCTGGTCCGCTGCGGCAATCCGGTCCCGTTCGACGAGGACGATGTCGTCCTGGCCACCGAGCTGGCCGCCCGCGCGGCCGTCTGCGTGGAGCACGCCCGCTGGTACCAGCACCAGCGGCACACCGCCGAGACCCTGCAACGCAGCCTGCTGCCGCACCGGCCGCCGCACCAGGCCGGTCTGGAGATCGCCGTCCGCTACCAGGCCGCCGAGGCCGTCTGCGACATCGGCGGCGACTGGTACGACGCGATCCCGCTGCCGGACGGCAAGACCGCCCTGATCATCGGCGATGTGATGGGCAGCGGGATCAGCGCGGCAGCCACCATGGGCCAGCTGCGGACCGCGACCCGCACCCTGGCCGCGCTCGACCTGGAGCCGGCCGCCGTGCTGAGCCACCTCGACCGCATCACCGCCGACCTCGACCACCGCTTCGCGACCTGCGTCTACGCCGTCCATGACCCGCAGCGGTCGCAGTGCCGGATCTCCTCGGCCGGTCATCTGCCGCCCGTCCTGGTCCGCCCGGGCCGGGCCGCGCCCGCGCTGCTGGACCTGCCGACCGGGGCTCCGCTCGGCGTCGGCGGTGTCCCCTTCGAGACCACCTGCCTCGACCTGGCCGCCGGCGACCGGCTGGTGCTCTACACCGACGGCCTGGTCGAGACGCGGGACCAGCCCATCGACGCCCGGCTGGCGGCCCTGCTGCTCCTGCTGGAGCGGCACCGGCTGCCGCTGGAGGAGACCTGCGATCTGCTGCTCCGGGCGCTGCGCCGCCCGGGCGACCCGGACGATGTGGCCGTGCTCATCGCCTCGGTGCAGCCGCCGGGCTGAAGGGGCTGAACAGGCTGAACGGGCTGAACGGGCGGCGCCGGGTCAGCCGTCCTGCTGGGGCAGGCGCACCACGGCGTGGCCGCCGTCGAGGTCCACCCGGGTGCGCGGGGGCGCCCCGTCGCCCTGGTCGTCGCGGAGCATCAGGGTGGTCCTGCGCTCGTCCAGCTCGTGCTGCTTCCCGGCGGCGAAGGTGGCGTGCAGCTGCTCGAAACCGGTGGCGGAGATCTGTCCCTCGCGGCCGGTACCGCGCCAGGGGACCCAGCGGGAGCGGCCGGCCCGCAGCGCCAGTTGGTCGAGCAGGGCGACCAGGGTGAGCAGGCAGACCAGTCCGGGGATGCTCATCGCCCAGAAGACCATCATCCCTACGCCTCCTTCAGCAGTCCTGCGACGGTCCGGCCGAAGACCAGGCGGCCCGTCCAGCGGGTCGGTGCGTCCAGCAGGCCGGGCAGCCCGCGCACCCGCAGGTCCTCGCACCAGACGACGACCGAGCCGGTCCCCTCCGGGCGCACCTCGATCTCGGCCTGGCCCAGCACCGCCGTCCCGCGCTTCTCCAGGCGGCAGCGCCCCGGCCGACCCGCCGTGGGCGGCTCCCAGAGCACGATCTCCATCGGGTCGTCGAACCCGGCCCGGCCGACGCCGGTGCGCGCCACCAGCACGGTGCCCACTCCGGTCGGCGGCGGAGTGGTGACGGTGATCCCGGTCAGCGGCACCCGGTCGGCGTGCCGCTCCCAGTCGGTCATGCGGCGCCACGCCTCGTCGGCGGAGAGGGCGGAGCGGCGTTCGATCCGGAACAGGGCCACTCCATGAGCATAGGGGCAGCGGGCGCCCGGCGGCGGGCGGTCACCCGCGAGCGGCGTACGGTGCGTCAGGTCTGCGGCGTGAGTAGTTCAGCCCTTGACCACGCCGAGCGGTACCAGGCGGGCGACGGACCGGCACAGACCGGCCCCCTCGCCCGCCTCCACCACGGCGGCGACGTCCTTGTAGGCGCCGGGGTGCTCCTCCGCCAGCCCCCGCCAGGAGGACGGGCGCACCGCGATGCCCTGGGCCTCCAGCCGGTCGCGCAGCTGCCGGCCGCTGACCGAGCGGGCCGCCTGGTGGCGGCTCTGCACCCGGCCCGCGCCATGGCAGGTGGAGTGGAAGGCCCGGCCGCCCGGGACGCCGGTGAGCACATAGGAGGCGGTGCCCATGGTGCCCGGGATCAGCACCGGCTGCCCGGTCGCGCGCAGGTCCGGCGGCAGGTCGGGGTGGCCCGGCGGGAGCGCCCGGGTGGCGCCCTTGCGGTGCACGCAGAGCCACCGGGGCACGCCGTCGACCTCGTGCTCCTCCAGCTTGGCGAGGTTGTGCGAGATGTCGTAGACCAGGTCCAGCCGGGCGCCCGTGACCTCGGCGAAGACCCGGCGGGCCGCCTCGGCGAGCATATGGCGGTTGACCCGGCCGTAGTTGGCGGCGGCGGCCATGGCCGCCAGGTAGTCCTGCCCGGCCGGGGAGTCCACCGGGGCGCAGGCCAGCTGCCGGTCGGGGACCTGGATGCCGTACTGGCGCATGGTCTGCTCCATCCGGCGTACCTGGTCGCCGCAGATCTGGTGGCCCAGGCCGCGCGAACCGCAGTGGATCATCACGCAGACCTGCCCGGGGTGCAGGCCGAAGGCGGTGGCGACGGGGGCGTCGTACACCTCGGCGACCCGCTGCACTTCCAGGAAGTGGTTGCCGGACCCGAGGCTGCCGACCTGGTGCAGCCCGCGCTCCAGGGCCCGTTCGCCGACCTGGCCGGGGTCGGCCCCGTCCACCGCGCCGCCGTCCTCGCAGCGGTCCAGGTCGCGCTGCTCGCCATGGCCCCGCTCCAGGGCGTGGCGGGAGCCGTCGGTGAGGATGCGGCGCAGCTCGTCCCGGTCGTGCGGGGTCCAGACGCCGCCCCGGGTCATTCCGCGCGGTACGGCGGGGTCCAGGGCGTCCATCAGCCGACCGAGGACGGGCGCCAGCTCCTGGGCGGTGAGGTCGGCCGCGAGCAGCCGGACGCCGCAGGAGATGTCGAAGCCCACCCCGCCCGGGGAGACCACGCCGCCCTGCGCGGGGTCGGTCGCGGCGACGCCGCCGATCGGGAAGCCGTACCCCCAGTGCACATCCGGCATGGCGTACGACGCCTCGACGATGCCCGGGAGGGTGGCGACATTGCGGACCTGCTCCAGCGACTGTCCGGCGTCGCTCAGCAGCGCCCGGGAGGCGAACACCACGCCCGGGACCCGCATCGCGCCCCGCCGCTCGACCCGGAACTCATAGCGGTCGATCTGGGTGAGGTCCATGGTGCCCGTGGCGGTACCCGCCGCCCGGCGGCCGAAACGCGCGGCCGGAACGCGGCGGGGGTGTCAGACGTCGACCGTGAAGGCGCATGACCAGCCGCCGTCAGCGGACCCCCGGGTGAGGTGCAGCCCGTGCAGCGACACCGCCTTGGGCAGCGCACCGACCGCCTGCACCGCCTCGGCGGCGGCCATGGCCAGCCGGACGTCCAGGCCGCCGTCGGGCGCGGCGGCCACCTCGGCGGCCAGCGGCAGTTCGCCGTGCACCTCCAGCCGGTAGATCACCTCGTCCAGCAGCGCCACCAGCAGGTCCTCGTCGGCGGCCGGCGGGAGGTGCGCGGTGACGCCGCGCCGGGGCGGGGCGCCGGCGAGGTCGGCGAGGTCGGCGAAGGAGGCGACCAGGCCGGTGACGGCCTCGGCGAGGCAGCGTTCCCGGTCGGGTGCCCAGGCCTCGATCCGGGTGTCGGCGGTGTGCGGGAGGCTGCGGTGGCCGGCGGCGGGCCGGTCGGGGTGCGGGGCCATCGGGGGCCTCCTGTCGTCGGCTGCGGTGCGGCGGGGTAGGCGCTGCCAAGGGCCGGGCCCTGAGGAGTGGCACCGTGGAGTGGTTCAGCAGCCCCGACTACTGGTGGAGCAGGCTCGTCCTGCAACGGGCGCTGGCCGCCGTGTACCTGGTGGGCTTCCTGGTGGCCGCCAACCAGTTCCGGGCGCTGCTCGGCGAGCGGGGGCTGCTGCCGGTGCCGCGCTTCCTCGCCCGGACGCCGTTCCGCCGCTCCCCCAGCATCTTCCATCTGCACTACTCCGACCGCTTCTTCGCGGCGGTGGCCTGGGGCGGCGTCGTGCTCTCCGCCGCGGTGGTGGCGGGGGCGGCGGACGCGGTCCCGCTCTGGGCGTCCATGCTGATCTGGGCGGTGCTCTGGGCGCTCTATCTGTCGATCGTGAACGTCGGGCAGATCTGGTACGCGTTCGGCTGGGAGTCGCTGCTGCTGGAAGCGGGCTTCCTGGCGGTCTTCCTGGGGAACGCCGGGACGGCGCCGCCGGTGCTGGTGCTCTGGCTGATGCGCTGGCTGGTCTTCCGGGTGGAGTTCGGCGCCGGGCTGATCAAGCTGCGCGGCGACCGCTGCTGGCGCGACCTGACCTGCCTCTACTACCACCATGAGACACAGCCGATGCCGGGTCCGCTGAGCTGGTTCTTCCACCACCTGCCCAGGCCGCTGCACCGGGTGGAGACGGCGGCCAACCATGTCGCGCAGCTGGTCGCGCCGCTGGTGCTGCTCACCCCGCAGCCGGCCGCGAGCGTGGCGGCGGGCGTCATCATCGCCACCCAGCTGTGGCTGGTGCTGTCCGGCAACTTCGCCTGGCTCAACTGGCTGACGATCGTGCTGGCCCTCGCCGCCGTGGACGGGTCCCGCGCCGCCGCACTGCTGGGGCTGCCCGCCGCTCCGGCGCAGTCCGCCGCGCCGCTCTGGTTCCAGGTCGCGGTCCTCGCCGCCACGGGGCTGGTGGCCGTGCTCAGCTACTGGCCGGTACGCAATCTGCTCTCCCGCCACCAGCTGATGAACAGCTCCTTCAACACCCTCCACCTGGTCAACACCTACGGGGCCTTCGGCAGCATCGTCCGGCTCCGCCACGAGGTGGTGATCGAGGGCACCGACGAGGCGCGGCCCACCGCCGAGACGGTGTGGCGGGAGTACTCCTTCAAGGGCAAGCCGGGCGACCCCCGGCGGCTGCCTCGCCAGTTCGCCCCGTACCACCTGCGGCTGGACTGGCTGATGTGGTTCGCCGGGATCTCGCCGTCCTACGCCCGGCCGTGGCTGCGCCCGCTGGTCGCCCGGCTGCTGGAGAACGACCCGGCGACGCTGAGGCTGCTGCGGAGCAACCCCTTCCCGGCCGCTCCGCCCGCGCTGGTGCGGGCCCGGCTCTACCGCTACCGGTTCACCGACTGGCAGGAGCTGCGCCGTACCGGGGCCTGGTGGCACCGGGAGCCAGTGGGCGAGCTGCTGCCGCCGGTCCGCTCGGCTCGGTGACGGCGAGCACGGCGGGCACGGCGGGCACGGCGGGCACGGCGGTGGCCGCCGGGACGGTCAGGCGGACGACCACGGGGCGTCCGCCGCCCGGGCCTCGGGCAGCAGTTCGCGGATGTCGTGCGGCAGGACATGGCCGAGCTTCTGCATCAGCTCGGGCGCCAGCGAGGCGTCCAGCACATCCAGCACCGCTCCCGCCTCGGCCAGCGCCATCTCCTCGGTGGTACCCGCCCGCCAGGCGATCCGCCCGGCGAAGCCGGCCAGGCCGAACCGCTCGCCCCGGCGCCGCTCCTCGCGGGACGGGCCGTGGGTGACGGCCACCCGCAGCAGGTGCTGCGCGATCTCCGGGGGCAGCTGGGCCGCGATGTGCTCGGCGAGGCCGACCGGCACCCGCTCCGCCAGGGTCTCCAGAGTCGCCCGTACGGCACGCTCCGCCGTGCGCCGGTCGGGGAGCGCGCCCCGGGCCCGGACCTCGCCGATGAACTCGTCGTAGTGCATGGTCCCGGCCTCCCGTCCATGGAGTTGCCGCCTCACTCATGCCGCCTCACTCATAGGGACGCGTGTCCGGGCGGACCGGGTCGAAACCCGCCGGGGGGTGTGTCCGGCGCGGGGTCGTGGAAGGCATGCCGGGGTGGAGGACGCAGAGGTGGTGATCATCGGCGCCGGTGCGGCCGGCCTCTCCCTGGCACGCCGGCTGGCCGCGACCCGCCCGGCCGGCCCGGTGGTGCTGCTGGAGCCGCCCGACGGCCCGCTGCGCAGCCCGGTACGCACCTGGTGCTGGTGGGAGGCGGCGGACGGCGGGGAGTACGACGCGGCGGTCCGCGCGTCCTGGGACCGGATCGCCGTGCACGGCCCCGCCGGGGAGCGGGTGGAAGCGCCGCTGGCGCCGCTGCGCTACAAGATGCTGCGGTCGGACGACTTCGAGACCCTGGTCGCCGGGGAACTGGCCGGGCACCCGGCCGTACACCGGCTGCCGGGCGCGGTCACCGCCGTCCACGACGGCCCCCGGGCCGCCGAGGTGGTCGCCGACACCCCGGGCGGGGTGCTGCGGCTGCGGGCCCGCTGGGTCTTCGACTCCCGGCCGCCCAGGGAGCTGCCACCCGCCCGCACCCGGCTGCTCCAGCACTTCCGGGGCTGGTTCGTACGGACCGCCGAGGCGGCCTTCGACCCGGCCGTGGCGCTGCTGATGGACTTCCGCGTCCCGCAGCCGTCCGGCGGCCTGGCCTTCGGCTATGTGCTGCCGACCGGACCGCGCGGGGCGCTGGTGGAGTACACCCGGTTCTCCGCCGACCTGCTCGGCCGCGACGCCTATGACGCCGCACTCGACCGGTATGTCCGCGAGGTGCTGGGCCTCGGCCGGTTCCGGACCACCGGCACCGAGCAGGGGGCCATCCCGATGACCGACGGGGCCTTCCCGCGCCGGGTGGGCGCCCGGGTCTTCCGGATCGGGACCGCAGGGGGCGCCACCCGCCCCGCCACCGGCTACACCTTCAGCGCCATCCAGCGGCAGTCGCGCGGCATCGCGCAGGCGTACGCGGCCGGGCGGGTTCCCGTCCCGCCCCCGCCGCACCGCCGCCGCCATCTGACGATGGACGCGGCGCTGCTGCGGGCACTGGACCGGGGGCGGCTGGACGGCGCCGCGTACTTCACCGGGCTCTTCCGGAGCCATCCGCCGGGGCGGCTGCTGCGCTTCCTGGACGGCGGGTCCACCCTGCGCGAGGAGGCCATGGTGGGCCTGCGCGGCCCTGTCGTACCGATGGCGCTGAGCTGCGCCGAACTCCCCCTGCTGCGGCGGCGTCCCCGCGTCGGCCGTCCGGGGTAGGCGGGGCCGGGTCGCGGCGCGTCCGCCCGCCCGGGTCTGCCCGGCGCCGTAGGGTCACCGCGCCACCGCACCCGTGGAAGGGCTGGTTATGACGCTGCTTCAGGGCCGTGAGCTGGCCGACGCCTTCGACCGCTCGGCCGCCGCCTACGACCGGCTGGTGGGTGCCAACCCCGGCTACCACGCCCATCTGCGGCTGGCCGCGCGCCGGCTGGGGCTGCCCGCCGGCGGTGCCGGATCGCGCGTACTCGACCTGGGGTGCGGCACCGGCGCCTCCACCGCCGCGCTGCTGCGGGCCGCCCCGCAGGCCCGGATCACGGCGGTGGACGCCTCGGCGGGCATGCTGGAGCGGGCCAGGGCCAAGCACTGGCCGCCGGAGGTCACCTTTGTCCACTCCTCCGTCGAGACCCTGGCCGAGACCGGCGTGACCGGGCCCTTCGACGCCGCCTTCGCCGCCTATCTGGTGCGCAACACCGCCGACCCGGACGCGGTGCTGGCGGCGGTCCACGGGCTGCTGCGGCCGGGAGGGCGGCTGGCGGTCCACGAGTACGCCCTGACAGGTGCTCCGGTGCACCGGGCGGTCTGGTCCACGGTCTGCTGGGGCGTGGTGATCCCGCTGGGCGCGGCGGGTCCGGGCGGCGCCCGGCTCTACCGCCACCTGTGGCGCAGCGTGCTGGGCTTCGACACCGCCCCGGCGCTACGGGACCGGCTGCTGCGGGCGGGCTTCGACGAGGTGCGGATCGCTCCGGTCACCGGCTGGCAGCGGGGCATCGTGCACACCTTCACGGCGCAGCGACCGGCGGCGGCGGAGTGAGCGGCGCTGCGCTGGGGGACGGCGGTACGGCGCCGCGCCGGGGCCGGGACCGGCGGGCCCGGCGCTGGCCGCTGCCCACCGGGCGGGAGCGGGTGGCGTCGCCGGCGCCCCGGGTCGCGGTCGTCGGCGGCGGCATCGCCGGGCTGGCCGCCGCCACCGCACTGGCCGAGCGCGGCGTCCTGGTGGACCTGCTGGAGCGGCGCCCGGTGCTGGGCGGCCGCCTCGCGGGCTGGCCGACCACGCTGGCGGACGGCTCGGCGGTGACCATGAGCCGGGGCTTCCACGCCTTCTTCCGGCAGTACTACAACCTGCGTGGACTGCTGCGCCGCGCCGACCCCCGCCTCGCCATGCTGACCCCGCTGCCCGACTACCCGCTGCGGCGTCGCGGCGGCGGCCAGGACAGCTTCGCCCGGGTGCCCCGGACCCCACCCTGGAGCGCCCTCGGCTTTGCCGCGCTCAGCCCCTCCTTCACCTGGTCGGGGCTGGCCCGGATGGCTCCCCGGGCCGCGCTGCCGCTGCTGGATGTGCGGGTGCCGGAGGTGTACGAGCGGCTGGACGGCATCAGCGCGGCGGACTTCCTGTACGCCGTGCGCTTCCCCGAGGAGGCCCGGCACCTGGCATTCGAGGTCTTCTCGCGCAGCTTCTTCGCCGACCCGGGCGAGCTGTCCGCCGCCGAACTGGCCCTGATGTTCCACATCTACTTCCTGGGCTCCGCCGAGGGGCTGCTCTTCGACGTGCCCGCCGAACCCTTCCCGCAGGCGCTCTGGGACCCGCTGGCGGCCTATCTGCGCGGGCACGGCGTACGGCTGCGCACCGGCACGGCGGTCGAGCGGGTACGGCCGCGCGCCGGGGGCGGCTTCGCGGTGGCGGCGGACGGCGGGCGCCCGGAGGTGTTCGACGCGGTGGTGCTGGCCCTGGACACCGGGGGGCTGCGCGACCTGGTGGCCGCCTCCCCCGCCCTGGGCGACGCACCGTGGCGCGGCCGGATCGCGGCGCTGCGTCAGGCCCCGCCGTTCCTGGTCTCCCGGCTCTGGCTGGACCGGCCGGTCCGCCCCGGGCGGGCGGGCTTCCTGGGCACCAGCGGCTGGGGGCCGCTGGACAATGTCAGCGTCCTGGAGCGCTGGGAGGGCGAGGCCGCGCGGTGGGCGGCGCGCACCGGCGGCTCGGTGGTGGAGCTGCATGCGTACGCCGTCGGCCCGACGGCGGACCGCGCGGCGATGCAGCGGCGGCTCCGGGCCGAACTGCACCGGGTGTACCCGGAGACGGCGCGGGCCCGGCTGGTGGACGCGCGCCATGAGTGGCAGGACGACTGCCCGCTCTTCCCGGTCGGGGGCTTCGCCGCCCGCCCGGGGGTCGCCACCCCGCAGCCGGGCCTGGTACTGGCCGGGGACCTGGTACGCACCGATCTGCCGACGGCCCTGATGGAGCGCGCCGCCACCACCGGCTTCCAGGCGGCCAACCTGCTGCTGGAGCGCTGGGGCGTACGAGGCCAGACCCTCTGGTCCGTACCGACCGCCGGCCGTTCACGGCTGCTGCGCACACTGGCCGCCCACGCCTGACCACCCGCCCGCGCTCAGCCCCTCCGGCCCGCACCCCAGCCACACCCGACCACCGCGCCGCCCAGCCCGCGCCCCACCACCGCGCCCCGCCCCCGCCGCGCACAGCCCCTCCCCCTCCAGCGCGCACCCATCCCCCAGCCACGCGCGCCCCCCTCACCCAGGAAACCGCCCCTCCGCCCGCAGCTCCCAGCGGCGTTCGGCGTAGGCGAGGTCGTCCCGCCAGAGCCGGGCCGCAGTGCGCCGGACCAGGAGGCGCAGCAGCGGTGCGGCGCGGCGGGCGGCGGTGAAGCCCGGGCGGCCGGAGTGGGCGACCACCGCCTCCACCACCGCCGTGCGAGGGGAGCCGCCGTCCGCCGGCCGTACCGGGGTGGCGTGGGTCTCGACCACGCTGGTGGCGCCCTCGCCGTCGAGGATCCGCATCACCACGGTGCGCGGCCCCGGCGCGGTGAAGGAGGCCCGTACGGGAACGCCGATCCGGCCGCTCAGCCGGAAGGCCACCTCCACCACGAAACGGTCCTCGGCCGGGTCGCCGGTGTCCGGCCCGGGGGCCTGTACGACGGTGAGGTCGGCGAAGGCGTAGGGGTGGAACCAGGCGCCGTGCCACGGGTCGAGGCGGTTGGCGACCACGTCCTGCGGCTCGCAGCGGCCGACGGAGGTGGTGACGGCGGTCAGCGAGGCGGCCGGGTCGGGGCGGGTCGGGATCGGCGGGGCCGGGGTGGGGGCCTCGCCGCCGGCGGTGTCCAGCCGTACCCAGGCGAGCAGCCCGTCGTCGTGGGCGGGGAACGGCGCCCAGCCGGGGAAGCCCTCGGCGCCCAGGGACAGGCCGTGCCAGCGGCAGACCAGCCGCCCGCCGACCACGGGGCTGGTGTGGAGCGGGGCGCCCAGGTGGGGGCAGGCGCCGGGCCCGGCGTGCAGGCGTCCGTCGGCGCCGCGCCAGGCGACCAGCTCGGTTCCGGCGACGGTCCGGCCGAGGGGTCGACCGGGGCGGACCTCGCTGCTGGCTCCCAGCACATACCAGTTGCCCGTGGGCCGTGCCAGGGCGCGGGCCAGCGCGGCGGCGATGACGGCCGGACGGGCGTCGTCCCAGGTGGGCCGCTGCTCGGCCCATCCGGTGCCGCGCAGCAGGCCCAGCGGGATACGGGAGGCGCGGCCGGTCATCCGGTGGTCTCCCGGAGCGGGCGGGGGCGCAGGGCGGCGGCGGTCCGGGCCCGGCAGCGGGCCAGGGCGACCCGGCCGAGGCCGCCGAGGGCGGTGGCGGCGCGGCGGTGTCCGGCCACGGTGACCCGGCGGTGCAGGACCGCGTAGTCGGCGCCCTCGATCTCGTCCAGGATGCGGCGGTAGAGGGCCAGCGCCGTGGCGACGCAGGGCCGTGACACGGGGTCGAGCATGGGGATGCCGAGCGCGGCGTAGCGGTAGACCCGGCGGTTGGCCTGGACCAGGTCGCGCAGCGCCTCCCGGACCCGCCGGTCGGTGCGGCCGGTGTTGCGGCACCAGCGCAGCAGGGCCCGGTCGGCGCCGTGCGCGGCGAGCCGGTCGGCGGGCAGGTAGACGCGGTCGCGGTCCAGGTCCTCGCCGACGTCGCGGAGGAAGTTGGTGAGCTGGAAGGCGACGCCGAGTGCGGCGGCGTGCGGGGCCGCCTCGGCCTGCGGCGAGGTGGTGCCGAGGACGGGCAGCACCTGGAGGCCGATCACTGCGGCGGAGCCGTACATATAGGTGTGCAGGTCGGCGAAGGTGGCGTAGTCGGTGACGGTGAGGTCCATCCGCATGGACGCCATGAAGGCGGCGAAGTGGCGGTGGTCGATGCGGTGGCGGGCTGCGGTGTCGGCCAGCGCGGCGACGACCGGGTGTTCGCTGCGCCCGGTGGAGAGGCCCTGGTCGAGGTGGCGTTCCAGCCTTCGCAGGGCGCGGTCACGGGCGGCGGGCGGGGTCTCCGGGGCGAGGTCGTCGACGATGTCGTCGGCCCAGCGGGCGAAGCCGTACAGGGCGTGGACGGCGGGCCGCCGGTCGGGGGTGAGCAGCCGGGTGGCGAGGAAGTAGGTGCGGCCGTGCCGGGCGTTGAGCTGTCGGCAGCGCAGGTAGGCGGCGCGCAGCGCGGGGTCGGTGATGCCCGCGCTGTCGAGTTCCCGGGCCGTCATACGGGGGCCCCGGGGCGGCGGTGGACGCCGGTGATGCGGGCGGCGGCGAGCTTGCCGGAGAGCAGCACGGTGGGCACGCCGACGCCGGGGACGGTGCCGCAGCCGGCGAGTACCGCGTTGTCGGTGCCGCGCACCAGGTTGCGGGGGCGGAAGGGCCCGGTCTGGGTGAGGGTGTGGGCGGCGGAGAAGGGGGTGCCGGCGGCGTGGCCCTGGGCGGCCCAGTCGGCGGGGGTGACGATCCGTTCGGCCTGGACGGAGCCGTCGAAGCCGGACAGGCCGCGCCGTTCGAGTTCGGCGACCAGCCGGTCCCGGTAGGCGGGCCCGAGTGCGGTCCAGTCCAGTGGCCCGGTGTGCAGATTGGGGCAGGGGGCCAGCACATAGTGCAGATGGCGGCCGGCGGGGGCCAGGTCGGGGTCGGTGGCGGTGGGGCGGGTGATGAGCAGTGAGGGGTCGGTCATGGGCGTACCAGTGCGGGTCAGCTCCTGGAAGGTGCGGTGCCAGGCGTGCCCGAAGGAGAGCGTGTGGTGGGCGAGCCCGTCCCAGGTGCGGTCGGTTCCGGCGTGCAGCAGGAAGGCCGAGGGGGACCAGCGGAGCGGGGCGGGGCGACGCGGGGACCGTCCGAGCAGCCGGTGGACGGTCGGCAGGCCGGGGGTGAGGACCACGGCGTCGCAGCCGATGCGGTCGCCGTCTGCGGTGCGGACGGCGCGGATCGTGGTGCCTCCCGGTGCCCGTTCCAGGGCCGTGGCCTCGCTTCCGTGGCGCAGGTCGGCCCCGGCCCGGCGGGCGGCCTCGGCGAGCGCCCGGGGTACGGCGTGCATGCCGCCGCGTGGGAAGTACACACCGGCGACGGTGTCCATGTACGCGATGACGGCGTAGGCGGCCAGTGCGCGGGCCGGTGGCACTCCGGCGTACAGGGACTGGAAGGAGAAGACCCGGCGCAGCCGCTCGTCCGGCAGGAACCGGGCGATGCGCGGACCCAGCCGCCCGAAGCCGCCGAGCGCGGCCAGCCGGGCGAGGTCGGCGCCGAGCAGGGAGAGCGGGGAGTCGAAGTTGGCGTCGATGAAGCTGCGCATCTGCACCCGGTGGAGTTCGGTCAGCCAGCGGCGCAGCCGCCGGTAGCCGACGACGTTGCGGGCCCCGGCGAACCGTTCCACCTCGGCCTCCATCGCCGCCGGGTCGGTGTGCACATCCAGCTGGGAGCCGTCGGCGAAGCGGGCGCGGTAGGCGGGGTGCAGCGGGACCAGGTCCAGATGGTCTTCGGTCGTGTCGCCCACGGCGGCGAACGCCTCGTCCAGCAGGTCGGGCATGGTCAGTACGGTGGGGCCGGTGTCCAGCCGGTAGCCGGCCATCTCCTCGCGGCCTGCCAGGCCGCCGCAACGGGGGCCGCGCTCCAGGACGGTGACGCGGCGTCCGGCGCCCAGCAGGTGCAGGGCGGCGGACAGGCCGGCCAGGCCCGCGCCGACCACCACCACATGGTCGGTGCGCCCGGGAACGGTCCTCATGCGTCCTGCCTTTCGTGGTCGCTCGCGCCGCTCTGCTGGGGTGCGCGACCGCCCCGCGACCGCCGGGTGCGGCACCGTCCGCTCACCGGGCTCCCCCGGCTCGGCCGTCTGCGGCCTGCTCGGCCGCGATCTGACGCCGGCACAGGATGCTTGAGCGGCCGGGTGCCGTCGTCGAACCGCTACGGACGGACTGGGCCGGGTCTTCCTCCCCCGCTGTTCCGGTCACCCCCGACGGTCACCCCCGACGGCCGCACCCGCCCCGCCGTCGCATCGCTCCCGCCCGGGGCCCCGTGCCGGGCTTCAGCCCGGACGCCGTCTGCTTCGCCTGCCGGGGCGGTGACCGCTTGGCCAGGGGCGGTCCCCGCCCGAGCAGGGGCTCGGGCAGGGACCAGCCTCCCGGCGTGCCATGCGCTTGTCACGCCGGCAGCGTGCAGGCCCGGAGTGTCCGGGCCGTGTGGCCGTCAGCCCCGGTCGCGACCGAAGCCCTTCTCGCCGTGGCGCCCGCCGTGGCCCCAGCCGTTCCCGTAGCCTTCGCGGCCGCTCCGCTCGGTCCGGCTGTAGTCGAACTCGCGCTCCTCGCTCCGGCGGACGCCGCGCTCGCGGTGGCGGCGGGTCTCGGCGTTGATGCAGACGTTGCCGCCGGTGGGGTTGAGGGCGGCGAGCAGGCTGATGCCGTTGCCGCACACGTTGATCGGCACGGTGATCGGCACCTGGATCAGGTTGCCGGACAGGACGCCGGGCGAGCCGACGGCCGCGCCCTCCGCGCCTCCGGCGTACGCGGTGCCCGCTCCGGTGGACATCAGGCACCCGGCGACGGCCGTCAGGACAGCCGCCTTGGTGATCTTGTTCATTGAGGAACTCCTCAGGTGAAGAAGTGGTCGCCCATGTCGATGCCCGGGCGGCGGGGACGAGAACGGGTGCGGCCCGCAGGCTCACCCGGAAGGCCGCCCGGCTCTGCACGATCAGCCCAAGGCGGTGGGACCAACCGGGGTCCGGCGGGCAGCCTCAGCGACGGCGGCGCTGCTGGGGCTGCCGGCGCTCTCCGGCACCGGTGCCCGCCGCGTCCGGCTGCGACCGGGTACCGTCCCGGCCCCCGGCCGCCCGTCGGTCGCGCCCTCCCCTGGCAGCGCGGTGACCGCCCACCACATCGCCGAGGGCGGCCACCAGCGCCAGCAGGACGAACCCGGTCGCCACCGTCACCCCGCGCTGGAAGGCCCCCGCCCAGTCCCCCGGGTGGGAGTTGACCCGGGCGAAGAAGACGGAGCCCACCGCCGCGATGCCGAGGGACGAGCCGATCCGCTGCGCGGTCTGGAGGACGCCCCCCGCGCTGCCGGCCCGGATCACCGGGACCTCGCTCAGCGTCAGCGTCTGGTTGGGCGAGATGACCAGCCCACTGCCCAGGCCCGCGAAGAGCAGCGGGGCGGCCGTCACCCAGCCGGCCCCCTGCCCCGGCACCAGGTGCACGGCGAGCGCCGCACCGGCCAGGCCGATTGCCACCATCACCAGCCCCCAGACCACCAGCGGCCTGCCCAGGCGGTGCACCATCCGCCCGCCGATCGCCGCCGCGACGGCCGAGCCCAGGGCGAAGGGGGTGATCGCCAGGCCGGCGATCAGCGCGCTGTAGTGCAGGCCGTTCTGGAGGTAGAGGGTGAAGATGAAGAAGATCGCGGTGAAGCCGGCGAAGTACACCAGCGAGAGCAGCGCCCCGAGCGCATAGGACCGGGCCTGGAAGAGCCGCAGGTCCACCAGCGGTTCGGCGCGGCGGCCGTAGTGCTGCTCCCAGACCGCGAAGGCCGCCAGCAGCAGCCCGGAGACCGGGAGCAGCAGCCACTTGGCGCTGCCCGGCCACTGCTGCTCCTGGACGAAGGGCAGCAGGAGCAGCACCGTGCCCACCCCGAGCAGCAGCACCCCGGCCGGGTCGAAGCCGCCCGGCCGCCGGTTGCGGGCGGCCCCCGGACCGGGCAGCAGCCGGTACGCCACCGGGAGGGCGGCGATGCCGATGGGCAGGTTGACGTAGAAGACCCAGCGCCAGCCCTCGTGGGCGCCGAACGCCTGGATGAGCAGGCCGCCCAGCAGCGGGCCGACGGCCGTGGAGATGCCGATGGTGGCGCCCAGCAGCCCGAAGGCGCGGCCGCGCTCGGCGCCCTGGAAGAGCTGCTGGACGAACCCGGAGACCTGGGGCATCAGCACCCCGCCCGCGATGCCCTGGACCAGGCGGGCACCGACCAGCCACCCCTCGTTCTGGGCGGCCCCGACCAGTGCGCTGGCGGCGGTGAAGAGCGCGAGTCCGGACATGAAGACGGCGCGGCGGCTGCGGGCGTCCCCGAGCCGCCCGGCGGGCACCAGGGCGAGGCCGAAGGTGAGCGCATACCCGGAGAGCACCCACTGGAGGGCGCTCTCCGAGGTGTGCAGACCGGTCCGGATGGACGGCAGGGCGACATTGACGATGGAGACGTCGAGCAGCGTCATGAAGCCGGCGATCAGGCAGACCGCGAGAGCCTGCCAGCGGTGGGCGGCCGGCGGTTGCCCGGGATCGCCTCCCGACCTGCCGAGGGCGGCGGATGCTGTGCTCACTGAGGGGCCCTTCGCGCGTCGTCGAATCCCCGGCGGGCCGGAGCCGGTCCCCGATCCACCGTGGTTCCCCTCTGTGGCTGCTGCCCCGGGGCGCCGCCGCGATGCGGCCCGATCCCGCCCGCGGCCGCCGGGCGCCGCCGCTGCGGCCACGCCGCCACTCGGACCAATGCGGCCCCCGGCGGTGGCCGGTGCGGTGGACTTCCCCCGCCTGCCCATGCGCGCGGACACGGCGCCGCACACTTTGGAGGAGCGAGGAATGAAGAAGCTCGGCATGCTGGCGGCCGCAGCCGCCCTGGTGGGGCTGGCTGCCGCCCCCGCCCCGGCCCGGCCGGCCCTTCCGAACGCCACGACCCAGCGCTTCCTCGGAGACGCGCTCCGGGCGGTCAACGCCGTACGGGCGAGGCACCACGCCCCGCCGCTGGTCCTGGACCGGCAGCTGTCGGAGTACGCGGCCACCCGGGCCCGGGAGGTCTCCCGGTGGGAGGGGCTGCACGGCGGCCACGGCGGCGGTCCGCATCCCGGCACCGCCGAGAACATCTACTGGGGCGGCGGCTCCGCCCCCGTGGTGCGCACCGCCGATGAAGCGGTGGCGTCCTGGTACCGCGAGGTCCGGGAGTACGACTTCAGGCACCCGGGCGGCTCGCCGTCGACCGGCCGGTTCAGCCAGCTGGTCTGGAGGGCCACCACGCGGATGGGGGCGGCGCGGGTGGCCGGGCAGGGGCCGCAGTGGTTCGAGACGTATATCGTCTTTGTCTTCCGGAGCCCGGGGAACATCCGGGGGGAGTATGCGCGGAACGTCCTCCCGGCCGAGCCGGGCCAGGTCGCCAAGCCGGGGGCCGGGGCGAGGCCGGGGCCGGGTACGGAACCGGCTCCGAGGCCGGGGGCCGAACTCAAGCCGGGTACGGACCCCAGGCCGGGTACCGACCCCGCGCCGGGGCCGGGCGCGGAGCCCGTACACGGCGCGGAGCCCGGGCGTGGGCACGCCCCGGGGGCCGAGGCGGCGCCGCAGCCTGCACCGGGGCGGGCTGACTGACCCGGCGGACTGACCCGGCGGAGGACGGCGTCACACTCGCCAGGGGGTGACGCCCCACCGGAAGACATGGTGCATCCCCGGCGCGAGCGCGACCAGGTCGGTGCCGCTGCGGAAGGCGTCCGGCGGGCAGGACATCGGCTCGACCGCGACACCCCGGCGCCGCTCGGGCCCGGCGAGGGTGTCGCCGGTGAACACCTGGACCACCCTGGCGCCCTCGCCCAGCCATAGGTCGGTCCCGTACTCCCCGGAGGGGTGGGCCAGCCGCACCACGGTCCGGCCGTCGGCACCGGGGTCCAGGTCGGTGAAGGCGGTGTCCAGCCGAAGCGAGCCGATCGGGCGGGGGCCGCGGAAGTCGTACGGCGTCCCCTGCACCTCCTCGCTGCCCAGCGGTATGCCCCGCTCGTCGGTGCGCAGCCGCCGGCGGGCGGGGACGGTCAGCAGCGCGGCGTCGACCGGTTGGGTGTCCACGGTGAGGTACGGGTGCTGGCCCACGCCGTAGGGCGCGGCGGTGCCGGAGAGGTTGCGTGCCGTGACGGTGACCGAGAGCCCGGTGGGGCCGAGCGCGTACTGCGCCCGCAGGTCCAGGTGGAAGGGGTAGCCGGGCTGCGGCCAGAGCGTGGCGGCGAGCACCACCCGGTCGTCCTCCTGCTGCTGCGGCTGCCAGGAGGTCCAGCGGAGCAGGCCGTGGATGGCGTTGCCCCGCCGGGGCTCGGTGAGCGGCAGCTGCCGGTCCTCGCCGTGCCAGTGGTAGCGGCCGTCCCTGATCCGGTTGGGCCAGGGCACCAGGAGCTGCCCGCGCCCGCCGGTGATCGGCTGGTCGGCGGCGAAGCCGTCGAGGACCGGGCGGTCGCCGGCGGTGTAGCGGCGCAGTGCGGCGCCCAGTTCGACGACGACGGCGCGCTGGTCGCCGTGGGCGAGGGTGAACTGCTGCCCGGTGGCGTTCTGGTCGGTCTGCGGCACCTGCTGCCTCCTTGTGCGGGCGGCCCGGCAGCGGCGATCCCGGCCGACGGGTGCCGGCCGGGATCGCGGGTGGGGCGCGGTGGGGCGCGGTGGGTACGGGCGGTCAGGTGGCCGTGGCCGTGCCCTCGCCGGTGCGGGCGACCAGTGCCCAGATGATCAGGATGTCCAGGGCGATCACCACGATCGCCCAGAGCGGGTACCACGGCAGCCACGCGAAGTTGGCCAGCATGCTCAGCCCCGCGAGGGCGACACCCACGGCCCGCGCCCACAGCGCACCCGTGAAGAGCGCAAAGCCCGCGAGGGCGAGCACGATGCCGAGGATCAGATGGATCCAGCCCCAGCCGGTCAGGCTGAACTGGTAGGAGTACTGGCGGGTGATGACCAGCAGGCTGTCCTTGGCGATGGCGGAGACGCCCTCGAAGACCGCCATCAGTCCGGCAAAGATCATCATGACCGCGGCGAACACCGTCCAGCCGGACACCATGGGGTGTCCGGTGCCCCGGGGTGCGGTGCCGGTCCCCGCTCCGCTGACGTGACTGGCCATATCGGCTCCTCGGGAGTAGTGGGCCCTGCGTGCCGACCGGCCGGGCCGGTCGGCGGCCCCCCGAACAGCGTCGCATCAGCCGCGCCGGTCGGCATCTCCGCCCGGAGAGAGCCGCCCTGACGTGCGGAAACCCCTGCCCGAACGGCCCTATGCCGCACAGGGCACGCGGTGCGGCCAGAGAGCCCGCAGCCACCTGGTGGACGCATAGAGGCCGCATGTCGGACAGCGAGACCCAAGCGGCGGGGCCGCCGTACGACGCCCCGAGGCCACAGCGCCGCCGGCGACTGCTGCTGGTCTCCCTGCTGCGCTCGGCGGGGCTGCTGCTCGCCCTGTACTACGCACAAGACCCGCACCCACCAGCAGGACGGTTACAAGGCCCACCTGGCCATCGAGCCCGAGACCGGCTTATAGACCGCTGTTGCCCTGCGACCCGCAAACTCCGCCACCGGGGCACCACCGCCAACGACACCTGGCTCCACACCCGAGCCGCCGCCCTCAACCTCCGCCGACTGATCAACCTCGGACTCACCCGAACCCACGGCACCTGGCAGCTCGCCCCGGCCACCGGATGATCAGAGGGGCCGCCGGCCTCCGGCCGGACAGCCCCTCAGCAAGATCTTCATGACTCTTCTAGGCAGTGCGGCCGTCGCCGCCCGAGCGCCAGGCTTCCAGGCCCGCCTGCGATGCCTGGCGGGCCTGCTGGAGCCTGGCCGCCGCCCGCTGGCTGGGCGGTACGTCCAGTTGCCGCACCCATCGGCGCCCTGCGGTGGCGAGGGCGAAACCGGCGAGCGCCATACCGGTGAACGCCAACAGGGCACCGCCCGCCGTGAGCACGGCGCCGACCGTGACAAGCCGGGTGTCGATCTCGATGGCCCGGGAGGTGGAGAGGTGATGGTTCATGGACTTCACGATGCTCCACGGTGGGGCAGCCCGCATCCCGGGCAGTCCCTACGGGTCCGGCTGGCCGCCCCGGCGGGGTTCGGCCGGTCAGGGCTTGCGGTGGCGGGGGCGGGTGCGCTCCCGGTAGCCCAGGCCGCCCATCAGGAAGAGCAGCGTCCCGGCGCAGATGGCCAGCACCAGCAGGGCGAAGCCGATTATCTCCAGAGCGATCACCACGGCCCCTTCCACTGGGCGACATGACCGGTACGCCCCATTAAGGCATGGCGGCGCGGCCAGTGCAGAAGTCCCCGGCCCTCGCTCTCGGGTCCGGCTACACGGACGCCTGGGCGAACCAGCCCGGGGCCGACGTCAGCCCCCAGATGACCACGCCGTCGATGATGACCACCAGCACCGCCAGCACCGGCGCGGAGGCGATGAAGAACATCCACCGCACGGCGCTCGCGACGGCGAACGCCAGGGCCAGCAGCCGTCCGGTGACCCGCTGGCGGCCGGTCAGCGCCCAGGCGGCGTAGAACGCCAGCACGGCGGTGACCAGGTCGAAGACCGCCCACCACGCGTACGGGGAGCCGAAGACGGCGAAGGCGCGCGGGTAGAGCCAGTCGCTGCCGGCCCACTCGGTGACCGCCGCGATCACCAGAAAGGTGCCGAGCAGCACCATCATCACCGAGGCGAAGGCCACCCGGCTCGGCATCGGTTCGGCGGGGGAACGGTCGCGGGAGGAACGGTCGCGGGGGGAGCGGCCGGCGGATGGATCGCGGTACATGGTCCGGTCTTAGCACCGGGGGGCGGGCCGGGCACGCCGGGCCACGACGACGCTCCCCCGGTCGGGTGCGGGGCCCGGCCGGGGGAGCGGATGCGACGGGGTGTCAGAGGATGGCGCCGGGAGCGTACTTGGCGGCCTCGGGGTGCCGGTCGGCGACCTCCTGGATACGGCGGACCACCTCGGCGACCTGGGCCCCGGCCGCTCCGGTGAAGGAGAGCCGGTCGGCGAGCAGCGCGTCGAGCCCCGCGCGGTCCAGCGGGATGCGGTCGTCGGCGGCGAGCCGGTCGAGCAGCTCGTTGTGCCGGGCGCCCTCGCGCATGGCCAGCGCCGAGGCGACGGCATGCTCCTTGATCACCTCATGGGCGGTCTCCCGGCCGACCCCGGCCCGCACCGCGCCCATCAGCACCTTGGTGGTGGCGAGGAAGGGCAGGTAGCGGTCGAGTTCGGCCTCGATGACGGCCGGGAAGGCGCCGAACTCGTCCAGCACGGTGAGGAAGGTCTCCAGCAGGCCGTCGAAGGCGAAGAAGGCGTCCGGCAGGGCGACCCGGCGGACCACGGAGCAGGAGACGTCGCCCTCGTTCCACTGGTCGCCGCCCAGCTCGGCGGTCATGGAGGCGTAGCCGCGCAGGATGACGGCGAGGCCGTTGACGCGCTCGCAGGAGCGGGTGTTCATCTTGTGCGGCATCGCGGACGAGCCGACCTGGCCGGGCTTGAAGCCCTCGGTGACCAGTTCGTGGCCGGCCATCAGCCGGATGGTCTTGGCCAGGCTGGAGGGGGCGGCGGAGAGCTGGACCAGGGCGCTGAGCACCTCGAAGTCGAGCGAGCGCGGGTAGACCTGGCCGACGCTGGTGAGCACCTGGTCGAAGCCGAGGTGGCCGGCGACCCGCCGCTCCAGCTCGTCCAGCTTGGCGGCGTCGCCGCCGAGCAGGTCCAGCATGTCCTGGGCGGTGCCGACGGGGCCCTTGATGCCGCGCAGCGGGTAGCGGCCCAGCAGCTCCTCGACCCGGGCGAAGGCGACCAGCAGCTCGTCGGCGGCGGTGGCGAACCGCTTGCCGAGGGTGGTGGCCTGGGCGGCGACATTGTGCGAGCGCCCGGCCATGACCTGCTCGGAGTGGAGGGCGGCGAGGCGGCCGAGCCGGACCAGCACGGCGACGGTGCGGTCGCGGACATGCTCCAGGGACTGCCGGATCTGGAGCTGCTCGACGTTCTCGGTGAGGTCCCGGGACGTCATGCCCTTGTGGATCTGCTCATGGCCGGCCAGGGCGCTGAACTCCTCGATCCGCGCCTTGACGTCATGCCGGGTGACGCGCTCGCGGGCGGCGATCGAGGCCAGGTCCACCTGGTCGACCACGCGCTCGTAGTCGGCGACGGCGTCGGCGGGGACCTCGATGCCGAGGTCCTGCTGTGCCTTCAGCACGGCCAGCCAGAGGCGGCGCTCCAGCACCACCTTGTGCTCGGGGGACCACAGCCGGGCCAGCTCCGTGGAGGCGTACCGGGCGGCGAGGACATCGGGGATGTTGGGCTTGGCGCTCACGTTTCGCAAGCCTAACAGTCCTGGTCAGCGGGGAGCCGTCCGGGCCGGTCCGGCGGCCCCTGCCCGGCCGCCGGCCTCGGCGGTCAGGCGGGCGGCGGTGACCATGGCGTGGATGCCCAGGACGGCGCAGTCCAGGGCGTGCTCGAAGTCCCGCTCGCGGACCGCGCCGACGCCCTCGGTGCGGCGCGGCTGCACCAGCTCGGCGTGGAGCACCAGACCGGCGTCGGTGCGTACGGCGGTGTCGTACGCGATCTCGTACAGCTCGTCCTCGGTCGCGCCGGTGAGCCGGGCACGCTCGCGCCAGTGGCCTTCGGTGGTGGCGAAGCCGTAGATGAACTGGAAGACCAGCGAAAGGGCGCCGGCGTACTGCTCGGGGGGCAGGCCGCTGCGGGCGATCACCGCGATGGCGGTGCGGGAGAAGCGCGCCGAGCGCGGGCCGAGGTTGAGGTAGGTGCCGTGAAGGCGGGTGGCCCAGGGGTGGGCGACCAGCACCCGGCGCCACTCGCGGGCCAGGGCGCGCAGCTGCTGGGGCCAGTCGTGGTCGGCCCGGTCGGGGTCGGGGTCGGGCGGGCCGTCGGGGACCTCGGGCAGCGCCATGTCGGCCAGCACCTCGTCCAGGGCCAGTTCCAGCAGGTCGTCCTTGTTGTCGACGTACCAGTACACCGACATGGGGGTGACGCCGAGGTCGGCGGCGAGTCGGCGCATCGAGAAGGCCGCCAGTCCGTCGGCGTCCAGCAGCCGTACGGCGGCGCGGACGATGCGGTCGCGGCTGAGCCCGGCCGGGGCCTGGCTGCCGCGCCCGCCGCTGCGCCTCTCGGTGCGGCTCTCGCGGGGCGGCCGCAGCCAGACGCTGGTGTGCGGGTAGTGGCCCTTGTCCTCTGCCACCTGCGGCCTCCCTGCGCTCTGCGGCCCCCGTCCGGGGCCCGCACCCCCGATCGTATGCGGCGGACGGGCCGCCTCGGGGGTGCGGGCCGGGGCGGTCAGCCCGCGACCTCGGCGCGGTCGCCCGGCCCCTGGGCAGCCGCCGGGGCGGCGCGGTCGCCGGCCCGGCGCAGCAGGTGTCCGGCGACCAGCCCGCCGGCCAGTACGGCGGCGGCGCCGATCAGCTGACTGGCCGTCAGCCCGCTGGTGAACGCCTGCCTGGCCCGGTCGGCGAGGGCGGCGGCGTCGGGCCCGTCCGCCGCGTGCCGCAGCGCGTCGGGAAGCGAGCGGGCGGCGTCGCCGCCGAATCCGGCGGGCAGCCCGGCGGCGAAGCGGGCGGTGAGCAGGGCGCCGAGCACGGCCACCCCGACGGAGGTGCCCAGCTCGGAGAGGGTACCGGCCAGTCCGGAGCCGACGCCTGCCCGCTCCGGGGGGATGGCGCCCATGAGCGCGGCGGCCATGGCGGGCTGGGCGAAGGCGACTCCGGCGCCCATCAGCACCAGCCCCGCGCAGGTGCCGGCGTAGGAGCCGTCGCGGCCGAACAGGGCGACCGCCGCCAGGCCGCCGGCCATCAGCGCCATCCCGCCGGCGATGGCGACCGGGGCGCTGACCCGGGCAGCGAGGCGGGCGCCGAGGCCGGTCATATTGAGGGCGACCACGGTGGCGGCCATCGGCACCACCCGGACTCCGGCCTGGAGCGGGTCATAGCCCAGTACGAACTGGAGCTGCTGGGTGAGCAGGAAGAGCGAGCCGCCCATGCCGAAGGCCACCAGCACACCGCCGGATATCGCGCCCCGGAACCGGGGGTCGGCGAAGAAGCCCATGTCGAGCATGGGGTGCTCGGTGCGGCGCTCCCAGTGGACGAACCCGGCCAGTGCGGCGGCGCCGACGGCGGCGGAGGCGAGGGTGCGGGCGCCGGTCCAGCCGTGCTCGGGGCCCGAGATCACCGCGAAGACCAGGCCCAGCATGGCGGTCGTGCAGAGCGCGGCACCGAGCAGGTCGGGGCGGTCGCCGCGCGGGTCCTTGGACTCGGGTACCAGCCGGGCGATGGCCACCAGCCCGAGGACGACGACCGGGAGGTTGACGATGAAGACCGAGCCCCACCAGAAGTGGTCGAGCAGCAGCCCGCCGATGACGGGCCCGGCGGCGAAGCCCAGGGAGGTGACCGCCGCCCAGCCGCCGATCGCCTTGGGCCGCTCCTCGGCGTCGAAGACGCGGACCAGGATGGCGAGGGTGGTGGCCATCAGCAGGCTGCCGCCGACGCCCATCCCGGCCCGGGCGGCGATCAGCCGGCCGGGGCTGTCGGCGAGGGCGGCGGCGAGCGAGCCACAGCCGAAGAGGGCCAGGCCGATCAGCTGGACGCGCTTGCGGCCGTAGCGGTCCGCCAGCCCGCCGGCGGTGATCAGCAGCCCTGCCTGGGCGAGGGAGTACGCGCTGACCATCCACTGGACGTCGGCGGTCCCGGCGCCGAGTTCCCGGGTGAGGGAGGGGACGGCGACATTGAGGACGGTGTTGTCGAGGACCACGACCAGTTGGGCGAGGCAGAGCACGCCAAGGATCAGCCATCGGTCGGGGCGGCGGACGGCGGGGGATGTCATCAGGCTCTGCTCCTTGTACACCGTAGAATGACCTACAGCGTAGAAGAACCCTTGTACGGCGTACAAGCGGGTTTTCAGGAGCGGCCGGAGCCGGGGTCAGTCCCGCTCGGCGGGGGTCAGCAGCGGCAGCAGCCGACCGCAGAGATCCCGGAGGGCGCTCCGCTGGTCGGCGTCGAGGGCGTCGAAGGCCCGCTGCGTCCGGTGCATCTCGGCCTGGACGGCCTGCAGCGCGGCGCGGCCCTCCTCCGTGGCGACCACGATCTTGACCCGCCGGTCGGCCTCGTCCGCCTGCCGCAGCGCAAAGCCCCGGGCCTCCAGGCGGTCCACGATGCCGGTGACATTGGAGGCGTCGCAGCCGAGCCGACCGGCCAGCGCCCGCATGGGCACCGGCTCCCGCACTGCGCCGAGCGCCTTGGCCTGCACGGAGGTCAGGCCGAGGCGGCCGGCGGCAGCCGCGAAGTCCTGGAGGTAGGCGGCGCACACGGCGGCGACCGCCTCCATGAGCTCGGCGGTGGTAGGAGCGGTACTGGTCTCGGCCATGGGGTCACCGTACGGCAGCCCTACCGGCGCGGAGCTACCGGCCGTCGTTCACCCGGCGCACCAGGCGGTCGACCACCGGCATCATCTTCTCCACCCCGCCCGCCGTCGTCGGCGCGGTGCGGTAGCGGCCCTGCACCACGATGCTCGGCAGTTCCGGCACGGCGTAGCGCTCCAGCAGCCTGGGCGCCTCCCGGGTCTCCCGCCGGACCTGGGCGGACTCATAGGCGCCACGGAAGCGGGCCCGGTCGACGCCCTGCCCGGCGGCCCAGTCGGCGGCGGCAGCCTCGGTGGTGAGGCTGCGGTGCCGGTCGCGCACCGCGTGGAAGACCGCGCCCTGCAGGCGGTCGACCAGGCCCAGCCGCTCCAGGGTGTAGTAGAGGCGGGCGTGCGCGGCCATCGCGGGGGCACCCGGCCAGACCGCCGGCACCCGGCGCAGCCGCACATCGGCGCGGTGCCGAGCGGCCCAGGCGGCGAGTGGCTTCTCCAGGCGCTGGGAGTGCGGGCAGTCGTACCAGAAGAACTCCACCACCTCCCGCTTGCCCGACTCCCGGACGGCCTGCGGGTGGGCGAGCCTGACATATCCCTGCCGGGTGTCACCGGCGGAGGCGGAGGAGGCGGCGGAGGCGGGGCAGAGAGCGGTGGCCAGCGCCGCCAGCAGGGCGGCGCCACGCGTCAAGAGCTTCATTGCGGCACCCTGGCACCGCCGGGGCGGCGGCTGCCGCAGGGCACACGGCGGCGCGGCCCGGATTCGCCCGCTCAGCCGCCCGGCGGACCGGCCGCCGGTAGACCCGGCGGCTCAGCGGACCAGCAGCTCCGCCAGCCGTTCCAGGTCGGCCTGCGGGTCGGCGGTGAGACCGGTGTGCACCGGCCCGGGCTGCACCACGGTGCTGCGCGGCGCGGTCAGCCAGCGGAACCGCTGCCCGGGGCTGTCCGCCGCCGCCGGCCCGGCGTGCTCACCGCCCAGGCAGACGCCCTCCACCCCGCGCAGCGCCCGCCGCACGCCCTCGACGTCCGCCCGGGGGTCGAGCGCCAGCAGCCGCGCCTCGTCCAGGTGGGTGCGTACGCCGACGAAGCCGGCCGTACGGCAGTAGAGCAGCACCCCGACGTTGATGCACTCGCCGCGCTCCACCCGGGGCACCGCGCGCAGCACCGCGTACTCGAAGTCATGCCGCTCCGGCTGCTGCTGCTCCCTGCTCATGCGGCCACCTCCGGGAGCCAGTCGCGGGGGCCTGCCATCCGGGCCGCGAGCTGCGCGGCATACGCCTCGCGGACCGCGTCGGGGGTGGCGAAGCCGGGCTCGTCCAGCAGCCACTCGTCGGGGATCAGGGCCGCCGTCTCGCGCAGCAGGTCCTCGGTGACCAGCGGTGCCAGGTCGCGGTCGGCCGCCGCCAGGTCGGGGGCGAACCGGGCCAGGGCGTGGTCCCCCGCGTCGAAGGGGCGGCGGGCCCAGGCGGCGGCGCCGGGCCAGTGGTGGTGGAAGATCAGGCAGGCGCCGTGGTCGATCAGCCAGAGCTCGCCGCCGACCGAGAGCAGATTGGGGTTGCGCCAGGAGCGGTCCACATTGCCGATCAGCGCGTCGAACCAGACGATCCGCCCGGCCAGCACCGGGTCGACCTCGAAGCAGAGCGGGTCGAAGCCCAGCGCACCGGAGAGAAAGGCCATGCCCAGGTTGAGGCCGCCGCTGGCCCGCAGCTGCTCCTGCACCTGCTGGTCGGGTTCGCTGCGGGCGAGTACCGGGTCCAGCCGCAGCCGCAGCAGCTCGGGGACCCGCAGGCCCAGCCGCCGGGCCAGCTCCCCGGCCAGCACCTCTGCCACCAGGGCCTTGCGGCCCTGCGCGGCGCCGACCCACTTGGCGAGATAGAGCCTCAGGTCGTCGCCCTCGACGACGCCCGGCATCGATCCGCCCTCACGCAGTGGCGTCACATACCGGACCGCCGTCACCTCGGGAAGCACCGTGACACCCTACCGTCCGTGATCGGCGCCCCCGACCTCCAGGCATGATCCGCTGCCGGAGGGTGAGGAGCAGTGGCGAGGCGGTCCGCGCGGGTGGCGGGGCCGTGCCCCGCGTGCGACTGTGGCCGCAGGCGGCAGCGGCACCGCAGCTCACGCAGGCCGGCGGCAGTGGCAGGAGCGACAGAGTCGGGACCAGCAAGTGAGGGATGCCTGATGGAACGACCCCGGATCCTGGTGGTGGGCGGCGGCTTCGCCGGTGTGGAGTGCGCCCGGCGGCTGGAGCGCAGACTGTCTCCGGCCGAGGCGGAGATCGCCCTGGTCACGCCCTACAGCTACCAGCTCTACCTG
The DNA here is from genome assembly GCF_003258605.2 of Peterkaempfera bronchialis. Lineage (NCBI taxonomy): Bacteria > Bacillati > Actinomycetota > Actinomycetes > Kitasatosporales > Streptomycetaceae > Peterkaempfera > Peterkaempfera bronchialis. The sequence goes on from NZ_CP031264.1 coordinate 663,746, forward strand.
CCGCTGCTGCCCAATGTCGCCGCCGGAGTGCTCACCCCGCAGTCGGTGGCCGTCTCGCTCCGCCGCACCCTGCACCGCACCAACATCATCCCGGGCGGCGCGATCGGCGTGGACACCCAGGCGAAGATGTGCGTCATCCGCGCCATCACCGACGAGGTGGTGGTCAAGCGGTACGACTACCTGGTGCTGGCCCCCGGCAGCATCACCCGGACCTTCGACATCCCGGGCCTCAACCAGTACGCGCGCGGGATGAAGACGCTGGCCGAGGCCGCGTACATCCGCGACCATGTGATCGCCCAGCTGGACCTGGCGTCGGCGACCCAGGACCGGGCGGAGCGCGAGTCGCGGCTCCAGTTCGTGGTGGTCGGCGGCGGCTACGCGGGCACCGAGACCGCCGCCTGCCTCCAGCGGCTCACCACCGCCGCCACCAAGCGCTATCCGCGCCTGGACCCGCGCCTGGTCAAGTGGCACCTGATCGACATCGCCCCCCGGCTGATGCCCGAACTGGGCGACAAGCTCGGCCGCACCGCGCTGGACATCCTGCGGCGGCGCGGCATCGACATCTCGCTCGGGGTCTCGGTGGCCGAGGTCGGCGCCGACAGCGTGAAGTTCACCGACGGCCGGCTGATCCCCAGCCGCACCCTGATCTGGACCGCCGGGGTCGCCGCCAGCCCACTGGTGGGCACCCTCGGCGCGGAGACGGTCAAGGGCCGGCTCGCGGTCACCGCGGACATGCGGGTACCGCAGCTCGACGGGGTCTTCGCGCTCGGCGACGCGGCGGCCGTACCGGACCTGGCCAAGGGCGACGGCGCGGTCTGCCCGCCGACCGCGCAGCACGGGCAGCGGCAGGGCAAAACGGTGGCCGACAATGTGGTGGCGCTGCTGCGCAACCAGCCGCTGGCGGCGTACCGGCACCGGGACCTCGGCCTGGTGGTGGACCTCGGCGGGGCGGACGCGGTCTCCAAGCCGCTCGGCGTGGAGCTGCACGGGCCCGCCGCGCAGGCGGTGGCCCGTGGCTACCATCTGATGGCGCTGCGCACCAATGTCGCCAAGGCCCGGGTGGCGGTCAACTGGACGCTCAACGCGACCGCCGGCGACGACTTTGTGCGCACCGGCTTCCAGGCCCGCCGTCCGGCGGCGCTGCGCGACTTCGAGTACACCGATTCCTACCTCACCCGGGAGCAGGTCAAGGAGTACACCACCTCGCTGCTGGCCAAGGGGTGACGCCGACCGGGCCACCCCGCCTCACTCGTACGGGTGACCGCCGGTCGGCCCGCCGCACCCGCGCCCACCAGCGCCGACCGCTCCGCACGGCCGCGACGAGGGTCGGCGTCCGGCGACGGCGGGGGCGGGACCGGCGGTAGCTTCCCAGGTCTATGCAATCGCTCTCACCCGCCGCGCTCCGCGCCCGGCTGCCGCGCCGCGCCGTCCTGGGTGCCACCTCGGCCACCGCGCTGGCCGCCCTGTTGCCGAGCCGCCCGGCCGCCGCCGCGCCGCCGTCCGCCGACCGGCCCCCGCTGCCCTCGGACGCCGAGGTCGCCCGGCAGGTGCGCGCCGAGTTCCTGCACAGCTGGGAGGGGTACCGGCGGAGTGCCTGGGGGTACGACGAGCTGCGCCCGCTGTCGGCCGGTCACCATGACTTCTACCTGTCCGGCCGCACCTTCGGCCTGTCGATCGTCGAGGCGCTGGACACCCTCTGGGTGATGGAGCAGGACCGCGAGGTGAAGCGGGCCGCCGACTGGATCGAGCACCACTTCGACCCGGCGCAGGACGGCGAGGTCCATGTCTTCGAGACGGTGATCCGGCTGGTCGGCGGCCTGCTCGCGGGCCATCTCTGCACCGGCCGGCCACGGCTGCTGACCCGCTGCCGGGAACTGACCGACCGGCTGCTCCCGGCCTTCACCGCCTCCCCCACCGGCATCCCCTACATCCGGGTCAACCTGCGCACCGGCGCGGTCTCCGGCACCACTCCCCCGCTCGCCGAGGTGGGCACCAACATCCTGGAGTTCGGGCTGCTGTCGCAGCTCACCGGTGACGACCGCTACTACGACGCGGCCAAGCGCGCCTACCGGGCCGTACTGGAGCGCCGCTCCGCGCTGGACCTGCTGGGCACCTCCATCGACACCGAGACCGGCCGCTGGGTGGACACCACCTCCTGCGCACCCAACCCCCCGGTGGACTCCTTCTACGAGTACCTGTGGGCGGGCGCCGAGCTCTTCGGCGACAGCGAACTGCGCGGCTGGTACCGGCTGCTGACCGATGCCGTGCTGAACATCCAGGGCGAGCGGCGCCATGGGCGGCTCTGGTTCCGCCAGGTCGACCAGGAGACCGGAGCGGTGGTCGGGCACGGCCAGTCGGAGCTCGGCGCCTTCTACGCGGGCCTGCTGGGCAAGGGCGGCAACCTGACGGCGGGCGAGGACTACTACCGTTCCTGGACCGCCCTGCTGGACCGCCACCCGGTGCTGCCCGAGGCCGTGGACTTCGCCGACGGGCGCGTCACCTCGCCGCGCAACGACCTGCGGCCGGAGTACGTCAACTCCTCCTTCGACCTGTGGCGGCTCACCGGGGACGCCGTCTACAAGCGCACCGCCTACCGGTACTTCCAGGGGCTCCGCAACCATCTGCGGGTGCCCGGCGGCTATACGGTGGCGGACGATGTGACCGCCGCCCCGATGCGGCTGGGCGATCTGACGCCCGGTTACTGGTTTGCGGAGAACCTCAAGTACGTCTATCTGATGTTCGCCCGCACTCGCCGCTTCGACCGGCGCAGGGGGCTGCTGTCCACCGAGGGCAAGATCCTGCGCGGCGCCGTACGGGCCTGACCGCCGCAAGGCCCGCCATCGACCCGGGGCGCGGCGGGCCAGAGGTCAGACCGGGCGGCCCACCGCCGAGGTGCGCTGGTGGCCCAGCGCGGCGGCGACGTCGGCGGCAAGCGCGGGAATGTCGCGCGCGGTCAGGGTGGAGACGGTGAGCCGGATGCCGGGGGGCGACTCCAGGCGGAAGCGGGCGCCGGGTGAGGCGGCCCAGCCGCGCTGGAGCAGGCCGGAGACGGCGGCGGCCTCGTCCCAGACGGGGATCCAGACATTGAGCCCGCTGGCACCGTGCGCGGCCACCCCCCGGTCGGCGAGCGCGGCCAGCAGGGCCTCCCGCCGCTCCCGGTAGGCGGCGGCGATCCTGGGCGCGGGGGCCGCGCCGGTCCGCCAGAGCTCGGCGACAGTGCGTTGCAGCAGATGGCTGACCCAGCCGGCGCCCAGCCGCTGGCGGCCGAGCACCCGGCCGAGGGTGTCGGCGTCCCCGGTGGCCACGGAGAGCCGCAGGTCGGGGCCGTACGCCTTGGCGGCGGACCGCACCACGGCCCACTGCCCGACCACCGGGTCCCGGCCGGGGGCGGCGGCGAGGGGCAGATAGGGCTGGTCGACGATGCCGTGGCCGTGGTCGTCCTCCACCAGCAGGACGGCGGGATGGGCGGCGAGCACCGAGCGCAGCGCGCGGGCGCGCTCGGCGGAGAGGGCGGCGCCGGTGGGGTTCTGGGCCCGGACGGTGACGACCAGGGCGCGGGCTCCGGCCGCCAGGGCGCGGGCGACATCGTCCGGCAGCGGGCCGTGGTCGTCGACGGCGACCGGGACCGCGCGCAGGCCGAGGGCGGGGACCAGGTCGAGGAGGCTGCTCCAGCCGGGGTCCTCGACGGCGACGGCGTCGCCGGGGCGCAGCCGGGCGGTGAAGATCCGTTCGATGGCGTCCAGGGAGCCGGAGGCGACGGCGAGCGGGCCGTCGGGGACGCCGTCGGCGCGAAAGGCCGCCGTGGCCAGGGCGAGCAGCCCGGGGTCGACGGCGGAGCAGCCGTAGAGGACGGGGTCGCGGTCCAGGGAGGCGGCTGCGGCGGCGGTGGCCGGGGTGAGTGGCGGCAGCAGGGCGGTGTCCGGGTTGCCGGTGGAGAGGTCGCGGGCGCCGGTCGGCACCTCCACCCGGATCTGGTCGCGGGGGGTCACTGCGGGCCGGGAGCGGATGTGGCTGCCCCGCCTGCCTGCGGTCTCGATGACGCCCCGGTCGCGGAGCAGCCGGTAGGCGGCGGCGACGGTGTTGGGGTTGACCTCCAGCTCGGCGGCCAGGTCGCGCAGCGGCGGCAGTGCCTGACCGGGAGTCAGCTCACCTGCGGAGACGGCCTGTTCGATATCGGCCGCGATCTCCGTGGCGCGGCGGCCGCGAATTCGATACTCTCCTAGCACAAAACACATTATGCACTAGTGCAGAGGGAGTTGTCATGTCGGCCAACGACACGACGCAGTACGCACGGACACCGCGCACCACCCCCACCCGGTACCGCGACCGCGCGACCTGGGAGCGGGCGGCGATCCACGCCATCCTGGACGAGGGCTACCTCTGCCACCTCGGCTTTGTGGTGGACGGCGCCCCGGTGGTGCTGCCCACCATCTACGCCCGGGTCGGTGACCGGCTGTACCTGCACGGCTCCACCGGCAGCCGGCCGCTGCGTGCCGCCGCCGCCGACCCGGGCCTGCGGGTCTGCGTCACGGTCACCCTGGAGGACGGCCTGGTGCTGACCCGCTCCGCCTTCAACCACTCGGTGAACTTCCGCTCCGTGGTCGCCCATGGCACGGCCCACCGGGTCACCGACCCCGAGGAGCTCTCGGTCGCCCTCGACGCGCTGGTCGACCAGGCCGTACCCGGCCGCTCCGCCGACTGCCGGCCCGCCGACGCGCGGGAGCTGGCCGCGACCGCCGTCATCCGGCTCGACCTGGACGAGGTGTCGGCCAAGACCCGCGACGACGGCGCGGACGACGACCCCGAGGACATGGACCTGCCGCACTGGGCCGGGGTGATCCCGATCCGCACCGTCCGGGGCACCCCCGTCCCCCACCCGGCGCTCCCGCCGGAGCAGCCACTGCCCGCGTATCTGCGCGACGCCCGCTGAAGGGAGACCCGACCGTGCTCATCCGCTCCTGGGACCGGGGCGAGGAGGCCGAGTGGCGCCGCTGGCTCGCCGAGGGCCGCGACTTCGGCGTACTCGCCGCCAACGGCCCCGCCGGCAGCGGCCCCGTGGCCACCCCGACCCACTTCCTGCTGGACGCGGACCGGGGCGAGATCCTGGTCCACCTGGCCGCCCCCAACCCGCTCTGGGCGGCGCTGCGCGCCGACCCGCACGCCACCCTCACCGTCACCGACGACTACGCCTTCGCCCCCGGCCACTGGCGGGCCGCCGACGGCACCCCGCCCGAGCACGGCGTGCCCACCAGCTACTACGCCGCCGTGCAGTTCCACTGCACGGCGGAGATCCTGGACGACCCGGCCGACAAGGCGGAGCTGCTGGTGCGGCAGCTGGCGCACTTCCAGCCGGAGACCCCGGTCGCCGCGATCACGCCGGGAGCCGAGCCCTTCGGCGAGCAGCTGCCCGGGCTGCGCGGCCTGCGGCTCACGGTGGTGCGGGTGGACGCCAAGTTCAAGTACGACGACAAGAAGACACCGGCTCAGCAGGCCACCGCCGCCGACCGGCTCGCCGAGCGTGGCCGTCCGCGCGACGCCGCCGCCCGGGCCCAACTGCTGCGCCGCGCCGCCGCGCGGGCCGGAGGCTGCCCGGCGGGTTGAGCCCTGCGGCCGGACCCGGCGGTATCACCCCATTACCGGCGATCCGGGCGTTTTGCTGGTGTCATGGGAGCGGATGACCTCCACCCGGCCTCGCGGGCGGCCCGCCCCAGTCCTCGGGAGCACACCCTGACCAGCAGCACACCGGCGCAGCGAGCCGCAGAGACGCCCCTCGCCCATGTGGTCTTCATCGCCGCGAGCGCGGCCATGGGCGGGTTCCTGTTCGGCTACGACAGCGCGGTGATCAACGGTGCGGTGACGGGCATCCAGAAGCACTTCGCCGTGGGCAGCGCCGAGACCGCCGCCACCGTCGCCGCCGCGCTGCTCGGCTCGGCGGTCGGCGCCACGGTCGCGGGATGGCTGGCCGACCGGCTCGGCCGCATCCGCGTCATGCAGCTGGCTGCGGTGCTCTTCGCCGTCAGCGGGGTGGGGTCGATGTTCCCGCCGGACATCGGGGTCCTGGCGACCTGGCGGGTGGTCGGCGGCATCGCCATCGGCATCGCCTCGGTGATCACCCCCGCCTATATCGCGGAGGTGGCACCGCCCGCCTACCGGGGTCGGCTGGGGTCCTTCCAGCAACTGGCGATCGTGCTGGGCATCGCCGTCTCGCAGCTCGTCAACTACGCGCTCAACCAGGCGGCCGGCGGCGACTCCAGCGGACTGCTGAAGGGCATCCAGGCGTGGCGCTGGATGCTGGGGGTGGAGGCGGTCCCCGCCCTGGTGTACCTGCTGATGTCGCTGGCGATCCCGGAGTCGCCCCGCTATCTGATCGCCTCCGGGCAGGAGGCCAGGGCCCGCGCCGTACTCACCGAGGTCGAGGGGCCGCGGACCGACCCGGACGCCCGGGTCGCCGAGATCCGGTCCGTGATGGCGACCGAGCACCGCTCCCGGATGCGGGACCTGCTGGGCGGCCGGGCCGGGCTGCTGCCGATCGTCTGGGTCGGCATCGGCGCCTCGGCGTTCCAGCAGTTCGTCGGCATCAATGTGATCTTCTACTACTCGTCGCTGCTCTGGCAGTCGGTCGGCATCACCGAGAGCGCATCGCTGCTGATCAGCCTCTCCACCTCGATCATCAACATCGTCGGCACCGTGATCGCCATGCTGCTGGTGGACCGGATCGGCCGCAGACCGCTGGCGCTCGCGGGCTCGACCGGCATGGCGGTCGCCCTGGCGGCGGCCTCCTGGGCCTTCTCGTACCGCACCGGCACCGGCAGCTCCGCGCACATCCCCAACCTCCAGGGCACGGTGGCCCTGGTCGCGGCGCACTTCTTTGTGCTCTGCTTCGCCTTCTCCTGGGGCGTGGTGGTGTGGGTGCTGCTCGGCGAGATGTTCCCCAACCGCATCCGGGCACTGGCGCTCGGTGTGGCGGCCTCCGCCCAGTGGCTCGCCAACTGGGCGGTCACGGTCTCCTTCCCCAGCCTCTCGGACTGGAACCTGTCCGCCACCTATGCCATCTACGCCGGGTTCGCGCTGCTGTCGATCCCCTTTGTGGCCTTCTGCATCCGGGAGACCCGGGGCCGCACCCTGGAGTCGATGGGCTGAGCGGACGTACGGGAGTCCCGAACCCGGTGTCAGGCGCTCTGCGGGACGACCGCGCAGCGGGCCTGGACCTGGGCCGGATCGATCCCGGCCGAGCGCAGGATCTGGGCGGCCCGGCAGCCCGGCTCGGCGGCGAGGGCGGCCAGCAGCGACAGCCCCACCGGGAGGCCCACCGGACGGTCCGCGACCCGCTCCAGGGCGGCGGCGGCCGCACAGCTCCAGCGGGGCCGCGCGGCGGACGGGAAGAGCCGCCCCACCGCGCCCGGGCGGTCATTGGCGGCCCGGACCGGCGGGCGGCTCTCGGCGGTGGCCCGCCAGTCCCGGCCGAAGCCGATGCTGCGCTGTACCAGGTAGCCCATCAGCCGCGCCGCCTGCCGCTGCTGCGGGGCGGCGGCGGCCAGCGCCTCGGGGTCGGACTCCAGCACCGAGTGGAGCAGATGGCCGGTGTCGACCTCCGCGTCACCGGCCCGCGCCGCCCGGCGGCGCGCTGCGGCGGCCACCGACCGCAGGGCGGCGGACATCGGGGGCGCGGAGGTGGTGCGGGAGACGTCTGGCTGCACGGTTCCACCACATCACTCGGCCCCGGGCGCGGTCGTCCGCTCGGGGGACCGTCCCGGGGTCCACCGGGAGGAGGGCCGGCACGGGCCGCGCTCCTCCGCAGGGAGGAGGCAGACCCGGCCGGGATGGCTGGGAGCAGTGTGCTGCGCAGGGTGACGGGACGTCAACCCAGAGGTACGACCCCCGTACACGCGTACCGGTCGGATCCCTCGACCAGCCGAAGAGACCAGCGTGGTGGCACCACCCGGCGGCGTGGTGCGCATACCATCGTCGGCGCGGACCGCCCGTCCGCTCGCATGCCGCGCTCGGCGTCCCAGAGGAGGGGCCATGGCCGACCCGGGGGGCTCCCGGCAGAACGTCTCCTTCCCCAGCAATGGCGCACAGGCGCACGGCTACCTCGCACTGCCGCCGTCCGGATCGGGCCCCGGCCTGGTGGTGGTCCAGGAGTGGTGGGGGCTGACGTCCCACATCGCCGCGATGGCCGACCGGTTCGCCGCCGAGGGGTTCACCGTGCTGGCGCCGGACCTGTTCGGCGGCGCCACCACCCATGACCCGGAGGAGGCCGCCCGGCTGCTGCGGGAGCTGCCGGTGGAGCGCGCCGCACGGGACCTGCGCGGCGCGGTGGACTTCCTGCTGGCGCACCCCGCCACCACCGGCGACGCGGTCGGCGCGGTCGGGTTCTGCATGGGCGGCGGCTTCGCCCTGGTGCTGGCGGCGCAGGAGGGCGACCGGGTGGCGGCGGCGGTCCCCTTCTATGGACTGCCGCGCATCCCCGAGTACGACTATCGCGGCCTGACCGCCAGGGTGCTGGGCCACTACGCGGAGCAGGACCACGGCATCCCGATGACCGCCGTGGACGAGGCGGCGGCCCGGATCGAGGCCGCCTCGGGGCGCAAACCGGAGATCCACTTCTATCCGGCGGGCCATGCCTTCATGAACGACGAGAACCTGCTGGGCACCCACGACCCGGAGCAGGCCGGCATCGCCTGGCGCCGCACCCTGGCCTTCCTGCGCAGCGTGCTCGGCTGAGGCTGCCGGGGCGGCGGCCGCCCGGTGAGCGTCACCTGGATGGACACGGCCCGGGCGGCGTCGCCATAGTCTCGGGGTGTCCACGCACCCCTCCCCCGCGCCACCCCCCGCGCCACCGGCCGGGCCGCCCGCCGGGCCGCCCGCCCCGCCGCCCGCCGCCCGCCCGTTCGCCTGGGCCGGGCGCACCTACCGCATCCAGACCGCCGCCACCGTCATCACCGGCCTGGGCAACGCCGGGGCGCCGATCGCCACCGCGTTCGCCGTGCTGCGGTCCGGCGGAGACGCGGGGGACGTCGGCTGGACGGCGGCGGCGCGGCTGCTGCCGACGGTGCTCTTCCTGCTGATCGGCGGCGCTCTGGCGGACCGGCTGCCGCGCCACCGGGTGATGGTGGCCGCCAATGCGCTGAACGCCGTCTCGCAGGCGGCGCTGGCCGTCCTGGTCCTCTGCGGCACGGTCCAGCTCTGGCAGTTGCTGGTGCTGGCGGCGGCGGGCGGCACCGGGCAGGCGTTCTACTCGCCGGCCGCCCAGGGGGTGATCCTCGGCAGCGTGGACCGTGCCCATGCGGCGCGCGCCTTCGCCGTCTTCCGCATCGCGGTCAACGCCGCCCAGATCGGCGGCGCCGCGCTGGGCGGGGCGCTGGTGGCGGCGGTCGGCCCCGGCTGGGTGCTGGCGGCGGACGCGGCCGGGTTCGCGGCCGCCGCCGGGCTGCGGACGCTGCTGGACGCGCCCGCTCGGCAGGCGGCACCGCAGGACGGCGGCATGCTGCGCGATCTGCTGGACGGCTGGCGGGAGTTCGCCTCCCGCCGCTGGCTGTGGGCGGTGGTCGTGCAGTTCTCGGTCGTCAACGCATGCCTGATCGCCACCGAAGCGGTACTCGGGCCGATCGTCGCGGACGATCGGCTCGGCGGCGCCCGGCCCTGGGGACTGGCACTGGCCGCGTCCGGCATCGGCATGGTCGCGGGCGGGCTGCTGATGGTCCGCTGGCGTCCGCGCCGCATCCTGCTGGCGGGCAACGCCGGCGTCTTCCTGTTCGCCCTGCCCTCCGCCGCCCTGGCGGCGGGTGCGCCGCTGCCGCTGCTGGCGGCGGCCATGTTCGCCGCCGGGCTGGGCGCCGAGGTCTTCGGGGTCAACTGGATGGTGGCGCTCCAGCAGGAGATACCGGAGGAGAAGACGGCCAGGGTGGCCGCCTACGACTGGCTCGGCTCGGTGGCACTCACCCCGGTCGGCACCGCCGTCGCCGGACCGGCGACCGTGGCGCTCGGCCTGGACGGGACGCTGTGGACGGCCACCGCGCTCTGCCTGGCGCTGACCGTGCTGGTGCTCGCCACCCCGGAGGTACGCCGCCTCTCCCGCACGAGGACCAGCACCCCCGCCCCTGCGTCCTCGACCCCGGCCGCTGCGGGCTGACCCTCTCGGCTGCCGTCAGGGCCAGAGCAGACCGCGACCCCAGGTGCCGTCGTGGCCCCGGGTGTACGCCAGCCGGACATGGCGGCGGCCGGACTCCCCCTGCCAGAACTCCACCTCGTCCGCGAGCACCGCATAGAGGGTGTGCCCGGGGGCGACGGCTGCGGGCTCCCGGTCCAGCAGCGCAGCCGCCCGGTCCCAGGCGTCGGCCAACTCCTCGGCATCCGCGAGGCGTTCGCTCTGGTGGCCGACCAGGGCCGCGATCCGCGAGGCCGGGCTGCGGCCGTGAAAGTCCTCGGCGGCCCGGTCGCCGCCCTCCGCCTCCACCCTGCCGCGCAGCCGCACCTGCCGCCCCTGCGCGGGCCAGTAGAAGGTGAGCGCCGCCCACGGGGTGGCGGCCAGCTGGCGGCCCTTGGGGCTGTCGGCGTCGGCGGCGAACCACCAGGCGCCCCGGGCCGCGTCCACATCGCGCAGCACCAGCATCCGGGCGTCCGGCCGTCCATCTGAATCGACCGTGCTCAAGGTGGCCACCTGGGCGTCCGGCACCTCCGCGTCGAGCGCCCAGAGCAGCCAGTCCACAAAGAGCGGCCCCGGCTCCACCGGGGCCCGCCCCGCGTCGAAGGAGGGCAGCTCCCGGGCCATCGGCGGCCGGTCCCGCAGCACCGCCGCCAGCGGACCCTCCGCCCGACCGCCCGCCCTGACGCCCTCCACCGTGTGCTGCACCGCCGCCTCCTCACCGCCCGCCCCGTCCGGCGGCCCACCTGATCATTTCCCTCAGGCCATACTGCCGCACGCCGCCCGGCGCTGCCCGGCACCCCCCACAGGGGCACCCGGCCGTGTCCCGCGCACCCCACCCGCCCCCGGAGCCACCGGCGGCACACGAGGGAGGTGGAGAAGGACGCCAGTCTGGACATCCCGCCACTGCCGGGCCTCCCGGCCCTGCCGGTGGTCCGGCTCGGCAGCTACCGGCCGCGCGGCATACGGCGGGGCGGCCGTTCGCCTGGGTCGACGATCTCGCCCCACCCCGCCCGGTACGCCGTTCGCTGGTGCCGCGCCGGGCTCAGTCCTCCTCGGCGAGGATCAGATAGAGCTTCTTGCGGGCCTCCGTGACGACCGCGACGGCCTTGGTGCGCTGCTCGGCGCTGCCCGTGGCCATCACCTGCTTCAGGGCGTCGAAGAGCCCGCCGAGGGAGTTTCTGACGTCACGCACGGCCTCCCAGTCCACATCCGGCCCGGCCGCCTCCTCCCAGGGGGACTCGGCCCCCGCGTCGGCCTCGGCGCGACCGCTCTCGGTGAGCTCGAAGAGGCGCTTGCCGCCACCCTCCTGACTGCGGATCAGCCCCTCCTCCTCCAGCATCTGGAGGGTCGGATAGACCGAACCGGGGCTGGGCCGCCAGGCACCGGAGGTGCGCTCGGCAATCTCCTGGATCATCTCGTAGCCGTGCATGGGCCGCTCCTTGAGCAGCGCCAGCAGGGAGGCGCGGACATTGCCGCGCCGGGCACGCCCGCCGTGCCGGCCCCGGCCGTGCGGACCCCGGCCGAAGGGCCCGAAGCCGCCCGGCCCAAAGCCGCCGGGACCGCCGAACGGCGGCCCGAACGGGCCGAAGGCCGGCCGCTCCTGCGGCCCGGGGTGATGGCCGTGGCGGCCGGGGTTGAAGGGGAATCCGGGTCGCATGATGTCTACCGCCTCTCGTACGGTCAGCGTTCCATCCCGATGCTTCGACGATATATCGGTAACACTCGTCGGTCAACAACCTTCCCCATCGCTCGGTGTCCGCTGCCACTGGACCTTGACCACTTGCCGCTGCGGCGGACCGGGGTGCGAGCAGTCCCGGGCGGCAGCGGTGTCCCGCAGAACGGCTGCGGGCGCGGTCACTGGGAGAGGGGGCCGATCACGCCGCCGGTGCGGGTGTGGAGGAAGCGGTCCGGACGGGTCGGACAGGGCGGCCAGGACGGTGAACACGACTCCGGAGGGGTCGTGCGAGCCGTGGAGCTCACCGGTGAGGAACTCCAGGTCGACGTCGCTCGCCTACAGCTCCTCGGCCAGGGTCGCCGGTTGGATGCCACGGCCGAGCCGCTTGTGCTCGTGGACGGCGAGCGTGACGCGGACCCCGGAGGCGCGCAGTCCGCCGGCGAGGGCGGCGGCCTTGTCCAGCAACAGCCCCGCTACCGGGGCCTCTGGACGGAGAACTCGTTGCCGTCGGGGTCGAGCATCAGCGCCCGGGCGCCGTCGCCCTCGCCGATGTCGGTGCGCGTCGCGCCGAGCGAGACCAGGCGGTCGACCTCCGCCTCCCAGTCGGCGTCGGCGGGGACCGCCAGCTCGAAGTACAGCCTGTTTGTGCCGGTCTTCGGCGCCACCGGAGGACCACCCCACGTGATCTTCGTACCGCCGTTCGGTGATTGGATCGCGGTCTCCTGGTCCTGGTCCCAGACCAGCGGCCACCGCAGCGCCGCGCTCCAGAAGTAACCGACCTCCTGCGTACCGTCGCAGGCCAGCGCTCCGATGAAGCCGGTGTCGGCGAGGAACTTGTTGCCCGCCTCGATGACGCAGAACTCGTTGCCGTCCGGATCGGCGAGCACCACATGCCCCTCTTCCGGGCGTTGGCCCACGTCGATGTGTTTCCCGCCGAATTCCAGCGCTCTGGCCACCGTCCAGTGCTGATCCTCCGGGGAGGTGCTCGTCAGGTCGAAGTGCGCCCGGTTCCGGCCGATCTTCGGCTCCTGGCTCGGCAGGAAACAGATACGGAACCCGGTGGCATCAGGGGGCAGGATCGCGACGTCGCCGTCCGGGCCGTCGGCCAACTCCCAGCCCAGCACCCCGGACCAGAAACGCGCCAGGCCCGACGGCCGGGGCGCATTGAAGCAGATCGCGAACAACCGACTGGACATACCCCGTGCATCCCCGATCCGCTGACGGTCGATACGGCGCCTCGCCCTCCCTGCAGGCGCAGCCTAGGGGTGGCCGTGCGGCACCCGCATCCGAGTTTCCGTCGCGGGGGGAGGGGGGGAGCCCGGTCCCGCACAGCTGACGATCGTGCGGAACGGCACCGGCTGAGCCGACCCGTCACGCCGGGGCGGCAGCCGGTTCGCCCTCAAGGGTGCGCAGCGCGGGCACGGCGGCGGGGCGGGCGGTCACTCGGAGGGTGATGTGTGAGCTGGTGTCACGTTTCGCGGTCGCGGCTCGGCCGCCGTATCGGGCTCACTCCTCTGCCGTGCGGCCGCCGAACGTGGCCACGGCTTCGCGGCCCTTGATCTGGTTCTCGGTGACATGGGGGCGCAGCTCGGCCTCGTAGGCGGCGAAGGCCGCGCGGTGGTCGCCGTTGGCGGCAGACAGCTGCCGGGCCAGTGAGCGGGCGCCAAGCAGAGCCTGGGAGGTGCCCATGCCCGCAGTCGGGGCAGCGCAGTACCCCGCGTCGCCGAGCAGCGCGATGCGCCCCTCCGCTGGTCGACCCGGATCACGCACCGTCCGGCGCCGTCGTCGCGCCGCGTGCCGAAGCTCCCGATCGACAGTGGCCTCGCCTTCCGGTGGGCCGTCGCGAACGCCGGCCCACGGGGCGCCTTCCGCAGGTCGATACGTGGTGCCCGCACCAGTCGACTGGAGCACCGTCGGCCGCCGAGGTACAGCATCAACGCACCCCCATCCAAGGCACGCTTCATCCACTGTGCATAGGACACTCGGTCCATGCGCCTCCGAGTCATCGACGCCTTCACCGACCGGCCCTTCTCCGGCAACCCCGCCGCCGTCTGCCTGCTCGACCTGCCCGACTGGCCGCAGGACGCCTGGATGCAGCAGGTCGCGGCCGAGCTCAACCTCTCCGAGACCGCCTTCGCCCGTCCGCTGCCCCCGGGCGGCGAGGCCGACTGGGCGCTGCGCTGGTTCACCCCCGCCGTGGAGGTGGACCTCTGCGGGCACGCCACCCTCGCCACCGCCCATGCGCTGCACTCGGACGGGTCGCTGCCGGAGGGCTCGGTCCGGTTCGCCACCCGCAGCGGGGTGCTGACCGCGCAGGCGGCACCGGACGGCGTACTCACGCTGGACTTCCCGGCCTCCCCCGCCGACCCGGCCCCCACCCCCGAGGGCATCGCCGCCGCCCTGGGCACGGCCGTGCTGGCCGCGTACGACACCGGGGCGCTGGGCGACCTGCTGGTGGAGGTCGCCGACGAGACGGCGGTGCGCAGCCTGGACCCGGACCTGGCGGCCCTCGCCCGCCTCCGCGTCCGGGGCGTCGTCGCCACCGCCGCGGCCGACGACCCCGCAGCGGGCTACGACTTCGTCTCGCGGTTCTTCGCCCCGGCCGTCGGCATCCCCGAGGACCCGGTGACCGGCAGCGCCCACACCGCCCTGGCACCCCTGTGGTCCGCCCGGCTCGGCCGCCCCGACCTGGTCGGCCTCCAGGCATCCGCCCGCTCCGGACTCGTCCGCACCCGGCTGCGCGGCGACCGGGTCCTGCTCTCCGGCCACGCGGTCACCGTCCTGGACGGCACCCTAGCCCTCTGACGCCGCCCGGTCACCGTCCGGCCTGTCCGGCGCCACCCGCGCTCGGGGCAGGCCGGGCCGTAGGCGATCGGCTCCGCCAGGCGTTCACGGGCGGCGCGGCGGTCCGGGTCCGGCCCCGTCAGCCGGTCGGCAACCAGCTCACATGCCCGGCCAGCAGCGCATACCCGACAAAGGCCACGGTGTCGATCAGCGCATGCGCCACCACCAGCGGCATGACCCGCCCCCAGCGCCGGTACAGCAGGCAGAAGACCACGCCCATCACCACATTGCCGACGAAGCCGCCGACGCCCTGGTAGAGGTGGTACGAGCCGCGCAGCAGCGAGCTGGCGACCAGCGCCGCAGGCCAGGACCAGCCGAGTTGGGCGAGGCGGCGCAGCAGATAGCCGACGACGATGACCTCCTCCACGATGGCGTTCTGCCAGGCGGAGGCGATCAGGACGGGGATGCGCCACCACACGTCGGGCAGCGAGGAGGGCACCACCGTGAGGTTGGCGCCGGAGGCGCGCGCGCCCAGGTAGAGGGCGAGCCCGGAGCCGCCGATGGCGGCGGCCACGGCGGCGCCGCGCCCGAGGTCGGGCCAGCGGCGGGCCAGGTCGAAGCCGAGGGCCCGTACCGAGGAGCCCTCCCGCAGCAGCAGATGGGCGACCAGGGCCACCGGTACCAGCGCGGTGGCGATGCCGAAGAGCTGCCAGGCCAGGTCGAGCCAGGGGCGGCCGGGGGCGAGCGAGCCGTTGAGGGTGGCGGTCTGCTGCTTGAGGGCCGCGTGGCGGGTGAGCGAGCCGATGAAGCTGATCAGCGCACTGAGCCCGCTGGCGCCCAGCGACAGGGCCAGGACGATGATCAGTTCCTGGCCGAGCAGCCGCCGGGGGACCGCAAGAGCCGGTGCGGCGTTCTCGGTGGTCGTCAAGGGGGCTCGCTCCAACAACGCACAGGGGACCGGGCAGATCATCATTCCACAGCCATGCACGCATCCCACCCGAGCCCGGTTCACACCCGAGCCCGGCCCGGACCCAGGCCCCGGCTCAGCCCACCGGCCAGGTGTGCACCGGGTCCCCGCTGCGCATGTACTCCATGTACCGCCGGGTCATCGCGGCCAGCGCCGAGTCCCGGTCCTGCCCATAGCGGTCCCGGAAGTGGTGGAAGGTCGCGCTCTGCCAGGAGGCGCCATTGGTCCGGCGGCGGCAGCGCGCCTCGATGATGCCCAGGTAGCGGTCCCGGTCGGCGGCCTCCACCCCCCAGGCGTCCAGACCCTGGGCGGCGAGCGGCAGCAGCTCCTCCAGCACCAGCTCCACTGCGGGGATCCGCACCGGCGGGCCGACCCGCCCGCCGCGCCCCTGGCGCGGCCAGTGCAGCACCGCGTCGATACCGGCCCGGGCCGCGGCGTGGAAGTTCTCCGAGGCGAGCGCGAACGGCAGCCGCGTCCAGACCGGCCTCGGCTGCTCGGCCAGCGAGCGCACCAGGCCGTAGTAGAACGCCGTGTTGGCCAGGGTGTCGGCCACCGTCGGCCCGGCCGGCAGCACCCGGTTCTCCACCCTGAGGTGCGGCACCCCGTCGGCGACGTCGTAGACCGGGCGGTTCCAGCGGTAGATGGTGCCGTTGTGCAGTCGCAGCTCGGCCAGGCTGGGCACCCCGCCGGAGGCCAGCACCTTCCCCGGGTCCTCGTCGTCGCAGATGGGCAGCAGCGAGGGGAAGTACCGGACGTTCTCCTCGAAGAGCTCCAGCGCCGAGTCCACCCAGCGCTCGCCGAACCAGGTGATCGGCCGGACGCCCTGCGCCTTGAGCTCCTCGGGCCGGGTGTCGCACGCCTGCTCGAAGAGGACCGGCCGGGTCTCCCTCCACAGCTCCCGGCCGAACAGGAACGGCGAGTTCGCCCCCACCGCCACCTGCGCACCGGCCAGCGCCTGGGCCGCGTTCCACACCGCCGGGAACCGCTCGGGCGTCACCTGGAGGTGCAGTTGCAGGGAGGTGCAGGCGGCCTCGGCCACGATGGACGCCGACTCCACCTCCAGCCGCTCCACCCCGTCGATGTCCAGCACGATGTCCTCGCCGCGCGCGGCCAGGATCTGGTCGTTGAGCAGGCTGTACCGGTCGTTGCGGGACATGTTGTCCAGTACCGCGTGGTCGTTGGTGAGCGTGGGCAGCACGCCCACCATCACGATCCGCGCCCCCACCTCGGCGGCCTTGCGGTCGGCGTACCGCAGCCCGGTATCGATCTCCTCGCGCAGCTCCTCGAAGACCCGGCCGCCCAGCCGGTGCGGGGCGATGTTCACCTCGATGTTGAACTGCCCCAGCTCGGTCTGGAAGTCGGGGCTGGCGATGGCCCGCAGCACCTGCTCGTTGCGCATCACCGGGAGCCCCTGCTCGTCGGCGAGGTTGAGCTCGATCTCCAGTCCCATCACCGCGCGCGGGCGGTCGAAGCGGCTCTCCCGCAGCATCCGCTCCAGGGCCTCCAGGCAGGTCCTGAGCTTTCTGCGGTAGAGCTGCCGGTCGGACAGGTCGGAACCAGCGGCCGCGACCTTCTCGCCCATGGGCGCCATCCCTCCTCGGTGCACCGTGCCTGCATCATGCCCCGGGGGCGTGATCGATAGCCGAGCCGTTCAGCTGCGGCGGAGCACCTTTCCGCCGCCACGCGGATCACACCCCCGGGCCGCTGGGCACGCGTGAGATGACCGGTTTCGGGAACCCACGGACCGGAGGTCCTCTTGCGCCCGGCGGCGGACCGCCATACAAGAGTCACAGCCGGCAGTCACAGAGCCGCGCCCGGCCCCGGCCCGCCGGTCCTCCCGAGGATCGGCCCGCCGCCGCCCGCGCGCCACACGCTCGCCGGCACAGCACGGCACCCTCGCCCAGCGCCTGCACGCCGATCTCAACCGGAGAGGCGACCCGCCATGACCCTCCAGCTCCCCCAGCCTCCCGACGGAGCGCTGCGCTCCGTCCTCACCGCCCTCGCGTCGCCCAGCGCGGTGCGCCATGTCACCGCGCCCGCCCTGCGGTCGCCGGACGCGGAGCACCCACCGCTGCCCGCACATCCGCTCCCCGTCCACCTGCTGCGGGCCGGCACGGCGCTGGAGACGGCGCCCCGGACCGGCTGGCGGTTCCTGATCCGCTGCGGTGACCAGGTGGTCGCCGCAGCCGAGACCCTGGAGACCCCGGACGGCCACGCCTTCTCGCACTTCGCCGAGGGCCCCTACCTGGAGGCGACGCTGCGCGCACTCCAGCAGGCCCGCCGGGCCACCGCGACGGCGACCGGCCCTTACCAGCCACGGCTGCTGTCCGTACCGACCCTGTACACCACGGCGCTCTGGCTGCACGCCCTGCGGCCGGGCGGCACCGACCTGCTGATCCCGCTGGCGCCCGCGCCGCTCGGCATAGCCGCGCACCGGGCCTATCCGGCGGCCGAGCTGCTGGACCTCTTCCGGCGGACGGTGGCGCCGCCCGCCAAGGGCGCCCGTGAGGCACCGCCCGCCGATCCGGAGGCGCTCACCGTCGCGGGCCGGTGACAGCGCGTACGACGGTCGCCGGGATGCGCCCCCGGACATCCGAACGGGTGATCTCGGGCTCGGGGGTGTGGCGCATATCACCAAAGGGCTGCGGGATGGTCTCTTGATGCAGACACTGGGAACCAGCGCGGAAAGGTGGTTGTCTTACCCCGTGAGCGAACGGCTCACACCTGCCGTGGAGAGTGATTCCCGGCACGGGGCAGCACACTGCCGCGCGGAGACCGGAAACTTGCGAAGCGAGGGTACGACAATGTGCCAGCACCGACCTGAGTGCCCATCGGCCGACTCCCCGGACCGCGAGGCGGCCCGCCCCGTGGCCTGCCACCCCGAGCAGGGCTGGAGTCTGCTCTGCAACGGTGTGCTCGTCTTCGACGACACCGGTGAGCTGCTGCCCGACGGCCGGGTGATCGCGCCGCACCGCCCGCTGGCCGCCGCCGGCGCGGCCTGACCGGCGCGGGCCCAAGCGGGTCCAGGCGGGTCCAAGGGGCGCTCGGACACGCGGAGGGGCGGGCGGCGCGCAACGCGCCGCCCCGCCCCTCCATGCGCTCCGAACGGGCGCTGCGACCGGGCTCCGACCGGGGTCAGGAGCCGTACTCGTCCAGCGGCGGGCAGGAGCAGACCAGGTTGCGGTCACCGTAGGCGCCGTCGATCCGCCGCACCGGCGGCCAGTACTTGCCCGCCGGGTCGACGCCCTGCGGGAAGACCGCCTGCTCGCGCCCGTACGGGTGCGACCACTCGCCGGCCAGCAGCGCGGCGGTGTGCGGGGCGCCCCGCAGCGGGTTGTCGTCGGCCGGCCACTCGCCCGCGCCGACCTTCTCGATCTCGGCGCGGATGGCGATCATCGCCTCGCAGAACCGGTCGACCTCGCCCAGGTCCTCGCTCTCGGTCGGCTCGATCATCAGCGTGCCGGCCACCGGGAAGGACATCGTCGGCGCGTGGAAGCCGTAGTCGATCAGGCGCTTGGCCACATCGTCCACGCTCACCCCGGTCGCCTTGGTCAGCGGCCGCAGGTCGATGATGCACTCGTGCGCGACCAGGCCGTTCGGCCCGGTGTAGAGCACGGGGTAGTACGGCGCCAGGCGCTTGGCGATGTAGTTGGCGCTCAGCACCGCGACCTGGGTGGCCCGGCGCAGGCCCTCGCCGCCCATCAGCCGCACATACGCCCAGGAGATCGGCAGGATCGCGGCGGAGCCCCAGGGCGCAGCCGAGACCGGGCCGACGCCGGTCGCCGGACCGGCCTCCGGCTGGAGGGGGTGGTTGGGCAGGTACGGCGCCAGGTGGGCGCGGACCGCCACCGGGCCGACGCCCGGACCGCCGCCGCCGTGCGGGATGCAGAAGGTCTTGTGCAGGTTCAGGTGCGACACATCCGCGCCGAACTTGCCCGGCTTGGCGAGGCCCACCAGCGCATTGAGGTTGGCGCCGTCCACGTAGACCTGGCCGCCGGCCTCGTGCACGGCGGCGCAGATGTCGGTGATGTTCTCCTCGAAGACGCCATGGGTGGACGGATAGGTCACCATCAGCACGGCGAGCGCGTCACGGTGCAGCTCGATCTTGGCGTGCAGGTCCGCCACGTCCACGTCGCCGTCGGCGCCGGTCTTCACCACGACCACGCGCATTCCGGCCATCACCGCCGAGGCGGCGTTGGTGCCGTGCGCGGAGGACGGGATGAGGCAGACGTCGCGCTGCTGCTGCCCATGGGCGCGGTGGTAGGCGCGGACGGCCAGCAGGCCCGCCAGCTCGCCCTGGGAACCGGCGTTCGGCTGGAGGGAGACCGCGTCATAGCCGGTGACCTCGGCCAGCCGCTGCTCCAGCTCGCGGATCAGGGTGAGGTAGCCGGCCGCCTGCTCCGCCGGGGCGAAGGGGTGCAGCTGGCCGAACTCCGGCCAGGTGATCGGCTCCATCTCGGTGGTGGCATTGAGCTTCATGGTGCACGACCCGAGCGGGATCATGCCCCGGTCCAGCGCATAGTCGCGGTCGGCCAGCCGCTTGAGGTAGCGCAGCATGGCCGTCTCGGAGCGGTGGCTGTGGAAGACCGGGTGGGTGAGGTACTCGTCGGTGCGCAGCAGCGCCTCCGGCAGCACCTCGCCGGCGGCGGCGTCCAGGGCGTCGGCGTCGCCGGCGGGCACCCCGAAGGCGGCCCAGACGGCGGCCAGCTGCTCGCGGCCGGTGGTCTCGTCGCAGGCGATGGAGACCTGGTCGGCGTCGACCTGGCGGAGGTTGACCCCGCCCGCGCGGGCGGCGGCGACGACCTCGGCGGCCCGGCCGGGCACCCGGGCGGTGACGGTGTCGAAGAAGGCGCCGTGCACCAGCTCCACCCCGCCGGCGCGCAGGCCCTCGGCGAGCACGGCGGCGTAGCGGTGGGTGCGGCGGGCGATGTCGGCCAGGCCGTCGGGGCCGTGGTGGACGGCGTACATGGAGGCCATCACGGCGAGCAGCACCTGGGCGGTGCAGATGTTGCTGGTGGCCTTCTCGCGGCGGATGTGCTGCTCGCGGGTCTGGAGCGCCAGCCGGTACGCGCGGTTGCCGTCGGCGTCGACGGAGACGCCGACCAGGCGGCCGGGCAGGCTGCGGGCGTACTCGGCGCGGACCGCCATATAGCCCGCGTGCGGGCCACCGAAGCCCATGGGCACGCCGAACCGCTGGGTGGTGCCCACCGCGATGTCGGCGCCCAGCTCGCCGGGGGACCTGAGCAGGGTGAGGGCCAGCAGGTCGGCGGCGACGGTGACCACCGCGCCCAGCGCATGGGCCTGCTCCACCAGCGGGGCCAGGTCGCGCACGGCGCCGGAGGCGCCCGGGTACTGGAGCAGCACACCGAAGACGCCGCGCTCGGCGACCTCGGCCGGGATGCCGTCGGAGAGGTCAGCGACGACCACCTCGACCCCGGTGGGTTCGGCGCGGGTCCCGATCACGGCGGCGGTCTGCGGCAGGCAGTCGGCGTCCACCAGGAAGACGCCGCCCTTGACCTTGCCCATGCGGCGGGAGAGCGCCATGGCCTCGGCGGCGGCGGTGCCCTCGTCCAGCAGCGAGGCGCCGGAGGTGGGGAGGCCGGTGAGGTCGGCGACCATGGTCTGGAAGTTCAGCAGCGCCTCCAGCCGGCCCTGCGAGATCTCCGGCTGGTACGGGGTGTAGGCGGTGTACCAGGCGGGGTTCTCCAGCACATTGCGGAGGATCACCGGCGGGGTGAAGGTGCCGTAGTAGCCCAGGCCGATCATCGGGGTGAGCACCTGGTTGCGGTCGGCCAGCTCGCGCAGCTCGGCCAGCACCTGGGCCTCGGAGCGGGCTCCGGGGAGGTCCAGGCCCTGGAGGCTGCGGATCGCCTCCGGTACGGCGGCGGCGGTCAGCTCGTCCAGCGAGCCATAGCCGACGTGGGCCAGCATCTTGTCCTGCTCGGCCCGGTCCGGGCCGATGTGGCGGTTCTCGAAGGGGCTCGCCTGCTCCAGCTGGGCAAGGGTCGCCGCGGTCGCGGCGCGGGAGCGCGCGATCGTCTGGTCGGCATTCATGGCGCTTGAGGCCTCCTGGTCACGGACCGGTAGGGGCTCGCGCGCGTACGGGCACCGGCGTCCTACGGGGCCGGCGGCCGGGGCGTGCGTGCCCGGACGGCCTCCCCCTCTGTCATCGGAACCTGAGAGCTTCACCGGCCCGCCCGCGCCCGGGGGTTGCGACCCGTGCCCGTGCCCGCCGGCTTGCACCGTCGGTGAGGGGCCGACCGCCGGCTTCTGCACCGGCCGCGCCCGCCCCTGCTTTCCAGAGTGACCTCGCCCGTCCGGTACGGATGCCTGAGAGATTCCGGGGAGGAGTTGCTCCTTCGGCGCCGCGCCCCGTCGATGCGGGGGCGTGAGGACTCTCCCGAACGGGCTCGACGGTCATCCCCACAGTACCAGCGGACCCCCGCGCACCCCGGGTCGACCGCGTCACCACCAGCGGCGGCGACCGGCACCGGAAGCCCGGCGCCGGAAGACCTCTGCTACCCCCGAACGGTCCACTGGAATCCCGCTCGGCCCTCCCCAGGTCGACAGCGGGACAAATATGCCTTTTGGTGTGAGATGGCGGTGTGACCGCCTGCTACTCACCCACCGCCCCGGCCCTCGGGGCCCGCCGGCGCCTGCGCCGGGGAACCGCACTGGAGGAACCGTGCAGACCGACATCGATCCGCGGGACCTGATCGGTCACAAGGCCGTCGACCGGAACGGGGACAAGATCGGCACCGTGGACGAGGTGTACCTCGACGACGCGACCGGCCGCCCCGAGTGGGCCGCGGTCCGCACCGGCGTCTTCGGCCGCGACGCCTTCGTCCCGCTCAACGCAAGCGAGTTCTCCGGCGACCAGCTGCGGGTGCCGTACGAGAAGTCGCTCATCAAGGACTCCCCCGACTTCGGCGCGGGCCAGCACCTCTCGCCCGCGCAGGAGATGCAGCTCTACCGCTACTACGGCCTCGACGCCCCCGGCGGCCGCGCGCCGCAGAGTGCGGCGCAGCCCGCGCCGGACCGCGACTTCGGCGCGGTGCCGGCCGCCGGCCCCGCCCAGGACCAGGCCCAGTCGCAGTCGCAGTCGCAGGCCCAGACCCAGGCCCAGGCGCCCGCAGCGGCGCAGGAGGCCCGGCCGCACCAGGAGGCCCAGGCGGCCCAGGCGGCCGAGTCGCGCCGCACCGAGGAGACGGCCGCCCGGGCACGCCTGGCATCGGAGGACCAGAGCGCGTCCGCGCACCGGCCGAGCACGGTCGAGCACATCCACGCGGCCCCCCGGTTCACCGAGCCCGGCCCTGCCCAGACCTCGGCGGCGCGGCAGGAGTCCTCCGCCACGACCCGGCCCGGCCCCTCGCACCTGGACGTGGTCTGCCGTGAGGAGCGGGTGGAGGTGACCACCGAATGGCACGTCCTGGGCACCGCCCGGCTGCGCAAGTACGTGGTGACGGAGGAGGTGGAGCGCCGTATCCCGGTGGTCCGGGAGCGGGTGCGGATCGAGCGGGTGCCGGTCACCGAGGCCGAACTCGCCGGGCTGAGCGACGAGGACATCACCGAGGCCGTCGAGGAGGTCACCCTGCGCGAGGAGCGCCCGGTGGTCCGCAAGCGGATGGTGCCGATCGAGCGGGTCCGGCTGGTCGTGGAGCGGGTCACCCACGAGGAGGTCGTCCGCACCCAGCTGCGCCGCGAGCAGGTGAAGGTGCACGACGGCGGCGCGACCGGCCGGACCGACCTGGGCGGGTCGCCCGACTCCCCCCATGTGGTGCAGTTCAACGGCTCGGGTCCGTCCTCGCACCTGGAGCAGCCGATCGCCTGACCCGGACGCGGTGCCGCCCGCGCCCCGGCACCGCGCGCCATGCGCGCCACCGCACCCAGCCCGACACCCCGGTCACCCGGTCGGCCACCTCCCTACCCCGGCAGGTGGCCGACCGGGTGACCGGGCGCCGTCGCGGGCAGGGGCGGGGCGGGCGCGGGCTGCAGGTCCGGGTCGTCCACCAGGAAGGTCCGCACCCTGCCCGGGGCCGAGCCTGGGGTCTCGAAGCGGACCGTCACCCGGCCCACCCCGCTGCCCTGGACCCAGCCGGGCCCGAACTCGGCGTGCTGCACGTCGTATCCCGGCAGCCATCGGCGGGCCGCAGGGGCGTCCCCGACCGGCTCGGCGGCCCGGCCCGGGTGGAAGGCCCTCGGCGCACCGGGACCGCCGTACGCGGCCTCGCCCCCGTCGCCCGTACCCCCGCCGCCCGTGCGCCCGTCGCCCGTGCCCCCGGCCTCGCCGCCACTCCCGCCGTGACCGCCGTGGTCACCGTGGTCACCGTCCCCGAGGTCGCCCTGCCCCGCGCCGTCCGCCTCCTCCTCCGACAACCGGGCGGCCTGCGCAAAGAGGTCCTCCTGGGTGAAGTCGGCAAGGCCGGACACGCCCACCCCGAGCAGCCGTACGCCGCCCGTGACCTCGACCTGCTCCACCAGCCTGCGGGCCGTCTCCGCGATCACCGAGGGGTCGTCGGTCGGCGCCCGCAGCGTCTCCGAGCGGGTCAGGGTGCTGAAGTCGAACCGCCGCACCTTCACCACCACCGTGCGGCCGGACCGCCCTGCCGCGCGCAGCCGCCGGACGCACCGCTCGGCCAGCCGGTCCACCTCGCGGATGATCCGGTCGCGCTCCACCAGGTCCACCTCGAAGGTGTCCTCCACCGAGACGGACTTGGCGTCCCGGTCCGCCACCACCGGCCGGTCGTCGAGCCCTAGCGCCATCGCGTGGAGCGAGGCCCCGTGCGCCTTGCCCAGCAGCCGCACCAGCTCCGCCTGGTCCACGGCGGCGACGTCCGCGACGACGGCCAGCCCGGCGCGGCGCAGCGTCTCCGCGGTGGCCGGGCCGACCCCGGGCAGCGCCCTGACCGGCATCGGGCCCAGGACCGCCCGCTCGCTGCCCGGCTCCACCACGGCCAGCCCATCGGGCTTGGCCTCCTCCGAGGCGATCTTCGCCAGCAGTTTGCAGCCGGCCAGGCCCACCGAGCCGGTGAGACCGGTGGCCGCGTGGATGTCGGCGCGCAGGTCCTCGGCGAGGGCGCGGACCAGCTCGGCTCCCGTGCCCGCCTCGGCCGCCGCCTCCAGGAGCTCGCCGTAGGGGCCTGCCGCCAGGTCCACAAAAGCCTCGTCCAGGCTGAGCGGCTCCACCAGGGGCGAGAGCTGCCGCAGCAGCCCCATCACGGTCTCGCTCACCTGGCGGTAGAGCTCGAACCGGGGCACCAGAAACGCCGCATTGGGGCAGAGCCGGCGGGCGTGCGCCATCGCCATCGCCGAGTGCACACCGAAGCGGCGGGCCTCGTACGACGCCGTCGCCACCACGCCCCGGCCGCTCAGCCCGCCCACGATCACCGGCTTTCCGCGCAGGCTGGGCTTGGACGCCTGCTCCACCGAGGCGAAGAAGGCGTCCATGTCCAGATGCAGGATCGTCGGCAGGGAGCGCACACTGCCGATGATCCCTCACGGGTCGGACATCCGTCCGGAACCGCTTGACGGCTACCGGCTCCGCGCGGCGGCCAGGGCTCGGGCGACACCCGGCTCGGCCGGTCCCAGGAACCGGGGGTCCGGCCGCACCACGGCCTCCAGCGCCGCCTTGCCGGCTGCGGCGATCTCCCGGATCCCGCCGTAGTACCAGGTGGCGTCATGGGGTCCGGGCACACCCACGCCGTAGGAGTCGATCCCGGCCGCCCGGCAGAGGGCGACCGCCCGCCGGATGTGGAAGTCCTGGCTGACCAGGACGGCCCGGTCGACGCCGAAGATCCGGTGGGCCCGGGTGCAGGAGTCCCAGGTGTCGAAGCCGGCGTAGTCCAGCACGATCCGCACCTCCGGCACCCCCTGGCGGCGCAGGTAGTCGCGCATCGCGGTCGGCTCGTCGTAGTCGGTGCGGCTGTTGTCGCCGGTCACCAGGATGGCCTGCACCTTGCCCGCGCGGTACAGCCGCACGGCGGTGGCGAGCCGCTGCGCCAGGTACTCCGAGGGCTGCCCGCCGAGCAGACCCGCGCCGAAGACCACCGCGACCGGCTCGGCCGGGGCCGTGGCCACGCTGCGGAGCCGGTCCCCGGTGCCGAGCCAGAGCCAGCCGGCGGGGGCGAGCGCGGCGACGCTGAGCAGCACCACCGCCTGGAAGGCCCGGCGGCGGCCCCGCCGGGTGGCCGGCAGGCGCCGCCGCACCCACCGGGCGGCGGCCCTGGGCAGCGCCCGAAGCCGTCCGGTACCCGCCGCCCTCATCCGGGGCCTCCCTCCGCGCACCGCTTCCCCCTGCCCCTCGCCCGCGTGATCTCCCCGTATGGGTGCGGACGTGCGCGAAGGCCCGGACGGTTCCCCGTCCGGGCCTTCGCGCACGTCAGCACGTCATCGTGGGCTGCGGGCTCAGACGGCCCGGTTGCGGCGGCGGGCCAGCTCGTCGGCGGGGTCCTGGGCGACCACGGTCTCCCCGGTGTCGGTACGCTCCGCGTGCAGCTTGCTCAGCGAACCCTCCAGCTCCCGCCAGACCGCGCCCACGGCGATACCGAAGACGCCCTGGCCCCCCTGGAGCAGGTCGACCACCTCATGCGGCGAGGTGCACTCGTAGACGGTCGCGCCATCGCTCATCAGCGTGATCCCGGTGAGGTCGGCGACGCCCCGGGAGCGCAGATGGGTGACGGCCACTCGGATGTTCTGCAGGGAGACCCCGGCGTCCAGCAGCCGCTTGACGATCTTGAGCACCAGGATGTCGCGGAAGCTGTAGAGCCGCTGGCTGCCCGAGCCCTGGGCGGGGCGCACACTCGGCTCGACCAGCCCGGTGCGGGCCCAGTAGTCGAGCTGCCGATAGGTGATCCCGGCCGCCGAGCAGGCCGTCGGGCCACGGAAGCCGACCAGGCCCGAGGTGGGCTCCGGGTGCATGGATCGCGGCTCGGACGGCGGCGGGGGCACCTCCGACACCCGCGCCTCCCAGGCGTGCCGTACCGGGCGGCGGTCACCCCGCGCCGGATGGATCGGGCAGGAGCCACCTGCGGCTGTACTGTCGCCGGTGCTGCTCACGCCGACCTCCGTCCACTCGTCCCCCGGGGCCGTCGGACACCGGGCACACTCTCGACGGTAGGCAGTCGCCAGGGGCGCGTCAACGATCGCCACGCTGGGCATGCCGGGGGAAGTCAACCTCGGGAGTGGTTTCGCGTGCCCTTAGTGTGGGTATGAGTGAACCTTTTGGCAAAATGATCACCGAAGATCGGTTCGAGCGCCGGTGCGCCGTCACTGGCTCCCGGTGCTCCCGAAGTCCTCCGGCGAGATCTGGTCGAGGAACTCGCGGAACTTCTCGACCTCGTCCTCCTGCTCGTCCGGAATGGCGATACCGGCCTCGTCGAGCACACCGTCACTGCCGTAGATCGGCGTGCCGGTGCGCAGCGCCAGCGCTATCGCGTCGGACGGCCGGGCGCTCACCTCCACGCCGCTCGCGAAGACCAGCTCGGCGTAGAAGACGCCCTCCCGCAGGTCGGTGATCCTCACCTCGGTGAGCTGCTGCCCCACCGCCTCCAGGACATCGCGGAAGAGGTCGTGGGTCAGCGGCCGGAGAGGAGTCATCCCCTGCTGCGCGAAGGCAATCGCGGTGGCCTCCCCAGGTCCGATCCAGATGGGGAGGTACCGGTCGCCCCCTACTTCCCGCAGCAGGACGATCGGCTGGTTGGAGGGCATCTCGACCCGGACACCCACGACGTCGAGCTCGTTCACAAGAGCAACCCTATGGCCCCCGCCCCGGATATGAAAGCGCAGCCCGGACTCACCGCCCGGCGTGCCGGAGCGTAGGCGGCGGGCGCCGTCACGGCGACAGCGCCCGCAACCCGGCCTGCACCAGGGCCGCGTGCAGCCGCACCGCCAGCGTCGCCAGCTCCCGCGCGGTGGCCTCGGCATGGGCGCGGGTCTGCGGGTTGCGGTGCCGCCGCAGCGGCGCGACCACCTGCTCGACCAGCCCCACCTCACGCTCGGCGGCGGCCCGGACCGCCCTCAGATGGCGGGGCTCCAGACCGAACCTGCCCAACTCGGCCACCAGCCGGGCGATCTGGAGCATCTCGCTGTCATAGCCGCCGTCCGACCCCGCGCTGACCAGCCCATAGGACTCCCACTCGCGCAGCTCGGCCTCCTCCGCCTCCGCCGCGGCCAGCAGCTCCGCCCGGCCCAGCCGGACGCCGCCCGGGCCGACACCGGGGCCCAGCTCGCGCTCGGCCTCCTCCACCGGCCCGGGCCGCTGGTCGGGGCCGGGCAGCGCCGGAGGCGCCTCACCCCGGTCCATGGCGTCCAGGTGGTCCCGGATCACCCGCAGCGGCAGATAGTGGTCCCGCTGCATGCGCAGCACATAGCCCAGCCGCTCCACATCGGCGGGGTTGAACTTCCGGTACCCCGAAGGCGTCCGCGACGGCTCGACCAGCCCCTCCGCCTCCAGGAAGCGGATCTTGGAGATGGTCACTTCGGGGAAGTCGTCACGGAGCAGCGCCAGCACAGCGCCGATGCTCATCAGCTGGTCCCGGACCGTGGACCGCGCCGGAACGCGGTCCACGGGGGGCAGGGCCTGGGCCACCACCTTCGCCACAGCGGGCGGGCGGCGGGCAGCGGTGTCGCCCCGTACGACTGGCTCACTGGGCACGACTGGGTCTGCTCCTCCCGGTAGGTCTGGTTCAGAACCCCCGGTGGCCGGCGAAGAACACCAGCCGGTACTTGCCGATCTGCACCTCGTCGCCGTTGGACAGCGTCCACTCGTCGATCCGCTCGCGGTTGACATAGGTGCCGTTGAGGCTGCCCACGTCGGCCACCGTGAAGCCGGTCGGCGTACGGCGGAACTCCACATGGCGCCGGGAGACGGTGACATCGTCCAGGAAGATGTCGCTCTCCGGGTGGCGCCCGGCGGTGGTCAGGTCGGAGTCCAGCAGGAAGCGGCTGCCCGAGTTGGGACCGCGACGGACGATCAGCAGCGCCGACCCGGCGGGCAGCGCGTCGATCGCGGCCAGCACCTCCGGCGACAGCGCCGGCTGGGTGCCGGTGCCGGTGGCGTCCGGGTCGTAGGACTCCAGACCGGAGATGGAGATCGTCGAGGTGGTCTCGGCGGGCCGCTCCGCCGCCAGGCCGCCGCGCAGCGGCGCTCCGCAGTTGGAGCAGAACCGGGCCGCCTCCGGGTTGTGGTTCCCGCACCGGGTGCACACCGTCGCAGCCATGGCGTTCGCAGCCTCCTGGCGCGGGCCGCCCTGCTGGGCGGCGGACGCGTAGGGGTCGGGGGCAAACCCTCCACCAGAGGTTGAGGGTCCTGCGTCGAAACCTATGCGCGGCCCGCCCGAAGGGTCAACCGACGCGCCGTGTGCACCGGTACGGCCACCCGGCTCGCCGCCGGGCTGCCCATCGGCCTGGTCGCGGAAGAGCGGACGGTCGCCGGACGGGGCGGCGAACTCGTCGCCCTGCGGGGCACCGCGCATGCCCGGCACACCACCGGGCTCCTCACCGGCGCGGCGGTGCCGCGCCGTCGGCGCCTCGGCGGCGCCACGGCGGGAGTTGCGACCGAACAGCTTCGAGAACAGACTCACGGGCGAATCCCCTTGCATGAGACAGACCCGCCCGCGGGGCGAGGTGGAGTGGTCGTGGGACAGTCTGGCGGAGGCGCCGGCAGCAGGTGGCACCGGGGGCGTTCGAGGCCATCGGTCATGGCTGCGCCGGCCGAGCGTACTCAGGCGTCTTCGGCTGGATCAAGGCGTCCACGGTGAGCTTCTCCTCCTCGGCGATGCTGGCCGTGGCCTGCTGCTTCTCCAGGGTACGCACCACGCCGCCGGGGATGTTGAGGGCCGGCTGCAGATCCTGAGGATTCCCGATCACGGTGAAGACGTAGGGCTGCGACACGCTCTTTCCGTCGATCTGCACGCCGCCCGAGGAAGGGTCGGTGAAGTAGGTGTCCGCCACCACGCGCACGTTGTTGATCTGAATCGCCTCCGCCCCCGCTGCTCGCAGTTCCTGCAGCGTATCGAGCAGCATATCCGCCTTGACGCCGCCTCCGGGGTCCCTGATCGTCAGCGTGATCCCGGGCCCGGTCGCGGTGACCGTTCCCGCCAGGACGCCGAGCTCGGCCTCCTTGCGGCGGGTCTGCGCCTGCGCCTCCTTGGCCTGGTTGGAACTGGTCTCCAGCTGCGCCAGGGACTGCTCCAGCTGGTGCTTCTCCTGCTGGAGCCGCTGCTGGCGGCCGTCGAGCTCGTCCAGGATGCGCACCAGGTCCTCCTGGCGGGCGCCGCGCAGCTGGCTCTGGTCATTGGTGCTGCTGACCTGGATGGCGAGGCCCAGCCCGAGTGCGAAGAGCAGCACGGCGACCACCAGCTGGGCCCGCGACACGCGGGGCGGCCAGGCGGCGGCCAGCAGTCGGCGGCGGCCGTCCGGCGGCGCACCGCCGGTGTCCGGCCGGTCGGCGTCGCCGTCGGGCCCGTCCGACTCCGGCTGCCCCGGCTGCTCCGGCTGCCCCGGCTGCTCCGATTCCTCCGGGCCGGTCGTCCCCGCCTCGGGCCCGCCCGCCGCCGGGGGCTGCTCCGGCGCCGACGGCTGCTCGCGGCGGTCCCCCTGCTCTGGCGGTCCGAACGCGCCCGGCTGCTCCGGGGGCGCCCCGTCGGCGGCGTCCCCGCGCCTCGGCTCGCTCTCGTCCTGACTCACCCGTGCTCCCGCCCGGCCGCGCTGTTCCCTGTCGCTGCGTTCATCGTGTCGCTCGGTCGTCCGTACCGTTGCCCGGCCCTCACGCACGGAGGACATGGCGGCGGATGGCCGCGGCATTGGAGAAGATCCGGATGCCGAGCACCACCACCACGCCGGTCGACAGCTGGGAGCCGACACCGAGCTGGTCGCCGAGGAAGACGATCAGGGCCGCGACGACCACATTGGAGAGGAACGATACGACGAACACCTTGTCATCGAAGATCCCGTCCAGCATCGCCCGCAGACCGCCGAAGACGGCG
The DNA here is from genome assembly GCF_003258605.2 of Peterkaempfera bronchialis. Lineage (NCBI taxonomy): Bacteria > Bacillati > Actinomycetota > Actinomycetes > Kitasatosporales > Streptomycetaceae > Peterkaempfera > Peterkaempfera bronchialis. The sequence goes on from NZ_CP031264.1 coordinate 694,303, forward strand.
TCCAGTGCCGCCACCACGGCGATCGGCAGATAGGGCACGACGGCGTCGGGCACCTCGGGCTGGACCACGAGCCCCAGCACGACGCCGATCACGAGCCCCAGTACGGCAATCACGGTGTTGCTCCTCCTGTCCCTGCTCCGACTGTCCCTGCGTCGGCCGTCCCTGCGCCGGCCGTCCCTGCTCCGACCGGCGAGGCATAGCGCAGGGTCACCCCGGTCGCGGCCGGCACCTCGACCTTCCCCTGCACCGAGATGCTCGCCCGGATCCCGTAGTTGTCCTGGAGCAGCTTGAGGTAGCGGCCTCCCACACTGTCCCGGAAGGCCGTGCTGAACTGCTTGCCGTTTCCGATCGCCAGCACGGTGTACGGCGGCACCAGCGGTCTGTTGTCGACGAGTATGGCGTCACCGGCGGCCCGGATCGCCGAGAGTGCGGTGAGCCGCTGGCCGTTGATGGAGATCGCCTCCGCGTCCGCGACCCAGAGGCCGTTGACGATCAGCTGGAGGTCCCGGTCGCGGACCCGGCCGCTGTCCCCGAAGCCGCTGGAGTCCCGCGGGTTGGTACCGCCCCCGCCGCCGGTCGCCTCGGCCGCGTCGTCCACCACCAGCTTCACCCCCGGTCCGGACGCGGCCACGGTCCCGGCCTCCACCCCCAACTGCTGCAACCGCTGGTCCTCCCCCGTCGACCGCAGCGCCTGGCGCTGCGCGGTGTCCACCCGGGTCCGCAACTGCTCGATGTCACGCTGGAGGCGGTCGGCGGAGGAGTTGGCACCGTTGATCCGATCTATCAGCTCCTGCCGCTCCCTGGCCAGCGTCGACGCGGCCTTGTGGGACTGGACCCCGCCCACCGTGATCACCACCCCCGCCAGCGCCAGGCCGACCACCAGCACCAGGCGGCCCCGTGCGGCGGACGGCATCCGGCTGGTCCCGTACTCCCCCCGGCGACGCGCCGCCTCGGCATACCCGTCGTCCAGGGTGTTGTCCATGACATTGGTCAGCAGCGACATGGAGGCGTCCGGGCGCGCGTACCGCGCGTCGGGCTCTCGGGTCGTCCGCTTCTCCGGCATGCGGGACATCGTCGCATGTCGACAGGGGTCGGCTCGCACAACCCCCGCCACAGGCACCCGAATCGGAGACCCGATCGTGACAAAGCCGCCGATACGCGGGGGCGAACACCGGGCGGCGGGCGAGCGGCGGCGCGGCAACGCCGGTGACAGGCGTTGCCGCGCCGCCGCTCTGGCTTACCTCCCGGCACCCTCCACCACGCCGGCCCATTCGTCCAGCAGGGCCTGGGTCGCGGCCTCGTCCGGCCCCTCGGCCCAGAGGTGGGTGACGGCCTCGGCGGGGTCGGGCAGCACCATGGTCCAGCGCCCGTCCGGCTCCACCACCCGCACTCCGTCCGTGGTGTCCACCTGGCGGTCGCCCGCCGCCTCGACCACCGAGCGCATCACCATGCCCTTGGCCGACCACGGTGTGGCCAGATCCCGACGGTGCACATGCGCCGTGGGGATGCGCGCATCGATCTGACTGAGCGTCAACTGAGTACGGGCCACCAGGCCCATCAGCCGCACAAAGGCGGCGGGACCGTCGAAGACCCCGCTGAACTCCGGCACCACGAAGCCGCCCCGGCCGTCACCGCCGAAGACGGTGCCCTCGGCCGCCGACGCCCGGGTGAGGTCATCGGGCGAGGTCGTCGTCCAGAGCACCTGCGTGCCGTGGTAGGCCGCCACCTGCTCGGCGATCCTGGTGGTGGTGACGGGCAGCGCCACCCGGCCGCTGCGCCGCTCGGCCGCGACCAGGTCCAGCAGGACCAGCAGCGCCCGGTCGTCCTCGATGATCCGGCCCCGCTCGTCCACGAAGGAGATGCGCTCCCCCACCGGGTCGAAGCGGACCCCGAACGCCGCCCGCGAGGAGGCCACCAGCTCGCCGAGCCGCACCAGCCCGATCCGCCGCTCCTCGGCGGTCTCCGTTGGATGCGTCTCATCCAGGCCACCGTTGACCGTCAGCGCCTCGACCCCGAGCCGGCCCAGCAGGCTGGGCAGCACCAGGGAGGCACTGCCGTGCGCCGTGTCCACGACCACCTTGAGTCCGGATTCGGCCACTCCGCTGATGTCCACGGCCTTGAGCAGCGTCCCCGCGTAGGAGTCGAAGACCCGGGAGGAGGAGGTGAGGTCGCCGATCTCGCCCGGGAACGCCCGCCGGTACTCCTGCCGCGCGTACACCCGGTCCAGCTTGCGCTGGCCGGCCTGCGACAGATCGGCGCCCCGCTCGTCGAAGAAGAGGATGTCCACCGAGTCCGGCACCCCCGGCGTGGTCCGGAGCATGATGCCGCCGGCGCTGCCGCGCGCCGTCTGCTGGCGTGCCACCGGCATCGGCACATTCTCCAGGTCGCGCACATCGATGGCACTGGTCTGGAGGGCGGAGATCATCGCCCGCTTGAGCGCCCGGGCACCACGGGAGTGGTCACGTGCGATGGTGACCGTGGCGCCCTTCTTCAGGGTGGTGGCATAGGCCCCGGCCAGCCGCACGGCCAGCTCCGGGGTGATCTCCACATTGAGGATGCCGGAGACGCCACGCGCCCCGAAGAGGTGCTCCTGGCCGCGCGACTCCCAGATGACCGAGGTGTTGACGAAGGCGCCGGCCTCGATCGTCTTGAACGGGTAGACCCGGACGTTGCCGGCGATGATCGACTCCTCCTCGATGAGGCACTCGTCGCCGATCACCGCCCCGTCGTCGATCCGGGCGGCCCGCATCACATCGGTGTTCTTGCCGATCACACAGCCGCGCAGATTGCTCTGCGGACCGATGTAGACGTTGTCGTGCACCACCGCCTTGTGCAGAAAGGCGCCGCGCTTCACCACGACATTGCTGCCGAGCACCGTGTGCTCCCGCAGCTCTACCCCGGCCTCCACCTTGGCGTAGTCGCCGATGTACAGCGGCCCGCGCAGCACCGCCTCGCGGTCGACCTCCGCGCCCTCAGCCACCCAGACCCCGGGCGAGATCTCGAAGCCGTCGATGTCGACGTCCACCTTGCCCTCAAGGACGTCCGCCTGGGCCTTCACATAGCTCTCATGGGTGCCGACGTCCTCCCAGTAGCCCTCGGCGATGTAGCCGTAGATCGGCTTGCCCTCCTTGAGCAACTGCGGGAAGACATCGCTGGACCAGTCGACGGACTCATCGGCCGCGACATAGTCGAAGACCTCGGGCTCCATCACATAGATACCGGTGTTCACGGTGTCCGAGAACACCTGCCCCCAGGTGGGCTTCTCCAGGAACCGCTCGACCTTGCCCTCGTCATCCACGATGGTGATGCCGAACTCCAGCGGGTTCGGGACCCGGGTCAGGCAGACCGTGACCAGTGCGCCCTTCTCCCGGTGGAAGCGGATGAGGTCGGTCAGGTCGAAGTCGGTGAGGGCGTCCCCCGAGATGACCAGAAAGGAGTCGTCCTTGAGGGCGTCCTCCGCGTTCTTGACACTGCCCGCGGTCCCGAGTGGCACCTCCTCGTTGGCGTAGGTCAGGCTCATGCCCAGTTCCTCGCCATCACCGAAGAAGTTCTTGACCAGGGACGCGAGGAACTGCACGGTGACCACGGTCTCGTTGAGACCGTGCCGCTTGAGCAGCCTCAGGACGTGCTCCATAATCGGCCGGTTCACCACCGGCAGAAGCGGCTTGGGCATGCTCGAAGTCATCGGGCGCAGGCGCGTGCCCTCGCCTCCGGCCATCACGACGGCCTTCATGTCGGGTGCGTCCTCCTTCAAGGGCTGTGGACGTCAGCAGTCCGGTTGCTCCGCGCTCCCCCTGCTGGGCAACATCAGCCCCATCCGACGCAACGGATCAACCGGTCGCGGTGTCCGCCTTCAGGATCCGGCGGACCTGCACCGCGTACAGAATCCCTGCCCACCAATAGAGGGTTGTACCCCACCAGGCGAACGCCCATCCGAAGATTGATGCCGCATTGCCGAGCCAGTCGTGCCGATCACTCAGAAGGAGTAGCGGGAATGCATACATCAGGTTGAACGTGGCTGCCTTGCCGAGGAAGTTCACCTGCAACGGTCCGTAGCCGTTCCGACGCAGGACGAGAAGCATCACGCCCATGAACAGCTCGCGCAGCAGCAGAATCGCCGTGAGCCACCACGGAATGATCTCCCGCCAGGTCAGACCCAGCAGCGTGGACAGCACATACAGCCGGTCGGCCGCAGGGTCCAGGATCTGGCCCAGCCGGCTGATCTGCCCCCACTTCCGGGCGAGCTTCCCGTCCAGGTAGTCGCTGATCCCGCTCAGCAGCAGGATCAGCAGCGCCCACCCGTCGCAGTTGGGCCCGCCGAACTTCGGCCAGAGGATCAACCACAGGAACACGGGCACGCCGACCAGGCGAGCCATGCTCAGCAGATTGGGGATGGTGAGGACGCGGTCGGTCTGGACGCGCGTCTCCTGAACCTCCACCCGGGGGCCTCCTGTCCGGGGTACCGACGATGCAGGCCGACTTTACCCGGCCTTGAGAGCCGCCCCGCGCCGCCCCCCTCCGGCGGGCTGGTATGCGGTCTGGTATACAGGCATGCGAAAGGGCCCCGTAGCCTTCCGGCTACGGGGCCCTCCCGTCAAAGATTGTTCGGCGGCGTCCTACTCTCCCACAGGGTCCCCCCTGCAGTACCATCGGCGCTGTAAGGCTTAGCTTCCGGGTTCGGAATGTAACCGGGCGTTTCCCTCACGCTATGACCACCGAAACACTATGAAGTTGACCCACCGGCAACCGGCACAGGTCATTGCTTCAGAACAACACAGTGGACGCGGAGCAACTATGGACAAGCCCTCGGCCTATTAGTACCGGTCAGCTCCACCCCTCACGAGGCTTCCACACCCGGCCTATCAACCCAGTCGTCTACTGGGAGCCTTACCCACTCAAGGTGGTGGGAGCCCTCATCTCGAAGCAGGCTTCCCGCTTAGATGCTTTCAGCGGTTATCCCTCCCGAACGTAGCCAACCAGCCATGCCCTTGGCAGAACAACTGGCACACCAGAGGTCCGTCCGTCCCGGTCCTCTCGTACTAGGGACAGCCCTTCTCAAGACTCCTACGCGCACAGCGGATAGGGACCGAACTGTCTCACGACGTTCTAAACCCAGCTCGCGTACCGCTTTAATGGGCGAACAGCCCAACCCTTGGGACCTACTCCAGCCCCAGGATGCGACGAGCCGACATCGAGGTGCCAAACCATCCCGTCGATATGGACTCTTGGGGAAGATCAGCCTGTTATCCCCGGGGTACCTTTTATCCGTTGAGCGACGGCGCTTCCACAAGCCACCGCCGGATCACTAGTCCCTGCTTTCGCACCTGCTCGACCCGTCGGTCTCACAGTCAAGCTCCCTTGTGCACTTACACTCAACACCTGATTGCCAACCAGGCTGAGGGAACCTTTGGGCGCCTCCGTTACCCTTTAGGAGGCAACCGCCCCAGTTAAACTACCCACCAGACACTGTCCCTGATCCGGATCACGGACCCAGGTTAGACATCCAGCACGACCAGAGTGGTATTTCAACGATGACTCCACCATGACTGGCGTCACAGCTTCACAGTCTCCCACCTATCCTACACAAGCCGAACCGAACACCAATATCAAGCTATAGTAAAGGTCCCGGGGTCTTTCCGTCCTGCTGCGCGAAACGAGCATCTTTACTCGTAATGCAATTTCACCGGGCCCGTGGTTGAGACAGTCGAGAAGTCGTTACGCCATTCGTGCAGGTCGGAACTTACCCGACAAGGAATTTCGCTACCTTAGGATGGTTATAGTTACCACCGCCGTTTACTGGCGCTTAAGTTCTCAGCTTCGCCACGACGAATCATGACTAACCGGTCCCCTTAACGTTCCAGCACCGGGCAGGCGTCAGTCCGTATACATCGCCTTACGGCTTCGCACGGACCTGTGTTTTTAGTAAACAGTCGCTTCTCGCTGGTCTCTGCGGCCACCACCAGCTCAGAGTGCAAGACCCATCACCAGCAATGGCCCCCCTTCTCCCGAAGTTACGGGGGCATTTTGCCGAGTTCCTTAACCACGGTTCACCCGAACGCCTCGGTATTCTCTACCTGACCACCTGAGTCGGTTTGGGGTACGGGCCGCCACAGAACTCGCTAGAGGCTTTTCTCGACAGCATAGGATCATCCACTTCACCACAATCGGCTCGGCATCAGGTCTCAGACTATATGCAGGGCGGATTTGCCTACCCCACGTCCTACACCCTTACCCCGGGACAACCACCGCCCGGGCTGGACTACCTTCCTGCGTCACCCCATCGCTCACCTACTACCCTGTTGGACCGGCGGCTCCACCACTCCCCCTCGACCCGAAGGTCTCAAGGGCGGCTTCACGGCCTTAGCATTCAGAGGTTCAGCGTTGACGCTCTACAGCGGGTACGGGAATATCAACCCGTTGTCCATCGACTACGCCTGTCGGCCTCGCCTTAGGTCCCGACTTACCCTGGGCAGATCAGCTTGACCCAGGAACCCTTGGTCAATCGGCGCAAGAGTTTCCCACTCTTGTATCGCTACTCATGCCTGCATTCTCACTCGTATACCGTCCACGACTGGCTCCCGCCGCCGCTTCACCCGGCACACGACGCTCCCCTACCCACCCACACACCCGTTAAGGCTATTGTGTGAGTGACACGGCTTCGGCGGTGTACTTGAGCCCCGCTACATTGTCGGCGCGGAATCACTTGACCAGTGAGCTATTACGCACTCTTTCAAGGGTGGCTGCTTCTAAGCCAACCTCCTGGTTGTCTCTGCGACTCCACATCCTTTCCCACTTAGCACACGCTTAGGGGCCTTAGCCGGTGTTCTGGGCTGTTTCCCTCTCGACCACGGAGCTTATCCCCCGCAGTCTCACTGCCGCGCTCTCACTTACCGGCATTCGGAGTTTGGCTAAGGTCAGTAACCCGGTGAGGCCCATCGCCTATCCAGTGCTCTACCTCCGGCAAGAAACACACGACGCTGCACCTAAATGCATTTCGGGGAGAACCAGCTATCACGGAGTTTGATTGGCCTTTCACCCCTAACCACAGGTCATCCCCCAGGTTTTCAACCCTGGTGGGTTCGGGCCTCCACACGGTCTTACCCGCGCTTCACCCTGCCCATGGCTAGATCACTCCGCTTCGGGTCTTGGGCATGCGACTACGTATTTAAATTAAACACAGCGCCCTATTCGGACTCGCTTTCGCTACGGCTACCCCACACGGGTTAACCTCGCCACACACCGCAAACTCGCAGGCTCATTCTTCAAAAGGCACGCAGTCACGGCCAGCAGGCAAGCCCACTGACGACGCTCCCACGGCTTGTAGGCACACGGTTTCAGGTACTATTTCACTCCGCTCCCGCGGTACTTTTCACCATTCCCTCACGGTACTATCCGCTATCGGTCACCAGGGAATATTTAGGCTTAGCGGGTGGTCCCGCCAGATTCACACGGGATTTCTCGGGCCCCGTGCTACTTGGGAAACGCACAAGCAAGCCGCACAGATTTCGTCTACGGGGGTCTTACCCTCTACGCCGGGCCTTTCGCATGCCCTTCGACTACCTGTACGGTTTCTGACTCGCCCAGCCGCCGGCAGACGACTGAAGTACGCTCCCACAACCCCGCACGCGCAACCCCTGCCGGGTATCACACACATACGGTTTAGCCTCATCCGGTTTCGCTCGCCACTACTCCCGGAATCACGGTTGTTTTCTCTTCCTGCGGGTACTGAGATGTTTCACTTCCCCGCGTTCCCTCCACACTGCCTATGTGTTCAGCAGCGGGTGACAGCCCATGACGACTGCCGGGTTTCCCCATTCGGACACCCCCGGATCAAAGCTCGGTTGACAGCTCCCCGGGGCCTATCGCGGCCTCCCACGTCCTTCATCGGTTCCTGGTGCCAAGGCATCCACCGTGCGCCCTTAAAAACTTGGCCACAGATGCTCGCGTCCACTGTGCAGTTCTCAAACAACGACCAGCCACCCACCCAGAACAAGCATGGGACCGGCACAACCAGAGGAAACAACCAACCGTTCCCTCAGGACCCAACAGCGCGCCCGACACCACCCAGAACCCCGACCGTTCCACACACCCCCGAAGAGACGCAGTACTGAGAAGAAGCTTCCAGACAGTGCCGAATAGTCAACGTTCCACCCATGAGCAACCGCTCCGAGACACTCGCTCGAAGCCGGCCAATGCTCCTTAGAAAGGAGGTGATCCAGCCGCACCTTCCGGTACGGCTACCTTGTTACGACTTCGTCCCAATCGCTGGTCCCACCTTCGACGGCTCCCTCCCAGAGGGTTGGGCCACCGGCTTCGGGTGTTACCGACTTTCGTGACGTGACGGGCGGTGTGTACAAGGCCCGGGAACGTATTCACCGCAGCATGCTGATCTGCGATTACTAGCGACTCCGACTTCATGGGGTCGAGTTGCAGACCCCAATCCGAACTGAGGCCGGCTTTTTGGGATTCGCTCCACCTCGCGGTATCGCAGCCCATTGTACCGACCATTGTAGCACGTGTGCAGCCCAAGACATAAGGGGCATGATGATTTGACGTCGTCCCCACCTTCCTCCGAGTTGACCCCGGCAGTCTCCTGTGAGTCCCCGACATTACTCGCTGGCAACACAGAACAAGGGTTGCGCTCGTTGCGGGACTTAACCCAACATCTCACGACACGAGCTGACGACAACCATGCACCACCTGTACACCGACCACAAGGGGGCGCCTGTCTCCAGACGTTTCCGGTGTATGTCAAGCCTTGGTAAGGTTCTTCGCGTTGCGTCGAATTAAGCCACATGCTCCGCCGCTTGTGCGGGCCCCCGTCAATTCCTTTGAGTTTTAGCCTTGCGGCCGTACTCCCCAGGCGGGGAACTTAATGCGTTAGCTGCGGCACGGACGACGTGGAATGTCGCCCACACCTAGTTCCCAACGTTTACGGCGTGGACTACCAGGGTATCTAATCCTGTTCGCTCCCCACGCTTTCGCTCCTCAGCGTCAGTATCGGCCCAGAGATCCGCCTTCGCCACCGGTGTTCCTCCTGATATCTGCGCATTTCACCGCTACACCAGGAATTCCGATCTCCCCTACCGAACTCTAGCCTGCCCGTATCGAATGCAGACCCGGGGTTAAGCCCCGGGCTTTCACATCCGACGCGACAGGCCGCCTACGAGCTCTTTACGCCCAATAATTCCGGACAACGCTCGCACCCTACGTATTACCGCGGCTGCTGGCACGTAGTTAGCCGGTGCTTCTTCTGCAGGTACCGTCACTTGCGCTTCTTCCCTGCTGAAAGAGGTTTACAACCCGAAGGCCGTCATCCCTCACGCGGCGTCGCTGCATCAGGCTTTCGCCCATTGTGCAATATTCCCCACTGCTGCCTCCCGTAGGAGTCTGGGCCGTGTCTCAGTCCCAGTGTGGCCGGTCGCCCTCTCAGGCCGGCTACCCGTCGTCGCCTTGGTAGGCCATCACCCCACCAACAAGCTGATAGGCCGCGGGCTCATCCTGCACCGCCGGAGCTTTCCACGCACACCCCATGCGGAGGTACGTCGTATCCGGTATTAGCACCGGTTTCCCGGTGTTGTCCAGAGTGCAGGGCAGATTGCCCACGTGTTACTCACCCGTTCGCCACTGATCCACCCCGAAGGGCTTCACCGTTCGACTTGCATGTGTTAAGCACGCCGCCAGCGTTCGTCCTGAGCCAGGATCAAACTCTCCGTGAATGTCTCATTCGCGGAAGAGCGGCACGGCATCCGGCGGAATAAGCCGGACCCGCGCACAGCGTCCTCGCTGTACTTCATTCAAAGGAACCCAAAGGGGTTCAAATATCTGGCGTTGACTTTTGGCACGCTGTTGAGTTCTCAAGGAACGGACGCTTCCATCGAAACCCCTTCAGGTTTCTCCGGACGCTTCCCTTCTTCGTGTTCCAGCCTATCAGATCCGCTTGGTGCTACCGCTTTTCCGATTCCCCGCTGAAAGGGGGCCGCTTTCGGCGACAACCACCACCTTAGCGGTTCCGGCGCCCTTTGCCGAATCGGCCCTGACGGGCTGTCAGATCGGCACTGCGCGCACGGCACCCCGATCCTTTGCTGATCGCTCAGGTTCTTTGGGTGGGGATGGCTGCCGGGAGGCTACGGATCCATGCAGATCCGGCGACTCTCCGTCGGCGGAATGACGACCGTACCCCCTCCCCTCGGCAGAGGCAAATCGGGGCCGGAGGCCTTCGACCGATCGGGGTGTGCGGGCTGCGCCAAATGGAGGGGGCGGGGTGCACGCAGAGGTATCGATGCTGGTCATCAGGATGCCGTAGAGTGCGTCCACGCCGCAGAGGACTAGACCACTCGGGGGCGAGATCGCGGCGGATGTCAGGGTTGTCATGATTTAGGCTGATCTCCAGGGCCGGCCGCCGCAGGCGGGCGCTTGCTGTACTCCGCACCTGGGAGGCTCCACCATGACCACCGTGACCTCGCCACTCGCAGGGCGTGCCATCGGGCTCGCGGCTGTGCCCGATCCCGTGTTCGCCGGTTCCATGGTCGGTCCGGGGACGGCGATCGACCCCATTCGGGAGCCGGGTGCGGTGGTGGCTCCGGTGGACGGGCTGGTGGTCTCCATGCATGCGCACGCGTTCGTGATCATGGATGACGAAGGACATGGCATCCTCACCCACCTCGGTATCGACACCGTGCAGCTCAACGGTGAGGGTTTCGAGCTGCTGGTGAGCAAGGGCGACACGGTCACCAGGGGGCAGCCGGTCATCCGCTGGGATCCGGCGGCGGTGGAGGCGGCGGGCAAGTCGCCGATCTGCCCGGTGGTGGCGCTGGAGGCCACGGCCGGGCAGCTGGGCGGCGTCGCGGAGTCGGGCTTTGTCGCCAGTGGCGGCACCCTGTTCACCTGGGACTGAGAGCGCGGCCGCGCCGACGGCCGCGCGGGTCGAAGCGGAGACAGGTGGAATGGAAGAGACGCTGCGGGGCGCGGGTGTCAGTCACGGGGTGGCGATCGGTCCGGTGCGGCACATGCGTACGGCGGTGCTCGAACCTCCTGCGGCGCGGATCGCGGCCGACCAGGCGCCTCGTGAACAGGCGCGGGCCCAGCAGGCGGTGGAGGCGGTCGCGGCCGATCTCCGGGCCCGTGGCAACCTGGCCGGCGGTGAGGCGCAGGCGGTCCTGGAGGCCCAGGCACTGATGGCGCTGGACCCGGAGCTGATGGCCGATGTGCGGCGTCGGACCGCCGTGGGCAGCAGCGCGGCGCGTGCCGTGTACGACGCGTTCGCCGCCTATCGGGCGCTGCTGGCGACGGCCGGCGACTACCTGGCCGGACGGGTCGCCGATCTGGACGATGTACGCAACCGGACCGTGGCCCGGCTGATGGGCGTTCCCATGCCGGGGGTACCGGACAGCGACGAGCCGTATGTGCTGGTGGCCCGGGATCTGGCGCCGGCCGACACGGCGCTGCTCGATCCGTCGCTGGTGCTGGGTTTCGTCACCGAGGAGGGCGGGCCGACCAGCCACAGCGCGATCCTGGCGCGGGCCATGGGGGTGCCCGCCGTGGTGGCGCTGCCGGGCGCGACCGCGCTGGCGAAGGGTGCGGTGGTCGCGGTCGACGGGAGTACCGGGGAGGTGCTGGTGGCGCCGTCCCCGGAGCGACAGGCCGAGCTGCGGCGGGTGGCGGAGGAGCGCCGGGCCGCGCTGGCGGCGTCCTCGGGACCGGGTCGGACCTCGGACGGGCACCGGGTCCCGCTGCTCGCCAACATCGGCGGTCCGGCCGAGGTCGCTGCGGCGGTGGCGGCCGGGGCGGAGGGGGTGGGGCTGTTCCGTACCGAGTTCCTGTTCCTGGACGGTTCGGCGCAGGCGCCGTCGGAGGAGCGGCAGGTGGAGGCGTACCGGGCGGTGCTGGAGGCGTTCCCGGAGGGGCGGGTGGTGGTCCGCGTGCTGGACGCGGGGGCCGACAAGCCGCTGGGCTTCCTGACCCCGGCGGACGACGAGCCCAACCCGGCGCTCGGGGTGCGGGGGCTGCGTGCGCTGCTGCACCACCCGGAGGTGCTGCTGACGCAGTTGCGCGCGCTGGCCAAGGCGGCGGACGGGCTGCCGGTGCACCTTGAGGTGATGGCTCCGATGGTGGCGGACCGGGTCGATGCGCGGGCGTTCGCGGACGCCTGTCGGGCGGCGGGTCTGCCGGGCGCGGTCGGCGCGATGGTGGAGATCCCGTCGGCGGCGCTGCGGGCGCGGTCGATCCTTCAGGAGGTCGGGTTCCTGTCGCTGGGGACCAATGACCTGGCGCAGTACACCTTCGCGGCCGACCGGCAGGTCGGGGCGGTGGCCCGGTTCCAGGACCCATGGCAGCCGGTGCTGCTGGACCTGATGGCGGGCGCCGCAGAGGCGGCTCGGGCGGCGGGGCAGGGCTGCGGGGTGTGCGGGGAGGCTGCGGCCGATCCGGTGCTGGCGTGCGTGCTGACAGGGCTCGGGGTGACCTCGCTGTCGATGGGTGCGGCGGCCATCCCCCGGGTGCGGGCGACGCTGGCGAAGTACACGCTGGCCCAGTGCGAGCGGGCGGCCGCTGCCGCGCGGGCGGTGGACACGGCGGAGGAGGCGCGGGCCGCCGCCCATCAGGTGCTGTCGGGCGAGTGAGCCGCCCGCCGGGTGCGGGGTGGTGCGGGGTAGGCCCCCGGCGGGCGGTGTGAGGGCGTGCGGGTGTGTCAGGGCCGGTCGGCGGCGCGCTCGTGGGCGAGCCGTTCGAAGAAGCGCAGGGTGTCGGGGTTGTCGACGGAGCCGGGGTTGACCGCCTGGTGGAGGGCGGCGCCGGAGAGCAGCCGTTTGACCGGGACCTCGATGCGCTTGCCGGTGAGGGTGTGGGGGAGGCCGGGAACAGCGATGACCTCGTCGGGGACATGGCGCGGGGAGAGCTGCTCGCGCAGTGCCGTACGGATGCGGGCGCGCAGTGCGTCGTCCAGTCGGGCGCCCTCGGCGAGGACCACGAAGAGCGGCATCCAGTAGCCGCCATCCGGCTCCTCCAGGCCGATGACCAGGGACTCGCGGATCTCGGGAAGGCGCTCCACGACCTCGTAGATGTCGGCGGACCCCATTCGGACGCCCTGGCGGTTGAGGGTGGAGTCGGAGCGGCCGTGGATGACGACGGTGCCCCGGGAGGTGAGGGTGATCCAGTCGCCGTGGCGCCAGACGCCGGGGAAGGTGTCGAAGTAGCTCTCGCGGTAGCGGGTGCCGTCCGGGTCGTTCCAGAAGCCGGTGGGCATCGAGGGCAGCGGGCGGGTGACGACGAGTTCGCCGACCTGGTCGATGACCGGGTGGCCGCCCGCGTCCCACGCCTGGACGTCGGCGCCGAGGCAGGGGGCCTGGATCTCGCCGAGGTGGACGGGGAGGGTGGGCACGCCGCCGACGAAGCAGCTGCAGACGTCGGTGCCGCCGCTGACGGAGGCGAGCCAGACGTCCTGCTTGACCTCGTCGTAGATCCAGCGGAAGCCGTCCGGGGGCAGCGGCGAGCCGGTGGTGCCGATGCAGCGGACGGCGGAGAGGTCCAGGTCGCGGCCCGGGTGCAGGTCCGCCTTGCGGCAGGCGATGACATAGGCGGCGGAGGTGCCGAGGACGGTGGCGCCGGTGCGGGCGGCGACGCTCCACAGGGCATCGGTGCCGGGGTGGCCGGGGCTGCCGTCGTACGTGACGATCGTGGAGCCGGTGAGCAGGCCGGCGACCAGGAAGTTCCACATCATCCAGCCGGTGGAGGTGTACCAGAGGAAGCGGTCACCGGGGCCGAGGTCGAGGTGGAGGCCGGCCTGCTTGAGGTGCTCCACCAGGATGCCGCCCTGGCTCTGCACGATCGCCTTGGGCAGGCCGGTGGTGCCGGAGGAGTACAGCACCCAGAGAGGGTGGTCGAAGGGCAGTTGCTCGAAGACCGGCTCGCCGTCCGAGGCGGTGAGGTCGTCCCAGTGCAGGGCGCCGTCGGGGGTGGAGGTGCCGAGGACGGGGACATGGACGACGGCGCGCAGGCCGGGCAGCTCGCGGCGGAGTTCGGCGACGACCTCGGTGCGGTCGTGCTCCTTGCCGCCGTAGCGGTAGCCGTCGACGGCGAAGAGGACGACGGGCTCGATCTGCTGGAACCGGTCGAGCACGCTGCGGGCGCCGAAGTCGGGGGCGCAGGAGGTCCAGACGGCGCCGACGGCGGCGGAGGCCAGCAGTGCGACGACGGCCTGCGGGATGTTGGGCAGGTATGCGCTGACGCGGTCGCCGGGGCGTACGCCGAGGCGGCGCAGCTCGGCGGCGAGGGAGCCGACCTGGCGGCGCAGCTCGGCCCAGCTGAGGGGCTGCGGCTCGGCGGTGGTCTCGTCGAGGTGGAGGACGGCCGGCCGGTCGGCGTGGGCGGGGTCCTCGGCGTGGCGCAGGGCGTGCTCGGCGTAGTTGAGGCGGGCGCCGGGGAACCAGCGGGCGCCGGGCATGGCCGGGTCGGCGAGTACGGCTTCGGGCGGGGTGCTGAAGCGTACGTCGAACCACTGGGTGACGGCGGTCCAGAAGCGGGCCGGGTCCGCCACGGACCAGGCGTGCAGGGCGGCGTAGCGGGTGGCGGCCTCGGTGTCGTCGGCGGTGGGCGCCAGGGGGGCGGCGGGGGCGCCGTGGTGGCGGGCGGCCCACTGCTGGAAGGCGACGATCCGGGTGGCGGCGGCACGTGCGGGGGCGGGGCGCCAGAGGGGCGCGGTTGCCGTGTCGTCCTGCGGCGTTGTGGTCACGGTGGTGTCTCCCGGCCGGAGGGTGGGGCGGGGTGGCGTGCTTGTGGCTGCGGCCCGCCCGGACGGTACTGACAGCCAGACCTTGCCATGTGAGCGGGGCGTGCGCCAGGGGGGTCTGCGGCGAGGGGCGAGGTCGGGGGTGGGCGGGGAAGGCGAGGTCGGCGGGGGGGCGGAGTGGTGGGGTGGGCGCCTGCGGGCCGCGGAGGAGTGGGCAGGGGAGGCGGGGGCGGCGGGAGCCCCGATGCGGGGGCGGAGTGGTGGGGTGGGCTCCTGCGGGACGGCGGAGGGGTGGGCAGGGGAGGCGGGAGCGGCGGGGGCTGAGGTGAGGAGGGCGGTGAATCGCGTGCGGGGCGGTGGGGACAGGGGAGGCGGGGGCGGCGGGAGCCCTGATGCGGGGGGCACGGTGGTAGCCCGCTGCGGGCAGCGAGGGTGTGGGCGCGGAAGGCAGGGCCGACGGGGCGCGGTAGTGCGGGGCAGGGCGGCGGGTGGTGGGGTGGGCGCCTGCGGGCGGCGAGGGGGTGGGCGGGGAAGGCGAGGTCGGCGGGGGGCGGAGTGGTGGGGTGGGCGCCTGCGGGCCGCGGAGGAGTGGGCAGGGAAGGCGAGGTCGGCGGGGGCTGAGGTGAGGAGGGCGATGGATCGCGTGCGGGCGGCGGGGGCAGGGGAGGCAGGGCTCGCGGGGGGTGGTTGGAGCGGGTGCGGGTGGGCGGCGTGGACGAGGGGAGGCGGAATGCGGGTGGGCGGGGAGAGGTGGGGGTGGGTCAGGGGGTGGTGGGGTAGCCGCCGGTGAACCAGGTGTGGGCGGCGAGGGTGTGGAGGGGGAAGGCGAGGTCGGTGGGGGCGGTGAGGAGGTGGTGGCCGTCGGTCTCGTCGGTGGGGGTGGACGGGGGCAGGTCGGCGAGGTCGAGTGGCGGCAGCAGGCCGAAGAGGAGCAGGTAGCTGCCGACGGTGTCGGTGTGGGCGTCGGCGAGGCGGACCCGGGCGGGGTCGGCGTGGATGCCGGTCTCCTCGGCGAGTTCGCGGGTGACGGCCTGCTGCCAGGTCTCGCCGTGGTCGATGAAGCCGCCGGGGAGGGCGAGCAGTCCCCGGCCGGGTTCGATGGTGCGGCGGACAGCGGTGAGGGCGGTGGCGCCGTCGGCGGTGCGGACGGGCAGCAGTGCGACGGCGACGGGGAGCGGGTTGCGGTAGGCGAGGGCGCCGCAGCCGGGGCAGCGGCGGGGCCAGGTGGCGGTGCCGGGGGTGTAGGGGGTGCCGCACCGGGTGCAGTGGGAGCCCTCGGCGGGGCGCGGGGCCGGGTACTGGTCGGCGGTCATGGGCGGGAGCGTACCCAGCCCTCGGCGCGGGCCTCCCAACGCCGCGAACTCGGGCTGGGCGGGGGCTTTGCGGCCCTGGACTACGGTGAAGCCATGGCCCCCTCCCCGCACCCCGCCGCTCCCGCACTCGCCGACGCGCTGGCCGCCGGTCCGGTGGTGCTGGACGGCGGGCTCTCCAACCAGTTGGAGGCCGCCGGGCATGACCTGTCGGACGCGCTCTGGTCGGCGCGGCTGCTGGAGGACCGGCCGGAGGCGATCACCGAGGCGCATCTCGCGTACTTCACGGCGGGCGCCGATGTGGTGATCACCTCCAGCTACCAGGCGACCTTCGAGGGGTTCGCCCGGCGCGGCATCGGCCGGGCCGCAGCCGCCCGGCTGCTGCGGCGCAGCGTGGAGCTGGGCCGGGAGGCGGTGCGGCGGGCTCGCGAGCAGGGGGCCCGGCGGCCGCTCTGGGTGGCGGCGTCGGTGGGCCCGTACGGGGCGATGCTGGCGGACGGCTCGGAGTACCGGGGCCGGTATGGGCTGACGGTGGCCGAGTTGGAGCGGTTCCACCGGCCGAGGTTGGAGGTGCTGGCCGGGGCGGGCCCGGATGTGCTGGCGCTGGAGACGGTGCCGGACGCGGACGAGGGGCGGGCGCTGCTGCGGGCGGTCCGGGGCCTGGGGGTGCCGGTCTGGTTGTCGTACAGCGTGGCGGGCGGGCGGACCCGGGCCGGGCAGCCGCTGGAGGAGGCGTTCGGCCTTGCGGCGGAGGCCGACGAGGTGGTGGCGGTCGGGGTGAACTGCTGCGCGCCGGAGGACGCGGACGCGGCGGTGGAGGTCGCGGCGCGTACGACGGGGAAGCCGGTGGTGGTGTACCCCAACAGCGGTGAGGCGTGGGATGCCGGTGCGCGGGCCTGGCGGGGGCGGTCGACCTTCGGGCCGGAGCGGGTCGCGGCGTGGACGGGGGCGGGCGCGCGGCTGGTGGGCGGCTGCTGCCGGGTGGGGCCGACGGAGATCGCCCGGCTGGCGTCGGTGCTGGCGCCGGGCGGTGGCGGCCCGCTCCCCCACGCCGCTTTCTGATCCCGGGGTCGCCGCCGGGGTTTGCCGCCCGCCCGCAGGCGGGGACCGACACCCCGTCAGCACTCCTCTCAGCCTTGGCTCCTCCACCACCGAATGAGGCCCGCATGACCACCACCGGCAGCTATATCGCCGCGATCGACCAGGGCACCACATCGAGCCGCTGCATCGTCTTCGGCGCCGACGGCCGCATCGTCTCCGTGGAGCAGCAGGAGCACCGCCAGATCTTCCCGCAGCCCGGCTGGGTCGAGCACGACGGCGCGGAGATCTGGACCCGGGTGCGGTCGGTGATCCGCGGCGCACTGGAGAAGGCCCAGCTGACCAGGGCCGACATCCGCGCCATCGGCATCACCAACCAGCGCGAGACCACCCTGCTCTGGGACCGCCGTACCGGCAAGCCGGTCCACAACGCCCTGGTGTGGCAGGACACCCGCACCGAGGGCCTCTGCCGGGAACTCGGCCGCGAGGTCGGCCAGGACCGCTTCCGCGGTGAGACCGGGCTGCCGCTGGCCGCCTACTTCGCCGGTCCCAAGATCCGCTGGCTGCTGGACAATGTCGCCGGTCTGCGCGAGCGCGCCCAGGCCGGCGACATCCTCTTCGGCACCATGGACACCTGGGTGATCTGGAACCTCACCGGCGGCCCGGACGGCGGCGTCCATGTCACCGATGTCACCAACGCCTCCCGCACCATGCTGATGAACCTTCACACCCTGGAGTGGGACGAGCGGATCGCCGAGTCGATGGGCGTACCGCTCTCGGTGCTTCCCGAGATCCGCTCCTCCGCCGAGGTCTACGGCCATGCGGTGGGCGAACTGGCCGGGGTGCCCGTCGCCTCCGCCCTGGGCGACCAGCAGGCGGCGCTCTTCGGCCAGACCTGCTTCAGCGAGGGCGAGGCCAAGTCCACCTACGGCACCGGCACCTTTCTGCTGCTCAACACCGGCGAACGGGTCGTCGACTCCCACCACGGCCTGCTCACCACCGTCGGCTACCGGATCGGCAAGGGGCGCCCGGTCTACGCCCTGGAGGGCTCCATCGCCGTCACCGGCTCGCTGGTGCAGTGGCTCCGCGACCAGTTGGGCATCATCTCCACCGCCGCCGAGATCGAGACCCTCGCCTCCACCGTCGAGGACAACGGAGGCGCCTACATCGTGCCCGCCTTCTCCGGGCTCTTCGCCCCGTACTGGCGCTCCGACGCACGAGGGGTGATCACCGGGCTGACCCGGTATGTCACCAAGGCCCATCTGGCCCGCGCCGTCCTGGAGGCCACCGCCTGGCAGACCCGCGAGGTCGTCGACGCCATGCGGAAGGACTCCGGGGTGGAGCTCACCGCCCTCAAGGTCGACGGCGGCATGACCTCCGACGACCTGCTGATGCAGATCGTCGCCGACGTCCTCGGGGCCCCCGTGGAGCGGCCCCAGGTCGCCGAGACCACCGCCCTCGGGGCCGCCTATGCGGCCGGGTTGGCCGTCGGCTTCTGGCCCGACCTGGAGACGCTGAGGGCCAACTGGCACCGCGCCGCCGAGTGGACACCGCGCATGGACCAGGCCACCCGCGACCGCGAGTACCGGAACTGGCTCAAGGCCGTCGAGCGGACCATGGGCTGGGTCGAGGACGACCAGCCCGCCCCGCAGAGCTGAGCCCCCGGAGCTGACGCCGCAGGCCCCGCTCCCGAAGAGCCGCACCGCGACCCGAGAGGAGGCACGGCGCCGACGGGCCCGGAAGCCCCCGCCGCCGTACACCACACCATGGCCACCATCCCGACCCAGGGCGCCCACCGCGCCGCCGGCCGCGCACAGTCCCGCGCACTCCTCAGCAGCACCACCTACGACCTGCTTGTCATCGGCGGCGGCATCCTCGGCACCGCCGTCGCCTGGACCGCCGCCCAGTCCGGGCTGAAGGTCGCCATGGTCGACGCCGGTGACTTCGCCGGCGCCACCTCCAGCGCCTCCTCCAAGCTCGTCCACGGCGGCCTGCGCTACCTCCAGACCGGCGCCGTCAGGCTCGTCGCCGAGAACCACAAGGAACGCCGGGCGCTGGCCACCGACATCGCCCCGCACCTGGTCACCCCGCTGACCTTCTTCGTCCCCGTCTACAGGGGCGGCCCGCACAGCGCGCCCAAGCTCGGCGCCGGGGTCTTCCTGTACTCGGCGCTGTCCGCCTTCCGCGACGGCATGGGCCGGGTCTCCACCGCCGCCCACGCCGCCCAGCAGGTGGCCGCGCTGCGCACCGAGGGCCTGCGGTCGGTGGCCGTCTACGGCGACCACCAGATGAACGACTCCCGGGTCGCCGTAATGACCGTGCGCGCCGCCGTCGACGCGGGCGCCGTGGTGCTCAACCACGCCGAGGTCACCGGACTGCGCTTCACCGGCGGCCGGGTCACCGGCGCCGAGGCCAGGGACCGGCTGGACGGTACCGAGTTCGGCGTGGACGCCCGGCTGGTGCTCAACGCCACCGGTCCCTGGGTGGACCACCTGCGCCGCCTGGAGGACCCCGGCGCTGCACCCAGCATCCGGCTCTCCAAGGGCGCCCATGTGGTCCTCAGGCGCCGCGCGCCATGGCGGGCCGCGCTCACCATCCCGATCGACAAGTACCGCGTCTCCTTTGCCATCCCGTGGGAGGACCACGTCCTGCTCGGCACCACCGACGAGGAGTACACCGGCGACCCGGCCGAGGTCCGCGCCACCGACGCCGACCTGGACCAGATCCTCGGCGAGGCCGGGCACGCCGTCCGCGACGAGCACCTGGACCGGTCGCTGATCACCTATGCCTTCGCCGGTCTGCGGGTGCTGCCCGGCGGACCCGGCGGCACCGCCGCCGCCAGGCGCGAGACCGTGGTCACCGAAGGCAGCGGCGGCATGCTCTCGGTCGCCGGCGGCAAGTGGACCACCTACCGGCACATCGGCCGCACCGTGCTGGAGAAGCTGAAGCACGTCCCCGGCGCCGGGCTCTCCGAGGAGATGGCCGACTTCCCCAGGACGGTGCCGCTGCCGGGCGTCGGTGCGCCCGACGCCGTCGCCCACCGGCTGCTGGCCGACCGGGAGCCCGGCGCCCGGATGGAACCGCTGGTCGCCAGGCATCTGGCCTCCCACTACGGCACCTTCTCCTTTGACATCGCCCGGCTGATCGCCGACGACCCGGCGCTGGGCGCACCCGTCCACGCCGACGGACCGGACGTCTGGGCCCAGGTCGCCTTCGCGGTCGACCGCGAGTGGGCCTGCACCGTGGACGACGTGCTGCGCCGGCGCACCACCATGACCGTGCGCGGCCTGGACACCCCCGAGGTCCGGGACCGGGTCGAGAAGTTCCTGGCCGGGCGCCGCCGGGCGCACCCGAGCTGACCGGATCGGGTGAACTCGGGGCGCACCCGGGCATGAACCCCACCGGAGCGGGCAGGGTCGTGACGGACGGTGTGTGCAGCACACCGTCCCGTCGCATCTCGGAGGGGGTCACGGATGGGAGTCAGCCGACGTACCGAGGGGACCAGGCGCCGCCGACTGCCGGACGAGGTCCGGGCGGCGGCGGTGCGCGCCTGGCTGTCCTTCGCCTTCACCCTGGTCTGCCTGATGGTGACGGTGCTGGCCTCGCTGGCCGGCACCTGGGTGCTGCTGCCCGCCCTGCTGGTCACGGCCCTGGGGGTGCTCACCTCCACCTGGTGCCTGCTGGACATCTGGATCGCCCGGCAGGTCGCCGCCCAGCGCACCTGGGGCACCGGGACCGGTACGGCGTGGGCCAACGCCGCCGGCACCGGCCGCCCGCCCCGGCGGCGCCGGCACCCGCGCCCGGCCTGAGCCCGGCGGCGCCCCGGACACGCGAGGGCGGGCGGGGCCGCCGGGGAGCCGCCGGGGGCGGGCGCGGATGGTCGCGGATCAGCCGGAAGCGGTCGGGATCAGCCAAGATCGGTGCCCCGGTTGCGGTGAACCGCTGCGAGGCCGGGCCGCGTAGCGAGAGGCTGAGTCCCACGTGCACCGGCAGCCCCGGAGGGGCAGGCTGGTGAACGCGACGACAAGCGGCCGATTCACAAGGCGGGAGCTTCAGCAATGGCGCAGCAGGCACGCATCGGGGTCACCGGACTGGCGGTCATGGGCCGCAATCTGGCGCGCAACTTCGCCCGCCACGGGCATCCGGTGGCGGTGCACAACCGGACGGTCTCCCGGACCAGGGATCTGGTGGCGCAGTACGGCGACGAGGGGGTGTTCCTGCCGGCCGAGACGGCGGAGCAGTTCGTCGCCTCGCTGGAGCGGCCCCGGCGGCTCGTGGTGATGGTCAAGGCGGGGCAGCCCACGGACGAGGTGATCGAGGAGTTCGCGCCGCTGCTGGACCGGGGCGACATGATCGTGGACGGCGGCAACGCCCACTTCGCGGACACCCGGCGGCGGGAGGCATCGCTGCGGGAGCGCGGCATCCACTTTGTCGGGACCGGGATCTCCGGCGGCGAGGAGGGCGCGCTGCACGGGCCGTCCATCATGCCGGGCGGCTCGGCGGAGTCGTACGCGGCGCTGGGCCCGCTGCTGGAGGACATCGCCGCCAAGGTGGACGGGGTGCCCTGCTGCACGCATGTGGGCCCGGACGGGGCCGGGCACTTTGTGAAGATGGTGCACAACGGCATCGAGTACGCCGATATGCAGCTGATCGGTGAGGCGTACGACCTGCTGCGGCATGTGGGCGGGCAGAAGCCGGGCGAGATCGCCGAGGTGTTCCGGACCTGGAACGGCGGGCGGTTGGAGTCGTACCTGGTGGAGATCACCGCCGAGGTGCTGGCGCACACGGACGCGGCGACCGGCCGGCCGTTCGTGGACGTGGTGCAGGACCAGGCCGAGCAGAAGGGCACCGGCCGGTGGACGGTGCAGATCGCGCTGGACCTGGGCGTGCCGGTGAGCGGTATCGCCGAGGCCGTCTTCGCCCGGTCGCTCTCCGGCCACGCCGATCTGCGGGCGGCGGTGCGCGGTATGCCCGGCCCCGGGGAGACCTGGCTGGACAGCGCGGCGCACGACCGGTTCGCGGACGATGTGGAGCAGGCGCTGTACGCGTCGAAGATCGTCGCGTATGCGCAGGGGTTCCACCAGATCCAGGCGGGCAGCGCCGAGTACGGATGGTCGATCGAGCCGGGGGCGATGGCCACCATCTGGCGGGGCGGCTGCATCATCCGGGCCCGGTTCCTGGACCGCATCCGGGCGGCGTACGAGAGCCGGCCGGACCTGCCGACGCTGCTCGCGGACGACTACTTCGCGGAGGCGCTGGGCGGGGCGCAGGACTCCTGGCGGCGGGTGGTCTCCACGGCGGCGCAGCTGGGGGTGCCGGTGCCGGGCTTCTCGGCGGCGCTGGCGTACTACGACGGGCTGCGGGCGGAGCGGCTGCCGGCGGCGCTGATCCAGGGGCAGCGGGACTTCTTCGGGGCGCACACCTATCGGCGGGTGGACCGGGAGGGGTCGTTCCACACGATGTGGGGCGAGGACCGGCGGGAGGTCGAAGCCTGATCGGCCGTCCTGGCTGTGCCCGGCGGGCGCCGGGCTGACGGGGTGTCACCGGGCTGACCGGCAGGGCTCCCCACCGCGCTGCGGTGGGGAGCCCTTGCCGTTCAGTCGGCCGCGGTCGCCGGCTCGGGCGGGCGGCGGAACATCCGGGTGGTGGTGATCTCTCCGTGGACGGCGGGGGCGTCGGGCGCGGGCAGGGTGGGCAGGCCCGGCCGCAGATGCTCCTCGACGGTGAGGTACTTCAGGCCGGCCCGCAGGTCCGCGTCATTGCGCAGCCGGATGATCAGCGGGAACTCCGCCAGCGCCGTGGTGTCGAAGAGCCCGGTGGTGTAGAGCAGCTGCACGCCGAGGGCGTCGGCGACGGCGCGCTGGAGCTCCAGCAGATAGGTGGCGTTGGCGCGGCCGATGGGGTTGTCCAGGAAGAGCGTCCCGGCGTGGCGGAGCCGGGCCTGGCCCCGGTCGTTGGCGCGCAGGGCGGCCATGGTGCAGTAGAGCGCGATGGCGGCGGTGAGCAGTTGGCCGCCGGAGAAGACGTCGTTCATCTGGCTGACCGGGACCCGCTCGGCGCGCAGCACCGCGTCGGGCTTGAGGATCTCCACCGAGATGCCCTTGGGGCCGATGGCGGCGTGGACGCCGCGCAGCAGCAGGGACATGCCGTCCCGCCTGAGGTCGCTGTTCTTGCGGACGGCGGCGCGGGTGGCCTCGTCGATGACCTCGCCCAGCCGCTCCACCAGCACGGAGTGGTCGGGGTCCTCGAAGCGGATGCGCAGGAACTCCTGGCCGGACCACTCCCCCAGGCCGTCGGGGAGGCGGGAGAGCCGCTGGGCGGCGCGGAGCGTGGTGAGGGAGGTCTCCGCCAGGCCGCGCAGCCGGTCCACGATGGAGTCGCGGTTGCGCTCCAGCTGCTGGAGTTCGTCGGTGAGGACCCGCAGCCGGGGGGCGAAGGCGTCGGCCCAGGCGGCGGCGTGCTCGGGCAGGGCGGCGGCGGGCAGTTCGCGGATCTGCTGGCGGGCGGGGGTGCGTACGGCCTCGTAGCGGGCGGCGTTGGCGTGCCGGATCAGGATGTCGCAGGCGTCGCGGACGGCGAGGTCGGCGGCGGAGAGGTCGGCGGCGGCGCCGCGCAGGGTGCGGCGGCTCTCGGCGGCGGCGGTGCGGGCCTCGGCGAGGGTGCCGGACCAGGGCTCGGCAAGCTGGTCGGGCTCGTCGGCGGGCGCGGGGTCGCGCAGGCCGTCGCGGAGCTGGGCGGCGGTCTCCTCGAAGTCGGCGGCGGCGGTCTGGGCGGCGTCGTGGGCGCGGAGCAGTTCGCGGTGCTCGGTGCGGGCGGTCTCCAGGCGTTCGGTGCGCTCGGCGAGTTCGCCGGTGGCGGTGCGCAGCAGGGCCTGGGCGTGGTCGGGGTCGGTGGGGATCAGGTGGTCGGGCAGGTCGGTGTGGGTGTCGCCGTCGGCGGGGGCGGACCGCTCGGCCTCGCCGCGCAGTCGGCCGAGCTGCTCGCTGGCGGTGGCGGAGCGGGCCTCGATGGTGTGGACGAGGTCCTCGGCGCGGGCGGCGGCGGCCTGGCGGGAGGGGCCGTCGGCGCCCTCGGGGCCGTCCAGCAGCTCCTCGGCGCGGGTGCGGACCTTGTTGGTGAGGCGGTCCAGCTCGGCTTGGGCGGCGGTCTCGGCGCTCTCGGCGCGGGCCTGCTCGGCGCGTAGGTCGGCGCCGACGCCGACCTTCTCGTAGAGCTGGGAGGCGGCGCGGTAGGCCTCGCGGAGGGCGGGGAGGGAGGGCCGGGGGGCCTTGGGTGCCTGGGGTGCTCCGGGGGTGTCCGGGGTGTCGTCGGCGAAGCCGAGGCGGTCGGCGCCGGTGATCTCGGCGCGTTCGGCGCGCAGCGCCCGGGCGGTGCGGCGGGCGTCGTCGGCGGTCCGCTGGGCGGCGCGGCGGTCCTCGTCGGCGGTGCGGGCGCGGGCGGCGCAGGTGTGCTGGCGGGCTTCGCAGGCGGCGACGTCTTCGGCGAGTTCGCGCAGCCTGCGGGTCCAGGTGGTGCGTTCGCGGAGCCGGAAGGCGAGCCCGGCGAGGGCGTCGGCGGAGCGGCGGGCCTGCTGGGCGGCGTCGCGGCGCTCCTCGTGGACGGCGGCGGCGGTGGCCCGCTCCTCCTCGGCCTCGGTGTGCTCGGCGCGGGCGGTGGCGAGTTCGGCGGCGGCGAACTCGGCGGCGGTGCGGGCCTGTTCGGCGGCGGCGGCGAGGTCGGCGAGGCGGCCGGCGGGTGAGGCGGCGCGGTGCTGGTCTCCGGTACGCCAGGAGGAGAGCCGGGCGGCGAGGGCGCGGTCGCCGCCGAGGCGGGCGGCGAGTTCCCGGATGTGCTCCTCGCGGGCGGCGGCGCGGGCGCGCAGTTGGCGGCGCTCGTCGTCGGCGGCGCGTTCGTCGTGCATGGCCGGGTTCGGCGGGACGAGGAAGACGTCCTGGGGGCCGTCGGTCGGGAGTGGGGCGATCAGGGCGGCGGCGGTGCCGACGGCGACGGTGGAGCGGGGCAGCAGGGCGGCGCTGGCGAGCGCTTCGCGGGCCCGGTCCAGGGCGGCGGGGTCGGTGACGACGACGCCGTCGACCAGTTCGGGCCGGGTGGCGAGGATGCGGTCGTGGTCGGCGGGGTCGACGGACTGGGCGAGGTAGCGCCAGCCGGGCAGCGCGGGGATGCCGTGCTCGCCGAGGTGCTCGACGGTGGCGAGGACGTCGGGGCCGGGCGGCAGCAGACCGCCGTCGCCGAGGGCGGCCAGGATGCGGGAGTCGTCGGCGGCGGCGGTGCGCAGGTCGAAGAGGGTGCGCTCGGCGGTGGCGATGGCGTCGTCGAGGAGGTCGCGCAGGTCCTCGGCGGCGGTGTCGAGCAGTTCGGGGGTGAGGGTGCCGGGCTCGGCGGGGGCGTCGTCGCCGGGGTGGGGGGCGAGCGAGAGCAGTTCGGCGAGGCGGGGTTCGGCGGCGAGCCGGGCGGCGGTGCGGCGTTCGGCGGCGAGTTCGGTCTCGGCGGCGGTGCGGGCGTCGGCGGCGCGGGCGGCGGCGAGTTCGGCCCGGTTCTCGGCGGCGGCGGCCTCGCGGGCGCGGGCGGTGGCCTGCTCGGCGGCGGCGCGGGCCTGGTCGAGGGCGGCGGTGGCGGTCTGCTCGGCGTCGGCGGCGTGCAGGGCGGCCCGGGCGGGGTCGCCGGGGTCGCCGCCGTCGGCGGTGTCCTCGATCCAGCCGGCCTGGATGGCGGCCCGGGTCTCCTGCTCGACCTCGGCGAGGCGCTGGCGGAGGTGGTCGGCCTCGCTGCGGGCCTTCTGGGCAGCGGTGGCGGCGGCGGTGGCCTCGCGGTGGGCGGTCTCGCCGTCGGACTGGAGGGCGGCGGCGCGGGCCTCCTCGCCGTCCGCCTGGCTCTCCGCCTCGGCGGCGGCCGACTCCAGGACCCGGACCAGGGCGGCGGCGGCCCGGGCGCGGGCGGCGAGGGCGGGGGCGGCGTCTCGTTCGGCCTCGCGGATGGCGGCGGCGACGCGGGTGGAGCGGTCGGCGGCGGCGCGGTGGCGCAGTACGGCCTCGGCGGCCTGCCAGGCGGCGTGCAGGGTGCGGGACTCGGTGAGTTCGCGGCGCAGGGCGGCGGCGTCGGCGGTGGCGGCGGCCAGGCCGAGGGTGGCATGACGGTACGTCAGCTCTGCGGTGATCAGCGAGTGGTGGGTGCGGTCGGTCTCGGCGGCGGTGACGGCGGAGGCGGCTGCGGCGACCTCCACGGCGAGGTCGTGGGCGCGGTCCCGTTCGACGGTGGCGCGGGCGGCGAGGGCGCGGGCGAGGCGGCGGGTGCGCCGGTCGGCGGCGCGGTGGGTCTCCCGTACGGTCTCGCGGGCCGTGGTGGCGGCGGCGATGCGGTGCAGCAGGTCCAGGGAGCCGGCGGTGAAGTCGCGTTCGGCGGTGAGCTCGGCGCGGCGGCCGAGCTTGGCGGCGAAGCCGTGGACGAGGTCGGCCAGGCCGTCGGTGTCGCGGGTGTCGGTGACGGCGCGCAGCAGCAGATCGGTGAAGTCGGAGTCGTTCTTGACCGAGAAGAGGCCGGCGGCCTCGCCCTCGTCGGCGTTCATCTCGCGCTGGTAGCGGAAGAGTTCGGGGTCCAGGCCGAGCTCGCCGAGGTGCTCGTTCCAGCGGTCGTGGATCTCCTCGAAGGTGACCTCCAGGTGGGGGTCGGCCTTGCCGGCTTCGGTGAGGGCGTCGCGGAACCCCTTCATGGTGCGGCGGCGGCCTCGGGAGAGCGGCTTGACCGGCTCGTCCCCGGGGCCGGGTACGGGCGGCAGCACGATGCGCTCGGCGACGGGCAGGGAGTCCAGGGTCATGCCGGTGCCGGGGCGGAAGGAGTACCAGAGCTCGGCGAACTTGCGGGGGTCGGAGGAGACCTGGCGGCCGCGCCACTCGCTGACCTTGCCCACGACGACGAGTTCGCCGGTGACGGTGTGCTGCCACTCCAGGGCGACATGGCCGCAGTCGTCGGCGAGCAGGAACTTGCGGAGCACGCCGGAGCTGGCGCCGCCCAGGGTGTTGCGGTGGCCGGGCAGCATCACCGAGAAGATCAGCTTCAGCAGGACGGACTTGCCGCCGCCGTTCTCCAGGAAGAGCACGCCGGCCGGTGCGGGGCGGCGGGGCGGGCCCTCCGGGTCGTCGCCGAAGAGGCCCGGCTGCTGCGGGGCGGGGTCGCTGACGGGCTCGCCGACGCCGCGGAGATCGAGCACGGTGTCGGCATAGCGTGCGCCGGCGGGCCCGATCGAGTACAGGCGGACCCGGTTGAGCTCGTACATGGGGCGGCGGTCTCCTGGACGGTTCCGTTGTGGACGGTTGGGGGTGGGTCAGAGGGCGTGGAAGGGCAGGCCGGCGTCGGCGACGAGTTCATCGCTGTCGTCGGCGGGGAGGAGGGTGGCGGTGCCGTCGGTGACGGGGACCACGCCGAGGTCGAGCAGTTCGGCCATGGCGGCGCTGCCGGCCAGGTCGCGGACCTGGAGCTGGTAGCGGGCGGTGGTGCGGTAGGTGCCGCCGGAGTCGTCCGACGCCTTCTGGAGGAAGCCGGACTCCACGAGGAAGGAGACGGCCTTGCCGACGATGCCGATGGTCGAGCCGGAGAGGCGGCGGGCGTCCTTGGTGGCGCCGGTGGCGCTGCGGCGGGCCCACACCCGCCAGGCGGCCTCCAGGCCCGGGGTGTCGCTGGCCGGGTCCGTGTTGTCGCCCTCGACGGCGGCCTGCTCCTCCAGGCGGCGGCATGCCTGGCGGACGAAGGCGTCGATGCCGTTGACGCTGATCCGGCCGATGTAGCCGTCGTCGGCGAGGTCCTCGGGGCGGGGGAAGGCCAGGGCGGCGACGGCGAGGTGGGCGAGGCCGTGCAGGAAGCGGTCGGTGGAGTCGGAGGCGGCGCGGCGGGAGTAGTCGCCCATCCGGACCGCGAAGACGGAGTCGTCGGCGGCGGCGACCGCCATGCCGGAGCGCGGCGAGACCTCCAGGACGACCAGGCCCAGGCCGGTGGCGACCGCGTCGGCGAGACGGGCGAAGGGCGGGTCCTCGCGGTAGCGGCGGATCAGCTCCCCGTACTCGGCGTCGCGGGCGGGTTGCAGCCGGGGCTGGAGGCCGAAGGAGACCAGGCGGGAGGCGTCGGCGACGTCGCCGGGGGTGACGGCGGCGGTGCGGTCGGCGCCCAGGGCGCCCTCGCCGGGCGCCGGGTCGGCCGTGAGGCGGGCACTGGCGTCGGTGGGCGTGCTCACGGGCGGGGCTCCTGACAGGACGGCGGGACGGGGGACGGACAGTCGCGGGTCTGGGTGAGTCGGCCGGACGGGCGCCTGCGGCGGTGGACGGCGGCGGCGGTGGGGAGGGTGGGGCCTGCGGCGCGGCAGGCCGGGGGTGGGGGTGGAGGGGCATGCGCGCGGCGGCGGGCATACTCCGGAGCGGGGCCGTGGACGGCGGGAGGCGACGCGCGCACGCAGAGCGGAGGGGCGAACACAGGGCGGCGGCCAGGGTGCGGCCCATAGGCCACGCAGGCCGGGTGTGCGGGCGGAGGCGCATGCGCGCGGCGGCGGGCTCGTCTCGGCGCACGGCCAATGGGCGAGCGAGACAGGCCGCAGGGCCGAGGGGCCAGCACATAGCGGCGGCGGGCTCACTCCGGAGCGGGGCCGTGGACGGCGGGAGGCGACGCGCGCACGCAGGGCCGAGGGGCGAACACAGGGTGGCAGCGAGGGTGCGGCCCATAGACCACGCAGGCCGGGGGTGGAGGTGGAGGGGCGTGGGTGCGGCGGCGGGCTTGTGTTGGGGCACGGCCAGGACGCGGCGTGCGTATGGGCGGCGTGGGGGTGTCATCCGGCCTCCGCCCGCTCGGCCGCCATGCCGGCGGAGTCCAGTCGGGCGCTGCCGACGATGAGGTCGGCGCCGCCGAACTCGGGGTCGTGCAGCGGGGTGCCGTCGTCGACGGCGAAGAGCAGCCGGTCCTCGCCCTGGCGGTAGGCGGTGCCGACCGGCGGACTGGCGGCGTGCACGGCCAGCAGGGCGACCAGGTGGGGCAGTTCGGGGTCGTGGCGGCGGGCGTCGGCGAGCAGGCCGGAGAGCCGGCGGGGCGCGTCGGCGGGGAGGTCGAGCAGATGCAGGGCCGCGTCCAGCTGCTCCTCGGAGAAGCGGCTGTCGTCCGGGGTGGCGACCAGGTCGGGCTCGGGCAGCTCGGCACCGAGGTGGTCCCGCTCCAGGGGCGGGGTGAGCAGCAGGTCGACCAGGTCGGCGACCCGGACGGCGGTGGGGGTGCGCAGCCCGGCGCCATGGGCGAAGAAGGCGTCGGTGGGGCGGGTGGCCCGCTCGACGGGGAGGCGGAGCAGCGGGGCCAGCAGTTGCCCGTAGAGGTCGATTCCGGCGCGGGCGGCGGGGGCGGCGAATGCCTGCCGGTCCTGCTCGGCGCGGAAGAGCGGGCCGGCCTCCAGCAGCCGGGTCTGCAGCTGGGTGTGGCGGCGGATGCAGTCCTTGACGATGTCGACCAGTTCGGCGGCGCGGCGCTTGTGCTCCGGTTCCTCGGACTCGTCGCGGGCGCGGCGGATGTTGGTGAGGATGGCGTTCTCGTGCCGGTAGCGGTCGGCGACATGGTCCAGCGCCTCGGCGATCATGTCGGGGACGGTGCTCATCCAGTCGACGGCCCGGACGTTGCGGCGGGTGGCCTCCAGGGCGCGGCGCAGTGTCTCGGCGTACTGGACGGTGCGGTAGCGGGCCTGCTCGGCGGCGAGCTGGGCGTCGGCGAGGCGGCCACGCCGGATGAGTACCTCCAGCTTGACCTCGGCGGCGATCTGGGCGGAGGTGACATCGGTGTCGAGGGCGCCGACCAGGACGTTGACGGCCTCGTCGGTGGTGCGCAGGTAGACGCCGCCGTCGGGGCCGGGGACCTCCTCGATCAGCTTGAAGTCGTAGTCGCGGCGGATGTAGGCGCCGTCGGGGCCGAAGGTGCCGTAGACGGCGCGGAAGCCCCGGTCCACCGAGCCGACGTTGATCAGCGACTCCAGCACCCAGCGGGCGACGCGCTGGTGCTCGGCGGTGGGGCGGGCGGCGTTCTGCGCGGCGACGCGCGGCAGCAGGCGGGCGAGCACCAGGTCGCGGTCGGCGCCGGTGTCGAAGTCCATGTGGAGGGTGACCAGGTCGATGGCGGCGAGGCCCACCTCGGCCATGGAGTAGATCGCGTACTCACCGGCCAGGTTGACCTTGCGGGCGTCCAGGTCGTGCAGCGGGGCGGTGCAGGCCAGCGCCTTGAGCCGGCGGGCGAGGCCCTCGTCGGCGGCGGGTCCCGGGGCAGGCCGGACGGGTCCGGGGGCGGGCCGGACCGGGGAGGGCGCGGCGGTCTGGTCGGCGGTCCTGGTCACGGTGGTCAAG
The DNA here is from genome assembly GCF_003258605.2 of Peterkaempfera bronchialis. NCBI lineage: Bacteria > Bacillati > Actinomycetota > Actinomycetes > Kitasatosporales > Streptomycetaceae > Peterkaempfera > Peterkaempfera bronchialis. The sequence continues at coordinate 724,728 of NZ_CP031264.1, forward strand.
ATTAGAGGTTCCGACTGACAACGTCCCAAACGCCCCGAATGGCGGGGGTTCCGGCCGTGGACGGGCAGAAAACCCCCGCAAATGATCATCCTATCGGCTGTGCGGCAGCCCCCGTTCCACGCTCAGCCCGCCCGTATTGCCGGGGTCGCCGACGGGCAGTAGGACAGAAGCATCCGGAGCCGTACAAAACGGCCCCCGTACGCCCAGGAGGCGTCATGCAGCAGACCGGCGGAATGACCCGGATGAGCAAGGAGATGCAGGAGTGCGTGGACATGTGCCTCGCGTGCCACAGCATCTGCGAGGAGACCATGAGCTACTGCCTCCAGCAGGGCGGGCAGATGGACGCGCAGATCATGCGCGCGCTCATGGACTGCACGGACATGACCCGGATGTGCGCGGACATGATGATGCGCAGGTCGCCGCTGAGTGCGGAGATGTGCGGCATGTGCGCGCGGGCCTGTGAGATGTGCGTCGAGGCGTGCAAGTCCATGCCCAACGACGCGCAGCTCACGCGGTGCGCCGAGATCTGTCGCAAGTGCGCGCAGATGTGTCGCTCGATGGCGGACGTACGCGCCTGACACGGCGGTACGGACCGGCCCGGCCGGCGGCGGATCGACCTCGCCTCCGGCCGGTGCCCGCGACGTACCGGGTGCCGTTCACTGCTGGGCCTCCAGCAGGGCGTCGCCGGCGGCCGTCCGGTAGTAGAGCACGGACCGCCCGACCCGTCGCCGCCCGACCAGCCGGGCGTCGAACAGGACCCTGAGGTGGCGGCCCACCGACCCCAGCCCCTGGCCGGTCAGCGCCACCAGCTGCGTCGTGCTCTTGGGAGTGCCGAGGAGGACCAGGACGCCCGCCCGCGCGGGCCCGAGCAGCCTGCCCAGAGGTTCGGGCACCGGCGCCGGATCCGGCTCGGCCAGCGCGCCCGAGCAGGGGTACACCACGGCGTACCGGTGCTGGGCAGCGGGCGGGTCCTCCCAGGAGACCCAGCCCTGGCGCGGGGTGACCGGGACGAAGAGCAGCTGTGCCCCGGAGATCTCGCGCGGCGGGTAGTCATGCGCGTTGATCTGGAGCCGGCCCTCGCCGAGCCAGCGCATCCCCGGGCGCAGGTGGTCCAGGGCGGCGCTCCAGCCGCCACGGCTCAACTGCCCCGTCCGCGCGACCACATCGGCCTCGATGATCCGCCGGCGGCGCGGCCAGTAGGGCAGCACGGTCTCCGTCCACACCCACTCCATCAGGTCGGCGGCGCGTTCCGGCAGGTCTGAGCCGTGCAGCAGGGCCGGGAGCGGACCGCCCAGCGAGACGGCCAGGTCGGCCTTGGCGGCCTCGGCGGGCGTGGCTCGGATCCGCGCCACCTCGTCCCCGAACTCCTGCTCGCCCTCGCCGGTCGCGGTGGGGGTGAGGAAGTCCGCGTTCCAGGCCCGCCCCAACCCGACCCGGACGAGCAGCGCGGTGACCGGGTCGTCGGCCAACCGCGCCCGGTAGGCGGGCAGATGGACGTCGAGCCAGGTGCGCTCGCCCGGGTGCGCGGCCGTGCCCCGCTCCAGGGTCTTCAGGCTCGCGGTGGTCTCGGCCAGGGCGGAGAGGACGAACCGGCCCCCCGCGAGGGTGTCCGCATTGACCAGCCACCACCCCATGGTTTCGCCTCCCGGCGAAAGAGTAACGCCCCACCGGTGGGGCACCCGAGACTCCGGCCATGCGCACCTATCAGGAACTCTTCCGGACACCGGAGTTCACCCCGTTCTTCCTGACCGCTTCCGTGGCGGTGGCGGCCCAGACGGTGAGCGGCCTGGCGCTGGGCACGCTGATCTATGCGGCGACCGGTTCGCCGCTGCTCTCCGCCCTCGCCATGTTCGGCCCGTCCCTCGCCCAGCTGGTCGGTGCGACCACGCTGCTGTCGGCAGCCGACCGGCTGCCGCCGCGCGCCGCGATGACCGGCCTGGCGCTGCTCTTCGGGCTCGGCACCGCCGTTCAAGCCGTCCCCGGCCTGCCCGTGTGGGCCGCCTTCGCCGTGCTGCTGGGCCTGGGGATGGTCGCCTCGCTGGGCGGCGGAGTGCGCTGGGGACTGCTCAACGAGATCCTGGCCAGGGACGGTTACCTGCTCGGCCGCTCGGTGCTCAATATGTCCACCGGCACCATGCAGATCTGCGGGTTCGCGGTCGGCGGCGTGCTGGTGACCGCGCTGTCACCGCGCGGCACGCTGCTCGCCGGCGCCGCCCTCCACCTCGCCGCAGCGGCCGTCGCCCGGTTCGGCCTCGGCCGCCGGCCACCGCGCGCCACCGGGCGGCCGTCGGTCGCCGAGACCTGGCGGAACAACGCACTGCTCTGGTCCGCCGGGCCCCGCCGCTCCGTCTTCCTCGCCCTGTGGGTGCCCAATGGGCTGATCGTCGGCTGCGAGTCCCTGTTCGTCCCGTACGCGCCCCGGCACGCGGGACTGCTCTTCGCCTTCGCCGCGCTCGGCATGCTGGCCGGGGACACCCTGACCGGGCGGTTCGTCCCCCGTCGGTGGCGGGAACGGCTCGGTGCCCCGCTGCTTCTGCTGCTGGCCGTCCCGTATCTGGTCTTCGCCCTGCACCCGGCGCTGCCGCTCGCGGTGGCGGCGGTCGTGGTCGCGTCGGTCGGCTACTCGGCGAGCCTGCTGCTCCAGGAGCGGCTGATGTCCCTGACGCCGGAGGCGTCCAGCGGGCACGCCCTCGGGCTGCACTCCTCCGGCATGCTCGCCATGCAGGGCGTGGGCGCCGCCCTCGCGGGGGCGGTCGCGCAGCGCACCTCGCCCTCGACGGCGATGGCCGTGATGGCGGTGCTCTCCGCCTCGGTCACCCTGGCCCTGGCCCCGGGGCTGCGGCCCGGCCGCCGCCACGACCGCACCTCCCCGGAGCCCGCCCATGGGGAGGCCGCGGCCTAGGCGGGCGGTGTCTGACCATTCGGGCCGGTAAGGCGTGCGGCGTCCGGTGCGGTGCATCGCAAGGCGGCGGGCCGCCCTCGTACCGGGCGTACTCGGTCGATCCCGACAACGCAGCGAGGTGCCGTGCCGGGGGCGTGCGCCAGGCGGGAATGGTCAGACACCGCCTGGTGCCGCGCCTGCCGACGTTTGCCCGGTGGCGAGGCGTCCTGGCGCGTGCAGCTGCAAGGCGGAGGGTCAGCCTCGTGCCGGGTTGTACGGGGGTGGTTCGCCGACGATGCGGCCGATGTGCGGAGATGCGCGCAGAGACCCGCTGGTCACCCGGCGGAGGGGAATTCCCGGCGGACGATCTGGGCGGTGGCCGGGTCGGCGGGCAGGAAGAACTCGATGGCCAGCTCCGAGACGGCCACGTCCAGCGGGCTGTTGAAGGTGGCGATGGTGCTGACGAAGGCCAGCTCGCCGTGTGCGGTGCGCAGCCGTACCGGCAGGGCCACCGCAGGGGCCGAGGGGGTCGAACCGCCGTCGTCGTCATCCTCGTCGGGCCCGGGATAGCGGCTGACCTCGGTATGGAGGCGGCGCAGCGGCTCGGTCTCCCGGATCGCGAGATGCCGTTCGACGCGCTCCAGCAGATGGCGGCGGACCTGGCCCAGGTTGGCGATCCGGGGCGCCAGCCCCTGCGGGTGCAGGGCGACCCGGATGAGGTTGAGCGGCGGCCGCAGCAGTTGTTCGTGGACGCCCCCGAGCAGCGCGGCCATGCCGCTGTTGGCGGCGAGCACATCGTGGGTGGCGTCCAGGACCACGGCCGGGTACGGCTGGTGGCCGCGCAGCAGCGTGTCGACGGCGGAGCGGACGGCCGCCATCGCCGGGTCGTCGGGGTCGTGGAACGACGACTCGCGGTAGGCGGGTGCATAGCCGGCGGCGACCAGCAGGGAGTTTCGCTCGCGCAGCGGTACCCCGAGGTGCTCGGCGAGCCGGAGCACCATCGCGCGGCTGGGCCGGGAGCGGCCGTTCTCGATGAAGCTGATGTGCCGGGCCGAGCTGTCGGCGGTGAGCGCGAGGTCCAGCTGGCTGAGGCGGCGGCGCAGGCGCCACTGGCGGAGCAGTGGGCCGACCCCGGCACCGTCGGCGGCGGTCGCGGTGCCGACGGCGGTCGCGGTGCCGGCGGTGGCGGTCGGCGCGGGGCCGGTGGTCAGGGACACGGTGCTCCTCCGGGCGCTGTACGGCGAGGGTCGGCCTCTGACCGTACGTCAGCGCCCGGGCGGGCGGTGCGACCTGAGCCGGTTCAGACCTTGCCGCGCAGATCTGCCGCCAGCGTCCGGATCCAGTGGGCGAACTCGTCGCGGTGGTGGACGTGCCCCTCGCAGAGTGCGGTGACCTGCGCGTCGCTGAGCTGGTCGGAGCCCGTGTCGTCCAGCAGGCCGGAGACCTCCTCCAGCACCGCTGCGAGCCGCTTGGCGTCGGCGTAGCTGATCATCACGGCTTGGTGCTGGTGGCTGATGGTGACAGATCCAGGCATCGCTGCCTCCTCCGAGTCGGCCCCTGTCCACCGTACCCGCGACCGGTGCCCTTCGCGTCCGGCGGGCGCCGTCGGCCTACGATCACGGGCAGGGGCGTGGCGAACGGGAGGCTGGTCGGCATGGCGGACACGGTGATCGATCTCAACGCGGATCTGGGCGAGGGGTTCGGGCGTTGGACCCTGACCGACGACGAGGCGCTGCTGTCGGTGGTGACCAGCGCCAATGTGGCCTGCGGCTTCCACGCCGGGGACCCGACGACGATGCGCCGGGTCTGCGGGTGGGCGGCCGAGCGGGGGGTGCGGATCGGCGCGCAGGTCTCCTACCGGGACCTGGCCGGGTTCGGGCGGCGGGCGATGGAGGTGCCGCCGGAGGAGCTTGCGGACGAGATCGCGTACCAGATCGGCGCATTGGAGGTGTTCGCCCGGGCGGCCGGGTCGCGGGTGGCCTATGTCAAGCCGCATGGGGCGCTGTACAACCGGGTGGTGGCGGACGGCGGGCAGGCGGCGGCCGTGGTCGCGGGCGTGGTGCGGGCCGGTGCGCTGGGCGCTGCGTCGGGCGGCGGTCCGCTGCCGGTGCTGGGGCTGCCCGGCTCCGAACTGCTGCGGGCGGCGGGCGCGGCGGGGCTGCCGGTGGTGGCCGAGGCGTTCGCCGACCGCGCGTACACGGCGGCGGGGACGCTGGTGCCGCGCGGGCGTCCCGGGGCGGTGGTGGAGGACGCCGAAGCGGTGCTGGTCCGCGCGGTGCGGATGGCCCGGGACGGGCAGGTCACCGCGGCGACGGGCGAGGAGGTGCCGGTCCGCGCCAGGTCGCTCTGCGTACACGGCGACACCCCGGGCGCTGCGGCGCTGGCGGTGCGGCTGCGGGAGGCGTTGACGGCGGCGGGTGTGCGGGTCGAGCCGTTTGTGTAGGACGGGCCGGCTGGAGAGGACGGGCTGCGGGCGGGAGGAGGCGGGCGGTGGAGCTGGAGCTGGAACCGGGGCTGGACGTGCGGCCGATGGGGCGGCGGGCGCTGCTGGTGGAGGTGGCCTCGACCGAGCGGGTGGAAGCCTGGCATGCGGAGCTGCTGCGGCGGCGCGCGGCGGGGCTGCTGCCGGCCGAGGTCGAGATCGTGCCGGCGGCGCGCACGGTGCTCCTGGACGGTCTGGACCGGCCGGATGCGCTGGCGGCCGAGATGCGCGGCTGGCGGGTGCCTGCGGTCGGGGGCGGCGAGGGGCCGCTGGTGGAGGTGGCGGTGGTGTACGACGGCGCGGACCTGGAGGAGGTGGCGGCGCTGTGGGGGGTGACCGGGGCCGAGGCGGTGCGGCTGCACTCGGCGATCGAGTACCGGGTGGGATTCTGCGGGTTCGCGCCCGGCTTCGCGTATCTGACGGGCCTTCCGGAGCGGCTGGCGGTACCGCGCCGGGACACCCCCCGGACCAGGGTGCCGGCCGGTTCGGTGGCGGTGGCGGGTCCGTACACGGGGGTGTATCCGCAGCCCTCCCCCGGCGGCTGGCAGTTGCTGGGCCGCACCGACCTGCGGCTCTGGGACCCCGCGCGGGAGCCTGCCGCACTGCTGGCGCCGGGGACGCGGGTGCGGTTCCGGCCGGTCGCGGCGGAGGGAGGCGCATGAGGGTGCGGGAGGCGAGGGTGCTGGAGGTGGTGCGGCCGGGGCCGCTGACGACCGTTCAGGACGGGGGGCGGCGCGGGGTGGCGCAGCTCGGGGTGCCCCGGGCGGGGGCGCTGGACCCGGTCGCATACCGGCTGGCGAACCGGCTGGTCGGCAACGGCGAGGGGGCGGCGGTGCTGGAGACCACGCTGGGCGGGGTGGCGGTGCGGGCGTCGGCGCCGGTGGTCGCCGCCGTGACCGGCGCCCCGGCACCGGTCACCGTGGACGGCAGGCCGGTGCCGTGGGGCGCTCCGGTGGCGGTGGCCGCCGGGGCGGTGCTGGAGGTGGGGGCGGTCACCCACGGGGTGCGCAGCTATGTGGCGTTCGCGGGCGGGGTCGCGGTGCCTCCGGTGCTGGGCAGCCGCTCGGCCGACCTGCTGTCGGGGTTGGGCCCCGCCCCGCTCGCCGTGGGCGACCGGCTGCCGCTGGGGGAGGACGGGGGCGTACCGGTCCATGCCGAGGTGGTGCCCTTGCCGGGGCCCCCGCTGGAGCTGGTGCTGCGGCTGGAGCCGGGGCCCCGGGCGGACTGGTTCGGCCCGGACGCCACGGCCGTGCTGGCCCGCGCCCGCTACCGGGTGGCGGCGGCCAGCAACCGGGTGGCGCTGCGTACCGAGGGGCCGCCGCTGGAGCGGGTGCGGGGCGGGGAACTGCCCAGTGAGGGGATGGTGCTGGGCGCGGTGCAGGTGCCTCCGGACGGGCGGCCGGTGGTGTTCCTGGCCGATCATCCGACCACGGGTGGCTATCCCGTGGTCGGGGTGGTGCCGGAGGAGGACCTGGCGGCGGCCGCACAGGCGGTGCCGGGTATCCCGCTGCGGTTCGTTCCGGTGCGGGCCGGGCGCGGGGGGCGCGGCTGAGCACGGCGGCTTTGCGTACACCGACCGGTCGGCCCGGCAAGCGAGGAGTGCACGGGGCGCCCGGCCCGCGATGACTCGGAGGTGGACCTCGGGTGGTCTCCCACGGATGACGCAGCCTGTGAACGCCGTGAGGTCGCCGATGTGCAGACCACGATGGTCTACGAGCATGTACGGTCCCGCCGCATCGAGCCGATCAGCCCCGATCGGCCCCGACCGGCCCCGCGCCTCACGCAGAGCCCGGTGACGGCAGAGCCCGGTGACAGCAGAGCCCGGTGACAGCAGAGCCCGGTGACGACGGCCGACTCCGGCGCACGCATGGGCGGACCGCTTAGGGTGGGGGCGGCGGAGATCGGCGGGGGCGGTGGAGGGACGGGGAATGCTGATCGGCAAGGGCGCGAACGTACCGGTGGCCGCAGGGGCGGTCCGGGTGGTGCTGGGCTGGCGGAGCGGGGCGGGGGTGCCGGACGCGGACGCCTCGGCGCTGCTGCTGAGCGGCGGGCGGGTGCGCTCGGACGCGGACTTCGTCTTCTACAACCAGTCCCGGGACGCCTCGGGTGCGGTGCGCCACGAGGGCAAGCAGGCCACCGCGGACGGGGTGGCCGACACGCTGGCGGTGGACCTGGCCGCGCTGGACCCGGCGGTGGAGACGGTGGTACTCGCCGCGTCCAGCGACGGCGGGGTGTTCGGTGCGCTGCCCGGGTTGCAGCTGTCGGTGCGGGATGCCGCGAGCGGAGCGGAGCTGGCGCGGTTCGAGGACCCGGGGGCCACCTCGGAGACGGCCTTTGTGCTGGGCGAGCTCTACCGGCGCGGCGGCGGTTGGAAGTTCCGCGCGGTGGGGCAGGGCTATGACTCGGGGCTCGCCGGGCTCGCCACCGACTACGGCATCCGGGTGGACGCGGCACCGGCACCAGCACCGGCACCGGCACCGGCACCACCGTCATCGCCGTCGCCGTCGTCGCCGCCGCCGCCGACCAAGCTGTCGCTGACCAAGGCCGCCCCCACCGTTTCACTGGCCAAGCACGGGGCGACCGGCGGCGCCATGCGGGTCAACCTCAACTGGCACGCCCCCGACCAGGGGCAGGACCCGGGCCAGGACCAGGCCGGCCGCCGGGGCTGGCTGCGCAAGCTCGGCGGCGGAGGCGGGGCCGGCGGGGGCGCCGGCGGCCGGGACCTCGACCTGGCCTGCCTCTGGGAGACGCAGGACGGCAACAAGGGCATCGTGCAGGCGGTCGGCCGGCTGTTCGGCCACCTCGGGGGGCCGCCCTACGTCCAGCTCGACCAGGACGACCGCACCGGTGCGGCGGCCACCGGCGAGAACCTGTGGATCAATCTGGACTTCGCATCGCGGATCCGCCGACTGCTGGTCTTCGCCTTCGTCTACAGCGGCGCGGGCAGCTTCCAGGGACTGGACGCGGTCGCCACCCTGTACCCCGCCTCGGGGATGCCGATCGAACTGCGGCTCGACGAGTGCGCGTTCCCGGCCAGCGGCTGCGCCATTGCCATGATCGAGAACGTCGGCGGGGAGCTGGTGGTGCGGCGCGAGGGCCGGTACTTCCAGCAGCTGCCTGGCGCCTCCATCCATCAGCAGGTGGACCAGGCGTACGGCTGGAACCTGAGCTGGGTCAGCGCCTCCAAGTGACCCGGCCGCTGCGGAGCGGTCCCCGCCCCGCCCGCGCCTAGCGCACCCGGTCCCCGGCGATCAGCCGCCCACGGACGGCCGCATGCACCTCCGCCTCCTCGGCCGGGTCGGCGGCGAGCCTGCGCAGCCGCTCCAGGACCCGCACATCGCCGGTGGTCGCGACATGCCGGGCGGCGAGCTCCCGGGTGGTCTCCTCGCAGTCCCAGAGGCACTCCACCGCCGGTCCGGCGGGGAAGCAGGCGTCGGTGGCGGCGAGCGCGTGGGCGGCCCGCCCGCGCAGCTGCGAGGAGACGGTCTCCGCGTAGACATAGCGCAGCGCCGGTACGGCGGCGGTGGCGCGGAGCCGTCCGGCGCCGTCGACCAGGCAGCCGAGGCCGTCGCCGTCGGCGCCGTATCCGGCGATCCAGCGGCGCAGCGCATCGGCCACCAGCGGGGCGTCCCGCTCGTCGCCCGCGCAGGCCAGCAGCCGGGCGGCGGCCTCGCCGAGGGCGCTGTCGGCGCCTCCGGTGGCGGGGTCGGCCCAGCGGCGGGCGTGGTCCATGGCGGCGGGTCCGCGCATCCGGCCGAGGACGTCCAGGGCCGCGTCCACGATCCGTCCGTCGGGGTCGGCGGCGCACAGCTCGATAAGGCCGGGGACGGCGGGGTCGTCGCGGTCGACCAGGTGGCGCAGGGCGGCCCGGCGGGCGCCCTCGGCGCCGTTGCGGGCGGCGTTCAGCAGCAGCGGGCGGTCGTCGGGACCGGCGACGGCGGCCAGGCAGCGGGCCGCGGCGGCGGCGCGGCGCTGTACGGCGTCATGGGGTGAGCCGCTGCGGTCCTCCTCGGCGGCCCGGTCGGCCCAGGCCAGCACCTCGGCGGCGCCCCAGCCGGGGGCGGCGGTGCTGCGGCCCAGCTGGCGCTGCCACAGGTCGAAGGGAGCCTGTTCGCCGGCGGCGGCGATCCGGGGGTGGGTGGCGGCCCAGAGCCGCCAGGGGCGGGGCTCATAGGCGTCGCGCACGGCGGCGCGCAGGGCCGCGTCGCCCTCGGGTCCGGCGGGGAAGCGGTCCAGGACGGCGGGGGCGAGCCGCAGCAGGGAGGCGTCGTCGTCGCGCAGGGCCAGCTCGTCCAGCGCCCAGGCCCAGTTGCTGCCGTGGACGGTGTAGCGGCGCAGCAGGTCGAGGGCGTCGCGGCGGCCGTAGGCGGCGAGGTGGCCGAGGACGGAGAGGGCGAGGCCGGTGCGGTTCTCGTCGGTGTCGATGCCGTCGTCGGGGTGGAAGAGGTGCGCGTCGATCCCGTCCAGGGGGCCTTCCAGCTCCGAGTAGAGCCGCGCGTAGTACAGCGACCGGTTCTCCACCTGCCAGTCGTGGCGGGGGTCGCGGACGACACACGCGTCGAGGGCGGCGAGGGCGTCCGGCCGCTCGGCCGCCAGCGCATGCAGGGTGCCGTCTCCGCGGCCCCGCTGGAGCAGGCCGAGAAGGGTCGCACTGGGCGCTATGTCGGGCTCGAACATGAGGTCAGCATCCGTTGCGGCGGTCCTGGTGGCAACGGGATTTCCGCTGCCGGGGGGCCCGGCGCCCGGGTCCGGGTCGGCAGACGGGGCCGGTCCGGGCCGGGGGGCCGGAAGCACCGAAGGTTACCGTTCGCGCGGCTTGTCCGCACACAGGGCGACCGTGGGCCGGGGTCCGGCCCCCGGCGGCGCACCACGGCATGTCCCGGGGACATCGGGAGGGGAATCGCCCGAAACCCTTACCGGCGGTGGCTCTCTGTGCAACAGTCGTGACGGCCCATATGTCCGTCGACCCGTGGGAAACCCATGCACCCCGCTGCGCACCCGGACCATCCAGCCGTCCTCGGGGACGGGCCCGGCGCCGTGGCCGCGCCGTACGCCCCCGGCATCGCCGTCTGGGACCTGACCACCGACGAGGTGCACTGGTCCCCGGAGGTCTTCGCGCTCTTCGGCCGGGACCGGACGGCCGGTGCCCTCACCCTCGACCAGCTGCCGGCCTATCTGCTGCCCGACGACCAACTGCCGGTGCAGGGCATGGTGACCGCCGCGCTGGTCGACGGCCGGGCGCTGCGCGGCGAGTTCCGGGTGGTGCGGCCGGACGGCACGGTGCGCGCCGTCCGCTGCACCGGCGGACCGGTGATCGGCCCGGACGGGCACGCGGAGTCGCTCCGGCTGTCGCTGCGGGACGCCGGTGGGGCATGGCCGCTCTCCGACCGGGCCGCTGCCGCGTCGGCCCGGCCGGTGGCAGCCCCGGCCGCCGCCGTTCCGGACCTGGCGGTGCGCGGCCCCGCCGACACCGCCTCGGGGTGGTGCGACGCGTTACCGCTGCCGGGCGGCGGCGCGCTGCTGGCCCTGGGGTCCGGAGCGGCCGAGTCGGCGATGCTCCGGGACGCGCTGCGCGGTATGGCGATGACCGGTGCCGGGCCCGCCGTGATGCTGGGGCTGCTCGACCGGTTACTGCGGCAGTGCGGGGGCAGCACGCCGGTCGCCGCGCTCTGCTGCCGCTACGAGCCCGGGGAGCCGCCCGCCCTCGCCTGGGGGCAGGCCGGACTGCGCCCCCCGCTGCTGTTCCGGGACGGCCGGGTGCAGCCGACCGCCGCCGAGGACGCGTCCGGGGCGCCGCTGGGCGGCACCGCCGAGCCGGGGTACGGCGAGCGGCGTACGGCGCTGCGCCCCGGGGATGTGGTGCTCTGCTGGGCCGGAGACGCCGGTGAGGCCGAGGCTGCCGCTGTGGAGGCGCTGGGCCCAAGGCTGGGCGCGGCCCGGACGGCGGCGGACTGCGCCGACCTGGCCCTCGACCTGCTCGGCCAGGGCTCGGGCTCGGACTCGGCGGAGGCCCACCCGGGCGGCGTCCGCCTGGTGGCCCTGCGACTGGGCTGAACCGACGCCCCCGCCTCACACCAACTGCTGCTGAACCGCAGCCCGGGCACCCCGCCGCACACGATCCGCCACGGCACCGCCAGCCGACCGAGCCGAGCCGCCGCCGCCTGGGTACCCGCCCCGGAGCCCCCGCCTCACACGATCTGCCGCCGCTGCTGCGGCACCGCCTGCCGGATCTGCTCCCGCAGGTCGGCCACCTCGGGCAGGCCCTTGTACTGCTGGGTGAGCCGGTACATCTCCCGCAGCCGGTCCCAGGTGCGGTGCGAGGAGGTGTCGCGGATCAGCGCCAGTGCCATCTTGGCCTGCACCTGGGCCTCGTCGGGCTGTCCGGCGATCCAGCAGGCCGAGGCCAGGGAGAGGCGGTCGAAGATGGTGGACCGCTCGCGGCCGTTCTTCGACCGGAGGTCGAGCGCCAGCTTGGCGTGCCGCTGGGCGAGCGGGGCCGCCTTGGGGTCGTGCTCGGCCAGGGTGCGGTAGACCAGCGCCTCCATGCCGTGCAGCTCCGCCTCGGTGAAGAGCTGCATCCAGCTGGGCGCCGGCTCGCCCTTGTCGGCCACGAACAGCTCCTCCGCCTCGCCCAGCACCCTGCGGGTCGCCTGGGAGCGGCCGAGCGAGGCATGTGCCCATGCCTCGATGGTCTGGAGCATCGCCCGGGTGCGGGGCAGCGTCTGCTCGCCGGAGCCGATCTTGGCCAGCTGCATCAGGTCCAGCGCGTCGTCGGCCCGGCCGAGGTGCACCATCTGGCGGGCGGCGCGGGAGAGGGCCTCCCCGGCCCTCGGTTTGTCCCCGGCCTCCCGTGCCGCGTGCACGGCGATCACAAAGTACTTCTGGGCGGTGGGCTCCAGGCCCACGTCATGGGACATCCAGCCGGCCAGCACCGCCAGGTTGGCGGCGACGATCCAGAGCCGCCGCTCCAGGTCCTTGGGGTGACGGTAGGTCAGCATGCCGCCGACCTCGTTGAGTTGGCCGACCACGGCCTTGCGCTGGAGTCCGCCGCCCCGGGAGGCGTCCCAGGCGCGGAAGATGTCCACCGAATCCTCCAGGGCCTCGACCTCGTCGGTGCCGACCGGGCCGGCCTCGTAGAGGTCCAGGGAGGATTCGCCGACCGGGATCACGGAGCGGGGGCGGCCGGCCTGGCGGAGGGCCTCGGGGGCGTCGTACTCCCCGGTGAGCCAGTCGTGGAGTGAGTCGGCGATGGAGGAACCAGCCGCGAGCGCGGCGCCCGCGCCCATCAAACCGCGTCGGTTGAGCATGAGGTCCATTCCCGTGAACTCGGTGAGGACCGCGGCCGTCTGCTCCGGCTTCCAGGGCATTCCGGTGTCCGATGTGCCTGCTCTGCTGCGCCGGTGCCGTTCCAGACCGAGGTCTTCGATGGTGACGACACGGCCGAGCCGCTCGGTGAACAGTGCGGCCAGCACCCTCGGCACGGGATCTCGGGGGATCTCCCCCTGTTCGATCCAGCGCCGCACCCGCGAGGTGTCGGTGGACAGCTGTTGCTGCCCCAGGGCGGCACCGCGCCGATTGACCATCCGCGCCAGCTCGCCCTTCGACCATCCGGTCAGGGCGAACAGGTCGGCAAGTCGGGTGTTGGGTTCTCTGCTCACGTGAAGCCCCCAGGTTCCTCGGCAGCTCCGACATTAACGGGCTGTCATGTGCCTCGCGACCATTCGCCAGGGTTCGCCAGGGTGCGCCAGATGGTGTGCCACCCGAAGCCCGGTGTGATGTAGGCCTGCGCCACCCGACTCCCGTCGGGAACCGCCGCCACCGGGGCTCTCCGCGCCGGAGGGGACGGCTCCCGGTCGTCACGGAGGGGAGTGGCGCAGAGGGTGGCGCGGGGGCGCCGCGCATGGCCGCTCCCCGACGGCCGACCGCATTCCCCAGGGTGCGGCGGGCCACCGGGCGGGGCCTGTGCCCCGGTCCGTGTACGGCGCCTGCGCGCCACCCCGTCCGCCACCCCTGGTCGGCACCCGGCCGACCGGCGGCTCGCCGGCCAGCAGGAAGGGACCCACCCACCCCCATGTATCCATCAGCAACCGCTCCGGCCCCCACCACGCTGCGTCCCCCCGCGCCCCTGCACCGCCGGCCGGTGGGCGCACCGGCCGCGCCGGTACGCACCGGGCGGCCCCTCGACCCCCGCTCGGCCGACCAGCGCGCCGCGCTGGAGGCCCGGCAGCAGTTGGCGGCCCGCAGGCCGGGCGCCCCCGCAGGCACCGCCCTGCTCCCCCGGCCGGGGGTCGACGGACCGCTGCGCGGCCGGCTGCCGGGCGGCGGGCGTCCCGACACCACCGCGCTCCAGGCCCCGCTGGTGCGGGCCGCGATGGCCCATGTGACGCGGATATGTCCGGGGTTCACCCCGCGTCAGCTGCTCCACCAGGACGGCCGCCACGTCCTGGTGGCGGGTACGGTCGGCCGCACGCCGGTGGTGGCCAAGTGCCTGGCTCCCCGGACGGAGCGCCGCGACGACGACCTTCAGTGGGTGGAGAGCTTCCGGCACGAGGTGGCCGCCTACCGCGCCTTCGTCCGGCACCGGCCGCCGGTGCGGCTGCCCAAGCTGGTGGCCGCCGACCCGGACCGCTGCGTACTGCTGCTGGAGCGGGTGCCGGGCCGGACCGCCGCCCGGGAGCGGCACCCGGTCGATGCGCCGACGCCCGGTGAGGTGCGTGCTGTGCTGGGCTCGATCCGGGCGCTCAACCTGTGGCGGCCGCCGTCCGGCTTCGACGCGCCGCTGGACTATCCGGTGGAGATCGCCCGCTACCACGCGCTCGGCCTGCTGACCGACCGCGACACCGGTGACCTTCAGCAGTTGCTGTACGGGCTGGCGCATGTCCCGGCGCAGTTCTGCCACGGCGACGCGCTGCTGTCGAATGTGGTGCTGGCCCCGTCCGGCCCGGTGCTGGTGGACTGGGAGCGGGTCGGCTGGTACCTGCCAGGCTACGACCTGGCGGTGCTGTGGAGCGTGCTCTCCGGGGACACCGCCGCGCGGCGCCAGATCAGCCAACTGGCGCAGGCGTCCGGCACGGTGCTGCGGGATGCCTTCCTGGTGAACCTGATCCTGGTGCTGATGCGCGAACTCCGGATGCACGACCTGCCGGGTGCGGGCGAGGAGCAGCGCATCCTGATCCGCCGGCTGCACGACGACGCCTCGCTGGCCCGCCGTGCGGTGCGGGCCGCCGTGGGCACCCGCTGAGCGCATCGGCAGGGGCGTCGTCCGAGGTGCCGGCCGAGAAGTCGGCCGGGAAGTCCGCCCGCAGGGGGCCGCCGGTCCGGCGGCCCCGTGGCGGGTGGTGGTGCCGGTCGGGCCGTAGCCGTCAGTCGGCCTCCAGCGCGCAGGGGTGGCTGAGCAGGTTGCCGAGCCAGCCGTCGCCCTCGCCGTCCTTGAAGGCACGGGCGGCACCGGTGAGGTGGCCGTCCCGCAAGGCGAGTTCCAGCCCGGAGGCGGGGCTGTTGCGCCGTGCGTCGACGCTGGGGAGCTGCACCGGGAAGGAGACCCGGAGGTCCCAGTCGGCAGAGGCCGTGGCCTGGGCCATGACCGCCGCGCCGCCGTCCAGCCGTAGCTCGACCTGCCGGTCCGGACGCACCCGCAGGGTCAGCGGCACCTCTCGGTCGGGGGTGCTGATCCCTCCGGTCCAGCGGCCCTCGGGTACGGCCATCGGGCGCTCGGCGGAGACCGGCGGCGGCAGGACGACCGAGTCGCGGTCCGCCACGAGTCCGTCCAGAAGGCGGCCGACGACCGCGTCGCGGGCACGCCGGTCCGTGCTGTTGGTGAGCACGCAGAGGGCGGTCTCCTGATCGGGCAGCACCACCAGCATGGTGGCGACGCCGCCCATGCTGCCGCTGTGGCTGACGGTCCTCGGCCCGTCCCCGGAGGAGACGAACCAGCCGAGCCCGTACCCCAGCCGACCGTCGATCGGGATGCCGTCCAGCATGGCGGTGGCCGTCTCCGGCCGCAGCAGCCGGCTGTACGAGAGCCCGAACAGCGCCGCCTCCGATGCCGTCGCCCAGCCGAGCGAGGCGCCCGGGTGGCTGGTCCCGTACGCCGGGTAGGCCCGGCCGTCGGCGGTGTGGGGCACCGCCTGGAGGCCCTGGTGGCGCGGGCCGAGATGCGCGGCGGTGAGTCCGAGGGGGGCGAAGACCCGCTCCCGGACGACGTCGCCGAACTCCTGCCCGGTGGCCGCCGCCAGCGCCCGGCCGAGCAGCCCGTAGCCGAGGTTGGAGTACTCGAAGCCGGAGCCGGGCTCCCGGTAGAGCGCGGCGTAGTCGTCCAGCGCCACCTCGGCGTCGGTGGTGTCATAGCTGAAGTCGTAGTGCTGCCCGAACCCGCCTCGGTGCAGCAGCACCTGACGGATCGTCGGACCGCTGTCCCGGCCGGGCAGCGGTGCGTCCAGGGCGAGCAGCCCCTGGTCGGCGGCGAGGCAGACCGCCGTGGCCGTGATCGGCTTGGTGACGGAGGCCAGCAGGTACGCGGTGTCGGTGGTGGCCGGGCGCCCGGTGGCGGGGTCGGCCAGTCCATGGGCCTCGGCCAGGGTCACCACGCCCCGCTGGGCGACGGCGACCGAGACCGAGGGGCAGCCGTAGGCGGTCAGCACGTCGGCGCAGTGGTCGGCGAGTTCGGCGGGCATACGGTCGCCCCTCCCTCGTTCGGCGTGGCGGCCGGGCCGTCCCCCGGCAGCCGGCGGGTCAGGCCGCGCCGATGCGGCTCGGGCCTCCCTGAGGCAGCCTACGGCGCGCCCCTGACGCCGCCCTCTCCAGGGCGGCGCGGCCGACGGCGGTGAGGATGACGTCGTCCTGGGGGAAGTGGACCCGGCCGCAGAGTACGTCGCGGTGGTGGCGCTCCAGCGGGTTGCCTCGGCTGAGCCCGGGGTTGCCGGTGAGGGCGAGGGCCTGCTCCACGGCGGAGATCGCGGCGCGGGTGGCAAGCAGCTTCGCCGGGCCGGAGCGGCGGACCGCCTCGCTGTCGCCCTCGTCGACTCGGCGGGCCAGGGAGGTCAGCACTTCCTCGGCACCGATCAGGCGGGCCTCGATCTCGCCGACGGCGGTCTGGAACCGGGGCAGCGAGGCGAGCGGGGCTCCGAGGTTGGCCGGGGTGCGGCGGTGCAGAAAGCCCACCAGCCAGTCGCGGGCGGCGCGGGCGACCCCGAGGTAGAGGGCGGGGAGGGCCAGGTCGTTCCAGGCGGCGGCGACCCTCTCCGGGCCGTCGGGGTCGCCGGAGGCGGGCGCGTCGCCGGAGGCGGGCGCGTCGTGGGAGGCGTGCGCGTCATGCGCGTCGTGGAGGCCGACGGCGGCCTGCTCGGGCACCAGCACCTCGTCCAGCAGCACATCGTGGCTGGCGCTGGCCCGCATGCCGAGGTGGTCCCAGATGGGGTCGATGCCGATGCCGGGCGCGTCGCCCCGGACCAGGAAGGTACCGACCCGGGGCCGCTCCTCGTCGGTGCGGGCCCAGACCGCCATCCAGGCCAGCGCCTCGGCGCCGGTGCAGAAGGTCTTGCGGCCGGTCAGCGCCCAGCCCTGCCCGGTGCGGCGGGCGACGGTGGCAGGCAGGCCGCCGCGCCCGGGCGTGCCCAGCTCCGGCTCCACCCGCAACGTGTTGACCAGCGCGGGGCCGCGCCGGGACTCCTCCAGCAGCACCCCGTACAGGGCGTCCGGCCAGGCCCCGGTGCGGGCCTGCGCGGCGTGGTGCAGCAGGGTCATCGCCGCGACCAGCGCCACCGAGGCGTCCCCCCGGCCGAGCTCCCCGAGGACCCGTACGGTGTCGGCCAGGCCCGCCCCGGGGCCGCCGTACCGTTCGGCGACGGTGAGGGTCAGCAGTCCGGCCTCGTGCACGGCCTCGATGCCCTGGTAGGGGAAGGCGCCGTCGCGGTCCAGTTCGTCGGCGCGGGCGGCGAGCAGGTCGACGACGCGCGGCAGCCGGTCCAGGGCGGCGGCGACGGCGACGGTGGGGCCGCTGAGCTGATGGGGCGTCATGGCGGGGCCTCCGGGGCAGGCGGGAGCGGCGGGCACGGCGAACGGGGGGTGCGCGGGAGGGCTCCGGACCTGGCACGGCGGCGCCCCCGCCGACCTGGGCGGGTGGACGCCGGGCGGACACCGGGTGGAGGTGTCAGGCCGTGGGCCGTGCGGGGGCGTGCGCCGCCGCCGGCTGCGGTCCGGCAGCGCCACTACACACCGCGCTGGCGGTCCGCCGCAGGTCGACATAGCTGCGGCGGGTCAGCAGCGGACGGCACGGCATAGGGCGAATCTACGAACGCGCCTTCGGCCGCGTCAACCACGGCCCGCCCCGGCGGGCGGGCTCAGCCCTGCTGGAACATGTCGGCGGGCAGCGGCTTGAGCAGTTGGTAGAGGTCGTCGGAGATCGGGCGGTCCCAGGTGGCGATGGTGACCTGGACGCCGTCGCTGCGCCCGAACTGGGCACAGGTGATCCGCTCCTCGCTGACCTTGACCTTCTTCACGATCAGCAGGTCGTCGCCGAGCATCACCGGGAAGTCCTCGCTGGAGACCACGGTCACCGGCTCGTCGTTCTCCAGGGCCGCCAGCAGCTGGCGGACCTCGAAGGGCACACCGTCCTCCGGCTCGCGGACCGGGGAGCCCTCCGGCAGGTTGCCGATCAGCATGGCGGGGCCGCGTCCGCCGAAGAGGTCGTAGCGCAGGAAGATCCCCTGGCAGGTCCCGTCGGCACCCGCCAGGATGGCGGCGCCGAAGTGGCCCGGCCAGTCGCCCGGGTCCATCGCGAGCACATCGAAGTCCGGGCCCGCAGGGGTGCCGGAGCGGCGGCGGAGAAACGGCATGGGGACATCGTACGGGGCGGCTCGGGCGGGCCGCGCAGCCGTCCCGTACGGCGGGCGTGCGGCCGGTTTCCGACGCCCCGTCAGACGGCCGTGGCCGATTGCGGCCAGGTGCTGCCGGTGGGGCTGGACACGCGTTGACCGTGGGCGGACACGACGGTTACGGTCGCGGCATGCAGCGATCGGCGCGTCCGGTCACGCGGAGCCAGGGGGACCTGCTCCGGGTCGCCGCCGCGCGGCGTGTCGCTGCGTACCCGGCCGGTGCCGGGCCCGGCTCCGCCGAGCGGCGCCGCCGGGTGGTCGCTTCCCCCGCCCCGGGGCCGGTGCGAGTCATGCGCCGTGGGGCGCGTACCTCCACTCTCCAGCCCCAAGCCCCAAGCCTCCAGAGATGCATCCGATCGTGGTCCGCGGGCCGCTCTCCGACCGCCGCAGCCCGTGGACCGGCCCGTCGAGCCGTCGTGTGGGAGCGTGCGGCCTACGGGCCTTCGGCAACCCGGCTGTCGGCGACCGCGTCCCGCAACGGCGGGCGGCGGTCCGCCCGGCCGGGGTGCCACCCTCCCGGCGGCGGCCCGCCCGACGAGGCGGCGGGGCTGCGGAGGGGCGCCCGGTGGGGTGGCCGGGCGGTCGCAGTGCGCCGCGTCGGCCGCGTGGGGGCGTCCGACGCGGCGCCTCGGTGTCCTGGATCAGGTGAGGTCGAACTCGCCGTCGCGCGCGCCGAGCACAAACGCCCGCCACTCGGCCGGGGTGAAGATCAGCGCCGGGCCGTCGGGGCTCCGGCCGTCCCGCATCGCGATGTAGCCCTCCACAAAGGCGATCTGCACATCGCCGACCCCCTGGCTGCTGGAGAGCCACTCCGCCTCGCTGAGGTCCACCTTCGGCTTCCGTCCATCCGCGAGGACCTCGGTGCTGCCGATGTCCACGCCGGTGCTGTCGCCTGACACGTCTGTGCTCCTCCCGCCGTCGTCCGGGGGCCAGCGTAGCCAGCCCGGCGGGGCGCCCGGAACCGTTTGCCCGGACACCACCCGCAGGGGGTGATCTCCGCCGGGCCGCGTGGTATGGCACGGACCGCCCCCCTCACAGCCCCGTTCCCGGCCCTGTTCTATGCCTGGACACGCCGGGGCCGGGGCCGCCCGGATCGCTCCGCATCGGGCTCCGGTTTGCGAGAGTGGCGGCAGCGGTCGCCGCCCGTGCGCGGCGCGGCCGGCGGCACTCGGGCGGACGAGAGGGAACCGGCGGTGAGGAAGCGGATCGGCGCTCCGGAGAAGGTGGCTTCCGATGCGCCGCGCGGACTCGCCCCGACCACCGCCCCCGCCGACCGGCCGGAGTCGTCCACCGGCCTCCACCGCGCCCCCGCCCGGGGGATCGCCGAAGCCCTGCCGGACGCGGTGGCGGCCCGGTCCGGTGTCCACCGGCCGGGGAAGCACAAGGAGGGATCGTGAGCACGTCGGACGGCAGGGACGCGGAGGTCATCCCGATCGGCGAGGCGCCGTCCGCGTCGCCCAGGACCTCGGCCCGGCCGAGGCGGGGGCGGCCGGCCGAGGCGCAGCCGGTCACCGCGCATCCGGCGGAGCTGGACCGGGTGGGTGTGGTGCTGGTCTCGCACAGCCGCGCGGTGGCGGCGGCCACCGCCGCGCTGGCGATCGGGCTGGCGGGTACCGGCGACCCGGCGCCGGTGAGCACTGCGGGCGGTACCGAGGAGGGCGGGCTGGGTACCAGCGCGGCACTGGTGCTGGCCGCCGCCCGGCGGGTCGACCAGGGGGTGGGTGTGGTGGTCCTGTCGGATCTGGGCAGCGCGGTGGGGACGGTGCGGTCGCTGCTGGCCGAGGCGGACCGGAACGGGCTGCCGTTCCCGACCCGGTTCGCCGATGCGCCGTTTGTAGAGGGGGCGGTGGCGGCGGTGGTCACCGCGTCGGCCGGCGGGGATCTGGCGGCGGTGGTGGACGCGGCCGAGGACGCCTACCGGTTCCGCAAGGGTTGACACAAGGGCTGAGCCCCGGTCGCCGATTGGCGGCGATCCCGCCCGTCGGCGGCCGTCCCGGGGCTACGATCACGGACGGGGTGAGCCGGCCGCCCCCGGGGGGACCGATCCGGCCGGGCACGGAGGGGGACGTCCATGCGCGTGGTCATCACCGGCGGTGCGGGGTTCATCGGCGCCAATCTGGCCCGGACCCTGCTGGAGCAGCCGGAGGTCGAGCAGGTCAGGGTGGTCGACGACCTGTCGACCGGCAGCAAGGCCAATCTGGCGGGCCTGGATGTGGCCTTCCACGAGGGCAGCATCCTCGATCCGGCGCTGCTGGACGAGGTGTTCGCCGGCGCCGACGCGGTGGTGCACCTGGCGGCGCTGCCGTCGGTGCCGAGGTCGGTCGCCGACCCCGTGGCCAGCCACCACGCCAATGCCACCGGCACCCTGGAGGTGCTCCAGGCGGCCCGGCGGGCAGGCGGCCTCTATGTCGCGGCGGCGTCCTCGTCGTCGGTGTACGGCGCCAACCGCGAGCTGCCCAAGCGGGAGGCGATGCGTACCGCGCCGATGAGCCCGTATGCGGTGAGCAAGCTGGCCACCGAGGCGTATCTGACGGCCTTTCACCACTGCTATGGGCTGGAGGTGCTGCCGTTCCGGTTCTTCAATGTCTTCGGGCCGCTCCAGCCGGCCGGGCACTCCTATGCGGCGGTGGTCCCGGCGTTTGTGGAGGCGGCGCTGGCCGGGCGACCGCTGACGGTGCACGGCGACGGCGGCCAGACCCGCGACTTCACCTTTGTGGGTACGGTCTCCCGGGTGCTCTGCGACGCGGTGCTGCGGCGGGTGGTGCACCCCGATCCGGTGAACCTCGCCTTCGGCACCCGTACCTCGCTGACCGAGCTGGTCGCCGAGCTGGAGTCGGTGCTGGGCAGCCCGGTGGCGGTGGAGCACACCGAGCCGCGCCCCGGCGACGTACGCGACTCACAGGCGGACAACGCCCGGCTGCGGTCGCTCTTCCCCGAGGTGCGGCCGGTGCCGCTGCGGGAGGGGCTGGAGCGCACGGTGGAGTGGTTCCGGTCCTGACGCGGGGCCGCCCGGCCGCCCGGCAGCGCGCCGCGCCGTCGGCCGTACGGCGGCCCTATGCGCCGCCGCCCCGGCCCGGCATCGGCCGGGCCGGGGAGCCGATCACCGTGGTGTGCGGCGGCACATCCCGGGTGACCACGGCCGCCGCGCCGACAAAGGCCCCCCGGCCGACCGTGCGGCCCTGGAGCACCACCGCGTTGCTGCCCACCGTGGCGTCGTCCTCCAGCAGCACCGAGCCGGAGACATTGCCGCCCGGGTAGACGGTCACCCGCTCCCCCAGCACCGCGTCATGGCCCACCGTGGCGTTGTAGTGCACCTGGCTGTGCGGGCCCAGCCGGACGCTGCTGGAGATATACGCCCCGCCGAGCACGATGCAGCCCTCCGCCAGCTCGGTCTCCGGCGCCACCACCGCCCGGGGGTGCACCAGGGTGGCGGGCCGGGCACCGCGCTCCGCCAGCAGCGGGGCGAGCCGCTGCCGCGCCCCGGGGTCGGCGATACCGATCACATAGCGTGCACCGTCCGGGATCTGACGGGGTGCCAGCACCGGCAGGCCGCGCACCCTGCCCCCGGCCCGGTGGTCGTCGAGGAAGCCCGCCACCCGGACGCCCGAGGCCAGCGCGGTGTCCAGGGCCTCCCGGCCCACTCCCCCGGCTCCCGCGATCCACAGGCCGCCGCCGTCCTCCGCTGCGGGCCCCGGAGCGGGGTGGGGGTCGGTGGCGGTGGCGGCGTCGGGTGCGGAAATCCCCTGCGACATGGTCGACATGGCCACATACTGCCGCCTCCGCGACTACCGTGTGGGCAAGTCCGGATGGCCGTCGGGTCGCTGCGGCTGCCCCCGGGATGCGTTCTGCCCGATGGGCGGGCGCGGGCCGCGCGGGCCCGGAACGGGGGTCCCAGGGGGGCGGGAAATGCCGGACTCTGATGCCGTCTCCACTCTCGCGGCGCCGTGCCCGCACCGGCTGCCGGGGCCCGAGGTGGCCGGTGCCGCCGTACTCACCAGCTGCGCCGGCTGGACGCTGGCCACGGCGGCGGGGCACTCCAGCGCCCGGCCCGAGGGCGTGCTGCTGGCCCTGCTGGCGGTCGCCGCGGGCTACGCCGCCGGACGGGTCGCGGGAGCGCTGCTGCCCACGGCGGCCCCGGCGGCGGCCGCGCTGGCGGTGGGGCTGCTGACGGCGCTGGTACCGGGCGGGCTGTCCGGTGCACCGCTCGCGCCCCCGCTGCACTACGGCAACGCCGACGCCGCGCTGCTGGCACTGGGCGTGGGCGCCGCCTGCTGCGCCGCCTGGTCCGCCGACCGGTCCGCCGTACGGGCCGCGCTGCTGGCCCTGGCCTCGGTCCTGACCGGGCTGACGCTGCTGGTGGGCTCGCTGACGGCCTTCGCCACCTCGGCGGGAGTCCTGCTGGTCTCCTGCGCGGCCGGGCGGCTGCGGCGGCGGGGTCCGCTGCTGGCGGTACTGGCGCTCTGCGCGGCACTGGCCGCCGCGGGGACGGTGGCGCTGGCCCGGGGCGCCGTACCGGAGACGCTGCGCGGGCATGCGGTGGCCGAGCTGTCCGAGCGGCGGATCGAGCTGTGGAACGACGCCCTGGTGCAGACGCGGCTGCATCCGCTGCTCGGGGTCGGTCCGGACCGGTTCGGCGAGCAGAGCCCCACCGTACTGGCCGACCGGGACACCGACCGGGCCCACTCGGCGCCGCTCCAGCAGGCGGCCGAGCAGGGCCTGCCCGGGCTGGCGCTGCTGGCCTGCGCCTATCTGTGGGTGCTGTGGGCGCTGCTGCGCTCCCCCCGGCCGACGCCGGTGGCGGTGTCGGCTGCGGCGGCGCTGACCGGGCTGGCCGTGCACGCCTCCATCGACTACGTCCTCAGCTTCGCCGCCGTCACGACCGGCGCCGGGCTGCTGCTGGGCATCGCCACGGCCCACCCGCTCACCGAGGAACCCACCACCCGCCCGACCTGACAGCGTGGCGCCGGGAGTTCCGATGAGGCAGCTCGCCTCGCAGTCGCCTGGGATCGCCGCGCCGCTTGAGCCCGAACGGCGGCCCTGGAACCGGCCACCGGTGATCCCACCGAGTGCGGCGCATGTGCCGGGCGCCTGGAGCGTACGACCCGTCAGGTGCTGCCCGCCAGCCGTCGTGTACGGGCAGCTGCGGGCGGGTGGGGATGTTGTCGGGCGACGGTCAGCCCTGCTGGGATCGGCGGTGCAGCCGCAGGAACCACACCGACAGACCAGCGAAGACAACCGCGCCGGTGACGCCGGCCAGGTGCAGCCCGCCGGTGAACGCGTCGTGCGCCGCGCGCAGCAGGTCGGCCGCAGCCCCGTCGGGAAGTCGGTGCGCAGCGCCGACCGCGCCGGCCAACGTCTCCCGGGCCTGGTGTGCCGCGCCCTCGGGCAGCCCGGCCGACACTGCGTCCGCGACCGGCCCGGCCATCCGCTGCTGGTAGAGGCCGGTGCCCGCCGCGCCGAGCAGCGCCATGCCCAGCGATCCGCCGAGGAAGTTGCTGGTCTCCGACATCGAAGCGGCCGAACCGGCCCGCTCCGCCGGAACCGCGCCCACCACCACGCCGGTGCCGAGCGCGAACAGCGGACCGGTTCCCAGGGCCAGCACCGCCACCCCGACCGCCAACGGCAGCGGCCTGCCGTCGGCGCCGACCTGTGTGATCAGCAGGCAGCCCGGCACCGAGCAGGCCAGCCCGACCGCGATGGCGGCGGGCAGCGGCAGCCTCCGGCCCAGGGCCGGCGCCAGCATCGTGCCCAGCCCCACGCCCAGCCCCATCGGCGCGAACCACAGCGCCGCAGTGGTCGGCGACAGGTCGAGCACGCTCTGGAGGAACTGCGTGCCCAGCAGGCCGGTACCGGCCATCACCACGCCGGCCAGCACCAGCGCGCACAGCACTGCGGTGAAGGTCGGGTTCCGGAACAGCCGCAGGTCCAGCAGCGGCGTGGCCAGGTGCAGTTGCCGCCGGACGAAGAGCGCGCCGACGCCGGCGCCGACCACGATCGCGGCCACCGGCAGCGTCGGGCCGCCGCCCTCGGGCACGGCCAGCCGCTTGATCCCGTAGACGATCGGCAGCACGGCCGCCATCGACAGCGCCACGCTGACCGGATCCAGCCTGCCCCGGTCCGGGTTGCGGAACTCCGGCAGCAGCACCGGCCCGGCCACCAGCACCAGCAGCATCACCGGCGCGGCCACCAGGAACACCGAACCCCACCAGAAGTGCTCCAGCAGGAACCCGCCGAGCACCGGCCCGACGGCCGCGCTGGTGAAGTTGCAGGTGGCCCAGATCGAGATGGCCTGCCCGCGCTGCCGGGCCTCGGCGAACATGCTGGTGATCAGTGCCAGCGTGGACGGCATCAGGGCGGCGCCGGCCAGTCCGAGCAGCAGCCGCGCCGCGATCAGCATCGTCGTACCCGTCGAGAACGCGGCCAGCACGGACGCGGCGCCGAACCCGGCCGCGCCGATCAGCAGCAGCCTTCGCCGGCCGATCCGGTCGCCCAGGGTGCCCATCGTGATCACAAACCCAGCCGTCATAAACCCATAGCTGTCGGTGATCCACAACTGCTCGGTACCGCTCGGCCGCAGGTCCGCCGTCAGCCTTGGCAGCGCCAGGAACAGCACGTTCATGTCCAGGCCGACCAGCAGGGTGGGCAGCGCCAGCAGGGCCAGGCCGAGCCAGGCCCGCCGCCCGGCGCGGGCCGTGGTCGGCGGCGGCGCCGTCTCGGCCGTCGTCGTGCTCATGGGGCAACCTCCTCCGGGTGGATCGTCACGGTATGGTCGGAACCGATCGACGGATCTTGACCTGCGTCGGCGGAATCGTCGGCGGAATCACCGGCGGAATCGTCCGATCTGCTGAATCCAGCGCCGGCATGTCAAGGGCGGCCGACCCGCGACGACCACCCGATGACGGGGCCCGTCCGGGCGCCACGACGGTGAGGAGTCGGACATGAAGTTCCTGCTGATCATGCACATCAACCCGGCCATCATGGAGGAGCTGACCGAGGCCGAACGCCAGGAGATCATGGACGGCCACGGCGAGTTCATAAAAACGATCCGCGAGTCCGGCGAGATGGTCGGCACCGAGGCGCTGGCCGACCCGTCCCAGAGCGCGGTGGTCCGCGTCCGCGACGGTGTGCCGGTCGTCACCGACGGCCCCTACCTGGAGGCCAAGGAGTTCCTGGGCGGCTACTACGTGGTCGACGTCGCGAGCAGGGACCGTGCGCTGGAGCTGGCCGCGTTGATCCCGGATGCCCGGTTCAACGGCCTGGGCATCGAGGTCCGCCAGGTGATCTTCTCCGGCGGCCTGCCCGCGTGAGCGCCGACCGCGCCACCGTCGAGGGCCTGCTGCGCGCGCTCGCGCCGCAGGCCCTCGGCGCGCTGGTGCGCCGGTACGGGCAGTTCGACCTGAGCGAGGACGCCGTGCAGGAGGCGCTGCTCGCCGCAGCGACACGCTGGCCGACCGAGGGCGTCCCGGACAACCCTCGCGGCTGGCTGACCACGGTCGCCAGCCGCCGTCTGGTCGACCGGATGCGCAGCGAACAGGCCCGGCGGCGGCGCGAGGACGCGGTGGCCGCCCAGGAGCCTGATCCGACGTCGCCCGGCCCCGGCGAGGACACCCCGGCCGACCGGGACGACACGCTCACCCTGCTGTTCCTCTGCTGCCACCCGGCGCTGAGCCCGGCCTCGCAGGTCGCGCTGACGCTGCGCGCGGTCGGCGGCCTGACCACCGCGGAGATCGCCCGCGCCTACTTCGTACCGGAACCGACCATGGCGGTCCGGATCAGCCGGGCCAAGCAGCGGATCAAGGCCGCCGGCAGCGAGTTCACCATGCCGGTCGGGCAGGATCGGGCGGAGCGGCTGCGGGTCGTGCTGCATGTGCTGTACGTGATCTTCAACGAGGGCTACACCGCCAGCTCCGGCGACCGGCTGCGCCGCGACGACCTGGCCGCCGAGGCGATCCGGCTGACCCGGCTGCTGCACCGGCTGCTGCCGGACGACGGCGCGGTGACCGGCCTGCTGGCCCTGATGCTGCTCACCGACGCCCGCCGGACCGCCCGCACCGGCCCGCATGGCGAGCTGATCCCGCTCGACGAGCAGGACCGCTCACGCTGGGACCGGGGTCGTATCGCCGAGGGCGTCGCGCTGGTCACCGACGCGATGACCCGCTCGACACTGGGCCCCTACCAGTTGCAGGCCGCCATCGCCGCGCTGCACGACGAGGCGCCCAGCACCGGCGAGACCGACTGGCGCCAGATCAACACCCTGTACAGGATCCTGGAGCGGATCTCGCCCAACCCGATGGCCAGCCTGAACCGGGCGGTGGCGGTCGCCATGGTCGACGGACCGCAGGCCGGTCTGGCCCTGCTGGACGGGCTGGCCACGGACGACCGGATCACCGACCACCACCGGCTGCACGCGGTCCGCGCACACCTGTTGGAGATGGCCGGCGACCACCCGGCGGCCCGGGAGTACTACCGCCGCGCCGCCCACGGCACCGCCAGCCTGACCGAGCGCCGCTACCTGGAGGCCCGCGCCGCCCGACTGACGCCGCGTCCTGCCTCCTGAGGCGGGCCCTCGCTCAGGATGCCTCTTCGGCGGGCTCGGCTGCGGGCTGGTAGCGGGGGCGGGAGACGAGGGGGGTGACCGGCGGGAGGTGGCTGGTGCGGCGGAGTACGGCGGGTTCGCCGGGAGCGGGGAAGCCGGGGTTGACGCCGCCGGCGCCGGTGATGCCGACCGGCCGCAGCAGCACGCCGACGGTGCGGAAGAGGATTCTCAGGTCGAGCAGCAGCGAGTGGTGGTCGATGTACCAGAGGTCCAGTTCGATGCGCTCGGGCCAGCTGATGGAGTTGCGCCCCTGCACCTGGGCCCAGCCGGTGAGTCCGGGCCGGACGGCCAGTCGGCCGCGCTGCCGGGGCGAGTAGTGCACGACCTGCTCGGGCAGGGTCGGACGGGGGCCGATCACGCCCATGTCGCCCCGGATGACGTTCCACAGCTGGGGCAGTTCGTCCAGGCTGGTCCTGCGGAGCAGGCGGCCGAGCCGGGTGATGCGGGGTGCGTCCTCCTCGTCGGGGTGGCGCCGGTCCCGCATGGTGCGGAACTTGAGGATCTCGAACTCCTCGCCGCCGCGCCCGGCGCGCACCTGGCGGAAGATCACCGGCCCGCCCATGGTGAGCCGGACCAGCAGGGCGATCGTCAGTACCAGTGGAATCGCGACGATCCCGGCCAGTACGGCGACCGCCAGGTCCCCCCCTCGCTTCATGCGTTCTCCCCCCTAGCGGTCCGCGATGTCGCGGAGTGACTGGTCGTCCCGGCTGTGCGGTGACGCGGTCGGCCAGCCCAGGCCACGGGCCCGGGCGACGGCGGCGTAGGTCTGCACCGAGACGCGCGCCACCTCCCGCTGGTCGAACTCCCGGTTGGCCCTGCGGCGGGCGGCTCCCCGAGCCGCCGCCGCAGGTCGCCGTCGGTGAGCAGCCGGTCGACGGCGGCGGTGAGCGCCGCCGGGTCGCCCGGCGGGGCGAGCAGCAGATGCTCGCCGTGGGTGCCGATCTCCCGGCAGCCCCGGATGTCGCTCAGCACCATGGGGAGGCCGCAGGCGGCGGCCTCCATGGCGGAGCGGGAGAAGCCCTCCCGGTAGGAGGGGAGGACAAAGAGGTCGAGCGCCGCGTAGACGTCGGGCATGTCGTCGCGTTCGCCGAGGAACTCCACGCCGCCGAGGGCGTCGGCGAGGGCGTCGGACTTATCGGGGTCGTCGGGGCCGATCCAGGCGAAGCGGGCCTTGCCGGTGAGTGCGCGGGCGGTGGCGGCGTACTCGCGGATGCCCTTCTCGGCGACCCTGCGGCCCACTCCGGCGACCAGCAGTTCTCCGTCGGCGACGCCGAGTCGGGCGCGGACGCGGGCGCGGGCGGCCTCCCGGTCCGGTCCGGTGGCGAAGCGGTCGAGGTCGACGCCGTTGCCGACCACCCGGGAGCGCCGGGCGGGCACCGCGCGGGCGAGGGTGCGGCGGTCCTCGCCGTTCTGGTACAGCTCGGCGTGCGAGAAGCGGCCGGCCAGGGCCTCGGCGCCGAGTACCAGGGCCCGTTTGGCGAGCGGGTCGTGCGCCTGGGCCCAGAGTCCATGGCAGGTGTTGACCACCACGGGCACCCGGGCGGCGCGGCCGAGGATGCGGCCGAGGACGCCGGTCTTGGGGTTGTGGGTGTGCAGTACGTCGGGCCGGATGCGGCGCAGCGCGGTGAGCAGTTCGCGGGCGGCGGCGGCGTCGCCGCGCGGGTTCCAGGCGCGGGTGAGGGCGGGCAGCGGCACATGGGTGACGCCGAGTGCCTCCACCTGGGCGACATAGGGGCCGGGGGCGCTGATGCCGTAGGTCTCGAAGCCGCTCTCCACGTCGTGCCGCAGCTCGGTGGCGAGCAGCAGTTGGAGGCTCATGTCGACGGTGGTGAGGTGGGCGACCCGCAGCGGTCGGCCGCCGGGGCCGCGCAGGGCGGCGGGGGACGTGCCGTGGGCGGGGGACGTGCCGTGGGCGGGCGCGTCAGGCACGGACGCCCACCGCCTTGGCTGCGGCGACCAGGCGGGCGTAGGCGCGTTCGGGGAGGAGGCGGCCGGTGAGCTTGGCGCGGAAGAAGTCGAGCGGGTCGGTGCGGCGGACCGGGACGCGGCGCAGCCGTACCGGGTCGAAGCCGGGCAGGTTGCGGCCGACCTCGCCGGTGGCGGCGCTGCGGAAGCGGGCCCGCAGGGCGGGTTCCATATGCGGCACGGGGACGCCCCAGGTGTAGGCGTAGTGCCGGGGGCGGGTGCCGAGGTGCTGCTCGATGTCGTCGCCGCAGGCGTCGAGTTCGGCGGTGGAGAGCAGCTGCGGCCGGGCGTGGCTGCGGGTGTGGTTGGCGACGGTGCAGAGGCCGCCGGCGGTCATCTCGGCGAGCTGGTCCCAGGTCAGGGCGGGGGCGCCGGCCGCTTTGGCGGTGGAGCCCTCCCAGCGCATCTCGCCGCCGATGTGGCCGCTGGCGAGGTAGATGGTGAAGGGCAGGCCGCGTTCTCTGAGGACCGGCCAGGCGTGGTCGTACACATCGGCGAAGCCGTCGTCGAAGGTGAGGACGGCGGTGCCGGTGCGGTTGCCCCGTTCCAGCCGGTCGACGGCCTCGTCCAGTGGGACGACGGGGCGGCCGGGTAAGTCGGCCAGCAGGTCCATCTGGGCGGTGAAGTCGGCTGTGGAGACGTCCAGTTCATCGGGTGAGCCACCGCCGACGCGGTGGTAGATGAGCAGCGTGGCGCCCTCGGCGGGGCGGCTGCCGGCAGCACGGGCGAGGTGCTGCTTGACCCGGGTGCGGGCGCCGCCGGGCTCTGTCGGCACGGTGGTGCGGCTCATGGTTCCGGTTCCCCCCTCTGCGAGACCCTCCCCGGCGTCGCGGCCCGGCGGTGGTGCCCTCCACCGGACGAGGACCACCTTAGGGGGAAGTGTGGGGCTGCTGCCCCGGAAATGTGAAAGAAGCGAGAAGGTAGGCGGATGATCGGCCGATATGCATACTGCCCGGGCAGAGCCGGTCAGGCCGGGCAGTCAGACCGGGCAGTCAGGCGGTGCCGGGTCGGGCTGGGCCGGGGCCGGTGGGGAGCAGTCCTCGGAGCACCGTCACCGCCGCCTCGGCGTCGTCCACGGTGACGGTGAAGCGACGGCCGCCGCCGAGTTCCAGGACCAGCGCCGGGCCCTTGCGCACCACCACGGCGGCGCCGTGGCTCTGCCGGTAGCGGTAGCCCCAGCCGCCCCAGTGCATGGGGGTGCAGGGCTGGTAGCTGGCGTCCACCACATCGGCGAGCGGGATGCGGCGGCGCGGCAGCCCGACATGGCCGCAGCGCACCTCCAGGGCGTCCCGGTCGATCCGGACATGAACATGCACAAATGCAAGGGTCCCGGTCAGCAGCAGCAGGCCGATGGCGAGGCAGCCGGCCACCGTCATCACCCAGGCGGCCGGGCCGTCGGTGTCCGGCACAGTGACCGCGACCAGCACACCGAGCGCGAGACAGGCCGCCCCGACCCCGGCCAGCAGCCACTGGTGGCGGTTGTGGGCGGTGCCGCTCCAGAGCGGCGGCACGGGAAGAGACCGGCTCAGCGCCGAGGCGCCCACCGGACGTCCTTCACGATCGCTCTCCGCATCCTCCATGGACCACACGGTATACCGGATACCCGGGCTGGGCACGGGCAAGCACAAGGGGGTTCCCACCGGAGGCCGCCGGGCCACCGCCCACGGCCGCCGCGCGGAAATTCCCGCCTCCCCTGTACAACCATCCACGGAATGTAGGTGTCTGTACTACGTTGAGCGACCCGGGACGGGGTGGGGAGCCCCCTCGCGGGCCGTCGTCGCTCCGGGCGGGGCAACTCCGCCCCACCGCACTACCACCGCCGGGAGGACGGGGCCGCCGTCCCTCCGGCGAAACCGCCGCGCCGCCCAGGCGTCGGAAGGGGGAACCGTGCCGCAGCCGGAAACCACCACGCGTTCATCCACCGCCATGATCACGACATTCGCGCCCGCACCGGGCCGCCACCCCGTACCCGTGACCGACCGCCGCCGGCGCCGACTGGACGCCCTGCTCCGCCACTCGCCCGCGCAACCGGTCTTCCGGGCCAGGGCAGCGCGCCGGCTCTCCGTACTCGCCTACCACGAGATCGACGACCCGACCGCCTTCGCCGCCCAGATGGACCGGCTGCTGCGGCTGGCCCGCCCGGTGTCGCTGGACGAGGTGCAGCGGGCCTCGGTGGAGGACCGGCCGCTGCCGCCGCGCAGCGTGCTGGTCACCTTCGACGACGGCGACCGGTCGGTCGTCACCGAGGGGCTGCCGGTGCTGGCCCGCCGCTCCATCCCGGCGGTGGCGTTCGTGGTGGCCGGTCTGGTCGGCGGCGACCAGCCGTTCTGGTGGCGGGAGGCGCACTTCCTGGCCCGGCACGGCGGCACCGCCCGGTCGCTGCCGCCCGGCGGAGCGCCGGAGGCGGTGGTCCGGCGGATGAAGGCGCTGCCGGACCCGGACCGCCG
Organism: Peterkaempfera bronchialis; assembly: GCF_003258605.2. Classification (NCBI taxonomy): domain Bacteria; kingdom Bacillati; phylum Actinomycetota; class Actinomycetes; order Kitasatosporales; family Streptomycetaceae; genus Peterkaempfera; species Peterkaempfera bronchialis. Next base: position 755,971 of record NZ_CP031264.1, read on the forward strand.
CCGCAGCCTGGCCGAGATGCGGGTGAGTGCCACCCGGCGCGCGCCCCGGCAGGCCCAGCTCTCCCCCGAGGACCTGCACACCCTGCGCGGCTCCGGCGTGCGGATCGGCAACCACACGCTGGGCCACCCCTGCCTGGACCACTGCGACGAGCCCACGGTGCGTACCGAGATCGTCGATGCGCACCGGTCGCTGGAGCGGTGGCTGGGCGAACCGCCGACCGCGTTCGCGTACCCGAACGGCAACTTCGACTCCCGGGCGGACGGGGTGCTGCGGGAGCTGGGCTACCGGCTGGGGTTCCTCTTCGACCACCGCCACGAGGCGCTGCTGCCGAGGAATCCGCTGCGGATCAGCCGACTTCGGGTGAACGCCTCCACAAGCCTGCACCGGTTCGACACAATCCTCTCGGGCCTGCACCCGGCGGTGCACCGGCTGCGCGGCGGCACCTGACGGCCCGACGACGGCCGGGACACCGCACGGGGGCAGGCCGCCTCGTACGGGACGGGCCGGGGGGCGCGCGGTCGCACGGCCTGCGCCTGACGGCGCACCGACTACACGACGACAGTTGGGGGACCACACCGGGGCAGGCCGCACAGGCGAGGCGCGTGCCAGGCGGGCCGGGGAGAGCAGGGTCATGCGACCTGCACCCGACGGTGCACCGGCTGCGCGGGCGGGGGCCTCATGCCGGGCGGGCCGGGGGTGGGGGCAGTGACAGGGGGGACGCGGGTGGGGCAGCGGTGGGTGGGGGTGCGCAGCCGGAGGTTCACCGTTCCCCTGTGTTGCCCGTCGGGGTCGAGGAGGGCTGGCGGGAGCTGGTCGCGGGTGATCCGGGCGGGTCGTGGTTCATGACGCCGGACTGGGTGCTCGCCTGGTGGGAGACGCTGGGCGCGGATCTGCCGGCGGGCGCCGCCGAGGTGGCGGTCTGGCGGGGCCCGGGCGGCGCGGTGGAGGCGGTGGCGCCACTGCTCCGTACCCGGCTGCGGCTGCACCCGAGGGCGCCGCTGTCGGTGGACTGCCTGACGGTGCTGGGTTCGGGCGCGGGCGCGGCCGACCACTGCGGCTTCCCGGCGCTGCCGGGGCGGCGGGCCGAGGTGCGGGACTGGCTGGCCGGGCGGGCCCGCAGCAGCAGCCTCTGGCTGCCCGGTCTCGATCCCGGACAGGCCACTCTGCTGCCGCCCGGGGCGCGGGAGGTGGAGCGCACGCCCTGCCCGCGCGCCGACCTCTCGGCAGGGACGGAGGCGCTGGGCTCCCGGCAGTTCCGGTCCACCGTCCGCCGGTACGGGCGCAAGCTCGCCGCCGCCGGGGTGTCCTTCCGCTGGGTGCCGCCCAAGGAGGCCGGGCCCGAGCTGCTGGACGAGGTGATGCGGCTGCACCTGCTGCGGCGTGCCGCGCTGGGCCGCCCCACCACCTTCGACGCCGGGCGCCGCCCGCTCCATCTGCGGGTGATGGAGCGGGCGGCGCAGGGAACCGGGCCCGAGCGGGGCCCGGCCCTGCTGGTGGCCTCGGCGGGCGGCCGGGTGGTCGGCGGGCTGTACGGGTTCCTGTGGGGCGACACCTTCGGGTACTACCAGATCGGCTGGGACCCGGCGTGGGCGCCGCTGCGGCTGGGCACCGCGATCATCGCGGAGGCGCTGGCGGCCTGCGCCGACCGGGGGGTGCGGACCTTCGACTTCCTGCGCGGCACCGAGCCGTACAAGTACCGCTTCGGCGCCGTGGACCGGGACGACATCGGCTGGCTGGTCCCGCACGGCGCGGGCGGCGCCCTGATCGGGCTGCGGCAGCGCGCCAGGTCCCGCCGCGCGGCGAGGCGCTGAGGCGGGCGCGGCGGTCAGCGGCGGGCGCGGCTCCAGGCCAGCAGCCGGTCGGCGGTGAGGGTGTTGACCACCCGGGCGGCGGGCACGCCGCACTCCTCGGCGCGGGCGCAGCCGTAGATCTGCCAGTCGAGCTGGCCGGGGGCGTGGGCGTCGGTGTCGATGGCGAACACCACCCCGGCGTCCAGGGCCTTGCGGATCAGGCGGCGCGGCGGGTCCAGCCGGTCCGGGCGGGAGTTGATCTCCACGGCGGTGCCGTGTTCCGCGCAGGCGGCGAAGACGGCGTCGGCGTCGAAGGCGGACTCGGGCCGTCCCCGGCCCGTCACCAGGCGCCCGGTGCAGTGGCCCAGGATGTCGACCCGGGGGTTGGTGACGGCGGCGACCATCCGGCGGGTCATCGCGGGGGCGTCCATCCGCAGCTTGGAGTGGACCGAGGCGACCACGATGTCCAGCTGCGCCAGCAGGTCGGGCTCCTGGTCCAGGGTGCCGTCGTCCAGGATGTCGCACTCGATGCCGGTGAGCAGCCGGAACGGGGCGAGGTCGGCGTTGAGCCGGGCGACCACCCGCAGTTGCTCGCGCAGGCGGTCGGGGCTGAGGCCGCGGGCGACGGTGAGCCGAGGCGAGTGGTCGGTGAGGACGGCCCAGCGGTGGCCCAGGTCGCGGGCGGTCTCGGCCATCAGCGCGATCGGGCTGCCGCCGTCGGACCAGTCCGAGTGCAGATGGCAGTCGCCGAGCAGGGCGGCGCGCAGCCGCTGCCCGCCCTCGGTGAGCGGGGTGCGGGCGCGCTGTTCCAGGTCGGCGAGGTAGTCGGGGGTGGCACCGCGCAGCGCCTGGTCGACGGCGGTGGCGGTCTTGGGGCCGATGCCGGGCAGCTCGGTGAGGGTGCCCGCCCGGTGGCGGCTCTCCAGTTCGGGCCCGGGGAGGGCGGCGATGGTGGCGGACGCGGTGCGGAACGCCTTCACCCTGGGGGTGGCGGCCTGTTCGCGTTCCAGCAGGAAGGCGATGCGGTTCAGCGCCTCGACCGGGTCCACGGGGCCTCCTCGCGAGTCAGGCGCTGGCCCGCCTGCGGGCTGCCGCGGTCTTCTTGGCGGGCTTCTCGCCGGTCTTCTCGGCAGGCTGCCCGCCGGCCTTCCCGGCAGTCTTCTCGGGGCTCTTCCGGCCGCCGGAGGAGGCCGTCTTCTTCGCCTCGGGCTGCTGCTTCCGCGCGGTCTTCCGCGCGGCCGGCTGCTTCGCGGCACTCTTCCGGGGCGGCTTCCCCTCCTCCGGCTCCTCCGGCTCGCCGGCGGTCCGGCTGCGCTCGGCAGCCTTGACGCTGGCGGACAGCGCGGCCATCAGGTCGATGACATTGTCGGGGGCGCCCTCGCCGGCCTCCTCCTCGCTCGGCGGCTCCACCCCCTCCAGCTTGGCGGCGACCAGGGTGTCCAGGGCGTGCTGGTAGTCGTCGTGCAGGGCCTGGAGGTCGAAGTCCTCGCTGAGGGTGTCCATCAGCGAGGTGGCCATGCTCAGCTCCTGGGGCCGGACCTCGACCTTGCCCTGCGGTTCGAGGCCGGATGCCGAGCGCACCTCGTCGGGCCAGAGCATGGTCTGGAGCACCAGCAGGTCACCCCGGACCCGCAGCAGCGCCAGGCTCTCCCGGGTACGCAGCGTGATCTTGGTGACGGCCGCCCGGCCGGTGCCCGCCAGCGCCTCCCGCAGCAGCACATAGGGCTTGGCGGCGGCCGGGGTGGCGGTCTGGAGGTAGTAGGGCTTGGCCAGCAGCAGCGGATCGACCTCGGAGGCGTCCACAAAGGCCAGCACATCGATGATCTTCTTGCTGGGCAGCGGCAGCTCCGAGAGGTCCGCGTCGGTCAGCACGGCGGTACGGCCGTCCGGGGACTCATAAGCCTTGGCGATCTCCGCGTAGGGGACCTCGCGGTTCTCCTTCTCGCAGTACCGCTTCACCCGGATCCGCCCGCCGTCCTCGGCATGGACCTGGTGCAGGCTCACGCCGTGCTCCTCGGTGGCGGGGAAGAGCTGCACCGGGATGGAGACCAGGCCGAAGGTGATCGCACCTTTCCAGGAACTACGCATGCTTCCGTCCCTTCTGGGGACTTTCACGGTATGCCGGACCGGATCGCCACGACAGTCGACGGCCGCCCGCTGGCCCTCAGCAACCTGGAGAAGGTCCTGTGGCCGGCGACCGGCTTCACCAAGGGCGAGGCGCTGCACTACTACGCCCTGGCGGCTCCGGTGCTGCTGCCGCACCTGCGCCGCCGCCCGGCGTCCTTCGTACGGTTCCCGGACGGCGTCGAGGGCGAGCGGTTCTACATCAAGCATCCCCCGCCCGGGCTGCCCGACTGGGCGCCCACCGTCGAGGTCTCCGGCAAGGACGGGTCGCGCAGGCAGGTCGTGGTGGACGATGTGCCGACCCTGATGGCGCTCGCCAACCTGGGCGCGCTGGAGCTCCATGTCCCGCAGTGGACGGCGGACGGCGGACCGGATGCCCACGACCTGCTGGTGGTGGACCTCGACCCGGGACCCGGCGCGGGCCTGCTGGAGTGCTGCCGGGTGGCGTGCCTGGTCCGTGAGGCGCTGGCCGAGGACGGGTTGGAGTGCTGGGTGAAGACCAGCGGCTCCAAGGGCCTGCACCTGTATGCGCCGCTCGTCCCGGCGCCCGGGCGGCTGGTCTCCGGCTATGCCAAGGCCGTGGCGCAGCGGCTGGAGGCGGACCATCCGGCGCTGGTGCTGTCCCGGATGGCCCGGCATCTGCGGCCCGGCAAGGTCTTCGTGGACTGGAGCCAGAACGCCAGCGCCAAGACCACCGCCGCCCCGTACACCCTGCGGGCCCGCCGCACGCCCACCGTGTCCACCCCGGTGACCTGGGAGGAGGTGGCGCACTGCACCCGTCCGGAGCAGCTGGCCTTCACTCCGAGCCAGGTCCTGGCCCGCGTCGAACGGGACGGCGACCCCTTCGCCTCCCTGACCGACCCCGCCCGCGCCCGGCCGCTGCCGGGCACCCGGTGACCGAGACCGGGCCCGGTCAGTACGGGGGAACGTCGGCGGCAGGGCCGCGCAGTCCGCGCCAGACCGGCTGGCGCAGTCGGCCGCCGGAGGTCTGCTCCAGGTACTCCACCTCGCCCTGGAGCACCGGGGCGACCCAGCGCACCTCCCGGCCGGACTCCTCGCGCAGGGCCTCCAGATTGGCGGTGAAGGGCGGCGCCTCCCGCTCCAGCGGGAGCAGCAGGCCCGCGAGGGCCTGCCGGTCGCGCTGGGTGAAGCCGGTGCCGACCCGGCCCGCGTAGCGCAGCCCGGTGGGGTCGGCGGTGCCGATGAGCAGCGCCTGGCAGGCGCTGGCGCGGGGGCCGTCGGCGACCCAGCCGCCGATGGCGACGTCGGCGGTCCTCAGGTGCTTGATCTTGATCCACTCCCGGGATCTGGTGCCGGGCCGGTACGGGGACTCCAGCCGCTTGGCGACCACCCCCTCCAGTCCGGCCGACCGGGTCCACTCGAAGGCCAGGGTGCCGGTGCCCACCCAGTTGGCCGGGACCACCGCCCGGGGGTGGTCGATGCCGAGGCCGGTCAGCAGGTCCCGGCGGGCCGTGTAGGGCCGTGCGGTGGTCGGCCCGCCGCGCAGCCAGAGCACATCGAAGACCATCGCCGTCACCGGCGCGGCGGCGGCCGAGGCGCGCACCGCCTCCGGCCGGTAGAGGCTCATCCGGTCCTGGAGCCGTCGGAAGGAGGGCCTTCCATCGAGGCCCAGCGCCACGATCTCCGCGTCCAGGACGGCGTCGGTGCCGGGCGGCAGCGCCTCGGGCAGCGCGGCCAGCTCCGGGTACTGCGCGGTGACGTCGCGCCCCTGGCGGGACTCCAGCCGTACGGTGCCGTCGCCGGGCAGATAGGCGAGGACCCGCATGCCGTCCCACTTCACCTCGTACGCCCAGTCGGCCTGCACGGCCGGCAGCCGACCCGCCGTGGCCAGCATCGGCCGCAGCGACGGCAGCGGTACGGCGGGGGCTGCGGCGGCGGGGCTCACCGGACCAGGCTGCGTCCGGCGGGCCCGCCGCGCAGCCCGGGGCGTGGGCCGTACGGCGGTCAGCGCGGGACGGGGGCCCCGGCGATGAACCGGCCCTCGGCACAGCGCAGGGCCTCCGCCGGGAGTTCGCTCTCCCGGCCGCTGAGGATCACCCGCAGGGTGCCGCCGCCGGTGGCCGCGACGCGGGCGGGGGCGGACACCGCGACCCGGCGCAGCGCCTGGGCGGCGACGGCGTCGGCCGACCCGAAGAGGGCCAGGTCGGGGTGGGCGGTACCGGCGACGGCGGCGCGGATGCGGCCGGCGACCAGCTCGTAGTGGGTACAGCCGAGCACCAGGGCCCGGATCCCCGCCGGGGTGCGGGCGGCGGCGTCCGCGACGGCGGCGGCGACAGCCCGCTGGTCGGCGCGTTCCACGGCGTCGGCGAGACCGGGGCAGGCCACCTCGGCGACCTCGGTGCGGTCGGCGAAGTCGCCGATCAGGCCGCGCTGGTAGGGGCTCCCGGTGGTGGCGGGCGTCGCCCAGATCGCCACCGGACCGCCGGTGGCGGCGGCGGGCTTGATCGCGGGGACGGTGCCGACCACGGGCAGGGCCGGTTCGAGTTCGGCACGCAGGGTCTCCAGGGCGTGCACCGAGGCCGTGTTGCAGGCGACGATCAGCGCGTCGGGCCGGTGCAGGGCGGCGGCGCGGGCGCAGGCGAGGGCATGCCGGGTGACGTCGGCCGGGGTGCGGGGGCCCCAGGGCATGGACTCGGGATCGGAGGAGAGCACCAGGTCCGCGTCGGGGCGCAGCCGTCGCAGGGCCGCCGCTGCGGCGAGCAGGCCGATACCGGAGTCCATCAGTGCGATCTTCACGACCATCGACCTTAGACGATCGACCGTGGCCGCCCGCACCGCAGCAGCCGCACGGCGGCGGGTTCCGGCCGAGCCCGGCGAGTCCGGCCGCAGACTCCGGCGCAGGCGTGGGACCCGGCAACGGGCTCCCACCAGGCAGGAGGTCCGGTACCAGGGCTCCGGCACGGGCCCGGGCGCGGCGCGCGGGGACGGGCCCCCGCCGGGCACGGAGGTCGGCGACAGGCCGGGCGCGGCGCGGGGGGACAGGGCACCACCGCCCACCGGACACCGCAACGGGGAGGCGGAGGCTGCGGCGGAGGGATGACGCCGGAGGCGGGGAGGCTGAAGCTGCGGCGAGGCGCTGACGGTGGGGACGGGGAGGCGGAGGCCGCGCCGGAGGGGCTGACAGTGGAGACGGGAGGCTGAAGCTGCGGCGGGGGGCTGACGCCGGAGGCGGGGCGCGGGCTGCGGCGGAGGGATGACGCCCGAGGCGGGTGGGTGGGGGCTGAGGCGGAGGCGGAGGCTGCGGCGGGGGGCTGACGCCGGAGGCGGAGGCGCAGGCTGAGGCGGAGGGCTGACGCCGGAGGCGGAGGCGCAGGCTGAGGCGGAGGGATGACGCCGGAGGCGGGGAGGCTGAAGCTGCGGCGAGGCGCTGACGGTGGGGACGGGGAGGCGGAGGCTGCGGCGGGGGGCTGACGCCGGAGGCGGGGAGGCTGAAGCTGCGGCGGAGGGATGACGCCGGAGGCGGGTGGGCGGGGGCTGCGGCGGGGGGCTGATGGTGGGGGTGGGGGGTGGGGCAGACTGCGGGGCGTGACGGTGCTCGGGTGGATCTCCGTGGTGTCCCTGGCGGCCTGGGTGTGGCTGACGTTCTGCCATGGCCTCTTCTGGCGGACGGATGTGCGGCTGCCGCCGCGCGCCGCACCGGAGCGGTGGCCGTCGGTCGCGGTGGTGGTGCCGGCCCGCGACGAGGCGGAGGTGCTGCCGGTCAGCCTGCCGAGCCTGCTGGCGCAGGAGTACCCGGGCGAGGCGCGGGTGGTGCTGGTGGACGACGGGTCCACCGACTCCACCGGGGCGTTGGCGAAGGAGCTGGGCGAGGCCGGCGGGCTGCCGCTGACCGTGGTCTCACCCGGGGAGCCGCCGGCCGGGTGGACGGGCAAGCTGTGGGCGGTGCGGTACGGCGTGGAGCAGGCCGGGGACGCCGAGTACCTGCTGCTCACCGACGCCGACATCGCGCACCGGCCGGACTCGCTGGCGCAGCTGGTCGCGGCGGCGGAGAGCGCGGGTCTGGACCTGGTGTCGCAGATGGCGCGGCTGCGGGTACGCACCGGCTGGGAGCGGCTGATCGTCCCGGCGTTCGTCTACTTCTTCGCGCAGCTGTACCCGTTCCGGTGGTCCAACCGCCCGAGTGGCCGCACCGCCGCCGCAGCCGGCGGCTGCTCGCTGGTGCGCCGCTCGGCGCTGGAGCGGGCCGGCGGGGTGGCGGCGATCCGGGGCGCGGTGATCGACGATGTGTCGCTGGCGCGGGCGGTGAAGCGGTCCGGCGGGCGGATCTGGCTGGGCCTGGCCGACCGGGTGGACAGTGTGCGGCCGTACCCGGAGCTGGCGCAGCTCTGGCGGATGGTCTCGCGCAGCGCATATGCGCAGCTGCGGCACTCGGTGCTGCTGCTGGCCGGGACGGTGCTGGGGCTGGCTCTGGTCTATCTGGTGCCGCCGGTCGCGACGGTCGCGGGGCTGGTGGCGGGTGCGCCCCGGGTCGCGGTGCTGGGCGGCTGCGCATGGGTGCTGATGGCGGTGACGTATCTGCCGATGCTGCGCTACTACGGGCAGCCGCCGGCCGCCGCGCTGCTGCTGCCGTACACCGCCTTCCTCTATCTGCTGATGACGGTGGACTCGGCGATCCAGCACTGGCGGGGGCGGGGCGCGGCCTGGAAGGGGCGGACCTACCCGGCCCCGGGGCGCCCCAGCTGACCCCTGTCAGGGATGCGACAATCCCGTATTTGTCGGGCTATGCCCGTTATGAGACCCATCTAACAGTGGCCTCGATCACAATTCCTCCCCATTTGGGTGGTGGCTTGTAAGGGTTTGTACGAGGTCGCGCCCGGTGTGGCGCGGCATCGTCATGCACCGCCAAGCCCCCGAAGAGGTTGTATGCGATCGACCCGCTCTCGCCGGCGTGTGAGCGTCCAGGCAGCGGCCGTGCTCCTGCCCGTCGCCTCGTCCCTGCTCGTCTGGGGGCCGCCCGCCCAGGCGGCCGACCGGGTCCCGCTGGCCGGTGCCCGCCCGGACTGGGCCACCGCCCGGGCGGACCGGGGCGGCATACCGGCGCAGACCACCGTCAGCAGCCGGGTCTACCTCGCCGGACGCGACCCGCAGGGCCTGGCCCGCTATGCGCAGGCGGTCTCCGACCCGAAGTCGCCGCTGTACCAGAAGTACCTGTCGCCGCAGCAGGTGCGGGAACGGTTCGGAACCAGCAGCGGCCAGCGGGCCGCGGTGACCTCCTGGCTGACCTCCTCGGGCCTCAGGATCACTGCGGCCACCCCGCGCTATGTGGCCTTCCAGGGGAGCGCCACCGCCACCGACCGGGCCTTCGGCACCCGGCTGCACGGGTACGCCACCTCCGGCAGCACCTACTTCGCGCCGTCCTCCATACCCTCGGTGCCGGCCGCGCTGAAGGACGCCGTACTGGGCGTGGCGGGCCTGGACGACGCCCCGCGCCAGGCCGGACGCGCCGAGGCCCTGCCCGGCCCCGGCTCGGCCTTCGTGGACGCCGGACCGTTCTCCACGTACTACGGCTCCACCGTGGACAAGAAGCTGCCGAAGGCGTTCGGCATACAGCCCCCCGCCCCCGTTCGGGGCTACACCGGCAAGCAGCTGCGCGCGGTCTACGGCGGCACCGCGTCCGGGCTGACCGGCAAGGGCGTCAAGGTGGCGGTGCTCGACGCCTACGCCTCGCCCACCCTGGCGTCGGACGCGGCCACCTACGCGGCCCGCAACGGCGACCAGCCCTACCGCCCCCACCAGCTCACCCAGTCGCTGCCGAAGAGCTACAACGACATCAAGGCATGCGACGCCTCCGGCTGGTACGGCGAGGAGAGCATGGACGTCGAGGCGGTGCACGCCGTCGCCCCCGACGCGGACATCGTCTATGTCGGCGCCGCCTCCTGCAATGACGACGACCTCGTGGACGCCACCGCCAGGATCGTCGACCACCACCTCGCCGACATCGTCTCCAACTCCTGGGGCGACGCCGAGAGCGATGCGCCGGACGGCGGCCCCAAGGTGTACGACCGGCTCTTCATGGAGGGGGCCGTCGAGGGCATCGGCTTCTACTTCTCCTCCGGCGACGACGGCGACCAGCTCGCCTCCTCCGGGACCAAGCAGATCGACTACCCGTCGGACTCCCCCTGGGTCACCACGGTCGGGGGGACCAGCCTGGCGGTGGGCAAGAACGACCAGTACCTCTTCGAGACCGGCTGGGGCACCGCCGAGGCCAGGCTGTCGGCCGACGGCAAGCAGTGGAAGCACCTGCCCGGCACCTTCACCGGCGGCTCCGGAGGCGGTACCAGCCGGTTCTACGCCCAGCCGTCCTACCAGCGCGGCATCGTGCCCGACGCGCTGGCGCGGGCGCACGGCGGGACCCGGCACCGCACGGTCCCGGACATCGCGGCCGTCGCCGACCCCGCCACCGGCTTCCTGGTGGGCCAGACCCAGCGGTGGTCCGACGGCTCGGTGCGGTACGGCGAGAGCCGGGCGGGCGGCACCTCGCTGGCCGCGCCGGTGATCGCCGCCGTTCAGGCGATGGCGCAGCAGGCCAGGGGCGGCGTGCCGATCGGGTTCGCCAATCCGTCGATCTACGCCCGGTACGGCAGCAGCGCCTACCACGATGTGACCGACCACCCGCTGGGGGCGGACAAGACCCTGGCCGTGGCGCGGGTCGACTACGCCAACAACGAGAACGCCCGGCGCGGCACCACGACCTCGCTGGAGATCCTCGGCAAGGACAGCTCCCTGTCGGCGACGCGCGGATACGACGACGTCACCGGCGTGGGATCGCCCGGCGCGGACTACCTGAAGTCGTTCCTGCCCGGGCAGCGCGGCTGACCCCGGGGCCGGGTCAGCGGCGGAGCAGCCGCAGTCCGGCGGGCTTCACAAACTCGTAGCGGCTCATCTGCTCGGCGTCGCGCAGCCAGCCGGTGAGGCCCGGCGGGGAGGCCAGGGCGGAGCGGTACAGCTCCTCGAAGGCGGTGGCGACCTTGGTCAGCGAGAAGCGGCCGACCACCCAGGTACGGCCCCAGTCGGACAGCTCGGCGCGGCGGTCCGGGTCGTCCAGCAGCCGCCGGATGTGCCCGGCCAGCGCGGTCGGGGAGGGCTCGCCCGTCCCATAGCCGTACATGCAGCGGGAGGCGTGCTCCTCCACCACCGGGCCGGGCTCATGGACGGCGTGGTAGCCGTCGGCGCCGTACACGATCACCGGCTTGCCGAAGGCCAGCCCGCGCAGCGCCGAGCTGCCCATGCCGAGGACGAGGTCGGCGGCGGCATAGGCGGTGCGCGGGTCGGCCATCTGGCCGGGTACCAGGACGGCCTCCCGGCCGAGTGCGGCGTTGGCCCGGGCGGCGGCGGCGCGCAGCCGGTCGCGGCTGGGGCCGTCGCCGACGACGGCCAGCCGGAGGCGCGGGTCGGCGAGGCTGCGGACGGCCTCGACGGTGAGTTCGGCGCCGGCGTCCTTGCCCAGGTCGGGCACCAGCCGGGTGACGATGACCAGCAGCTGCTCGTCGGCGCCGATGCCGTGGGCGGCCCGGAAGTCGGCGCCGTCCACGGCCCCGGGGGCGTCGTCGTCGGTGTTGACGGGCGGCTCGATCAGATGCAGGTCGCGGTGGCCGAAGGCGCGGCCGTCGGCGGTCAGCGCGCCCAGGCCCAGCACCAGCGGCTGGTGCCGGGGCATGCCACGGAGCATCCGGACGCCGTAGAAGGTGGTGACCACCGGGAGGCGGCCGAACCGGGCCGGGCCGAAGTAGGCGTTGCGGGCGGCGCGGACCTCCCAGGCGTGCACCAGCCGGCTGCCGTGCTCGCGGGCGAGCCGCTCCAGCCGCCCCCGCACCGCGCGGTGCGGGGTGCCGGGACCGCCGGCCACCACCAGGTCGAGGCCGTGGGCGGCGGCCCGGTCGACCAGCGGGGCGGGCCCGTCCACGCCCTGGGCGAAGAGCACCGGGTGGTGGCCCCGGTCGCGCAGGGTGCGGGCGATGTCGACGGCGTTGATCTGGGCGCCGCCCAGGGCGAGGTTGTTGAGGTGGACCAGGACGCGCAGGCCGCCTCTGCCGTCGACTGACGCCACGTCAGCCCTCCCAGTGGTGCGGGACGAAGACCGGTGCGGCCAGCACCACGGCGCGCGGCGGGGTGTCCAGCATCGGCCCGAAGACATCGAACTGGCCAGCGGAGTGCCAGCTCATCAGGGTGCCGCCGTCGGTGTGCCCGATGCTGTAGACCCCGGCCCAGAGGGTGTAGCGGCCGCGCGGCAGCGGCAGCCGGGGGATGGTGCAGCTGACCTTGCGGTCCTCGCCGGTCAGCCGGACCTCATGGCTGATCTGGAAGATGGGGCTGGCCGTGCCCTCGCTGACGCCGAGGTGCAGGGTGGCGTCGCCCCGGTAGTCGCCGCCGAGGAAGAGGTCGACCGTCATCGGCTCGTCGGAGAGCAGGTTCTCCCGCTCGGGGCCCCGGACCTCGTACTTGAGCAGCTGGAGCGGCTCACCGGTGCGGGCGTTGCCCTCCGACTGGGCCTCGATGGAGTCCCGGTACCCGGCCATGGCCTCGCGGATCCCGGCGTCGACCCGTACGGTGCCCTGCTCCAGCCAGATGCCCCGGCTGCACACCGACTCCACGGCGGGCAGGTCGTGGGAGACGAAGACCAGGGTGGTGCCCTGGTCCAGCACCTCGCGCATCCGGTCCAGGCAGCGCTGCTGGAAGACCGCGTCGCCGACCGCCAGCACCTCGTCCACCAGCAGCACATGCGGCTCCAGGTAGGCGGCGACGGCGAAGCCCAGCCGCATCTGCATACCGGAGGAGTAGAACTTCACCTGCCGGTCGATGGCGTCGTTGAGCCGGGCGAACTCCACGATGTCATCGAACCGCCCCGCCACCTCGCGCCGCTTGAGGCCGAGCAGCGCGCCGAAGAGGTAGATGTTCTCCCGGCCGGTCAGGTCGGGGTGGATACCGGCCCGGATCTCGATCAGGGCGCCGATCCGGCCCCGGACGTCGATGTCGCCCGCGTACGGGTACATCACCCGGGTCAGCATCTTCAGCAGCGTCGACTTGCCGGAGCCGTTGGAGCCGATCAGGCCGACGGCCTCGCCGGGCTCGATGTGCAGATTGATGTCGCGCAGCGCCCAGCGCCACTCCTCGCCGCGTTGCCCGCGCAGCCGCCGCCCCAGGGACTCGACCTTGTCGCGCAGCAGCATCCGCTGCTGGTCGGCCTTGAAGCGCTTCCAGACGTGCTCGGTGCGGATGGTCCCGTCGGGCAGCTCACGCGACATCGGCGATCCCCGTTTCGAGCTTCTTGAAGATCAGGTACCCGCCCACCAGGAAGACCAGCGAGCTCACGGCGGCGATCACGGTCAGCCGGGCGTCGGGCGCATCACCGTAGAGCAGCGCGCCCCGGTAGCCCTCGATGACCGCGCCGAGCGGGTTGAACCCGACGTAGACCTCCTGGAGCCGGTGCGGGATCTGGGCCAGCGGATAGGCGACCGGGGTGGCGAAGACTCCCATCTGGGTGATGATCGGCAGCAGGTGCCGCACATCCCGGAGGTAGACCACGGCCACCGAGAGGATCAGCGCCACGCCGTAGGTGAAGGCGAACTGGATCAGCAGCAGCGGCAGCACCCAGGCGGCGGTGGCCGCCGGCGGCACCCAGAAGGCGAGGAAGAGCACCCCGAGCACACCCACGCCGATCAGCATGTCCACGCTGGCCACCAGCATGGTGGCGAGCGGGAAGACCTCACGCGGGCAGTAGACCTTGTTGAGCAGGCTGAGGTTGTTGGCGAGGCTCAGCGCGCCCTGGTTCATGGTGTTGCTGAAGAACTGCCAGACGATCAGGCCGACATAGGCGAAGAGCGCATAAGGCGCCGAGCCGGTCTCGATCTTGACGGCCCGGTGGAAGACCAGGGTGAAGATGGCGCAGAGCGCCAGCGGTGTCAGCACCGCCCAGGCGAAGCCGAGCACCGCCTGCTTGTAGCGGGCCCTCAGGTCCCGCTCGGCCAGTGCGCGCACCAGCTCGCGCGATGCCCACAGCTCCCGGGCCACCTGGGCCGGGCGCAGCCGGCGTCTGAAGATCGCGCCGGGCGGCGGCCCCTCGGCGACCGCCGCGCCTCCCTCGGCGCGCACTTCGACCAGCTGTGCGTTGCGTCCCCCCACGGACCTCCGCCTTTCCGTCCCCCCACGGCCCCATCCCGGGGCCGGGCCTGCGGCACCCGACCACTCTGGCACAGAGTGTGGCCGACCGGAGGCGGTTCGGTGAACGTGATCGACACTCCGTGCCGGGGGGATCACTCCCGGCGGTGGGCAGCCTGATCACCGTCAGGACCAGGCCGCCCGCACCGCGCGGCGCGGTCAGCGCTCCGCTGTGCCGCGCGGGGTGGCGGGGCTGTCGACCACGCGGAGCGGGCGCAGTCTCGGGCCGGTTGCGGCCAGCTCGGCGCGGGCCCGGTCGGCCAGGCCGTCGGCCTCGCAGCGGACGGCCAGGTCCACCCCCGCGTACAGCCGGTCCGCCGCCTCGTCCGCGCGGTCGGCCCGGCGCAGCGCCGCACCGAGGTCCACCAGCGCCTCGGCGTACTCATGGAGGCTGGGCGAGCGGCTGAGCAGGTCGACCGCCTCCTCCAGCAGCGCCAGCGCCTCCGGGCCGCCGTCGGCCACGGCGGCTGCGGTGCGCAGCGCCTGCCCGATCGCGGTGGCCGTGCCATGGCGGCGGGCCCGTTCCAGGGTCTGCGCCACCAGCAGCCGGGCGCGGTCGGGGTCGTCGTCCGCGACGGCCAGGGCGAGGTGTCCGGCCCAGGGGCACCAGGTGGGGCTGAGGGCTCCCTTGGCCTCCATCCGCCGCCCGACCTCGGCGAGTTCGGCGGCGGCCTCGGTGTGCCGCCCCTGGGAGAGCAGCAGTCGGCCGAGCACCGTCTGGGGGTCGGGGAAGACGACCGCGCTGGGGAACGGCGGGCCGAAGTCATAGTTGTCGGCGACCCGTTGGGCCTCGTCCAGGTGGCCCCGGGAGAGCAGGACGTCGATCAGCAGTCCGACGGCGTACCACTGGGCGGGCACCCGGCGGCCCACCCGGTCGGCGAGCCGCACCCCTTCGCGGGCGAAGCCCTCCGCCGCGCCGAGCCGCCCCTGGCGGAACCGCACCAGGCCGAGCAGGGTGAAGCCGAAGGAGAGGTGCGCGCCGCTCCACCCGGCCTGCTCGCACTCGGCGATGGCGGCGCCGAACATCTCCTCCGCCCGGTCGGGCTGGTCGGCGTACATGAAGGAGAGCGCGGCCACGCTGGGCAGTTCGAAGCCCCAGTCGGGGTCGGTGTAGCTCAGGGCGGAGCGGGTCCGGCCGGTGGAGTGCCGGGGCGGCCGCCCGAGGGGCGCGGGAGAGGGCCCCGGGCCGGTGCCGGTCCACAGCGGGGCCTCAGGGATCTGGGGCGTCTGGCCGCTCAGGGAAGTCTGGCCGCTCAGGGGCGTCTGGCCGCTCAGGGGCGCCCGGGAGGCCAGGCCGAGGGCGCGGTCGGCGATGGCGAGGGTGGTGGCGGCGGGCTCGCCGCGCAGGGTGGCGTCCCAGGCGCGCAGGCAGAGGACGGCGCGTTCGCCCTCGGTGTGTCCGCCCAGGTGCTCGGCGAGCCGGGCGAGTCGGCGGGAGCGGGCCGGGCCCTCGGTCTCATAGGCATCGAAGACCTGCCAGAGGAAGTGCGCCGTCTGGAGGCGCAGCCGGCCGCTGGGCGACTCGGTGCGGCCGGCCTCGTCCCCGACCACCTCGGCGGCCTCGACCAGCCGGTCGCTGTGGGCGAGCGCCTGGGCGAGGCGGAAGGCGATGTCCTCGCGCAGGTCCGGGTCCAGGTCGGGCTGGGCGAGGGCGGCGCGCAGGTGGTTGACGGTGACGGCGGGGGCGGTGAGCAGGGCGGAGCAGCCGAGTTCATAGAGCACGGCGGCCCGGTCGGCCGGGCGCGGCGGCTCGCGCAGGGCGCGTTCCAGGCAGCGGCGGGCCGCCTCGGGGGCACCGGCCCGGAGGTTCTCGCGGGCGGCGGCGCGCAGGTGGTCGACGGTGTCGGGGTCGCTGTCGGGGTGGGTCTCCAGCAGGTGGCGGGCGGCGGCGGCGATGCCAAGTCCGGCGTCGGCGACGGCCCAGGCGGCCTGCCCGTGCAGGGCGGTGCGGGTGGCCGGGGGGATGGCGCTGTAGACCGCGGTGGCGATCAGCGGGTGGACGAACTCCAGGGTGGTGGTGCCGGTGAGGATCCGGGCGGTACGCAGCCGGTCGACGGCGTCCGCCGCCTCGGCGAGGCCCAGCCCGGCGACGGTGGCGGCCAGGCCGGGCGAGATCTCGGTGCCGAGCACGGCTGCGGCCCAGGCGAGGCGTACGGTGCCGGGGCCGAGGCGTTCCAGGCGGCGGACCAGTCCGCTGCCACGTGCGGTGGCGGCGAGGTCGCGCAGCAGCGGGGCGGCGTCCGCGACCGGTTCGATGCCCCGGTCCTGGACCCTGGCGATGAGTTCCACGGTCTCGTACGGGTTGCCGCCGGTGACCGCCCAGCACTCATGGCAGAAGGGGCCGTCGGCGCGGTCGCCGAGGGCGCTGCGGACCAGCCCGGCGACGGCGTCGGGGCTGAGCGCGTTGAGGCCGATGGGCCGGGCGGCGCGGCCGGTGACGAGGGTGCGGAAGGTGTCGGCCGCCTCGGGCAGCTCGCCGGGCCGGTAGCCGAGCACGGCGAGCACGGGCAGCTCCCGGAGCCTGACGGCGAAGGCCGCGAACCAGGCCAGGGACTCCAGGTCGGCCCAGTGGGCGTCGTCCACGACCAGGACGATCGGCGGCTGGAGGACGGCGAGCCGGGTGACCACCCAGTCGAGGCCGTCGCGGACGCCCTGGGGGTCGGGCAGCGCGCCGTCGCCCTGGGCGAAGAGGCCGACTGCGGGTCCGGCGATCTCGTACCAGCCGCCGAACAGCTCCCGGCACTCGGCCTCGGTGCGGCCGGCCAGGACGGGTTGCAGCAGTTGGCGGACCACATGGAAGGGGACGGTGTGCTCCTGCTCGCTGCCGCGCGCGAAGAGCACGGTGCAGTCGCGGGCGGCGGTGCGGCGGGCCTCGGCGAGCAGGGTGGTCTTGCCCAGCCCAGCCGCTCCGCTGAAGAGCAGCAGGTCGCCGAGGGCGGCGCCGGCGCCCTCGGGCCCCGCGCGGAGCCGGTCGACGGCCTCCCGGACGGCGGCCAGTTCCCGCTCGCGCTCATACAGGTGCGGGCTGCCGAGGGCACCCGCGGCGGTGCCCAGCCCTGCACGGTCGGCCTCGGCTTCTGACGCCGCCGGTCTGTCCGACAACCCCGTGCCTCTCTCCTCGTCCGCCCCTTGCGGGGAGCGTACCGATTAAACGCGCCCGGGTCGGCTCTGTATGCAGTTCGCGCGGGATGCGGTTCGCCCACGACCGGGTGACGGCAGGTCAGGGCAGGGTGGTCAGCGGACGGCGGCCACCTCGCCGAGCAGCCGCTGCCAGGCGTCCGCGACCACGCCCAGTTCGAAGCGGTCCAGGGCGTGGCGGCGGGCGGCGGCGCCCAGGGCGGCGCGGTCGCCGGTGAGGACCCGGCCGAGGGCGTCGGCCAGGGCCTGGGCGTCGCCGGGGGCACCAGGGCGCCGGTGACCCCGTCGACCACGGCCTCCCGGACCCAGCCGACCTCGGTGGCGACGCTGGGCAGGGCGGCCAGCGCGGCTTCGACGAGGACGCCGGGCATGCCCTCGCTGGCGCTGCTGAGCAGCAGCGCGTCGGCGGCCCGGTAGAGCTCGGCGGGGCTGTCCAGGCCGCCGAGGAAGTGCACCCGGCCGGGGGCGAGGACGGCGGCGTGCTCCTCCAGGGCGGCGCGCAGCGGGCCCTCGCCGGCCACCGCGAGGTGGGCGCCGGGGGTGCGGGTGACGGCGTCCACGGCGAGGTCGATCCGCTTCTCGGGGGTGAGCGCGCCCACGGCGGCGGCCAGCGGTACATCGGGCGGCAGGCCCAGGGCGCGGCGGGCGGCGAGCCGGTCGGCGGGTCCGGCGGCGGGCGGGTAGCGGTCGGCGGCGCGTCCGTTGGGGATGGTGCGGACCCGTTCGGGGTGCAGCCGGAAGCGGTCCAGCAGCACCTCGCGGGCGCCGTCGGAGAGGGCGGCGACGGCGGCGGCCCGGTGCAGGGCGGCGCCGACCCGCAGTCGGCGGGCCCGGCTCGCGGTCCAGTGCCGGGGGTCGCCGATGTTGACGTAGACGAAGGGGGTGCGGCTGCCGAGCAGCGCCGCCGCGCAGGCGGGCAGGGTGCTGGAGCCATGGGCGACCACCACGTCGGCGGTGGTCGCGGCGCGGCGCAGGGCGCGCAGCGTGGCGGGGTGGAAGCGGGCGGGGCCGAGCACCGGCAGCGGGTCCCCGGGCGGGGCGTCGGGGTGGGGTTGGAGGGCGGCGATGCGGCTCTCGGTGCCTCGGGCGAGGAGTTCGGCGTGCAGGTCGCGGGCGAGGTTCTGGGCGCCGCGCCGACGGGGGTCGGTCACCAGGTGGAGGACGCGGGGCTGCTCGGCTGACGCGGTGTCGGGCATGGTGCACCACCCTGGCACAGCGGGCGGTCCGGCAGAGCCGGTTCTGCGGGTCGCCTGGTGCACCGTGACCGGGTGCGTCCGTCACTTGACGTTCTTTGCCCGAATCCGACAGCGGCTTTGCCTGCCTGGGGGCACTCTTTACGTATCCGAACCGCCGTTCCGCAGCGGGCACCCCTCCCCGCCTGGGATGCTGTGTCGGCGATGGCGCCGCCGGACGGCGGGGAGGGCCGGTGCGCATCGCACAAGGGGGGGGAGACCTGCACATGCATGTGCTCTATGTGATCGACAGTCTGGAGAGAGTCGGCGGCGCGGAGCAGGGCCTCGCCAGCATGGCGCCTCATCTGATCCGCAGCGGCGTCCGGCTGGACATCGCCTATCTGGTCGACTCCGAGGGGTTCCAGCCGGAGCTGGCCGCCGCCGGAGCCACCCTCTTCGGGGTGCACCGGGCCGGCCGGTCCGGCCGCGTCCGGGGTCTGTACGAGCTGCTGCGCGAGCGCCGCCCCGACCTGGTGCACACCACCCTGTTCGAGTCCGATGTGCTGGGCCGCAGCGCGGCGCTGGCGGCGCGGGTGCCGGTGGTGTCCAGCCTGGTCAACTCCTCGTACGGGCCGGAGCATGTGCACGCCCGGGGCCTGAGCCCGTGGAAGGTGCGCGCGGCCCAGGCGGTGGACGGGGTGACCGCGCAGGGCACCCGCCGCTTCCATGCGCTGACCCGGCATGTCGCCGGGGCGATGTCCCGCCGGCTGCGGATCTCCCCGGACCGGATCGATGTCATCCCGCGCGGCCGGGACCCCGAGCTGCTGGGCACCGCCGACCCCGAGCGGCGGGCCAAGGTGCGGGCCTCGCTCGGTCTGCCGCAGGAGGTGCCGCTGGTGCTGGCCGCCGCCCGGCAGCAGTACCAGAAGGGCCTGGACGTGCTGCTGGAGTCCTGGCCCCGGGTGCGCCGCGCGGTGCCGGAGGCGGTGCTGCTGCTGGCGGGCGGCCCCGGCGCCGAGACGGCCCGGCTGCGGGCCCTGGCCGAGGCCGCCGACGGCGGGGCGGCGCCCGCGTCCGACGGCTCCACCGGGAGCGTGCGCTTCCTGGGGGCGCGCACCGATGTCTTCGACCTGATGGCGGCCAGCGACGTCTTCACCGCCCCGTCGCGCTGGGAGGGCCTGGGCAGCGCCGCGATGGAGGCCATGGGCGTGGGGGTGCCCCTGGTCTGCTCCGATGTGCCCGCGCTGCGGGAGACCGTCGGCTCGGAGGAGTACGCCTCGCTGGTCCCGCCCGAGCGGCCCGAGGAGCTGGCCGACGCCCTGGTGGCCACCCTGGAGCACACCGAGGCCGCGCAGCGCCGGGTGGAGGCGGCCCGGGCGCGCTTCCTGGCGTTCTTCACCCTCCAGCGGGTGACGGGGCGCACCGTGGACTTCTATGAGCGGTCGCTCGGGGCGCGGGGGCGCGGGGGCCGCTGACCGGGAATTGCCAAAGTGGTTGCGCCGGACGCCTGCTGAGGCAAGCATCGCAAGGGACGGCGGTTCCACACGGGGGTGCGGAAGGCGAGCTTCCGCGTGGTCAGGGGGGTAGAGGTGCACAACCGATCGAGGAATCCCGCGACCGCCTGCTGCGGCCGGCGCGGTGGCGGCTGTCCGCGACCGTCCGCGTCCGAGACCCCACGGGCCTGAACCAGGAGCGAGCCGCCGCCACGCCGCCGCCGCCCGGGGGAGGGCGCGGCTCGCCGCACCGGCGCCTCACCGAGCCGGACGGCGCACCGCGTGGGCCTCGCCACGGCCCGTGTGGACGCGACGCACGGCACCGCCGGGACCGGCAGCGGGAGGGCCGGGCCCGGTAGCACCGAGCACACGATCGCGAGGGGAACTCCACCGGTGGAACCGGCAAACCATCTCACCGTCCTACGACGGTACTGGCGGCTGCTCGTCGGCTGCGGCCTGGCG
The DNA here is from genome assembly GCF_003258605.2 of Peterkaempfera bronchialis. NCBI lineage: Bacteria > Bacillati > Actinomycetota > Actinomycetes > Kitasatosporales > Streptomycetaceae > Peterkaempfera > Peterkaempfera bronchialis. The sequence continues at coordinate 776,327 of NZ_CP031264.1, forward strand.
GCGCTCGTCGTCGGCTGGCTGCTCACCCCGGCCGGCAACGCCGTGGACAACGGCAAGTGGGAGTGCAAGGTCAGCATCGTGCCGGCTGCGGGCTCCGGAGACACCGTCAAGATCGACCAGGTGCTGTCCTTCGCCACCGGCTCGGACGTCGCCCAGGCCGCCGCCAAGAAGCTCGGCACCACCGACCTCCAGACGCTGCTGACCCGCCGCGAGGTGACGGCGGTCAGCGAGCAGATGCTCCAGTTCACCGCGCACGGCCCCACCCAGCAGGCCTGCTCCGACGTGGTCAGCGCGTTCGCCGAGGCCACCATCATCGGGTACGGCCGCGAGGCGCAGAAGAACGCCCAGGACTCCATCCAGTCCCTCCAGCAGCAGGCGACGATCCAGCAGCAGCAGCTCGACTCCCTCAACTCCAGGCTCGCCGGCGCCACCGCCGAGGCGCAGACCAAGCTGCAACCGCAGATAGACGCCGCCAAGGCCGCCATCACCAAGACCCTGACCGACATCTCCAACCTCCAGAACGCCGCCCGCACCGACGCCGTGCGCAAGTGGGGCTCCATCGACAGCAGCCCGGCCGACTCCACCCTGCTCACCGCGCCCAGCAGCCGCCCGCTGCGCCTCGCCCTCGCGGTCGCCCTCGGGTTGGCGCTCGGCGTGGTCGCCGCGCTGATGCTGGACCGGATCGACGGCAAAGTACGGACTCGCAACGGCGCCGAGGAGGCGTTCGCCCTGCCGGTGATCGGCGAGATCCCGGTGCTCTCCCGGCGGCTGCGGCGGCTGCGCGAGCCGGTGGTGGTCGCCCGCCCGTCCGCGTCGGCCGCCGAGGCGTACCGCTCGCTGCGCTCCACCCTGCTGCTGACCGGGCCGCCCTCGCTCTCCCTGCACATCAGGGACGGAGAGGAGGACGGCAGTCCGGCGGCGGCCGCCGCGCTGGTCTCCCGCCGGCTCGCCCACCCGGCCCCCGTGGTGCTGGTGATGTCCGGGCGCAGCGGCGACGGCAAGACCACCACCGTGGCCAATCTGGCGGCCGCGCTCGCCGAGACCGGCCGCTCGGTGCTCGTGCTGGACTGCGACTTCCGCCACCCGCAGACCCATGAGCACTTCGGGGTGGCCGCGCGCGGTCCCGGCATGGCCGAACTGCTGCGCGGCGACCGGCTCACCGGCATCGTCGACGTCGTCCGGACCACCAATGTGGAAGGGGTCACCCTGATCGGCGCCGGAAACACCAACGCCTACCCCGCAGCCCTGGTGATGCGCGCCGGGGAGGTGCTGCAACGGGCCCGGCGGCACGCCGACATCGTGCTGATCGACACCTCGCCGCTGCTGCACGCCAATGACGCGTACGACCTGGTGCAGCACGCCGACGCGGTACTGGTGACCGCCCGCAGCGGCAATGTGACACCGGAGCAGGCCGCCCGGGTCAGCGAACTGCTGGCCCGCACCGGCGTACCGGTGGCCGGGCTCGCGCTCACCGCCTCCCCGTCGCCGTCCGGCGGCGGCCCGCGCACCGGGCTGCGCCGCTCGGAGGCCGCGCCGCCCGGCGCCGCCGTCACCACCCTGGGCCGGGGCGGCGCGCAGCCACGCGCCCTGGTCCGGCCCGACGACGACGAGGAGGACCGGGTCTACGAGACCCGCGAGCGGGAACGCGAACGGCACGCCCCGAGCTGGGCGCGCGGCGAGGCCGGACTGCCCGACCGGGCCGTGGACGGCGGGTACGCCGCCGACCCGGCGGCGGTCCGCCGGGCGGAGGGGGAGGACCGGTGACCGACGCCGCAGAGGCGGACCCCGCCGCCACCCCCGGACCCGCCCCGCTCCCCCACCGCCCCTCCGGCGCCCGGACCAGGGTGCTGTGGCTGGCCAAGGGGCTCGGCCGGGGCGGTGCCGAGCAACTGCTGGTCAACTGCGCCCGGCACCTGGACCGCGACCGCTACGAGGTCGAGGTCGCCTATGTGCTGCCGTGGAAGGACGCCCTGGTCCCCGCCCTTGAGGAGGCCGGGATACGGGTGCACTGCCTGGGCGGGGCCCACGGCACCCCCGGGCGGGCCGACCCGCGCTGGCCGCTGCGGCTGCGCCGCCTCGCCGCCGAGCGGCGCTACCGGCTGGTGCACACCCATATGCCGGTGCCTGCGGTGGCGGCGCGGCTGCTGCTGCGCGGGCCCGGGCTGCGGGGCGTACGGCTGGTGCACACCGAGCACAACATGTGGGAGCGGTACCGGACCGCCACCCGCTGGGCCAATGCCGCCACCTACCGCCGCAACGACGCGGTGATCGCGGTCTCCCGGGCCGTCGCCGAGACCGTCTCCCCCCGGGCGCACCGGCTGGGCGACCGGCTCACGGTGGTGCACCACGGGCCGGACCTCTCCGGCGCCCCCACCGGCCCGCTCGCCCGGGCCTCGGCCCGGGCGCTGCTGGGCGTGCCCGGGGACGCCGTGGTCGTCGGCAGCGTCGGCAACCTCACGGCGAAGAAGGACCAGCGGACACTGCTGGAGGCGCACGCCCGGCTGCGGCGCACCCACCCGGGCACGGTGCTGGTCCTGGTGGGCTCCGGGCCCCTGGAGGGGGAGCTGCGCGGCCGGGCGGCGGCGCTGGGCCTCACCGACGGCGCGGTCGTCTTCGCCGGGTCGCGGTCGGATGTACCGGCCCTGCTGCCGGGGCTGGACGTCTTCGCGCTGAGTTCCCGTCAGGAGGGGCTGCCGGTGGCGCTGATGGAGGCGATGGCCAGCGGGCTGCCCGCCGTGGTGACCCGCGTCGGCGGGATGCCGGAGGTGCTGGACGACGGCGACCAGGGCCTGCTGGTGCCGCCCGCCGACCCGGACGCCCTCTGCCGCGCCCTGGCCCGGCTGGTGGGCGACGACGGGCTGCGCGCCCGGATGGGCGCGGCGGCCCGGGAGCGGTCGCGGTCCTTTGACGTCGCGGGGGCGCAGCGGGCGGTCGAGGCCGTGTACGAGCAGGTGCTGGGGGCCGGCCGCCGGTGACCGCCACCCCCGCCCCAGAGCCGCCCCGCGAGAGCGGGCCGGGCCCGGCCGATGCGGTGAACGCCCTGAGCGCCCCTGCCGAGCCGCCGGACCACACCGACAGCCCGGCCCCCGGGGCGGCGCCGCGGCGGGCTGTCGGGGGCCGGGGCGGTGGCGGTGCCGGGCTGCTGGTGCGGCCGTGGGTGGAGGGCGACCTGCCGGAGCTGCTGCGCCTGCTCACCGCCTCGCTCGCCGGAGGCCCCACCGGTGAGCGCAGCGCCGACTTCTTCACCTGGAAGCACCTGCGCAACCCCTTCGGGGTGAGCCCCGGCCTGGTCGCCGAGACCGGGGACGGCCGACTGGCCGGGGTGCGGCTCTTCCTGCGCTGGGAGTACGCCGCCGCCGGACGCCCGGTCCGCGCGGTGCGGCCGGTGGACACCGCCACCCACCCGGACTTCCAGGGGCGCGGCATCTTCCGCCGCCTCACCCTGGACCTGCTGGACCGGGTCGCGGACGACACCGCCCTGGTCTTCAACACGCCGAACGCCAGCAGCCTCCCCGGCTATCTGAAGATGGGCTGGCAGCCGGCCGGACGGGTGCCCATCGCCGTGCGGCCGGTGCGGCCCGCCGCCTTCGCCCGGGGCGTACGCGCCGTGCTGGCCCGCCGGGCCGCCCCCGCGCCCCCGCAGGACGCCGGGGCCCGCTGCCCGCTGCCCGGCGCGGCCGACTGGTTCGCCGGGCAGCAGCGGGACGGCACCGCAGGCCCGCTGGCCGAGCTGCTGCGCGAGCGGGCGGAGGCCGACGCGGGCGACGCCCGGCTGGCGACCGTGCGCTCCGCCGCCTTTCTGCGCTGGCGCTACGGCGAGGCGCCGGGCCTGGACTACCGGGTGATCACCGTGGTCCGTGGCGGCGAGCTGGCCGGGGTGGCCTTCGGCCGACCGCGCCGCCGGGGCCCGCTCACCGAGTTCACCCTGGCGGATGCGGTGGTCCGCCCCGGCGACCGGGCCACTGCGGCCCGGCTGCTGCGGATGGCCGCCCGCTCCGGCTGCGACCATGTGGCCACCCATCTGGCGGCGGGCACCGAGCCGGCCGCCGCCGCGCTGCGCAGCGGCTACCTCACCGCGCCGCGCGCCGGGATGACGCTGGTGTCGCGCGCCCCCGGCGGCGGGCCGGGGCCGGGCGGGGCCGGGGGCGTCGCCGGCTGGCGGTTCGCCCTGGGCGACCTGGAGGTCTTCTGATGCGGTCCCGCCACGAGCTGGCCGCGCTGCCCGCCCGCTGGGCCCGCCGGGTGCCGTGGGCCTCCTGCGTGGCGGGCCTGCTGGTGTCCGGCTATGTGGCGATGTTCGCCTGGGGCATGGCGCACACCTCGTACGACATCTGGGGTGCGCTGCTGATCCTGCCGGTGCTGATGGCGGTGAGTACGCCGATCCTGGGCCGGATCGCCGCCGTCAACCCCGAGCCGAGGATCTTCAAGCTGCTGATGATGGCGATGGCGCTCAAGCTGCTCTGCGCCTTCCCCCGCTATCTGATGGCGTTTGTGCTGTACGGCGGCCAGGCCGACGCCAGGATGTACGACGAGAAGGGCCGGGCCCTGACCGCTGCGCTGGAGCAGGGGACCCTGCTCCAGAACGGCGGCCACTACGACCTGGGCATGAAGGTGGCCGGCACCGGCTTCGTCATCATCGTCACCGGCGTGGTCTACCTGGTGACCGGCCCCTCCCTGCTGGGCGGCTTCCTGGTCTACTCCTGGCTCGGCTTCTGGGGGCTGCTGCTCTTCTGGCGGGGGGTGCAGATCGCCTTCCCGGAGGCGGAGTCGCGCCGCTACGCCAAGCTGCTCTTCTTTCTGCCGTCGCTGCTCTTCTGGCCGTCCAGCATCGGCAAGGACGCCTGGATGATGCTCTGCCTGGGCGCCACCGCGTACGGCACGGCCCGGCTGCTGGAGCGGCGGCGCGGGGCGTTCGCCTGGATCGCCGCCGGTTCGCTGGGCACCGGGATGGTCCGCCCGCATGTGACGGTGCTCGCCGGGGCCGGGCTGGTGATCGCCTATGTGCTGCGGCGGCGGCCCAAGGAGGTCAGCGCGCTGGGGCCGCTGCGCACCATCCTCACCGTCGCCGTGCTGGGGGTCGGGGTGATGCTGATGCTCCAGCAGGTCAGCTCGTTCTTCGGCACCGCGGGGGCGGGGCAGGTCGACCAGGTGCTCCAGGAGACGGCACGCCGCACCTCGCAGGGCGGCTCCCAGCTGACCGCGACCGCCGGGGCGGGGATCAGCGACGACGCGGCGCCGAGTGTCAGCCTGTCACCGCTGGGGCTGCCGATGGCGGTGGTGACGGTGTTGTTCCGGCCATTCCCGTTCGAGGCGTCCAACCTCCAGAACCTGGTGCAGTCGGTGGAGTGCTTTGCGCTGCTGATCGTCTTCATCCGGTCCTGGCCCCGGCTGCGCCAGGTGCCCCGGCTCTTCGTGCGGCGGCCGTACATGGCCTTCACGGTCGTCTATACGCTGCTGTTCTGCTGGGCGTTCTCCAGCATCAACAACATGGGCATCCTGTCCCGGGAGCGGGTGCAGGTGCTGCCGCTGGTACTGGTGCTGCTGGTGATCCCCAGACCGCCCGCCGTCCGCCCGCTGCCCCGGCAGCGGGCGGTGGAGTGGCTGGCCGAGCCCGGTCAGTGGCGGGACCGGGCCTGGCCCGGGGCCGAACCGCCCGACTCCCGGCTGGTGCCGCTGCGCACCGCCGTACCGCGCCGCCCACCGCCGACTCCACCGGCGACAGCCGCGCCACCATCGCCACCGCCGCACCGGCCGTACCGGCCACGCCCACCGCACCCACCGCACCCGCCGCACCCGCCGTACCCGCCGCACTCCAGGGGGATCGACTGATGACCGCAGACCTGCCCGCAGCCCTGGGCGGCACGCCCGCCTTCCCCGAGGGGCTGCCGCTCACCGTCGTCCGGGCACCCGACCGGGACGGGCTGCTGCGCCGTCTGGGCACCGTCCTGGACAGCGGTCAGCTGACCAATGGGCCGACCGTCGCCGAGTTGGAGGAGAGCGCCGCCAAGCTGCTGGAGGTGGACCATGTGGTGGCCGTCTCCAACTGCACCGCCGGGCTGATGCTGGTGCTCCAGGCCGCCGGGGTGGGGGCCGGCCGGCCGGTGGTGATGCCCGGCTTCACCTTCTCCGCGACCGCGCACGCCGCGCACTGGGCGGGCGGGGTGCCGCTCTTCGCGGAGGCGCTGGAGGAGAACATCACCCTGGACCCGGAGGACGCCGCCGCCCGGCTGGCCGCCGCCGGGTCGCCGGCCGCGCTGATGGCCACCCATGTCTACGGCACCCCGTGCCGGGTCGAGCGGTTGCAGGAGGTGGCCGACGCCGCCGGGGTGCCGCTGGTGTACGACGCGGCGCACGGCCTGGGCAGCCGCCGGGCCGGTACCCCGGTGGGCAACTTCGGCCTCGCCGAGGTGTTCTCCATGAGCCCCACCAAGGTGGCGGTGGCCGGTGAGGGCGGGCTGGTCGCCACCCGCGACGGAGCGCTGGCCGCGACGCTGCGCTGCGCCCGCGACTACGGCAACCCCGGCGACTACGACACCCTCTTCCCCGGCCTCAACGCCCGGATGAGCGAGCTGCACGCCGCGGTGGCGCTCAGCTGGCTGGCGGGGCTGGAGGAGCGGGTGGCCCACCGGGGGGCGCTGGCGGGCGAGTTCAGCTCGACCGTCGCCGGGCTGCCGGGCCTGCGGATCGCGGTCCCGGACGAGGGCGACATCTCCACCTTCAAGGACCTCACCCTGATCCTGGATCCGGACCGCTTCGGCCTGACCGCCCTGGAGCTGTCCCGCGCCCTCAAGGCGGAGGGCGTGGACACCCGCCGCTACTTCCACCCCCCGGTGCACCGGCAGCGGGCCTACGCCCACCTCGGCCAGGCCGAGGCGCTGCCCCGTACGGACCGGCTCGCCGACTCGGTGCTCACCGTCCCGCTCTGGACGCAGATGGACGCCGCGACGGTGCGGCGGACGGCGGACGCGGTGGTGCGCATCCACGGGCGGGCCGAGCAGCTGCGCTCGCACGGCGTCTGAGCGCGCCGGACCCGGGGCGCGCGCGGCCTCGGACGGGCTCCTCGCGGGGCCGGTCCGCAGCCGTGCGCGCCCTCGTTCGTCTGCGATCACTCCGCTGATCACTCCGCCGCACAACGGCCGGATGTCGAGGGTCACATGCACAACCACTTGACAACCTCGCCGACGCTTGGTGACCGTTTTTCATACTTTCAACGCAAGTGTGGAGAGGAAGTCTCGGCAAACACACCAACTCCGTGCCCTACCGGTCTCCTCAGCAGGCACAAGGTGTCCTACGGTATGCGCATGACCTCCCCGCGCTCCTTCGACGGAGTCGGCTACTACGCTCCGTCCTTCTCCTCGGACACGCCCATCTACGACAGCCTGGTCGCAGAACGCGGAGTCCCCCAGATCGCCCCGATCAATGTGCCGGCTGCCCTTCCGCCGGCCATGCCGTCCCCCTATGAGCAGCCGCGCTACGGCGGCTATGAACCGGCCTCCAACCTGCCCGCGCTGCCGCCCGCCCGCCCGGCGCTGGGCCCCGGTCCGAGCAGCAGCCACCTGCCTCCGCAGGCCCCCGCCCCGCAGTACGCGGCGGCCCCGCAGGCACCCCAGTACGGCGCTCCCCAGCCGTATGTCCCCAACCAGCGGATGGCCGCCCCCGGGCAGGGCATGCCGCCGCAGGGCATGCCCAGCGCGCCGCAGGGCGGCCAGGGCCAGCCGGGCGGCTACGGCTACCCCGGTCCGGGCCAGGGCTTCGGCGGCAACGGCCTGCGGCCCGCCGCCCCGGTGGCGCCGGTCGCCCCCGTCGCTCCGGTCCGGCCGATGCCGCAGCGCCCCGCAGCGCCCACCCAGTACGGCGACCAGCAGCAGCAGCAGTACCCGCGTGGCGGTGGCTACCCGGGGTACTGACCGGCACACCCACCGCACGACCCCGGTGCCGCGCCGCACCGGAGGAGCATGGGCCCCTCCTGCCCGCCCCGGGCCAGGAGGGAGGGTCTGCACCGGGCCGATCGGGTTTCCCGATCGGCCCGGTGGCATCTCCGGCCCGGCGCCCGCGCGCCCGCATACCGCCCGGATACCGCCCGGATACCGCCCGCCCTTGATACCGCGAGCGCCCGCACCGGCCGCCACCTGGCACCATGGCCGCATGCCACGCCTGAGCGCCCTGTACGTCCACCCGCTGAAGTCCGCCCGCCGGCTGAGCCCCGCCTCCGCCCCGGTCGAGCCGTGGGGGCTGGCCGGAGACCGGCGCTGGATGCTGGCCGCCCGCGACGGCCGCTTCGTCAGCCAGCGTGACCACCCCCGGCTGGCGCTGGTCCGGGTCGAGCCCCGGCCGGACGGCGGCCTGCTGATCACCGCCCCCGGAGCCGAACCGCTGCATGTCGACGCCCCGTCCGCCGAGCGCGGCGACCCGCTCGCCGACGTCCACGTCTGGGGCACCCCCTTCCAGGCCGCCGCAGCCGGGAAGGAGGCCGACGTCTGGTTCGCCGAACTGCTCGACGCCGATCTGCGGCTGGTGCACCTGGACGACCCCCGCCGCCGCCCGTCGGACCCTGAGTACGCCCCCGGCGGGACGGTCTCGATGGCCGACGGCTTCCCGCTGCTGCTCACCACCACCGCCTCACTGGACGCGCTCAATGCGCACATCGCCGCCGACCACCCCGGCGACCCGGTCGCGGGCGCCCCGCTGCCGATGGCCCGGTTCCGCCCCAACCTGGTGGTCGACGGCACCGAGCCGTGGGCGGAGGACGGCTGGCGGCGGATCCGGGTCGGCGAGGTGGCCTTCCGGGTGGTCAAGCCCTGCACCCGGTGCGTGGTCACCACCACCGACCAGGAGACCGGCGTACGCGGCGCGGAGCCGCTGCGCGCCCTGGGCAGGCACCGCCGGTTCGGCAAGGGCCTGGTCTTCGGGCAGAACCTGGTGCCCGAGCGCCCCCCGGGCCGCATCGGCGACGTACTGGGCACCCTCCATCTCGGCGACCCGGTGACCGTGCTGGAGGAGGGGCCGCGCCCGGTCCCCGGAAGGTGAACGATCGGGTCGTGGTTCCGGCCACCCGGCACGGATGATCTTCGCCGAGGCGCTACGGTGGGGCGACGGCTCCGCCCACGGCCGTCCCCGTGGGCGCTGCCGCGGCACGGCCGGACGAGAGGTGGGGACGCGTTCCGCTATGGGAGAGCAGAAGGTCCGAGTCACGCAGGACAGCGGCTCCCGCTGGCGGCGTCGGACCGGCGAGTACGACACCCTGGCGGAGGCGCTTGCCGCCGCCGAGCCCGGGGACACCGTCACCGTCCGGGCGGGGACCTTCCGGGAGAACCTGGTCCTCGACAAGCCGGTGACCGTCACCGCCGCCGGCGCCCTCGGCTCGGTGCGGATCGAGCCGCCCGCCGGACCGGCGCTCACCGTGCTGGCCGCCGCCTCGGTGCGGGGCCTGGTGCTGGAGGGCCATGACACCTCGTCGGCCGCCGTGCTGGTCGACGGGCCGGCTGCGGCGGCCGAGATCGCCGAGTGCCGGGTCAGCACCGTCTCCGCCGTGGGCATCGAGGTCCGGGGCGGGGCCAGGCCCACCGTCCGGCAGTGCACCGTGGAGAACCCCGGAGGGCTCGGCATCCGGGTCCGCGACGCCGCCGCCGCGTCCTTCGAGGAGTGCGAGGTGGTCGCCGCCGGGCAGGCAGGGGTGGCGGTGCTGGAGGGCGCCACCGCCCGCCTGGACCGCAGCCGCATCCACCACGCCTCCGGCGCCGGACTGCTGCTCACCGGCGAGGGCACCACCGTCGAGGCGGTCGGCTGCGAGGTCTACGAGATCGACGGCACCGGCGTGCAGGCGGAGAGCCGGGCCGTCGGCCGGATCACCGACTGCGAGGTGCACCGGGTCTCCGGCAACGGCATCACCCTGGACAGCGAGGCGGTGCTGGCGCTCGACGGCACCCGCGTCCACGACGTACCGGAGAACGGCGCCGACCTGCGCGGCCGCTCGGTGCTCACCCTGGAGCGCAGCACCATACGGGCGTTCGGCCGCAATGGGCTCTCGGTGTGGGACGCGGGCACCCGCGCCGAGGCGTCCGGCAGCGAGCTGCATGACTCCACCGGCGACTACCCGGCCGTCTGGATCAGCGACGGCGCCCGGGTGTCCCTCTCCGACTGCCGCCTGCACGATGTGCCCGACGCGCTCTTCGTCCTGGACCGCGACTCGCACGCCGAGGTCACCGACTGCACGCTCACCCAGATCCGCAGCTCCGCCGTCTCGGTGAGCGGGGGCGCCACCGTGCGGCTGGACCGCTGCCGCATCCAGGACGCCGGTACCGGCCTCTGGTTCCGCGACCACGGCAGCGGCGGCACGCTGGACGGCTGCGAGATCGCCGACGTGGCCACCGGGGTGATCGTGGCCCGGGGCGCGGACCCGGTGGTGCGCTCCTGCACCGTACGCGGCAGCGCGGACGCGGCCGTCTATGTCTCGGCGGGCGGCGTGGGCACCTTCGAGGAGTGCCGGGTCTCGCACGGCAAGGGCTATGGCTTCCATGTGATCGACGGCTGCCGGACCGTCATCTCCCGCTGCCGCGCGGAGCAGCACGCCCGGGGCGGGTTCGAGTTCTCCGAGCCCGGCCCGATCGTGGAGGACTGCACCAGCGACGACATCAAGCCGCAGACCGCCACCGCCACGGCCGCGCGCGGCACGGTCAGCGACCACGCGGCGGGCGCCGGCGGCATCCTCGGCGGCGGCATCCTCGGCGGGGGCTTCGCGGGCGGCGGCGGTGGCGCCGCGCGTACGGGCAGCGCCCCGCTGGTGGACTCCACCGCCGCCATCGCCCCGATCCCCGACTGCCGCCCCGCCGACGAGGCGCTGGCCGATCTGGACGCGCTGATCGGGCTGGACACCGTGAAGCAGGAGGTCCGCACCCTGATCGACCTGATCTCGGTCGGCCGGCGGCGGCAGCAGGCCGGGCTCAAGGCGCCCTCGCTCCGCCGCCACCTGGTCTTCACCGGCTCCCCCGGCACCGGCAAGACCACGGTGGCCCGCCTCTACGGGGAGATCCTGGCCGCCCTGGGGGTGCTGCAACGCGGCCACCTGGTGGAGGTCGCCCGGGTCGATCTGGTCGGCGAGCACATCGGCTCCACCGCGCTGCGCACCTCGGAGGCGTTCGACCGGGCGCGCGGCGGGGTGCTCTTCATCGACGAGGCGTATGCGCTGGCACCGGAGGACGGCAGCCGCGACTTCGGCCGGGAGGCGATCGACACCCTGGTGAAGCTGATGGAGGACCACCGCGATGAGGTGGTGGTCATCGTGGCCGGCTACACCGCCGAGATGGAGCGTTTCCTCTCCTCCAACCCCGGTGTGGCGTCCCGCTTCTCACGTACCGTCACCTTTCCCGACTACTCCGCCGAGGAGCTGCTGCGGATCACCCGCACCCAGTGCGCCGAGCATGAGTACCAGCTGGCCGAACCGACTGCGACGGCGCTGCTGGACCACTTCGCGGCGCTGGACCGGGGGCCGTCGTTCGGCAATGGGCGCACCGCCCGGCAGGTCTTCGAGACCATGGTCGAGCGGCACGCCGTACGGGTGGCCCAGTTGGCCGACCCCTCCACCGAGGAGCTGCAACTGCTGGTGCCCGAGGACCTGCCCGGGTAGCCAGGCAGGTGAGCAGGGCCGGTTCAGCAGAGCCGGGAGAGCAGCGCGGCCCGCTCGGCGGCGAAGGCCGGGTCGGCCTGGTAGTGGGAGTGCGCCTCGACCTGGGTGGGCAGCGGAGCGGCCGGGGTGCGCCCATAGCTGAGCGGGTCGGTGAACGGCGGCGCGTCCACCGGCGCCTGCTGCCCGGCGGTCGGGACGTGCACCGGGCCGCCTATCGGGTCGGTGTACCGGTAGAGGTTCCGCCACGCCGGGATGTGGCGCCGCAGCCGGGCCAGGTCCTCGGGGCCCATGTACGCCGGGAAGAACCGCCCGTACAGGCGGCGCAGCGGCGAGCCATAGGTGAGCAGGCTGACCTGGTGGCGTACCGACTCGGGGAGCTGCCAGAGCGCGGCGGCGGCGATCACCGTGCCCTGGGAGTGGGCGGAGACCACGATCCGGCAGACCGGCCCCCGGTCGCACCAGGCCCGGACGCGGGAGACCAGGTCGGGCACGGCGCGCTCGGCGTAGCAGGGCGGGGCGAAGGGGTGTGCGGCGCGCGGCCAGAAGGTGCCGATGTCCCACAGGATGCCGATGGTGCGCCGCGCCCCGGCGCCCTTGTAGGCGCGGCGGCCCAGGGCCACCAGGGCGACCACGGCGGTGCCGATCAGCCAGGACCCGAGCGCCTGGGCGGTGTCGGCGGCATAGGCGACGGCGGTGGGCGTGGAGTCGGCGGCCTGGGCCGGGTCGGCGTGCTTGACCAGCGCCCCGGCCAGTGACCCCGCGCAGGCCAGCAGGGCCAGCAGTGCGACGGCGCCGATCAGCGCGGGGCCGGAGTCGGTGAGCCGCGCCCGGGCGAGCGCCCCGGCGATGGCGGCGGACCGCTCGGGGCTGGCTCCGTCGGGGGCCACCCCGTAGGTGGCCGGTACCCGGGGGGCGAGGTCCCGCTGCTGGAGCACCATCCGGCCGCCGGCCAGCGCCAGCAGCCCGGCGACGGCCAGCAGCACGACGGGGAGGCAGACGGCGTGCCAGGTGAGCAGCAGCGGCGGGGCGGGGAGGGTGTCGCGGCGGTCGCCCGGTCCGGCGGCGCGGTTGAGCCAGTCGGCGGCCCAGACAACCGCGCCGGAGGTGAAGAGCACGCCCAGGCCGCAGGCGAGCATGGCGGTGGCCGGGCCGCCGAAGCCGCCCAGCGCCGCCCCGTCGGGCCCGCCGAAGCCGGGGGCCCGCAGCGCCGCCCCGGGCTGCTTGCCGTCGGGCTCCGGGCCGGGCTGCTTGCCGTCGGGCTCCGGGCCGGGCTGCTTGCCGTCGGGCTCCGGGCCGGGCTCCGGGCCGGGCCCCTCGGCGAGGCCCGCGGCGGCCGGGGCGCGGCCGGACCTGCGGGCGAGGACGGCGGTCACGGCGGCGAGCCCGACCACCAGCACCAGTTGACCGGTCGCCAGCACGGTGAAGGCGGCGGCCCCGCCGGGGAGCAGTCCGGAGGAGGTCCAGCCGGTCCGGCCCCAGCCGCTGTAGAGCAGGGCCGCCCCGCAGATGGCGAGGGTGGCCCAGTGCAGATAGCGCACCAGGACGCCGTCCCGGGCGTCGTCCAGGATGGCCTCCCGGCGTACGCTCCCCACCAGCACCACCAGGACCGCGACCGCCACCGCCGTGAGCAGTGCCGCCAGCAGCACCCCCGCCCCGAGCAGCGCCGCCGATCCGGTGGGCCCGGCGTCGTGCCGCAGCGTGGGGACCACCAGAGCGATGCCCACGGTGGCCAGCGCGGCGGCGAGATGGGCGATCCGCAGTCGGCCGACCGCGCGTTTGCCGTACCAGAACCCGGCGAGCTCCATGGGGGCCTCGCGCTGCTCGGTCGCCCGGTGCTCATCGGGCTGGTGGGCCTCGAAGGCGCTCCAGGTGCGGTGTGAGAGATGCCCCAGCAGGGCGACCAGCGCCAGCGGCAGCAGCGCGCCGAGGGCGAGTCGGCGGCCGGGCTGGTGCCACCAGTTGTGCGGGTCGGCGGCGAAGCGCAGCCAGGACTGGTGCACGGCGCAGACGGGGCTGCCCGCGCACTGCCAGGCGGCCAGGTCGAGCGCCACCTCGCAGGCACCGGCGGCGAGCAGCACGGTGAGCAGCAGCGCCAGCAGCCGCAGCAGCAGGTCATAGGCGGCCCCGGCGCGCTGCCTCGGTGCCTGGCCCGTACCGGCCGCGCCTGGGCCCGCCTGACCCGCGCCCGCCTGGCCCGGGGGCCGCATCCAGTGGGCGAGGTTGACCACCATGAAGGGCAGGAGCAGCAGCCAGAGCGCCCGGGTGCCGTCGCCGGAGGTGAGCCCGGACCAGCAGTACGCCTCCTGAAGGGGTTCCTGCCGAGGGTTCCGGGGGTCGTCCTCGGCGTGCAGGTCCCTCCGGCGGCGGTAGACGCCTGCGGTGTCGTCGCCGAGCATCCGGATGGGGTGCGGGTCGGCCAGCATGCCGCCGGGCGTGGCTCCGCCGACGCCATGGACGAGGAGTTCCAGGGCGGGGCCGGAGGAGGCGGCGGGCGGCGGTGCGACGCCGACGGGACTGGCCTGGCCCGGCAGGTCGGGCTGCGGTGGCGGCGGCGTGCCCGGCGGGCCGCCGGGGCGCTCGGGTGCCTGGGTCATGGTGCTCTCTCCCCCGAGGAACTGATACGGCGCCGGGCCGGGGCTGCGCGGCCGGGCCCGGTGGGACCATGGTTCCGCCGGCGGGCGGTCTGTACACCCGCTGCGCCCCAACCGCAATGAACAGCGGGCGCGCAGGCTGCGGTGCGCGCTCACCCATACGTGGCCGCGCCCCACGGTGCATGGGATCATGGGCCCGACCACCGGGACGGAGCAGAAGGCGGGTCGGCTTCCTTGACGGAGAACAGCAACCTCCTCGCCGAGCAGCGTAGGGCGCTGATCCTCGACGAGGTGCGGCGGCGCGGGGGCGTGCGGGTCAATGAGCTCACCCGTCGGCTCGGCGTCTCGGACATGACGATCCGCCGGGACCTCGACGCCCTCGCCCGGCAGGGCGCGGTGGAGAAGGTGCACGGCGGCGCGGTGCCGGTCGAGGAGGCCCGGACGCATGAGCCGGGCTTCGAGGCGAAGTCGTCGCTGGAGCTGACCGCCAAGGAGGAGATCGCCCGGGCCGCGGCGCGGCTGGTCGCCCCGGGCAGCGCGGTGGCGCTCTCCGGCGGCACCACCACCTACGCCCTCGCCCACCGGCTGACCCAGGTGGAGGGCCTGACCGTGGTGACCAACTCGGTGCGGGTCGCCGATGTCTTCGAGCATGCGCTGCGGCAGGGCGGCGGCGCGGGGACCACGGTGGTGCTGACCGGCGGGGTGCGCACCCCTTCGGACTCGCTGGTCGGGCCGATCGCGGACCGGGCGATCCGGTCGCTCCACTTCGACCTGCTCTTCCTGGGCTGCCACGGGGTCTCCCCGGCGGCGGGGCTCTCCACGCCCAATCTGGCGGAGGCGGAGACCAACCGCAGCTTTGTGGCCTCCACCCGGCGGCTGGTGGTGGTGGCCGACCACACCAAGTGGGGCACGGTCGGCCTCTCCACCTTCGCCGAGCTGGCGGAGGTGGACACCTGGGTCTGCGACGCCGGGCTGCCCGAGGAGGCCCGGGAGACGGCCCGCGAGCAGATCCGCGAACTGGTGCTGGCGGGCGCGTCCGACTGAGCCGGGGCCGCCCCGAGGCACCCTCGCCGGGCGGCTGCCGCTCCCGTACGATGGCGCCTCCGGGCCCTGGGGTTGGCTTGCCGGGTCCTCGTCGCACGGAGCGGGAGGTGGCCTGATGGCACGTCACCTGCGGCCCGAGACACCGGACTTCCTGACCGGTGCGCCGGTGCGGCTGCGTTTCTCGGCCGTGCTGGCGGCCTCCCCGGAGGCCGTCTTCCGGGAGCTGGCGGAGATCCCCGAGGGCTGGCCGCGCTGGTTCCGCCCGATCGCCTCGGTGGAGTACGTGGGCGATCCGCCGTACGGGCGGGGCAGCTGCCGGCGGGTCAGACTGGTCGGCGGGGGCCGGTTCGTGGAGAGCGTGCTGGTCGCCGAGGAGGGGCGGCGGTTCGTCTACCGGGTGGACGAGACCAGCGTCCCCGGGCTGCTGGCGCTGATGGAGGAGTGGCGGCTGTCACCGTCCCCGTACGGCGGCACCCGGCTCCAGTGGACCACCGCGCTGGCGGCGCGGCGGCCCGCCCGGCAGCTGTGGAGCGCGGCCCGGCCGCTGCTGGCCCGGGCGTTCCGGCGGGCGGCACGCCGCCTGGACGAGCGGATCGCCGAACAGGCCGCCGGCTGACGGCTGGTCAGCCCTGCCATTCCCCGCCGGCCAGAAAGCCGTCCAGGACGGCGGTGTACGGGGCGATCTCGATGCCCTGCTCGGCGAGCCAGCGGTCGGAGTAGTACTTGTCCAGGTAGCGGTCGCCGGGGTCGCAGAGCAGGGTGACCAGGCTGCCGCGCTGCCCGGCGGCGCGCATCTCGGCGACGATCCGCAGCGCGCTCCACAGCCCGGTGCCGGTGGAGCCGCCAGCCCGGCGGCCGAGCACCCGCTCCAGGGTGCGGACGGCGGCGATGGAGGCCCCGTCGGGGACCTTCATCATCCGGTCGATGGCGCCGGGCACGAAGCTGGGCTCGATCCGGGGCCGCCCGATGCCCTCGATCCGCGATCCGCGCTCGCAGTGCACGGTCTGATCGCCGCTCACCCAGCCGTCGAAGAAGCAGGAGTTCTCCGGGTCGGCCACGCAGATCCGGGTGTCGTACTGCTGGTAGCGGACATAGCGCCCCAGGGTGGCGGAGGTGCCGCCGGTCCCGGCGGTGGCGATGATCCAGGCGGGCTCGGGGTAGCGCTCCATACGGAGCTGACTGTAGATCGACTCGGCGATGTTGTTGTTGCCCCGCCAGTCGGTGGCCCGCTCCGCGTAGGTGAACTGGTCCATGTAGTGGCCGCCGGTCTCCGCCGCGAGCCGCGCGGAGACCTCGTACACGGTGCGCGGGTCGTCGACCAGATGGCAGGTGCCGCCCTGGAACTCGATCAGGCTGATCTTCTCGTAGCTGGTGGTGCGCGGCATCACGGCGACAAAGGGCACGCCGACCAGTCCGGCGAAGTACGCCTCGGAGATGGCGGTGGAGCCGCTGGATGCCTCGATCACCGGCTTCCCGGGGCGGATCCAGCCGTTGCACAGGGCGTACAGGAAGAGCGAGCGGGCCAGTCGGTGCTTGAGGCTGCCGGTGGGGTGGGTGGACTCGTCCTTGAGGTACAGGTCGATGCCCCACTCCTCGGGCAGCGGGAAGCGCAGCAGATGGGTGTCGGCGGAGCGGTTGGCGTCCGCCTGGACCTTGCGCACGGCCTCCTTCAGCCAGGCCCGGTAGGCGTCGTCGGAGCGGTCCACATCGACGGTCGCCGCTGCTCCGGCGGTGTTCCGGGGGTCTGCCATGCCGTCGGGCCTCCTTGCGTGCCTGCGGTCGAGCCGACGCAAGCGTAACAGGCGACTACCATAAGTGACCGTTACCTGCTATCCATGCGCCCCTTATGCCACCCCCGTCCGCCGAACGGCGGGATACGCCGGTTCGCACCACCGCCCACCGGCCCGTTCACGCCGTGCGCTCCCCGGTGCAGCATCGCGCCCGCGTGTGCGCAAGTTGCGGAACGGCGCCATCGGCGTGAGTCTGGTGCACATCGCTTTCCGTTGCGACCCAGACACTCTGCGCGTTCGAGGTCTCGCAGCGCGCAGCCGGCCCCACCTCGGAGGGAGTCGTTGCGTCATGGAGGATCGGGTCAGGAATTACGAACTGCGGCTGGCCGCAGTCCCGAGCCGCTTCGAAACCGTGCGCCGGATAACCTCGGCGCACCTGCGGTACTGGAAGTGCGCGCCCCTGGTGGACTCGGCACTGCTCGGGCTGACCGAGCTGCTCGCCAACGTCCACCAGCATGCCGCCGGCAGCGAGGAGTGCGTCCTGGAACTCAGGGCCGCCCCGGACTGCCTCACCATCTCGGTGCACGACGCCGACCCGACCCTGCCGGTGGCCCGCGAGGCCGACGTCTGGGAAGTCAGCGGCAGGGGGCTGGCCATCGTGGCGGCGCTCAGCAAGGAGTGGGGCGCCGTGGTGGAGCCGGAGGGCCTGCTGGCCGGCAAGGTGGTCTGGTTCTCGCTGGCCGCCGACCCCGTACTGCCGGACCCGCTGCGGGCCCCCCGGGCCCGCCGGGCGCTCGCCCACCCCCGGCTCACCGTGGATCCGCTGCGGCCGTCGGCTCCGCTGCGCACCGCACCGCTGGTGCTGCCCTCCGGCGACGAGGACGACTGGTACGACCCCGCGCTGCCGGGCCGGGCCCAGCCCGTCGCCGTACCCCACCGCTGAGCCACGCGGGGCAGGGAGACCGGGCAGCGGGCAGCCCCAGCGGCCCGCCCGCCGCCCGCCGCCCCGGCCTCAACCTCCGCCCAGGCCGCGCGCAGTCGGCGGGGGACGCCGACTCACCGCGTATGCGCTCGCTCGGCGCGACGTCGGCACCAGGCCCAGCTCAAAGGCGATGGTGACCAGCTGGACCCGGTCACGGGCCGCCGACTTGGTGGGCAGCCGCCCCCCGTGGGCCTTGGCGGTGGCCGGGCCGATGAAGAGCCCGGAGGCGATCTCGCCGCTGGACCGGCCGCGTCCGACGAGAACGAGCACCTCGCGCTCCCGGTCGGCGATGCCCTCGACCACCCCGTGCCGGGGCGCAGCCGCAGGCTCGGGGCGGGCGGCGAACTCCTCGATCAGGCGGCGCGTCACGCTCGGCGCGATCAGCGCCTCACCGGCGGCGACCACCCGGAGCGCGGCGAGGAAGCCGCTCGCGCCCGCGCGCAGCGCGCCGTAGCCCTCGTCCGGCCTGGCCCGGGCGATCCTGCGCGACCACCACGGCCTCTCCCTCAGCGCCCCCGGCGCCCTGCGGGCCGTCGCCGCCTCCGCGCGGCTCGCCCCGCTGCACGCCCTGGTCGGCATGGCTCTCGGTGCCCTCATCCGGCACGCCGGGGGCACGGTCGTCGCGGTCGTCGGTGTGCTCCTGCCGCTGGCTGCGCTCTTCGCCATGGCCGCCGTGCACCGCCGCGACGTATGAGCGCTCCAGGCCCGCCGCCTTCCGGGCCCAGACATCGCGGAATGAAAATGACAACCATCTCGCTATAGTGGGCACACCGCACCGAAGGGAGCCCACCCCCGCATGGCCCGCAATGACATCCGCCCGATCATCAAGCTCCGCTCGACCGCCGGCACCGGCTACATGTATGTGACCCGCAAGAACCGCCGCAATGACCCCGACCGGCTGCAACTGCGCAAGTACGACCCGGTCGCCCGCCGCCATGTGCTGTTCCGCGAAGAGCGCTGACCCGAGCCGACCCGAGAGAGACCCGGAGAGACCCATGAAGCCCGGCATCCACCCCCAGTACCGCCCCGTCGTCTTCCGCGACCGCGCGGCGGACTTCGCCTTCCTCACCCGCTCCACGGCGACCAGCGAGCGCACCGTGGAATGGGAGGACGGCAAGACCTACCCCGTGATCGACGTGGAGGTCTCCTCCGCGAGCCACCCCTTCTACACCGGACGCACCCGCGTGCTGGACACCGCCGGCCGGGTGGAGCGCTTCGAGCGCCGCTACGGCCGCCGCTGACCGGGCGGAGCGACGCGCGCAGCGACCGCGCACGGGGGCTGCCGCAGTCGCGGCGGCCCCCGTTCACGCGGCGGCAACGCCCGAGGCGAGATGTCCACCCGAGGGTCATCCGCCTGCAAAACACCCGTCACAACGGGGTGCCAACCTTGGAGTCAAAGGAAGACTCCCGGAAAGGAACCCCACAATGAGCGATCTCACCCTGCTGCTGGCCGCCGTCGCCGAGAAGCTGCCCGTCTCCGACAACGGAGCCGGTGCCCCGCCCCGCATCCCGGGCCACGAGGCCGACCGGCTGGCGAGCCTGGGCCCGGCGGCCCGCCCGGGCCCTGGACGCGGCACGGAGGGACGGCGGCGCCGAACCGCCGTCGGCGCCCGGCTTCGGCGGCGACTGCTCACCCGGCCCGCCGTGGCCGCGCCACCGTCCTGAGCAGCCCCCCGCGCGCTCGTCGCGCACCCTGCTGCCCAATTTCTGAGAGCGCTCTCACCCGGATTCCGCTACCCTCCTGGCTGTCCGGCGCCCACCCGGGGCGCGGACCGCCGGAGGGGACGACCATGGAGAGCCTGACCAAGCGCCGACCGCCCGTGGAGCAGTTGCAGACGTGGCTGCACCAGGCACTGGGGCCGCAGGCGCTCCTCGCCGAACACTCCGAGTGCACCGACGGCTGCTTCAACGCCGTGTACGCGGTGACACTGGCGGACGGCCGCGACTGCATCCTCAAGGTGGCTCCCCCGTCCGGCCTCAAGCTGCTGCGCTACGAGGCCGATCTGCTGCACGCCGAGGCGCACGTCTACAGCCGGGGGGCGGAGGCGGGGGTGCCGCTGCCGGATCTGCTGTACGCCGACCTCGACCAGGGGTTCCTGGTGCTGGAGCGGCTGCGCGGCACCCCGCTGGAGAAGGTCCGCGACACCCTGGACCCGGCCGCCCTGGCCGACGTCCGCCGCCAACTGGGCGGGGCCACCGCCCGGCTGCACTCCGTGACCGGCCCGGCCTTCGGCTACATCCGCCGCGACGGGCACACCCGGTCGGCAACCTGGCGCGGTTCGTTCCTGGCCATCGTCGACGACATCCTCGCCGACGCCGCCGAGTTGGGGACCGAACTGCCCGCGCCGCCGGACCGCATCCGGTCCGTGATCCACCGCCACGCCGACGCGCTGGACGAGGTCACCCGGCCCGCCCTGGTCCACTTCGACCTCTGGGACGGCAATGCGTTCGTGCTGCCGGACGGCGACGGATCGTGGCGGCTTGAGGGCATCATCGACGGCGAACGCGCCTTCTACGGCGATCCGCTGGCCGAGCTGGTCTCGCTCGCCCTCTTCTGCGACCCGGAGGACTCCCCCGGCCTGCTGGAGGGCTACGCCGAGGCGGCCGGCGCACCGCTGAGGCTCGACGGCGCGGCCCGGAGGCGGCTGGCCCTGTACCGGATCTACCTGGACCTCATCCTGGTGACCGAGGGCGCGACCCGCGGCTTCACGGGCGAGGAGCACGAGGGCTTCCGGCGCTATGCGCTGGGGCTGCTCGACGGGGAACTGACCGAGCTGGACGCGACACACCCGCACAAATAGTACTAATTGTCCACAATCTGACTAGAGTAAACCTCCCGGATCAGGGAGGCGCCATGTCGACACCGATGTTCTATGACGTTCCGTCAGCAGAGGGCTGCCAGTGCCCCGCATGCAGCGCGGTGCGGCTCGCCCGCAATGTGCGCCGGCTGCGCCGGGCAGGTCTCGGCGACGGCCGGGCGCACGGGCGGGCGCAGCTGCGTCCGGTGGTGACCGTCGCCGCCGGTACGGTGCTGGCCGGGACGGGCGTGGCGCACGCCGCCCAGAGCAGCACACCGCCGTCCACCACCTTCGCCGATCTGCCCGGCCCCACCGACCTGCCCGGCCCCAGCGATCTGCCCACCGACCTCCCGGGCTCCGCCGGCCTGCGGTCGACTGCGGCCTGGACGATGCGCGGGGACGACGCGGGGCCGCCGGTCCTGACGGAGCTCACCCGCGCGGAGATCGTCTCCCGGGCGGCCCGCTGGCTGAACTCCCGCGTCCCCTACAGCCGGTCCCACTTCCGCGACGGCTACCGCACCGACTGCTCGGGTTTCATCTCCATGGCCTGGGGGCTCGACGGCAGCGCCTGGACCGGCAACCTGACGGACTTCGCCGTCCCCATCGCCAAGGACGACCTGGCAGCGGGCGACATCCTGCTCTTCCACAACCCGGCCGACCCGGAGCGGGGCTCGCATGTCGTCCTCTTCGACCACTGGGCCGACCGGTCGCACACCTCCTACGTCGGCTATGAGCAGTCCCGGCCGCACACCTTGCGGCGCACCATCCCGTACGGGTACTTCACGCATGGCACGGAGTACCGGGCCTACCGCTACCGCAACCTGGCGTCGGGCATCTCCGAGCTGCCCTTCCCCGGCGCCGAGTCCTTCGGGCCGGGCGCCAGCAACTCCTCGGTGACGCTGCTCGGCTCGATGCTGGTGGGGCGTGGCGGCGGCCGGTTCTACACCGAGGGGCCCGGCCCGGAGTGGGGTGACGCCGACCGCGCTGCCACCCAGGCGTTCCAGCAGGCGCAGGGGTGGCGGGACGCCGAGGCCGACGGGTTGCCCGGCCCGCACACCTGGCGGCTGCTGATCAACGGCGGGGGCCGCGACATCCCGGGCGACGCCCTCGGCGCCGGCCGCACCCCGGACTTCCCCGGCGTCGACTCCTTCGCCCCCGGCCGCTCCGGCAGCCATGTGCTGGCCCTGGGGCGGCAGTTGACGACGCGCGGCTACGACAGCCACTACCGGGTCGGCCCCGACCCGATCTGGACGGAGGCCGACCGGCTGAACGTCCAGGACTTCCAGCGCGCCCAGGGCTGGCGCGGCACCGAGGCCGACGGCTACCCGGGCCCGGACACCTGGACCCGCCTCTTCGAGTGAGCCGTCCGCTGCCCGGCGGGCGGCGGGCGGCCGGCCGGGTCGGGGCGGGGCGGGCCGGTCAGAGCAGGGTGAGGATGCGCGGGCCCTCCTCGGTGACGGCGATGGTGTGCTCGATGTGGGCGGCCCGGCTGCCGTCGGCGGTGCGCAGGGTCCAGCCGTCGGGGTCCGTACGGTAGTCGTCCAGGCCGCCGGCCAGCAGCATCGGCTCGATGGCCAGGGCGAGGCCGGGGCGCAGGTGCAGCCCTCGGCCGGGGCGGCCGGTGTTGGGGATGTGGGGGTCCTCGTGCATGCGGCGGCCGATGCCATGGCCGCCGAAGTCGGAGAGCTGGCCGAAGCCGGCGGAGCGGGCGACGGTGCCGACGGCATGGGAGATGTCGCCGATGCGGTTGCCGGCGGTCGCGGCGGCGATGCCCGCGTCCAGGGCCCGCTGGGTGGCCTGGATGAGCTCCAGATCGGCGGGGCGGGGGGTGCCGACGGTGAAGGAGACGGCGGCGTCGCCGGTCCAGCCGTCGAGTTCCGCGCCGCAGTCGATGCTGACCAGGTCGCCGTCGCGCAGCCGGTAGCCGTCGGGGATGCCGTGCACCACGGCATCGTTGACGGAGGCGCAGATCACCGCCGGGAAGGGGGTGGGGGCGAAGGCGGGCCGGTAGCCGAGGAACGGTGAGCGTGCCCCGGCCTCCGCCAGGACCGTACGGGCGCACTCGTCCAGCTCCCGGAGGCTGACCCCCACGGCCGCCGCCTCGCGGACCGCCGCGAGCGCCTGCGCCACGACCCGACCGGCCTCACGCATCGCCTGAAGGGCCGTGTCCGTCTTGATCTCCACCATGTCCGCGACTCCCGTCGTGTCGAGTGAACCAATTCTTATACCGGCATTAGTATCACGGTCATGGTGAGAACGCCTTTGACTCCGCAGGAACGGCAGCGCGGCGAGCGGTTCGGCGCCCTGCTGCGGCAGGCGCGCGGCGAGCGGTCCATGGTGGAGGTGGCCGCGGCGGCGGGGGTGTCGGCCGAGACGCTGCGCAAGATCGAGACCGGCCGGGCGCCCACCCCGGCCTTCTTCACGGTGGCGGCCCTGGCCGCCGCGCTGGACCTCTCCCTGGACACGCTGGCCGCCGCCTGCGCGGAGGACGTCGACTACGACGGCCCGGCGCTCTCGGCCTGAGCGGCGGCCCGGCTCAGGGCCCGGCTCAGGGCCCGGCGACCGCCAGGGGGTCGTCGAGGTAGGGCTGCCAGGCAAGTTCGGCGGCGCCGGTGAGGTCCGGGCGGCCAAGGGCGGCGGGCAGCAGCGGGACACCGGCGCTGCGGCCCCAGAGGCACCGCTCGGCGACGACGCCGGGCAGCCGCTCGGGAGCGGCGGCGAGCAGGTCGAGGTGGATGCCGCCGAGCACGATGCGGTCCGGGTTGAGGATGTTGACCAGCCCCGCGATGCCGAGGCCCAGCCGGTCCACCACCTGGTCCACGGCGGCGCGGGCGACCGGGTCGTGGGCGGCCGCGCGGGTGACGGCTCGGGCCTGGTCCAGCAGCGGTTCGACGGGGTCCGGGACGATTCCGGCGGCGGCCAGCAGGGCGGCCGGGTCGGTCTCCACGTCCAGGCAGCCGCGCCGGCCGCAGGGGCAGCGGCGGCCCTGCGGGTCGACCGTCAACTGGCCCACCTCCAGGGCGAGTCCGGCGCTTCCGGTGTGCAGTCGGCCGCCGACGACCAGGGCACCGCCGACGCCCCGGTGGCCGGAGGTGACGTACAGCAGGTGGCGGGCGTCGCGTCCGGCGCCGTGCCGGTGCTCGGCGAGGGCGGCGAGGTTGGCGTCGTTGGCGACGGCGGTGGGCAGCGGGGGGCCGGGGACGGCTTCGGCGATACGGGCGGCGAAGAGGTCGGCCACGGGGGTTCCGCTCGGCCAGTCCAGGTAGACGGCGGCGAGTGCGGTGCCGTCCGGCTCGGTGACCGGCGTGGGCACGGCGAGGGCGGCGCCCAGGCAGCGCCGGGGGCTGGCGGCGATCAGCCGGGCGCCCGCCTCGGCGACCGCGCGGAGTACCCGCTCGGGGTCGCCGGGGCTCGGCAGCGGGAGGTCGGCGGGCTCGCCGAGGGCGCCGCCGAGCCCGGCCAGGGCGACGCTCAAGCCGTCGGCGTGGATCTGCGCGGCGAGCACCACCGGCCCGCCGGGCGCAACCGCCAGCCGGTGGGAAGGGCGGCCCCGGCTGCCCCCGGCGGGCCGGGAGTCGACCGCGACCAGGCCGAGCGCCTCCAGTTCGGCGGCGACCGCCCCGGCGGTGGCGCGGGTGACGGCGAGCGCCCCGGTGAGCGCGGAGCGGGTGGGGGCCTGCCCGGTGTGGATCAGGGCGAGCGCGGGCCCGAGTACGGTGCGGCCCCGGTCCAGGGCGGGCCGACCCGCCGGTCGGCCCGGGCGGGTGGGCGGCGCGGGGCTTGTCGTGGTGTGCGGCACCCCTCTATTCTGCATTTGTGCCGCGACTCAACAAAATACCCGTCAGCTCCGACCTCGACCCGCTGCGGCGCACCTTCCGACGCCGCAACCGGCCCGCTGACCGGCCGTCACCCGGCGACCCCCTGCCGTCCGCGTGGTCCCCGCTGCGATTGGCCCTGACCGCCTTCTTCACCGCCGACGGCTTTGTCTTCGCCGGCTGGGTGGTGCGGGTGCCCGCCATCAAGGAGCAGGTACACGCCTCCCCCGGCGCCCTGGGACTCGCCCTGCTCTGCATCTCGGCCGGCGCGGTCGCCACCATGGCCGTCGTGGGCAGGCTCTGCGTGCGCCATGGCACCCGCCCGGTGACGGTGGCCTCCGCGCTGCTGCTCAGCCTCGTCGTCGCGCTGCCCGCCCACGCCCACTCGGTGGCCACCCTCGGCGCGGCGCTGCTGCTCTTCGGCGCGGGGTACGGGGCGCTGAACGTGGCCATGAACAGCGCCGCCGTCGAGGTCGGCGCCGCCCTCCGACGCCCCATCATGCCGACCTTCCACGCCGCCTACAGCCTGGGCGGGCTCTGCGGCGCCGGACTCGGCGGACTGCTGGCCTCCCGGCTGACCCCCGCCTGGCACCTGGGCCTGATCGCCCTCGTCGGGCTGGCGGTCACGGCGACCGCCGGAACCGTCCTGCTGCGCTCCCCCGCACCGGGCCGCCCGCAGCCGCAGGACGCACAGGGCGCACGCCCCGCCGCCCCGCGCGGCGGCGACCGGGGCCGCCGGGTGGGCCTGCTGGTGGTACTGCTCGGGCTCACCGCGCTCTGCACCTCGTACGGCGAGGGCGCACTCGCCGACTGGGCGACCCTCCACCTCACCGACGACCTGCACACCGGCGCCGGACTGGCGGCGGCGGGCTATGCCGCCTACGCCTTCGCCATGACGACCGGTCGGCTGACCGGCACCTGGCTCTCCATGCGGCTGGGGCCGACCCGGGTGATGGCCGGCGGCGGACTGCTGGCCTGCGCGGGCATGCTGACGGCGGCGCTGGCGCCCTCGGTGCCGCTGGTGCTGGGCGGCTTCGTCCTGGTGGGCCTCGGCCTGGCCAACACCTTCCCGCTGGCCATCGCCCGCGCCGGGACGCTGGCCGGGCCGCAGGGCGTGGCCACCGCCTCCACCCTCGGGTACGGCGGCATGCTGATCGGGCCGCCGGTGATCGGCTTCCTCGCCAACGCCTTCGGGCTGCCCCTCGCGCTCACCACCGTCGCCGCGCTGGCCGCCGTCGCTGCGGCCATCGCCGTCAGTACGGACCGCAGGCCCGCCGCGCACCCGGGCAGTTGACGGGGCAGCGGACGGACCGGCCGACCCCGAGGCACCGCCGTACGGATCGGCGACTCCCGACCGGACTCCGGTACCCGGCACCGGACCGCCCTGGGAACCAGTCCGTCAGATCAGTCCAGAGTCACGAAGCGGCGGACGGGTCGGCCGCCCCCGCGCCCGGGCCGCCGTCCACCGGCCCGGGCAGGTGCAGATCCCAGCCGACCAGGGCCCGCAACTGCTCCGCCGTGACACCGTCCGGCACCGGCCGGGGCGCCGCCGTACGGATCGGCGGCTCCCAGCCGGCCTCCGGCGTCCAGCGGCGGACCACCTTGGCCGGAGCCCCCGCGACCACGCTGTGGTCGGGCACCTCGCCCCGGACCACGGCGCCCGCCGCCACCACCACATTGCGGCCGAGCCGGGCGCCCGGCAGGATCACCGCGCCGGTGCCGATCCAGCTGCCGGAGCCGATCTCCACCGGCTCGTTGCGCGGCCACTGCTTGCCGATCGGCAGCCCCGGGTCCCGGTACTCGTGGCCCTGGTCGGTGATGTACACCCCGGGGCCGGTCCAGACGTCGTCACCGAGCACGATCGACTGGTGGCCCACGATGTGGCTCTCCCGGCCGATCACACAGCCGCCGCCGATCCGCACGATCGGCTCGGGCCCCAGGTCGAGGCCGGGCAGAAAGCCCGCCGACAGGGTGACCTGCTCGCCCACGATGCAGAACGGCCCCAGGTGGATCCACCGCTCGTTGAAGACGGTGCCCAGCGGGAACGCCAGCCGGGTACCGTCCCCCAGGCTTCCGAAGCGGTACGGCCCCGGGCTCTCCGGCGACACCGCCCCGCGTTCCTGCACCCAGCGCCAGCCGCGGTGCACCAGTCGGCCGACGGCGCGTCGGCGGCGGGCCCGGGCAGCGGAGAGCAGCGAGTGCGGGAAGGGCATGCGCCCACGGTAGCCGCCGCCGGGCGGCCATGATCGGGGACGGGAGCAACGTCACACCCCCGCCCGAGGGGTCAGCGTGCCCAGGAGGGCGGGCGGCGCTCCAGGAAGGCGGACATGCCCTCCCTGGCCTCCTCGCTGCCGAAGAGCAGCGCGGACTGGGCGACCCGGTCCTCCCCGTCCTGGTCGAAGGAGCGCAGCAGATCGGTGGCAACCAGCCGCTTGGACTCGGCCAGGCCCTGCGGGGACGCCTGCCGCAGCGCGGCCAGGATGGGCTCCAGGGCGGCGCCGGTGTCCTCGGCGGCGAGGGTGAGCAGGCCCATCCGGACGGCCTCGGCGGCGTCGAAGGTCTCGCCGGTGAGGTAGTAGCGGGAGGCGGCGCGCGAGTCCAGCCGGGGCCGCAGCGGCACCGAGATCACGGACGGGGCCAGGCCGAGCCGTACCTCGGTGAAGGCGAAGGTGGCCGCCGGTCCGGCGACGGCGATGTCGCAGACGCCGAGCAGGCCCAGCCCGCCCGCCCGGACATGCCCGTCGGCGCGGGCGACGACCGGCTTGGGGCACTCCACCACGGCGCGCAGCAGCTCCAGCAGCCGTCGCGGGCCTGTGGTGAAATCGCCGGAGGCGGCCTCGGAGAGGTCGGCGCCGGCGCAGAAGACCTTGCCGGTGTGGGTGAGCACCACGGCGCGGACGGCCGGGTCCTCGGCCGCCTCGGCGAGCCCCTGCCCCAGTTCGGCCATCAGCCGGGTGGAGAGGGCGTTGCGGTTGTGCGGGGAGTCCAGGGTGAGGGTGGCGACCGCGTCCTCGACCGTGTAGCGGACGAGGGGGGCGGGGGTGGTGGGGTCGGTCATCGCGAGGGGCCTTCTTCCGGGTCGGCTCCGTTGCCGGCGTGCGTCGGGGTCTCGGTCGCGGTGGCGCGGGCACCGTCGGGCTCCCGCTCGTGCGGCCGGCGACTGAGGGTCCCGCCGGTCGCCGACACGGGGACGGGGCCGGCCACGTAGTCGATCACCTGCTTGAGGCGTGAGGTTACTCCCCGGCCCTCCCCCGCCCGGCGGAGGGCCCGGTCGACCTTCCTCTGCCGACCCGGCGAGGCCCCGGCGGCCGGCTCACTGCCTGCCACCGGGGCCCGTTCGACCAGTCAGCCGGTCAGCCGGTCAGCCGGTGGGGACGGTCCACTTCTGGTTGGCGGCGCCGGTGCAGGTCCAGATCTGGAGCGGGGTGCTGTTGGCGGAGGTGTTGCCGGTGACGTCGAGGCACTTGTTGGCCTTGGGGTTCACCAGGTCACGCCCGGAGGTGTAGCTCCACTGCTGGGCGGTGGTGCCGTTGCAGTCGTACAGCTGCACCTTGGCGCCGTCGGCGGTGGAGCCGGAGGCCACGTCCAGGCACTTGCCGAGCGCGCGGACCGTCCCGTCGGCGGCCATGGTCCACTGCTGCGCCGTGGTGCCGTTGCAGTCGTAGAGCTGGACCTGGGTGCCATTGGCGCTGCTGGCGGCGGCGACGTCCGCGCACTTGCCGCCCAGTCCGGTGATCGCACCGGTGGGCGCACCGCCGCCGGACTGGCCGCCGTTCCAGGTGAAGGTGGCGGAGGTCCTGGCGGGCAGGGTGTAGGCGAAGGACTGGCCGCCCCAGTTGACCCGCAGGGTCTGGGTGGAACCGGAGTCGTTCCAGGCCACCAGGGCCTTGGAGCCGTCCGGGTTGAGCCAGGCGACATTGGGGACGGTGCCGCTGGCGGTGGAGGCGATCCGGTACGCGCCGGGCTGCACGAACTTGGTGAGGTGCCCCATGGTGTAGTACTCGACCGTGTAGTCCACCTGCCCGCTGCGGCTGTCGCCGTTGTGGACCGTGACCAGGCCGGTGCAGGTGCCGCAGCCGCCGTAGTGCGGGCCCATGTTCTGGTCGACGGCCAGGCTCCACTTGGTCACCGACTTCCCCCAGTTGCGGGTGTAGTCGATGATGTTGCGCATGTCCTCCCGCTGCTGGTCGGCGATCCAGGTGCCACCGGAGTGCTCGGTGTCGAAGGCGTCCACCGACGGGTACTGGTTGTGCACGGTGGTCTGCTGGCTGACGTCGCCGCCGTAGCCGTGCCAGGCGATACCGCCGAAGAGCGAGTCATTGCGGATGGCCGCGTCGTCGACGACCGGGGCGCCGTACCCGGACCACAGGTCCCAGTTCCAGTCCAGAGCCAGGACCTTGGTGGGGAGCCCGGCGCCGTGCAGCGCGGGCAGCAGATTGGTCTTGGTGAAGTAGTTGAGGCCGGAGCCGTTCCAGCTCATGGAGGGGTAGCCGGAGCAGCAGGTGGGCTCGTTCTGCACGGTCACATAGTTCACCGGCACGCCCTGGGCCTGGTACGCCTGGAGGTACTTGACGAAGTACTGGGCGTAGGCGCCGTAGTCCTCGGCCTTGAGCCAGCCGCCGTTGAGGCTGCCGCTGTCCTTCATCCAGGCCGGGGCGGTCCACGGGCTGGCCATCACGGTGAGCCCGGGGTTGAGCTGCCGGGCCTGCTTGGTGAGGGGCAGCACGTCGGCGAGGTCGTGGGCGATGGAGAAGCTGTTCAGGTTGGGGTCGCTCTGCCCGGCGGGGACGTCGTCGTAGGTGTAGCCGGTGCGGGCGAGGTCGGAGGCGCCCATGGGGTTGCGGAGGAAGGAGAGCCCGATGCCGGTGCCGGGGTCGAAGAGCTTCTTCATCACATCGGTGCGGGTGGCGGCGGAGAGGGCGCCGCTGGAGTTCAGCAGCCAGGCGGCGGTGTCGGTGAAGGAGGCGCCGCCGCCGGTGAACTGCTGGTACCGGGTGTTCTGGTCGACGGTGACATTGACGCCCGAGCCGCCGGTGCCGGCCGCGAAGGCGACCGGGGACTGCTGCTGGAGGCCCCGGGTCACATGGCGGCCTGCGGCGTCGTCGGTGGTGGTCAGCCAGACGTTGACGGTCTCGTTGGCGGCGTGCGCCGGGGCGGCGGTCAGCAGTCCGGCCGTGGCGAGCAGCCCGGTGAGGGCCGCGGCGACCGGGCCGCGCCAGGGCGGCCGGCGGTGGCCGGCCGTACGGGTGGAGGGCATGGGTGGGTCCGCCTCTCGGTGGTTCGACGGGTGGGCAGCTGGTGAGGGGTTGTCCGAAAGCGACGCCGCACCCCGCTTCCGACTTATTTCAGGGCGTGATTCAACTCATGCGGTTAAGCTGCGTCAAGGGTTTCGACAGGAGTAATTCCGTGGACATGACAGGGTCAGCAGAAAGACGAGGGAGAGAGCAGATGCCGGAGCGAACCCTGCAGACGGTCCGCGACCTGCGCCGGTCCAACCGGTCGCTGCTGCTCCGGCGGCTCTACTTCGGAGGACCGCTCAGCCGCCAGGACCTGATCCACACCACCAGCCTCAGCGCCGCCTCGGTGAGCAATGTGGTCGCCGACCTGGTCGACGACGGGCTGGTGGTGGAGGCGGGCGCCCTGGAGTCCGAGGGCGGCCGGCCCCGCATCCTGCTGCGGGTCAACTCCTCGGCGCTGCATGTGGTGGGCGTGGACGTGGGCGAGACCCGGGTGCGGGTCGAGCTCTTCGACCTCGACCTGGAGCGGCAGGCCGGGACCGACCTGCCGCTGGACGCGGGCGGCTTCACCGCGCCCGAGGTGGTCACCCGCATCCGGGCCGGGCTGGAGGCGGTGACCGGGGCCGCCGCTCCGGACGGACCGGCGCTGCTGGGCATCGGCATCGGTGTCCCCGGCGTGGTGCAGCACTCCCCCGACGCCGTGGTGCACGGGCAGACCAACGGGTGGGACGGGGTGCCGCTGGAGCGGCTGCTGCACGAGTTCACCGACCTGCCGATCTTCATCGACAACGGCGCGGTGACCATGGGCCAGGCCGAGATGTGGTTCGGCGCCGGGCGCGGCACGCGGAACACCGTGGTCACGCTGATCGGCTCGGGTGTCGGCGCCTCGGTGGTCACCGCGGGGTCCCCGTACCGGGGATCGACCAGCAGCGCCGGGGAGTGGGGGCACACCACCGTACGGGTGGACGGCCGCCGCTGCCGCTGCGGGTCGCGCGGGTGCCTGGAGGCGTACATCGGCGCCGAGTCGGTGATCGCCCGCTTTCTGGAGATCGCCGACGACCCCGCCGTACGGGACGCGGCGGACGAGGAGTCGGCGCTGGCCGCGCTGCTGGCCCGGACCGACTCGGCCGCCGCCCGCGAGGTGCTGGACGACACGGCGGTGCACATCGGCGCCGGGGTCGCCAACCTGATCAACCTCTTCAACCCCGAGCGGATCGTGATCGGCGGCTGGGCGGGCCTGATGCTGGGCAGCGCGCTGCTGCCGCGCATCCGGGAGACGGCCCGCGAGTACGCGCTGCACCACCCGTTCTCGCAGACCCGGATCACCCTCGGCGACCTCGGCCCCGACGCGGTCACCCGGGGCGCGGCCACCCTGCCGGTCGCCCGGTTCCTCGCCGCCGGCGGCACCCGCAGCCGCGCCGGGGCGCAGGCCGCACCGGCCTCCGGGCACTGAGACGGAAAAGGTGCCGCCGACCGGCCCGGACTCCGGTCGGCGGCACGCCGAGGGGCGATCAGTGCGTCAGAAGAGGCTGCACGTCGCGCCGTTGAGGGTGAAGGCGGTCGGGGTGGCATTGGACGAGTTGTAGGTGCCCTGGAACCCGAAGGCGGTGGAGGCACCTGCGGGGAGGCTGCCGTTGTAGCCAAGGTCGGTGGCGGTCACCGAGGCACCGGACTGGGTGACCTTGGCGTTCCAGGCGCTGGTGATCTTCTGGTCGCCGGGGTAGGTCCACTTCAGCGTCCAGCCGTTGACCGCAGCGCTGCCCGTGTTCTTCACCGTGACGTCGACGGTGAAGCCGCCGCTCCAGGAGTTGGGCTTGTAGGAGACGGAGCACGCGGCGTTGCCGGGCGGAGTGGTCGGCGGCGTCGTGGGCGGGGTCGTCGGCGGAGTGGTCGGGGGTGTGGTCGGCGGCGTCGTGGGCGGAGTGGTCGGGGGGTTGGTCGGCGGGGTGGTCGGCTGGGACGGCGGGTCCGCCGCATTGGCGGCCAGCGCGTACGCCACATCGGGCAGGAAGGTGCCGGCGGAGCCCGCGCAGCCGTCCGACTCACCCGGGGGCTTCACCCAGAGGAAGGCGTCGATCGCCGCGTCCCCGGTGGCGGCGGTCGGGTAGTTGCCGATCTTGCGCCCGGACGGGTCGCACCAGGCGCCGCCGCCCGCAGGACCGTTGCCGTTCCGGCTGGTGTCCACCACGGCGTGCAGGTTGGACGGGTTGCCCAGCGCGGAGAGGATCGCCTTGTCGTAACTCACCTCGCTGGAGGTGGTGTTGAAGTTGGAGACATTGGTGTAGAAGCCGTCGGAGTTGGTCAGCACCCCTGCGTTGCGCAGCCGTGCGGCCTGCTCCGAGGCGCTGTTCCAGGTGGAGTGGCCGCCGTCCAGATAGACCTTGGCGTTCGGGGCGGCGGAGTGGATGGCGGCGCCGGCCCGGGAGAGCGAGGCGAAGCGGTCGGACTGCTCCTGCGCGGAGAGGCAGGTGGTGAGCGCGATCGAGTCCGGCTCCAGCAGGACGATCGACTGCCCCTTGCCGAGCCCGGCCGCGAAGTTGCGTACCCAGGTGTCGTACGCGGACAGGTTGGGGGCGCCTCCGGCAGAGGCGCCGCCGCAATCCCGGTTGGGGATCGCGTACGCCACCAGCACCGGCACCTGACCGGCAGCGGCGGCAGCCGAGGTGACCCGGCTGACGTCGGAGGTGACGGTGTCCGGGCGGTAGGACGAGAACCAGATGCCCTGCGCCTGGCTGGCGATCCGCTTGGAGATCACCGGCTGCCGGGAGTCGCCGGGGTTGGCGGCGGCCCACTTGACGACCTGCGAAGTCGGGTCCTTGTAGAACTGGGTGCCGCTGGGCAGGCTGCCCTGCACCGCAGCGTCGGCACTGGTCTGGGTGGACAGCAGCATGGCGCCGGCTGCGGCGCCGGCGGCCAGCGCGAGTGCGGCCGTGCGGCCGCGGCGTGCTCTGCGGACCGGGGGCGGTCCGCTGGGCGCCGCGGCGGCGAGCCGGTCGCTGGTGGGGGTGGTCACAGGGGTCCTCCGCGCTCTCGGGGTGGGAGAGATCCAGGGGCGGCATCACCGGAAATCGTGGGAGCGCTCCCGCGATGCCGGGGCTGAGCGTAGCCTGGCATGTCGCGTTCATGTAATCCCTAGGAGGGGCTGAATATCCGCCTTCATGGGAGCGCTCCCGCATACACCGCCCGTTTTCTCATGACATGACCCCCAAGCACGCAAAGCCCGGGCACGCGGGCCAGGCCCGCCCCGGAGCACCGGGCACGCGGGAGGACCAGGCACGGCGGAGGCTCGGTGGCGGTCAGCCCAGCCGGCCCGGCCGCACCAGCCCCGACTCGTACGTCACGGTGCCTGAGTACGGGTGCGCCGTCCGGCTGAACAGCGCGGAGCTTCCGATCCTCGGTGCCCCGGCCACCGGTCACCGGGACAGCGGACGGCCGGGGCGGTCTACTCGGCCGCGAAGGAAGGGACGGGGCGTGAGGGGTCGGCCAGCCACGGCCGGTGTGCGCCCTCCGGGGTCACGGTGAGCCCGAAGGAATCCACCTGCGGGGAGCCCAGCCCTCGCCACCACTCCAGCGCCCGGGACACCTCGTCCCACAGCCTGCGCGGGCCAGACTGGTGGACCGTGGCCTTGGCCTCTCCCGCCCGGAAGACGACCGACGCCCACGAGCGCGAACCCTCGGCCATGTCGAAGAACCAGAGCGTTGACTCACCCCTGTCGGTGTTCAGCACATGGGCGCAGTCCGGCACGCACAGCCCCATCACGAACTTCGCGCCGTGGAACCGCCGACCCTCGCCCAGGTCCGCCAGGGTCACCGACACAGCCTCCTCTGCTGCGTCCCCGGGGTAGGTCCCGACGTGGCTGCCGAAGCGCCGCCAGTCCAGCCGGGCGGACAGCAGTCCGGCGTTCCAACCGGTTCCGGTGCCGACTTCGAGCACGTGGGCATCCGGGAACACGTCAAGGTCGGCCAGCATGCGGCTGACGACGGACGGCATGCTCGCCGAGCTTGTCGGCACCCGTCCCGGGGCGGGGCCGGTGTGGTGCCCGTCGTCCCACTGGATCGTGACCGGGACGTTGGCGTACGCCTCCCGCTCCCATCCCGCCAGGTCCGCGCTGCGGTCCACTGAGCGGCTGGCCCCGGTGTCCATGTCGTAGGGCCACATGAGGTCAGGCAGGAAGGCAGCGCGCGGGGCCGCATCGAACGCAGCGGCCCAATCGCCGGTCAGCGCACCGGAGTCGAGGAGGAACCGCACCAGCTCCTCGCGGGGGCTGACGCGGTCCACCTGATCATGTTCCGTGGTCACTTGCGGTGCTCTCCGTCTCCTTCGGGCGAGCCGCCATCCGGCGACGGCGGGTCGGTCGGAGGAGTCCACGGCTGACCCGGAAGGTTGTCGCCGCCCTCGCCGGGCTTGTGCTTGTCCACGGTGCACCTCCGATGGATTGACGGTGTCCGACCTCGCATTCGCGGCGGCCGTCCACGTTGGTCTGCCAGCTGTGGTCCATGACCAAAAGGTAGGCGCATCGGCGGACACCGCCTACCCGGTTTCGCGTTCTCGCAAAAAGTCGTCCCGGATAGCACCGACCATGCTTCGCATGCCGCCGCCGGTAAGACTCCGGATCTGAGGAACATCCATGTCGGATCGTGCGCTAATCCCTCGTTGCCCCTGGTGGGCGGCTGACGGAGCATCGGTAGCGAACGCGATCTGAAGTCTTCCTACAGATAACACCCCAATATCTGCGGTAGCTTGATCCGTCACCTGCGGTGACGTTCTCCGGCCGCTACGTGAAGCGGCCCTGTTATCTGCG
The DNA here is from genome assembly GCF_003258605.2 of Peterkaempfera bronchialis. Taxonomy (NCBI): domain Bacteria; kingdom Bacillati; phylum Actinomycetota; class Actinomycetes; order Kitasatosporales; family Streptomycetaceae; genus Peterkaempfera; species Peterkaempfera bronchialis. Next base: position 810,949 of record NZ_CP031264.1, read on the forward strand.
GCAAGGGGAAATGGTGCCCACCGTCGTACAGCTGCCAACAGGAAAGGCGCTGACCGTCCGGGCGGCGGCCGACGTCTTCCTCGACTCGCTCGGCAATCCGAACACGGTCCGGAACTATGGGATCGGGGTGGGCAAGACCGCCGAGCGGCTCGGCGAGGGCCGGCCGCTGGCGTTGGTCGCGAACGACGAGATCGGCGAAGCCCTCGAACTGCTCTGGGGCACCTCCGCGGTGAACACCTGGAACACGCGTCCGACATCGGTGCTGTCCTGGCTCGGCTGGTGCGGTGAACGCGGCTACGAGGGGCCGGCGGTCCCGGCATGGGCGAAGCGGCTGGCGGTGCCGGACTCTCAGACCCCGGCCCGCTCGAAGATGGCTGTTGACCGGCTGGTCTCCCGCCGGGAGGTGTACCTGCGGGAGAAGACGCTGTGCGGATGCTCTACGAGACCGCAGGGCGGGCGGAGGAGATCCTGGGCGTCAACATCGAGGACCTGGACTTCGCTGGTCGCCGCTGCTCGGTCAAGGCGAAGGGTGCGCGGACCAAGTCCCGCCGCCGGGGCGAGGCTCGCGAGGACTTCGTACTGGAGACGGTCTACTGGGACGCTGGCACTGCCCGGCTCCTACCCCGCCTACTCAAGGGACGTACGAGGGGGCCGGTGTTCGTCACCCACCGCAAGCCCGGCCCGGGAAAGGTCGTCAGCCCGCGCGACGCGTGCCCGGACACCGGCCTCGCCCGACTGTCCTACGGGCAGGCCCGTGCCCTGCTGGACCAGCACACCGCCGTACGCGGGCCCGGTAGCGGGTGGGACCTGTACGAGTACCGCCACTCCTCTCTGACCCACCTGAGCGAGGCCGGGGCGAACCTGCTGATGCTGATGGCCAAGTCCCGGCACAAGAAGCCGGAGAACGTGCGCCGCTACTTCAAGCCCTCTCCGGAGGCGATCTCCGAGCTCACAAGTCTGCTCGCGCCGGGCGACGCCCGCCGCTGAGCGGTTCCGACGGGTCCCGGTTTCTGTACGGGTTGGCCGGGCGACTTCCTATCCCCGTAGCCAGGCGAGTATGCGCGGGCGGATCGGCCGACGCGTGTCGGCTGTGGGGATCCGCAGAACTGGGTGGGTTTTCGCGGCTTGCCGCGCGAGTCGGTCCCGGGCGGCTGCGTCGATCAGTTCCTGGTGTCGGAACCGGGCCAGGGCGATGAGCGTGTCGACCTGCATGGCGCCCGCCCCTACTGCTGGAGCTCCAGCACGTCGGCGACCACGCAGCTGACGTTGTCGGGACCGCCGGCACGGTTGGCCAGGGTGATGAGCTCGCGCACCGCCTGCTCGGGATCGGCGACGGCGGAGAGGACCTGGTGCAGGTCCTCGGTCGCGACGACCGCGGACAGGCCGTCCGAGCACAGCAGGTAGCGGTCTCCAGGCCGGGCATCGTGCAGGCGAATGTCGGCGGCGGCATCGGAGGCCTCGACCAGAGCCCGCATCAGGAGCGAGCGCTGCGGGTGGGAGGTGGCCTCGTCCGCGGTGATGCGGCCCTCGTCGACCATCGACTGCACCAGCGTGTGGTCGTGGGTGATCTGGAAGAGCTCGCCGTTGCGCAGGAGGTAGGCCCGGGAGTCGCCGATGTGGACCAGGGCCAGCTGGGATCCGGTCCAGAGCATCGCGGTCAGGGTCGTGCCCGCCTCCTGCGGGGCGGGGCCGCTGGAGGCGACACCACGCACGGCCTGCTGGGCCTGCTCGATCGCGTCACCCAGGACGTTGAGAAGGTCTCCCGCCGGGATGCTGTCGCCCTCCAGGCGCTTGAGCACCTCGACGGCGGCCGCGCTGACGGGGGCGCCGGCCGGGCCGAAGCCGTCGGCCACCGCGAGCAGCCGGGATCCGGCGTAGGCGGTGTCCTGGTTGCTGTCGCGCACCAGGCCGGTGTCCGACAGTGCGGCGTAGCGCAGGTGCAGGGGGTTGGTGGTCGATGACATGACGGGGTCCTTCCAGGTCAGGTGGTCGATGAGGAAGGTGGCCAGGTCCCGGCGCGCGGTGGTGTCGGCTTCGATCCGGGCCCAGAACGCGCGGACCTCCTGCGCGGCTGCGGCTGCGTCGAGTTCGCCTACCTCGCGGATGCGGGCCAGGGGCATGCCGAGCCTGCGAAGCCAGGCCACCAGCTGGGCGCGCTCCAGTTGCCCGGGGGCGTAGAAGCGGTAGCCGTTCGCCGGGTCGACGCGGGCCGGGGTCAGCAGTCCGAGCTCGTCGTACAGGCGCAGTGCCTTCGGCGACAGCCGGGACGCCTTCGAGAATGCCCCGATGGTCAGCAGCTCCATGCCCGTTCCTCCTCGTGCCGGGCACCTCGCCCGGCCTCACTGATGCTGGGGCTTCCCCCCAGGTGAAGGTCAACCAGTGCTCCTCGCTCGGCTCCGCACCGCAGACCGCCTGTATGACGATCCGCAGGTGGGAGCCGGTTGCTACGGCGCTCTGCGGGTGGTCTGCGTCAGCGTCCGGGTCGCGCAGCGGTCGTAGGCCCCCGGGCAGGTCGGGGAGCTGGAAGGAGCACCGGCCCAGCATGTTGATGTGCTGCCGGACAAACGGTGAGAGGCGGGCCAGGTCCTCGTCTCGGACGTCGAAGCCGTCCGCGCGGAGCTGGTTCACCGCGGCATCCATGTATCGGGTATTGAAGAGTACGACGGCGTTGAGCACGAGTCCGAGCGCGCCGATCTGGTCTTCCATGCCGTCCTGGTAGCGCTGGTAGAGCTGCCCGGCCTTGCCGTGGAAGATCTTCCGGGCGAGCGCGTGGCGCCCCTCCTGGAGGTTGGCCTGCACCTTGATCTTCCGCCGGTAGGTCGGCTCGTCCGCCAGACGCAGGATGTGCAGAGTCTTGGCGATCCGCCCGTAGTGCGCGATCGCGTCGCCCAGCGGGGTGGGCCGGCCCTCGCGCGACAGCATCCGGATCACGTCGTAGGCCCGCACCACGCCGGTGTGGATGGAGCCGGTGATCGCCACCTCCGTGCGAGGCAAGACCGTTGTGGTGACAACGCGACGAAGCTCCTGGTAGATGGGTTGTCAACCAAGATCAACCTTCTCCGCCAGGAGCTTCGTGTGCTTGTCTACCCGTCCGGGCTGGATCTGTCCACTTCCGCGCTGCGGCTGCTGGGAAGGGAACTGGCCGCCCGACGCCGCCGGATCGGGACCCGGTGGCGGCGGCTGACCTGCGGCCGGCAGGCGCTGATGGGCCTGGCCCACCTGCGCTGCGGCCACACCTTCACGCAACTCGCTGCCGGGTTCGGCGTCGGACTGGCCACCGCCCACCGCTACGTCACCGAGGCCGTCGAGGTCCTGGCCGAGCTCGCGCCCACCCTGGAGGAGGCGGTAGCCGTCGCCGCGACCAAGGCGTTCGTGATCCTGGACGGCACCCTGCCGCCCATCGACCGCGTCGCCGCCGACCGGCCCTCCTACTCCGGCAAGCACAAGCGCCACGGCATGAACGTCCAGGTCCTCACCGACGCCTTCGGGAAGGTGATCTGGGTGTCACCGGCCCTGCCCGGCGCGGTACACGACATCAAGGCTGCCCGCACCCACGGCATCCTCGACGCGCTCAACACCGCGAGCATCCCGTGCTGGGCGGACAAGGCCTACCAGGGCGCAGGCCCGGCCGTTCGCGTCCCCTACCGAGGCCGGTGGGACAAGCTTTTCTCAGGTCAGAAGGCCGTCAACCGCGCTCACGCGAAGATCCGCGCGGTCGGCGAGCAGGCCATGGCCACCCTCAAGACCTGGCGCCTCCTGCGCAAGCTTCGCTGCAGCACCACCCGCATCACCAACATCGTCAAGGCCGTCCTGGCCCTGCAGCTCGCCACATCAGCGTGAGATTGGAAAGCCCTCACTGGCGGATTCATCGAACGCCCAGGGGTCGTCCACTTTGAAGCCCTGGGCGATCACATCCGTTCCGTCCGTACCCCATACGGTCGGGCACGGGCCGGACTCACAGTTACTCGCCCACTTGGTCAGCCTCATGGGCTCCCCTTCCCTCGTGTTGCGTTCGATGCTGTCGGCCCGTCAACCGGCGCGCAAGAGGAATCAGTTGCAACAATGCGAAATCGGGAAAGCACGCATCGCGACTACCCACGTGGTCCGGAGGACCTCGGCGACGGCGGTGACGGCCACCGACCGCCGCCCGCCCCCGGCCCGTGGCTCAGCGGGTGGCGACGGCCATCAGCCGCTGCACGCCGCGGTACTGGCGCAGTGCCTCGGCGAAGGTGGTTGCGCCCTGGGTGACCTGGACGAAGGCCCGCCAGATCGGCGGCACCGTGGTCACCCCGGCGTGGAACACGGCGGGGCGCCGCTCGAACGCCGCCAGCAGCTGCTTGCCGGCCCGCATCTCCACGCCCAGCCCGGCCTTGATGGCGAAGGCGTAGTTGAGGGCCTGCCGCCGCACATCGACGCCGTCGGCCGCCTCGGCGACCCGTACCGCCCACTCACCGGCCAACCGGCCGGAGCGCAGCGCGTAGGAGATGCCCTCCCGGGTCCATGGCTCCAGCAGCCCGGCCGCGTCGCCCGCCACCAGCACGCGGCCCCGGGAGAGCGGTGAGTCCTCGGCGCGGCAGCGCGTCAGATGCCCGGACTCCACGGCCGGGCGGAACCCGGCCAGGCCCAGCCGCCCGATGTAGTCGGACAGGTACTGCTTGGTCCGCTCGCCCTGGCCTCGGGCGGCGATCACCCCGACGGTCAGCGAGCGGGACGCGGTCTTGGGGAAGACCCAGCCGTACGAGCCGGGCATCGGCCCCCAGTCGAGGTGGATGCGGCCCGCCCAGAACCGGGCGACCTCCTCGGGGACCGGGATCTCGGCCTCCAGGCCCAGGTCGATCTGGTCGAAGGAGACCCCGACATGGCGGCCGATGCGGCCCGCGCTGCCGTCGGCGCCCACCACGGCGCGGGCCAGCAGGGTCCGCCCGTCGCCGGTGGCGAGCGCGACGGTACGGCGGTCGGGCACCCGGTCCCCGTGCTGCTCCACCCCCGTCACCGCGACGCCGGTCTCCAGCGCGGCACCGGCCTGCTGTGCGGCCTTGACCAGGCCGTGGTCGAACTCGTCGCGGTTGACCAGGCCGAACATCATCCGCCGGGAGCGGCGGGTGCGCTCCCAGCGGCCGTCCAGGGAGAAGGTGACGGCGTGCACCCGGTCCTGGAGCGGCAGCGCAAAGCCCGGCGGCAGCGCGTCGCGGGACGGGCCGATGATCCCTCCCCCGCAGGTCTTGTAGCGGGGGTGCTCGACCTTGTCGAGCAGCAGCACCTTGCGTCCCGCCATGGCGGCCGCGTACGCAGCAGAAGATCCGGCCGGCCCAGCGCCGACCACCACGACGTCCCAGACGTCCTCGGAGTTGTCCGTCACGTTGCGCCATCCTATGCGGCGCGAGCGACCTGACGATCACCCGGCACCTGCGCGGCCGGTGGGATCGCCGGTCGGAACCCCGCTCTGCCGCCGCCGCACCCCGGCGCACAACGGCGTCCCCCTGCTTGGGCCGTCCGGGGGGCCGCCGCTGCGGATGCGGTGCCGTCCGCGCAGCGGGCCGGGGCGGGTCAGTCCTGGCGGGCGCTGCGGATGCGTGCCGCCGCCGCGTACAGCAGCAGACCTGCGGCGAGGCCGGTTCCGGCGCCGAAGCAGGCGGTGGGGACCAGGTCGGCGACGGAGTCGGTGGTGCCGTGCAGCGAGGTCCAGCGGGCCACTCGGTGGACGGCGCCCGCGATGCCCGCCGCTGTGACGAAGGCGGCCGTCCCGGCCCGCGCCCGGCCCGACAGCCGCGGCCGGCGGCGCTGACGGATGGCCGGACGGGCGGCCACGGCCACTCCGCCGGTGCCGGGCACGGCGGCAGGGGCGGGCTCCGGCTCCGGATCGGGTCCGGCCCCCGGTCCGGCCTCGGCCTCGGTCTCGGTCTCGGTCTCGGTCGAAGCAGCCTCCGAAGCGGCGGCCCTGCGCGTCGTACGGACCGCGTAGACGGCGAGCCAGACCAGCGCCACCGCCGAACTGCCGTACTGGAGCAGGTGGAAAAGCGGCTCCCCGGAGACCGTCCGGTTGAGCACCGGGAGCAGCCGCACCCCGGCCCGGTCGTGGTGGGTGAAGGCGTCCCAGCCCACATGGGTGGCGGCGCCGACCGCCGCCGAGAGGACGAACCAGCCCGCGTCCGCCGGGCGGAGGCCGCGCCGCCGAGGCGCCGTCAGGGTGTGGACGGCCGCCGCCCAGCGGTCGGGCAGCAGGGCGGTCAGCGGCTCGCGCAGCAGCCCGTGCCAGGCCGCCACCAGCGCGCCGGCGATGGCCACGTCCACGGTGGGGATCGCCCAGAGGCTGTGGGTGACCGTGCCGTACTCGAAGGTCCCTCGGATCAGCGAGTCGGCGAAGTACGGCACATCGGGCGCCATGGACCCGGCGACCAGCGCGGACGCGACCAGCGGGCCACGGGCGCGGCCACGCCGCAGCAAGGGCAGGACGGCGGCCGGGTGGCTGAAGGTGAACGGCATTGCGCCATCCTGCCGGACCCTCCGGGCGGCGGCGAACGGGACCGGTTCAGCCGTCGACCACGGCCTCTGCGGCGCCCTCCCCCACCGGGACTCCGGCCTCCAGGGCGAGCACCTCGCCCAGTTCGCGGGCGCGGAGCGCCGCCGCCAGCCGCCGCGCCTTGCCGGGGGCCAGCAGCTGCTCCGCCTCCCGCAGGGTGACGAACCGCCAGGAGCGCAGTTCCTCGGCGGGCAGCCGCAGCCGCGCCTGCCCGGCGGCGTCGAGCCGGCCGCCGTCGTAGACCAGCCGCATGCCGCCGCGTCTGGGCCCGGTGTGGGGTTCCCAGTCGACCACCAGCAGCCGCAGCGTGCGGCGGTCCAGCCCGATGGAAAGCTCCTCGGCGGCCTCCCGCACCCCCGCCAGGGTGGGGGCCTCGCCGCGTTCCACCACTCCGCCGGGGAACTCCCAGCCCGGTTTGTAGACCGGGTCGACCAGCAGGACCCGGTCCTGCTCGTCGAAGAGCAGCACGGCGGCGGCGACGGTGTCGGCGGCGGGGAGCGGAGTCTGCACGATGGGACGGTGGGCGGTGCCCTGCCGGACCAGGGCGGCGATGCGCTCGGCGACGGCGCGCGGGGTGAGCGCGGTGGTGTCGATGACGGCGGCGTCGGCGGTGAGCCAGGGCAGCGCCGCCCGGTAGTGCGGCAGGTGGTCCAGGGACCAGCGGCCGGCCTTCTCGCCGTGGTCGGGGTGTCCGGGGTCCGCCGCGCGGGCTGCGATGCGTGCCCGGAGGATCGTTTCCCCGGCGTGCAGCAGCACATGGTGGACCGGGATGCGGCGGGCGGCGAGCGCGCCGAAGATCTCGTCCCGGTACTCCTGCCGCAGCAGCGTCATCGGGACCACCAGCGGTCCCTCCACCTCCGCCAGCAGCGCCGCCGCCACCTCGGGCACCAGCAGCCGCCACGACGGCAGGTCCTGGAAGTCGGAGACGCCCGCCAGACGGCGCTCCGGCAGCATCCTGGTCAGCCCCGACCCGACCAGTTCCGGGTCGTACAGCACACTGCCCGGCAGCAGTGCGGTGAGTTCCCGGCAGGCGCTGGTCTTGCCCGCGCCGAAGGCCCCATTGACCCAGACGATCACACAGCCCCCTGCTGTAGGCCCACCCGGCCCTCGGGCCCGCCCTGCGGGTGGCCCTGCCGGCTCCTCAGTCGACCGTGCCCGCAGGGGGCGGCCGGCGGTTCCAGGTACTCGGGAGCGGCAGTTGCACGCCGTCCCCTGTATTCCTACCCGCGCGCCCCCGCCCTCCACGCCTGCGCCGGCGCCCGAACTGACGGCAAGCCCGGGGCACCGGCCGTACGCCGGTCCCCGCTCAGTCGCGCGCCTCCCGGCCGCGCAGCCCCAGCGCCTCGATCGCGGCGGCAGCCGCGCCCACCAGGCCCGCGTCGGTGCCCAGTTGGGCGGCCCGCACCTCCAGGCCCCGGACGAAGGGCAGCGTCGCATACTGCGCCAGCCGCTCCCGCAGCGGCCCGAAGAGGACCTCGCCGGCCTGCGCGACCCCGCCGCCGATCACCGCCACATCGATCTCCACCAGCGTCGCGGTCGCCGCGATCCCGGCGGCCAGCGCCTGCGCTGCGCGGTCGTACGCGGCCAGCGCCACCGGGTCACCGGCCCGCGCGGAGACGGCGACGGCGGCAGCCGAGGAGTCGTCACCGGCGGGCTGCCAGCCGTCCCGCAGAGCGCGCCGGGCGATGGAGGTACCGCTGGCGATCACCTCCACGCAGCCTCGGCAGCCGCAGGGGCAGAGGTCGCCGTCGAGGTCCACGCTGATGTGGCCGATGTGACCGGCGTTGCCGGTGGGGCCGGGGTGCAGGGCGCCGCCCAGCACCAGCCCGCCGCCGACTCCGGTGGAGACGACCATGCAGAGCGCGTTGTCGTGGCCGCGCGCGGCGCCCTGCCAGTGCTCGGCGGCGGTCATCGCGACGCCGTCGCCGATCAGCAGCACCGGCAGTCCGGCTGCGGCCGGGTGGCGCCGTACCCGTTCGACCAGCGGGAAGTCGCGCCAGCCGGCGATATTGACCGGGCTGACGGTGCCGTGGACGGCGTCGACCGGTCCGGCGCTGCCGATCCCGACCCCGCGCACCCGCTGCCAGCCGGGCGCGGCCGACAACTCGTCCAGCACCTCGGTGACGGCCCGCATCACCGTCTCGCCGGACTCGCGGGCGGGGGTGGGCCGCTGGGTGCGCGCGGTGAGGGCGCCCCGGAGGTCCACCAGAGCGCCGGCGATCTTCGTACCGCCGATGTCGAGGGCGGCCACCAGGTCTGCCGTACCGCCCCCGGCCCCGCCCTCGATCACTGCGGCACCGGCCGCGCCGCGAGGGTCCGGCCCGGTCCCGGTGCGATCCGTCTGCATCCGCTCACTTCCACTTCCTCGTCCACCGGGGTCCACCGGGTGGCGTCCCGGGCCTGGCCGTTCGGCCGCAGTCGGCTTTGCTGTCGGCCACTGTCGGCCGGTGTAATGTTCCGCATCACTGACAACGTTGTCCAGTCCGTTGTCGCGTCCGTGGCGCGCGGACGGCCCGGATCCGTACCATCGACGGGCCCCGTCGCCCACCCCCGCCCCCGACGGCCGTCCAGGAGGAGCCCAGTGCCGAGACAGTCGCAGGCAGCCCCGACCGCCGCCGACGGGCCACCCGTGCCCCCGGCGCAGCGGTACGGCCACCGGCCCACCATGAAGGATGTCGCCGCGCGGGCCGGGGTGGGGCTCAAGACGGTCTCCCGGGTGGTCAACGGCGAACCCGGGGTCACCTCGGACACCGCCGAGCGGGTCCAGGCCGCGATCACCGCGCTGGGCTTCCGCCGCAACGACAGCGCCCGCATCCTGCGCAAGGGGCGCACGGCGAGCGTCGGGCTGGTGCTGGAGGACATCGCGGACCCGTTCTACTCCTCGCTGAGCCGGGCGGTGGAGGAGGTCTCCCGGCTGCACGGTTCGCTGCTCTTCACCGGGTCCAGCGACGAGGACCCGGAGCGCGAGGAGCAGTTGGCGCTGGCCTTCTGCGCCCGCCGGGTGGACGGGCTGGTGATCGTCCCCGCCGCCGGGGCGGACCACCGCTACCTGGCACCCGAGGTACGGGCCGGGATCGCCACCGTCTTCATCGACCGGCCGCCGCTGGGGCTGAACGCCGACACGGTGCTCGCCGCCAATGCGGCCGGTGCCCGCGAGGGGACCGGCCATCTGATCCGGCAGGGGCACCGCCGGATCGCCTTCCTCGGCGACTCGCCGGACATCCACACCGCCGCCGAGCGGCTGCGCGGCTACCGCGAGGCGATGGCCGAGGCGGGGCTTCCGGTGGACCCCAACTGGGTCGCCATGGGCCCGACCACACCCGACCGGGTCGGCGCCGCGCTCACCGCCGCCCTGACCGGCCCGGCCCCGGCCACGGCGCTCTTCTGCGGCAACAACCGGGTCACCGTGGCCGCCGTGCGGCGGCTGCGCTCCCTGGACCGCTCGGTGGCGCTGATCGGCTTCGACGACCTGGAGTTCGCCGACCTGCTCTCCCCCGGCCTCACCGTGGTCGCCCAGGACCCCGCCGGCATGGGCCGCGCCGCCGCCCAGCTGCTCTTCGCCCGCCTCGGCGGCTACACCGGCCCGCCCCGCCGCGTCGAACTCCCGGCCCGCCTGATCATCCGGGGCTCCGGCGAGACCCCGCCCGCCTGACGGCCCCGCGCGGGCCGCGCACCCCGTCGGGGCGGAAGGCAGCCGCCGGGGAGCAGCGGGGCCGGGCTCCCCGATCCACGCCGCAGTCGCGCGAGCGGGCCGGTGATGAGCCGAGGTCCAGGGCCCCGGGCCCGGGGTGTCAACTCTCGGTCAGCAACTGCTTCTTCAGGACCTTGCCCATGGCGTTGCGCGGCAGCTCGTCCACCAGGACCACTCGGCGGGGCCGTTTGTGGACCGAGAGCCGGTCGGCGACGAAGGCCGACAGCTGGTCGCCGGTGACCGCGCCGTCGGTGACCACATAGGCGACCACGGCCTGGCCCAGGTCGGTGTCGGGGGCGCCGACCACGGCGGCGTCCGACACGGCCGGGTGGTCGCGCAGGGCGGCCTCCACCTCGCCCGCGCCGATCTTGAACCCGCCGCTCTTGATGAGGTCCACCGAGGCGCGCCCGACGATGCGGTGGAAGCCGTCCGCGCCCACCACCGCCACGTCGCCGGTGCGGAACCAGCCGTCGTCCGTCCAGGACTGCGCATCCGCGTCGGGGCGGCCCAGGTAGCCGTCGAAGAGGGTGGCCCCGCGCACCTGGAGTTCGCCCACGCTCTCGCCGTCGTGCGGCAGGGGCGTGCCGTCCTCGCCGAGCAGCCGGGTCCGTACGCCCTCGACGGGGATGCCCACGCTGCCCGGGCGCCGCTCGCCGTCGGCCCGGGTGGAGACCGTGATCAGGGTCTCCGTCATGCCGTACCGCTCGATCGGCCGCTGCCCGGAGAGCGCCTGCAACCGCTCGAAGACCGGCACCGGCAGCGGGGCGCTGCCGGAGACCAGCAGCCGGGCACCGGCCAGGGAGCGGGCGGCGGCCTCGTCGGCGGCCACCCGCGACCAGACGGTGGGTACGCCGAAGTAGAGGGTGCCGCCCGCCGCCGCATAGGCCGCAGGGGTGGGTCGGCCGGTGTGGACCAGGCGGCTTCCGGTGCGCAGTGCGCCCAGCACGCCGAGCACCAGCCCGTGCACATGGAACAGCGGCAGGCCGTGGACCAGGGTGTCCTCGGCGGTCCAGGCCCAGGCGGCGGCCAGCGCGTCCAGGTCGGCGGCGACCGCCCGCCGCGAAACGACGGCGCCTTTGGGGGCGCCGGTGGTGCCGGAGGTGTAGAGCACCAGGGCGGTGGCGCCGGGTTCGGGCTCGGGGTGGGTGGTGGCGGAGCGGGCCGCGGGGTCGACCGGTACGGCGGGGATGGTGACGCCGTCGGGTACCTGCTCGCCCGGTCCGACGGCGAGCAGCGCGGCGCCGGAGTCGCGCAGGATGTGGTCGCGCTCCTTGGGCCCGGCGTCGGGCGGCAGCGGGACCACCGGGACTCCGGCCAGCAGTCCGCCGACCACGGCGGTCACGGTGGCGGCGGTGGGCCGGGCCAGGACGGCGACGGCGGACGCCCCGGCGAACCGGTCGGCGGCGGCGGTGGCCGCCGCCAGCAGTCGCTCCCGTGACATCGCATGGCCGTCGATCCGCAGCGCGTCCGGGGCGTCTCCGTGTCCGCCGCGCAGTGCCGTGAGCATCCGCCCGTCCCCTCCTCGGTGCCGCTGTGTCAGGTATGGCTGCTGAGCGTGGTGTACCGCCCCCGACCCTATGCCCAGGGACGCCCGGGGCGGGGGCCGACGGGTGCGGGCCCCGGCCGTGGTGGCGGCCGGGGCCCGGAGTGGCTGTACGGAAGCCGGGGTCAGCCCTTGCGGGCCTTGATCTCGGCGGTGAGCTGCGGCAGGACCTGGAAGAGGTCGCCGACGACGCCGAAGTCGACCAGGTCGAAGATCGGCGCCTCGGGGTCCTTGTTGACCGCGACGATGGTCTTGGAGGTCTGCATCCCGGCCCGGTGCTGGATGGCACCGGAGATGCCGTTGGCGATGTAGAGCTGCGGGGAGACCTGCTTGCCGGTCTGGCCGACCTGGTTGGTGTGCGGGTACCAGCCCGCGTCCACCGCCGCCCGCGAGGCGCCCACCGCCGCGCCGAGCGCGTCGGCCAGCTCCTCCACCACGCCGAAGCCCTCGGCGGCGCCGACGCCGCGTCCACCGGAGACCACGATGGCGGCCTCGGTCAGCTCCGGGCGGCCCGAGGAGACCCGGGGCGTGCGCGCCACGACCCTGGTCCCGGCGGCACCGGCGCTGAACTCCACGCTCACGCTCTCCACCGCGCCGGCGGCCGGGGCCGGCTCGGGGCCGACCGCGTTCGGCTTGACCGTGATCACCGGGACCCCGCGCGAGACCCGCGAGGACACCTGGAAGGAGGCGGCGAACACCGACTGCACCGCCACCGGGCCGCTCTCACCCGCGACCACGTCCACCGCGTCGGTGATGATGCCCGACTCCAGGCGCAGCGCCGTACGGGCGGCGATCTCCTTGCCCTCGCCGGAGGAGGTGACCAGGATCGCGGCCGGGTCGGCGGCGCGGGCGATCTGGGTCAGCGCGTCGACCTTGGGGACCACCAGGTAGTCGGCGAACTCGGCGCCGTCGGCGGTGTAGACCTTGGCCGCGCCGTACTCGGCGGCCTTGGCGGCGATGGCGGCGGCGGCGTCACCGGCGCCGAGCACCACGGCCGAGGGCTCGCCGATCCGGCGGGCCAGCGTCAGCAGTTCCAGGGCCGGCTTGCGGACCTGGCCGTCCACATGGTCGACCAGGACGAGGACTTCACCCATTGCTCATGTCTCCAGAAGTGAATGCGTGGACGGGGGCGGCTCAGACGAACTTCTGCGCGGCGAGGAACTCGGCCAGCTGCCGGCCGCCCTCGCCCTCGTCCTTGACGATGGTGCCCGCGGTCCGCGCCGGGCGGGCCGCGATGGCGTCGACGGCGGTCCAGGACCCGGCCAGGCCCACCTCGTCCGCCTCGATGCCCAGGTCGTCCAGGTCCAGCGACTGCACCGGCTTCTTCTTGGCGGCCATGATGCCCTTGAAGGAGGGGTAGCGGGCCTCACCGGACTGGTCGGTCACCGAGACCACCGCCGGCAGCGCGGCCTCCAGCTGCTCGGTGGCCGTGTCGCCGTCCCGCCGGCCCTTCACCGTGCCGCCCTCCACCGTGACCTCGGAGAGCAGGGTCAGCTGCGGCACGCCCAGCCGCTCGGCCAGCAGCGCCGGCAGCACGCCCATGGAGCCGTCGGTGGAGGCCATGCCGCACACCACCAGGTCGTAGCCGGTGCTCTCCAGCGCCTTGGCCAGGATCGCCGAGGTGCCCAGCACATCGGTGCCGTGGATGTCGTCGTCATTGACGTGCACGGCCTTGTCCGCGCCCATCGACAGCGCCTTGCGCAGCGCGTCCTTGGCGTCGTCCGGACCCACCGTGACCACCGTCACCTCGGCGTCGCCGGAAGCCTCAGCGATGCGCAGCGCCTGCTCCACGCCGTACTCGTCCAGCTCCGACAGCAGCCCGTCGACCGACTCGCGGTCGGTCGTGGTGTCGTCCGCGAAACGGCGGTCACCGGTCGCATCGGGCACGTACTTCACACAGACAACGATCCTCAAGCTCACGGCCTGTCTCCTGTACTGGTCACGTCCGGCGGGTGCGGCAGTGCGACGACCGGCCGCGCGACGCCCGGCGGTCACTTCCGGCAGTCTACTCACCAGTAGCAGATGACTGCTACTCGCGAGTAGCTTACGCTCCGCACACCCTCTCCCTACCGCCTCCAGCCTCGTCAAAACTGTGACGTCGGTCGTAGTCGGTGTGCCGAGCCCCGTCGCCCATCCTTCCTCACCAGCGGCGATCCGTCACCCTGCGTGGCCGGTCGGCCGCTGTGACGTTGCCCGTATTGACGCGACGGCCGCCGGGATGGCAGGAAGGTATGAGTGCAGGAAGGCAGCGGGATCAGACCGCCTCGCCCAGCGCCGCGATCACATCCACCCGGCGGGGCAGCCCCGAGGCCCGCCGCACCACCCGTCCCGAGGCGTCCAGCACCAGCACGGTGGGGGTGCGCAGGATCTCCAGCCGCCGCACCAGCTCCAGCCGGGACTCCGCGTCGACCTCCACATGGGTGACGCCGTCCACCATCCCGGCCACCTCCGCCAGGATCCGGCGGGTGGCCCGGCACGGCTGGCAGAAGGCGGTGGAGAACTGCACCAGCGTGGCCCGCTCCCCCAGAGCGGCGCCGAGGTCCCGCCCGGTCAGCCGTACACCCTCGTCGCGCACCCGCGTCCTCCCGTCCCGTCCCGTCCGGTCCAGCCAGCCCGCCGCCCGCCCGTCGGCTGCCCGCCACGCCCGGGTGCGCCGCCCCTCGAACGGGTGACTCCTGCCGCCCTCGGCAGGTTCCCCGGCCGGGGTGTGATGACAATCTCCGCCCGGTGGAGCACCGCGCAGGTGACACGGCCTGCTCCTTCGCGGGACCATCATCGCTGTATCGCCCGTCGCCCCGGGGCGAGCCGCGCCTCCGGTCGGCCGTCCCGCCTGCCACGGGCACCGCTGGATCGGGCGACCGCCCGTGGGAAGTAGGGCTGACCGTGGCTGAGTTCGTGTACCCGCCTGTGATCGGGGCCGCCCTCACCGCCTTCCGCGCACTGGACCTGCGCATCGAGGTGGAGGGAGCCCACCACGTGCCGAGGCAGGGCGGTGCCGTGCTGGTCAGCAACCACATCAGCTACCTGGACTTCCTCTTCGCCGGACTGGGCGCCTGGAAGTCGGCCCGGCGCCACACCCGCTTCATGGCCAAGGACGACGTCTTCCGGCACCGGGTGTCCGGCCCGCTGATGCGCGGTATGCGGCACATCCCGGTGGACCGTACGGACGGCCAGCCCGCCTATGACGCCGCGGTGCGGGCGCTGCGGGCCGGTGAGGTGGTGGGGGTCTTCCCCGAGGCGACCATCAGCCGGTCCTTCACCCTGAAGAAGTTCAAGACGGGTGCGGCCCGGATGGCGGCCGACGCCCAGGTCCCGCTGCTGCCGGTGATCGTCTGGGGCACCCAGCGGCTCTGGACCAAGGGGCGGCCGAGGCAGCTGACCCGCCGCCACACCCCGGTCACCCTCAGGATCGGCGAGCCGATCCACCTCACCCCCCAGGACCGGCCGGTGATGGTGACCCGGCGGCTGCGCCAGGCCATGGCCGACCTGCTGGACCACGCCCAGCACAGCTACCCGGACAAGCCGTCGGGCCCGGACGACCGCTGGTGGCTCCCCGCCCACCTGGGCGGCTCGGCGCCGACCCTGGAGGTCGCCGAGGCCGAGGACGAGAAGGAGTCCCAGGAGCGGGCCGCCCGCCGGGCCGCACGCGACGCCGCACACTAGGAGACCGACCGGGCAGCAGAGCGGCGGGAAAACCCATTGGCCCCGGCGGGCCGGTCTCCCTAGTCTCGCCTGCCATGACGGTCGACTGGCGGGCGCTGAGCCCTGCGGACACCCCCGGCTGGGCGGACCTGCTCAGCGCCACCGCGACGGCGGACGACGCCGGCGAGTTCTACAGCGCCGACGACCTCGTCGAGGAGTTGCAGGACCCCGAACTGGACCTGGAGCGCGGCACCCTGGCCGCCTTCTCCGGCGGGCGGATGGTCGCCTATGGGACGCTCGCCGGACGCCCGGAGGCCGATCCGGTGCACCGGATGTGGTTCGAAGGCGGCGTGCACCCGGACCACCGGGGCAGCGGGCTGGGCTCCCGGCTGCTGGAGTGGGCCCTGGAGCGCGCACCCGAACTGCACCGGGCGCGGCACCCGGGGCGACCGCCGGAGGCGCTGGAGCTGCACACCCAGCTGCCGGAGGGCGACACCCGGGGTGCGTCGCTGCTGGACTCCCGGGGCTTCACTGCGGCCCGGTGGTTCACCGAGATGTCCCAGCGGCTGGCGGACCGCCCCCAGGCCGTGCCGCCGCCGGCCGGGGTGGTGCTGGTTCCCTGGTCGAAGGAGCGGGACGAGGACGCCCGGCGGGTGCGCAACAGCTCCTTCGCCGACCACTGGGGGGCGTCGCCGGTGAACGCGGCGCAGTGGCACCACCACCAGACGGGCACGGCGGCCTTCCGGCCCGCCCTGTCGTGGCTGGCGCTGGACGGCGCCACCGGGGAGGCCGTCGGCGTGGTGGTCACCCACTACTTCGAGGCCGACACCAAGGCCACCGGGGTGCGGGACGCCTGGATCTCCACGGTGGGCACGGTCCTCGGCCACCGTGGGCGCGGGGTCGCCTCGGCCCTGGTGGGCCGGGTGATGGCGGAGGCCGCCGAGACCGGGTACGACACCGCCTCGCTGCAGGTGGACACCGCCAGCCAGACCGGCGCGGACGCGCTCTACCGGCAGCTCGGCTTCCGGCCCGGCCGCCGGGCGGTCCGCCGGGTGCGGCGCTTCTGACGGCATGGGTCCGGCCCGGGTCCGGGGGGAACGGACACGGGCCGGACGTGAGTGCGGGCGGCCTACTGCCTGCCCATCTCCTCCGCGATGGCGGCGGCGAAGGCGTCGATGTCGGCCTCGGTGGTGTCGAAGGCCGCCATCCAGCGGACCTCGCCGGTGTGCTCGTCCCAGAAGTAGAAGCGGTAGCGCTTCTGCAACCGCTCGCTGACCTCGCGCGGCAGCAGCGCGAAGACCGCGTTGGCCTGCACCGGCCGGACGACCTCCACCCCGTCGATGGTGCGCACGGCCGCCTCCAGGCGCCTGGCCATGGCATTGGCGTGGGAGGCGTTGCGCAGCCAGAGGTCGCCGCCGAGCAGCGCCTCGAACTGCACCGAGACAAAGCGCATCTTGGAGGCGAGCTGCATCGACATCTTGCGCAGATAGGTCAGGTCCCGTACCCGGTCGGGGTTGAGCACCACCACGGCCTCGCCGAGCAGCAGCCCGTTCTTGGTGCCGCCGAAGGAGAGCACATCCACGCCCGCGTCGCTGGTGAAGGCGCGCAGCGGCAGGTCCAGGGTGGCGGCGGCGTTGGCGATCCGGGAGCCGTCGACATGGACCAGCATGCCGCGCTCATGGGCGTGGTCGCAGATGGCCCTGATCTCGTCGGCGGTGTAGCAGGTGCCCAGCTCGGTGCTCTGGGTG
The DNA here is from genome assembly GCF_003258605.2 of Peterkaempfera bronchialis. Classification (NCBI taxonomy): domain Bacteria; kingdom Bacillati; phylum Actinomycetota; class Actinomycetes; order Kitasatosporales; family Streptomycetaceae; genus Peterkaempfera; species Peterkaempfera bronchialis. Next base: position 828,093 of record NZ_CP031264.1, read on the forward strand.
AGGGAGACGGCGAGCGGCTGGGCGCGGTGCTCGTCGCCCCAGCCCCAGGCCTGGCGGTCGATGAGCTCGGGGGTGAGCTTGCCGTCGGGGGTGGGGACGGTGAGCAGCTTGATGCCCGCGATCTTCTCGGGGGCGCCGCACTCGTCGACGTTGATGTGGGCGCTCTCGGCGGCGACGACGGCGCCCCAGCGGGGCAGCAGCGCCTGGAGGGCGACGACATTGGCTCCGGTGCCGTTGAAGACCGGGTAGGCCTGGGCGCGGTCGCCGAAGTGGCGGCGGAAGACGTCCTGGAGGTGCGCGGTGTAGTCGTCCTCGCCATAGGCGATCTGGTGGCCGCCGTTGGCGACGGCGAGGGCGGCCAGGATCTCCGGGTGCACTCCGGCGTAGTTGTCGCTGGCGAAGCCGCGTACGGCGGGGTCGTGCAGGCGTACCGCGTCGGTCCGGGTCGGGAAGGGGTCGTTCATCGCGGCGTCAGCCACAGGTGCTGTCCATTCAGTTCGTCGGCGGGCCGGTCCCACAGTCCGGCCAGGGTGTCGGCCAGCTCTGCGGTCGCCGTGAAGCCCGCGAATTTCGCTTCCGGGCGCTGCTGCCGCATCTCCGGGGTGACCAGCGCCTTGATGACCAGGATCGCAGCCGCCGCGGTGGGCGGCACACCCTCCCCCGGGGTCTCCTTGGCGAAGGAGGCGGCGAGGGAGAGGGTCCATGCCTCGGTGGCGGCCTTGGCGGCGGCGTACGCGGCCCCGCCGGCGGTGGGCCGGTGGGCGGCGGTGGCCGAGACCATGGCGAAGCGGCCGGCCGGGCTGCGCAGCAGGGCGGGCTGGAAGGCCAGGGTGGTGTGCTGGAGGGTGCGCACCACGCGGTCGTGCAGGAAGTCCCAGTCGTCCAGGTCGGTGTCGGCGAAGGTCTTGCCGCCGCGCCAGCCGCCGACCAGGTGGAGCAGGCCGTCGACGCCGCCGTGCTCGGCCTCGATGTGGTCGGCCCAGTCGCGGGCGGCCTGCGGGTCGAGCAGGTCGACCATCTGCCCGCTGGCGCGGGCGCCGGGCACGGCGGCGCGTACCGCGTCCAGGGCGGCGTCCAGCCGGGCGGGGTCGGTGCCGGCGGCGACCACGGTGGCGCCGTCGGCGGCGAGGCGGCGCAGGGCGGCGCGTCCGGCCGGGCCGGTGGCTCCGGCCACGGCGACGACCTTGCCGTTCAGGCTGCCTCGGGGGGCGGTCATGCGGCGGCCTCCTCGGGGGCCGCGCCGGTGATGCCCTTGGTGGAGGCGATCACGTCGCGCAGCTTCTTGGCCAGGGCCTCGTAGAACATGGAGAGCGGGAACTCGTCCGGCAGCACCGCGTCGCAGAGGGCCTTGTTGAGCGCCTTGCCGTCGGCCTGGTCGAAGGGCAGGGCGTCGGCGCCCTTGGCCCAGGTGGAGGCGGGGTGCGGGGTGAGGTAGCGGGAGACCAGCCGGTAGGCGGCGAGCCAGTGGGCGGTCTTGGGCCGGTCGATGCCGTCGCGGTAGAGGGTCTCGATCTCGGCGCAGAGGGCGTTGGTGACCTCGGCGGCGCGGTCCCAGTCGATCCGCAGGCGGTTGTCGGTCCAGCGCAGCGCGTCGTGCTTGTGCAGGTACGCGAAGAGCAGCTGGCCGCCCAGGCCGTCGTAGTTGCGCACCCGGTCGCCGGTGACGGGGAAGCGGAAGAGGCGGTCGAAGAGGATCGCGTACTGGACGTGGCGGCCCTGCTGGTAGCCCTCGGCCTCCAGGCGCACGGCCTCCTTGAAGGCGGTGAGGTCGCAGCGCAGCTCCTCCAGCCCGTACATCCAGAACGGGCTGCGCTGCTTGATCATGAAGGGGTCGAACGGCAGGTCGCCGTGGCTGTGGGTGCGGTCGTGGATGAGGTCCCACAGCACAAAGGTCTGCTGGGCGAGCTGCTGGTCCTCGATGAGCCGGGCGGCGTCCTCGGGGATCTCCAGGCCGAGCAGGTCGACGGCGGAGCCGGAGACGGCGCGGAAGCGGGCGGCCTCGCGGTCGCAGAAGATGCCGCCCCAGGTGAAGCGCTCCGGGACCTCGCGGACGGCGACGGTCTCCGGGAAGAGCACGGCGGAGTTGGTGTCGTACCCGGCGGTGAAGTCGGTGAAGGTGATCGGCACGAACATGGGGTTGTCGAACCGGGTGCGCTCCAGCTCGGCCAGCCACTCGGGCCACACCACGCGCAGCAGGACCGCTTCGAGGTTGCGGTGGGGGTTGCCGTTCTGGGTGTACATGGGGAACAGCACCAGGTGCTCCAGCCCGTCCACCCGCTGGTCGGCGGGGTGGAAGGCGAGCAGCGAGTCCAGGAAGTCGGGCACGCCGTAGCCGCCGTCGGCCCAGCGGCGCAGGTCCTTGGCGACGGCTTCCAGATAGGTCTCGTCGTGCGGGAAGTGCGGGGCCAGCTCGCCGAGGGCGCCGAGGACGGTCTCCAGCAGGGCGTCCACGGCGGCGCGGTCGGCGGCTGGGCGCTCGGGGTCGGCGCCGGTGAGGTCGATCGAGCCGTCCTTGGCCTGGAGGGGCCGTATCGCCTCGACGGCCTCCTTGAGGCGCTGCCAGGCCAGATTGTCGACCGGAGCGGGCTTCGGCGAAAGATTATTCATCTCTTCCCCACCTGGAGTGTAAGAACTGGAGTCAGAACACGATATGCCCGAAGCTTCTCCTGTTCAAGCGGAGCCCTGCGCAGGCCCTCCGGGGGGTTTGTCCGCCTGCTCCCACTCTGCCCCGCCGCACTCCGCCCAGCATGCGGACGAGACCGCTCCGACCTGGACAGTCACGCCCCCGGGATGCCACGCTCCCGCCATGCTCCCGGCCTTGATGACCAGCCCTCATGGACGTGTCCGCCTCGGTGCGGTGACCACCGCAGCCGCCGCTCTGCTGGGCCTTGCCTCCTGTGCGCCGCAGGAGAACGGCACCGCCACCGGCTCGGCCCCGACCTCCAGCGATGCCTCCACCGCCGCCTCCGCCGGGAGCGCCGACCCGTGCGCCAAGGGCGGGCTGGCCACCAGGACCGCCGGCACCTTCACCGTCGCCACCGACAACCCGGCGTACGGGCCGTGGTTCTCCGACAACAAGCCGGAGAACGGCAAGGGCTTCGAGTCCGCCGTGGCCTACGCGGTCGCCGACCGCCTCGGCTACGGCCGCGACCGGGTGACCTGGGTCAAGGTGCCGTTCAACAAGGCGTTCGCCCCCGGGGTCAAGAACTTCGACGTCGACATCAACCAGGTCTCGATCAGCGACGAGCGCCGCAAGGCGGTGGACTTCTCCTCGGGCTACTACCAGGTCCGCCAGGCCGTCATCGCCCTCAAGGGGTCGAAGATCGCCGACGCCAGGACCACCGCCGACCTCAAGGGCGCCAAGCTCGGCGCCCAGATCGGCACCACCAGCCTGGAAGTGATCGACTCCATCATCAAGCCGTCCGTGCGGCCCGCCGTCTTCGACGACAACGACCTCGCCAAGACCGCGCTGAAGAACAGGCAGGTGGACGGCATCGTCATCGACCTGCCCACCGCCTTCTACATCACCGGCGCCCAGGTCACCGACGCCAAGGTGGTCGGCCAGTTCGACACGGCCGGCGGCCGGCCCGAGCGGTTCGGCCTGGTGCTGGACAAGGGCAGCGCGCTCACCCCGTGCGTCACCAGGGCGGTGGACGAGCTTCGCGGCGACGGCACCCTGGCCGCCCTGGAGAAGCAGTGGCTCTCCGAAGCGGTCGGCGCCCCGGTGCTGAAGTGACCACCCAGCTCTCCAAGGACGCCGCCGCGCCGTCCGACGACGGCTACCGCCCGTCGGCGCGGCGGCTGGCCAGGGAGGCGTACCGCAGAAGCCGCACCCGCCGCTCGGTGGCCATCGCCGCCGGCAGCACCCTGGTCACGGCGGTCGCGCTCGCCCTGCTGATCGTCGGCTCCCCGGGGTGGCAGCGCACCCGCGAGACCTTCTTCAGCGTCGAGTACGCCCGCCGGGCGCTGCCGTCGATCCTGGACGGCCTCTGGCTCAATCTGCGGCTGATGGCCGTCTGCGGCGCCGTGATCCTGGTGCTGGGCATGGTGCTGGCGGTGGCCCGCACCCTGCGCGGCCCGGTCTTCTTCCCGCTGCGGCTGCTGGTCACCGCGTATGTGGACTTCTTCCGGGGCCTGCCGCTGATCATCTGCCTGCTGATGATCGTCACGGGGGTGCCGGCGCTGCGGCTGGCCGGGGTCACCACCGACCCGGTGCTGCTCGGCGGGACCGCGCTGGTGCTCACCTACTCCGCGTATGTGGCGGAGGTCTTCCGGGCCGGGATCGAGACCGTGCACCCCAGCCAGCGGGCCGCCGCCCGGTCGCTGGGGCTGACCAGCGCGCAGACCATGCGCCATGTGGTGCTGCCGCAGGCGGTCCGCCGGGTGGTGCCGCCGCTCCTCAACGACCTGGTCTCGCTCCAGAAGGACACCGGCCTGGTCTCCATCGGCGGGGCGGTCGACGCGGTGGCCGCCGCCAAGATCCAGACCTCGGAGACCTTCAACTACACCGCCTATGTGGTCGCCGGGCTGGTCTTTGTGGCGCTGACCATCCCCATGACCCGGTTCACCGACTGGGTCACCGCCCGGGCCAACCGGCGGCAGAGCCAGGGAGGAGCGGTATGACCGGCGAGCCGGTGCTGCGGCTGGAGGCGGTACGCAAGGGCTTCGGGACCTCGCTGGTGCTGCGCGACGTCCATCTGGAGGTGCCCGCCCACTCGGTGACCGTGCTGATCGGCGCGTCCGGCTCCGGCAAGTCCACCCTGCTGCGCTGCGTCAACCTGCTGGAGGAGATCGACGACGGCGCGATCCTGCTGGACGGCGAGGAGATCACCGACCCCCGGGTCGACCCCGACGCGGTACGCCGCCGGATCGGCGTGGTCTTCCAGGCGTACAACCTCTTCCCGCACATGACCGTGGTGCAGAACGTCACCCTGGCCCCGCGCCGGGTGCACGGCGTGCCCCGGGAGCGGGCCGAGGAGCGCGCGCTGGAGCTGCTGGACCGGCTGGGGCTGCGCGACAAGGCCGGGGAGTACCCGGACCGGCTCTCCGGCGGCCAGCAGCAGCGGGTCGCCATCGTCAGGGCGCTGGCCACCGACCCCCGGCTGCTGCTGCTCGACGAGATCACCGCCGCCCTCGACCCTGAGCTGGTCTCCGAGGTGCTCTCGGTGGTCCGCGACCTCAAGGCGCAGGGCATGACCATGGTGCTGGCCACCCATGAGATGGGGTTCGCCCGCGAGGTGGCCGACCAGGTCTGCTTCCTGGACGGCGGGGTGGTACTGGAGCAGGGGCCGCCGGAGCAGGTCTTCGGCGACCCCCGGCAGGAGCGCACCCGCCGCTTCCTGCGCCGCATCGTGGACGCCGGCCGACTGGCCCCGCCCGGCTAGGCCGGCGCTCTCAGTCCCCGACCGCGTCCGCCGCGACCGCGTCCGCCGCGACGGCGCCGGTCGGGGCCGGACCGGCCGGCCTCGGGGCCGACCCGGCCGACCCGGCGGACTTGCGGAAGAAGAGGTACATGGTCGGCACCAGGTAGAGCGCCCACACGGCCGCCTGGAGCGCCGTCGGGTCCGGCTGGAAGTTGAGCACGCCCTTGAGCAGGGTGCCGTACCAGCTGTCCGCCGGGATGGTGGAGCTGATGTCGAAGAGCGTGCTGTGCAGGCCCGGCAGCCAGCCGGCCTCCTGGAGGTCGTGGAAGCCGTAGGCGAGCACCCCGGCCGCCACCACGACCAGCATGGCGCCGGTCCAGGTGAAGAACTTCGCCAGGTTGATCCGGACCGCGCCCCGGTAGAAGAGCCAGCCGAGCACCACCGCGGTGAGCAGCCCCAGCGCCGCGCCGACCAGCGGGCGCACCCCGTCGTCGGTGGCCTGCACCGCCGCCCAGATGAAGAGCGCGGTCTCCAGCCCCTCGCGGCCCACCGCCAGGAACGCGGTGACCACCAGGGCGAGGGTGCCCATGGCCAGCGCCGCGTCCAGCTTGCCGTGCAGCTCGGCCCTGAGGTGGCGGGCGGTCCGGCGCATCCAGAAGACCATCCAGGTCACCAGACCGACCGCGATGATCGACAGGGAGCCGCCCAGCGCCTCCTGCGCCTCGAAGGTGAGCGAGGAGGAGCCGAACTGGAGCACCGCGCCGAAGGCCATGCTGAGCACGACGGCGGCGGCGATGCCGAGCCAGACGGGCGCCAGCCGGTCACGGCGGTCGGTCTTGACCAGATAGGCGATCAGAATGCAGACGACCAGGCTGGCTTCGAGACCTTCGCGCAGGCCGATCAGGTAGTTGCCGAACACTGCGGGCTCCTGGAGGGGGTCGTGACTGGTGCGGGCGGGGGGGTCAGCCGAAGAGCGCCTGGCCCCACCATTCGCCGGACGTGCGGACGCCCGGCGGGCAGGCGAAGTGCGCGGAACCGACGTGCTGGATGTACTCGTTGAGGGCGTCGCTCGCCGACAGCCGCTTCTGCAGCGGGACGAACGCCTTGCGGGTGTCGCGCTGGTAGGCGAGGAAGAAGAGTCCGGCGTCCAGGCGGCCGAGGCCGTCCGTGCCGTCGGTGAAGGAGTAGCCCCGGCGCAGGATCATCAGGCCGCCGTTGCTGTCCGGGTGGGCGAGCCGCACATGGGAGTCGGCGGGCATCGCCGTGAGGTCGGGAGCGTCGTGCTCCTTCCGCCTGCCGTACGGGGCGCCCTCGCCCTTGGTGCGGCCGAAGACGTCCTCCTGCTCGCTCAGCGAGGAGCGGTCCCAGGTCTCGATGTGCATCCGGATGCGCCGGGCCACCAGGTACGAGCCGCCGGTCATCCACTCCGGGCCGTCGCCGGGGGCCGCCCACACATGGTCGCGCAGGGCCTTGGCGTCGGACCCGGCGATGTTGTGGGTGCCGTCCTTGAAGCCCATCAGGTTGCGCGGGGTCTGGGCCTCCGGGGTGGTGGAGGAGGTCTTGCCGAAGCCCAGCTGGGACCAGCGGACCGAGACGGTCCCCATGCCGATGCGGGCCAGGTTGCGGATGGCGTGCACCGCCACCTGCGGGTCGTCCGCGCACGCCTGCACGCAGAGGTCGCCGCCGCTGCGGTCCGGGTCCAGGTTGTCGCCGGGGAAGCGCGGCAGGTCGATCAGCGCCTCCGGCCGCCGGGCGCGGATGCCGAAGCGGTCCTTGCCGTCCTGCTCGAAGAGGGTGGGGCCGAAGCCTATGGTCAGCGTCAGCCGGGAGGCCGGCAGGCCCAGGGCCTCACCGGTGTCGTCCGGCGGGGCCTCGGCCAAGCCGTCCACGGCACCGTCCCCGACCTCGCGGCCGGCGGTCATCGCCGCTGCGGCCCGGGTCCACTGCTTGAGCAGCGCCACCAGCGCGGCCCGGTCGCCGGTGGTGACGTCGAACGCCGCGAAGTGCAGCCGGTCCTGAACGGGCGTGGCGATCCCGGCCTGGTGCTCGCCGTGGAAGGGTACGGCCCCGGCGTCGCCCGCCGCCGCACCGGCCTCGCCGCCCATGGTCGCCGCCGCCACCGAGCCGACACCGGCCGCGCCCAGCGCGACGCCCGCCCCGGCCCAGCCGATCACCGACCGGCGGCTGGGCCGCCGCCTGTCCTCTGCGGTGTCGGCGGTGGATGCCTGGGGTGCGTCCATGGTGCACTGGCCCTCTCTGCGTTCGGCGGCGCGCGACGCGCCGCAGTGGTCCGGTCCTGGCCGCCGACTACCGGGCGACGGCTGCGGCGAGCTTGGAAAGCGGCTCGGCCAGCGCGTTGACGGCGTTGGAGAAGGTCTTGCGCTCGGCCGGAGTCACCTTGTCGTACGCAACATAGCCGTCGCCCTTGCGGTACGTGGCGAGCAGGGTCTCCAACGAGGCGAACTCGCGGTCCAGGGTCGCGGCCAGCGCCGGGTCCTTCTCGGAGGCGACCGGCTTCAGCAGCTCATAGGCCTTCTTGGCGCCCTCGACATTGGCGTTGAAGTCCCACAGGTCGGTGTGGCTGTAGCGGTCCTCCTCGCCGGTGACCTTGCCGGTGGCGACCTCGTCCAGCAGCTCCTTGGCGCCGTTGGCCATGCTGGTGGCGCTGATCTCGGCCTTGCCGACCCGCTGCTGCCAGTCCTTCAGGTCGGTGACCAGCTCGTCGGCGAGGGTCTTCTCCTCGGCGCCGATCTTCTTGTCCTCCCAGAGCGCCTTCTCCAGGCGGTGCCAGCCGGTCCACTTCTGACCGTCCTCAAGGCCGTCCGCCCGGGTGTCGGTCTTGGGGTCGATGTCACCGAAGCTCTCGGCGACCGGCTCGGTACGCTCCCAGCCGACCCGGGAGGGGGCGAAGAGCGCCTTGGCCTGCTCCAGGTTGCCGGCCTTGATCGCATCGGCGAACTTCTGCACCACCGGGATGGTGAGGTCGGCCTGCTCCTGGGCGTAGGTGCGGTACGCGGCGACCGCGGCGTCCAGCCGGGGGTCGCCCTTGGCGGGGGCGCCCTTGCCGGTGACGGTGATCTTCTGGCGGATGCCGTCGCCCTTCATCCCGGGCTTGCAGGCGATCTCGTAGGAACCGGCCTTGATCTGGGCGGTGATGGTGGCCTTGGTGCCGGGGCCGATGTTCTCCCGCTCGGTGACGATCCGGTCGCCCGGAGCGTAGACATAGACCTCGGTGACCCGGGAGCCCTTGTTGTGGATCGCCAGGTCCACCGGGCCCGCCGGGAACTCGGTCTTGGAGACCTCGCAGGCGCTGTCGCTCGCCTCGACCTTGATCGCATCGTCGGAGGAACCCGACGCGCTCTTCTCCGCGCACCCGGTGACGGCGGTGCACAGCACAGCGAGCGAGAGCACGGAGGCTGCGGTGAGGCGGCGGGCGGGCATGCGGACTCCCGGGTTTCGGAGGACTGACCGGCCCTGGGACCGGAAGAAGAGGCAGAGCCAAGTTATATGAGCCTTACCTCACCTGATTACCCAGGGCGCGTGATTCTCACCACGCCTGCGCGTTCGGGGCCCCACGCCGGGCCCGGACCGGGTATGCGCGCAGACCGCCGGGAGGCGGGGCGCGGGGCGCGGGAAGCGGGGTCAGCCGAGAGTCTTGACCAGCCGCTCGAAGCGCAGGTCGGGGCGGAGCGGCAGGCCGAACCGCTCGTCCCCGTACGGGAAGGGCAGGGTCTCGCCGGTGCGGCGGTAGCCGCGCCGCTCGTACCAGGCGATCAGGTCCTCGCGCTGCACGATCACCGTCATCTCCATCGCGGAGCAGTGCCACTCCTCACGGGCCGTCCGCTCCGCCTCGGCGAGGACCGCCCTGCCGATCCCGCCGCCCTGCCGGTCCGGGCGCACCGAGAACATCCCGAAGTAGGCGGTGGTGCCGCGCCGTTCCAGCTGGCAGCAGGCCAGCAGTTCGCCGTCCCGCTCCACGGCCAGCAGCCGGCTGCCCTCGTCGGTGATGACCTCGGTCACACCCTGCGGATCGGTGCGCTGCCCGGCCAGCAGATGGGCCTCGGTGGTCCAGCCACCACGGTTCTCGCCTCGGTAGGCGGACTCCACCAGCGCCACCACGGCGGGTACGTCGGCCTCCACCGCCGTACGGAAGGTGAGGGGGCTGGGGCTGGGGCTGGGGCTGGTGGAGGGCAGGGGGTCGACGGTGGCCACGGCCGGGTCCTTTCTGCGATGCGGCTCGGACCGCCGGTCTGCGTCGGCTGTGCTGCTGACGCCGATGGCGGTCCTACGGCGGTCCTACGGCGGTCCTCTGGCGGTCCGACGGCCGAGGCTAGCGGCAGCCGGGCGCCCGGTCCGCCCCCGGCCACCCCTTGATACCCCCGTGCGCCCCCCTGCGCGCCCTGCTCGGCGCGGGCCCGCTCGGTGACCGTGGAGAGGCGATCACGCTGCCGGCCGGAGGGGATGCCGATGCACGGAGCTCCTGTTCTCGGCTGGCTGCTCGCGGCACTCACGGGTGCCGCGGGCCTCTACTGCCTGGCGCGGGTCTGGCGACCCGCGACCGGGGCCGGCTGCGCCGGCGCCGCCCAGCGCGGCGCAGCCGGGCGGGAGTCGGACGCCGCCGAAGCGCTGATGGGGCTGGGCATGGCCGCGATGGCGCTGCCGCTGGCCCGCCACGGCGGGCTGCCGCCGACCGCCTGGGCGGCGGTCTTCGGCGGCGTCGGCGCCTGGTTCGCGGCCGGTGCGCTGCGCCGGAGCGCGGCCCGGGACCGGGCGCACCGGCTGCACCATGCGCTGGGCGCGGGCGCGATGGTGTACATGGCCCTGGCGATGGCGGTCGGCGGGACCGCCGGGCCGCACGGGACGGGCCACTCCGGCATGGCCGGGGGGCCTCCGCTGCCGCTGCTGACCGGGCTGCTGCTGGTCTACTTCGGCGGCTATGCGCTCTGGGCGGGCAGCGGGCTGCTGCGCTCGGGGGGCGTGGCCGCCGCGTCGGGCGGTCGCACGCTGCTGCTCGCGCCGGGGTTGGCGCGGGAGTGCCGGTTGGTGATGGGGCTCGGGATGTTCGCCATGCTTCTCACGGGATGAGGGGCTTCTCACGGGATGAGAGGCTTCTCACGGGATGCGGGGCTTCTCACCGGATGAGGGGCTTCTGACGGGATGAGGGGCTGCTGACCCGGTTGCGGGGCCCCTGGCCGGGCGTCGGCAGCGCGCCGGGGTGTCCTTGGTCACGCCTGTCCCGAAAGCCGTTCCACGAGCAGGCCGGGCGGCCTAGGTTGGACGGGCACGCACCATCGCGCGCCGACCGTACCCGGGAGCCCGCTGCCATGACAGCCCTGCTCGGCCTGATGCTGCTCTGTCTGCTGCTGTCCACGGTCATGCCCCGTGTGCTGGCGCGGGCGAAGTGGCCCGAGCGCGAACCCGTGCTGGCGCTGGGCGTCTGGCAGTGCCTGGTGGTCTCGGTGCTGCTCTGCTGCGGGCTGGGGCTGGCGCTGGCCGCCTCGGCGGCGCTGCCCGCCGTGCGCGAGGTGCTCTTCTCGGTGGCGCCGCGTCAGGTGGAGGACGCCTACGGCTTCGCGGGCAGCGAGCAGTGGGGGGCGGTGGCCGCGCTGCTGCTGGCGTACGGGGGCCTGCACACCGCGCTGTCGCTGGTCCGCGAGATACGGGTGGCGCGGGCGGCCCGCAGCCGCCGACAGGCCGAGCTGGCGCTGCTCGCTCCGGAGCTGCCGCCCGCGGCGGCGGTGTACGAGCCGAGCCGTGAGCGCGAGCGGCTGGTGGTGCTGGAGAGCCTGCAACCGGCCGCCTGGTCGCTGCCGGGCCCGTCCGCCCGGCTGGTGGTGACCACGGGGGCGCTGCGGCGGCTGAGCGACCGCGAGCTGGCAGCGGTGCTGGACCATGAGCGCGGCCATGTCCGCGCACGCCACCACTGGCTGTTGCAGTGTGCGGAGGCGCTGGCGGCGGGCTTCCCCGGGGTCGCGGTGTTCGGCGCCTTCCGTGACGAGGTGGGGCGGCTGGTGGAGCTGGCGGCGGACGACACCGCGTCGCGGCGGCATGGGCGGCTGGCCACCGCGCTGGCGCTGGTGGAGCTGAACTCCGGGCTCGGGGTGTTCGGTGACTGCCCGGCGCAGCTGGCGCAGGTGCCCCGGCGGGTGGACCGGCTGCTCGCGGGCGAGCCCCGGCTGCCGGTGGGCCACCGGGTGCGGCTGACCGCCGCCGGGCTGACCGCGCTCACCGTCCCGGTGCTGCTGGCGTTCGCGCCGGGGCTGCACGCGCTGCTCTGAACCGGCGGCCGGCCCCGACCGGTCGGGTCCCGGGGCGCCGCGCGGGCGCGACCTGCGGCGCGGCGGGCATCCGGGCGAGAGTGCCCTGCGGGGCCGTCAGATCGGGTTACCCTTCCGGCAAGTGTCCTCCAGCCGCACCCCGGTCGGCGGCCGCACCCCGGTACCGCCCGGGTGTGCCCGGTGGTGACCGGGGCAGGCGTTTGTTCGGGTGATTCGTCCGTGGTCGTCTTCGTTCTCGGTATCGGCGCCGCCTGCTGCCTCGGGCTGGGCTTCGTCCTCCAGCAGCACGCGGCGCAGCGAGCGCCGCGCTCCGACTTCCTTTCCTGGCGGCTGCTGCTGGCCCTGGTGCGGGACCCCGAATGGCTGCTCGGGATCGCCTTCATGATCGGCGGTCAGGTGCTGAGCGCCCTGGCGCTGGACCAGGGCGAGGTGTCGCTGGTCGAACCGCTGCTGGCGACCAATCTGCTCTTCGCCATGGCCCTGGCGCGGGTGCTGACCCGTCAGGTGCTGGGCCGCTCGGGCTGGTGCGGGGTGCTGCTGCTGGCGGCGGGGGTCACCGCGTTCATCGTGGCGGGCCGCCCGCGCGGCGGCGGTGCGGAGGCGGACGCGCTGCGGCACTGGCTGGTGCTGGGGGTGGTGGCGGGGCTGGCGCTGCTGCTGGTGTCGACGGCCCGGCGGATGCCGCTGGTGGCGGAGGCCGCGCCGCTGGCCCTGGCGGCGGGCCTGCTGTACGGGTTGCAGGACGCGCTGACCCGTACCACCGCCCAGCGGATCGGCGTCGACGGGGTGGGCGCGGCGCTGCGCGGCTGGGAGCCGTACACGGTGCTGGCGATCGGCGTGCTGGGGCTGATCCTGGTGCAGAGCGCCTTCGGGGCGGCGCCGTTGAAGATGTCGCTGCCGGCGCTGACGGCGGCGCAGCCGCTGGCCGGGATCGCCTGCGGTGTGGGGTTCCTGGGCGACCGGCTGCGGCTGACGCCGGGGGCGATGGCGTGGGAGGCGGCGGGCCTGCTCTGCATTGTGCTGGGGGTGGTGGTGATCGGGCGCCATCCGGCGCTGCCGGACGCCTGCGAGGCGGGCGGCGCCTCGGCCCAGGGGCTGCTGGAGCGGACGGCGGGGCGGCGGTAGGGCGCTCGGGCCAGGGCGGCGCAGGTCAGGTCAGGGCCTGGACCGAGGCGGCGTCCGCGTCCACGTCGGCGTCCGGGGAGAGGACCCGGGCCAGCACCTCGCGCTGGGTGGGCCTGGCCTCCTGGTAGCGGCTGCGGCCGGCCGGGGTGAGGGAGACGAAGATGCCGCGCCGGTCGGCGCTGCACATGGCGCGCTCGACCAGGCCGTTCTTCTCCAGCCGCCCGATCAGCCGGGAGAGTGCGCTCTGGCTGAGGTGCACGGCTGCGGAGAGCTCCTGGACGCGCAGCTTCTCGCAGCCGCCGCTCACGCTCTCGGCCAGCCGCTCCAGGACCTCGAACTCGCTCATCCCGAGTCCATGGCGGTCGTTGAGTTCGCGGTCGAGGGCACACGCGGTGGCGGCGTGGCGGGCGAGCAGATCGCGCCACTCCTCCACGAGGGCCCGCTCGGCGGCGGGGTCCAGGTCAGGCACGGCCCCATGGTAGCAGCTGCGGCAGAACTTAATGCGTTCACACTAAATTCATGTGCATTGGTTGCACATGCATGTACTCTGCTGCACATGACCACGACCGAAGAGCGCTGGAGCCCACGCCTGTGGGGCACCCTCGTCGTCCTCTGCGCCGCCTTGTTCCTCGATGCCCTGGACGTCTCGATGGTGGGCGTGGCGCTCCCCTCCATCCGCACCGAACTCGGCCTGTCCACCTCGTCCCTGCAATGGGTGGTCAGCGGATACGTCCTCGGCTACGGCGGTCTGCTGCTGCTCGGCGGCCGGGCCGCAGACCTGCTGGGCCGCCGCCGGGTCTTCCTGATCGCCCTCGGCGTCTTCGCCGCCGCCTCGCTCTTCGGCGGCATGGTCGACAGCGGCGGCCTGCTGATCGCCTCGCGCTTCCTCAAGGGCATCGCCGCGGCCTTCACCGCCCCGGCCGGACTGTCGATCATCACCACCACCTTCGCCGAGGGTCCGGCCCGCAACCGCGCCCTCTCCATCTACACCACCTGCGGCGCCAGCGGCTTCTCGCTGGGCCTGGTGCTCAGCGGTGTGCTCACCGAGGTCGGCTGGCGGTGGACCTTCCTCTCCCCGGTACCGGTCGCGCTGCTCGCCCTGGCCGCCGGAATCCGGCTGATCCCCCGCCAGACCGGGCCCGAGCGCACCGGCGGCGGCTACGACCTGGCGGGCGCGGTGACCGCCACCGGCGGGCTGCTGCTGCTCGTCTACACCGTCACCGAGGCGCAGGGCGCCGGCTGGGCGAGCGCCCGCACGGTGCTGTCGCTGCTGGCCGTGGCCGCCCTCTTCGCCGCCTTCGTGGCCGTGGAGCGGCGCACCGCGCACCCGCTGGTACGGCTCACCATCTTCCGCAACGGCAGCGTCACCCGGGCCAATCTGGCGGCGCTGGCCTTCTTCGGCACGTACACCGGGTTCCAGTTCGTCGCCACCCTCTACCTCCAGACCCTGCTCGGCTGGTCGGCGCTGGAGATGGCCCTCGGCTTCCTGCCCGCCGGAGTGCTGGTGGCGGTGGCCTCCACCCGGATGGGCGCCATCGTGGACCGGTTCGGCACCTCCCGGCTGATGGTGGCGGGCTTCGCGGCGCTGGTGGCCGGCTATGCGCTCTTCCTGCGGATCGGGGTGCACGGCTCGTACCCGGGCCTGGTGCTGCCCAGCATGATCCTGATCGGTGTCGCCTGCGCCCTGTGCATCCCCTCGCTCAACATCGCGGCCACCAGCGGGGTCTCCGACGAGGAGCAGGGACTGGCCTCCGGGCTGGTCAACACCTCCTTCCAGGTGGGCGGCGCGGTGGTACTCGCGGTGGTCACCGCCGTGGTGACGGCGGGCAGCGGCGGCGGCACCTCCGCACAGGCGCAGTTGGACGGCTACCGCCCGGCGGTCGCCCTGGTGACCGGCGTGGCGCTGCTGGGCCTGCTGGCGACGCTGGCGGGGGTGGTGCTGGACCGCCGCCGGCTGGTGGCGGCCACCCGCGCCGCCGCCGTCGCCGTCCCCGACTACCGCTACCCCGGCCCGGAGACGTCCGACGCGCCCTCCCCCGCCACCGCTTCCGGCGGGACCGCAGACCCGGCAGCCTCGGCGGCGTCCATCCGACGCTGACGCCGCAGGCAGCCGCTCCCGGGGGGCGGCAGGGCCCGGACCACCCGGTCCGGGCCCTGCCGGCTATGGCGGTGCTGCACGGTGACGGCCTGCGGGAGACTGCGCACCCGGCAGACGGGGGGCAGGGCATGGCCGGGCAGACGACGTCGCCATCCGTGATCAGCCGGCAGCCGCCCTGAGGGCTCTGCCCTGAGGACCACGAACGGCGGGCGTCTGCTCACCGATCCCCCGTTTCGGTGAGCAGACGCCCGGTGTCGGGGCATGGCGGACTCTCCAGGAACGGTCCGCCCGCGCCCCGGCCGTCGTCGGCGGCCCCAGTATATTGACTGGGAGCCAACCAACGTATGGAGCACGATGTCACCTCGACGGGCCTCGGTCAATGAGGAGATGCGCAGGCGTTCCCAGGAGCGCATCATGCGGGCGACCGTCGAGCTGGTCGACAAGCAGGGCTACGCCGGGACGACGCTGGCGGACATCGCCGAGCACGCGGGGCTGGCCCGGGGGCTGGTGTCGTACTACTTCGCAGGGAAGCACCTGCTGCTGCAGTCGGCGGTGCACCGGGAGATGCATCTGCACCTGGCGGCCGAGCTGGACCGGCTCCCCGAGGACGCCTCGCCCGATACGCGGCTGGCCTGCGCGGTCGACGCCATCCTGGGGTTCGCGCTGGCCCATCCCCGCCTGATGCGCTCCCACCTGGCGCTGATCCTGGACCCGGACTCGGGGGCGTTTGTGCAGGATCCCGAGCAGCAGCGGCTGGGCGCGCTGCTCCAGGGAGTGCTGCACGGGCGCGGGTCGGCGGATCCGGCCGCCGACCATGCGGTGCTGCGCAGCTCGCTGATGGGCGGCTGCATCGGGGTACTGCTGCCGGGCGCGGAGACCCCACTGGTCCCGATCCGGGCCGACCTGTTCGCCCGCTACGGGCTGGCGTGGGAGCTGGGCACGCCGCCGCAACCGCAGCCGCCGCCCGGGTTCCGGCCGACCGGGGCTGCCGTGGACCGCTGCTGACGGGTGCCCGGTCAGCCCTCCACCAGGATCGACTTCAGCAGGTCCACGGTCTGCTCCGGAGTCAGGCTGTCGACGCAGAGCCGCTCCATGACCTGGATGTAGGAGTCGACGTCGTCGCGCTTGTCCAGATAGAGGGCGCTGGTGAGCTGCTCCAGATAGACGACGTCGGCGAGGTCCTGCTCGGGGAAGCGCAGGATGGTGAAGGCGCCGCTCTCCGCCGCGTGGCAGCCGAACCGGAACGGCATCACCTGCACCACCACATTGGGCTGCTCGGCGATGTCGATCAGATGCTGCACCTGAGCGCGCATCACCTCGGGCCCGCCGACCGGGCGGCGCAGCGCGGCCTCGTCGATGACGGCCCACAGCCGGGGCGAGTCACCGCCGGCCAGCAGCTTCTGCCGGCGCATCCGCAGGCCGACGCGGCGCTCGATCTCCTCGTCGCCGATGGCGGGCCGGGCCAGCCCGAAGACCGCCCGCGCGTAGTCCTCGCTCTGGAGCAGCCCGGGGACGAACTGCAACTCATAGGTCCGGATCAGGGCTGCGGCCTCCTCCAGCCCGACATAGGTCTGGAACCAGTTCGGCAGCACATCGCTGAAGCTGTGCCACCAACCTGACTTGTTGGCCTCGCGGACGAGGCCGAGCAGCGCCTCGCGCTCCGTCTCGTCCTTGACGCCGTACAGGCTGAGCAGGTCCGCCACGTCGCGCTCCTTGAAGCTGACGCGGCCCAGCTCCATGCGGCTGATCTTGGACTCGGAGGCCCGGATCGTGTATCCCGCGTCCTCGCGGGTGATGCCCTTGGCCTCACGGAGCCGACGCAGCTGGGAGCCGAGGAGGATCCGGCGCACCATCGAGCCGCCCCCCGGCTGAACTGTGGTCATGCGGTCTTACCTCCACCCGACGAAAACAGCGCACAGTCTGCCACTACCCGGCTGCGAACGGTGCCGGACGGGCATGGGGTCACCCCAGATTGTTGCGTATGCAGGTCCGGATGCACGTGCATTCGCCAGGCGCATATGCCAGTCGAACGCCTGCACGTGAATCGGCTCTTGCATCTGCCGTTAGCAAAGAGGACCATGGTGCACGTGCACATGCACACCCACTGGCAACCCTGCGGGGACCGCGTCACCCCCACGCGAGAGTCCGCTCACCGGCCACTGCGCGCCCCCGCGCATCCGACCGGAGAGGGCCGACGCGCGCGGACGCCCCGGCCCACCGAGTCGGAGGTGTCCCGCATGACCCCGGCGGGTCCCGCTGTGTCAAGCCCCTTATGGGAGGAGCTGTTCATGGGCGCCGGTCCGGCAGTCCTGGCCGACCCGGACGTGGTCACCTGTACTCTCACCCCCCGCTATGAGGCGGTGAAGACGGCACGTGACTTCACCCGGAACTCGCTCCACCGCTGGGGACTCGGCGAGCTCTTCGACGACATCGCACTGGTGGCGTCGGAGCTGGTGACCAACGCTCTGCGGCACGCCCTCCAGCTTCGGGCGGGTGACGCCCAGGGACGCATCCCCACGCAGCCCCAGCACGGCCCCGCGGCCGAGCAGTTGCCCATCCGCATCAGCCTGGTGCACCGCGCACCGCAGGTGGTGTTCGCGGTGAGCGACCCCAGCAGCGCGGGCCCGGTCGCCCGCGACGCGGACTACATAGCCGAGTCGGGCCGTGGGCTCCACCTGGTGGACTCCTTCAGCCGCTCCTGGGGCTGGCATCCACTGGCCGGAGCCGGAAAGGTGGTCTGGGCGCTCTTCGAGGCCCATGAGGCCACGGTCGACAACGGCGGCGGCAGGCACCGCAGGGCCTGACCAACCGCAGGGCCTGACCACAGCAAGGCGTGACCAGAGCAGACAGAGCGGCAGGGGCCGCCACCGGAGTCTCCGGTGGCGGCCCCTGCCGCTGCGGTGAGGCAGACCCGTCGTGGTCACTGGACCAGGTGGTCGAACTCCCCGTCCTTGGCCCCCAGCAGCAGCGCCTCGATCTCCGCGCGGGTGTAGATCAGGGCCGGCCCTTCGGGGAACCGGGAGTTGCGCATGGCGACGTCGCCGCCCGGCAGTTTGGCCAACTCCACGCAGTTTCCCTGCGAGTTGCTGTGCCGACTCTTCTGCCAGACAACGCCACGGATCTCCGCGGCCGCCATGCCGTTGTGTATGTGGCGCATAGAAAACTCCCGGAATGCGAGTACTGCGCGTGCTGCCGTACTGCTCGGCTTCTCGATCGTGCGGCCGGCAGGGGATCACTCCACCCAGCGAAAGTCCTGGTACCCGCCTCACTGGACGTGATGATAACCCGAGTGCACGTGCATCCGCACACGCAATTGCCTGTGCATGAAACGGTACGCCACGTGACGAAACCCCCTCTGTAAAAGCGAATTGACGCTTCGTAAGCGGACATAGCCGAGCGGAACGTCCCACCCGATGGCTACACTCCGCGTACGCTCGACTTCCCCGGGGTCCGCCGGGTCGAATTCGACGCCACCGCAACGGGCACACGGTCAGTCACGGACCCGGTGTGAGACTGATCACTCGGAGGTGGGCGCACCATGGCGCAGGACCTCGACACCCGCGTCCGGGCACTGCTCGCCCGGATGTGCCTTGAGGACAAGGTCGGCCAGCTCTTCGTCAGCCGCGTCCACGGCGGCGACACCGAGCACCCCTCCCCCGCCGAGGCAGCCGAGAACCGCAAGGCCCTCGGGGTCGCCACCGCCGCCGAGGCGGTGGCCCGCTACCGGCTGGGCGGCGTCGTCTACTTCGGCTGGACCGGCAACCTCGACAGCCCCGAGCGCACCGCGGCACTCTCCGCCGGACTCCAGCGCGCCGCCCGCCTGCTCCCCGTACCCGTGCCCCTGCTGATCGCCACCGACCAGGAGCAGGGCTCGGTGGTCCGCATCGGCCCACCGGCCACCGGATTCCCCGGCGCCATGGCGCTCGGCGCCTCCGGCCGCCCGGAGGACGCCCGCAGCGCCGCCCGGGTCACCGGCACGGAGTTGGCCGCGCTCGGCATCAACCAGGACTACGCCCCGGTCGCCGACGTCAACCTCGACCCCGCCAACCCGGTGATCGGCACCCGGTCCTTCGGCGGAGACCCGAGCGCGGTCGCCGCCCTCACCGCCGCCCAGGTGCAGGGCTTCCACGACGCGGGCACGGTCTGCACGGCCAAGCACTTCCCCGGCCACGGGGACACCTCCGCCGACAGCCACACCGGTCTGCCGGTGATCGGGCACAGCCGGGCCGAGTGGGAGCGGGTGGACCTTCCGCCGTTCGCCGCCGCCGTCCGACACGGGGTGGACTCCGTGATGACGGCGCATATCGTCGTCCCCGCGCTCGACCCCTCCGGCGACCCGGCCACCCTCTCCCGGCCGATCATCACCGGCCTGCTGCGCCGACACCTCGGCTATGACGGCGTGGTGGTCACCGACTCCCTCACCATGGCGGGCGTACGGACCCGCTACGGGGACGACCGGGTACCCGTACTCGCCCTCAAGGCCGGTGCCGACCAACTGCTCGATCCGCCCGACCTGGCGCTCGCCTACCGGTCGGTGCTGCATGCGGTACGCGACGGTGAACTGACCGAGAGCCGGATCGACGCCTCCGTGACCCGGGTGCTGCGGCTGAAGGTGCGGCGCGGACTCTTCGAGCGGCGGCCACCCGACCCGGCCTCGGTCCGGCGGCTGCTGGGTACGCCCGCGCACCTCGCGGTGGCCGACACCGTGGCCGACCACAGCATCACGCTGCTGCGCAACGACGATCGCGTCCTGCCGCTCGCGGCGGCGGCCGGGCGGCCGGTGCTGGTGACCGGCTGGGAGCCGGTCGGCGGCTCCGCCGGGATCGGCACCGCCGCCGGACAGCCGGTACGGGAGCTGGCCGCCGCCCTCTCCGCCCTCGGGCTCCCCACCCGGGCGCTCCCCACCGGCCCGGCCCCCGACGCCGCAGCGGTGGCCCGCGCCACCCGGGCCGCCGGGGACACCGGGGACACCGGGGTCACCGGGGACGCGGGGGGCGGCGGCGCGGTGGTGGTGCTCACCGGCGGGGCGGCCGGAGACGCCGCACAGCGGCGGCTGGTGGCCGCGCTGCTGGCGACGGGGCGGCCCATGGTGCAGATCGCCGTCCGCGACCCCTACGACCTGGCCCGGCTGCCCGGGGTACGCACCGCCCTGGCCACCTACTCCTGGTCCCCGGCGTCGATGCGGGCGGCGGCCCGGGTCCTGGCCGGCCGTACCACCCCCACCGGCCGACCGCCCGTCACCCTCCCCGACTGACCGCCCCCCACCATGCCCGGCCCCTCCGCTTCACCCTCCCCCGGCCGACCCGCCCCCGCCGCGCTCTCTCACCTCTTTCTTCACCACTCGCGCCCCGCACCGGCACACCGGCGTGACAGCAGGTCACAGCAGCCACGACGGTGCCCGCAGGGCCAGCCGACACCGACCGGAGCCGATCACGGCGTGACCGTTTCGGCCTCTTTCTGATTCCCTGTCCTACTTGTCCTCGCTGCGGCACGCCGGTTCCGGGAGCCCGCTGCCGCAGAGTCATCCGAATGACCTACGATCGGTCGCCATGAGCTCTGCCGCCACCCCGGGCACCCCGCTGCCCGTACGAACTCCTGGCTCCCCCGCCCGGGGGCGCCACCGCCGCCCCGAGCGTCCCGAGATACCCGAGGGCGCACCGGCGCTGCTGCTCGCCGTGCCCGCCACAGCGGGTGCCGACGCGCGGCTGATCGCCGACGAGATCGTCTCCATCGTGCGCGGCGAACAGCCGGGCATCGATGTCACCGCCGCTTACCTCGCGGCCTCGGAGGACTCCGACGGGGCCACCGTGGCCGAGCTGCTGGCTCAGGCAGCCGAGGCGGGCGCGCCCGCCCCCGTGGTGGTTCCGCTGCTGCCCGGTCCGCACGAGGAGGCGCTGGCCACCGTGCGGGAGACCGCCGCCGCGACGGGCGCCCTGGTGACCGATGCGCTGGGTCCGCATCCGCTGCTGGCCGAGGCGGTGCATGTGCGGCTGTCGGAGGCGGGCCTGGCCCGTGCCGACCGTGCGCGCCTGTTCAGCGTCAACACCGCTGCCGACGGCGTGGTGCTGGCTGCGGTGGGCGGCGAGGAGGCGGTGCAGGCGGCCGGTATCACCGGTGTGCTGCTGGCCGCGCGGCTCGCCGTCCCGGTGGTGCCCGCCGCGCTGGACGTACCCGGCTCGGTGCGGGCCGCTGCCGCGCACCTGCGGGACACGGGTGTCTCGCTGCCGGCGCTGGCGCCGTTCGTGGTCGGCCCGGAGGTCGACGCGGATCTGGTGAAGTCGGTGGCCGAGGAGGCGGACTGCCCGGCGGCGGAGCCGCTGGGCGCGTACCCGGCCATCGGCCGGCTGATCGTCTCTGCCTATCTGAGCGCCCTCGGCGTCAATGAGGAGCAGCCGGGACGACCGGTTCCGGCGGTCTGACGGAGTGCGGGGCGGCCGTCTGCGGGGGTTCTCCGCAGACGGCCGCTTTGCCATGGCCGAGTACGGTCAGGTCTTGAGGCGTGCGGTGGGTGCGGCGCTGCCGCCCAGCCGGATCGCCGGGGTGAGCGGGGTGCGGGCGGCGGTGCGGACGGTGGCCGGGCGGGTGGCGGCGTTCCAGGCGGGCACCTCCCTGCCGCCGCCGTCCTTGCCGCCGGAGCCCCTGGCCAGCACCGTCACCGCTCCGCCGCTGCCGGCCTCGCGGAAGACCACGGTCCGGGGTTCGGGCGCCTCGGGGTCGAGCCAGAGTTGGTTGCCGTCGAAGGCGCAGTCCAGCACCTCGACGTTGTCGGGTGCCCCCTGGTGGGTGGCGCGGAAGGCCACCCCGGCCTTGCGGTAGCCGGTGAAGCGGCACCGGCTGAGGGTGACCGGGTCGCCGTCGAGTTCATGCCGGGCGGTGGAGACCGCGAAGTCGGACATGCCCGCCGCGTCGACCAGCATGCCGTCGAAGAGGGTGCCCTGGCCGGCGCCGAGCGAGTGCACCGCGATCCCGCCGCTCGCATTGCCGTGCAGCACGCTGCTGCGGTAGGTGAAGTCATTGAGGTAGGCGCCGTGCTCGATGCCCCAGCCGCCGTTGTGGTAGGCGACGAAGTCGCTGATCACATGGTGCCGGGAGGTGTTGAGCCAGACGAAGATGCCGTCCTCCAGGTTGTTGTGGGCGAGGCAGCGCTCGAAGGTCCAGACCCCTTCGCCGCCCTCCGGCCACTCGTAGCCGGAGGCTCCCTCCGCTCCCTGGACGCCCACCGCGACGCAGTCCCTGGCCGTGCTGCCGCGACCGGCGCCGAGGCTGAAGCCGGTCAGCCGGTAGGCGCGGAAGTTGGGCTCCAGACGGGTCCGGGAGGCCACGCAGGAGTCGTAGACGATCTCGTCGGAGGGGCCCTGCGGGGTGCGGGTGTCGGGGGCGCCGTCCCACCAGTAGGCGTCCTCCCAGGTGTCATGGCTGATGCAGCTGCGGAAGGTGATGCCATGGCTGCCGTGCGGGACGAAGGCGTGGTTGCCGGCGTCGCGGATGACGACGCCCTCCACGGTGGTGCCCCGGCTGGCGTCGCCCACCATATGGAAGTGCAGGGCGTAGCGGCCGAGGACCGGGGCGGTGACCGGCGTGGGGCCCTGGGGTGAGGTCCAGGTCTCGTCGGTCGCGCTGCGCGGGCCGAGCCAGCGCAGGGCGGCGTGGCGGACGTCCTGGCGGCGGGAGCTGGTGAGGTGGATATGGGCCCGTCCGCCGGGGGTGCCCTCGACGCGGACGTTGCGGGAGAGGTTGAGCACCTCGGCGCCGACGGTGACGCCGCCGCCGGCGGCCACCCGGGGGTGCGGGTAGCGCAGCGGGCCGTCCAGGGTGATGGTGCGTCCGCTGACCGAGCGCACGGTGTGCAGGTCGTACTGGGTGGAGAAGCCGCCGCTGTCGGGCGGCGCGGTCGGGGTGACCGCGATCCGGTCGCCGGTCTGCCAGCCGTCGGGGGCGGCGGTGAGGGTGACGGTCCGGTCGCCGGGGCGCAGCGAGGCGGCGGCGCGTACCCAGGCGGTCTTGGCGGCGCCGTCCAGCCGCAGGTATCCGTCGCCGGTGACCCAGAGGCCGGTGTCGCCTTCGACCACGCCCATGCCGCCGCCCTGGAAGCGCTTCTCGTCGATGCCGGTGAAGCGCAGGGTGTGGGCGGTGCCCGCGTCTGCGGGGGCCAGCGCCAGGGTGCCCCTGACGACCACGCTGCCGGTGGAGCTGAGGGTCACGGTGCGGGTGGGGCTGTACACCAGGGAGCCACCCGCATCGATGACCAGCCCGGCGACGGCGGCGTCGGTGTCCAGGACCACCCGGTCGCGGATGCGTACGGTGTCGCGGGGGCCAGGGACGCCGCCTTCCCAGCCGGCCTGGTCCGACCAGCGGCGGCCCTGCTCGTCCACCGGCGGCGGCGGTGCGGCCGAGGTGCCGGATGCGGCACCGGGCGCAGTGCCCGGGTGGTCGTGCGGATGGTCGTGCGGGTGCGCGGTGGACGGCCTCAGCGGGGTGGCTGCCGCCGTCGCCGACCGGTCGTGCAGGGTGCGCCGCAGCACCTCCTCGCCGCCGACGGCGGCCAGCACGGCTCCGGCGGCGGCCCAGCGCAGCGCGGAGCGGCGGCCCACCGGGCCGGGTGGCGGCGGGTTGTCGTCCGGCTGCGGCTCCCCCGGCCGCTCCAGCGGCGGCTGCCGACCGTACGGATCGTGGTCTCGGACCATGTGTGCGTCCCCCCAGACGGCTTGGCTGACCCTCAGCAGCTTAGGCAGACCGGCGCGGCCGATGCCGCCGTTTGTCCGGAACCGTCCGGAGACGGCGCTAGCCGACCGGCTCTGCCGGAGGGGGTACGGCAAGGCCCGCGCCCTGGGCGCCCGCTGCGGTGCGGGTGTCCGGGGCGCGGGCCGGCGCCGGTGCCGGCGCCGGTGCCGGTGCCGATGCTGGTGCTGGTGCCGGTGTCAGTCCCGGCGGGCCGGGGCGGCGGCGGTGGAGCCGCGTACCACCAGCTCGGGCTGGAACATGAACTCGGCGCGCTGCGCCGGGTTGCCGCCGACCTCCTCCAGCAGGGCGTCCACGGCGGCGGTGGCCATGGCCTCCACGGGCTGCCGGATGGTGGTGAGCGGCGGTTCGGTGAAGGCGATCAGCGGCGAGTCGTCGAAGCCGACCACCGAGACGTCCTGAGGGACCGTCAGCCCGCGCTGCCGGACCGCCCGGATGGCACCCAGCGCCATCATGTCGCTGCCGCAGACGATGGCGGTGCACCCCTTGTCCAGCAGGGCTCCAGCCGCCGCATGGCCGCCCTCCACGCTGAACAGGGTGTGGTGGACCATGGACTCGGCCTGCTCCCGGGTCTGCCCGAGGATGCTCTGCAGGGCGGCGGTGAAGCCCTCCATCTTGCGCAGCACCGGGACGTACCGGCGCTGGCCGACGGCCAGTCCGATCCGCTCATGGCCGAGCTCGACCAGGTGCTGGACCGCCATCCGCATGGCGGCCCGGTCGTCGGGGGAGACAAACGGCGCGGAGATCCGCTCGCTGTAGCCGTTGATCAGCACAAAGGGCACCTGCCGGCCCGCCAGCCTGGCGTACCGGTCATGGGCGGCGGTGGTGTCCGCGTGCAGACCGGAGACAAAGACGATGCCGGAGACACCCCGGTCCACCAGCATCTCCACCAGCTCGTCCTCGGTGGAGCCGCCCGGTGTCTGGGTACACAGCACCGGGGTGTAGCCGTGGCGGCTGAGCACCTGCTCGATCACCTGGGCCAGCGCCGGGAAGATCGGGTTGTTGAGCTCCGGGGTGATCAGTCCGATCAGGCCGGCGCTGCGCTGGCGCAGCCGCGTCGGCCGCTCGTAGCCGAGCACATCGAGAGCCGCGAGCACGGTCTGCCTGGTGGCAGCCGACACCCCTGCCTTGCCGTTGAGGACGCGGGAGACGGTGGCCTCGCTAACCCCCGCCTGTGCCGCGATGTCCGCCAGTCGTGCCGTAGTCACAGCCCCCGAGCCTATTGCACCCATCTCAGACGGCCCACCAGACGGTGCTGTCCGAGGGCAGCAGGATCTCGCCGTCCACCGTCCCGGTCTCCGTGGAGGCGAGCAGGAGGCGGCCGGGGGCGGGGATGCGGACCGGTTCGGCGCCCAGGTTCACGGTGCAGGCGAAGGAGCCGGCGGCGGCGTCGCGGCGGAATGCCAGGACGCCCTCGGGGTAGCCGTCCAGCCAGGTCACGGCGGTGCCGGCGCCCAGCGCGGGGTGCTCGCGGCGCACCGCCAGGGCGCTGCGGTAGAGCTCCAGGGTGGAGGAGGGGTCGCCCTGCTGGACGGCGACGCTCAGCCGGGCCCACTCGGCGGGCTGCGGCAGCCAGCTGGAGCCGCCGTCGGGGCCGAAGCCGTACGGGGCCTCGGTGCCGGACCACGGGATGGGCACCCGGCAGCCGTCCCGGAAGCCGTCCTGGCCGGCGGCGCGGAAGAACGCCGGGTCCTGGCGGACCTCGTCGGGCAGGTCGGTGACCTCGGGCAGGCCCAGTTCCTCGCCCTGGTAGAGGTAGGCGGAGCCGGGCAGTGCGAGCATCAGCAGCGAGGCGGCGCGGGCGCGGCGGAGGCCGGTCTCCCGGTCGGCGGTGTCATCGGCGAGGCGGGTGGCGTGCCGGACCACGTCATGGTTGGAGAGCACCCAGGTGGTGGGGGCGTCGACGGGGCGCATGGCGTCCAGCGAGAGGTCGATCACCCGGCGGAGCTCGGCCGCCTCCCAGGCGGTGCCCAGGTACTGGAAGTTGAACGCCTGGTGCAGCTCGTCGGCGCGCACGTAGTTGGCGGTGCGGGCGACGGTGGGGGTCCAGGCTTCGGCGACGGCGATCCGCTCGCCGGGGTACTCGTCGAGGATCGTGCGCCAGCTGCGGTAGACCTCGTGGACGCCGTCCTGGTCGAAGAAGGGCAGCACGGCGTTGCCCAGCAGCTTCAGCTGGTCATGGGAGCCCATGTCGGGCAGTCCGGCGGCCTTGACCAGGCCGTGGGCCACGTCGATCCGGAAGCCGTCGACGCCCATGTCCAGCCAGAAGCGCAGGATGGAGCGGAACTCGTCGGCGACGGCCGGGTTCTCCCAGTTGAAGTCGGGCTGCTCGGCGGCGAAGAGGTGCAGGTACCAGTCGCCGGGGGTGCCGTCGGGGTTGGTGGTGCGCGTCCAGGCGGGGCCGCCGAAGATGGACTCCCAGTCGTTGGGCGGCAGTTCGCCGTTCTCGCCCTTGCCGGGGAGGAAGTGGTAGCGCTCGCGCAGCGCGGAGCCGGGGCCCTCGCGCAGCGCCCGCTTGAACCACTCGTGCTGGTCGGAGGAGTGGTTGGGCACCAGGTCCACGATGATGCGCAGGCCGAGCGCATGGGCGTCGCGGATCAGCGCGTCGGCGTCGTGCAGGGTGCCGAACATCGGGTCGATGGCCCGGTAGTCGGAGACGTCGTAGCCGGCGTCGGCCTGCGGGGAGGCATAGAAGGGGGAGAGCCAGACGGCGTCCACGCCCAGGTCGCGCAGATAGGGCAGCCGGCTGCGGATGCCGGGCAGGTCGCCCATGCCGTCGCCGTCGGAGTCGGCGAAGCTGCGCGGGTACACCTGGTAGATGACCGCGTCCCGCCACCAGCCTCTGCTGTCGCCGGCGGACGCAGCGACGGCGCCGGGCGCGGCGTCGTGGGCGGTGGCGTCCCGGGCGGTGGCGTCCTGGTCCGCTCCGGCCCGCTGCGGGGCGAGGAGGGAGGGCCGGGAGGCGTCGGCGAGGTCGTGGCTCATGGTTTCCCTTGGGTGCTCGGTGCCTTGCCGCCTCCGGTCTCCGGGAGGCGGCGCGCAGCGTGCGGACAGGTAGCTGCTGGTGGGTCAGGACTTGGCGGCGCCGGCGGTGAGGCCGGAGACCAGATGGCGCTGGACCAGGAAGAAGACGATGGTCGCGGGGATGGCGATCAGCACCGAGGAGGCGGTCATCCCCGCCCAGTCGGCGCGGGTGTTGGTCGCGAGGGTGCGGATGCCGACCGCCAGGGTGTAGTGGTCGGCGCTCATGAACTGGGTCGCGTAGGCGACCTCGGCCCAGGCGGTGAGGAAGGAGTAGAAGGCGGTGACGGCCAGGCCCGGGCGGGCCAGCGGCAGGATCAGCCGCCAGAAGGTGCCGAACGGGGTGAGGCCGTCCACCCGGCCGGCCTCGTCGATCTCCACCGGGATGGTGTCGAAGTAGCCCTTGAGCATCCAGGCGGAGAAGGGCACCGCCACGGTGCAGTAGGTGAGGATCAGGCCCAGGTAGCTGTCGATCAGGTCGAGCGAGGCCAGGATGTTGTACAGCGGCACGATCAGCACGGCCACCGGGAACATCTGGGTGACCAGGAACATCCACATCAGCTGCTTCTGGCCGGGGAACTTCAGCCGGGAGACCGCATAGCCGGCCGTCGCGGAGAGCAGCACACCGAGGACGGTGGTGGCGAGGGCGACCACCAGGGAGTTGCCGAACCAGCGGGGGAAGTCGGTCTCGGTGAGGACCCGGGTGTAGTTCTTCAGGCTCAGGTGGCCGATCACCTTGGAGGGGTCCTGCCAGGCGTCCTCGGGGCCGACCGAGATGTAGAGGATCCAGGCCACCGGGAACATCGCCACCAGCGAGGCGGCGATCAGCGTGGTGTGCAGCGCCAGGGAGGCGAGCGGACCGCGCTCGCCCCGGGCGCGGATGCGGCGGGCCGGGGGTCGGTCGTGGGTCGCGGTCATGGGCGGCTGCTCCTTCTGCTCCTGGTCGTCGCTGGGGGTCCGGGTCGGGGCGCCGCCGGTCACGACTGCTCCGCCTTGAGCTCCCGGCGCCGGTACAGGGTGGAGAAGACCAGCAGGATGAGCAGGATGATGATTCCGTAGGTGGAGGCGCCCGAGTAGTCGGAGATGCCGGTGAACGCCTTGTTGAAGGCGAAGGTGACCAGGATGTCGGTCTCACCGGTGGTGTTCTGGCCGATCAGCAGGTAGATGACGGCGAACATGTTGAACGTCCAGATGCTGCTGATCAGGATGACCGTGCTGCTCACCGGGCGCAGGCCGGGCAGGGTGATGTTGCGGAACCGCTGCCAGGGCGAGGCGCCGTCCATCTCGGCCGCCTCGTGCAGTTCGGCGGGGATGGACTGCATGCCGCCGAGCAGCGCCACCATCTGGAAGGGGACGCCCAGCCAGACATTGACCAGGATGACCGCGATCTTCTGGTTGAGCGGGGTGCCGAGCCAGTCCTGGGCCGGCAGTCCGAGGTGGGTCAGGATCTCGTTGAGCACGCCGAACTGGGTGTTGAGCATCAGCCGCCAGGCGAAGATGCCGATGAAGCCGGGGACCGCCCACGGCAGGATGAGCGCCATCCGGTAGAAGAGCCGGAAGCGCATCCGGCGGTTGAGGATGTTGGCCAGCGCCAGCGCCAGGACGAACTGGAGGACGCCGCAGGAGACCGTCCAGACGATGGTCCAGATGAGGCGGGGGTAGAAGTCGCCGTCCGCGCCGGAGAGGACGTGCCAGTAGTTGTCCAGGCCGACCAGATGGTAGGTCGCGGGCACATGGTTGACGCCGATGTCCTTGGCGACATTGGCCTCGTTGGCGTTGGTCAGCGACAGGTAGAGGCCGCGGCAGAGCGGGTAGAGGACCAGCACCGCCATCACGACGACCACCGGCAGGACCATCGCCCAGCCGTACCAGTGGCGGTCGTACGAACGCCGGACCCTGGCCAGCAGGCCGGTCCGGGGAGCGGGGGCGGGGGCGGCGGACTTGACCGGTCCGCCGGGGGCTTCGGTCGTGGTGGTCATCATCGGGCCTTCGCGACGGGCTTGGAGGAGCGTGCGGGCGGGTGTGCGGACTCACGCCCGGGGCGGGCGGGCCGCCCTCCGCGCGGGGAGGGCGGCCGCGCCATGCGCTGCCGGTGGCGGTGCTGGTAACCGGTACCGGTACGGCGATGCGGGACGTCAGTTGGTGCTGAAGTCCGGCAGCAGCTTCTTGAACTCCTTGGCCGCCTCGTCGGCGCCCTGCTGCGGGGTCGCGCTGCCCTGGAGGATCTTCACGTAGGACTGCTGGAGCGGCGTGAACAGGCTGCCCACCTGCGGCAGCGCGACCCGGGGGCGGGCGGTGTCCAGGATCGACTGGAAGCCCGCGATCGACGGGTTGGCCTTGACCTCGTCGGTGTAGGCGGAGGTGCGGGTCGGCAGGGTGCCGGTCTTGACGGCGATGGACGCCTGGCTCTCGGCAGAGGTCATGAACTGCGTGAAGAGGTAGCTGGCGTCGAGGCTCTTGGAGCCCGCGTACACCACCAGGTCATGGCCGCCGGTCGGGGCCTCGGCCTTGCCGGTGCTGCCGGCCGGGACCGGGGCGTAGCCGAGGTTGTCCTTGTCCTTGAAGGCGGCGCCCGCGTAGTCGTCACCGGTGGACCAGGGGCCCTGGATCAGCATGGCGACCTTGCCGGTGGTGAACGCCTTCTGCATGTTGTCGTAGGCGCTGGCGAAGTCGACCTTCATCGACGAGGAGGTGTAGATGTCCTTGGCGACGGTGAGCGCCTTGACGGCCTCGGGCGAGTTGATGGTGATCTTCTTGGCCTGGGCGTCGGCCATGTCGGCGCCCTCGCCGAAGAGGAAGGGCAGCAGGAAGTAGGCGTCCGGGTTCATATAGGTCCCGTAGGCGCCGGTCTTCTCCTTGATGACGGCGGAGTCCTTCTTGAACTCGTCCCAGGTCTTCGGCGGGGCCGCGATGCCGGCCTTCTTGAAGAGGTCCTTGTTGTACAGCAGGCCGAGGGTGTCGGTGACGGAGGGGACGCCGTAGGTCTTGCCGTTGTACTTGGTGGTGTCCATCGGGCCGGCCAGGAAGTCCTCGGTGGTGGCGAGGGCCGCGGTGCCGTCGAGCGGGGCGAGGTACATCAGGGAGGCGTACTCGGGGATCAGGCCGACATCGGCGCGCATCACGTCCGGGGCGCCCTTGCCGCTCTGCGCCGTCGCCTTGAACTTCTGCTCGATGTCGCCGAACGGGATGTTCTGGTAGTTGACCTTGATCTTCGGGTACTTCTGCTCGAACTGCGCGATCAGCTCCTTGTAGGCCGGAGCCTCCTTGGTCGCGTCCGAGGTGTCCCAGTACGTCACGGTGCCCGAGACGCTTGCGGGGTCCGCAGCCGCCTTGCTGTCGCTCTTGCCGCTGCTGCTGCCGCCGCCGTCGCTGCCGCAGGCCGCCATCGAGACCGCGAGGGCCGCGACCAGAGCGGTGGCCGCCATACCACGCCGCATGAGTACTCCTTGAGAGGGTGGGGTGCCCGAGAGGGAGGGACGGCGCATAATGGCCTTCCCGGGCCGACTGCGCCGATCGCGGCCGCCGGACCCGGGGAGGAACGTAACAGCGGCGCGCGTGTTGCGGAAAGTCCTTGCAGCAAGTTTCTGCAAGGCCCTTCGTTTCGTTACGCCAATGTGTCCGGCCGGTTGCCGGACGGTGCCCGAACGTGACCGACTCCGACCCGGCCTTCCTTGACAGCCGCCACCTGCGCCACTGTCATGAGAGCTGCCGTCCCGACCCCGGACGGCAGCCGCGACAGTCGCTCAGGAGGCGCAGGTGGCGTACTACCGGACCGTCGGCTCGGTGCCGCCCAAAAGGCACACCCAGTTCCGTCGAGAGAACGGTGAGCTCTACTACGAGGAGCTGATGGGAGAGGAGGGCTTCACCTCCGACTCCTCACTGCTCTACCACCGGCACATCCCCTCCGCCCTGGTGGACAGCCGGGTCTGGCAGCTGCCCGAGGCCAAGAGCGAGGCCAACCACCCGCTCAAGCCCTTCCACTTCCGGCTGCACTCCCTCTTCCCCGGCGAGAGCTGGCGGCAGGCCGACCCGGTGACCGACCGGCGGGTGGTGCTGGGCAACGCCGATGTACGCATCGCCTATGTCGCCGCCGGGCAGCCCTCGCCGCTCTACCGCAACGCCATCGGCGACGAGTGCGTCTATGTGGAGTCGGGCACCGGCCGGGTCGACACCGTCTTCGGCTCCATCGAGGTCGGCGAGGGCGACTATGTAGTCCTCCCCCGCGCCACCACCCACCGCTGGGTGCCGACCGGCGACGCCCCGCTGCGGCTCTACGCCGTCGAGGCCAACAGCCACATCACCCCGCCCAAGCGCTACCTCTCCCGCTTCGGGCAGCTGCTGGAGCACGCACCCTACTGCGAACGCGACCTGCGCGGCCCGCAGGAGCCGCTGCTGGAGGACGGCGAGGACGTCGAGGTCCACGTCAAGCACCGGGGACCCGGCGGCAACGGCATCGTCGGCACGGTCTTCACCGTGCCCCGGCACCCCTTCGACGTGGTGGGCTGGGACGGCTGCCTCTACCCGTACGTCTTCAACATCGCCGACTACGAGCCGATCACCGGCCGCATCCACCAGCCCCCGCCGCAGCACCAGGTCTTCGAGGGCACCGGCTTCGTCATCTGCAACTTCGTCCCCCGCAAGGTCGACTACCACCCGCTGGCCATCCCCGTCCCCTACTACCACTCCAATGTGGACAGCGACGAGGTGATGTTCTACTGCGGCGGCGACTACGAGGCCCGCAAGGGCTCCGGCATCGGCCAGGGGTCCGTCTCGCTGCACCCCGGCGGCCACACCCACGGCCCCCAGCCCGGCGCCTATGAGCGCTCCATCGGCGCCGAGTTCTTCGACGAACTGGCCGTCATGGTCGACACCTTCCGCCCGCTGGAGATCGCCGAGGGCGGCCGGGCCGCCGACGACGGCCGCTACGCCTGGACCTGGAGCGGACGCGGACCGCAGGGCCCGCAGGAGCCGCTGGAGATGCCCGGCGGTGCCGGGTGACCGAGGTCCGCAGCTGGGTCCCGGTGCCGGAGGGGTCCCCCTTCCCGGTGCAGAACCTGCCGTACGGGGTCTTCAGCCCGCCCGGCGGCGACGCCAGGGTCGGGGTGGCCATCGGCGAGCAGGTGCTGGACATCTCCGCGATCTGGGCCGGGACCCCCCTCGGCGCCGACCTGGCCACCGGCTCCCTCAACCGCTTTCTGCGGCGCGGGCGCGGCGAGTGGGCCTATGTCCGCCGCCGGCTGCTGGAGCTGCTCACCGGGACCGAGCAGCGGCGGCTGGTGGAGGCCCATCTGCACCCGCTGGACCGGGTGCGGCTCCAGCTGCCGTTCGAGGTCGCCGACTATGTGGACTTCTACGCCTCCGAGGCGCATGCCACCAACCTCGGCCGGATCTTCCGGCCGGACGGCGACCCGCTGCTGCCCAACTGGCGCCATCTGCCGGTCGGCTACCACGGGCGGGCCGGCACGGTGGTGGTCTCCGGTACGCCCGTCCGGCGGCCGAGCGGCCAGCGGCGCGGCGCCGACGGAGCCGCGCCGGACTTCGGGCCCACCCGGCGGCTGGACATCGAGGCCGAGGTCGGCTTTGTGGTGGGGGCGCCGTCCCGGCTCGGCGAGCCGGTGCCGGTGGGCGACTTCGCCGACCATGTCTTCGGCGTGGTGCTGGTCAACGACTGGAGCGCCCGCGACATCCAGTCCTGGGAGTACCAGCCGCTCGGCCCCTTCCTGGGCAAGTCCTTCGCCACCTCGGTCTCCCCCTGGGTGGTGCCGCTGGAGGCCCTGGAGCAGGCCCGCCTGCCGGTGGCCGCGCAGGACCCGCCGCCGCTGCCCTACCTGGAGGAGAAGGAGCCCTGGGGGCTCGACCTCCGGCTGGAGGTGCGGCTCAATGACGCGGTGGTCTCCCGGCCGCCGTTCCGCGACCTCTACTGGTCGCCGGCCCAGCTGCTCGCCCATCTGACGGCCAACGGCGCGTCGCTGCGCACCGGCGACCTCTACGCCTCGGGCACCGTCTCGGGTCGGCTGCCGGAGGAGCGCGGCTCGCTGATCGAGCTCACCTGGAGCGGCCGGGACCCGCTGCGGCTGCCGGACGGCTCCCTGCGCACCTTTCTGGAGGACGGCGACACGGTGACGCTGACCGCGACCGCGCCCGGCGCCGACGGGGTGCGGATCGGCTTCGGCGAGGTGACCGGCACCGTGGTGTCCTGACCCTGACCCTGACCCCGTGCCCCTGACCCTGACCCTGACCCGCCGGAGACGGCGGTGCGGCCCGCCCCCCGGTCGGGGGCGGGCCGCACCTTTCGGTCGGCCGCTAGGGCTTGACCGTGATGGTGAAGGTGGAGGTGGTGTTGCGGATGTCGACCGCGTTGTCGCTCAACTTGAGGTTGTTGAACGTCACCGAGCCGACCGCCGGGCCCTGCCCCGCCTCGGGCAGCTCATTGGCCCAGAGTCCGAAGCCGGACTTGGCGTTGTAGGCGTCACCGCTCTTGTGGGCGCCGCTGATCGAGACATTGGTGAGGATGGTGTCCTTGATGGGGTTCTGCGGCTGGCCTCCCACGTAGTTGGTCTGGAACATGATGCCGCTGTAGGTGGGGTCGACGATGTCCGTGTCGCTGACCCGGATGCCCTGGAACACCTTCGACGCGGAGAAGAGCCAGATCCCGGGGAAGGTCTGCGATCCCCAGAAGTGGCCGCCGGCCCGGACGATGGAGATGTTCTGGAAGTTGGTCGGGTCGCTGCCGAAGCCGTTCATCGCATAGCCGAAGTCCAGCGAGCTGATGGTGATGCCCGAGTAGACCAGGGTGTCGGCGATGTAGATGTTGCGGAAGGTGTTGGCGTAGCCGCCGTAGACCGCGACGCCGGCCGCCCGCCAGGTGAGCAGCGAGGTGAGGTTCTCGTAGACGTTGTTCTTCTCGTCGGACCCGCCCGCGTCGATGGCGGAGAAGAGCGCGAAGCTGTCGTCACCGGTGGAGCGGGCCTCGATGTTGGTGACGTGGTTGTCGGTGGAGCCGTTGGTCATGTTGATGCCGTCCGCGAAGGTGTCGCGGATGCGGGAGTTGCTGATGGTGATGTTGTCGGTGTTGGCGCCCCAGTAGAGGCAGACGGTGTGCTCGTTCCAGACGTTGTCGATGACGATGTCGGTGATGTTGGAGAAGTCGAAGACCTTGCCGGGCCCGTCGATGCGGGAGGTGTAGTTGCCGAAGAAGGAGAAGTTGGCGAACTTCGACCCCTTGGCCGCGGCCTCGGCGCGGAAGCCCGCGTCGGTGTTCTCCTGGCTCTCCGGGGTGTGGAACCGGGTGTACCAGGGGCCGGCGCCGACGACCTTGACCGGCTTGCCGTAGATCTGGAACTTGCTGGAGGTCTGGTAGTCACCCTCGGGCAGGTAGACACCGGTCAGCTTGCCCGTGGTGTCCATCCGCACCTTGTCCAGGGCGTTCTGCACGTCCTGCTGGGTGAAGCCGGTGGGCACGGTGTAGGAGGCCGGGTCGGGGTTGGCGATCGGGGAGACCTGCTCCAGGTTGATGAAGTCGATCGCGTAGGTGGTGCTGTTGGCGGCGTCCTTCTGGAGCTTGATGGTGGATCCGGCCGGGACGGTCGTCCCGAGCATCAGATTGGCCTCGTCGTAGATGTGGCGGGGGCCGCCCGCGCTCGGCGAGTTGCCGGGCGAGGTCTCGTCGCCGTAGAGCCAGGCGTACTTCGAGGTCAGGTTGATCGGCTTGAGCAGGGTGCCGTTGACGTAGACGTCAAGGGTGGAGTTGATGCCGCCGCCGCCCGGCGCGTCCGGGATGGAGTAGCGGACGACCAGGGTGTTGGTGCTGGCCTTGGTGGTGAACTCCACGGAGCTGCCGGTGGAGTTGAGGGTGACGGCCTTGCGGCCGGACGCCTCGCCCGCCAGGTCTCCGACGGTGCGGTTGGGTCCGATGACCGCCGCGCCGCCGCCGAGCCTGCCGTCCTCGGCCTCGTACATGTCGTACGGCATATTGGCGCCGCGGCCGACGAAGAGCGACTGGGTGGAGGTGTTGTTGGCCCGCTTGACCGGCAGTTCGTTGGCGTCGTCGGCGATCACCGTCTTGACGGTGTACTTGCCGTTGGCGGCCGTCCAGCTGCCGAGGCTGACCGGGGAGGTGGTGGCCCCGGCGGCGATGGCGCCGCTGTAGGACCCGGTCAGGGTGCGCACGGTGCTGCCGGTGGTGGCGTCGGTCACCGTCAGGGTGATGGCGTGGGCGCCACCCGCCGAGGCGATGGTGCCCTGGTTCTTGATGGCGACGGAGAAGGCGACGGAGTTGCCGTTCGACGGGTTGCTGGGCGTCCAGCCGACCGGCGAGGCCACCAGGTCCGCGCTGTCCACCGGCTTGACCACCAGCGGGGTCGCGCTGGTGAAGGTGTTGTTGCTGTGGTTCTGCTCGATGACCTTGCCGGCCTCGTCCACCGTGGCGCTCAGCGGGTAGCTGCCCGCGTCGCGGGTGCCGATGGAGGTGGAGACCGTGGTGGACGCCCCGGCGGCCAGCGCGCCCACGGGCGCGGTGCCGACGGCGGTGCCATTGAGGTGGAAGGTGACATCGGTGGCCGGGGAGGCGGCGTTGCCGATGTTCTTGACGGTCGCGGAGAGGGTGATCGGGTCGCTCTCCACCGGCGCGGCCGGCGAGGCGGTGACCCCGGTGACGGTGAGGTCGGGGTTGGGGGCGGGGGTGCCGATGACCTGGAACTCGGCGACCTGGCCGCCGGGGGCTCCGGTGTTGCTGGTGATCCGCAGCTGGACCTCTTCGACCCGGGCGGTGACCGGGATCGTCACCGTGTTGCCGGAGGCCGGGTTGAAGGTGTAGTCCTTGGCGGCCACCAGGCTGGTGAAGCCGGTGGCGCTCTGCTCACGGCCGAGCAGCTGGATGTTCTGGGTGCGGGTCGACCAGGCGCTGTCCGGGTTGAGCTTCAGCACCACGGAGGTGACGTCGGCGTTGGCGCCGAGGTCGACGGCGAGGGTGCCGGGCTGCCCGGCGGCCTCCCAGTAGGTGGCCGTGTTGTTGTCGTTGGCGTTGGTGGCGACAAAGGTGAAGGTGCTGGACGAGGCCGTGATCGGCTTGCCGACGGCCATGTTGGAGCCGGTGCCGCCGGTGCTGCCGTTGCGGGTGACGGTGTTGCTGTTGCCGGACTGGTTGCCCGCCGCGTCCTTGGCCCGGACGTAGTAGGAGACCGTGGCGCTGTCCGGCTGGCTGTCGGTGTACGTGGTGACATTGCCCGCCACGCTGTCCCGCAGCACATTGTTGGCGTAGATGTCGTAGCCGGTGACGCCCACGTTGTCGGTGGACGCGGTCCAGGTCAGCTTGATCTGGCCGGAGCCCGGCTGGGTGAAGGCGAGGTTGGAGGGGGCGGTCGGCGCCTGGGTGTCGCCGGTCGCGCCCTGGCGGGTGACGGTGTTGCTGTTGCCGGACTGGTTGCCCGCCGCGTCCTTGGCCCGGACGTAGTAGGAGACCGTGGCGCTGTCCGGCTGGCTGTCGGTGTAGGTGGTGACATTGCCCGCCACGCTGGTGCGCAGGGTGCCGTTGGCGTAGATGTCGTACCCGGTGACGCCTACGTTGTCGGTGGACGCGGTCCAGGTCAGCTTGATCTGGCCGGAGGCCGGCTGGGTGAAGGCGAGGTTGGTGGGGGCGGTCGGCGCCTGGGTGTCGCCGGTGGCCGGGCCGTAGACCTCGAACTGCGACAGCTGGGCCGCCGACCAACCGGTGTTGGCGGTGACGTTCAGCCGCAGGTAGCGGGTGGTGACGGTGTCAAGGGAGATGGTGACGGTGTTGCCCGAGGCCGGGTCGAAGACATAGCCCTTGGAGGCGACCAGGTCGGTGAAGTTCGTCCCGTCGGTGGAGCCGCGCACGCTGAGCGTCTCGGTGCGCTTCTCCCAGCCGGTGGGCAGCTTCAGCACCAGCTTGGCGACGCCCACGGAGGCGCCCAGGTCGGCCTGGATCCACTGCGGGAGGCTGCCGCTGCTCTCCCAGTAGGTGGCCTGGTTGCCGTCGTTGGCGTTGGCCGGGACATACGGGGAGTTGGAGCTGCTGGCGGTCAGCCTGGCGTTCGCGGCGAGGTCGCTGCCGGAGGTCGCGGCGCCGTACACCTCCAGCTCGGAGATCTGCCCGGCCGGCCACCCGGTGTTGCCGGTGATGTTGATCCGGACGAAGCGGGTGTTGGTCGCCGGGAAGCCGATCTTGACGATGTTGGCGGCCGCCGGGTCGAAGACATAGCCCTGGGAGCCGACGATGGTGGTGAAGCTGGTGCCGTCGGCGCTCCCCTGGACGGCGAGGGTCTCGGTGCGGGTGCCCCAGTCGGCGGTCGGGAGCTTCAGCACCACCTGGCCGATGGTGGTGCTACTGCCCAGGTCGACCTGGGCCCACTGCGGGAAGCTGTTGTTGGCGGACTCCCAGTAGCTGCTCTGGTTGCCGTCGTTGAGGTTGCCGGCGCCGTTGGCTCCATTGCTGCTGCTGACCGCGACGGTCTTGCCGGCCGCCAGGTTGGGGCCGTCCGCGGCCGAGGCCGGTATCGCCACCGGCCCGGCGAGGAGCATCATCGTGGTGGCCAGCAGGGCCGCGACGCTCCGCGGCACCAGACGTCTGAATCGCATCATCGTCCTCTGTCTCGGGGTGGATGCCGCCGACCGGCGCAGGGTCTGGCCGTGCGCCGGTCAGCGGCGGTCGGGAGAGGGTCAGGAGCTGTACGCCTGGAGCTCGGAGAGCTGGGCGGCGGGCCAACCGGTGTTGCCGGTGAAGGTGAGCTTCAGATAGCGGGCGGTCTTCGCCGGGAAGGTGACGGTGGCGGTGTTGCCGCTCGCAGGGTCGAAGGTGTAGCCGGTCGCTGCGGCCAGCGTGGTCCAGGTGTTGCCGTCGGTGGAGCCCTGGACCTGGACGGTCTGGGTGCGCTTGGCCCAGGCGCTGGCCGGCGGCAGCTTCAGCACCAGGCGGCCGACCGACTGGTTGCCGGCCAGGTCGACCTGGATCCACTGCGGGAAGGCGTTGTTGGTGGACTCCCAGTAGGTGTTGACGTCACCGTCCACCGCGTTGCCCGGGCCGTAGTTCTGGCTGGTGCCGGAGGCGGTGGCCGCCTTGCCGTGGGCGAGGTCGCCGCTGGGCGGCGGGGTGGTGGGCGTGCCGTCCGAGGCGTACGCCTCCAGCTCGGAGAGCTGGGCGGCGGGCCAGCCGGTGTTGCCGGTGAAGGTGAGCTTCAGATAGCGGGCCGTGGCGGTCGGGAAGGCGGCGGTGGCGGTGTTGCCGGTCGCCGGGTCGAAGGTGTAGCCGGTCGCTGCGGCCAGCGTGGTCCAGGTGTTGCCGTCGGTGGAGCCCTGCACCTGGACGGTCTGGGTGCGCTTGGCCCAGGCGGCGGCCGGCGGCAGCTTCAGCACCACCTTGCCGAGGTCGGCCTTGCAGCCCAGGTCCACCTGGATCCACTGCGGGAAGGCGTTGTTGGTGGACTCCCAGTAGCTGTTGGCGTCACCGTCCACCGCGTTGCCCGGGCCGTAGTTCTGGCTGGAGCCGGAGGCGGTGGCCGTCCTGCCCTTGGCCAGGTTGCCGGTGCTCGGGGTGCAGCTCGGCGGGGTGGTGGGGGGCGTGGTGGGAGGCGTCGTCGGCGGGGTCGTCGGCGGGGTGGTGGGAGGCGTGGTCGGCGGGGAGGTCGGCTGATCGGTGGGGCCGGTGGAGCCATTGGCCGGTCGGCCGCCGTAGGTCCACTGCGGGGCGGGCCAGTTGCCGGAGCAGGTGGAGCCGGTGTTCCAGCCGGAGTTGCCGCCGCCGTCGGTGATCGAGAAGCCGGTGCCCACGCAGTTGTGGATCGGGGTGGCGCTCTGCGCGATGTTCTTGGCGGTCACCCTGGTGAACTTCATCGAGGCGTTCGCCTGGGCCTGGATGGCGTAGGTGCCGGCACCGTCGATGTTGACATTGGTGAGGTTGATGCCGCTGGAGGCGCCCTCGATGGTCTGGATCGCCTCGTAGGAGCTGTCCAGGATGTCGGTGTCGGTGACGTTGATGGTGGCGCCGCTGATCGGCTCGTTGAGGCCGTCGAACCAGATGGCTCCGACGCCGAAGTTCCAGTTGTAGTCGCTGTTGCCGGTGCGGATCAGGGTGTTGCGGGCGGCGGTGATGGTGCCCGCGACCGCAGTGCCGCTACCGGAGTTGACACCGGGGTAGCGGTTGGCGATGTGCAGCCCGCCGCCGTTGGAGATGGTGTCGGCCATCACGTTGTCGGAGATGGTGAAGTCCCTGCCGCCGTAGGTGACGATGTTGTTCGCCAGGATCGGCAGGACCACGGTGTTGTGGGTGAAGCTGTCGTTCACATTGGGCTTGTTCTCCGGCCAGGAGGCCAGGCCGTCGTCACCGGTGTTGCGGACGAAGGTGTTGGTGACGGTGGAGTTGGTGACCCCGGTGTGGAAGTTCACGCCGTCGGCGGTCTGGTCCAGGATGCGGCTGTTCTTGATGGTGAAGTGGTCCATCGGACCGTCCATCCAGGCGCCGACCTTGGTGTGCTGGAGCCAGAGGTTGTCGACCGTGGAGTTGGACATCGCGCCGCCCAGCGCGTTGACCTGGTCCTCGTCCACCCGCTCGCGGATGTCGCCGATGATCGCGAAGTCCTTGAGGGTGACGTTCTGGCTGGGGCCGCCGTCGCTGACGTACTTGCCGTAGATGCCGGCGGCACGGCTGCGGACGTTGGGGTCGCGACCGCCGAGCACGCTGTACCAGGGGCCCGCCCCGGCCAGTGTCACCCTGTCCACGATCACATGGCTGTACAGGGTGAAGTTGCCCTGCGGGATGTAGACCGTCCTGCCCTGGGCCGCACCGGCGTTGACGGCGGCCTGGAACTTGGCGGTGGAGTCGGTGGCGCCGGTCGGGTCGGCGCCGAAGTCGGCGACCACGTCGAGGGCGCCGGACGGCTTGCCGATCGGGCCCGCGACGTTCTCGAAGTCCGCCAGGTCGATGGTGAAGGTCGGCGACTGGGCGGTGGAGGAGACCTGGAGGCGGATCCTGGTGCCGGCCGGGTAGGTCGAGCCGAGCAGCGTCCGGGCCTCGTCGTAGAAGTGGTGCGGGTTGGTGTCGCCCGGATTGTTGTTGAACGGGTAGCCCCCGTAGTACCAGCTGTACTTGGAGGTCACATCGACGCTCTTCAGCTTGGACCCGTTGACCAGCAGGTCCATCGAGGCGTCGCGCCCCTTGCCGTCCGGGGAGTCGGGCAGGCTGTAGCGGAAGTCCATCGCGTTGGCGGGCGCGGTGAGGGTGAACTCCACATACTGGCCGACCGCGTTCAGCGTGACCGCCTGCCGGCCCGACGCCTCGGAGGACAGATGGCCGTAGAGGCGGTCGGGGCCGATCACGGTGCCGTTGGTGGTCGCGTACTCCGCCTCCTGCTCCAGGAAGGGGACGGTGGCGCCACGGCCGGAGACCGCCAGCGGGGAGAGCGTGGGGACACCTGCGGCGTGGGCGGTTCCGGCGCTTGCCATCACGGCCGTGACCAGACCTGCGGCGCCGAGGGTTCCGGCGGTGAACGCGGCCAGGCTGCGGCGTAGCCGGCTTCCGGGGGGTGACTGCATGGGAAATGCACATCCTTGCTGGTCGGATGAGTGGTGGGACCAGAGGTGCGGGGAGAGGTCGGATCGCGCGGAGCTTCCGAATGTGACGCGGCCATTTCAGCCGAGCATGGGAAGACTAGGCGCCCCGGATGCACGAAGTCCATAAGCAGTAGCAAGATTTTGGCAGAATCAACGCAAGGAGCTTACGAGCCAACGCAGAAGGGCCCCGGAGCCCCCCTGAGGGGGGTTCCGGGGCCCTTGCGGTCGACGGCTCAGCCGGCGGGGCGCAGCCAGACCGAGGTGTCCGGCGGAAGCTGACCATCCGTCAGTTCTCCGCTGGCCAGCAGTGTCTCCGCTCCGGCGGGCAGCGGCACCGGGGCGTCGGAGAGGTTGGTGAGGCAGCGGAAGCCGTCGCCCCGGCGGAAGTCGAGTACCCCTGGCGCACTGCCCAGCCAGCCGAACTCGCCCTCGCGCAGCTCCGGTTCGGTACGGCGCAGGTGCAGCGCGGTGCGGTAGAGCCGCAGCATCGAACCGGGGTCGGCCGACTGCGCCTCGACGGTGAGGGCGGCCCAGTCGTCCGGCTGCGGCAGCCAGGGTTCGACGCCGTCGGAGGTGAAGCCGTACGGCTGCGCGGTGCCGGACCAGGGCAGCGGGACGCGGCAGCCGTCGCGCCCGGGGTTGGTGCCGCCGGAGCGGAAGTGCATCGGGTCCTGGAGCCGGTCCAGGGGAAGGTCCTCGACTTCGGGCAGGCCCAGTTCCTCACCCTGGTAGAGGTAGACGGAGCCGGGCAGCGCAAGGGAGAGCAGGGCGGCGGCGCGGGCGCGGCGCAGGCCCAGGGCCCGGTCGGTGGGGGTGCCGAAGGCCTTGGCGGCGAAGCCGAAGCGGGTGTCGCTGCGGCCGTAGCGGGTGACCGTGCGGGTGACGTCGTGGTTGCAGAGCACCCAGGTGGCGGGGGCGCCGACCGGGGCGTGCAGGGCGAGGGTGGTGTCGATGGAGGCGCGCAGCGCTTCGGCCTCCCAGGGGCGGGTCAGGAAGTCGAAGTTGAAGGCGGTGTGCAGCTCGTCCGGGCGCAGGTAGCGGACGAAGCGTTCGGCGTCGGGCAGCCAGACCTCGCCGATCAGGACCCGGGGGTCGGCGTAGGAGTCGGCGATCCGCCGCCAGGAACGGTAGATCGTGTGCAGCTCCTCCCGGTCGACAAACGGGTGGGGGTCGGTGCCCGGGGTGAAGTCGGGCAGCGCCGGGTCCTTGGCGAGCAGGGCCGCCGAGTCGATGCGGACGCCGGCGGCGCCGCGGTCGAACCAGAACCGCAGCACGTCCTCGTACTCGGCCCGCACCTCGGGGTGGTCCCAGTTGAGGTCGGGCTGCTGGGTGGCGAAGAGGTGCAGGTACCAGTCGCCGGGGGTGCCGTCGGGGTCGGTGGTGCGCGTCCAGGGCACGCCGCCGAACTCGGAGACCCAGTCGTTGGGCGGCAGGTCGCCGCCGGGGCCACGGCCGGGCCGGAAGTGGAAGCGCTCCCGCTCGGGGCTGCCGGGGCCGGCGGCGAGGGCCGCCTGGAACCAGGGGTGGGCGTCCGACACATGGTTGGGGACGATGTCGACGATGGTGCGGATGCCCAGGTCGAGCGCCTCGGTGATGAGCTTCTCGGCGTCGGCGAGGGTGCCGAAGGCGGGGTCGACGTCCCGGTAGTCGGCGACGTCGTAACCGCCGTCGGCCAGCGGGGAGGGGTACCAGGGGTTGAACCAGATGGCCTCGATGCCGAGGTCGGCGAGGTACGGGAGCCTGGTGCGGATGCCGGTCAGGTCGCCGGTGCCGTCGCCGTTGCCGTCGGCGAAGCTGCGTGGGTACACCTGGTAGATCGCCGCGTCGCGCCACCACCCCGGACGCTCGGGCTGGGGCTGGGGCTGCTGTACCACGGGGAGGGTCCTTTCGACCGGAGGCGGGGGTGGGGGTCGGGCAGGGGGAGGGGGGTCAGCCCTTGAGGCTGCCGGTGGTCAGCCCGGACATGATGTTGCGCTGGAAGATCAGGAAGAAGACGATCGTCGGCGCGGAGGCGATGGCCAGGGCGGCGATGACGAGGTTCTGCGGGACGCCGGTGGAGAGCGACCGGATGCCGATGTTGAGGGTCTGCTTGGCCGGGTCGGGCTCGACCAGCATCGGCCAGAGGAAGTCCTTCCAGACGTTGACCACCGCGAAGATCGAGACCACGCCGAGGATCGGCCGGGACATCGGCAGCACGATCGACCAGAGGGTGCGCAGCGGGCTGGCCCCGTCGATGGCGGCGGCGGCCATCAGGTCCTGGGGTATGGAGTCGAAGAACCGCTTCAGCAGAAAGATGTTGAAGGCGTTGGCGACGGTGGGCAGCCAGATCGCCCAGGGGGTGTTGATCAGGTTGAGGTGCAGGACCGGCAGGTCCAGCACGGTCAGGTACTGGGGCACGATCAGCACGGTGGCCGGGATCATCAGGGTGGCCAGCATCATGCCCAGGATGACGTTGCCGAGGACCGGGCGGAGCTTGGAGAGCGAGTAGGCCGCTGCGACGTCGAAGACCAGCTGGAAGGCGAGCGCGCCGAAGGCGTAGTAGAGCGTGTTGAAGAGCAGCCGGCCCATGGAGAGGCGGCTCCAAGCCTCCGTGTAGGTGTCGGCGTGGACCTGCTTGGGGAAGAGCGTGGGCGGGTTCTGGATCACCTCTGCGGTGGACTTCAGACCGCCGGTGACCAGCCAGTACAGCGGGCCGAGGAAGACCAGGGTGAAGCCCAGCACGGTGACGGCGAGAACGGTCCAGTACAGGGCCCGGCCGGCGGGGCGGTTCAGCTGCGTCTGGGAGATCAGGGTGCGGGTGTGCACGGCTTTGGCTGCCACGGTCGGTGCTCCTCTCAGTCGTCGGCGCGGCTGAGCCGCACGTACACGGCGGAGAACCCGGCGAGCACCAGCAGCATGACCAGGCCCAGCGCCGAGGCGCTGCCGTAGTTGTTGAAGTTGAAGGCGTACTGGTAGACGAGGTAGACGACGGTGGTGGTGGACCCCTGGGGGCCGTTGCCGCCGGTCAGCAGGAACGGTTCGACGAAGACCTGCATGGTGGCCACGATCTGGAGCAGCAGCAGCAGCGACAGGATGAGCCGGGTCTGCGGGATGGTGACGTGCCAGATCCTGCGGAGCAGGCCGGCGCCGTCGAGTTCGGCCGCCTCGTAGAGCTCGCCGGGGATGGTCTGGAGGGCCGCCAGGTAGATCAGGGTGGCGCCGCCCATGTTCATCCAGGTGGAGGCGATGACCACGGAGAGCATGGCGGTGGAGGAGGAGTTGAGCCAGGCGGACGTCGGCAGGTGGAGGGCGGAGAGGATGTGGTTGAAGAGGCCGAAGTCCGGGTCGTAGAAGTACTTGAAGAGCAGCACCGAGGCGACCGGGGGCATCATCACCGGCAGGTAGACCAGGACGCGCAGATAGGACTTGGCGTGCCGCAGTTCGTTGAGCAGCAGGGCGACGACAAAGGGGACTGCGAAGCCGAGCACCAGCGCGAGTCCGGTGTAGAGCAGGGTGTTGCGCCATGCCTGCCAGAACGCGGGGTCGTCGAAGATCCGGTCCAGGTTCTCCAGGCCGACCCAGGTGGTGGTGCCCCGCTTGGTCTTCTGGAAGCTCATGATGACTTCGCGGACCATCGGGTACCAGGTGAAGAACCCGAAGCAGAGCAGCGCACCCAGCAGGAAGCCGTGTGCGGAGAGGTTCTGGCGCACTCTGCGCCGTCGGCCTCCCCTGCCCTGGTCCGCGGTCCTGCCGAGTTTCCTCGTCTCTTCGCTGGAGACGGTGATCGCCGCCATCGCTACTCCTGAGTTCAGCTGCTGATCGGTGCTCGGGGCCGCCGCCGGGGGCCGGTCGCGGGGACCGGCCCCCGGCGGGTGCCGCTACTGGAGGTTGGCCAGGACCTGGTTGACCTGGGTCTCGGCGTCCGAGAGCAGCTTGTCGATGTTGGCGTTCTTGTCCGTCAGCACGGCGGAGACCGGGTTGTCCAGCACCTTGTAGATCTGCTGGGCGTTGGCCGGCTCGGTCTTGCCGGGCACCTGGACGGCCAGGTACGGCGCGTAGTTGGCCACCGGCACGGTGGCGCTGGCCGCCTTGGCCTGGTTGTCGGCCTCCAGCGTGGCGCCGCCGAAGAAGAAGGGCTGCGGGAGACCCACCGGCAGGCCGTCGGCCTTGGTCCGGGCGTAGTCGAACTGGCCCTTGCCCATGGTGAGGAACTTGAAGTTCACCCAGGCGATGCCGGCCTTGATCTGGTCCGGGGTGGAGCCCTTCTTGAACATGTAGTCGGCACCGCCGAGCAGCGCGGCCTTGCCGCCCGGCATCGGGCCCATGCCGTAGTCCTCGTAGTCGCCCTTGAGGGTCTGCACCATGTAGGTGATGTCGTCCGGGGCGCCGACGTACATGCCGAGCTTGCCCGCGGCCATCTGGGTCATCAGGTCGGGCCACTTGAGGCCCTGGGCCGCGCTCATGGACTTGTCGGTCCAGCGCATGTCGTAGAGGTTCTGGAGGACCTGCTTGCCCTCGGGCGTGTTGAAGGCGGCCT
Source organism: Peterkaempfera bronchialis (assembly GCF_003258605.2). NCBI lineage: Bacteria > Bacillati > Actinomycetota > Actinomycetes > Kitasatosporales > Streptomycetaceae > Peterkaempfera > Peterkaempfera bronchialis. Next base: position 872,796 of record NZ_CP031264.1, read on the forward strand.
TGCTGCCGTCCTCGTTGACCATCGTGCCGCCGAGGCCGTAGAGCTCGGCGGTGTAGTGCCAGCCGCCCTGGTTGGTGGCGCTGTACTCGCCGTAGCCGTTGACGCCGCCGCCCAGTGCGGCGATCTTCTTGGCGTCGGCGCGGATCTCCTCCCAGGTGGTCGGCGGCTTGTCGGGGTCGAGGCCGGCCTTCTTGAAGAGCTTGCGGCTGTAGAGCAGGCCCATCTTGTAGTTGGTGGTCGGCAGGCCGTAGAGCTTGCCGTCCGCCTTGAGGGTGTCCATCACCGACGGGTCGATGTCCTTCAGCGCCGGCACGGTGGTGTCGTTGACGTAGGCGCTGATGTCCTCGGCCTGACCCGCGTCGAGCACCTGGTCCAGGTCGGTGAAGTAGCTGTAGAAGACGTCCGTCTGGGTCTTGCCCTGGAGCTGTGCGGTGAACCGGGCCGGCTCCTCGCAGGGGAAGGCGTCCTTGGAGTCGATGGTGACGTTCGGGTACTGCTTGGTGAACGCCGCGATGTCCTCCGCCCACTCCTTGCGCTCGGCGGTCTTGGTGACCGGCGGCTGGCAGTCGATGCTGAGGGTCACCTTGGCGTTGGGGTCCAGGGGCGCGGCGGCGTCGTCGGCAGCGGCGGCGGAGGGCTTGCCGCTCTTCCCTGCCTCGGCGCCGCTGTCGCTGCTGGAGCTGCTGCACGCGGCGGCCGGGAGGACCAGGCCGGCGACTGCGACGGCGGTGACCGCTCTGCGGAGCAGCCGGTTTCTGTTCATGCGGGTGGACCCTTCTGCAAGCACGGTGGAGGAGTCGCTCCTGTCCGACCGGACGTGAGCGGGAGGTGCTCAAAGTGGCGCGTCATGGGCGCAGCGGTTCCGCGGGTACTCGTCCCGGTGCCACGGCCCCGGCTGGCGCGATTCACTTAACCATCGCCGACAGATGACCACAAGATGTCGACTGAAGTTTGCAAAATCACGATACGGACTTGTGATCTGCTGACGTGAACGCGTCAGGGGCGGGCCCGCTGCTGGAGCGCACCACCAGCTCCGGCTCAAAGAAGATCTCGCCGTGCTCGCCCCAGGTGCCCGAGATCGCGCCGACCAGCAGGTCCACCACGGTCCTGCCCATGGCGTCGATCGGCTGCCGGACGGTCGTCAGCGCCGGATCCATGCAGGTCATGAAGGAGGAGTCGTCATAGCCGACCACCGAGACGTCGTCCGGCACCGAGAGGCCGCAGCGGCGCACGGCCCGGATCGCGCCCAGCGCCAGCGGGTCGCTGGCGCAGACCAGCGCGGTGGCGCCGCGCCGCAGCAGCCGGGCGGCCGCCGCCTGGCCGCCCTCCAGCGAGAACATGGTCCGCTCGACCATGTCGTCGGCGAGCGCGCTCCCGGCCGCCGCCGCATGCGCCCGGGCGGCGGCCAGCTTGCGGCGGGACGGCACATGGTCGGGCGGCCCGAGGACCATCCCGATCCGCCGGTGCCCCAACTGCCGCAGATGGCCCAGCACCTGCTCCACCGCGACGGCGTCGTCGCAGACCACCCGGGGGAAGTCCAGCCCGTCGACGGCCGCGTTGAGCAGCACCGTCGGCAGGCCGCGCTCGGCGATCAGGTCGTAGTGCTCATGCTGCGCCTCGGCCTGCGCATAGGCCCCGCCGAAGAAGACCACGCCGGAGACCTGCTGCTGGAGCAGCAGGCCCACATAGTCCGCCTCGGAGACCCCGCCGGCGGTCTGGGTGCAGAGCACCGGGATGAAGTTCTGCTGGGCCAGCCCGGCGCCCACCACCTCGGCGAGCGCCGGGAAGATCGGGTTCTGCAACTCCGGCAGCACCAGACCCACCAACCGGGACCGCTGCCCCCGGAGCTGGGTGGGGCGCTCATAGCCCAGCACGTCCAGCGCGGTCAGCACGGCGGCGCGGGTGTTCTCCGACACGCCGGGGCGGTTGTTGAGCACACGGCTGACCGTGGCCTCGCTCATGCCGACCTTCTTGGCCACTTCCGCAAGTCGTCGTGTCATGGTTCGCAATCGTACGACATCACATCGCAACAACTTTGCAAAGGATGCTTCGAACTTCCCGCGAAGGTGCCAGGATGCCCGCATGAGCGCGCAGACCGCCCCCGGAGGCAGGCCGACGGAACCGGGCGCCCCTCCCGGTGAAGTCCCTCCCGGTGAGGCGGCGCCCGGTGAGGCGGCCCGGTCGGCCGCGCCCGGCCGGCGGTCAGGCGCCTGCCGGGGCCGGCCCGGTGGAGCCGCGCACCACCAGCTCGGGCTCGAAGAGCAGCTCGTCATGGGTGACCCGGACCCCGGCGATCTCACCGGCGAGCAGCTCCACCGCAGCCCGGCCCATTGCCTCGATCGGCTGCCGCACGGTGGTCAGCGGCGGGTCGGTGCAGGTCATGAAGGAGGAGTCGTCATAGCCGACCACCGAGATGTCGCCCGGCACCGTCAGCCCGCGCCGCCGGGCGGCCCGCACCGAGCCCAGCGCCAGCGGGTCGCTGGCGCAGACGATCGCGGTGACGCCCTGCTGAAGCAGCCGGGTGGCGGCCGCCTGGCCGCCCTCCAGCGAGAAGAGCGCCCGCTCCACCCGGGAGTCCGGCAGCTCCAGCCCGGCGCGCTCGCAGGCCACCCGCCCGGCCGCCAGCTTCCGCCGGGACGGCATATGGTCGGGCGGGCCCAGCACCATGCCGATCCGCCGGTGGCCGAGCGAGACCAGATGCCCCACCGACTGCTCCACCGCGACGGCGTCGTCGCAGGAGACCCGGGGGAAGTCCAGGTCGTCGATGGCCGCATTGAGCAGCACGGTCGGCAGACCGCGCTCGGCAAGCCGCTCATAGTGCTCATGCGGTGAGTCGGCCTGCGCATACAGGCCGCCGAAGAAGACCACCCCGGAGACATGCTGCTGGAGCAGCAGGTCCACATAGTCAGCCTCGGAGACCCCGCCGGCGGTCTGGGTGCAGAGCACCGGGGTGAACCCCTGCTGGGCCAGGGCCCCGCCCACCACCTCGGCAAAGGCCGGGAAGATCGGGTTCTGCAACTCCGGCAGCACCAGACCCACCAGCCGGGCGCGCTCCCCCCGCAGCTGGGTGGGCCGCTCATAGCCGAGGACGTCGAGCGCGGTCAGCACCGCAGCCCGAGTGGAGTCGGAGACACCGGGCTTGTCGTTGAGCACCCGGCTCACCGTCGCCTCGCTCACTCCGACCTTCTTGGCCACCTCGGCAAGTCGTCGCGTCATGGGCGTAAGCGTACGACATTGACCGTAAGTCACTTGCGTCAGCCTTGCGGCTGCCTGCCGGGGAGGACCCCGAAGACCAGGGAGAAGCGGGTCGGCGCAGCTTGCAGCCGGTACGCCGGGAGCACCCCGGGGCCGCAGGAGGCGGACCCCAGTCCATGCTGGGCGTGGTCCAGGGTGAGGTGGATCCAGTCCGGATCCGGCAGCAGGTCGGTGGTGTGCCGGGCGGCGGCCAGTTGCTCGGTGGTCCAGCGGCGGGCGGTCAGCGCGAACTCCGGCTCCCCCTCGATCCGCAGGCCGCCGCTGTTGCGCAGGCCGCCGCCCGCCTCACCGGTGAGCAGGGCGTACCGGACCCCGGCCCGGCTGCCGTTCTCCTGCGGCCGGACATAGGGCGTCTGCAAGCCGTCCACGGTCGACTCCCAGCGGCCGATCCGGGAGGCGCGGCTGCTGTCCGGGTACGCCTCCCCCGGCCCGCCGCCGAACCAGCGCACCCGGCCCAGCGCGGCGGGCACCGCCAGCCGTACGCCCAGCCGGGGCAGCGGCACCGGCCAGTCGCCCTCCGGCTCCACCTCCACGGCCAGCCGCAGCCGCACCCCGTCCGAGGTCCACCCGTAGGCGGTGCGCAGCCCCAGGTCGGCGGCGGCCGGAGCGACCCGGGTGCGGACCAGCAGCCCGGTCTCCACAAGCCGCACCTCGTCGATGCGGTGCCGCATCCGGTGCAGGCCGAGCCGGTGCCACCGCTCGGCCAGCCGGTCCTCGGGGCGGGCCAGCACCATGGCGTCGTTGTCGGTGGGCGCCCGCCAGACGTCCAGCCTGGGCCCCTGCACGGGGAGCCCGCCCAGGGCGGTCAGCAGCCCGTCGGCGGCGTCGAAGGTGCCCGGCCCGAGCCGCAGCGCGGCGCCGTCCCGGCGCGGGGTCGCGGTGGGCCGCAGCGGGGGCCGCGCCGGTGCCGGGGAGGCCGCGAACTGCGCCCAGGCGACCTCATGGCCGGCCTCCGCCCACGCCGTGTCGGCGGCCAGTACGGCGCTGACGGTCCACCATGCTTCCCCCTCGGGCGCCTTGCGGAGCGCCCCCGGGGGCGGCGGCCCCAGCTTGACCTCGGCGCTGCCGCCCGGGGCCAGCGGCGGCACGGCCAGCGGGCCCTCCGCCACGGTCTCCCCGGCGACCTGGTAGCTCCAGCGGAAGGCGAGCAGGCCGAGGTCGGCGAAGTCATGGCCGTTGGTGATCCGCACTCCCCCGGCGTCGCCGCCGAACCGCACCGGCTGCACCACCGCCTTGAACTCGGCCAGCCCCGGGGAGGGGGTGCGGTCCGGCAGCAGCAGCCCGTCGCAGACGAAGTTGCCGTCGTGCAGCTCCTCGCCGAAGTCGCCGCCGTAGGCGAAGAACTCCCGCCCGTCGGGGGTCCGCTGCCGGATGCCGTGGTCGATCCACTCCCAGACGAAGCCGCCCTGGCAGCGCTCATAGGTCTCGAAGAGCCGCTGGTAGTCGGCGAGTCCGCCGGGGCCGTTGCCCATGGCGTGGGCGTACTCGCAGAGCACAAACGGCAGCGCGCGGCGGCGGGCGTCCAACCGGGGGTCGTCCAGCGGCTCCTCGGTGCGCTCCCCGATCCGGCGCACCTCCTCGGGGGAGGCGTACATCCGGCTGTAGACGTCGGTGTGGCGGCAGCTGGGGTCGCCCTCGTAGTGGATCGGCCGACCGGGGTCGCGAGCGCGGATGTGGTCGGCCGCCTCGCCGAGGCCGCGTCCGGTGCCGCACTCATTGCCCAGCGACCAGAGGATGACGCTGGGGTGGTTCTTGTCCCGCTCGACCATGCGGGCGGCGCGGTCCAGCAGCGCCGGGGTCCAGCGGGGGTCGTCCACCGGGTTGCCGCGCCAGCCGGTGTCGGCGAAGCCATGGGTCTCCAGGTCGCACTCGTCGACCACCCAGAGGCCCAACTCGTCGCAGAGGTCCAGGAAGGCGGGGTGCGGCGGGTAGTGGCTGGTGCGTACGGCGTTGACGTTGTGCCGCTTCATCAGCAGCAGGTCGTCGCGCATGGTCGCGTACGGCACGGCGCGGCCGTGGTCGGGGTGCCACTCATGGCGGTTGACGCCGCGCAGCAGGATGCGGCGGCCGTTGACGGTGAGCAGGCCGTCCGCGACGGCCACGGTGCGGAAGCCGATCCGCAGCTCCACCCGCTCCGCCCCGGTGGCCAGGGTGCCCGCGTACAGCCGGGGTGTCTCGGCGGTCCAGGGCTGCACCGGGACGGTGGTGGCCTGCCCGGCGGGCAGGTCGGCGACGCCCAGCTCGGGGACGGTCACCCGGCCGCCCGGGTCGGCGTCCACCCGCAGGGTGCCCAGGCCGGTGCGGTGGTCGTACCCGGCGTGCACAGAGAGGTCGCGGACCCCGCCGGCCGGGCGGTGCAGCAGGGTGACGTCCCGGAAGATGCCGGGCAGCCACCACATGTCCTGGTCCTCCAGATAGCTGCCGGAGGACCACTGGTGCACCCGTACCGCCAGCACATTGCGGGTGCGGCGCAGCAGCGGTCCCGCGTCGAACTCCACCGGCAGCCGGCTGCCCCGGGAGACGCCCAGCTCGGTGCCGCCCAGCCAGACCCGGCAGCAGGAGTCCACGCCCTCCAAGCGGAGCACGGCTCCGCCGCTGTCGCTGTCGGGCCAGTCGGCGGGGAGGTCGAAGACCAGCCGGTGGTCTCCGGTGGGGTTCTCGGTGGGGACCCGGGGCGGGTCGACCGGGAACGGGTAGCGGTGGTTGGTGTACGCGGGGCTGCCGTGGCCCTGGAGCGGCCAGTGGCCGGGGACGGTGAGGTCCGCCCAGCCGGTGTCGTCATAGCCGTCGGCGGCGAAGTGGGCCTGCCCGTCGTGGGCTTCGGCGGCGGCGACGGTGGGCGAGAGCCGGAACCGCCAGCGTCCGCCGAGGTCCAGCCGGGGCGCGGAGGAGGCGAAGGCCGCCCGGGGCGGCAGTGCGCCGCTGCCGGGTGAGCGCTGCTCGTAGTAGGGCAGGGAGGGCATGGTGCTCCCGGTATCGGTGCCGGTGTCAGTACAGACAGGGATGTCAGTGCACGGGGATGTCAGTGCGCGGGGATGTCAGTGCACGGGGATGTCAGTGCGCGGGGATGTCAGTGCACATGGATGTCGGGGGCCCAGTCATGCGGTCCCGGCGGGGTGTTGCCGGAGACGAAGGCGGTGCCGCCCCGGTCGCGTACGGCCAGCGCCGCGCGCAGTCGGCGGACCGTGCCCGGGGAGAGCAGCCGGAACGCCTCCTCCGGGTCGCACCAGCGGAAGTCCTCCAGTTCGTCGGACGGCAGCCGCACCTCGGTGCCGTCCGGGACGGTGCCGCAGTCGAAGACGAACAGCAGCCCGGGGTGGCCCCGGGTGGGGCGTCCGCCGGACTCGCGCCCGTCGACATGCCGGGTCCAGTGCACGGCGGCCAGCCGGACCATGGTCACGGTGAGACCGGTCTCCTCGGCGACTTCGCGGACCACGCACTGCGCGGGGTCCTCACCGGCGTCCACGGTGCCGCCGGGCAGTGACCAGTGGGTGCGGTAGGTGGGCTTCACGATCAGCAGGCGGTCCGACTCGTCGGTGATCACCGCACCTGCGGCGAGATAGGCCCGGGGAAGGGAGGCGAGGTAGTCGTCGACCGGCAGCAGGCGGGGAGGCTCTGGCGTGTCCACCGTCCCAGTGTGGCATCGGGCGGCGGCGCGGCGGCGGACCCGCGCGGGGATGGCCGAGATGCGCGCGGTCACCGGCCCGCCCGGCGGCCCTACGCTGACGCCATGGCAAATGACGGCACCACCGGCGGTACTGGCAGCACCCTGGACCGGCTGAGCGCGGGCAGCTATCTGCTGGTCACCACCTATCGGCGGGACGGCTCTGCGGTGCCCACCCCGGTATGGGTGGTACGGGACGGGGACGCGCTGGGCGTGTGGACGGTGGCGGACTCCGGGAAGGTCAAGCGCATCCGCAACCGGGCGGACGTACAGGTGGCCCCCTGCGACGTGCGGGGCGGGCGCAAGGGCGACGATGTGCCCGGTACGGCCGAACTCCTGGACCCGGCGGCCACCGAGCACTACCGGGCGCTGCTGGCCCGCAAGTACGGCCTGCTGGGCCGGTTGACCCTGCTGGGCAGTCGGCTGCGGCGCGGACGGCAGGGCACGGTGGGCATCCGGATCACCCTGCGCGAAGGGTCGGCCTCGGGGTGATCGCCTCCACCCCGATCGGCCGTTGACGAGCGGCGACCGGGGCCGTGTCAGGGTGCCGTGTCCAGGGCGCGGTGCAGCACCTCGGCGAGGTGCAGGGCGCGGCGGCCGTCGGCGAGTTGGGCGATCTGGGTGCGGCAGCTGAAGCCGTCGGCCAGGACCAGGGTGTCCGGGTCGGCGGCGCGCACCTCGGGGATGAGGACGCGTTCGGCGGCGGCGCGGGAGACCTCGTAGTGGCCGCGTTCAAAGCCGAAGTTGCCGGCCAGGCCGCAGCAGCCGGAGTCCAGCACCCGGTTGTCCAGGCCGAGGGCGGCGGTGACCCGGCGGTCGGCGTCGGTGCCCAGGGCGGCGTGCTGGTGGCAGTGGACCTGGGTGATGGCGCTGCCGGGCAGGGCGGGCAGTTCGGCGGTGTGCCGGTCCACGGTCTCGGCGAAGGTGCGGACCCGGGCGGCGAGGTCGCGGGCGGCGTCACCGTACGCCGGGTCGCGGCCCAGCAGGGCGGGCAGTTCGTCGCGGAGCGCGGTGGTGCAGCTGGGCTCCAGGCCGACGACGGGGATGTCCGGCGGTACGGCGCGGACGGTGCGGCGCAGCACCCGGCGGGCGGTGGTGAGTTGGCCGGTGGTGATCCAGGTGAGGCCGCAGCAGACGGGGCGGTCGGGGATCTCCACGGCGTAGCCCAGGTGCTCCAGTACGGCCACGGCGGCGCGGGCGATGTGCGGTTCCAGGTGCTCGGAGAAGGTGTCCGGCCAGAGCAGCAGCCGGGGCGCCGCCGGGTCGGCCGGGTGGGTGGCGCGGTGGCGGCGGAACCAGCGGGTGAAGGTCTCGGCGGGGAAGGTCGGCAGGTCGCGTTCGGGGGCGATCCCGGCGGCGCGTCGGAGGGCGGCGGCCAGCGCGGGTGAGCGGCGTACCCGGTCGGCGGCACGTGGGGCGAGGGCGGTGGCGCGCAGCCAGAGCGGCAGCCAGCCCAGGGAGTAGTGGGAGGCGGGGCGCAGCCGGCGGCGGTAGTGGTGGTACAGGAACTCCGCCTTGTAGGTCGCCATGTCGACCTGGACCGGGCAGTCGCTGGCGCAGCCCTTGCAGGCCAGGCAGAGGTCCAGGGCCTTGTGCACCTCGCGGGAGCGCCAGCCGTCGGGTACGGCCTCGCCGCGCAGCATCTCGGCGAGCAGCCGCGCCCGGCCCCGGGTCGAGTGGCGCTCCTCCCCCGTCGCCATATAGCTGGGGCACATCACGCCGGTGGAGGTGTCGACGCATTTGGCGACGCCGACGCAGCGGTGCACGGCCTTGGCGAGGCTGCCGTCGTCGTCCGGGTAGGGGAAGACCAGCGGCAGGCGGCGTTCGGGCAGCCCGGCCAGCCGCAGGTCGCGGTCGAGGGGGCGGGGGTCGACCAGGTTGCCGGGGTTGAGCAGGTTCTCCGGGTCCCAGATCCGCTTGAAGCGGGCGAAGAGCGCGATCAGCTCCGGCGGGTACATCCGGGGCAGCAGCTCGGCGCGGGCCTGACCGTCGCCGTGCTCGCCGGAGAGCGAGCCGCCGTGGGAGACGGCCAGGTCGGCGGCCTCTTCCAGGAAGCGGCGGAAGGTGCGGCGGCCTTCGGGGCGGCCGAGCGGGAAGTCGATCCGCAGGTGGACGCAGCCCTCGCCGAAGTGGCCGTAGGGGACGCCGCGCAGGCCGTGCGCGGCCAGCAGGGCGCGCAGTCGGCGCAGGTAGGAGCCCAGCCGCTCGGGCGGCACGGCGGAGTCCTCCCAGCCCGGCCACGCCTCGGCGCCTCCCCGGGCTTCCGGCTGCGAGGGGTCCGGGGGCAGCCGGGTGACGATGCCGGCGCCGGCCTCCCGTACGGACCAGAGCTGCCGCTGCTCGTCCGGGTCGGTCAGCACGGTGACGGTGGCGCCGTGGCCGCGCCGGGCGTCCTCGGCGAGGGTGCGGGCGGCGGCTTCGGCGGCGGCCGGGGTGTCGCCGCCGACTTCCATGAAGAGCCATCCGCCGCCGGCGGGCAGCCGGTCCAGGGCGGGCGGGCGGCGGCCGGCGGCGAGCAGTGCGGCGATCAGGTCGGCGCCCATGCCCTCCATGGTGAGCGGGCGGTGCGGCAGCAGTGCGGGTACGGCGTCGGCGGCGGCCGTCTCGTCGGGGTATCCGGCGACCACCAGGGCCCGGGCGGCGGGGGCCGCGACCAGCCGTACGGTGGCGCCGAGCAGCACGGCGCAGGTGCCCTCGGTGCCGGTGAGGGCCCGGCTGAGGTCGTGGCCGCGCTCGGGCAGCAGGGCGTCCAGGGCGTAGCCGGAGCCGCGCCGGGGCAGTTGCGGAAAGCCCTGGCGGAGCAGGGCCAGGTTGCCGTCGGCGAGCTCCTGGAGGGCGCGGTGGAGTTCACCGGCGCGGCCGGGGAGGCGGCGCAGCCGCTCCCGTTCGGCGGGGGTGGTGGGGCCGCCGACGGTGAGTTCGGTGCCGTCGGGGAGCAGCAGGTCCAGCGAGTGGAGGTTGTCCGAGGTGCGGCCCCAGGCGAGGGAGTGGGAGCCGCAGGAGTCGTTGCCGATCATGCCGCCGAGGGTGCAGCGGCTGTGGGTGGCGGGGTCGGGGCCGAAGGTGAGGCCGTGCGGGCGGGCGGCGGCGCGCAGGTCGTCCAGCACGGTGCCGGGTTGCACGCGGGCGGTCCGCCGGTCGGGGTCCAGCTCCAGCACCCGGCCCAGGTGGCGGCGGAAGTCCAGCACCAGGGCGCCGGGCCCGATCGCCTGCCCGCCGATGCTGGTGCCGGCGCCGCGCGCGACCAGGGGCACGCGGTGTTCGCGGCAGAGCGCCATGGCGGCCCGGACGTCGTCCAGGTCGGCGGGTTTGGCCACACCGGCGGGCAGGTGGCGGTAGTTGGAGGCGTCATGGCTGTACACGGTGCGCTCGGCGGCGCCGAACCGCACCTCGCCGCGGAGTGCGGCGGTCAGCGCCCGCCGGAATGCGGTGTGCTCCTCGGTGGCGGCGGTGCGGCGACGGGTCATGGGGGGCCTCCTGCGCGTCGGCTGCCCGGTCATGCTTGCACACGGGCTGCCGCCTCGGCGGCAGAGCGGAGGCGGGTGCCGGGGCGGCGCGGCGCGGCGCGGCGCGGCCCCGGCCGGGCCGGGGCGGGGCGGCGCGGCCCCGGCCGGGCCGGGGTCAGCCGACCGGTACCGGTGCCGCTTCCTGAAGGGCCATCAGATGGTCGACCAGGGAGAGCAGCAGGTCGCGGGCGTCACCGCGCCGGCGTACATCGACCAGCAGCAGCGGCACCCCCGGGTCCAGGTCGAGGGCTTCGCGGACCTCCTCCGGGGTGCGGTCCCGCACGCCGTTGAAGCAGTTGACCCCCACCACAAAGGGGATGCCCCGGCTCTCGAAGAAGTCGATCGAGGCGAAGCTGGTCTCCAGCCTGCGGGTGTCGGCCAGCACCACGGCCCCGAGGGCGCCGTTGACCAGGTCGTTCCACATGAACCAGAAGCGCTCCTGACCGGGTGTCCCGAAGAGGTACACCACCAGGTCGCCGGTGACGGTGATCCGGCCGAAGTCGAGGGCGACCGTGGTGGTGGCCTTGTCCGCGACCCCTTCCAGGTCGTCGACGCCGAGGCTGGCCCGGGTCATGTACTCCTCGGTCCGCAGCGGCGTCACCTCGCTCACCGAGCTCACCATCGTGGTCTTGCCGACGCCGAAGCCGCCGGCGATCAGCACCTTGACCGCTGCGGGCGCATCGCCCGCGACTGCTCCATGGTCAGAGTCTGCGGAGCCCATCCCTCACCGCCTGAAGAAGTGTTGCGTCCAGTCCGCCCTGGGCGACCGCCAGCGGCGGTCGGGCCGACACCCGGTTCTGGGCGACCAGGTCGCCGATCAGGATCTTGGTCACCGATACGGGAAGGTCGAGTTCGGCCGCGACCTCCGCGACGGCCGCCGGCCGGCGGCACTGCTCAAGGATCGCGCGGTGCTCGGGCTGGAGGGCCCGGGCACCCGCTGCCGATCCGAGGTCCGGGTCAACGGTGGTGATCACCGTGATCAGACTGAGGTCGTCCCGCTCGGACGAGGTCCGTCCACGCGTGATGGTGTACGGCCTGACCAGCGACTCGTCGCCGTCATCGGCTTCGAGGCCGTCCGTCCAGTGGCTCACCCACGTCCACCACCGTCGGCGTCGGCGGAATCGCTCCGCGCCTCGGTGCCGAGCTTCAGTCCGACCTGCTGGACGAGGGTGTGCATGGCCACCGCCATCACCTCGGCGTCGACGTCCTGGGAGGCGACCACGGCCAGGTGGGTGCCACGGCCTGCGGCGGTGACAAAGAGCCAGAGGTCCGCCATCTCCACGATGACCTGGTGCACCGGTCCGCCGCCGAACAGCTCCCCGATGCCCCGGGCCAGGCTCTGCTGGCCGGTGGCCACCGCCGCCAGCCGTTCGGCGTCGGAGCGTTCGATGGTGCGGGACTGGCTGATCACCAGGCCGTCGTCGGAGAGCACGACGGCGTGCCGGCTCCCTGCGACCTGGTCGATCAGGCCGTCGAGCAGCCAGTCCAGGTCATGGTCGGTGGCGGTGGTTCTCGGTGTCATCATCGGTCTTCCGTCGTGGGGCGCTTGACTTCCGGCGGGGTTGCGCCGGTCGCATGGTGGTCGTCCGTGCCACTGCCCGACCGTGCGATCCGGGACTGCCGCTGGAAGGCGCGGATGGCCGGGCCGAAGCGGGTGGGCGCGGTACGCGGGGACGGCGTGTCCCCGGTGGCGGACTGCGGCCGGGCCGCCGGCTCCCTGAGCTCGTCGACCAGGCTGGCCTGGCGCACCCGCCGGGGCAGCGGCCGGTCGGAGCGGGCCGGATCGGCGGCCCCTGCGGTCCCCGTCGGCTCAGCCGGCTTGGCGGTCTCGGGGCTCCCCGCAACGGCGGACATCGCCCGGCCCCGGGAGCGGACCGGCAGACCCGTCGGCCCCAGCTCGGCCACCGCGACCGGGGCGGGCCCGCCGCCGACCGGGACCGCCTCGGGCTCCGCAGCCCCGGCGGCGTCCCCGTCCACCGGGTCCACGACGGCCAGCCGACCGCCGCCCCTGCCGTGGGGCTCATGGGGCGCCGGGGCGCCCTCGGGGGCCTCGGCCACCAGCTCGGCGGGGATCAGCACGATCACCCGGGTGCCGCCGAAAGCGGATGCCCGGAACTCCACCTGGAGACCGAGGCCGGCGGCCAGCCGCGCCACCACATAGAGGCCAAGCCGGGCGTCGTCGGCCCGGGTCATCACATCCATCCGCGGCGGGTCGGCCATCAGCCGGTTCGCCGCCGCGTACTGCTCGGGCTCCATGCCCAGCCCGCGGTCCTCGATCTCGACCACCAGGCCCCGGCCCACCGAGGCGGCCCGCACCTCGACCGGGGTGGGCGGCTTGGAGAACGACGCGGCGTTCTCCATCAGCTCGGCCAGCACATGGACCACCGTGCCCACGGCCCGCTCGGCGACCCAGGGACGGCCCTCGACCTCGATCTGCACCCGGCGGTAGTCCCGCACCTCGCCCTGGGCGGCGCGCAGCACATCCAGCAGCCGGACCGGCTTGCGCCAGCGGCGCTGCGGCTGGCCGCCGCCGAGGATCACCAGGTTCTCCTCGTAGCGGCGCAGCCGGGCGGTCAGGTGGTCGAGGTCGAAGAGGCCCTCCAGCACCTCCGGGTCCTCGTGGCGGCGCTCCATCTCGTCCAGCTTCTTGAGTTGCAGGCCGATCAGCAGCTGGGTGCGGCGGGCGATCCGCTGGAGCAGCCGCTCGAAGCCCCGGTGCTGCGCGGCCTGCCGTACGGCGGTCTCCACCGCGCTGCGCCGGGCCTGGGCGAGGGCGTCCTCCAGCTGGCCCAGCTCGTCGCTGCCGCGCGGGGTCTCGCGGGTCTCGGCGGCGAGGTCGACGCTCTCGCCCGCGCTGAGCCGGTCGACCAGCTCGGGCAGGGTGGTCTGGGCCTGCCGGGCGTCGTCGCGCAGCGAGAAGATCCGCCTGCGCAGCGATCCGGTGAGCCGCACGCTGACCAGCACCACCAGCAGCACCCCGGCCAGGCCGACGGCACCGGTGGTGATCAGCCGCATCTGGAGGGCGTGCACGGTGTTGTCGCCGACCTCGGCGACGGCCAGGGTGCGGCTCTGGAGCAGTCGCTGAAGTGTGGGGGTGACCTGGTCGACGCTCTGCCGCCACTGGGTGAGGGTCGACGGCGGGATGGCCACTGTGCCGCCCCCGGCGGGGCTGAGGTGCACCAGTGTCCGCTCGATGGCGTCCTTGCCCTGCCAGGCGGTGCCCTCGGTCAGGTCGCTGTACACCAGCGCCTCGGCCTCGTCGAGGTACGGGGCGACCTTGCTCTCCAGGGCGAACTGCTGGGCACCGATCCACCCCACCAGCTGCTGGTGCTCCTCGACGTCGAGTCGGCGGCCCTCGGCCCGGGCGAGCAGCGCGTCCTCGCGGGAGAGCATCTCCTTGGCCCAGAAGGCGTCGACCAGGGTCCTGGAGAGATAGCTGACCTGGCCGTTGTCCACATTGCTGAGCGCGGTGAAGAGGCGCAGGTCGGTCTCGATCAGACCGGTGTAGTAGGCGAAGGTCACCTGCTGGCTGGCCACCCGGCGGTCCACGCCGTCCCGGAAGCCGGACAGCCGCTCCATCTGGTCGCGGGCGTCGGCGACGGCGAAGCGCAGCTCCTCGGGGGCGTCGCCCGCCTCGATACCGGAGAGGGCCTGGAAGGACCGCACCGCCTGGTCGGTGCGGTCCCGCTGGTCGGTCAGCGCCTTTCGGGAGGCGGCGGGGTCGGCCAGCACCTCGGCGCTCAGCCGGCGCTCCTCCTGGAGGTTGTCGTACACCAGGGTGGACGGCAGTCCGGCGCGGTGGGAGAGGGCGCTCTGCGCCTTCTGCTCCCGCCAGTCCGCGTAGAGCCGTTCGGAGCTGACGGTCCACAGGGCGACCATGGCGATGCTGGGGACCAGTGCGAGCACCAGCAGGACCGTCCGGAGTGATCCGAGCCATGGCCGGCCTGGTCTTCGGGCGGGCCCGTCGGATGCAGCTGTACGCAGCGCCATGTCTCCCCAGCAGCGGTCGCCTGACACCGGCCGCTTCTGACGTGCGGCCGGATGACGAGCGATACTAGCCACACAAGGTCAGGAGTGAAACGGGCGAGCGGAATGTCCGGCACCGTCAGTTTCGGCGGACGGCTATGCGGGCACCGCGAGCGAGAGCCCGAACCGGTCCTCCGGGTCGGTCCACCAGTGGGCGAGGGTCAGGTCGGCGGCGGCCAGTTCCGCCGTGATCCCACGGCGGCGGAACTTCGCGGAGACCTCGGTGCGCAGCTCCTCGCCGGCGCCGAAGGGGACGACCAGGTCCAGGGCGCGGATCTTCACGGCCTGCTCGCGGCGGGAGCGCAGCCGCATCTCGATCCACTCGCTGGCGGCGTTCCAGCGGGCGAGGTGCTCGAAGGCGGCGGGGTCGAAGTCCGCGTCCAGTTCGCGGTTGAGTACGGTCAGCACGTTCTTGTCGAACTCGGCGGTGACACCGGCCGCGTCGTCGTAGGCGGCCACCAGCACGGACGGGTCCTTGACCAGGTCGGTGCCGAGCAGCAGCGCGTCGCCGGGGGCCAGTTGGGCGCGCAGCCCGGCGAGGAAGCCGGCCCGCTCGTCGGGCAGCAGATTGCCGAGGGTGCCGCCGAGGAAGGCGATCAGGCGGGGGCCCTGGGAGGGCGGGAGGTCCAGCGTCGCGGTGAAGTCGGAGACCACCGCGTGCACGGCGAGGCCCGGGTACTCGGCGATCAGGGCCCGACCGGCGTCCAGCAGGGCGGTGTCGCTGACGTCCACCGGGAGGTAGCTCTCCAGGGTGCCCAGGTCGCGCAGCGCGTCCAGCAGCAGCCGGGTCTTCTCGGAGGAGCCGGAGCCCAGCTCGACCAGGGTGCGGGCGCCGGTGGCCTCGGCGATCTCGGCGGCGCGGGCGGTGAGGATGGCCCGCTCGGCCCGGGTGGGGTAGTACTCGGGCAGCCGGGTGATCTCCTCGAAGAGTTCGCTGCCGCGTGCGTCGTAGAACCACTTGGGCGGCAGCCACTTGGGATCGGCGGTGAGGCCGTGGAGCACGTCGTGGCGCAGCGCGGCGCTGAAGTGGTCGGCGGGCAGCAGGCGGGTCAGGTCGAACGGAGTGGCCATGGCGGGGCGTCCTCTCGCGCGGTGGACGGTGGTGGGTGGAGTGGGCGTGCGTCGCGCGCCCGCCGCTCAGCCCGGCGGTCCCGCCAGCGGGCGGACGGTGACCGCGTCGGCGGTGGCCAGCAGCAGCGAGCCGTCGGGGACCGGTGTCCAGCCGGGGAGGTCGTCCCCCGGCTCCGAGGCGACCAGGGCGCAGCGGCCCGGCTCCAGCCGGTGGAAGAGGGTGTCGCCCCAGGTGGTGGCGGCGATCAGGGTGCCGTCGGTGAGCAGCAGGTTGAGCCGGGCGTCGGCCCGGGCGGCGATGTCCCGTACGGTGGCGGCCAGCGCCTCGCCGGGTGCGGCGCCGTCCCGCAGCCGCCGCAGCACCAGGGCCCAGACCAGTGCGGAGTCGCAGCGGGCCTCCAGCGCCAGCAGGTCGGCGGGCGGCAGGGTGGCGGCGAGGTCGGCGAAGGCTGCGGGCCAGCCGGGCAGTGCGCCGTTGTGGCTGAAGAGCCACTGGTCGGCCGCGTACGGGGCGGCGGCGGCCTCGCCGGGGGCGCAGCCGTCGGTGGCGGACCGTACGGCGGCCAGCAGGGCGCGGGTGTGGACCACCCGGGCCAGGTCGGCGAAGGAGGGGTCGGCCCAGATCGGGCCGGAGCGGCGGTAGCGGGCGGGCACCGGGTCGCCGTCGGCGTACCAGCCGATGCCGAAGCCGTCGGCGTTGACGGTGCCGTACTTCTGCATCCGGGGTGCCCAGGACTGCTGGTGCAGCCCGTACGGGGGGTCGGTGACCAGCGCGCGGATGGTCCGGGGTGGGCCGACATAGGCCAGGTGGCGGCACATCAGGCGGCCCCCGCAGCGGTCCGGCCGGGGCGTGGTTCGGCGTCGCGGGCGGTGCGGAAACCGGCGAAGATCTGCCGCCGGACGGGGTAGTCCCAGTTGCGGAAGGTGGCGCGGCCGACGACCGGCGCCACGGCGAAGGAGCCGCCGCGCAGCACCTTGTGGTCGCTGCCGAAGAACACCTCGGAGTACTCCCGGTAGGGCCAGGCACGGAACCCGGGGTAGGGGGTGAAGTCGCTGCCGGTCCACTCCCAGACGTCGCCCATCAACTGCCGGGCGCCGTAGGCGGAGGCGCCGGCCGGGTAGCTGCCGGCGGGTGCCGGGCGCAGATGGCGCTGGCCGAGGTTGGCGTGGGCGGGGGTGGGGTCGGCGTCGCCCCACGGGTAGCGGCGGGTGCGGCCGGTAGCCGGGTCGTGGCGGGCGGCCTTCTCCCACTCGGCCTCGGTGGGCAGCCGCCGCCCGGCCCAGCGGGCGTAGGCGTCGGCCTCGTACCAGGAGACATGGACCACCGGCTCGTCGGCGGGCACCGGCTCGGTGGTGCCGAAGCGGCGGCGCAGCCAGGTGGCGCCGTCCCTGGACCAGAAGAGCGGCGCGGTGAGGCCGGCCCGCTGCCGGTGCTGCCAGCCCTCGGCGGTCCACCAGCGGGGGTCGTCATAGCCTCCGTCGGCGATGAAGCGCTGGTAGGCGCCGTTGGTGACCGGGACGGTGTCCAGGAAGAAGGCGGGGACGTGCACGAGGTGGGCGGGGCGTTCATTGTCCAGCGCCCAGGGCTCGCCGGCCGCGCCCATGGTGAAGTCGCCTGCGGGGATCAGGACTTCGGCGGGCAGCGCGGCGGCGTCGCCGGGGGCGGGGGCGGGCGGCGGGTCGGCGAGCACCGGGGGGCCGTGGCGCAGCTGATGGGTGATCAGCATGGTCTCGTCATGCTGCTGTTCATGCTGGGCGATCATCCCGAAGGCGAAGCCGCCGCGCAGCAGTCCGGTGCCGTCCAGCGCGGTGGTCTCCAGCAGGTCCAGCACCCGGCCGCGTACCTCGTGGGTGTAGGCGCGGGCCTCGGCGGGCGGCAGCAGCGGGAGGGAGGGGCGCTCGGCGCGGGGGTGCTCGAAGGCGTCGTACAGCGGGTCGATCTCGGGGTGCAGGGGGTCGCGGCCACCGACGTTGCGCAGCAGCCAGAGCTCCTCCTGGTTGCCGATGTGGGCGAGGTCCCAGACCAGCGGCGACATCAGCGGGGAGTGCTGGGCGACCAGGTCGGGTTCCTCGACGCAGCCGGTGAGGGCGGCGGTGCGCTCACGGGCGGCGAGCAGTTCGGCGGCGATGCGCTCGCGCAGGGCGTCGCCCGACGTTCCGGGGCCGGGTGCGGTGTCGGTGTTCAGCACGGGGCGGTCTCCTGCGTCGTCGCGGGGTCGGTGCCGGGGCGGGTGCGGGTGCCGGCGGACGTGCGGCCGGCCAGGGCGTCCAGCTGGTCGTCGGCGGGGCACCGGCCGCGGCCGGGGTAGCGGTCGGCGAAGGCCGCCACCGCGTGGCGCAGCGCGGCGGGCGCGCCGAGGCGGGGCAGTGCCTCGTCGGCGGCGGCGAAGCAGGCCACGGCGGCGCGGCGCAGGTCGGGGTCGGCCACCGCGTGGGTGGAGGCCCTGGTCCACAGGGTGCCGCGCGGGCCGGGCAGGTCCCGGTCGGGGTCGGCGAGGGGTTCCAGGGCGGCCAGCGCGGCGTCGGCGGCGCGGTCGTCGTCCAGCAGCGCGGTGACCAGGGCGGTGGGGATCAGCCAGCCGTCGTCGGGCTGGGCGTCGATCATGCGCAGTTCCAGGTGGCCCTGCGGGCGCACCGGCGGGAAGAGCGTGGTGAGGTGGTAGTCCAGGTCGTCCAGGGTGGCGGGGCGCTCTCCGGCGCCGCGCAGCCAGTCGCGGAAGGTCAGTCCGCCGGGGGCCGTCCAGGGGAGGCCGTCGCCGCGCCGTACGCAGAGCAGTTCGGCGTCCAGCACATAGCGGGCCCATGCCTGGCGGGGGTCGTCGGCCAGCGGGGTGGGGGCGAGGCTGCGGCTGGGGTCCACCCGCTCCCAGACGGCCTGCCGGGTGGAGCGGCGTCCGGTGGGGCGGCCGTCCAGCAGCGGGGAGTTGGCGAAGGCCGCCACCAGGACCGGGCCGAGCAGATGCAGCAGCCGCCAGCGGTCGCGGAAGCCGCGCGAGCCGGGGCCGTCGGTGCCGGCGTCCAGGCAGACCTGCACGGAGGCGCTGGCGCACATCATGATCTTGCCCCAGGGGCCGCCGCGGCCGAAGAACTCCTCCATGGCCGCGTAGCGGGGGCCGTGCACCACCACCCGGCGTTGGCGCGGATAGGGGTCGGTACCGAGACCGACCAGGCTCAGGCCACGGGCGGCGAAGGCGGTGCGGAGGGCGCCGAGGTCGCGCAGCGTGGTCTCGGCGCAGTCGGTGAGGGAGTCGGCGGGCGGGGAGCTGAGCTCGACCTGTCCGCCTGGTTCGCGGGTGATGCGGGACCCTGCCGGGAGGGTCGGATCGGGCGGCCGGAGGCCGAGGGCCTCGACGGCGGCGTCGATGCGGGCCGGATCCACGGGGGCGTCGGGGTCGCGGGCGTCCTGGACCAGCCATTCCAGTTCGACACCGACCCGCCTCGGTGGGCCGATCTTGAAACAGATGGAGGCCACATACGCCTCCGCCCGCGACTCGGTCAGCGGGGTCACGGTCGGCGGTGCCTGCGGTTGCCCGGTGTCGGTCTGTATCGGGGGGCGTACGGGTTTCACGCGGATCACCGTCCCTCGGTCCCTCGGTGCCTTTCTCGCTCTTACGGCCCGGGGCTCCCTGCCCAGTCTGCACCGAACCATGCGGAGACGGCGGTTAACCGCCCGGCGGCCGGGGGATCAGCGCAGGTCGGGCGGGACCGGACGGCCGCCCTCCGGATCGGCCGACCGGGCCAGGCGGTCCAGCGCCTCGGCGAGGCGGCGGCGGGGCAGGGCGTAGTTCAGCCGCAGGAAGCCGCGTCCGGCGGACCCGAACCCCGCGCCGTCCTGGAGCCCGAGGCCGCAGCGGTCAAGCAGCAGCGCGCGGGCCCGGTCGACGGGCAGGCCCAGCGCGGTGGCGTCCAGCCAGAGCAGATACGACGCCTGCGGCGGGGAGGGCACCGCACGCGGAGCCAGTCGGCGCAGCGCGTCCACCGCCAGGTCGCGGTTGCCCGCCAGGTATGCCAGCAGCCCGTCCAGCCAGGCGCCGCCGTGCTCCAGGGCGGCGCGCTGGGCCACCTGGGTGAGCAGGCCGCCCTCCCAGAGGCCGTAGCCGGCCATCACCTCCCGCAGGCGCGCCCGCAGTACGGGGTCGGGGACCAGGGCGAAGGCGCTGGGCAGTCCGGTGGTGTTGAAGGTCTTGCCCACCGAGTGCAGGGTGACGGTGGCGGGCGCGAGGTCGCCTGCGGCCTCCACCGCCACCGGGTGGCGGTGCCCGGGGTGGACCAGGTCGGCGTGCACCTCGTCGGAGATCAGCACCCCGCCGCTCTCCGCCGCGACCTCCGCCAGCGCCCGGATCGCGGACCGCTCCCAGACCCGGGCGGTCGGATTGTGCGGGCTGCTCAGCAGTACGGCGGTGAGCGGCCGGCCGCCGTACCGGGCGAACTCCGCCACCGGCAGCCGGTAGCCGTCCTCCTCCAGGGCCAGCGGCACCTCCCGGTACGGCAGCCCGGCGGCCCGGCAGGTGGGGGCGAAGCCGCCGTACTCGGGGGTGGGCAGCAGCACCGGACCGGGTGGGCCGGTACGTCCGGCGCGCAGCGCCTCCAGCAGCAGGCGGATGGCGGTGCGCGGCCCGAACGGCAGCAGCAGCACCCACTCCGGGTCGACCGCCGCGCCGTGCCGGGTCCGGTACCAGGCGGCGACCAGCTCACGGCCGCCCGGGTCGCAGACCGTGTAGCCCAGCGCCGGATGGGCGACCCGGGCGGCCAGCGCCTCGGCGACGGCGGGCGGGCCGGGCAGGTCCATGTCGGCCAGCCCGAGCGGGATCCGCCCGGGGTCCGGGTCGGCACCGGCGCTCAGCCACTTGCTGCTGCCGGTGCCGGACCGGTCGAAGGGGCGGTCGAAGAAGCTGTCCCAGGGGGCAGGGGTGGCGGCGTCCACGGCTCCTCCGCATGCTCGGGCGTCTGAAATGCTCGGGCGTCTGGGTGCTCGGGCGTCTGGAACGTCAGGGCCGGACCGCCTCGGTGATGAGCGGCCGGCAGCCCCACCCGGCGGCGACGGCGGTTCCGCCAAGGCTTCCGCTACGGCTCCCGCGAGGCGACGCCCGGGCGGAAGACCGTGGTGGAGCGGAACTCACCGCCGGGGCGGAGCACGGTGGAGGGGTAGTCCGGGTGGTTGGGCGAGTCGGGGTGGTGCTGGGTCTCCAGGGCGACACCGCTGTACGGCGTGTAGGCCGTCCCGCCGAAGCCGGTGACCCGGCCGTCGAACGTATTGCCCGTGTAGACCTGGATGCCCGGCTCGGTGGTGCGGACCTCCAGGGTGCGCCCGGTCGCCGGGTGGTGCAGCAGCGCGGCGCGGGCCGGGGCGCCGTCGGCCGGGCGGGGGCGCAGCACCCAGTTGTGGTCGTAGCCGTCGGCCTGCCGCAGCTGCGGGTGGTCGTCGCGGATGCGCTCGCCGATCCGCCGGGCCGAGGTGAAGTCGAACGGGGTGCCCGCCACCGGCTCGTAGGGGCCGAGCGGCACCATCCGGTCGTCGACCGGGGTGTAGTGGTCGGCGTCAACGGTGAGGTGGTGCCCGAGGACGTCGCCGGTGCCCTCGCCCGCGAGGTTGAAGTAGGCGTGGTTGGTGAGGTTGACCACGGTGGGGCGGTCGGCGGTGGCGTGGTACTCCACGGTCAGGGCGCCGTCCGCCCCGAGGGTGTACGTGGCGGTGGCGTCCAGCGCGCCGGGGAAGCCCTGGTCGCCGTCGGGGCTGTGCAGGCTGAACCGCACGGCGGCGCCGCCGGGGGCGGCGGGCACCTCCTCGGCCTGCCAGACGCGGTGGGCGAAGCCGTCCGGGCCGCCGTGCAGGGTGACGCCGCGTCCGGTGGGGGCCACGCGGTGCTCGGTGCCGTCCAGGGTGAAGCGGCTGTCGGCGATGCGGTTGGCATAGCGGCCGACGATGGTGCCGAAGTGGCGCGCGGGGCCGAGCACCGTGGCGAAGTCGTCGCTGCCCAGCACGACGTTGACGTGCCGTCCGTCGCGGTCGGGCGTCTGCCAGGTGTGCAGGGTGGCGCCCAGGGTGAGGACGGTGGCGGTGACAGCGTTGTCGGACCGAAGGGTCCAGCGTTCGACCGGCGTACCGTCCGCGAGGACCGCAAAGGTCTCGGACCGTGCTCCGGGGGTACCTGCCTGGTCCGGGTGCCGCTGTGGCGGGGCCGCCGTCATCCTCTGCTCCTCACTCACAGGTCGCGATGGCCTGTTGCTTTCCGGGCGGTATGCCGCCGGGCTCGGCACAGCCTAACCGCGCCACCGCGCCCGCAGCGACACCGCCTGCAACGTCCGGAACACCGACCGCAGCACCGTCCGAAACGCCGTCCGGAACGCCGTCCGGAAGGCCGACCGGCCACCTGGTCCGGAGCACATGGCGTCGGCTACTGTCCCGCACGGGTCGCCGAGGGCGCCCGTTGACCCCGCCTACGCCCCCTGGAGCCCGTCACCGTGCACGCCGAGATCGCCGAACCGTCCCGCCTCCAGCTGGGAGAGGGCTCCTTCTGGGATGCCGCCACCGGCCGCCTCTACTGGATCGGCATCGAGGACCGGCGGGTGATGTGGCTGGAGCCGGCCACCGGTGAGGTCACCTCACTGGAGCTGGACACCATGCCCGGCACCCTGGTCCCGTATCGCGACCGCCGGGTGCTGCTGGCCACCCAGCGGGGCTTCGAGCTGCTGGACACCGCGACCGGCGCCCTCCGCCCGGTCGCCGAGGTGGAGGCGGACCGCACCCACCGGCGGATGAACGACGGCAAGTGCGATCCCTACGGGCGGCTGCTGGCCGGGACGATGACGCTCGACGAGCCCAGGGAGCCCGGCCCGCTCTACCGTCTGGAGCCGACCGACGGCGGCACGGTACGGGCGGTGCCGGTGCTCGACGGGCTCGCCATCCCCAACGGCCTGGCCTGGCCGGAGCCGGACCGGCTCTGGTACATCGACACCCCCACCCGCCGCATCGACCTGTACGCCTACCCGGAGCACGGGCCGGTGGGGCCGCTGATCCGCACCATCGACACCGCGCAGCTGCCGGGCGACCCCGACGGCATGACCCTGGACGCCGAGGGCAACCTCTGGGTCGCCTTCTGGGGCGGCTCGGCGGTGCGCTGCTTCGGCCCGGACGGCACCCTGCTGGAGACGGTGGAGCTGCCGGTGCCGCAGGTGACCAGCGTCGCCTTCGGCGGCCCCGACCTGCGCACCCTGTACATCACCAGCGCCGCGACCGGTACCGACCCCGGGGACGGCCTGCCGCACGGCGCCCTCTTCCGCTGCGAGGGCGTCGCCACCGGCCGACCGGGCGTGCCCTGGGCCGGGCCGGGCGCCTGACCCCCGGCCCGGCGGGCCGCGTCGGTCGCCCGCGTCAGGGCCTGGAAATGAACGACGCACTCCATCGGCTGATCACTGGCCGCGACAGCGGCTACCTACTTGTGCGACTTCGCCGCCGGGACGTCTCGGGATCTACCGCGAGCCGCCAGCGTTGAGCGCTGCCGAGATGGGTCGACGAGCCCTCAGTCGCCGTCCGGGCGATCGGGGTCGGGGTCGGGGTCGGACTCGGGGTGGGCCGCCCCGGTCTCCTCCGGCGGCATCCCCAGCGCTGCGGCCAGCCCGTCGCGCCCGGTGCCCAGCTTGCGGTGGACGGCGGCCAGCAGCCGGTTGACCCCGATCACGGCGGTGCCCAGCTCGACGGCGATCCGGTCGGCGGACATCCCCCGCACCGTCAGTTCGGCCACCCGCCGCTCCCGGTGGGTCAGCGCCTCGCTGCCGACCACATAGAGCCCGCGCGGACGCATCCCGGCGGCGGCCAGCTCGGCCGCCCCGCGTGCCGCCAGCGTCTCGGCGCCGCACTGGTTGGCCAACTCCACGCCCTGGCGCAGCTGGTCGGCGGCCTCGGTGGCGCGGCCGACGCGGCGCAGCGCGGAGCCATGGTTGACCAGGGCGAGGGCGTACTGGTGCGCGGACGGGGAGCGGCCGAGCAGTCCGACGGCCAGTTCCAGCATGGCCTCGGCCTCGTCGGGGCTCTCCGCGACGGCGGCGCCCAGCCGCAGGGCCTGGCCCACGGCGGTGGCGGTGCCGTACCGCTCGGCGTCCTGCACGGCCTGCCGGGCGAGTTCGCGGGCCCGCTCGGGCTCCTCGTCGGCGACGGCGATGGCCAGCAGAGCGCGCCAGGGAGACCAGACGGTGTTGCGCCAGCCCCGGGCGTCGAGGCGGGCGCCGGCCGCGGTGAGTTCGGCGGCGGCCTGCTCGTTGCGGCCGAGGGCGAGCAGTAGTTTGCCGTGCAGGGTGGGCGCGTCGGGGAGCAGCAGCGCCGAGGGGTACGGCGGTCCGAAGCGGTACTCGGCGGCCAGCTCCCGTGCCTGGTCGATCTTGCCACGGGCCAGCAGGGTGTCGATGAGCACGCCGACGGCGTCCCACTGGAGCGGGACGCCCGGGCCGAGCCGGTCGGCCAGCCGCAGGCTGCTGCGGAGGAAGTCCTCCGCCTCGGTGAGCCGGCCGCCGCGGAACCGCACCAGGCCCAGCAGGAAGTAGGCGAAGCCCAGGTGGGAACCGCTCCAGCCGGCGATCTCGAACTCGCGGGCGGCGTCGCTGAAGAGCTCCTCCGCCAGATCCAGCCGGTCGGTGTAGGTGAAGGTCATCCCGACCATGGTGGGGACCTCGAATCCCCAGGTGGTGTTGGTCCACTGGAGTTCGCGCGGCAGCCGGCCGCCGTCGAGGGCCTGCTCGACCAGTGCCTGCGCCGCCGTCGCGGGTTCGCCGCGCAGGATGAGGTCCCAGCCTCGGAGCACCTGGAGCACCCGGGCCCCGATGTCGCGGCCCTGGAGGCCCTGGGCGAGTTCGGCCAGTTCCCGGGAGCGGTCCCGCCAGTCGTGGCCGCCGTCCTGGAGCGCCGTCCACATGAAGTGCGCGGCCTGGAGGCGGGTCCGGTCGGGGCCGGGCAGGGTGCGGGCCGCCTCGGCGGCGAGCACCTCGGCGGCGTCGTCCAGCCGGTCCAGATGACCGAGCGCCTGGGCCAGCCGCATGGTGGCGTTCTCCCGCAGGGTGGGGTCGAGGCCGGGCCGGTCGAGTGCGGCGCGCAGATGGTTGACGGTGACGGCGGGTTGGGTGAGCAGGGTGGCGCAGCCGAGTTCGTACTGGACCACGGCGCGGTCGCCGTCCGCCGGAGGTTCGGCGAGGGCCCGTTCCAGGCAGCGGCGGGCGGCGTCCGGGGCGCCCACCGCGAGGTGTTCCCGGGCCGCCGTGCGCAGTGTGGTGACCAGCTCGTCGTCGCCGTCGGGGTGCACCTCCAGCAGGTGCCGGGCGGCGGCGGAGACGCCGAGGCCCGCGTCCTGGACGGCCCGGGCGGCGATGCCGTGCATGGCTGTCCTGGCGGCGGGCGGGATGGCCCGGTAGACGGCGGTGGCGATCAGCGGGTGGACGAAGTCCAGGGTGGTGCTGCCGGTGAGGATGCGGTGCTCGCGCAGTCTGTCGGTGGCCAGCGCGGCGTCGGCCGGGCCCAGCGCCGAGACGCTGGCGACCAGTTGGGCGGGGATCTCGGTGCCGAGCACGGCGGCGGCCCAGGCGAAGTGGACGGTGGCCGGGCCGAGCTTCTCCAGCCCGGCGATCAGGCCGGTGCCACGGACTGCCGCACCGAGGTCGCGCAGCAGCTCGGCGTTGTCCGAGGTGGGGGCGATGTTCCGGCGGCGGACGTTGGCCAGCAGCTCCACCGCCTCGTACGGGTTGCCGCCGGTGACGGTCCAGCACTCCCGGCAGAAGGCGTCGTCCGACTGGTCGCCCAGGGTGGTGCGGACCAGTTGGGCGACGGCGTCCGGGCTGAGCGGGCGCAGCGCGACCGGCCGGGCGGTCCGCTCGCCGGTCAGCCGCTGGAAGGGGTCCTCCCTCGGCAGGTCGTCCGGCCGGTAGGCGAGGACCACCAGGACCGGCAGCTCCCGGATGCGGACCAGGAACGACGCCAGCCACTCCGCCGACTCCAGGTCGGCCCAGTGCAGGTCGTCCACGACCAGCAGCAGCGGGGACTG
This sequence comes from Peterkaempfera bronchialis, assembly GCF_003258605.2. Classification (NCBI taxonomy): domain Bacteria; kingdom Bacillati; phylum Actinomycetota; class Actinomycetes; order Kitasatosporales; family Streptomycetaceae; genus Peterkaempfera; species Peterkaempfera bronchialis. The sequence continues at coordinate 898,343 of NZ_CP031264.1, forward strand.
GAGCTGCGCCAGCTGGATCAGCACCCAGTCCAGGCCGTCGCGGACGCCCTGCGGGTCGGCCTGCACCCCGGCGGGCGGGGCGAAGAGGCCGGCCGCCGGGCCCGCGATGTCGTACCAGCCACCGAAGAGTTCCCGCCGTTCCGCCTCGCTGCGCACCGCCAGGACGGGTTGCAGGAGTTGCCGTACGACATGGAAGGGGAGGGTGCGCTGCTGCTCACTGCCCCGGGCGAAGAGGACCCGGCACCCTTCGCGGGCGGCGGCCAGTCGGCGCACCCGGGCCAGTAAGGCGGTCTTGCCCATGCCGGCCGAGCCGCTGCACAGCAGCAGTCCGCCGAGTTCGCTGCCGCCCGCCTCCATCCGCCGGCAGAGGTCGTCCACGGCCCGCTCGGCCTCCGCGACCTCCTGCTCGCGTTCCAGCAGCGGGTCGGGCGGTCCGCCCGGGGTCCGCTGGTCCTGCTGCTGCCGACTGCCGTCCCGATCGGTCACCGCTGACCTCTCCGTGTCGCCGACTTGCCCTGCTGGAGCCGAGGTTATCGGGTGGCGGCCGGGTTGGAGGGCGCCTGTGGAAGCCCGGAACCGCATAGTTTGGCCGGGAAGAGTGTTTACCGCTCCGGCGGCGCGGACGAAGATCTCTGCGAGGCAGTCCTCTCAGCGCCATCCAGCCGTGCGGTCCCCCGACTCCCCGATTCGCGCCCCACGAGGAGGAGAGCCATGGCCCACCCTGACGGGCGGTTATGCGCCGCGGAGGTCTCCGGCGCCGTCCTGACGAGTGAGCAACGAATCCGGAGAAGACCGTGGAACTGATCATCTCGCTGCCCGAATTCCCCTTCCCCTCCAGGATCAGCCCGCACGCCCACGAGGCCCAGGACCACCTGCGGGAGTGGTGCCGCAGCACCGGGATCGTCGCCGACGGTCCGGTCGGGGAGAGCTTCGACGCCATGCTCTTCGGCCGCTTCGCCGCCCGGGTCTACCCGGACGCGGAGTTCGACCGGCTGCTGACCCTGGCCGACTGGACCGGGTGGATCTTCGCCTTCGACGACCTGCTGGACGACACCCCCGAGGGGCGCGACCTCGGCTTCGTCAACCATGTGATCGACTGCGTGGAACCGGTCTGCCACGGCCTGTCGACCGGCGGACACCCCGCGCCCAGCGCGGCCGTCGGCCGTTCCCGGGACGCCCTCGCCGACCTGTGGAAGCGCATCACCGGGCCCATGCCGCCTGCCTGGACCGAGCGGTTCACCCGCAATGTCCTGGACTTCCTGCACTCCTACCGCCGCCAGGCCACCGTCAATGCGTCCCGCAACGTCCTGGACGACCGCGACTACAGCGCCCACCGGTCGGCCACGGTCGCGATGTACACGGGTGCGGACCTCATCGAGTACGGCAGCGCGCGGCCCATCCCCGAGCACCTGATCAGCCACCCCGAGGTGGCCGCGCTGCGCGAGGCCGCCACCAACGCCATCGCCTGGACCAATGACCTGTTCTCGGCGCCCAAGGAGATATCGGTGGGCGACCTGTGCAACTTTGTGACGGTCCTTCACCGGCAGCTCCGGATACCGCTGGAGGATGCCGCCCGGGAGGTGGTGGCACGCATCGACGGCGAGGTCGAGCGGTTCTCCGAGTCGGCTGCGGGGATCGCCTCGCTCTGCACCCGGCTGCCGGACGGGCAGTCCGAGGCGCTGCTGGGCATGGTCGACGGGCTGCGGTCGTGGATGGTGGGCCATGTCGCGTGGTCGGTGGAGAGCGGGCGCTACCGCTCCCGGGACATCCCCGAGGGGCCCGAGCTGCTGGAGGCGACGGGCCGCACCCCGGCGGGGCAGGGCAGCGGTCGCTGAGGACCGCCCGCCCCTGGGGGTGAGTCACCGTCCGAGGCGCCTCACTCCGGGTCCGGGACCAGCACGGCCACCCCGGTGACCCGGTCGGCTGCCAGGTCGGCCAGTGCCTGGTCCGCCCGGGACATCGGGTACCGGGTGAGGTGCACCCGGGGGCGCAGCCGGGCCGCCTCGGCCAGGTACGCCCGGCCGTCCTCCCGGGTGTTGGCGGTGACGCTGCGCAGCGTCCGCTCCTGGAAGAGGTGGCGGGCGTACCCCAGCGGCGGGATGTCCGTCAGGTGGATGCCGGCCACCGCCAGGGTGCCGCCCCGGTCCAGGGCGGCGAGCGCGGTCGGCACCAGTTCCCCGACCGGGGCGAAGAGGATCGCCGCGTCCAGCGGTTCGGGCGGCGCGTCATACGCTCCGGCGGCGGAGGCGGCGCCCAGGTCCAGGGCGAGCCGCTGGGCCGCCTCGGAGCGGGTGAGCACATGGACGGTGGCGCCGCGCGCGATGGCCAGCTGCGCCGTCAGATGGGCCGAGGCCCCGAAGCCGTACAGGCCGAGGCGCCCGCCGGGCGGCAGCTCCGCCCGCTCCAGCGCGCGGTAGCCGATGATCCCGGCGCAGAGCAGCGGGGCGATCTCCTCGTCGGCCCAGCCCTCCGGCAGCCGGTAGGCGTAGCGGGCGTCGACCAGCAGGTGGCCGGCGTAGCCGCCGTCGAGGTCCCAGCCGGTGTAGCGGGAGTACGGGCAGAGGTTCTCCTGTCCCGCGCGGCAGTAGCGGCACTCCCCGCAGGTCCCGGCCAGCCAGGCGGCGCCCACCCGGTCGCCGGGTACGAAGCCCTCCGCCGCCGGGCCGGCCGCCAGCACCCGGCCGACCACCTCGTGGCCGGGTGTGCAGAGCGGCCGGTGGGGTGCCAGGTCGCCCTCGGCGAGGTGCAGGTCGGTGCGGCAGACCCCGCAGGCGCCGACCTCGACCAGCAACTCGTACGGGCCCGGCGCCGCCACCTCCCGCTCGACGCGGCGCAGCGGCCGACCCGTGATCGGTCCGGGCCGGTCCACGACCCACGCGGTGGTGGTCGTCGGGGTGGGCGGTGCCGCTGCTGCCATGGGGGCCCTCCTCCGTGCGGTGGCCCTTCGACGCTACCGCCGCACCGGTACGGGCGCAGGGCCTGGAGCGCAGTCGGCGAAGGGCCCGCTCCCTGGCGGAGCGGGCCCTTCGCGCGGTGGAACGGAGGTGTCAGTGGGCGATGACGGGGATGGCCACCTCGTCCTCGGCGCCCTCCGGGGAGCCGGAGGAGGCGATGGCGCCGCCCTGGCGCCCGGTGGTGATCAAGGTGAACGCGAGGGTCGCGGAGACGGCCAGGATGCCGACCGCCCACCAGATGGCGGCCGCGTAGCCGTGCACCGCCGCCTGGTTGATCAGCTTGGGGTCGCCGCCGCGGGCGACGAGCCACGAGGTGGTGGCGCTGGCCGCGATGGTGTTGAGCAGCGCCGTACCGATGGAGCCGCCGACCTGCTGGGAGGTGTTGACCATGGCGGAGGCGATACCGGCGTCGCGCGGCTGGACGCCGTGCGTGGCCAGGCTCATGGCCGGCATGAAGGCGGTGCCCATGCCGAGGCCCAGCAGGATCTGCGCGGGCAGGATCAGGCCGGCGTAGGAGCTGTCGACCTTGAGCTGGGTGAGGATCAGCATGCCGAGCGCGGCGGCCAGGAAGCCGGGGGCCATCAGCAGCCGGGGCGGGACCCGGGTCATCAGCCGGGCGCCGATCTGGGTGGAGCCGGTGATCATGCCGGCGACCATCGGCAGGAACGCCAGGCCGGTGACGACCGGGGTGTAGCCCTTGACGATCTGGAGGTAGTAGGTGAGGAAGAGGAAGAGGCCGAACATCCCGATGACCGCCAGGCCCAGCGAGAGGTACACCCCGGCCCGGTTGCGGTCGGCGACCACCCGCAGCGGCAGCAGCGGGGCCTTGACCCTGCTCTCCACGGCGACGAAGCCGAGCAGCAGCACGACCGCCGCGACAAAGAGGCCGATGGTGGCACCGGCGCCCCAGCCGTCGCTCTCGGCGCGGGTGAAGCCGTAGACCAGGGAGACCAGGCCGAGCGTCGCCAGCACCACGCCGGGGATGTCCAGGCGGTTGCTGTTGCGGCTGCCGGCGGGCTCATGGACGACGGCGATGGCGCCGACGGCGGCCACCACGGCGATGGGCACGTTGACATAGAGCGCCCAGCGCCAGTCGAGGTACTCGGTGAGCACGCCGCCCAGGATCAGGCCGATGGCGCCGCCACCGCCCGCGATGGCGCCGTAGATGCCGAACGCCTTGGCGCGCTCCCGGGCCTCGGTGAAGGTGACCGCGAGCAGGGAGAGCGCGGCCGGGGCGAGCAGTGCGCCGAAGGCGCCCTGGAGGGCGCGGGCGCCGAGCAGCATGCCGGTGTTGACGGCGGCGCCGCCGAGCGCGGAGGCGCCGGCGAAGCCGAGCAGTCCGATGGTGAAGGCCCGCTTGCGGCCCGCGATGTCGGCGATCCGGCCGCCGAGCAGCAGCAGCCCGCCGAAGGCCAGGGTGTAGGCGGTGATCACCCACTGGCGGTTGCCGTCGGAGATGCCGAGGTCCCGCTGGGCCGAGGGCAGGGCGATGTTCACGATGGTGGCGTCGAGCACCACCATCAGCTGGGCGAGGGCGATGAAGACCAGGGCTGTCCAGCGCCTGGGGTGGGGGGCGGGCGTTTCGGGCATGGGGGTACTCACAATCGTCACAGGCATGAGTGGCGTAGGCGGAAGACGGGGTGGTGCCGGGAGGCGGATCAGCCGCGGCGCGGCTCGGTCAGCGGCACTCCTCCCCGTGCCCCCGGAGGTCGTCCAGGGTGACGGCGAAGCCGGGCAGCTCCGATGGGCGCGGTGTACTCAGCCCGTCGAGCAGCAGCTCCAGATGCCGGTGGACAAACCGGTCGACCCCCTGGCAGGCGGTGCCCGGGAGCGGTCGGGCGAGCTGGCTGACGGCGACCATCAGGTCGCCGAGGCCGATGTCGGGGCGCAGCTCCCCGCTCCGCTGGGCGGCCTCGATGAGGTCCTGCACGGCCCGCGACAGACGTTCCCGCGCCTCGGTGAACTCAGGGTCACCGGGCTGGATCCAGCGGGAGAACAGCGGGCACATGGCCCCCATGCGCTCGTCCACCGCCGCGTGCACAAAGCGCCGCAGCGCCTGGAAGGCGGACGCCTCCTCGGCGAGCGCCGTCTCGGCCTGCTCGGCGGTGCGGGTGAGCACCGAGAGGGTGACCGTGTGGATCAGCTCGCGGCGGTCCGGAAAGTGCCGGTAGAGCGTGGCGTTGCCGACTCCGGCGCGGCGGGCGATGTCGTCCAGCGGCACATCGGCGCCGTACTCGACGAACATCTCCCGGGCCGTGGCCACGATCCGCTCGCGATTGCGCACGGCGTCCGCCCTCGGTCGGGCCACCCGCTGCACCACGGCGCTGCCGACCATCGCCGCACTCCCCTCCGATACCGAACCGGGGACCAGATCCCCGGTTGCTGCACCAGACAGAACGGGGAGCTGGTCCCCGGTTATTTCGGGGCGTGGCGTGACCTGCGTCACATGACCCGGGCGCCCTCCTCGGCCTGGCGCAGCTCGGCGAGCAGGCCCTGCTGGCCGGCGAGGAGTTCGGTGAGGATGCGGCGGGCGGCCCGCAGCAGATCGGCGACGTCCGCCCCCGCCAACGAGTAGACCACGGTGGAGCCGTCCCGGGCGGAGACCACGATCCCGGAGCGGCGCAGCACCGCCAGTTGCTGGGAGAGGCTGGACGGCTCCATCTCCAGGGCGGTCAGCAGCTCGCGTACGGGCTTGGGCCCCTCCTGGAGCAGTTCGAGCACCCGGATGCGGACGGGGTGCCCGAGCATCCGGAAGAACTCCGCCTTCGCCTGGTACAGCGGAACCCGTTGCACCACGGTTCAGCCCCTTCCCGGATTCATCGCTTCTCCCGCCCCCGCGGTCGGAAGGCTACGGGCGGCGGGCCCGAGCTGCCGGAGTGTGAAGTGTCCGGCAGATCGGGAATTGCAGAAACCTTCAACTGGTGGGCGTGAAAAAAGACCTCAGAGCTCCAGCGCGTCGCAGACCTGCCGGGTGCGGTGCCGGGCCAGCGCCAGGTTGGCCCGCCGCCGGTCGAGCACCAGGTAGAGGAAGATGCCCTGGCTGCCGCGCTTGGTGAGCGGGCGGATCAGGTGGAACTGCCCGGAGAGCGTGATCAGCATGTCCTCGATGGCCTCGCCGCGCAGGTCGAGCAGTTCCATGGCCCGCATCTTGGCCCGCACCACATCGGTGTTTCCGGCCGCCGCCACATTGAGGTCCAGCTCGTCGCTGCCGCCGAGCACGCCCAGCGCCATCCCGCTGCTGTAGTCCACCAGGGCGGCGCCCAGCGCGCCGTCGATCGTCATGCACTCCTTGAGGGAGGTTTCCAGATTCACGGACTGCGTCCCCTTCGTCGTCGTTCCCCCGCCGGTCGGCCGAGTGGACCGGCGGACGCGACGACGACGCTAGGCGCCGCAGCGGCCTCCCGGGCCAGTCGACCGCAATCGACCGGAACGGTTCGAACGGGCCGGGGAAACCGAAAGAAAGAAGCCCCGAAGCGATCCAAGATCACCACATTCATCCGCCTCGGCCGCCCGGGCGCCCAACGCTTCGGCGGGCAGCGGAGGACGGCCAGGTGAAGCGCTTCGACACAGGGTCTGGACACACTCCGGACCCGTCCCTAAGCTCTCCCGGCAAGAAGCGATTGAGCCGCAGACATGACACTGTCGAAGCGCTTCACCACAAGTGCCGATCAGACGAGTGTCGCGAGATGGAGCACCGCATGGTCACGCTCGCCCAGGTCGCCCGGCACGCCGGTGTGTCCCCGAGCACGGTCTCGTACGTCCTCAGCGGCAAGCGGTCCATCTCCGAGGCCACCCGCCGCCGGGTGGAGCACTCCATCGCGGAACTCGGCTACCACCCGCACGCGGGGGCCCGCGCGCTCGCCAGCAACCGGTCCAATGTCATCGCCCTGATGATCCCGCTGCGCACCGACATGTTCGTCCCGGTCATGATGGAGATCGCCATCTCCATCACCACCACCGCCCGCCGCTACGCCCATGACGTCCTGCTGCTCACCAGCGAGGAGGGCCCCTCGGCGGTCAAGCGGGTGGCCGGCAGCGGGCTGGCCGACGCCATCATCCTGATGGATGTCGAGCTGGACGACGAGCGCATCCCGCTGCTGCGCCAGACCGGCGCCGCCGCCGCGCTGATCGGCCTCCCCGCAGACCCCTCCGGGCTCTCCTGCGTGGACCTCGACTTCGAGGCCACCGGCGCGGTCGCCGCCGACCACCTGGCCGACCTCGGCCACCGCGAGGTGGCGCTGATCGGCGCCGCCGAGACCGTCTACCGCCGCCACACCGGCTTCGCCGAGCGCACCCTGGCCGGCTTCGGCCGGCGGGCCGCCGAGCGCGGGCTGAGCTTTCTGCACCGGCCGTGCGGCGGCAGCCATGAGGCCACCGCCGGGACGCTCTCCCGCATTCTGGAGGAGCGCCCCGGCACCACCGGCTTCGTGGTGCAGAACGAGGCCGCCCTCCCCCATCTGCTCAGCCTGCTGCGGCAGGTCGGGCGGGCCGTCCCCGAGGACGCCTCGGTCGTCGCCATCTGTCCGGACGATGTGGCCCTCCATGCCTCGCCGCAGCTCACCTCGGTCTCCATCCCCGCCGAGGAGATGGGGCGCCGCGCCGTCGAGCTGGTGATGGCCCAGGCGTCGGGCGAGGACACCACCGGGCTGACCCTGCTCGCCCCCACCCTGACCGTCCGGGAGAGCACCGGACCCGCCCCGCACGCCGGCTGACCCGCCACCGGCACCACCCTCGTCCCCTCCCGCGCCCCTCCCTCACCCCGACCACCACAGACCCACCGCAGACCCACCGCAGACCCCGCCGCGCCCGAGCACCGACATCCGAGCACCGGCGCGCGGGTCCGGCGTGCCCCCGCGCGGGCGCCCCCGCCCCAGACTCGCCCAGGAGCCCCGTTGAACCAGTCCCCGCACCCGGCCGGCACCCCCTCCTGGCCGCCGCTGCCCGCCCTCCGCGCCCCGGAGAAGCCCGAGACCCCCGGCGTACTGCGGGAGGCCGACGGCGCGCTGGAGTGGTGCGGCCACCAGGAGACCCTGCGGCTGGAGCCCTGGGGCCCCGACGCCGTCCGGGTCCGCTCGGTACGCGGCGGCCGCATTCTCGGCGACCTGCCCGGCGCGCTCCTCCCCCAGGCGCCGCCCGCCACCGCCTCCGTCAAGGTCGAGGCCACCGCCGGACGGGTGGTCAACGGCGCCCTCACCGCCGAGGTCACCGACCGTGGCCTGGTCCGCTTCACCCGTACCGCCGACGGCGCCGAGCTGCTGGCCGAGGACCCCGCCCACTTCTGGTGGCCCGGTGCCCGCCACCGGACCCCGGCCGGGAACGGCTACCACCGCCTGGAGCAGCGGTTCCGCGCCTACGACGGCGAGCGGCTCTACGGCCTGGGCCAGCACACCCACGGCCTGCTGGACCAGAAGGGCGCGGTGATCGACCTGGTCCAGCGCAACGCCGAGGTCACCGTGCCGCTGCTGGTCTCCAGCCGGGGCTACGGCCTGCTGTGGAACAACCCGGCCCTCGGCCGGGTGGAGCTGGGCGCCACCGGCACCCGCTGGGTCGCCGACAGCGCCCGCCAGATCGACTACTGGATCACCGCCGGCGACCCGGCCGCCGTGCTCTCCCGCTACGCCGACGCCACCGGCCACTCCCCCGAACTCCCCGACTGGGCGGCCGGCTTCTGGCAGTCCAAGCTGCGCTACCGCACCCAGGAGGAGCTGCTGGAGGTCGCCCGCGAGTACCGGCGGCGCGGGCTGCCGCTCTCCGTCATCGTCAACGACTTCTTCCACTGGACCCACCTCGGCGACTGGAAGCTCGACCGCGCCGAGTGGCCCGACCCCGACGCCATGGTGCGCGAACTGGACGCGATGGGCGTGCGGCTGATGGTCTCCATCTGGCCGTCCGTCAGCCCGCTCAGCGAGAACCACCCCGAGCTGGAGCGGCGCGGCCTGCTGGTCGGCACCGAGTACGGGCCGATGGCGCACGCCGACTGGCCGGACAAGGGCGTCGCCTCCACCGTCCAGGTCGCCTTCTACGACGCCACCCACCCCGAGGGGCGCGACTTCATCTGGCAGCGGGTGAAGGAGAACTACCTCGCCCATGGCATCAGGACCTGGTGGCTGGACGCCTGCGAACCCGAGCTCAACCCCGGCCACCAGGCCAATCTGCGCTACCACGCCGGGCCGGGCCTGGAGGTCGGCAACCTCTACCCCCGGGAGAACTCCCGCGCCTTCCACGAGGGCATGCTCGCCGCCGGCGACCCCGAGGTGGTCACCTTCAACCGGTCCGCCTGGGCGGGCTCCCAGCGCTACGGCGCCGCCCTGTGGTCCGGCGACATCGGCACCGACTTCGCCACGATGCGCGCCCAGATCAAGGCCGGGCTCAATGTGATGCTCTCCGGCATCCCCTGGTGGACCACCGACATCGGCGGCTTCCACGGCGGCGACCCGGACGACCCGGCCTACCGCGAGGTGCTGGTGCGCTGGTTCCAGTACGGCGCCTTCTGCCCGCTCTTCCGGCTGCACGGCTACCGGGAACCCAAGATGCGGCTCTCCCCGGAGATGACCGGCGGGCCCAACGAGGTCTGGTCGTACGGCGAGGACGCCTACCGCATCCTCCGTACCTACCTGCTGCTGCGCGAGCGGCTGCGCCCCTATGTGGTGGCGCAGATGCGCACGGCGGCGGAGACCGGGGTGCCGCCGATGCGGCCGCTCTTCCTGGAGTTCCCCGGCGACGAGGCCGCCTGGACCGCCGATGACTCCTTCCTGCTCGGCCCGGACCTGCTGGTCGCGCCGGTCGCCGAGGCGGGCGCGGACCGCCGCGAGGTGTACCTGCCCGCCGGGGCCCGCTGGCGAGACGCCTGGACCGGCGAGGAGCACCAGGGCGGCCGCACGGTGGTCGCCGAGGCGCCGCTGGAACGCATCCCGCTCTTCCTGCGGGACGGCGCCGAACTGCCGATCACCGAAGAGGAGTGACGGCAGGGTCACGGCTGGGCTGCACCACCCTTGGTCACAGCGACGGCAAGGAGGCCGAGATGCAAAGCGCAACGCTCCACCGGGTACCGCACGAGGGCGCCGCCGCGCCCCCCGCCCCGCAGCCGGCGGTCGGCCTGCTGGCCCCGGAGGAGCAGCGGCTGCTGCTCCTGCTGGCCGACGGCCTGCCGCTGGACGCCATCGCCCGGCGGCTCTGCACCTCCAGTCGCACCCTGCGCCGCCGCATCCGGGTGCTGTGCGACCGGATCGGCGTCCGCACCCCGCTCCAGGCCGCCGTCTGGGCGGCCCGGCGCGGCCTCATCTGACGGTCACGACATCGCCCTACCCTCCGGTGCGCTGCCGTACCTCCACCCCGTACCGGCGGAACCCGCGCCCGAGGCAGTTCGGGAGCGCATGGGGGTGGTCCAGGTCCGAGGTGTGCAGCCGCACGCCCCGTACCGGGCCGCCCTGCGGGCGGAACTCCCAGGCCAGCCGGACGGCCAGGGTCAGCGTATGGCCGCCGAGGCCCTGGCCGACCCGCTCGGGCACCAGGCCGAAGGCGGTGAGTTCGGTACGGCCGTCCGGGCCCGCCGCCAACTCCACCAGCCCGACAGGCTCAGCCCCGTCCGCCACCAGCCACCGCCCGCGCAGCGGGTGCACCGGCCACTGCTCCCGGTCCGAGCCGGCGGGGCCGGGCCACCGGTGCGGTGCGGCCATCCGGTCCTGGAGGGTGCGTACCAGCGCCGCGTCCTCCGTCGGCCGCAGCCGTACCGACTCCACCGGCCGACCGGGCCGCAGCTGGTCGGGGGCGGTCATCCGCAGATGGGTGATCGTCTCTTCGAGCACGCGCTGAGCCTACGTCAATTCGCCCTGCCGACAAGGCAGTTGCGCACAGCATCGATCAGCGTCCGGGAGCGGATGTCACCGGTCACGCCGGGTTGCATGCCGTTGGTGACATAGCCGAAGCCAAGGCCCAGCTCCGGGTCGCCGAAGCCCAGCGAGCCGCCCCGGCCCGGGTGGCCGAAGGACGCGGGGGAGGCCATCGGCGAGGTGGGGCCGTGGCGGAAGAAGCCGTGCCCGAAGACGGTGGGGACCATCAGCACCCGGTCCGGCCCGGTGGAGGCCGGGCCCATCGCCTCCGCCAGCGCCGCCGCCCCGAACAGCGGGTCCTCGGCGGCGCCGGCCAGCGCGGCGTAGAAGCCGGCCACCGCGCGGGCGGTACCGATGCCGTTGGCGCCGGGGATCTCGGCCGCCCGGACGGCCGGGTCGTCCAGGTCCAGCGCCGGTTCGACGGAGCCGAACGCCCGCGCGGTGAGCGACGCCGGGTCCCGGTACGCCTCCCGTACCGACCGCTTGGTCCGCATCCGCAGCCCGCCCACCCGGGGCGCGGGCACCTCCAGCAGCCGCCCCACCCGGTGGCGCTCCGCCTCGGGCAGCCCGATCCACAACTCCAGGCCGAGCGGCCCGGCGATCTCCTCGGCGAACCAGCGGCCCACGCTGCGCCCGCTCACCCGGCGCACCACCTCCCCGACCAGCCAGCCGAAGGTGTACGGGTGGTAGCCGTGGGCGGTGCCGGGCTCCCAGGCGGGGGCCTGTGCCGCCACCGCCTCCACGGCGGGCTCCCAGGCCAGCACCTCGGCCACCCGCAGCGGGGTGTCCAGCGCGGGCAGCCCGGCCCGGTGGGAGAGCAGCCACCGCACCGGCACCCGCTCCTTGCCCGCGGCCTTGAACTCGGGCCAGTAGGTGCTCACCGGGGCGTCCAGGTCCAGTTGGCCGCGCTGGGTCAGCAGCAGCGCACAGGCGGCGGTGAGGCCCTTGGTCACCGAGCGCAGCGCCTGCGCGCTGCCCTCGCTCCACGGCACCCCCGGGGCGGCCTCGCCGCCCCACAGGTCCACGACCCTGCGGCCCCGCACCTGGAGCGCGAAGGCCGCGCCCACCTCGCCGTGATGGCTGAAGTTGCGGGCGAAAGCCTCCCGTACCGGCTGGTAGCCCTCGGCCACCTCACCCTGTATGTCCACCGCACACCTCCACCTCGGACACCGCGGGCCATTGTGCCCCGCCGCCGAAATCAGCGCCGCCGCTCCGCCAGCGCGCCGATCCGCCCGAACAGCTCCGCCCCCAGCACCCGCACGTCCAACGGCGTCTCCAGACCGGGCAGTTCCTCCGCCGTCACCCAGTGCAGCGGGTGCTCCGCCGGTCCGACCGGCCGGTCCGGGTGGTCGGCGACGGCGAGGTAGTGGTGGTCCACATGCACATGGGGCTCCGCCAGGTGGTTGTCCCCCCGCACCGGGATCTCCACCGTCCACCACGGCGGCGGCACCGCCCGGTGCGGGTAGCCGTCCGGCAGGGCGCAGCCGGGCGGGGCGAGGAACCGCGCGGTGAGCCCGGTCTCCTCGCGCAGCTCCCGTACGGCCGCCTCCGCCGGGGTCTCATCCGCCTCCACATGCCCGCCGGGGACCAGTACCCCGCCGAGCCGAGGATGCTCGATCATGCCCAGCCGCCAGCCTCCACCGATCCGGGCGAACAGATAGACACTGGCGGTGGCGTGCTTGACCGGCATGGGCGGCCCTCCGTGCGGCGGCGGTCTTCCGCGCCGACTCTTTCACGTCCCGGCTGTGCTGCGGCCGCCGAGGTGTCCGTGCGCTTCCAGGACTGAGAGGATTGCCCGTATGGACCCGGCCGAGGAGATCCTGGACATCGTCGACGAGCAGGACCGCGTGGTGGGCACCGCCCGGCGCGGCGAGGTGTACCGGCGGCGGCTGCTGCACCGCTGCGTCTTCATCCTCTGCCGCGACGCCGAGGACCGGATCTTTGTGCACCGCCGCACCGCGACCAAGCTCTTCTCACCGCTGATGTACGACCTCTTCGTCGGCGGTGTGGTGGGCGCCGGCGAGTCCTATGCGGAGGCGGCGGTGCGCGAGGCCGAGGAGGAGCTGGGCGTCTCCGGCATCCGGCCCGCCCACCTGTTCAAGTTCCTCTTCGAGTCCCCGGACCACTCCTGGTGGTGCGATGTCTACGAGGCCCGCTGGACCGGCCCGGTGCACCCGCAGGTCGAAGAGGTCGACTGGCACGCCTTCCTGACCGAGGACGAGGTCCGCGACCGCCTCACCCGCTGGCCGTTCGTCGCCGACGGTCTGGAGGCGTGGCGCCGCTACCAGGAGGTGGCCGGACCGCGTCCGCCGGGGGGTGCGGACGCGGTCCGGGACCGACAGGAAACTTAGCTGTGAACATGTCAATAAGTCAACCCAGCCGCCGGTTAGGGTGATCCCCATGGCCACCCGCACCAGCGCCCCCCGCCGCAGGCTCAGCGTGGACGAGCGCCGCGAGCAGTTAATCGAAGTCGCCCTCGACCTCTTCAGCCGCCGCTCGCCCGACGAGGTCTCCATCGACGACATAGCAACCGCCGCCGGCGCCTCCCGCCCGCTGGTCTACCACTACTTCCCCGGCAAGCAGAGCCTCTATGAATCGGCCCTCCGCCGCGCCGCCGACGAGCTCTCCCGCCGCTTCCACGAACCCCCCGAAGGCCCCCTCTCCGAGCGCCTGCACCGGGTGATGGGCCGCTACCTGGACTTCGTGGACGACCACGGCCCCGGCTTCGCCGCCCTGCTGCGCGGCGGCTCGGTCGCCGCCAGCCCGTGGACCGGCGCAGTGATCGACGAGGTCCGCCGCGCCGCCCACGACCAGATCCTCTCCCACCTGGCGATCGACGCCCCCGGCCCCCGGCTGCGCCTCACCGTCCGGACCTGGATCGCCACTGCGGAGATCACCGCCCTGGAGTGGCTGGCGGACCGCTCCATACCCCGCGAGGAACTCCAACTCCGGCTGGTCCAGGAGTTCGTGGCCGCCCTGACCGTCACCGTCTCGCACGACCCCGGTCTGCTCCCCGCCTTCCGGGACCTCCTCGCCGCGGAGTCCCCCACCGGCCCCACCGGCAGCCTCCTCGGGCAGCTGACCCGACTGCTCGCCGACCCCCAAGTCGCCGCCTCCGCCCGCCATCTGACGGCCGACCGCTGATCTGGTAGAACAGCCTCACCGATCGCGCGAGGGAGCACCATGCCAGGGAACGGTGACGCCACCAACCAAGTGACCGCAACCGTCGACGCGGTCTCCGAAGCCCTCCTCTCCGGACGGGGCTGGCTGCACCCCGCAGCCTCACTCACCACCCCCACCGGCCGCACCCCGCTCTTCTCCCCCGCGATCACCACCGACGAGCGCCACATCCTGCCCGGCACCGGCGCGGTCATCGGCTGGACCTCCACCGCCCAACCGCCCGCCCCCGTCGGCGCCGCCGCCGTCCGCCGCATCCTGGAACGCCTCGGCCCCGGCCCCGAACCCACCGCCGACGCCCTCCACCTCCCCGTCACCGCCGAGCCGGCCCCCGCCGACCCGCGCCCCGCCTTCCCCCGCTCACCACCCCACCGACCGCCCCGGCCCGCACCTGACCCCGGACACCCCGGCGTCCGGGTCCGCCTCGCCATCCCCGCGGTCTTCCACCCCCTGCTCGTCCCCGGCGACGCCGACGCCCTGGCCGCCCACCTCATCGAAACCGCCGAAGAGGTCCTGGCCGGCGCCCCCGGCACCGCCCGCCGCGACTGGGCCACCGTCACCGCCGCCACCACCGACGCCGCCCGCGCCGCCGGCACCTTCTTCGCCGGGCTCTGCCGACTCGACCTCGCCGGCCGCGAGAGCACCGCCTCCCTGGTCGCCGCCGTCATCCCGGCCGCCGAACCGCCCACCGAGGCCCGCGAGGTCGAACTCCCCTGCGGCCCGGCCACCGTACTCGTCGAAGCCCGCACCACCCCCGTACCCGCACAGCTCTCCACCGACGGCCGCCGCCGCCTCATCGGCACCGCCGCCGCCCTCGCACTGATCCCCCTGCCGGACACCCAGGTCCTCGCCCTCCAGCTGAGCACCCCCCACGAGCAGGACTGGGAGCTGTACGCCGCCGCCTTCGCGGGGATCCTCCACAGCATCGAAATCGCCTGGCCCGGCCCACCCCCACCCCCGAAGACCCCCAACCCACCAAGGGCACCCCGTCCGCATCCCCCCGCCGACTGGGACCCCTGGGGCGGCACCCCCACCACCCCCGAACCCCCCAACCCACCAAGGGCAAGGGCACCCCCGTCCACATCCCCCCGCCGACTGGGACCCCTGGAGCTAACCCCTCCGAGCAGACGGAGGCAGACAACCAGCAGCGGGGCCAGGGCACCGGACCCGAGAGCTTCGCCAGCCCACCCACCCCAGCCACGCACCCACAGACCTTCCCCCACGGGCGGAGGGTGGCGGACGGGGAGGGGTGGGGGGTCCCGGGCACCCAGGAGGATGCCGCCGGTTCCCCCGAAGCGAGGAACGAGCGCAGGGGGACACCGGCGAGCACCGGACGCCCGGGACCCCCCACCCCGGACCGGCCGACACCCGCACCAGCCCACACAACCCCAACCACAACCCCGCACCACGACCCGCAACAAACCACGCCTCACCCCCGCCGCAGCACCCGCCCACCCAACGCAGCCCCCACCGTCGCCACCACCGCACACCCCACCACCACGCCCCACCCCAGCGGCCCCAGAGCCGTGTTCCCGAAGAACCGGTTGACCCCCGGCACCTCCACCGCCGCGACAAGCGCCGCCGCCGAGACCGCACAGGTCGCCAGCACCAGCGGACTCCGCCACCGCCCGATCAACGTCTGCCCCAACTGCGCCCCGACCAACGCCGCAAGCCCCATGGTGGAAGCCCGCCGCCCACCCCTCGGCAGCACCCGGCTGACCCGCCCGACCTGCCAGGCCACCAGCGCCGCCGCCGCCGTGGCACTCCCTCGGACCGCCAGCACCCGCCCCACCTCAGGCCCGGTGAACCCCTGCACCGGCCCGCCGCCGTCCTCCTCCCCGTCCTCCTCCCCCGCACCGCGCGGCGTCAGCGCCACCGCCAGCGCGGGCAGCATGTCGGTGAGCATATTGACGACCAGCAGTTGACGGGTGCTCAGCGGAGCCCGCCCACTCACCGCCGTCCCCACCAGCGTGAACGCGATCTCACCCGCATTGCCGCCCACCAGGATCGCCACGGCGTCCCGTACGCTCGCCCACAGCGAGCGCCCCTCGGCCAGCGCATCGAGGATCAGCCTCGGATCGGGCGCGGTCAGCACCAGATCGGCCGCACTCCGCGCGGAACCGCTGCCCCGCCCTGCCACGGCGATCCCCACGTCGGCCCGACGGATGGCGGCGGCGTCATTGGTCCCGTCCCCCGTCATCGCCACCACCCGCCCGGCCCGCTGCAACTCCCGGACGATCCGCACCTTCTGCGTCGGCGACACCCGCGCGAAGACCCCCGCCGCGCACACCGCCTCGGCCCGCCGCTGCGGCGGCAGCTCCTCCAACTCGGCCCCGGTCAGCACCCGGTCGGCAAAGGGGATGCCGATGTCCGCCGCGACGGCCGCAGCGGTGACCGGATGGTCACCGGTGACCATCACCGGCCGGACCCCGGCCCGCACCAGCCCCGCCACCGAAGCGGGCGCAGCCGGACGCGGCGTATCCGCGATGCCCACAAACCCCAGCAGACAAGCCCCCCGCACCCGCTCCACCAACTCCTCCCCCTCCACCCCAACCCCAGCCCCCTCAACCCCAGCCCCCTCCACCCGCGCCACCGCCAGCACCCGCAACCCCCGCCCCGCCAGCGCCCGCACCCGCTCCCGGGCCCGCTGCCGCCTGACCTCGGTGAGCGGTACCGCCCGCCCACCCCGGTCCAGCACCTCGACACAGCGCTCCAGCACCGTCTCCGGCGCCCCCTTGACCGCGATGGCCAAGCGGCCGTCCCCCAGGGAGCCGATCGCCGCAGAGAAGCCACGCCCGGTCTCGAAGGGCAGCTCCCCGAGCAGCGTCCAGTCCGGCGCCACCTCATGGTCGAGCGCCGCCTCCGCCACCGCGCGGTCCGTCGCATGGGCAAGCCCCCTGGTCCCGTCCTGGAACGGCGGGCAGGCCCGGGCCGCAGTGCGCAGGATCTGCCGCCCCGTCCCGCCCCCGATCGGCACCGGACCATGCAGCGCAGCGGTCCGCACCAGCGACAGCCGCCCCTCCGTCAGGGTGCCCGTCTTGTCGAAGCAGACCGTGTCCACCCGGCCGAGCGCCTCCAGCGCCCGGGTGGACCGCACCAGCACGCCCAGCCCGGAGAGCCGCCGGGCTGCGGCGAGCTGCGCCACCGTGGCGACCAGCGGCAGCCCTTCCGGTACGGCGGCCACCGCCACGGCGACCCCGGAGGCCAGCGCCTTGGGCAGCTTGAGTCCCCGCAGCAGGCCGAGGCCGGTGACGGCCAGGCCGCCGACCCCGGTGGCGGGGAGGGCGATGCTGGTGAGTTCGGCGAGCCGGGCCTGGAGGCCCGCCGTGGAGCGCACCCGCCCGGCCGCCCGCGCGGCCCGACCGGCCTCCGTCGCGGGGCCGGTGGCGACCACCACGCCGACGCCCGACCCGGCCAGTACCACCGTTCCCTCATAGAGCATGCAGGTGCGTTCCGCAGGGCCGGAGTTGGGCACGGCCTCCGGTGTCTTGCCGACCGGCAGCGGCTCCCCGGTGAGGCTGGCCTCGTCGACCTCCAGCGAGGTGGCGGTGAGCAGCCGTACGTCGGCGGGCACCACGTCCTCGGGGTGGACCGCGATCAGGTCGCCCGGACGCAGCCGCTCCGCAGGTACCGTACGGCTCGCCACCCCGGCCGGGTCGTGGACCTTCGGCGCGGTGCCCTCGGGTGGCGGCTCCACCAGCCGGGCGTGCGTGCGCTGACGCAGCAGCAGGGCGTGCAGGGCCCGTTCGGCGCGCATCCGCTGGGCTCCGCTGATGACGGCGTTGCCCAGCATCACCCCGCCGACCAGTACGGCGTCGACGCCGGAGCCGACCACCGCCGAGGCAGCCGCGCCGAGGGTGAGTACCGGCGTGAGCGGATCGTGCAGTTCGTCGCGGGTGGCCCGGTACAGATCGGCGGCGCCGCGTACCCCCGGCACCCGCGCCGCAGCCGCCACCCCACCACGCCACCGCCGACCACCCCACCACCGACCACCACCAACACCACCCTCCCCACCCTCCCCACCAACACCACCCTCCCCACCACCACCAGCCGTCAGTTCACCCTCCCCCACCCGCAGTTCACGCATCCGCCGATACACCTCGTCGCCCGGCAGCGCATGCCACGCGTCCCGCACCACCGGCGGCGGCGCCGAGCGGCGGGCCACCCCACGGGCCCGCAGCGCCCCCGTGACCATGGCCCCCAGCGCGGCCAGATGGACCGGCGGGGCCGTACGCCAGCCGATGAGCGGCCCGCGCCCGTGTTCCGGCGGCCGTGAGGCCGACAGCAGCCCGCCCAGCGCGGAGGCGGCGACGGAGGCGTGCGCGGCGGCGGCACTCTGCTCACGCGCCGCCGCCAACGCGGTGAGCACCCGCCATGCCTGCTCCAGCGCGGAGCCCTCCGCCCCGCCGGCCCCGCAGACGATGTCCGCCGTCCAGTCGGTGCCCCCGCCCTCGGGGCAGACCGAGACCCCGACATCGGCGGCGAGCAGCGCCTGCGGGCACCCCCGGGCGACCAGCAGCACCGCCCGCCCGTCGGTCTGAAGCCCCCGTACGGCCTCGGTGAGTCCTTCGTCCCCGCCGGGCGCCTCCTCGGCCTGGCCGAGCAGTTCATGAATGGACGCGTGCGCCGTGACGGCGACCTGCGCCGCATTCTGCTGCGCGGCGTCGATGACGGCCTCGGCCAGCGGAGCCGCCACCACCCCGACCCGCACCCGCCCACACAGCCCCTGCGGCCCATACAACTCGGCCACCAACCCCTGCGGCCCAGCCGCACCCCCACCCCCACCACCCCCACCACTCCCACCATCCCCACCCCCACGTTGCAACCGATACCGCCCCCGCCGCCACGGCCCGGGACCGTCCAGCTCCGACGCCGTACGCCCATGCAGCACCCGGGCAGCGGCCTGCCAGACCTCCGCGTCGTCCAAGCCGTCCTGCACCGCCTCGGCGGAGAGCAGCCGCACCGTCTCCCCGCAGAGCACCCGCGCATCCATCACCACCGCGTCGATCCGGTCCAGCCTGCGCAACGCCAAGGGGTCCAGCACGACCGTGCCGTGGACCGCCAGGTCGTGCCCCAGCACGGCGGCGAAGGACTCGCGGCCGAGCCGGGCGGCCCTCGGCACGGTGGCCAGCATCGCGTCGGCCGCGCCGTCCGTGTGGTGCGAGACCAGGACGGCGGCACCGGCCCCCAGGATCTCCGCCAGCGCGGTTCGGTCGGAGGCCCGCTCCACCGGCCCCTGGGGGAACGGCACCGACCGGGGCGGCAGCTCCGGCAGCCGGTGCGGGGTCGGTACGCCGCCCGCGCACAGCCGGGGCTCGGCGGCCGACCAGGCGGCCCCGCGCGCCCGGACCTCGTACAGCTGGAGGCAGCGGTGGGCGGCGTCCACGGCCAGCGGGGCGACTCCGTCGGAGATGCCGTGCAGCGCCGCATTGACGGCCGCCAGCAGGACCTCGGCGCGGTGGCGGCCGACGCGTGCGCCGAGGTCCTGGCGTACGGCGGGCAGCGAGTCGGCCAGGGCCACCGCGGCGCGCACCACCCGTGGCGCGGGGGCGATCCGGGTGAGCCTGGCGAGGGAGGCGCCGACCAGTCCGGCGCAGTCCAGCACAAGGGCCACCGAGGCGGCGGCGGTCGCGGCCTCGTCGTCGGGCGGGAGCGGCCGGTGGATCTCCCCGGCCCCTTCGACCCCACCCGCCTCCGCCGTACCGGCCGCACCCGCCCCTCCCCGGTGCTGGAACGCCTCCTCGGCGCTGCGCACCGCCTCGACCAGCTCGGCCACATCGACCTGGTCCTCGGCGAAGGCGACCAGGACATGCCCGGTGACCGCATTGACCTCGGCCAGGTGGACGCCCTTGATCCCCTGGAGGGCGGTGGTGACGGCGGAGGCAAGCCGGTGCAGGCGCGGTCCGCCTGCGGCCAGACCGCGTATCTGGATGTGCGCACGGCCGCCCGCCGACCAGATCCGGCGACGGCTGTCGCCCTCGACCAGGGCGCGCAGGGCCCGGCCCACGGCCTCGGTCTCGGGGAGCCGCAGCAGGGCCGGCAGCGGCCGGGTCGCCACGTCGACCGCGCCTGCGGCGGCCGTCCGGGTGAGCGAGGCCGCTGCGGCGGTCCCGCTGCGGACCAGCGCGATGGCGTCGGCGGCACCGCCGGCGGCGGCCCGCAGCCCAGTGAGCGCAGGGCGTGCGGGCGCCACCGCGACGGCGGCGAGCAGGGCGGGCAACCGGGCCACCGCAGCCTCCTTAGGGCGCAACCGAAAAGAACCGGCTACCCCGGCCCCCTCGGCTCACACACCCCCTCACTCCCCTCACTCCCTTCACTCCCCTCACCCCCTCGGCTCAGACGCCGCTGCCCCCAGCCGCCTCCCCACGGTGCCGGGCCAGAGCCTCGTCAACGGTGTCGTGCACCGGCGTGGTGATACCGACCCCGGTCAGGTCGATGATCCGCCGGACCGCCGCCGTGGGACCGGCCAGCCGCAGCGATCCGCCCACCCGGCGGGTCTCCTGCTGCGTCCGGATGACGATGTTGAGGCCCGAGGAGTCCATGAAGGGCACCGCCGTGAGGTCCAGCACCAGGTGGCGGCGGCCGTGGTGCAGTTGGTTGGCCAACTGGTAGTGGAGCTCGGTGGCGGTGTCGACATCCAGCTCCCCGGCGACGGAGACCACGGCCAGTTCCGGTTCGGGCAGATGCACCTCCACCGTCAGCCGCTCGGTCTCCGCGCCCGATTCGAGCGCGGTGTGGGGGTCAGGACTCGTCGGGGGTGTCAAAGCGGTACCTCCACAGCTCCGGACGCACAGGGTCGTGCAGGCGGCTGCCCCGTACGGCCGACCCCACTCCCCCACCGGCCCCCTCACCCGCCGCCGATCACCTCACCCCTCGTCCCGCCAGGACCGCCAGAGCGCCGCATACGGCCCGTCGGCGGCCACCAGCTCCGCATGGCTGCCGTACTCGCTGATCCGCCCCTCCTCGACCACCGCGATCACATCGGCGTCATGCGCGGTGTGCAGGCGGTGGGCGATGGCGATGACCGTACGCCCGTCCAGGACCCGGGAGAGCGAGCGCTCCAGGTGCCGGGCGGCGCGCGGGTCGAGCAGCGACGTGGCCTCGTCCAGCACCAGCGTGCGCGGGTCGGCGAGCACCAGCCGGGCCAGCGCCAACTGCTGCGCCTGCGGCGGGGTGAGCGAGGCGCCGCCGGAGCCGACGTCGGTGTCCAGCCCGTCGGACAGTGCGTCCACCCAGGGCCCGGCGTCCACCGACTCCAGAGCGGCGCGCAGTTCGGTGTCGTCCGCGCCGGGCCGGGCCAGCAGCAGGTTGTCCCGCAGGGTGCCGACGAAGACGTGGTGCTCCTGGTTGACCAGCGCCACATGCGAGCGGACCCGCTCGGCGGGCATCTCGGCGAGCGCCGCCCCGCCGAGCGTCACCCGCCCGGTCCTCGGCGCATAGATGCCCGCCAGCAGCCGGCCCAGGGTGGACTTGCCCGCGCCGGACGGCCCGACCAGGGCGAGCCGGGCGCCGGGCTCGACGCCGAGGGTGATGCCGTGCAGCACATCGGCGCCCTCGCGGTAGCCGAAGCGGACGTCGTCGGCGTGGACGTGGCGGCCGTCGGGCCGGGTGGTCTCGTCCACCTCGGCGTCCTCGACCTCCCGTACGCCGACCAGCCGGGCCAATGACGCCTGCCCGACCTGGAGTTCGTCGTACCAGCGCAGGATGAGGTCCACCGGCTCGATCAGCATCTGGGCGTAGAGCACGCCGGAGGTGAGCTGCCCGACGTCGATCCAGCCCTGGAGGGTGTAGAGGCCGCCGAGGGTGAGGGTGGCGGTCACGGCGAGCACATAGGGCAGGTCCACGGTCGGGAAGTACCGGGTGCGCAGCCACATGGTGTAGCGCTCCCAGGAGAGCCAGGTGCGGATCTTCTCGTCGGTGAGCGCGACCCGGTCGTCGCCGAGCCGCAGCGCCTCCACGGTGCGGCCGGCGTCGACGGTCTCGGCGAGCGCGGTGTTCACCGCCGCGTACGAGGCGGACTCCGCCCGGTAGGACTGCGGGGCCCGCCGGAAGTACCAGCGGGAGCCGGCCAGCAGCACCGGCAGTCCGATCAGCGCGGTGACGGCGAGCAGCGGCGAGGTGACCAGCAGGGCGCCGAACACCAGCAGGACGGAGACGATGGCGACGGCGAGTTCCGGGACCGCGTCGCGCACCGAGCGCGACAGCCGGTCGACGTCCGTCGTGGTGCGGGAGACCAGGTCTCCGGTACCGGCCCGCTCCAGCACGCCGGGGGGCAGCGCCACCGCGCGGACCAGGAAGTCCTCACGCAGGTCGGCGAGGACCTGCTCGCCGAGGACGGCGCCGCGCAGCCGTGACATGCCGGTGAAGGCGGCCTGTACGGCGAGGGCGAGCAGGTACCAGAGGGCTGCCTGGGCGATCCGGCCCTCGGTGGTCCCGGTGCCCAGTTCGCCGACCAGGGTGCCGAGCACCCAGGGGCCGACGAGTCCGGCGGCGGCGCCGACGGCATGCAGCCCGATCACCCCGGCGAAGGTGCGGCGGTGACGGGCGGCCAGCAGCCGGACGTAGTCGCGTACGGCGGCCGGGGAGCCCACCGGCAGCAGGGTCGCTGCCTCGCGTTCCTGGGCCGCTGGGTCGGCCGGCGGCTTCATGCGGTCTCCTCGACGAGGGGCGCGGTCTCCTCGCGGGTGACCACGGAGCGGTAGCGGGGGTCGGTGTGCATCAGCTCGCGGTGGGTGCCGGTGGCGGCGACCCGGCCGTCCTGGACCAGGACGACCCGGTCGGCGCGGTCCAGCAGCAGCGGGCTGGTGGCGAAGACGACGGTGGTGCGCCCCTTGCGGAGCTCCTTGATGCCGTCGGCGATCCGCGACTCGGTGTGCGCGTCAACGGCGCTGGTGGGCTCGTCCAGGACGAGTACCGGCGGGTCGGCCACCAGCGAGCGGGCCAGTGCGAGGCGCTGGCGCTGGCCGCCGGAGAGCGATCTGCCGCGCTCGGTGATGCGGGCCCGCATCGGGTCTCCCTCGGCGTCCGGGGAGTTGTCGACCAGCGCCCCGAGCAAATCGTCGGCGCGGGCGGCCGCCAGGGCCTCGGCGGGGGTGACCCGGCCGGAGGCGGGGACGGCGAACAGGTCGGCGAGGGTGCCGGAGAGCAGCACGGGTTCCTTGTCGTGGACCAGGACGGTCGCCCGGGCCTCGGCCAGCGGCAGCGCGTCCAGGGCGATCCCGCCCAGCCGCGCCGACGGCTGCACCTCTGCCGCCCCGTCAGCCTCGCCCCCGCCGTCCCCGCCGTCCCCGCCGCCCCCGCTGTCCCCGCCATCCGCACCGCCGCGCGGCACATGGCCGCCGAGCCGTTCGGCCAGGGCTCCGGCCGCGTCGGGGTCGCCGCAGACCACGGCGGTGAGCCGTCCGGCGGGCGCGGTCAACCCCGTGGCGGGGTCGTGCAGGTCGGACCGGGCGGCGCGGGCGGCGTCCAGCGTGGCGGTGGCGGCGTCGCCGTCGGTCCGGGTGAGGCTGAGCACCCGTACGGCGCGGTCGGCCGAGACCCGGGCGACGGTCCAGGCGTGGGCGGCCTCGCCGAGTACCCGCAGCGGTCCGGCGAGGAAGGCGCTGGCGCCGTAGACGGCCACCAGGTCGCCGATGGAGAGGTCGCCCCGGACGGCCAGATGGGCGCCGTACCAGGTGATGCCGACGACGAACGCGCCCGGCAGCAGCACCTGCTGGGCGCGCATCAGCGCCCACACCCGGGCGGCGCGGACGGCCGCCACCCGGACCTTCTGGGAGGCGGTGCGGTAGCGGTCGAGGAAGAGCTCCTCACCGCCGATGCCGCGCAGCACCCGCAGACCGGCCACGGTGTCGGCGGCCAGTTCGCTGGCCTTGCCGCCGAGCGAGCGCTGCTCGTCGAAGCGGCGCTCGAAGGGGCCGATCAGCGGCCAGATGGAGGCGGCGAGCAGCACCACGCCCAGCAGCACGGCGACGCCGAGCACGGGCTGGTGGGCGAGCACCACGGCGGAGACGCCCAGCCAGACGAGGACGGCGGCCCAGAGGCGGGCGGAGATCTCGACAAACCAGCCGATCTTCTCCACGTCGCCGGAGCTGACGGCGACGACCTCGCCGGTGGCGATCCGGTGGGAGAGCCCGGCGCCGAGCCGGGACGCCTGCCGGGCGACCAGCTGGCGGATCTGCGAGGCGGCGGTGATCCAGTTCCACACCGCCTGGCGGTGCAGCATGGTGGCCGCAGCCGCCTGGACGGCGCCCAGGCCCAGCGCGCCGGCGCCGGCCAGCCAGACGCCGCGTGCGTGGCCGTCGACGGCGGCCTGGATGCCGTGGCCGATCAGCAGCGGGATGGCCGCTTGGCTGCCCATCTGCACCACGCCCCAGAGCACGGCGAGGAGTCGGCCGCGCCGCTGGGCACGGCCCAGCCAGCGGAGGAAGCGCAGGGGCGAGGTGAGGTCGGGACTGCCGGGGTCGGACATCGGCAGCTGAATGAGCGACATGACGCTCCGTGGGGATGGTGCGGTCGGGGTGCGGTGGCGGGGCCCGCCGGGCCGCGCGGTGCGGTTCGGGCGCGGGCGTGCCGAGAGCCCCGCCGGCCAGGGAGGGCGGGGTGGCAGGAGAGGAGGTGCGGTCGGGAGGCCGTGGTGGGCGGCAGCGGAGTCAGGAGTTCGCCATGGTTACCGAGCGTGCCGCTGAAGAGGCGCGGCCGCAACCGGTTTTCCGGGGGGCGGGAGGGGCCGGGACCCGGCAGGGGCGGCCGACCGCCGCACACCGAACCCCCGAAATGACCTGACGGATGGTCAGGCAGCAGCGCCCAGGCCACGGGTGGCGGCCCGCAACGCCTGGTACGCCGCCAGATAGGCTCCCTGGAGGTGGGCCAGGGTGGTCGACTGCCGGTCGGTCCAGCCCTGCGGCGCACCCGAGGCCGCCCCGCCGGAACGCCGCCGCTCGCCCTCCACCTCGGCCACATAGGCGCGCACCGCGTCATTGGCACGATCCACGGCGCGCTGGAGGTCGTTCAGGTCTCCGGAGTTCGACAGGGCTGACGACATGTGTCGATTCTATGGAGTGTCACCGACAACCGCTTCCACTCCCCACCAGGGCACCCCCTCCCACCAGCGGGTTTCCGGGCAGGGCGTTGCCGACATCACACTTTGGGGACGTTTACGGGTCACTCCGAGCGGTGAAAGGCGATGCCTGCCCGCCCCGGCACTACAGTCGGGCCGCTTTGCCCAGCAGTTCCAGGGCCCGCCCTCGGTCGGCCTCGTCCAGCGGTTCCAGCAGCAGCCGCTGGACCTCCCGGACGCCGGGCGTGCACCGGTGCAGCGACTCCTGGCCGACCGGCGAGAGGGAGAGCAGGTTGCGGCGGCCGTCGGAGGGATCGCGGCGGCGCAGCAGCAGCCCTCGCCGGACCAGTCGGCTGACCATCTCCGCCATGGTCGCCTTGTCCAGCGAAGCCCGTTCCCCCACGGTCCGCTGGTCGATACCGGGTTCCAGGTCGAGGACGGCCAGGACGGCGTGCTGCGGGGCGGTGAGTTCGGCCCCGACGTGCTCGTTCCAGAGCCGGGTGTGCACCTGCTGGGCCACCCGGATCAGGTAGCCCACGGCCCGCTGGGCGTCCAGCAGCGGCCGGGCGTCGGCGAGTGCGGCTATCGCCAGCGACTCCAGTCGGCCTATCCGGCCCAGGATGGTGACCAGGTCCTGGCGCTCGGCATCGTCCAGCGGTTCCAGCAGCAGCCGCTGGACGCGCACCACCCCGGCGGTGGCATCGCGGACCAGCTGAGTACCGGCCGGGGAGAGCGCCAGCAGTTTGCGGCGGCCGTCGGAGGGGTCACGGCGGCGCAGCACCAGGCCCCGCCGGATCAGCCGGCCGACCATCTCCGCCATGGTCGCCTTGTCCAGCGACGCCCGCTCCCCCACGGTCCGCTGGTCGGAGCCGGGTTCCAGGGCCAGCGCCAGGAGGACGCCGAACTGGGGGGCGGTGAGTTCACCGCCGACCTGCTCCGCCCAGAGCCGGGTGTGCACCTGCTGGGCCACCCGGATCAGATGGCCGGGGGATCGCAGCAGGCCATCGGATGTACGGGTGATCTCGATCTCCCCCAGCACCATGAGTCCGTCCCCATGTCGCGCCCGACGCGCGTGTGCGGCAGTCGGGGGGCGCAGTAACGGCGTGCCGGCGTCCCGCAGCGTCGAGGGGAGCTCCGCCGAGCAGCCGACGGCTGCTGGCGCACACTATACAAATATCCGACTGATCTGCGGAGTCTGGCGGAATACTAAACACTTGTCGGGGCATGGGCCAGTTTTGCTCCTTACCCTCACAGGAGTTTCACCGATCTGTGAGTCCCCTGAGAAGCAGGTCGGCGAAGGTGGCACCGATCTCCTCGGGGCGCAGCTCCCCCTCCGGCCGGTACCAGGTGCCCAGGTGGTGGATGCCGCCGAAGAACTGGTGCACCACCAGGTCGGCGGAGACGTCCGAGCGGAGCTCCCCGGTCCGCTGCCCCTCCTCCACCAGGGCGCGGAACCGCTCGTGGTAGCGGCGGCGGTCGGCCCGCACGGTGGCCTGGCGTTTCTCCGGCAGCATGTGCATCGAGCGCATGGAGACCACCGCGTCGTCCAGGTGGTCCAGGGTGGTCACCACGACGTCCGCTGCGGCGGCCCGCAGCCGTTCGGCGGCGGGCAGCGGGCGGGCGGCGATCTCGGCCAGCCGCTCCGACTGGAGGACCAGCAGCCGGGTGTAGATCTCCTGGAGCAGGTCGTCCTTGGACGAGTAGTAGTGGTACATCGCGCCCTTGGTGACCCCGGCGTGCTCCACGATGTCCTGGACGGAGGTCTGGGCGAAGCCGCGTTCGGCGAAGAGGGCGCTGGCGACGGCGAGCAGTCTGGCCTGTACGGGCAGCGCGGTGTCCGGCTCGGCCGCCGTACCGGTGCCCAGGTCGGCGACCCGGGAGGCCAGCGGGCCGGGCAGCACGGTGCGCACCACCCGCGACCGGCGCCGCCCCATCCCCGACCCCGACCCAGACCCCGCCGGGGACTGCTCAGGCGGCTCCCCCGCAGGTCTGCGGCGTGCAGCGGACACCTGGACTCCTCTCCCCGGGTGGATCACGTCGAGCCACCCTAGCGGACATACTTACCGGTCGGTATGGTGTGGCCGACGGCGCCCATGCCACTCCGGAAGTCTCCCCCCGACGTCTACCACCCCACCCCGTGCCCCGCCCCCTCGGGCGGCGTGCGGAAAGGACGGTACGCATGGCCGACCAGCCCCCGGGCCTGGACCTGGACCGGCTGCACGCCCAGCTGGCGCACGCCCGCCCCGGCCTGGCGGCGGGCCCGCTCTCCGCCCGGCTGATCGCCGGCGGCAAGTCCAATCTGACGTACACCGTCACCGACGGGACCTCCCGCTGGGTGCTGCGCCGCCCGCCGCTGGGCCATGTGCTCGCCACCGCGCACGACATGGCCCGCGAGTACCGGGTGATCTCGGCACTGGCCGACACCGCCGTGCCGGTCCCGGCCACCTATCTGCTCTGCGAGGACCCCGACGTACTCGGCGCCCCCTTCTATCTGATGGAGGAGGTCCACGGCACCGTCTACCGGACCGCCGAGCAGACCGCCGGGCTGGGAGCCGACCGGGCCCGCACGATCTCGGCCCGGCTGGTGGATGTGCTCGCGGAGCTGCACGCCGTGGACCCGGCCGAGGTGGGCCTCGCCGACTTCGGCCGCCCGGACGGCTTCATGGCCCGCCAGGTGGAACGCTGGCGCAGGCAGTTCGAGGCGTCCCGGAGCCGTGAGATCAAGGGCATGGACGAGCTGTACGGGCGGCTGCGCGGCTCCGTACCGGAGGCGCAGCGGGTGGCCGTGGTGCACGGCGACTACCGCCTGGACAACGCGATCCTCGACCCGGACGACCGGGTGACCGCAGTGCTGGACTGGGAGATGGCGACCCTCGGCGACCCGCTCGCCGACCTCGGCCTGATGCGGGTGTACTGGGAGATCTCCCGCGACCTGCCGCAGAACCCGGTCTCCTCGGCGGTCAGCGCCGACGCCGGATTCCCCGCGATGGCGGAGCTGGTCGCCCGCTACGCCGAACGCAGCGGCCTCGACACCTCCCCCCTGCCCTGGTACACCGCGTTCGCCCGCTACAAGCTGGCGATCATCGCGGAGGGCATCCACTACCGCTACACCCAGGGCAAGACCGTGGGTGGCGGTTTCTCCCACCTGGGGGTCATGGTGGAGCCGCTGGTGACGGCCGCCCTGGACTCCCTGCTGACGGAAGGGGCCTGACGATGGACTTCGGGTACGACAGCCGCACGGAGGAGCTGCGCGGCCGGCTGCTGGCCTTCATGGACGAGGTGGTGTACCCGGCCGAGCCGCTCTTCGAGGAGCAGGTGGCCGCCGCGGGCGACCCCTGGGCCCGGCCGCCGCTGATGGCGGACCTCAAGGCCGAGGCCCGTCGGCGCGGGCTGTGGAACCTCTTCCTCCCCGGCGAGGAGCACGGCGCCGGGCTGACCAACCTCCAGTACGCGCCGCTGGCGGAGATCACCGGCCGCAGCCCGCACCTGGCCCCCGAGGCGCTGAACTGCGCGGCACCGGACACCGGCAATATGGAGCTGCTGGCCGAGTTCGGCTCCCCCGAGCAGCAGGACCGCTGGCTGAAGCCGCTGCTGGAGGGCGAGATCCGGTCCGCCTTCTGTATGACCGAGCCGGAGGTGGCCTCCTCGGACGCCGCCAATATCGCCACCCGGATCGAGCGGGACGGCGGCCACTACCTGGTCAACGGCCGCAAGTGGTGGTCGACCGGCGCCATGGACCCGGCCTGCCGCGTCCTGGTGGTGATGGGCGCGACCGATCCCGCAGCGTCCAAGCACCGCCGGCAGAGCATGATCCTGGTGCCGCGCGACACCCCCGGGGTCTCGGTGGAGCGGGGCCTGACGGTCTTCGGCTACACCGACGGACCGCACGGTGGCCACGCCGAGGTGGTCTTCGACAACGCCCGCGTGCCCGCCGACCACCTGATCGGCGGCGAGGGCGATGGGTTCGCCATCGCCCAGGCCCGGCTGGGACCTGGCCGCATCCACCACTGCATGCGGCTGATCGGCATGGCCGAGCGCGCGGTGGAGCTGATGTGCCGCCGCGCCGCCACCCGGACCGCCTTCGGCCGGCCGCTCGCCGAGCAGGGCGTGATCCAGGAGTGGATCGCCGAGTCCCGGGTGCGGATCGAGCAGTTGCGGCTGCTGGTCCTCAAGACCGCCTGGCTGATGGACACGGTCGGCAACCGGGGGGCCCACACCGAGATCCAGGCCATCAAGATCGCCACCCCGGCCGGCGTGGAGTGGATCCTCGACAAGGCCATCCAGACGCACGGCGGCGGCGGGGTCTCCCAGGACTACCCGCTGGCCCGGCTCTGGGCGGGTGCCCGCACCCTGCGGTTCGCCGACGGGCCGGACGAGGTCCACAAGCGGTCGCTGGCCCGCCGCGAGCTCAAGCCCTACCTGCCCTCCTGACACCCACTGCTCTCCCCGACACCGCAGCCCTGCCCAACCCCGCAACTCCCCCAACCCCCGCAGCCCTGCCCAACCCCGCAACTCCCCCCAACCCCGCAGCCCTGCCCAACCCCGCAACTCCCCCAACCCCCGCAGCCCTGCCCAACCCCCTCACTGCCCCGACAAAGGAATCGAGTACCCCTATGACCGAGCAGACCACCGCTCCCCGCGTCGCGATCGTCACCGGTGCCGCCCGTGGCATCGGCGCCGCCACCGCAATCCGCCTCGCCGCCGACGGCCTCGCCGTGGCGGTGCTGGACCTGGAGGAGTCCGCAGGCAAGGAGACCGTGGAGCGGATCACCGCAGCGGGCGGCCGGGCCGTCGCGATCGGCGCCGACGTGTCCGACGCCGAGCAGGTGCAGCGGGCCGTCGAGCGGGTCGCCACCGAGCTGGGCGCCCCGACCGTGCTGGTGAACAACGCCGGTGTGCTCCGCGACAACCTGCTCTTCAAAATGTCCGAGTCGGACTGGGACACCGTGATGAACGTGCACCTCAAGGGCGCCTTCCTGATGACCCGTGCGGTGCAGAAGCACATGGTGGACGCCGGTTTCGGGCGGGTCGTCAACCTCTCCTCCTCCTCGGCGCAGGGCAACCGGGGCCAGGCCAACTACTCGGCGGCCAAGGCCGGGCTCCAGGGCTTCACCAAGACGCTGGCGATCGAACTGGGCAAGTTCGGCGTCACCGCCAACGCGGTCGCCCCCGGCTTCATCGCCACCGACATGACCGCGGCCACCGCCGCCCGGGTCGGCATGGACTTCGAGGACTTCAAGAACGCCGCCGCCGGCCACATCCCGGTGGCCCGGGTCGGCACTCCGGAGGACATCGCGCACACCATCTCCTTCCTGGTGAGCGAGGGCGCCGGCTTTGTCTCCGGCCAGGTGGTCTATGTGGCCGGCGGCCCGCTGGACTGACCGGACCCAGCACCATCCGGCACCACCACATCCAGCACCACCACGAGAGACGGGTACGGACGGATGAGCGAGGACAGCGGGCGGGTCGCCCTGATCACCGGGGCGAGCCGGGGCATCGGCCTGGCCATTGCCGAGGCCCTGGTGGCCCGTGGCGACCGGGTGGTGATCACCGGCCGGGACGGCAAGGCCCTGGAGGAGGCCGTGGAGCAGCTCGGCGGCGCCGGACGGGCCGTCGGCGTGGCCGGCAAGAGCCACGACCCGGACCACCGCGAGGCGGCGGTGGGCCTGGCCATGGAGCGGTTCGGGCGGATCGACGCCCTGGTCAACAATGTGGGGACCAACCCGGTGGTCGGCTCCCTGGTCGACCTGGACCTGGACACCGCCCGCAGGATCCTGGACGTCAATGTGATCGCCACCCTCGGCTGGGTGCAGCTGGTCCACCGGGCGTCGCTGAAGGAGCACGGCGGAGCCATCGTCAATGTCTCGTCGGTGAGCGCGCTGGGCCCGGCGCCGGGCATCGGGATGTACGGGGCGAGCAAGGCCGCCCTGGTCCAGCTCACCCAGCAGTTGGCGTATGAGCTGGCGCCCTCGGTGCGGGTCAACGCGGTGGCCCCGGCGGTGGTGAAGACCCGCTTCGCCGAGCCGCTGTACCTCGGGCACGAGGAGCAGGCGGCGGCGGCCTACCCGCTGAAGCGGCTCGGCCTGCCTGCCGATGTCGGCGGAGCGGTGGCCTTCCTGCTCTCCGAGCATGCCTCCTGGATCACCGGTCAGACCCTGGTACTGGACGGCGGCCTCACCCTCGGCGGCGACTGGGGCTGACGGCCACCGCCGGGCGGGCCGCACCCGATCGGGTACGGCCCGCCCGACTTCTCCGGAAACTCCGGGACAACGCATTGCCAATCCCAGGAAAATCCGGGAATCCCAGCCGCCCGGAATTGCGGCGGAGCCCGTCGGAATCCGGATTCCGGAATCCCGACCCCCGTCCGAATAGCGCAACAGGCGGCAACCGGACGCGGGCGGCGATCTCCGGGCCAATCGGACAGCCACCCCTCCGCGACGTGCCGGAAACCTCCTGGCGCACCGATCGGCGGGCCGCCGGAATGACGCGCGTCACATTCCCGGATGCACAAGCCGTACGCCTGCTCCTTTATCCGGCACTAACGCGGTCGACCAGGTCACATCGTCATTACGAACGCCAGGTCGGCCACAGTGGGCGCTGTCACGGGCTGTAACGTCAAGCGAGTGCGTACCCAGACGAACGACGCCGCACCGCTCGGGCGGCCGGACCAAGACGTCGCGGAGCGGCCGCAGGAACGCCGCCGGCCGCCGCTGACGCGCACCCACAAGATCCTCTTCGTGGTGACCCTCGCGCTGTACGTGGTGGTGGTCGCCGGGGTGCTCACCAACACCTGGCTGGTCGACCTGGACTGGGACGCCATGCTGGCCAAACCGTACAAGCGCTGGCCGCAGCTGCTGCCCTTCCTCAACGTCTGGATCATCGTCGGCCAGCGCGGCCCGTCGGCCATCGCCGCCTGCGTCTGGCTGGTGTGGCGCAGCTACCGCACCCGCAGCACCCGCCCGCTGCTGGTGATGGCGGCGGCGCTGCTGCTGCTCAATCTGACGGTCGGCGCGGTGAAGATCGTGACGGGTCGGCTGGGCCCGCACTACGCCCACTACATCGGGTCGCCCGAGCTGTTCGCCGGCGGCCAGATCTTCCCCTCCGGACACACCGCCAACTCGGTCGTGACCTGGGGCGTCATCGCCTATCTCGCGGTGCGGCTGCGGCGGACCGGTTCGGTGGCCGCCGGTGTCACGGCCGCCTCCATCGGGCTCACCACCGTCTATCTGGGCACCCACTGGATCACCGATGTGGTGGCGGGCTGGACGGCCGGGCTGCTGGTGCTGCTGGTGCTGCCGCTCTGCGAACCGGCCATCGCCACCGCCGACGAGCGGATCCGGGCCGCCTGGGGTCGAAGAACCGGCAGACCGCCGACTGCGCCGGGGCGTCCCGCCGCCGGCTGGTCCCCGTGGGACAAGGCGGTGCAGGACGAACTGGCGGGCGTCGGCGGTGGCGCCTCCGGCGGCGGCACGCACTCCCCGGGCCGCAGCGGCGCCCGGGCGTAGCCCCCTCGGTACCCCCAGCCCCCTCAGACGCCCCAAGGCGCCATCCCCCGGGCGCATCCCCAGGCGTTCGGCCGGATCGTCAGCCGAACCAGCAGCGCACCACGCGGCCGTCGTCAGCCGCGAAGTTGATCCGCCCCGACCGGTACTCCAGCGTCACCAGGGCATCCCTGGCGACCACCCGGACGGTGGTCCACCCCCGCTGTCTGGCGACCGCCTCCGCCTGCTCCGCCGACAGGCCGACATAGCCCTCCGGGTCCTCATGGGGCGGGGTCGACTGCTCTGACATGGTTGCGCGCCTCACTCGTTCGGGGGTGCCGGTCAGCACCCTGCGTACCGTTCGGCCGTCACTCGGGCGGTGTCGTCCCCGCCACGTTATGCCGCTACGGCTCTCGGCGGAAGGTCTTCGCTCACCACTCCCCGATGGTCCCGGATTCATCACGGCCGTGAATGTCCTGTGCCGTAGCCGTGCAGGACCCGGGTTCCGGCGCGGAGAATAGCCGCGATCGGCCTCCGCCGCATGAGCAGCGCCAGGGAATTCCGCGCGGCCGCACGGGGAGTAGGCCCGCCGGTGAATGCGCAGGGCCGGGGGGATTCGGCCGCTCCGGGAAATCGCCGACGCCGGTCGGCCGGGGCACGCGGGCCCGTACCGCAGCCGGTGCACCCGCCCCGGTGAATACCCGCCACCGGTGGCGGGATTTGCGGCGGGCAGTGGTGCCGCCAGGTGCGGGCTGGCACAGTGTGGCCAGCACCGGAACCAGACCATCCGCCTCCACGGGGGACCGCAGCGATGCACCAGATCGGCCAGCCCCCTGACCGCAGCGGCGGCTCGCCGGTCGGCGCCCCGGCGGCCCGAACAGCCGGAACAGCCCGGGCAGCCCGAACGGCCAGGGCGACCGCTGCGACCCGGGCGGCCGGGGCAGCCAGGGCCTGCTCCGCGACCGACCTGGTCCTGGGCCTGGACGTGGGCGGCACCAACACCCGCGCGCTCCTCTGCGACCTCGCCGGGAACCGGTACGGCCACGCCAACAGCGGCGGCGGCAATCCGGCGGCGCACCCCGCCCACCGGGCGGCCGCGGCGCTCTCGGTGGCGCTGCGCGGGGCGCTGGCCGGGGTCGATCCGGCGGAGGTGCGGCATGGGGTGATCGGGCTCGCCGGGCGGCAGCTGCTGAGCCGGCCGCAGGTGCGGGCCGCGCTGCGGCGGGCCTGGCGGGAGGCCGGGCTGGAGTGCCCCATGACGGTGGTTCCGGACGCCGCGGTGGCCTTCGCGGCGGGCACGGCGGTGGGCAGCGGCAGCGTGCTGATCGCCGGGACGGGCGCCATCGCGGTACGGATCGACCGCTGGGAGGAGGCGGGCCGGGCCGATGGGCTGGGCTGGCTGCTCGGCGACCTGGGGTCCGGCTTCTGGATGGGCCGGGAGGCCGTCCGGCTGACGCTGGAGGCGCTGGCGGGCCGGGTGCACGCGCCGCTGCTGGCCCCGCTGGTGGTGGAGGCGCTGCTGCGGGCGGCCGGGGAACCGCCGGTCCCGGAGGCGGTCGGGGGCCCGACCGGGACGGCGCCCTGACGGCCCGGCTGGTGGCGGCCGTCTACGCGGACCAGCCGGTGGCGCTGGCCCGGCTGGCGCCGCTGGTGACCGCTGCGGCCGAGCGGGACGACCCCGCTGCGGGCGCGATCGTCGAGGCGGCGGCCGGGCATCTGCTGGCCACCCTGGCGGAGGTCCGCCGACCGGCCGAGCGGACTCCGGTGGTGCTCGCCGGTTCCTGCCTGGTGACCGACAACGCGCTGGCCCGCCGGGTGGTGCGGGCGATCGGGGCGGAGTGGCCCGGCGCGGCGATGAGCTGCGCCCTGGACGGCGCTGCCGGGGCGGCGTTGCTGGCGGCGGACTCGCTCGGGGTGGACGAGGCGACGCTGGCCTCGATGCACCGGCGGCTGCTGGCCGAGCACGGCTGACCGGGGAACGGCTGACCGGAGTGCGGCCACCCAGGGGCTCCGCACGACCGGATCGGTGCCGAGTTCGTCCATGCGCAGCGGTCGGCGGTCGCGCTGGTCGGCGACGGCGCGATGCGGATCGGCAGGGCCAGGTCCCTACGGCAGGACGTGTGACGCCCGGTCGGCGCGGGCTCAGGCGCGGCGGCCGAGCAGGGCGAGCAGCCGGGTCTGCTCGTCGGCGTCGTCCGGCACCTCCACCGGCGGGGCGAAGAGGCCGCCGGCGGAGAGCTGGTCGGCGTACGGCTCCACCTCGCGCCGGGCGAACGCCACCAGCTCCGGCGCGAGCCGGGTGTCCCCGCCGGTCGCGCGGGCCAGGTCCCAGGTGTGCACGGCCGCATCCGTGGTCAGCTGGCTGCAGTACTCGACGGCCGGGGTGTCACCGGCGGAGAGGTGCACGGTGGCATCCAGCGCGCCGTGCCGGATGACGGCGTCCCGGGCGGCGGTGGCGGCCCGGCGCCAGGTGCCCACCGGGTCGTCGCCGAGCTGGTCGCCGTCGAAGCGGTCGCCGACCTCCGCGAGGGTGGCGCCCTCCATCAGCGGGGGCACCCACAACTGCTCGACGGTCAGGTGGTTGACCAGGTCGCGGACGGTCCACCGGGTACAGGGGGTGGGGGCTTTCCACTGGTTGGCGCCGACGGCACGCACCCGGCGGCCGAAGGAGGCGAGTGCTTCGGCGTGCATCCTCAGCACTTCTTCCTGCTCGTCGGTGAGCGTGTGCGCCATCGAATCGCCTCTCCGCTGCTGGGCCGGGGCGGCCCTGCCGCGGCGGGCCGTGCCTCCCGGGGCGTCGGGGTGCCCGGTGCCGCTCTGCGCCTGCCCGGCGCCCTCAGCGGCACACTCGGGAGCGGCGAAGGCCGCACGAACGGCGCAGTACCGGACGGCGGCCCCGACCCGCCGCGCCGCGTACCTCAGCGGCGCCGCGCGGCGCGGGCGGCGAGCAGCCCGGCGGTGCCGGCGCCCAGCGCTCCGACCGTGCCCAGCAGACCGTGGTGGCGGGACGCCCATGCCTGGGCGCTGCGGCTGTGCGCCCGCTCGTCGAAGCGGCCGTGGGCGCCGAAGTCCGGGCCGCCGGGGCCGTCGGCGGGCTCCCAGAGGTTGACCGGACTGTCCGCCGGCTGCTCCTCGGGACTCTGCTGGGAGTCGAAGCCGGTGCGGGCCAGGTAGCGGTCCAGCAGGCCGGGGGCGACCGCATTGGCCAGCAGGGTGGCGGCGGTGGCGCCGCCCACCCAGTACTCGCGGCGGCCGGGGTACTCCGCCGCATGCGCGACCGCACGGGCGGCGACCTCCGGCTGGTAGACCGGCGGCACCGGCTGGGCGCGGCGCGGCAGTCGGCTGAGCAGCCAGTCGAACTGCGGGGTGTTCAGGGCGGGCATCTGCACCATGGTCACCCGGACCTGGGTGCCGCTGTGCAGCAGTTCGCAGCGGAGCGCTTCGTTGAAGCCCTGGATGGCGTGCTTGGCACCGCTGTAGGCGGTCTGCAACGGGATGCCCCGGTAGGCGAGCGCGGAGCCGACCTGGACGACGGTGCCGTGGTCGCGCGGCAGCATCCGGCGCAGCGCGGCGCGGGTCGCCCAGACGTAGCCGAGGTAGCTGACCTCGGTGGTACGCCGGAACTCCTCCGGGTCGATCTCGGTGAAGGGCGCGAAGACGGTGGAGAAGGCATCGTTGACCCAGACGTCGAGCGGGCCGAACTCGGCCTCGACCCGGCCGGCGGCGTCCTCGACGGCCGTGTGGTCGGCCAGGTCGAGCGGGACCACCAGGGCCTCGCCGCCGGCGGCGTGCACCTCGTCGGCGGCGGCCCGCAGCCCGGTCTCGCCCCGGGCCAGCAGCGCGACCCGATCGCCCATGGCGCCGAAGCGGCGGGCGGTGGCGCGGCCGACGCCGCCGCTGGCACCGGTGACGACGACGGTGCGCGGGATGTGGTCGGCGCGGCGCCACCGCTTCGGCAGCTGGACAGGCATGGCTCCTCCGGTGGCAGGCGGCCGGTGGCCGGGGCAGGACGGGGCGGGGGACGAGAGGCACCTGCCCGGACGGGGGACGGTCATGCCGTACCGGTTTGGCCCGCCGGCGACGCGGTCAGACGCGTCCCATGAGGCTTCTCCTGGCGCTCAACGGACCGGCCCGGGCGGCCCAGGCGGCCCAGGCGGTGTCCGACCCTTCCGGCGGGTGGCGGGCGGTCCCGGGCCGGGCCGGTCAGGCTCTGCCGTCCATGCCGCGCAGCGAGAGCGCCGAGATGGTGTCGCCGAATCCGCCACGGGCCCGTACGCTGCGGCGCGCGGAGGTGATCACGGGCAGGTCGGCGGCGCGGCGCACGGGGCGGCCGAGCGCTTCCAGGGCGGCGACCAGGGCGTGGTCCTCCCCTACGGCGAGCGCGGCGAAGCCGCCCGCCGAGCGGTAGGCGTCGGCGCGCACCCCCAGGTTGGCTCCGTGCACATGCGGGTGCTCCGCTCTGGGGGCGGTGCGCAGGGTGGGCTTGGGGGTGGTCTCCACCGAGGGGCGGACCGGGGTGGCGTACTGCCGCTGGAACTTCTCCGCCGTGCCCGGGGGGTGCTCCGACCAGTCGAGCACCTGGACGGTGCCGAGTACCGCGTCCCAGCCCTGCTCGGCATAGGCGAGCTGACGGGCCAGCCATCCATAGGGCACCCGGGTGTCGGCGTCGGTGTGGGCCAGCCAGAGTTCGGCCGGGGCGGGGGCGCCTGCGGGGGACAGCACGGCGGCCAGCGCCCGGTCGGTGCCCCGGGCGCGGGCCGCGCCGACATTGCAGGCCCGGATGGTGGCGACCTCGGCGCCGGCGTGGCGGCCGATCGCGGCGGTGCGGTCGCGGCAGCTGTCGGCGACCACCACCAGGCGCACCGGGAGACCGCCGACCTGCGGGTGGCGCGCGGCGCGGCGTACCGAGGCGAGGCAGCCGCCGAGCAGCCGCTCCTCGTCCCGGGCGGGGACGACGACGGCGATGGCACGGATCATGTAACGGACCTCCTGGGGAACGGCGGCGGGCCGGCTGCGCCGAGGGAGCCGAGGGAGAGGGTGGGTGTCCGAGGGCCGGTGCGGGTGCGCGGGTGGCGCGCGGCTCCGAGGGACCCTCTCCGGCCACGGTGACACGGCGGGGCCCGATGCCGCGCGGGGCGGTTCTGCCTGCGCCGCCGCCTTCACCCGACCGGGTGTGTCGGGCCGCTCCGGCGGAACGGTCGGTTCCGGTCCGTGTCCGAAACCCGGGAGCGGGTAGGCGTACCTCCGGGTGGCCCGGTGTTCCGCGCTGCGCGGCCCCAGTCGCCCCGGCCATGGACCACGACGCTGGAGGCGACGAGACCATGCGGCAGTTCATCCCCAATCGCGACCGCGGCGCGGCGGGCGGCTCCGACGCCCCGCGCACCTCTCCGCACGGCATGCCGCTCGAAGGCCAGGGCCCTCCGGGCCGCCGCAGCCATCTGCGGCCGACCGACACCCATCTGCCCGATCCGCACCTCACATACGACATCACCGGTCGGCGCCGCGACCGCACCGGTCTCACCGGGCCGGGCGGGCGCAGCCTGTCGGACATCCGGATCTTCCTGGCGAGCGTCTTCGCGCCGGTGCTGCTGGTGGG
The DNA here is from genome assembly GCF_003258605.2 of Peterkaempfera bronchialis. Taxonomy (NCBI): domain Bacteria; kingdom Bacillati; phylum Actinomycetota; class Actinomycetes; order Kitasatosporales; family Streptomycetaceae; genus Peterkaempfera; species Peterkaempfera bronchialis. The sequence goes on from NZ_CP031264.1 coordinate 936,436, forward strand.
GGCGGCGATCCTGGCCTTCGCGGCGTCGCTGGCCGCCGGCGGGTCCTCCGCCCGGAGCACCCTGGTGTGGTTGGCCGTCGCCTGCTTTGTGCTCTCGGTGGGCGCCGCGCTGGATGTGGCCCAGTCGGTCTGGCGCCGTCGGCGCCGGGAGCGGCAGCGGATGACCGAGGCTCCCCCGTACGGGTGATCTGGCCGGGCCGGTGAAGCTCTTCACCCATACCGGGCCCTACCTGCCGCACCCCCGAAGCTTTCCGCTCAGATGACGGTCCTCCTCGGGCAGAGTCGATCGACAGTCGCACAAAAGCTGTCAATCGGCGTGTGCCCGGTGACATGGTCCCTAGGGTCGCCACTGCTCTGCCGACCCGCCCGGGTCGGCCTTGTCCGGCCGAGCCGGCGCCCCAACCGGAGGACTCTCAGCGCGATGAGCAACATGGAAGCGGCACTCAAGGAAGCGATGACCATCGAGGGCGCCATCGGTGTCGCACTGGTCGACTACAGCAGCGGCATGGCCCTCGGCACCCTGGGCAACTCCAAGGAGCTCGACCTCAATGTAGCCGCCGCCGGCAACACCGACGTCGTGCGCGCCAAGATGCGCACCATGGAGATGCTCAACCTCCACAACGAGACCATCGAGGACATCCTGATCACGCTGACCGGCCAGTACCACCTGATCCGGCCGCTGACGCACCGCAGCAGCAAGGGGATCTTCTTCTACCTCGCACTGGACCGGCACCGGGCGAACCTGGCGATGGCCCGGCACATCATCCGCAAGGTGGAGGAGAACCTGGAGATCTGACCGGGCCGCGAGCCGGGCCGCCCACCGTGCCCCCTCCGAGACGGAGGGGACCCGGTGGGCGGCCCGTTTCCCCGGCGGCGCTCACCGGTTGGCGACCGCCTGCTTCACCAGCGTCCGGCCGAAGTCCCACATCAGGCCGCTGCCCCGGTGGGCGTCGTCCATGACCTCGGTGAAGGCGTCCACAAAGCGGTCGACGTCCCGCTCGGTGATGGTCAGCGGCGGGATCAGCTTGATCACCTCCAGATGGTCCCCGGAGACCTGGGTGAGGATGCGGTGCCGCTGCATCAGCGGCACCACCACCATCTGCGCGAAGAGGCCCTTGCGAGCCGCCTGGAGCGCGGCCCAGCCGGTGCGCAGCTTCAGCGACCTCGGCCTGCCGAACTCGATGCCGATCATCAGGCCCCGGCCACGTACGTCCGCCAGCAGCTCATACCGGTCCACCAGGGCCGCCAGCCGCCCACGGAAGAGGTCGCCGATCCGCCGGGTGTGGGCGACCACCTGCTCGTCCTCCATCACCTGGAGGGTGGCCAATCCGGCCGCCATCGCCTGCGCATTGGACCCGAAGCTGGCGGAGTGGACCAGCACCCGGTCCATCGAGGAGTAGACCGCCCGGAAGATCCAGTCCTTGCCCAGGGTCGCCCCGACCGGGACATACCCGCCGGAGAGCGCCTTGGCCGCGCAGACCAGGTCGGGCTCCACGCCCTCCTCGTGCTGGTAGGCGAAGAAGTCGCCGGTGCGGCCGATGCCGGTCTGCACCTCGTCGCAGATCAGCAGCGCCTTGTGGCGGTGCAGCAGGTCCTGGGCGGCCTTCAGCCAGCCGGGCGGGGCGGCGTGCACGCCCTTGCCCTGGATCGGCTCCACGATCAGCGCGGCCACATCGCCCCGGCGCAGCTCGCGCTCCAGCGCGGCGAGGTCGCCCAGCGGCACTGCGGTGTCCGGCAGCAGCGGGTCGAAGCCCTTGCGGAAGCCGGTCTCGCCGTTGACCGAGAGCGAGCCGGTGGTGAGGCCGTGGAAGGCGTGGTCGCAGTAGAGGACACGGCTGCGGCCGGTGGCGTACCGGGCGAACTTCAGCGCGGTCTCGACCGCCTCGGTGCCGCTGTTGCCGAAGAAGACCCGGTCCAGGTGCGGGGTGTGGGCCAGCAGCTTCTCGGCGAGCAGGCCGGGCAGCGGGGAGCAGTCGAAGCGGGTGAGGTCGGGCAGGTCGAGGTCCATCACCTGCTGCACGGCGCGGCGCACCACCGGGTGGTGGCGGCCCAGTGCGAAGATGCCGAACCCGGCGAGCATGTCGAGGTACTGGTTGCCGTCGGCGTCGTAGAAGTACGGCCCCTCGGCCCGCTCGTAGAACTTGTCGAAGCCGATGGTGTGCAGCATCCGAGGCAGCTGCGGGTTGAGGTAGCGCTCCTGGAGCTCATAGCGCTCGGCGCCGCGCCGGGCGAGCAGCGCCGCCAGGTCGAAGCCGGTACCCGACCGGGGCTCCGGTGGGCGCGACATGCCCGGCTCCTCGGCTCGGGCGGCGGCGACGGTCTCAGAGGCCACGGTGCGGGTCCCCTCCTCGGGTGCGTGCGGCTTCGGCGGTGCGCGGGCGCAGGACGGGCACCCGGGCGGCGGCGGCGCCCGGAGCGGTCTCCGTCCCGTTGGGGCGGCGTCGGGCGGCCACCCGGGTGAGACCTGCGGTACGGGCGAAGGCGGCGGTCTGGGCGGCGATGCCGGGGCCGGTCAGCCCGATCTCATTGAGGATCTCGCCCCGGGCGGCATGGGCCAGGAACTGCTGCGGGATGCCGAGTTCGCGGACCGGGGTGCGGACCTCCGCGTCCCGCAGCGCCTGGGCGACGGCGGCGCCCACGCCCCCGGTGCGGCCGTTGTCCTCGACCGTCACCACCAGCCGGTGCCCGGCGGCGAGCCGTACCAGCGCGGGGTCGACCGGCTTGACCCAGCGGGGGTCGGCCACGGTGGCGCTCAGCCCGTCGGCGGTGAGCAGCGCGGCGGCGTCCAGACAGGGCTGGGCCATGGTGCCGACGGCCACCAGCAGCACATCCGGCGGGTCGGCGGGGCTGCCTCCGGGAGGCGTGGTGCGCCGCAGCACATCGACGCCGCCGATCCGCTCGACGGCACTGATGGCCGGGCCGACATCGGCCTTGGGGAAGCGGACCACGGTGGGCGCGTCATCGACGTCCAGCGCTTCACGGAGCTGGGCGCGCAGCTGGTCGGCGTCGCGCGGGGCGGCGAGCCGCAGCCCGGGGACGACCTGGAGGACGGACATGTCCCACATGCCGTTGTGGCTGGCGCCGTCGGTGCCGGTGACACCGGCCCGGTCCAGCACGAAGGTGACGCCCAGCCGGTGCAGCGCCACATCCATCAGGACCTGGTCGAACGCCCGGTTGAGGAAGGTGGCGTAGACCGCGACCACCGGGTGCAGCCCGCCGGTGGCCAGACCGGCGGCGGAGACCGCGGCATGCTGCTCGGCGATGCCCACGTCGAAGATGCGGTCGGGGTACGCCTCGGCGAACCCGGCCAGGCCGACGGGCTGGAGCATGGCGGCGGTGATGGCGACCACATCGGGCCGGTCGCGGCCCACGGCGACCATCTCCCGGCCGAAGACGGAGGTCCAGGAGGTCCCGGTGGCGGGCGACAGCGGCAGGCAGGTGAAGGGGTCCATGGCGCCGACCGAGTGGAAGTGGTCGGCGTCGTCCTCCTCGGCGGGGCGGTAGCCGTGGCCCTTCTCGGTGAGGCAGTGCACGATGACGGGGCCGCCGAAGCCCCGGGCCCGCTCCAGCGCCGACTCGACGGCCGCCGTGTCATGGCCGTCGATCGGGCCGAGGTACTTCAGCCCCAGGTCCTCGAACATGCCCTGCGGGGCGAAGGAGTCCTTGAAGCCCTTCTTCGCCCCGTGCAGGGCACCCAGCATCGGCCGGCCGACCACGGGGGTGCGTTGCAGCGCCTCCCGGCCCCAGCTGAGGAAGCGCTCGTACCCCTGGGTGGTGCGCAGCGTGGCCAGATGGTTGGCCAGGCCGCCGATGGTCTTGGCGTAGGAGCGCTCATTGTCGTTGACCACGATGACCAGCGGGCGGTCCTGGGCCTCGGCGATGTTGTTGAGCGCCTCCCAGGCCATGCCGCCGGTCAGCGCGCCGTCGCCGATCACGGCGACCACGCTGCGGTCGCGGTGGCCGAGCAGCTGGTTGGCCTTGGCGAGGCCGTCGGCGTAGCCGAGCACGGTGGAGGCGTGCGAGTTCTCGATCACATCGTGCTCGGACTCGGCCCGCGAGGGGTAGCCGGACAGCCCGCCCTTGACCCGCAGCCCGGAGAAGTCCTGACGCCCGGTCAGCAGCTTGTGGACATAGGACTGGTGGCCGGTGTCGAAGAGGATGCGGTCACGCGGCGAGTCGAAGACCCGGTGCAGCGCGACGGTGAGCTCCACCACCCCGAGGTTGGGCCCGAGGTGGCCGCCGGCCCGGGAGACGGCCCGGATGAGGAACTCCCGGATCTCGTCGGCGAGCAGGGGCAGCTGCGCGGGTGCGAGGCGCTTGAGGTCGGCGGGCTCCGAGATGCTTTCCAGCAGGGTCACGATTTCCCTCACCTTCGGTTCGCTGCTGTGACGTACGGCGCTGTACGGGGAGTCAGCCGGCGGTGACGGTGGGCTCGCCGGACTCGACGCCGTCGGCCTCCATCTGCTCGGCGAGCTTGAGCGCCTCCTCGATCAGCGTCTCCACGATCCTCGACTCCGGCACGGTCTTGATCACCTCGCCCTTGACGAAGATCTGCCCCTTGCCGTTCCCCGACGCCACCCCGAGGTCCGCCTCACGCGCCTCCCCAGGCCCGTTCACCACGCACCCCATCACCGCCACCCGCAGCGGCACATTCATCCCCTCCAAGCCCGCGGTCACCTCTTCCGCGAGCTTGTACACATCCACCTGCGCCCGCCCGCACGACGGACACGACACAATCTCCAGACCCCGCTGCCGCAGCCCCAGCGACTCCAGGATCTGGTTCCCCACCTTGACCTCCTCCACCGGAGGCGCCGACAGCGACACCCGGATCGTGTCCCCGATCCCCTCCGCCAGCAGCGCCCCGAACGCCACCGCCGACTTGATCGTCCCCTGGAACGCCGGACCCGCCTCCGTCACCCCCAGATGCAGCGGATAGTCACACGCCGCCGCCAACTGACGATACGCATTCACCATCACCACCGGATCGTTGTGCTTCACCGAGATCTTGATATCCCGGAACCCGTGCTCCTCGAACAGCGAGCACTCCCACAACGCCGACTCCACCAACGCCTCCGGAGTCGCCCGCCCGTACTTCTCCATCAACCGCCGGTCCAACGACCCCGCGTTCACCCCGATCCGGATCGGCACCCCCGCCGCCGACGCCGCCCCCGCGATCTCCCGCACCTTGTCGTCGAACTGCTTGATGTTCCCCGGATTCACCCGCACCGCCGCACACCCCGCGTCAATCGCCGCAAAGACATACTTCGGCTGGAAGTGGATGTCCGCGATCACCGGGATCTGCGACTTCCGCGCAATCGCCGGCAACGCCTCCGCATCATCCTGCGACGGCACCGCCACCCGCACGATCTGGCACCCCGACGCCGTCAGCTGCGCAATCTGCTGCAACGTCGCATTGACATCAGCCGTCACCGTCGTCGTCATCGACTGCACCGACACCGGCGCATCACCACCCACCGGCACACCCCCCACCATGATCTGCCGCGACTTGCGGCGCACGGCGAGCGGCTTGAGCGGCATGGACGGAATACCGAGCGAGATCGCGGTCATGGTTTCACCCTCACTGTGGCAGGTGCGATTCGTGGGAAGGGGTGAAGGGATGGGTCAGGGTCAGCGGGTGGGTGCGCGGCGCGGGGCTGTGGGGCCCCGCGCCGCGCAGCGGGCGCTCAGTGGCTCCGGTTGGCGGCGACCGTCTCCCGGGCCGCGCGGATCGACGCCTTGAGCGATCCCATGGTGGCGAGGACCGCGGTGGGCTCATAGCCGCAGTGCGCCATGCAGTTCTCGCAGCGCGGGTCCCGGCCCCGGCCGTACTTCGACCAGTCGGTCTTCTCCACCAGCTCGCGGTAGGTGGGCACATACCCGTCGGACATCAGATAGCAGGGGCGCTGCCATCCGAAGAGCGAGTAGTTGGGGATGCCCCAGGCCGTGCACTCGAAGTCGACCTTGCCCTCCAGGAAGTCCAGGAAGAGCGGGCTGTGGTTGAGCCGCCAGCGCCGCCGGTTCCCCCCGGAGAACGCCTTCTTGAAGAGCTCGCGGGTCTGCTGCACCCCCAGGAAGTGCTCCTGGTCGGGCGCCTTCTCATAGGCGTAGCCGGGCGAGAGCATCATCTCGTCGACCTGGAGGTCGTCGTTGAGGTAGTCCAGCACCTCGACCACCGTCTGCGCGGTGTCCGTGTTGAAGAAGGTGCTGTTGGTGGTGACCCGGAAGCCCCGGGCCTTGGCCTCCTTGATGGCGGCCACCGCCTCGTCGAAGGTCCCCTCCTTGGCCACCGAGGCGTCGTGCCGCTCCCGCAGGCCGTCGATGTGGACGGTGAAGGCGAAGTACGGCGAGGGGGTGAACTTGTCCAGCTTCTTGCGCAGCAGCAGCGCATTGGTGCAGAGGAAGACGTACTTCCGCCGCTCCACCAGCTGACGGACGATCTCGTCGATCTGGGGGTGCATCAGCGGCTCGCCGCCGGCGATGGAGACCATGGGGGCGCCGGACTCCAGCACCGCGCCGACCGCCTGGGCAACCGGCATCCGCTGCTTGAGGACACCGGCGGGGTGCTGGATCTTGCCGCACCCCTCGCACTTGAGGTTGCAGGCGAACAGCGGCTCGAGTTCCACGATGAGCGGGAACTTGTCCCGGCGCTTCAGGAGTTTCTGCTGGAGGAGGTACGTGCTGATCCGCGCGGTCTGGCGCAACGGCATGGCCATGACTAGCTCGCCTCCTGAGGGAGCGTCCGGATAGGGGTTTCGGTGGGGTGACTCGGGTCGGTCGGGTCGGTGGCACCGCTCTGGGGGGCCAGGGCGTGATGCCAGGCGGTGAAGGCGGGCACGGCGGAGCGGAGCGCACGCCAGGCGCGCACTCCGCTCGGGACGGTGCCGGGCCGCAGCAGTTCCTGCTCCGGCGTGTCGACGACGATGCGGACGGCGGCGCCGGGCAGCCCCGGGGCTGCCCGGCGGGCGGCGTCCAGCACCGCGGCGGTCTCCATGTCGATCCCCAGGGCGCCGCCGTCGTGCAGCCGGCGGCGGGCCGCCGCGCCGCGCACCACGCGGTCGGCCGAGTGGATCCTGCCGAGATGGACGGTCAGACCTCGGGCGCGCAGCGCGTCCGCGAGCAGCCCGCACGAAGGAACCCCGATCGAGGTCTGCCCTTCGTCGCGCACCTCAGCGGCAACGACGGCGTCGCCCGGGCGTATTCCCGGACCGGCCGCTGCGCAGAACCCGGTGGCCAGCAGCGCGCCATAACCGCTGCCGCCGCCGCTCAGCAGGGCGGTGACGGAGCGTCGGGCGCGGACCGGCCCCATGCCGGTGGCCGTCAGCAGCGCCCGTCCGGCGCCCCGGGCGGGCATGCCCGGGGCCGTCCAGTCGCCGCCGCGCAGCGCCCACCGCTCCACGCCCAGGGCGCAGACCACCAGCAGCGGGCCGCCGCCGGCGGCGGTCGGTTCGAACGGTTCCCCGGCGGGGCCGTCGAAGCGGTAGGACCGTCTCATCGCTCGGCCCTCGTCCCGGCCGTGCCACCCGCTGCCGCCGTGCCTGTGCCCGCCGTGCCCGTCCCTGCGGTGCCCGTGCCCGCGGTGTTCGTCCCCGCGGTGCTCGTCCCCGCCACGGGGCCGCCGCTGCGGTCCGCCGCCGGGACGGGTGCCGGGCCGGGCAGCGCCCGCGCGGCATGGCCGACGGCGTCCGGGCGGGGGACGCCGTGCAGATAGCGGCCGAGCGCGGTGACCGGGAAGACCAGCCGGTAGAGGTTGTAGTTGATGGAGAAGTCCCAGGGGAACCCGGTGCCGGTGAACTGCGGCTCGTCCCAGGTGCCCTCGGGCAGCTGGGTGGCGGCCAGCCAGGCGACGCCCCGGTCCACGACCTCGCCGCTCTCCCCGGCCGACAGCAGCGCCATCAGCGCCCAGGCGGTCTGCGAGGCGGTGGAGTCGCCCCGCCCGGACCAGTTCTCCGGGTCGTCGTAGGAGCGCATGTCCTCGCCCCAGCCGCCGTCGGCGTTCTGGTGCTCCTCCAGCCAGCGCACCGCGCGCCGGATGGCCGGATGTGCGGTGGGGATGCCTGCGGCGACCAGCGCCGGGACCACCGAACCGGTGCCGTAGAGGTAGTTGGTGCCCCAGCGGCCGAACCACGAGCCGTCCGTCTCCTGCTCGCGCAGCAGCCACTCCACACCGCGCCGGGTGCGCGGGTCGCGGGCCTTGCCGACGTCCGCCAGCATCTCCACCACATGGGCGGTGACATCGGCGGACGGCGGGTCGACCACCTCGCCGAAGTCGCAGAACGGGAGCTTGTTGGGCAGGGTGCTGGTGTTGTCGACGTCGAAGGCGCCCCAGGCGCCGTTCTTGGACTGCATGCCGAGGTTCCAGGCGACGCCCCGGTCGACCGCGCCGCGCAGCCGGTCCGGGTCCGGGTGGTCCACCCGGCGCAGCGCCAGCACCACCTCGGCGGTGTCGTCGATGTCCGGGTAGGTGTCGTTGTCGAACTCGAACGCCCAGCCGCCCGGCTCCAGTTCGGGCCGCTGCACGGCCCAGTCGCCGCGCCGGTGGATCTCCTCGCCGAGCATCCAGTCGGCGGCGCTGACCAGTGCCGGGTGGTCGGCCGGCAGACCGGCGTCCACCAGCGCGATGGTGGCCAGGCAGGTGTCCCACACCGGGGACTGGCAGGCTTCCAGCCAGCGCTTCCCGTCCTCGGTGTGCACGGTGAACCGGTCGAAGGCGGCGAGACCGGCCCGCATCACCGGATGGTCGAGGTCATAGCCCTCCAGGTGCAGGGCGATCAGCGAGTAGACGGCGGGCGGCTGGATACCGCCCCAGCAGCCGTCGGTCTCCTGCCGCTCGACGATCCAGCGGGTGGCCTGCCCCAGCGCCAGCCGTCGGACCGGCCGCACCGCCCGCCGGTGGTAGGCGTGCAGCACCCGGTCCAGCCGCTGGAACACCCCGTCCCAGCTGGTCGGCGAGGCGAACCGCTGGGTGGGGAACGGGTCGGCCGGGTCGGTGTGCAGCTCGTCAAGGGGGAACGGCGTGGGGCGGACCGGGCGGTGAGCCGAGACCACGGTGAGCGGTACGATGGTCTGCCTGGCCCAGCAGCCGAACGAGTAGATGTTCAGCGGCGCCCATTTGGGCAGGAACATCAGCTCCGGGGGAAGGTCCGGCAGCCGCTCCCAGGGCCACCAGCCGAAGAGCGCCAGCCAGATGCGGGTGAAGACCCGGCTGGCCGCGATCCCTCCGTGGTCCCGGATCCAGGCCGAGGCGCTGGCCATATGCGGCGCCTCGGGATCGTCACCGGCGAGTTTGAGGGCGACATAGGCCTCCACGGTGGTGGAGAGCTCCGACGGGCCGCCGTGGAAGGTGGCCCACGTCCCGTCGTCGCGCTGCTGGGAGCGGATCCACGCGGCGGTGGCCCGGGTCTGCTCCTCGGTCCGGATGCCGAGGAACTGCCGCAGCAGCAGATCCTCGGCGTCCATGGTCACATTGGTTTCGAGGTTCCCTTTCCACCAGCCCTGGTCGCTCTGGAGCGACAGCAGGTGGGCGGTGGCGCGCTCCAGCGCGGCGGCGGCCACGGCCCGGGTCTGCGCCGCCGGACCGCCGGGAGCGGGACCCGCCCCCGGGGGGGCGTCGAGATCCTCACCGGGCCTCTCCCCGGCATCGTGCACATCCTGCAAAGGACTCTTCACCGCGACCGGCTCGGGATCGTACTCGGGGTCGAGCCGACCGTCCGCGGTTGTTGTCACCTTGGGTTCACCTCTCCCGTACGACGACGAATTCGGCGAGTGCGACAAAGTGCTCGCGCACCACGTCGGGCATGGGCACCTCGTCCAGAGCGGCGAGGGCGGTCTTGTGGCGGCGGCGGGCCTCGTCCTGGGTCCAGGCCCGGCCGCCGGCCTCCTCGATGAGGGCGGCGCGGGCGGCGAGCTGCTCCTCGTCCTCGTGGCCGCGGCCCTCCGGGTCGGCCAGCAGTTCGGCGAGGCGCCGCGAGGCCCGGCCGCCCTCCGCGAGGGCGGCGGAGACCGGCAGCGACTTCTTGCGCTGGCGCAGGTCGCCCCAGTGCGGTTTGCCGGTGACTTCGGTGGCGCCCCAGATGCCGAGCAGGTCGTCCACCGCCTGGAAGGCCAGACCGAGGTCGTGGCCGTAGCGCTCCAGGGCGTCGGCGGTGCGGTCGTCGGCGCCCGCGAGGACGGCCCCGATGGAGGAGGCGCAGGCGAGCAGGGCACCGGTCTTGTTGCCCTCCATCTCCAGGCACTCCTCGACGGTGACCCGGTCGCGGTGCTCGAAGGAGAGGTCCTGCGCCTGGCCGTCGATCAGCTTCCGGGTGGCGCTGGTGATCCGGCGTACCGCCCGGGCGGCGTCGGCGGCCTGGATGGCGGGTCCGCCGGCGGCAGCGGACGCCTCGGGGGCCTCCAGCAGCACCTCGGTGGCCAGCGCGAAGAGCGCGTCGCCGACCAGGATCGCCTGCGCGGGCCCGAAGACGGTCCAGGCGGTGGCGCGGTGGCGGCGGGTCTCGTCACCGTCCATCAGGTCGTCGTGGAGCAGCGAGAAGTTGTGCACCAGCTCGACGGCGGCCCCGCCGGGTGCGCCGATACCGGGATCGGCGCCGACGGCCTGGGCGGAGAGCAGCGCCAGCGCGGGCCGCACCGCCTTGCCGCCGTCACCGGCGGCGGGCCTGCCGTCGCGGTCGATCCAGCCGAAGTGGTACGCGGCGACGGTGTCCATGGGGGCGGCCAGTCGGCCGACGGCCTCGCGCAGCCGCGGGGTGCACAGGGTGCGGCCGCGCTCCAGGAGGGCCGGCACCGACACCGTCGCCTCCGTGGACTGCGTGTCGAGGCGTGTATCCACGCGCATTCCCTCTCCCTCGGGTCTGTGGTGCGCTGCAAGCGGTGGCGCCGCCCCGGGCGGCGCCGTGCCGGCGGGGCAACTCCGCCGGTCGGGCGTGTGCGGAACCGGGTCGGTGCCGGTCCAGGGTCCGGTCGGCGATTCGCCATGCGGTCCGACGTGCCGTCCGACGTACGGTCCGGCGGGGGGTCCGACCTCGGATGCGGCCTCGGGTACGGCCTTGGGTACGGCCTGGGGTGCGGCCTTGGGTGCGGCCTGGGGTGCGGCCGGTCGGTTCACCGCGGCCACCTCCCCGCGGCATAGGCCGCCGCCAGGTCGGCGGACCGGGCGCCCAGCGTGGCCAGCGCCTCGTCGGCGGCGGTGTGCCCGCTGCGGACGGCGCCCTCCATGGTCGCGGGCCACCCGGTCGCGGTCCACGCACCGGCCAGCAGCAGCCCCGGGACCCGGGTGCGGGCACCGGGCCGCAGCCGGGCACTGCCCGGCGCGGGGTCGAAGGTCGCGGTGCGCTCACGGGTGACGAAGAAGTCCCGCAGCCGGGCGCCGCGCGCGGCCGGCAGCAGCCGCTCCAGCTCCGGCAGATAGCGGCGGCGCAGCTCGGCCACCGGCAGGTCGATCTCGTCCTGGGCGGCGGACTGGGAGACCGCGAGGTACTGGGCGTGCGGGTCCCGCTCGGCGAGCCCGGAGTGCCGGGTCCGGTCGAACACCCACTGGACGGGTGTGCCGATACCGGCAAAGAACGGCCTGCGCAGCACCCGGCGGTCGTAGATGGCATGCACGTTGAGGATGGGCGCCGTGCCGAGTCGGCGCAACCGGTCCTGGCCGTCGAGGCTGTCCGGGGGGAGCAGCTGGGCGGCGGCGTCCTGCGGTACGGCCAGCACCACGGCGTCCGCGTGCAGCAGCTCACCCCCGGCGGGCAGCCGCTCGCCCTCCACCCGGACGGCGTGCCGGTCGTGGCCCTGTGCGGTCGGGCGGTGCGTATTCGAACCTTGGGACGACACGTTCCCCGCGCCCGGAGCGTCCGCCTCCGGGCCGCCGGCGGATGACTTCAGGGCCGCCGCCCTGGCCCGCAGCAGGACCCGGACGCCGCTGCGGTGCAGCGCGTCCAGTGCCGCGTCATGGTGGATGACGCCCAGGGGGACGTCGGCCCAGCCGATGTCGGAGGCGCCGGGCGCGGAGAGCAGCCCGGTCTTGAAGACCATGGCGGCCAGGGCCAGCGACACCTGGTCGGCGGTGGCGTTCAGGGTGGCGACGCCCACCAGGTCCCAGAGCGCCTCGACGGTGCGGCGCGACTGGCCCTGCTGCCGCAGCCAGTCGCCGAAGGAGCGCTCGTCCAGTGCCGGGTCGGCCGGGTCCAGGCCGTACAGCGCCAGGGTCGCCCGGACCACCTGGAGCCGCTCGGCGGTGCCCAGGTGCGGATAGCGCGCCAGGCTGCCCGCCAGGTGCAGCGGCACGGGCAGCGCGGTGCGGCGCAGCCGGCCGAGCCGAAGGCCCTCCATCCGGCCCGGGTCGGCGCCGGAGACGTCCAGGACGGGCACATCGAGCCGCCGCTGCACGGAGACCATCCCGCCGGCGCCGAGCCGGTCGATCAGCCCGCGGTAGGCCGTGCAGCAGCGCAGGAAGACATGCTGGCCGTTGTCGACGGTGAGGTCGCCCCGCTGGAAGGAGAAGGCCAGGCCGCCGAGGCGCGGGCGGCCCTCCACCAGCGTCACGGCGAGTCCGGCCTCGGCCAGCCGCAGGGCGGCGGTGATACCGGCCAGCCCGCCGCCGATGACGACCGCGGTGGCCCGGTCCTGCTGCGTGGCGCTGCTCATCGCCTCTCCCCCCGGGTGCGGGCGCTGCCTTCCGGCGGCCGCACGGCTGCTGCACTGGACGCGTCCGCCCGCCCGCGTGGTCGCGCGGTGTCTGCGGGTGGCGGTGTTGCGGTCAAGAGCGTCCTCCGGCCAGTCCGGACAGCGCCACATAGGCCTTCTCCCAGCCGGGCAGCGACACCCTGCCGCGCAGTACCGACTCGGGCTCTGCGGCGATGCGCCGCAGCAGCCGGTGGTAGATGCCCGCCATGGCGGCGGCGCATGCGCGACTGCGGCGGTCGAGCATCGGCAGCAGCAGCAGCCCCTCCTCGAAGTACTGCTGGGCGCGGGCCGCCTGGAAGGCGATCAGCCCGGTGAAGTCGGCACCGGCGACCGGCTGCGCGGCGCCGAAGCCGGCCTCGCAGCCGAACCGCGCCAGGTCCTCGGCGGGCAGGTAGGTGCGGCCGGTGCCGGCGTCCTCCCGCAGGTCGCGCAGGATGTTGGTGAGCTGGAGGGCCAGGCCGAGGGTGTCGGCGTACTCGGCGCCCAGCTTGGGGTCGGTGCAGCCGAAGACGCCGAGTGAGAGGCGCCCGATGGAGCCGGCCACGCAGCGGCAGTAGGCGCGCAGTTCGTCGAAGGTCGCGTACTCGACGCCCCGCAGGTCCATCTCCACGCCGTCGATCAGCTCGTCGAAGGCGTCCACCGGCACGGGGAAGCGCACGGCGGCATCGGCCAGGGCGACCTTGACGGGGTCGGTGTCGTCCTCCTGCACCTCGCCGGCCCGCACCTCGTCCAGCAGCGCCCGGGTGCGGCCGAGCAGCTCCGTCTTGCGCTCCGGCGGAAGGTCGCCGTCGCCGATGTCGTCGACCCGGCGGGCGAGGGCGTAGAGCGCGGACATGGCGAGCCGCTTGGGCTCCGGAAGCAGCCGGATCCCGTAGCCGAAGTTGCGCGCCTGCATGCCGGTGACCGCTTCGCAGTACCGGTAGGCCGCCATGACCTGCGCGGACGCCAGTGGTGATGCCGCCACCCCGGGGCTCACCTTCCCTTCACATATGTAGCCGCCGCTTCCCGCAGGAGGCGGCTCTTGGCGGGCTTGGGCGGCCCGGGCAGTACGTCGTACCCGACGGCGGTGATCGCCCCCAGGGCGGCGCGCCCGCCGGCGGTGAAGCCGGCCAGCAGCAGCCTGAGCCTTCCTCGCACCGTACCCACCAGTGGTGCGCCATGATCGAGCAGGGTCCCCGCCCGCTGCACCTGAAAGGCGATCAGGTCGCGCACCCGCCCGCCTGCGGCAGGGGCGGCGAGGTCCGCTTCGGTCACACCGAACCGGTCCAGATCCTCCGCAGGCAGATAGATCCTCCCCCTCGCGCGGTCCTCCGCAACGTCCTGGAGGTGCTCGACGACCTGGAGTGCGCTACAGATCGCATCCGAGCGCTCCACCCGTTCGGGTGTGGAGACGCCCGCGATGGCCAGGACCAGGCGGCCGACCGGGTTGGCCGACAGCTCGCAGTAGCCCAGCAGGTCCTCGTAGGTGGCGTAGCGGGTGGTCTGCTGGTCCACCCGGTTCGCCTGGATCAGGTTACGGAAGGGGTCGGCGGTGAGCCCGTGATTTTCCACCAGCGGCACCAGGGCGCGCATCAGCGGATGGCGGGGCTGCTCGACGCCGCAGGTGCCGAGCACGATGGCGAAGACCCGGTCGAGGTCGCGCTCCAGCCCGTCGAGCAGGGCCAGCCGGAAGGCGGTCTCCTCCTCGGTGGGCAGGTCGGAGCCGTCCCGCCGGCGGGTCTGCGGGAGGGGCTGGTCGACGCCGAGCACCTTGGCGACCTGGTCGGGGTGGTCCAGGTCGCCGTCGCCCGCGTCGTCCACCAGCCGGGCGAACCCGTAGACCGCCATCAGGTCGTCGCGCCAGGCTGCGGGCAGGAAGAAGGGGGCGACGGGGAAGTTCTCCCGCGCCGCCTTGCCCAGCACAGCGCCCTCGGGGGGCGCACCTGGGCTGGAAGGGCGTGCGTCCGCGCTCACCGGCGACCGCCCGGTGGGCTCCCGGCACGTCGCGGCACCGGACCGCGTGCCCCCTCGGAATGGGCCGAAGCCGCCACTGGCGTCACTCCCCCGTTCTACACCGATCTTGACGGCGTGCACACAGCGGACACGCCCTGACCCCTGGGAGAGCACATCCTCCGCTGCCTCTCCCGACCTGTGCACTCACTCTAGGCCGAGGGACCGACAGCGGCTCCCAGAGGGGTGATCCCGTGCCCAAGTCGTCACACGGCGGAGGGCCGGCGTCCCGGGTACGCCGGGATGCCGGCCCTGGGCCGTACGGAGCCGCTGTGCGGAGTGCGCCGACGCCGGGCGTCAGCGCTTGTTCTCCTTCTCGTACGCCTTGATGACCTCGTCGGTGGGCCCGTCCATCATCAGCTCACCCTTCTCCAACCAGATCACACGGTTGCAGGTGTCCCGGATCGACTTGTTGTTGTGGCTCACCAGGAAGACCGTGCCGGCCTCCTTGCGCAGCTCACGGATGCGCTGCTCGCTGCGGCGCTGGAACTTGGCGTCGCCGGTGGCCAGCGCTTCGTCGATCATCAGCACATCGTGGCTCTTGGCCGCCGCGATGGAGAACCGCAGCCGGGCCGACATACCCGAGGAGTAGGTGCGCATCGGCAGCGAGATGAAGTCGCCCTTCTCGTTGATGCCGGAGAACTCCACGATCTCGTCGTAGCGCGTCCTGATCTCCTCCTGGGTCATGCCCATCGCCAGGCCGCCCAGGATGACGTTGCGCTCACCGGTGAGGTCGTTCATCAGGGCCGCGTTGACGCCCAGCAGCGACGGCTGGCCCTCGGTGTAGACCGAGCCGCGCTCGGCCGGCAGCAGACCGGCCACCGCCTTCAGCAGGGTGGACTTCCCGGAGCCGTTGGAGCCGATCAGGCCGATCGACTCGCCCTTGTAGGCGATGAAGGAGACGCCGCGCACGGCGTGCACCTCGCGCACCGAGGGGGAGCGCCGCTTGGAGAGGATCCGGCTCAGCGCCGAGGTGGCGCTGCCCTTGCCGCTGCCCGCGCCGTGCACCCGGTAGACGACGTGCAGGTCGTCGACGACCACGGTGGGGATGTGCTGCGCGACAAGCTTGTCCGCGTCCGTGTCGCTCGCGCCCACGGTCTGCGTACCGGTCGATGCCTCAGCCACGGCCGTACTCCTCCTCAGCCTTCCAGAAGTACAGGAACCCGCCGATGCCCGCGAGCAGCGCCCAGCCGACCGCCCAGGCCCAGACATGCGGGGGCAGGACGTCGCTCTTGACGGAGTCCAGCAGGGCGAAGCGCATCAGGTCGATGTAGACCGCGATCGGGTTGACGTCGAGCAGGGTCTTGGCCCACTCGGGGACGTCGATGTTCTGGACGTTGAACATCACGCCGGAGGCGTACATCCAGGTGCGCATGACGAACGGCATCAGCTGCGCGGTGTCGGTGACCTTGGCGCCGACCCTGGCCAGCACCATCGCCAGGCCCGCGTTGAAGACGAACTGGAGCACCAGGATCGGCAGCACCAGCGCCCAGGACACCATCGGCAGGTTGGCGAAGAGCACGATGCCCAGCAGCACGATCATCGAGAAGAGCAGCTGCTGCAACTGGATGATGGTGAAGGAGATCGGCAGGCAGGCCCGGGGGAAGTGCAGCGCGCGCACCAGTCCGAGGTTGTCCGCGATCGAGCGGGTGCCCGCCATCACCGCGTTCTGGGTGAAGGTGAAGATGAAGACGCCGATGCACAGGAACTGGACGAAGTGCGGGGTGTTCCTGCCGGTCTTCAGCAGGATGCCGAAGATCAGGTAGTAGACCGCGCAGTTCAGCAGCGGGGTCATCACCTGCCACAGCTGGCCCAGCTTCGCCTTGGTGTACATCGCGGTCAGCCGCGCCGTGGCGTACGCCACGATGAAGTGCCTCCGCGACCAGAGCTGCCGCACATACGCCGGCAGGCTGGGACGGGCGCCGCTCACCGACAGGCCGTACTTGGCGGCGAGCTGCGCCGGGCTCAGGCCCTGGTCCGGGCCTCCCGCCACCGCTGCGGGGCGGATGTGCTCACTCACTGTTGACACTTTCGTCCTATGCGAGATCGGCAGGTCCGGCTTCCGCTTCGGTTCAACGGGCGCTCCCCTGCAATCGTGCCGTTGCTGCTGCAACGGGGATCTTCGCGGGCCTGGGTCCGCAGGTCAAATGAGGATCGGATGATCAGATCACCGGTGGGCGACCAAGCCTGGTCAGCCGCCACACCGTACGCCACCGCATGGGTCTGCGCGGGCCGCAGGGTGTCCTCCATCCTTCTCGGAATCCTCCCATCCAGGCCCGCAGTGCGGCGCGGGAGGGGCGACGTGCCAGGGTGAGCAGCACCCAGGTGCCCAGGTACGCGGGAACCAGCAGAACGGGCAGGTTCCGGCGGGCCAGCCACACCCGGTTGCGGGCCACCATCCGGTGGTATACCGCATGGCGGCTGGGCAGCGTAGCCGGATGGTGCAGGACGATATCCGCCCGGTACTCGATGGACCAGCCGGCGTCCAGCGCCCGCCAGGCCAGGTCGGTCTCCTCATGGGCGTAGAAGAACTCCCCCGGCAGCTGCCCCGCCTGCGGGAAGACCGCGCTGCGCACCGCCGAGGCGCCGCCCAGGAAGGTGGTGACCCGGGAGGAGCGCAGCGGGTCGGAGGCGCGCAGCCGGGGTACGTGGCGGCGCTGGGTGGTGCCGGTCTCCGGGTCGGCGATCCGGAAGGAGACGATGCCGAGGCCGGGGTCGGCGGTGAAGGCCGCGCGGAGCTTCTCGGCGGTGTCGTCGCCGGGGAGCAGTCCGTCGTCGTCCAGGAAGAGCACCGCGTCGACGCCGGAGCCGTCCGGGCCGAACGCCTCGATGCCGACATTGCGGCCGGCCGGGATGCCCAGGTTCTCGTCCAGTTCGACGGACCGGACGCCCTGCGGCAGCGGCGGCAGCGGGGCGCCGTTGCCGACCACCACCACCTCCACCGCCGGGCCGCGCTGCCCGGCCACCGACTCCAGCAGGGCGGTCAGCTCGGCCGGCCGGTTGCCCATGGTGAGGACCACGGCGCCCAGCCGGAAGGAGTCGGCGTCCGCTCCGGTACCGGCCCCGGCCGGCTGGGCCGCGGTCACCGCAGCCTGCTGGAGAGGACGATGGAGGCCAGGTGCAGCAGGGTCTGGACCAGCGCGATGGCGGCGAGCACCCCGACCGCGATCCGGGTGAGCAGCAGGTCGCCGTGGACGGCGTCGGCGATCCCGGCGGCCAGTACCACCAGCGATGCCTCCACACCGCCCACCAGCCGGTGGAACTTCAGCGCGGCGGCCGCCTTGCGGGCCTTGGCGACCCCGGACGACCGGGGCACCGAGGCGGTGTCCTGGACGGCCGGCAGGCCGCTGCGGATGCGGGCGACGTCCACCAGGTCGGTCTCGGCCTTGATCAGGATGGCGCCGAGGGCGGCCACCGTACCGATGAAGGCCCACTCCCAGTGCGCAGTGGCGCCGTCCCGGTGGAAGAGGTCGGCGGCCCGCAGGCCGGCGCCGGTGAGCAGCGCGGCCTCGGCCAGGTAGTGGCCGACCCGGTCCAGGTAGACGCCGGTGACCGAGGTCTGCCGGCGCCAGCGGGCGACCTCGCCGTCCACGCAGTCCAGCAGCAGGTAGAGCTGGATCAGCAGGGCGCCGAGGACGGCCCCGGCGATCCCGGGGACGAGCAGCGCCGCACCGGCGACGATGCCGGTGAGCATCATCAGATAGGTGAGGCTGTTCGGGGTGACCCGGGTGTTCACCATCAGTCGGGTGATCCGCAGGGAGATGGACCGCATATAGATGCGGCCCGCCCAGTGCTCACCGCTGCGGCGGTCGAGCAGGCCCTCGGGGTGGACGGCTGCGCGCAGCTCCTCGATCGAGGGGCGCGCGGCGGTCAGCTCAGCTGTTGACGGCTTGGACATAGTCGGAGTACGCGTCCCGGATGGCAGAAGGGGAGAGGTCAAGGTGCTCAAGGATGGTGAAGCGGCCCGGCCGGGTCTGCGGGGCGTAGTGGACCGCCTCGGTGAACTCCTCGTCGGAGAAGCCGATCTCCTTGGCGGTCACCGGCAGCCCGTGGCGGGCCAGGCTGCGGGCGATCAGCCTGGCGGACTCCTGATCGCCGCGCAGGAAGGTCGCGAAGGCCGCGCCCAGGCCCACCTGCTCGCCGTGCTGGGCCGAGCGCCTGGGGTAGAGCAGGTCCAGCGCATGCGAGATCTCGTGGCAGGCGCCGGAGGACGGGCGGGTGGAGCCGGCGACGTTCATGGCGATGCCGGAGAGCACCAGCGCCTCGGCAAGGGCGGTGAGCAGGGCGTCGTCCGCCAGGGTGCCGGGGTGGCGCAGCAGCGTCTCGCCCGCGCTGCGGGCCATGGCGACCGCCAGGCCGTCCACCGGTTCGCCGGTGACGCGCTGGGAGAGCTCCCAGTCGGCACAGGCGGAGATGTTGGAGATCGCATCGCCGATGCCGGAGGCCACAAAGCGCTTGGGGGCGCTGCGGACGACATCGAGGTCGACGATGATGCCGATCGGGTTCGGTACGCCGTAGGAGCCGCGCCCCGCGTCGTTGTCGAGGGTCGACACCGGGGAGCAGATGCCGTCGTGGGCCAGGTTGGTGGCCACCGCCACCATGGGCAGCCCGACCCGGGCCGCAGCGTACTTGGCGGCGTCGATGATCTTGCCGCCGCCCAGTCCGACCACCGCGTCGTAGTGTCCGGCCCGCATGGCCTCCGCGAGCAGCACGGCGGAGTCCAGGCTGCCGTCGGCGACGGAGTACCAGTCGGCGCCGGGCAGTTGCGGCTCCAGCCGCTCACGCAGCGCGGTGCCCGACCCGCCGCTGACCGCTACCGCCATCCGGCCCGAGGTGGACAGCCGCTGGTCGGCCAGGACGGCCGCCAGGTCGTCCAGCGCGCCCGCGCGGATGTCGACGACGACCGGCGACGGGATCAGACGGGTCAGTACCGGCACGCGATCTCCCGGGCCTTGGCGAGGTCGTCGTGGTTGTCGATCTCCACCCAGGAGACCTCGCCGATGGGCTGGACGTCGATCCGCAGGCCGCGGTCGACCATCTCCTGGTAGCCGTCCTCGTAGTAGAGCTGCGGGTCGCGCTCGAAGGTGGCCTGGAGCGCGGAGGCGAGGTGCCCGGCGGCGGAGGGGTTGATCACGGTGATGCCGATGTACTCGCCGGTGGCCTGGGCCGGCTCCATCAGCTTGGTGATCCGCTGGACGCCCTTCTCGGCGTCGGCGATCACCTTCATCTCCTCGTCGGCGAGGTGCTTCACCGTGTCCAGGGCGAGCAGGATGCCGGGCCGGCTGCCCTCGGCGGCGAGCCGCTGGTCGGCCTCCAGCATGGTCTTCTCGACCGAGACCGGGTGCACGGTGTCGCCGTTGGCGAGCAGCAGGCCCTCGGCGAAGAGGTCGCGGGCGCACCACAGGGAGTAGGCGTTGTTCCACTCCTCGGCCTTGTCGTTGTCGACCAGGGTGAGGGTGACGCCGTACTTCTTCTCCAGTGCGGCCTTGCGGTCGTATACGGCCTCCTTGCGGTAGCCGACGACGACGGCGACGTCCCGCAGACCCACCTCGGCGAAGTTGCCGAGGGTGAGGTCCAGGACGGTCGTCTCGCCGTCCACCGGCACCAGGGCCTTGGGCAGGGTGTCGGTGTACGGCCGCAGGCGGCGGCCGGCTCCTGCGGCCAGAACGAGGCCGATCATGCGGTGTCTCCTGTTTCGTCGTGGACTGCCGGAGCCTCGTCGCCGAAGACCCAGAAGCGGATGCTCTCGGCCAGGACGACCAGCGCCAGGGCGGCGGCCAGGGCCGCCAGGGTGAGGTGCAGCGCGTGGGCTCCGGGGAGCCGGTCGCCGACGGGCCCGTGCGGGCTGCCGCCGTACGCCAGCGCGGCGGCCGTGGTGAGCAGCAGGACCCGGCCCTCGTGGCCGCCTGCCGCCCGGACCAGCCACCTCGGGGGCGCCCCGGTGCCGCCGCGGATGCGGTACACCGTGTCGTAGTGATGGTAGGCGACCGCCGCGACCAGCCCGAAGGCTGCGGGCAGCGCGGGGCCGGACAGCTGGGCGGCCAGGCCGAGGACGGCGAGGTACTCGGCGGCCCGGAAGACGGGGGGACCAGCCAGTCGAGGGGGCCGCGCAGCGGGCGGGCGACCGCCAGCGAGGAGGTGACCAGGTATCCGGCGGCTGCGGCGACGGCCCACCAGGTTCCGGCGCCGCCCAGCAGCACCCCGGCGAGCAGCAGGGCCGCGCCGGCGGCGGCGATCACCGGGGTGGCATAGGCGGGCAGCGGGCGGGCGACCGGCCGCAGCAGGCGGGCGCCGAGCTCGGCGAGCGGGCCGGAGTCGGCGAGTTCGGCGAGGGCGTCGGCGGCCCGGTCGGTGCGGACCCGCAGCCGGGTGATGGAGCGCAGCACCCGCCCGGCGGTGGTGTAGCAGGCGGCGAAGGCGCAGCCGATCAGCAGCACGGTGAAGGTGACGCGCGGCGTGGTGACGGCGGTGAGCAGCGCGATCAGCGCCCAGCGCTCGCCGATGGGCAGCACCACGATGCGGCGTGCCCACACCGTCCAGCCCACCCGGTCCAGCCGGTTGGAGAGCTGCGCGGTGGGGCTGGAGTTGCCGGCCGCGTCATGGTTGGCCTCGGTGAAGGCGAAGTCGACCACATGGCGGCAGGTCTGAAGGACCATCGCGCCCAGCGCCAGCGCCCACACGTCGTCGCCGCCGACGGCGGCGCCCACGGCGAGGCCCGCGTAGTAGGCGTACTCCTTGACCCGGTCGAAGGTGGCGTCCAGCCAGGCGCCCAGGGTGGAGTACCGCAGCGCGTAGCGGGCCAACTGGCCGTCGGTGCAGTCCAGGACGAAGGAGGCGACCAGCAGCAGACCGGCCGCCGCAAAGCCGGGGCGGGTGCCGGTGGCGGCGCAGGCGGCGGCGATCAGGGCGACCAGCAGCGAACCGGTGGTGACCTGGTTGGGGGTCAGACCGCGTCGGGCGCACCAGCGGGCGATGTAGCGGGAGTAGGGGCTGACGCAGAAGGTGGTGAAGAAGCCGTCGCGCGCCTTCACCGCGCGCTTCAGCCGCACCGCCTCGTCGTCGACCGCGGCGACGGCCTGCGCGGCGTGGTGCCGGTCCAGGTCGTCGGCGGGGACGGCGGCGACCAGCTCGCCCAGTTCCGGGCGGTGCACCTCGGTGCCGCCCGCCTGGAGGGCGGCGGCGAGGGCGTCGGGCAGGACGGCGCCGGCGGTGCGGGCGGCCCGGTCGGCGGCGAGGCTGTCCACGGTGAGGGTGCGGCCCGGGTCGGCGGCGGTGGCGCCGCTGCTCGCGCTGTTGCTCGCGCTGGTGGCGGCCGCGCCGGGGTCGCTGCCCGGGTCGGCGCCGAGCGGCAGCGTACGGGTGGCGTCCTCAGCGCCGGCGGCGGCCGCGGCCAGCCGCTTGGCGGCGGCGGCGAGGGCGGCGCGGGCCTGCGGTCCGTCGGCGGTGAGCGCGCCGGGCACGGCGGCGGCCGGGAACCGGGGGTCGGTGAGGCCCAGCCGCAGGGCGTGGCGATGGCCGACGAAGCGGCGGTCCACCACGGCGACCCGCTCGCCGGCGGGTGCCTGGGCCAGCAGTCGGGCCAGCTCGGCGGGTCCGGTGGCGTCCAGGACGCGGCGGTAGCCGAGCGCGGCGAGGTCTGCGGGCAGCGCCCGCCGGGCCCCGCTCGGGTCACCGCCGCCGGGCGTGGCCGTG
Organism: Peterkaempfera bronchialis; assembly: GCF_003258605.2. NCBI lineage: Bacteria > Bacillati > Actinomycetota > Actinomycetes > Kitasatosporales > Streptomycetaceae > Peterkaempfera > Peterkaempfera bronchialis. Next base: position 958,789 of record NZ_CP031264.1, read on the forward strand.
CCGCCCGGGTCAGGGCCGGTGAGGATGGCGGTCGACAGCGGAATTCACTCCCTGGAAGGTGCGGGGCAGCGGCCTGCCCGGAAGTCGCAGGCAGGGCGGGGGCCGGTGCACGGCCCCGGTGAAGGGTGCGTCGGCAGAGGCTATCGGATGACGTCCGGGGAAACTGCGGGGGAGCCCTCCCGGTCCGAACGGTGCCGACCCACCCGGCGTCGATCATCTTCGCCGACCCGGGGCCTGCGGACAAACCACGGCCCCGCCCCACGGCGGCCGGTGCCCACCGGCTGCGGACCCGGGGCCGGGACGGCGGCGCGCGGCCGACGGTGCGCAGCCGCCCGGCCGATGGTGCGGGCCCGCCCAGCCGATGGTGCGGGCCCGTACCGACCGGCGCGATTGCGTGCGTCGGGCGGATCAGCCCTGCCCCGTACGGCAGACTGGGGCACCGGCGTCACATCCGTACCCCGCCCCTGGCCGGGCGGCGGACGGGACGCCCAACCGACCGCCGGACCGGGCTGGTGGGCCCGGGCAGACGGCCCGGGCGGCTGCCCGGTCCCCGCGCCGAAAGGGGCCACATGCCGACCAGCGGAACGACGAGCCCAGCGACCGTCAACGGCGCTCCGGGCGACGCCCTCCCGGCGCCGGAGATCCTGCTTGAGCTCGTCGACGACGAGGGACGCACCATCGGGACCGCGGAGAAGCTCTCCGCCCACCAGGAGCCCGGCCGGCTGCACCGGGCGTTCTCGGTCTTCCTGTTCGACCCGGAGGGGCGGCTGCTGCTCCAGCGCCGGGCCCTCGGCAAGTACCACTCCCCCGGTGTCTGGTCCAACACCTGCTGCGGCCACCCGTACCCCGACGAGCAGCCGTTTGTGGCGGCCGCGCGCCGCACCTCCGAGGAGCTCGGAGCGGCCCCGGCGCTGCTGCGGGAGGCCGGGACGGTGCGCTACGACCTGCCGGACGCCGCCTCCGGGCTGATCGAGCGGGAGTGGAACCACCTCTTCGTGGGGCTGGTCAACGCCCCGCTGCGGCCGGACCCGGAGGAGGTGGCGGACGCCGTCTTCGTCACCCCGCAGGAGCTGGCGGCGCTCCGCGCCGAGCGGCCGTTCTCGGTCTGGTTCGAGACCGTGTTCCAGGCGGCGCTGCCGGCGATCCGGGAGGCCACCGGCGTCGCGTGGTAGCCCCGTCGGCCGCCCCGGGCCGGGCCTCCCGGGCCCGGGGCTCGCGGGCTCCCGGGCTCGGGGCTCGCGGGCTTCCGGGCTTGGGGCGGCTAGCGCGGGGGGACGGCGTACGCGGCGGGGCGGGGGGCCGGGAGCGGCAGCGACGCCCAGACCGCCTTGCCGCCGCTGACCGTACGGTGGACGTCGCAGGCGCCGCCGACCTCCTGGGTGATCGCCTTCACCAGCAGCAGGCCGCGACCGCCGGTGCGCCCGTGGTCGTTCTGCAGCGCCGTGGGCCGGTACGGGTGGCTGTCCTCGACGGAGACCCGCACCCAGCCCCCGCCGATCACCACCTCCACCACGATCTGCGGGGAGAGCACGGCGGCGTGCTGCACGGCGTTGGTGACCAGCTCGGAGACGATCAGCAGCAGCCCCTGGAGCAGGTCCTCGTACGGCGGCTGCCCGGCCAGGCCCTGGGCCGCGAGCAGGTCGCGCACCGCGTGCCGTGCCTGCGGCACCGAGGACTCCCGGGAGGGGGCGGCCAACCGCCAGACCCCTTCGACCGGGCCCGCCCCAGCGCCCCGGGGGGCAGCGGGTACGCCCCCGCCGATCTGCATCACGTCAAGCCGCCCTTCGTGCCGCGGATGGCGCACCCGGAGCCGGCGGCCTTGTTTTCCGAGGCTAGAGGGCGGGCCGGAGCGGCGGGCGGGCGATCGGAACTCCATGCATCGTGGCTGCTTGCGACCGGGATCCATCGGTATGGAGCTCTATGGGTTCGATTTCCGATCAGGCACCATAAGGATCCGGTCATACCGGTGCGGTCACATGCCCATCGGCGGCGGAGAGGGGCGGTCGGACCGCTGCCCGGGCTGCGCCCCGGCGGTGCCGCCCGCCCGGACCTCGGCCTCCCGGGCCCGGGCGCCCTTGATCCGCGCATTGCGGGCGTCGTCCCGCCCGGCGAGGTACGAGTCGGCCTCGCCCCTGCGGCGCTCCTCGTCCACCATGCCGATCACCCGCCGGCCGCCGAGGCCGGTACTGATCAGGCTGAGCCCGTCGAAGAGCAGCGCCAGCGAGAAGAACAGCCCCAGCGTGTACAGCGAACTGCTCGGCCACTGGGCCAGCACCAGCGCACCCAGCAGCAGATCCAGCACCCCCAGGAAGACCGTCCAGCCCAGCTGGGGCCCGCGCACCGCCAGGCCGCCGACCACCCGGAAGGTACCCGCGCTCAGGAAGAGCAGGGCTGCGAAGAGCGTGAGGCCCAGCGCCGCTGTCTTCGGATGGAGCACCATCACCAGGCCGGCCGCCAGGTTGACCGCCGCCACGGCGGCGCCCAGCCAGAAGAAGTTGTCCCTGCGCGAGTGCACCGCGTGCACCAGGCCCACCGTGCCGCCGGTCAGCAGCAGGCAACCGAAGAGCAGCACGCTGGTCAGCGTGGCGATCCCGGTGTAGAGCAGCCCCATGATCCCGGCCAGCACCAGCACGGCCCCGAGGAAGACCAGCACCCCGAAGCTCCGGTGCAACCGCGCCTCCGGGGCCACCCGGTCCTTGTCCCGCCTTCTCCTCACAGCGACCTCCACGGCCTGATGGGCGACCTGTCCGAACTGGTGCACCCATACCCGGAAAGAGATCATCCATCCCGTTTCGCCCGGACCCCGGCCCTGGATACGCAGGTGAGGAGCACCGCCCGGGCCTGGTACTCTTTCCATGTCGCCACGGGGAACAGAACGGAAACCGCGGCACACACCCTGTCCGGGTGGCGGAATGGCAGACGCGCTAGCTTGAGGTGCTAGTGCCCTTTATCGGGCGTGGGGGTTCAAGTCCCCCCTCGGACACCAACCATTACCCCGCGAGGGAATGCTGAAGTGAGTAGCTGCGCGTCGAGGTGTTCCTCGACGCGCAGTTGTCGCTTGCCAGGGTGGCTGGTCCCCTGGATACCGACTTCGCGGTAGACGGCAGCCGGATGGCGCCGTCCGTGGCGGGACGGCACGGAGACGCGCCCGGGCTTTGGTCCTCTACGCCTTCACCTCGCATCCAGGCAGCGACGGCCGCAGGATCTCCGCCTGCGTCGAGGGCAGCCTGGTAGCCGACGAGCCTGGTGTCGCACTCCCGGAGTCCCTGCCGGGCCCGCTCCACCTCGGCCCCATTGTCCGTGTCGTCGGCCATCGCCTCGATGGTGGCCTCCAGCCGATGAGAGGCGAAGCTGCGGGTCGGCCAGAAGTCGAGCGGAGGGATCACCTCGGCTTCACGGAGGAAGACGTTGCGGGGACGCTGGATCCGGTTGGCGAGTGCGTACTGCTCCGGGAAGCGGCAGCGGTAATACGGCCCGCCGTGGCTCAGCCGGCCCTGCATCGTGCGTGAGCAGAGGCCGCAGACCATCGCTCAGTCCAGATCAGCGGGGGACTTCACTTCGGGGAGAAGTCCCTACCTTGCCGAGCACGAGCCAGTCCCTCAGCGGCGTTGGCCTCGCCGATGTGGTCGCCGAAGGGTTGGAACAGGTCGAATGCTTGACGGTGGGCCTGCGCCGCCTACCGCTGGCGACGAGGGCGGCGCGCTCTGCTTCCATCCATGCCAAGGCCTGGGTGCGCGAGACCAGGCGCAAAGAGGTCGGCAACGAGGCGGACGCGGGGGAAGGATGGCCGCCCGTGTCGTTGATGAGGGCGTCGGCGGCCTCGGCAGTGTGCTGGTAGTAGTCCAACAGCCGGTCCAGCGCGGCCGTGTTGTCGGCGTCGAGATCCTGCTCAGCCAAGGTGCGTGCGTAGTGGCGCAGGAGGTCGTGGGTCTGGAAACGGCCCCGGACGCGCTCCTCCAGCAGGTGCTCGCCATACAACTGCTCCAGGAGGCGGCCCGCCAGGCCCACAGGCAGATCCATCAAGGCCGCAGCGGCGTAGACGTCGATTTCGGTGCCAGGATGCAGTCCCAGACGACGGAAAAGGCACGCCTGGTGCTCAGTCAGGTCCCGGTAGGACATGGCGAACGCGGCTGCCACGGCATCCCCGGTACCCGCTGGGTCGGCCAAGCGGAGGGCGAAGTCCTCTGCCAGATCCTCGATCGACCAAGCCGGGCGATGGGCCAGGCGGGCCGGCCAGCAGGGCGATGGCCAGAGGCAGGCCCCCACAGGCCCGGGTGATCCAGGCGACCGCCTCCTCCGCATGTTCAGCCTCGGTGCGCCCGGACAGGAGCAGGAACAACGTGTCAGCGTCCCGGGGCGGGAGCGGGGCCAGGGCCAGCGGCTGTGGGGTGTTGCTGAGTTCCTCCAGACGTCGGCGGCTGGTGACCAGGACCAGGCAGCCCGGCTCCCCTGGCAGCAGCGGTTCCACTTGGGTGTGGTCGGCCGCGTCGTCCAACACCATCAGCACGCGTTTGCCGACCAGGTTCGGGGTGAAGCCGACCACCTTGAGTAGCCCGCCCAGGACATCGCCTGGGTCGGCGGCCCGTGCGCCAGGAGTGTGGGCCTGCAGGGCGAGATGCGATCTTCTTCCGGTCCCGGCAGCCCGGATCGAACGCCGACAAGCCGTCGCCAGGCTTATCAACGAGTATCACCGCACAAGCCGACCATCCGGCAAACCCGCAGCTCGTACCTGGTGAAGCCGTTTGGTGCGCTACGGGGCGAGGCGGGCACACCCTCCGGCGCCCAAGCCGCGGTCAGGTGCCCGCAGTCACAGCGGACCGTGTGCCCGAGCCCGGAGCTGCTCGTTCTCCGCCTCCAGCCGCGCGACCTGCTCAGCCAGCGCCGCGTTCAGCTCACGCAGCAGCCCCACCAGCGGCACCCGCCCCTCCTGAATGCTCGTGGTGTCGCCAGTCCGTCCCGAAGAAAAGGGCCGCGAGCATCGGCAGACCGTACCGGCCCGCCCTGAAGTCACGCCGGCTCGGGTCGATGGGTGGCCACTGCACGGTCAGACCTCCGTAGACGGCTTCTGCGGGATATGCCAGCGGTCACCGATCGCCCGTAGCCGGTCGTACTGCTCTTTTCCGATCGGCACGGAGTAGGCATTCGCGGCCCGCAGGAACATGCGGAATCCGAGGTCGGCGTCAGCCTGATGTACAACCTGCCGCAGCGCCGGAACGATCCCCGGCACCGCCACGGCACGTTCCAATGCGGATGCGGCCCGGTCGATCTCCGCCGTCACGGTCTCGCGGAGCTCCTCCTCGGCGACCACCGGCCGCACCTCATCCAGAAGTTTCACAGGTACTCGCACTCGCCGAGGCGGCCGCGGAGGACGACGATGTTCAGCTTGGCAAGGACGCACGTCTACTGCTGAACTCTCCGCTTACGGACACGGTGATTCAGGCCGTCTGGTTGGCAGCTGCACGACGACGCTTCGACCCGGTGGAAGAGGGTGCGGACATGCGTCTGTGGTTGCGCGGCATCTTGGAAATTTGCCCGTCTCGGACGTGTACCTCACATGTGGGCGTCACCCTTGAGATCCCAGATCAGCTGGACCGCCTACGCCGAACCCGACCGCCTCCTGGCACGGCACCCGGAGGACTACCGGCTGGGCCAGACCTGGTGTCACCGGTGAAGGGCGTACTGCGCGGCTACCGGGACCTGGACGGCCGCCGGCGGTCTCGCTCGAACGGCACGCCCACGAGGTGGACAAGGTACTCCTGCGCGACCTTGGCACGCTGCGTCGGCTGAACGGACTGAACCGAATTCGGCAATGCGCACGCGACGCGCGGCGGCGAAGACGCCCCGGTTCTCGCAGTTTGAGATTCTGGCAGTTGGGCTCGACCGGGCGTCACGTCCCATGATTGGGTGGTCCGGGTCACATCTCTCATTCGCGCAATTCCTGACTATTGGATTGTTGGGATCACTCATGGACCTGGGACTTTCGGGGCGCACAGCGCTCGTGTGCTCGTCCACCGGCGGGCTGGGGGAGGCAATCGCCCGGGCGCTGGCCACGGAGGGGGCCAGGACCGTGGTCTGCGGACGGCGCGGGGAACGCGCCGGGCAGATCGCCGCCCAGCTGCCCACTGCCGTGGGTGTCGAGGTGGACCTGCTGGCCGAGGACGGGCCGGCCCGGTTGCTGGAAGCGACGGTCGCGGCCTTCGGTCCCCCTGACGTGCTCGTTCTCAACGGGCCCGGGCCCAAGCCAGGTCCGGCGAGCAGCCTTGATCTGGCCGAGGTGGATGCCGCGCTGGACGCCACGCTGCGCCAGCAGTTGCGCCTGGTCGCGCTGGCACTGCCGGCCATGCGGGAACGGGGCTGGGGCCGCATCCTCGCGGTCGGGTCCAGCGGGGTCGCCGCTCCGATCCCCAACCTGGCGCTCTCCAACCTGGGCCGCGCGGCGCTGGCCGGCTACCTCAAGACCCTGGCCGCCGAGGTCGCCGCGGACGGGGTGACGGTGAACCTCCTGCTGCCCGGACGGATCGAGACCGAGCGCACCGCGGCGGTCGATGCCGCCAACGCCGAGCGCACCGGCCGCAGCCTCACCGAGGTACGGGATGCCTCGATCAAGGACATTCCCGCAGGTCGCTACGGTCGACCTGCGGAGTTCGCCGCAGTCGCCTCCTTCCTGTGCAGCACGCACGCCTCCTATGTGACCGGCACCGCGATGCGCTGTGACGGCGGCTATCTCCGCAGCCTGTGACGCGGACGCCCGGGGCGCGGACTTCCCGGGCGCTCCCGCCGATCACTCAGCGTAAATCTCTGCTACGCGGAATTCCGCATTCCTGATAAGATCAATCATGCCCACGACTAGTGATCTGGAGGTCGCCGCCTGGCGGCCGCCCGTATGTGGCATCAGAGAAGTTTTCCATGCGCACATAACGAACCATGTCTACCCCATGCACACGCATGACTCATGGACGCTCCTCATTGTCGACGACGGCATTGTCCGTTTCGACGTGGAACGCCATGAGTACGGCGCTCTGAATCACCTCGTCACGATCCTTCCGCCGCAGGTCGCGCACAACGGGGATTCGGTCTCCCCGGACGGATTCCGGAAACGGGTGCTCTATCTGGACCCCGCCCTGCTGGGCAGTGAACTCATCGGGGCCGCCGCGGACCAGCCGGTCATCTCGGACCCCGTGCTGCGGCAGCGAATCCACCTACTGCACACCGCCCTGGACGGAAGTGGCGAGCCGCTGGAGGCCGAGAGCAGGCTGGACTTCATCGTCGAACGCCTGCACGGACACCTTGCGGGAACGCTGCGGAACCCACGGCCGACGGCCGCCCCGGGAGTCGCCCGGCGTCTTCGCGACCTGCTCGACGCGCGGCTGGTGGAAGGCATCACGCTGGCGGAGGCCTCGGAGTTGTTCCAGACCCACCCCACGCATCTGGTCCGCGCCTTCACCAAGGAGTTCGGCGTGGCCCCTCATCAGTACCTGACGGGCCGAAGGGTGGACAAGGCACGTGAACTGCTCCTGGAGGGCATGACGCCGGGCCTCGTCGCGGCGGCCACCGGCTTCTACGACCAGTCGCACTTCACCCGCCACTTCAAGAACACCCTCGGTACCAGCCCGGGCCGCTACGCCCGGTCCGCCACCGGCTCGACCTCGGCACCGGGCATCTCCCGCAGGCGGCTGAGCGGAGACAGCAGCACTCCGCAGAGCACGAAGACCGCCGATCCGACCGTCGAGACCCACAGGGTCTGATGCGCTCCGGTCTGCTGGGCGAGCAACCCCGCCAGCAGGCCGCCGAGCGCGCCCAGCCCGAACATCACGGCGCGCACCGCCGCGTTCATCCGCCCCAGGAAGGCGGGCGGGGTGACGTTCTGCCGCACGCTGATGATCAGGATGTTGACGGTCGTCAGCCCCAGCGCCCCGAGGAACCAGGCGATCGTGAACAGCACCTCCACCAGGACGTCCGCGCCTGCGGCGGCCGGCAGGAGCAGCATCGGAATGAACGCCGCGGCCAGCGCGCAGGCGTAGAGGCGGCCCAGGGAGAGCCGCTGGGTCAGCCGGCGGCAGAGGATGCCGCCGACGATCCCGCCGCAGGCGCCGACCGAGAAGATCAGGCCCAGTACCGAGGTCGGCACATGCCGGTCGCGGACCGCATACAGGATGAACATCGGCTGCGTCGCCGAGAGGAAGAAGTTCGCCAGGCCGCCGACCGCCGCGATCCACCGCACCAGGCGGTTGCCCGCGACGAACTTCAGTCCCTCGACCAGATCCGTGCGGATTCGCCGCTCGGCCACGGCCGGAGGCTGGGGCTCCCTGGTGCGGATCAGCAGCAGCGAGACCACCGAGCCCAGGTACGTCCCGGCGTTCGCGGCCATCGCGATCGGCGCCGACAGCAGGTTCACCAGCGATCCCGCCAGGCCCGGCCCGGCCGCGTCGGCGGTCGCGGATGTGGTCGCCAACTTGGAGTTGGCTTCGACCAGGTAGTCCGGGTCGCGGATCAACGTGGGGACGTATGACATCCAGCTGATGTCGAAGAGCACCGCGCCGACACCCACCCCGAAGGTGATCAGCATCAGCCGCGGCATGTCCAGTTGATCGAGCCAGGACAGCAGCGGGATCAGCCCGATCAGGGCCAGACGCAGGGTGTTCGCGCCGATCATCGCCGTGCGCCGGCGGTGGCGGTCCACCCAGACTCCGAAGATCGGCCCGAAGAAGAGGTAGGGGACCATCTGCAGGAACCGCAGCAGGCCGACCTCGTCGGGCTGCGCGTCCAGCGTGATCACCGCGGTCAGCGGCAGTGCCAGCACGGTGATCTGGGTGCCGAACAGCGAAAGGGTCTCCCCGGACCAGAAGGTGAGGAATTCCCGGTTGCGCCACAGGCTCGGCCTGGCCGCGGCCCGCTCCGGGGCCGCGGTTTCGTGTGTGGTCATGCTGGTACTCCTTACGGTCGCGCGGCGGACACCTCGTGCAGCGCGTCCCGGACCGCTGCGCCCAGAGCCTCCAGGCCGGCTCCGCGCCACATCGAGAAGTGGTCGCCGGGCACGGTGACGGTGCGCACGTCCTGCGCCGCATCGGTCCACCGCAGCGGACCGCGCGGCGACTCCTCGGCCTCGACCACCAGCACCGGTCCGGGGTAGCCGGGCTCGGGCCGGTACCCGTGCAGGGCCTCGACGTTCCGCCGGAAGACCTCGAACAGGCGGTCCAGGGTCTCGGCGTCCAGGTCTTCGGAGATCAGGCCCGCCCGATGGAGCAGACGCCAGGCGTCCCCGGTCGGCGCGGCCGACGGCCACTCCCGCAGCGCGTCGGCCACGTGCTGCTCGCTCTGTCCGTTCCCGGCCTCGGCCAGCAGGTTGACGGCGAACCTGGCCAGGACCACCTCCCTCGGCGGGACCGGTTCGGCATGGTGCAGCAGGGCGTCGACCAGCACCACGAGCGCCACCCGACATCCCCGGGCCCGCAGCCGGTGGGCCATGGTGTAGGCGACCGCGCCGCCCATCGACCAGCCGAGCAGGCACAACTCCCGTCCCGCACAGTCCTCTTCCACCGCGCGGACGTAGTCCTCAGCGAGCTCGCACAGATCGGTGGGCGGCAGGCCGTCGCCGTCATATCCGGGCACCTCGATGCCGACGACCGGCCGACCGCCGAGGAGGCCGACCAGCGGCAGGTAGGTGTAGGCGGAGCCGGAGGCGGAGTGCACGCAGTACAGCGGCGGCAGCCCGGCGTCGTCCCCGCCGAACGGCAGGAGGCGGTCAGCCGACACGGCCGGGCCCCGCCTTGGCACCCGCCGCCTTCGCCGCCACCAGCCGGTCGACCTCCGCCGAGATCGAACGTGTGGTGGCGTCGGCAAACATCGCCCGCAGCCGGATCTTCACCCCGAACTCCTTGCCGATACGGCTGACGACCCGCATCGCCTGCAGCGAATTGCCGCCGGCCGCGAAGAACGCCACCGCCGCGCTCACCCGCTCGACCTCCAGCACCTCGGCGTAGATCCGCGCGACCGCCTGCTCCGTCGGCCCCTGCGGGGCGACGTAGTCCTCCTCGGGGTCGGCCTCGACCGGGTCCGGCAGGGCCTTGCGGTCCACCTTCCGTGCCGTGGTGAGCGGCAGACTGTCCAGCACCACCCACGCGGTCGGGATCATGTACTCGGGCAGCCGCTCGGCCAGGTGGGCGCGCAGTTCGGCCGCGTCCGGAACGCGGTCGCCGGCCGGCGACGCGTAGCCGACCAGGCGCTTCTCACCGCGCCGGTCCTGCCGCAGCGCCACCGCGCCGACACCCACGTCCGGGTGCGACATCAGCGCGGACTCGATCTCCTCCAGCTCGATGCGCAGGCCCCGCAGCTTCACCTGGCCGTCGCCGCGACCGAGGAACTCCAGCTGGTAGTCGCGGTTCCAGCGGACGAGGTCGCCGCTTCGGTAGACCCGGCCGCCGGGGTGGAACGGGTCCTCGGTGAACGCCGCGGCGGTCAGGTCCGGCCGGTTGAGGTAGCCGCGGGCGAGGCCCTCCGCACCGCCGATGAGCAGTTCCCCGGCGATACCGCGGGGGACGAGCCGGTCGGCCTTGTCGACCACGTACATGCGGCGGTCGGTGAACGGGGCGCCGATCGGCGGCGCGCTGCGGGCCGGCTCGTGGGGGCACTCGTAGGAGGTGCAGCCGACCGCGGCTTCGGTGGGCCCGTAGCAGTTGATCAGCCGACGCCCCGGCAGGTTCCACTTGGCGACCATCTCGGCCGGAACCGCCTCGCCGCCCGCCATGATCTTCCGCAGCTTGGGGTAGGGTCCGCCCTCGACCAGTGCGAGCATCGCCGGCGACATGCAGATGTAGGTGACCTCCCGCGCCCGCATGAGCGCCGCGAGCGCGTCGGGCGAGGTGCCGGCCTCCTTGTCGACCAGGACCAGGGCCGCCCCGGCGGTGAGGCCGGCGAAGATCTCGCCCTGCGACATGTCGAAGGCCAGCGCGGCCAGCTGGAGCATCCGGTCATCCGGCTGGAGGTCGAACACACGCCGGTAGGAGGCGATGAACGACTGGAGCGCCCGGTGTTCGAGGAGAACTCCCTTGGGCTGGCCGGTCGAGCCGGAGGTGTAGATGACATAGGCGAGCGAGTCGCGGCCGGCCTCCTCGGCCCAGCCCTCGGACTCGGCTCCCGCCTTGGCGATGGCCCCCCGCTCCTGGTCGACCTCGACGATCGACCAGTCCGCCGACTCGGGTATGCGCTCGCGCACCCGGCGCTGGGTCAGCACGATCGGCGCCGCGGTGTCCTTGAGGATGTACTCGAGTCGGCCCACCGGGTGCGAGGGGTCCAGGACTGCGTACGCCGCCCCGGACTTCAGCACGCCGAGCAGCGCGACGAGCGCGTCCAGGTCGCGCTCCATCGCCACCCCGACGACCTGCCCGTGCCGCACCCCCCGGTCGCGCAGGAAGGCGGCGAGCTCGAACGCCCGGCGCTCCAGCTGCTGGTAGGTCAGGCTCTCGCCCTCGTACATCGCGGCGATGCGGTCCGGCTGCTCCAGCGCGCGCCGGGCGATTGCGGCGTGCACCGGCTCGTCCGCGTGGGAGAGCATCTCGCCGATCCCGGCGGCGAAGAGCTCCTGGGCCTCCGTGTCGTCGAGCAGCGTCAGCTGCGACACCCGCTGGGCGGGGTCCGCGCAGGCCGCCCTCAGCACCTGTGCCAGATGCCGGACGAGTGCCTCGATCCGCCAGCCGTCGAAGAGGTCCGCAGCGTATTCGACACCCACCTGGAGCCGGTCGGCCGACTCCACGAAGGTCAGCGCCAGGTCGAAGCGTGCACCGAGCGACGGGAGGTCGACCGCTTCCGTGGTCAGCCCCGGGAGGTCCATCGTCGTGCCGGAGGTCTGCTCGGTCAGGAACTGGGCGCAGACGCCGAACAACGGGTTGCGGCCGGGATCGCGGTGCGGCCGAAGCCGGTCGACGACCCGTTCGAAGGGCACGTCCTGGTTGTCGTAGGCGTCGAGCAGGACGTCGGAGAGCCGGGACAGCAGTTCGTCGAAGGCGGGATCGTCCTGGAGGCCGGCCCGGAGTACCACCATGTTGGTGAAGTACCCGACCACCTCTTCGAGATCCGGATCGGTCCGACCGAGCGCAGCGGTGCCGAGCGAGACGTCCTGCTGGCCGGTGTACCGGCCCAGGACCACGGTCAGCGCGGCGGTCAGGACCATGAACAGCGACGCGCCTTCGGCCTCGGCGAGCGCGCGCGCCGCCACCAGCAGGTCCGGCGGCAGCTCGCTCCGCGTGGTGCCGGCGGCGAAGCTCGGTTCGGCCGGGCGCGGCCGGTCGGCCGGCAGCTCCAGCGGCGTGACGCCATCCAGCTGCTCCTGCCAGTAGCCGAGTTGCTCTTCCAGGCCGCCGTTGTCGAGAGCGGCGCGCTGCTCGGCGGCGAAGTCCGCGAAGCGGACCGGCGGCGGGGCGTCCGCCGCCCGGTCACCTGCCCCGCCGGCCGGTCCGTCGCCCCGGAGCGCCGCGGCGTAGCCGTCCTGGAGCTGCCTGAGCAGCAGGCTGGTCGACCAGCCGTCGGTGACGAGGTGGTGGAAGACGAGCGACAGCACATGCTCGTCCGCCGAGAGACGGAACAGCCTGAACCGGTACAGCGGGCCGCGCACCAGGTCGAAGGACTGGCGGACGTGCTCCTGGAGCTCCTTCGCGAGCTGGGCCTCGCGGGCTTCGGGGGTTGCGTCGGTCAGGTGGCCGACCGGCAGGTCCACCGCCGACGGCGGGGTGAACACCATCCCCGGCGTCCCGTCCACCGTGGACACCGTTCCACGCAGCGACTCGTGCCGCCGCACGAGCTCGGTCAGTGCCGCGGCGAGCGCCGTGCCGTCCAGCGGCCCGCGAATCCGGTGGGCGACCGCGACGTTGTACGTCGCGAGCCCGGGAGTCAACTGCTCCAGGAACCAGAGCTGCTCCTGCCCGACCGACAGCGGCACCTGTTCCGACGCCATCGAACCCTGATCAACGACCACTGCGCCCGCTCCAAACCGGTGAGAACCCGACACCCCTGTCAGCCTTCCGGATCCACCGTGCCGCCTCCCGGCAGCCACGTCTTGTACGTTCTTGACATGCAGAGCGGTCCGGTGCGGATTTCTCCGACGGGGCGTCAAACGGCCTAGCATGCCTGCGTAATCTTGCGGACACCGGGAACGGAGCGAACGTTGACGACCAAGGTCCTGACGATCGGCGCACCAGTCGACGACCTGCACGAGCGGCGGCTGAAAGCGGTCGCCGCAGCCAGCGCCAGGCTCGGTGTGCTGACCGGAGCCCCGGCGCCGGGGACGTCCACCACCGCGATCGAACTGCTGCGTACGCTGGCATCCGCCGGCCGGATCGCGGTGAGCGCGGAGGACGACGCGGCCGGGCCGTGGACGCTGTCCTACGTGCCTTCGGCGGCCGCGCTGGCCGCGGTGGCCGGGGGCAGTGCGCCCTCCTGGGGGGCGCGGGTGGACGCCAAGCAGCAGAAGGCGCTGCGCCGGAGCCGGGGGGCGGTGATCCGGCTGCCCTTCGCCGATCCCGCGACCGGCGAGGCGAGCGGCGACTCCCTGAGCACCTTCACCACCGACTGGTCGCCCTTCACCGCCGCCTGCGCGGTCGTGGTGCACCCCGACCACGTGGCGCTGGCCGCCACCGAGGTGCGGCAGCGCCCGTACTTCAGCGGACGCTTCGTGCGCCACCCGCTCCACGGCGACCTGCTGCCCGTCTGGGTCGCCGACTGGGCCAAGCCCGAGTTCGGCACCGGCGCCGTGATCGTCAACCCGGCGCACTCGGTCGCCGACCTGGAGTTCGCGCGCGCCATCGGGCTGCCGATCCGCTTCGGCCTCGGCGAGCAGGAGCCCGGCGCCGACCCGGAGACCTGGCTGACGCCGCCGGTCATCAAGACGGGAGTCGCGGTGCGGGCCGGTCGGCGGCACGACGGCCGGCCCCACGAGGAGGCGATGCAGGCGTACCTTGAGGACCTGCTGGCGTCCGGGTACGGCGAGTGGGCCGAGTCCGTGTCGCTGGGCCGGGCACCGCTCGCGGTGCTGAGCGCCGACCCGGCCGGCGAGGTGCGCTGGGCGCCCGCGCTACGGGCCCGCAGCCTCACCGAGGGGGTGGACGGGGCCGCGGCCGTGTCCGTGTCGATCGACCCCGCGCCGCTGCTCGCCTCGGCCGCCGAATACACGGTGGGGCGGGCGACCCTGGTCGCCTCGTCGGAGGCGGTCACGGCCGATCTGCTGTGGCTGCGCCTGCTGATGCTGGACATCGCGGTCGAGCACCCGCCGGTCGCGGTGGTGCCGGTGGCCCGGGTCGGCTCAGCCCAGAGCGTCGAGTCGCAGTGGCTGGACGGTGCGCTGCTGGTGGCGGGTCGGACGGATGAGACCGTGTCGGTCAAGGCCCAGCTCAGCGAGCAGATCGGGCGTATCGCGGGTGATCACGCGGCGGCGGCCGCCGCCGCCGGAGAGCCGGAGCCCGCAGCGTCCAAGACCGCTGCGAAGATCTGTGAGGCGCTCTCCGCCGCCGACTTCCCGACCGCCTTCGGCACGGCCACCGCCGTCGCGAAGACGGTGCGGCGCGGGGGCGCGCTCGGGGCGTCGGAGCGCACCGCGTTCCTCGCCGCCCTGCATGTGCTCTTCGGGCTCCCGCTGCCCGAAGGCTTCTCCGCAGCCACGCTGGACGGCTCGTTCCGGAAGTGAGTACGGGCGGGGTCGGGCAGGGCGACGGAATCTCGCCCCGCCCGCTCCCGCGGTGCCGGCCACCCTGGGCTGCGGCGGGCAGGTTCGGCGGGTGGGCGCCGCGCCTGCTACCGGCCGGAGACCCGGTCCATAACCTCCTCGCCCGCCGGGTTGCGCTTCGCGCTGATCCGCTTCTGGTGCGGGTCGGTGATCATGACCTGCGGAAGGACTCCTGTCTGCGCGGACATGTCCGCGAACGGCGACCACAGCGGGCCGTCGTGCAGAGCCTGCAGATCGGTCGTGCTCAGTCCGCTGATCCGCTCCAGACGGGCGGCGAGCGCGCGGTCCACGGAGCCGGCCAGGAGCGCTCGGATCCGGTCCTCGGCCTCCAGCAGCTCGGGATGCTCCCCGGCAAGGAACTCGTGCAGGTTGGCCGCTCGTCCCGCGAAGGGGGAGTACACCATGCAGATCAGCTGCGTGGTGTCGAGCCCGAAGGCATCCTCGCCGTACCGGGTCGCCGCCTCACGCATGGACTCGACACCGGCCTCGGTGGCGTAGCGCTGCCGCATCTCCTCGACCAGGTGCTCCGGGAAGTGCTTGCGGCGCATCAGTTCCAGGGCGAAGTCGACATACTGGCCGATGCCCTCCTGGTAGGAGCGCTTGTACACCCGCTCGGTCCGCAGCCCGCGCAGGTGGGCCATGAGCGCGGGGTTCACGCAGTCGGACTCGGTGAAGTTGAACGCGATCTCGTCGAAGACGAAGCCGAGGAAGCCCGTCAGGAGACTCCAGTGCGCCCCCGAGGCGTAGCTCGTGTAGTCGTAGATGGAGTAGAACTGGAGCGCGGTGGAGATGTCCGAGGCCACCCCACGCGCTTCGATCCGCTCCGCGTTCTCCGAGCCGTGGATCTCCTGGAAGTACGCCCTCGCCAGCCCGTTGAGCGTCTCCAGCGTGCCCTGGAAGCCCTTCTTGCTGTCGGCAGGCTTCAGACCGGCACTCCGCGCCAGCTGCCGAATCCACAGGGCGTAGTCGCGCTGCTCCTGGGGAGAGTCCCCGGTGATGATCAGGTCCACGCCCTCGCCGTGGCCGGCGGCCACACCGAAGGAGTCCGCCACGTTCAGGTTGCACGCGTTGCAGAACGTGGCCCGGCCGTCGCCGTAGGTGCGGTGCCCGGACATCAGCATGTCGACCCGGTTGAAGTCGATCAGCCGGTGGGGCATGCTCCGGTCCCGGGCGAAGGGGCGGACCTGGCCGCCCTCGATCAGCAGCAGCTCGGCATCCGGATCGCCGTAGAGCCCCAGCGCCTGGTACGTGCGGTCGATGTTCTGCATCACCTGGTACGGCATGCCGCCGTGCCGCATGGTCGCCACCCGCAACCGGAAGGTCTCGCCGTGCCGTTCGGCGAGGGCCAGGTGGACTGCGCGCACAAAGGCCAGCGCATAGGAGCTGTCCTTGCCGCCGCCATAGGCGACCATCACCGTGTTCCGCCCGAGCTCGCCCGGTCGCGGCAGCGCCTTGAGCAGCGTCGTCGCGCACTCCTCGACCGCCGGCACATCCCGCTCCGGGAGCGCCTTCCGCAAGTCGTCAAGAATAGCCGTGCTCATGACATCCCTCCTGGCTGCTTGACCCTGCAGGACGCAGCCGACTCCGGTCGTCGAGGCCCCGGTCGTCGGGGCCCGGTGTCGTGAACGAATGCGCCGACCACCAGTCAATCGCCCAGAGGTCACGCAGAAGGAGAAGCCCGCCCCGGCGAACCGTGCGCGGGTGTGCGTCTCAAATAATGGACAGCGCAGCCCGTTCGGCTCCTGGGGTCCCGGGCAGCGGAATCCAGCCTCGACTGGATGCGCCGACAGGCGCTGAGCGACTCATCCAGGGTCGGCGCCAGCTCTCGCCCAGAAAGCCAAACACAGGTATTCGCCCCCTGTCCAGCGAAGTCAATCAGTTCGCCTACCGACCGGCCGGCACCGGTCGGCAGTAGGGTTCCAGCGCCGATCGACCAACGCTGGTCGACCGCCGCCGGCCACACCCGGGCCGGGCGCGTCCGCACTGCACCGTCTCGCCATGTGAGACGGCTCGGCCGTGGCGACTGTTGTCCGGTTCCCACCTCTCCAGCCCTCGGCGCGCGATCTCGACACCCGTCCACAGCCTCCGCTGACCTGCGGCAACCTGCCGCCGCGCGCGAACCACCGAGCCTGCGGCGGCGACACTATGCCACCCAAACCAGTCGAGCCGACTCGGGCCTAAGGGGACATGTCAGGTTGCCGGTGCGCGGCAAGGCGTTGATCCCCCTTGGATTGTGAGGCATAGTCAGCGGCCAGGCGAGGAGCGCCGGCAGGCCAGGGGGGAACTGGACCATTCTCCTCGGGGTTGCCGGGGCAATCCGCCGAATTGGCGTACATTGCGTCGCAACGAACCCCACAGAGGTTCAGCGTGACAGCCCTACCCCGGATTTTATCAGAAATGAAAACCCGGACACGGGCAGATGGCGCCCAGGTGAAGACTTGCTCACCATGAGGCCGGAACGATCGCACCCACGGCACGGGACTGCCTGTGGCGGCGCGGCGGAGGCCGTTTCTCCACCCCGACAGAAGTCGGGGTTTCCACGGTCGGACTCCCTCATGGCGCTCCATCACTCCTGTACTGCCGACATCTGACCGGGCCCACCGGGAATCTGTCGCGCAGTCCGACGGGACACTCATCTGCAAACCACTGAGCTTCGGAGGACGGATTTGTCTACTGCACCCGCCCCGCTGTTCGAGCCGCTGACGAGCGAGATTCTTGACGCCACCCTGCGTGATGGTTCCTATGCCGTCGACTTCCAACTCGACCAGAAGTTCGTCATCGAACTCCTAGGCCGACTGAACGAGACACCGATCGAGAAGGTGGAGATCGGCCACGGCCTCGGTTTCGAGGCCGAGCGTTCCGGTATCAGAGCCTGCAACATCGACCTGTCCCGGTGGTGCGAGATCGCACGTTCGGAACTGTCGGAGACCTCCTGGGGGATGTTCGCGCAGCCCGGTTTCAGCCGGCTCGGCACACTGGAGGAACTCTGCAGCCAGGGCATGTCGTTCGTCCGCATCGGTATGGAAGCCGATCGGGTTCCCGAGCACCTCGACTACATCGAGCGCGCCACCGAGATCTGCGGGCAGGTCTACCTCAACCTCATGAAGACGAGCGCCACACCTGCCCAGCAGCTGCCCGAGCTGCTGAGCGGAGTCACCCCGGCCGTTGCCGGGCTGTACGTCGTGGACTCCTACGGCTCGATGCTGCCCAGCGACGTGCACCGTTATGTGGAGGTCGCCAAGGAGTGCTTCCCGGTCGTCGGGTTCCACGGCCACGACAACCTCGGCATGGCGAACGCCAACAGCATCGCCGCGCTTGAGGCGGGCGCCACCATCGTCGACGGAACGCTCGACGGCATCGGCCGGGGCGCCGGCAACGCGGAGACCGAGTCGCTGGCCGGCATCCTCAGCCTCATCGGCAACGACAAGTACGACTACAAGCGACTGGCCCGGCTCGCGGAGTTCTGCCGGACCAACCTGGAACTGCTGCCGGAGAACCGGAACATGCAGGTCCTCGGTGGAGTGATCGGAATTCACTCCGGATACTTCCCGCTCATCGAGGAACTCTGCGCCGAGCTCACCGTCGACCCGGCCCCCCTGATGGAGACCGCCGTCGACCTGGCCTCGCAGAGCGTCGGCAAGAGCCACATCCACGCTGCGGCGCAGCGGATCTCCCAGGGCCTCGCGGCGGTCTAGCGAGCCCTTCGATCAGTCTTAGGAGGAGGAAAACGTGAGAATCGCACGATTCGATGCCGGCAGCGGATACCAGATCCACGCGGGTCAGGACGGCAGTTGGGCGCCGCTCTCGGCATTCGAAGGGTACAAGGCTCCCACCCGGATCGCGGATCTGCTGGACGATGCCCGGAGAAGCGAACTCGCCGCGCTGCTCGCCTCCCGGTCGGTCGAGCGGCTGACCGATGTTCGGCTCGACGGGGCTGCGACCATAGCCGACGGCGGCGACATCTGGGGCGCCGGCCTGAACTACCGGGGCCATTCGGAGGATCTGAACACCCAGCAGCCGGCCTCCGGCCCCGGATCGTACCTGAGGCCCAGCAGCTGCCTGATCGGCAACGGGCAGCAGATCAACCTGCCGTCCCAGAGCAAGAGGGTGACCGCGGAGGCCGAACTCGGTCTCGTCATCGGCTCGGAATGCAAGAACGTGTCGCGCGCGGACTGGCGCTCGGTCGTCGTGGGTGTCACCGCCGTGCTCGACATGACCGCAGAGGACGTGATCCGCGAGAATCCGCGGTACATCCCGTGGGCCAAGGGGTTCGACACGTTCTGCAGCATCGGGCCGCAGCTGGTGACGCTGGACGAGTTCGACGATGCGGCTCTCCAGGGGATTCGGGTGTCGACCGTCCGCAACGGTGAGGTCATCTCCTCCGCCCTGGTGTCCGCCATGAAGTACGACCTGGGTTATCTGGTCGAGTACTTCACGGCCGGGCGGACCCTGGTACCCGGAACCGTGATCTGCACGGGAACCCCGGGAGCCGCTGTGATCAGCCCCGGGGACTCGATCAAGGCCGTCGTCGAGGGTGTGGGAACGCTCGTCCACACCGTGGGGTAGTTCGAATGACCACCGCTGAGAAAGGTTCAGCACTTGACTGTGCAGCAGATATCAGTAGTGGACGCGATCCAGCGCGCCGTTCAGGACCATCCCCACTGCACCGCCATCGAGACCTCCGACGGCTCCATCACCTATCGGGAGTTCGGCGAGTACACCCGCGATTTCACCTCGCGACTCGAATCGCTCACCGCTCCGGGTGAGTTCATCGGAATCGAGGCCATCCGCACCTCGGGTTCGATCGTCGCCATGGTCGGCGCGCTGGCCGCCAGACGGCCGTTCGTGTTCATCGACCCGCGCGACAGCGAGTCGTCGAACAGGAGCAAGGTGTCCTCGCTCGGTATCAACGTGGTCGCGAGCAGCCGCGACGCGCCGCACGCGCCACGGCTCGCCGCGCCGCCGGCCGAGTGGCGGGACGGCGCGGGAGACCGGCCCCTGGCGGATCTGGCCGAATACCAGGGAACGCTCGGCTACGCGATCCACACCTCGGGTTCGACCGGAGAGCCCAAGTGCGTCCTGGTGCGCGCGGAACCGCTGGTGCCCATGGTCCGGGACCATGTGCGACGTCTGGAGCTGGACCCGCAGTGCCGCACGCTGCAGTTCGCCCGCCTGACCTTCGACGGGTGCATAACCGAGATTCTGTGGACCCTGACCTCGGGCGCCTGCCTGGTGATCCTGGGCGAGGAGCACCTCAGCCCGGGAACGGTGCTCCAGCGGACGTTGGAGGACTTCCGCATCACCCATCTGAAGACGACGCCGTTCGCGCTGACGTCCACTCAGCCGAGCGATGCGATGACCCTGAAGCATGTGATCAACGGTGGCGGCGCCTGCCGGCAGGCCGTGCTCCGGAAGTGGTCGTCGGCAGCGGCCTTCCACAACGCCTACGGGCTGACCGAGACCACCGTCTGCAACTTCCTCAGCGACCCGCTGGACCCGGACGACTGCCGGGAGTCCATCCCGCTCGGCGACGTGGTGGGCGACTGCGGGTTCGATGTCGTCCCGTTGCCGACGGCCACGGCGGACGGTGCCGCCGGATCGCCGGTGACCCGTGGTGAACTCGTCATCACCGGCAACAGCGTCGCGGTGGGCTACCTGACCGCGCAGGGCGTGCAGCGCTTCATCGACGACAACGCGGACCGGGTCTACCGGACCGGCGACATCGTCGACCACCACGACGGGCAGGTCTTCTTCGTCGAGCGGCTGGATCGGCAGCTCAAGGTCCGCGGCTACCGCCTGGACCCGGGTGAGGTCGAGAGCGCGGCCTGCCGCCTCGACGGGGTCGTGGAGGCGGTCGTCTCCGCCGAGTCGCACGAGAACGGTGACGACTCCGCCGTCGATGCCCTGGTGTGCTACTACCTGGGCACCGCCACCTCCCGGGAGGTGCGCGCCCACCTGGAGGCGGTCCTCGACTCCTACAAGGTCCCTTCGGTGATCCAGCAGATCGAGGCGATCCCCTACACGCGGAACGGCAAGGTCGACCGCGAGGCGCTCCGGGCGAGCCGCCGCACCGCTCCGGCTGCGGCCCGGGCCGCCACACCGGAGGAGCAGATCCTCGAACTGGTACGTCAGCTCACCGGAGTGGACGACGCCGGCCTCGACGACAACTTCTTCGACGTCGGCGGCGATTCGGCCTCCACGGTGATCCTGGTCAACAAGCTGAAGGAACTCGGCTGGATGGCTGTCGGCGTCCGGGACGTCCTCCGGGCGGAGAATCTGAAGGTTCTCGTCGACGAACTACGTGATCGGAGTGCTTGATCGCGATGTGTGGCGTATGCGGGACCTATTCTCCGAACGGTCAGGTGGATCGCAGCATCGCGGCTGCCATGCACAACCGGCTGGTCCATCGCGGACCTGACGAGACCTACTCACTGAACACCGAAACAGTCTCCGTAAAGCTCGGCCGCCTCGGCATGACGGGCCTGGTCGACGGCTGGCAGCCCGCCGAGGACCGCAGCGGCCGGTACGTGGCCATGACGAACGGCGAGGTGTACAACGCCAAGGCCCTCCGCGAGAAGGTGGGTTCCGACCGGCAGCGGAACGCCGTCGATGTGGCTGTCATCCCGGAGCTGGTGTCCCGGTACGGAATCCAGGGACTGGGCCTGGTCGACGGGCAGTTCGCGACCGTCGTCTTCGACCGTGCCGAGAACTCGCTGATCCTGGCCAGGGACCGGTTCGGCATCTGCCCGCTGTACTACACGGTGGCCGGCTCCGACATTCACTTCTGCTCGGAGCTCAAACCGCTGGTGCAGTGCGTCGACCAGCCCTGGAAGGTGGACATCGGCGCTGTCGACCAGTACTTCTCGCTGGGGAACATCGTCGCGCCACGGACCCTGGTGAAGGGCGTGCACGCCGTTCCCCCCGGCTGCGCCGTCCGGTTCGGTCCGGACCGGCAGGAGACCGTACGCTACTGGCGCTACGGCCAGTTCGTTCCCGCCCCGGAACCGGTCTCCGAGGAGGCGCTCAGGGAGGGTCTGCAGTCCTCCGTCCGGGACCGCCTGCATGCCGATGTGGAGATCGGCGCCTATCTGAGCGGGGGATTCGACTCCACTGCGATCCTGATGGAATCGGCCGCGCTGCTCGACCGGCCGGTCCGGACCTTCTCCGTCGTGTTCGACGATCCGTCGCTGGACGAGGGGCGCTTCCAGCGGGAGGTGGCGGAGCAGGTCGGCAGCAAGCACGAGCAGATCCTGTGCCGGCCCACCGACATCGCGTCGCGGTTCGAGGAGATGGTCCGGCACTGCTGCTATCCGCAACGCGAGACCTACAATGTGGCCGCCATGATGCTCGCGGACACGGTGCGGTCCTTCGGCGTCAAGGGGGTCGTCTCCGGCGAGGGAGCGGACGAGCTGTTCTTCGGCTACGACTCCTATGCCTTCGACAGCGCGACCCGATCCACCCGGAGCTCCTGCGCGGAGAACGAGCAGGCCTGGGGCCGGGCGGACTTCAGCTGGGAGGTCGACTGGCGAAAGGTGAGCCGGCGGCGGGAGCACCTTGCCTCGGCGGCACATGAGGCGCTGGTGGGCGAGGAGTTCTGGCGCACCAGGCTGATTCCGTTCTCCGAGGACGAGGTCAAGCTGCTCTCATCGATGCAGCTGCGCTCGATCTCCGATGTGTACGTCCAGCTGGCGGGCCATCTTCTGGGCGACCACGGCGACGCGATGGTCATGAAGAGCTCGATCGAGGGCCGCTACCCGTTCCTCGGGAACTCGGTGGTCTCCCTCGCTCTGCAGACCGGCGACAGTGCGAAGGTGGTCGACTTCGAGGGCAAGGCGTGCCTCAAGTCGGCCTACCAGGGAGTCGTCCCGGAATCCGTTCTGCGGCGTGGCAAGCACGGGTTTACCGCGTACGACCTGCGGTCGGTCGTCGATGAGCGGACATGGGAGGGCTGGCGGGGCCTGGTCGAGGCCAGTGGGGTCTTCGCCCCCGGCTGCCTCGACACGGCGCCTGGTCAGGGTGGTGCGGACAAGTGGGACTTCAGGCTCAGCCTGATCAGCATCGCCATGGTCATGGATGAGCTGGCACTCGGGCTCTGAACCCTGAGCCATGCCGTCACGATTCGCTGAAGACAGGAGGAGGAACCGGTGAGTCCCGACAGTCCGAGCATCGTCGTCTTTCCGGGTGCCGGATCCTTCGGCACCGAACTCCGCGGACTGCTGGCAGAGTTGGGGCCGTCAGCCTGGCTCGCACGGTATCCGGGACGATTCGGCAGGGATTTCGGCCAGGGCGCGGGAACCTTCCAGGAGGTCGTGCGGTCCTGCGTCGCCCAGGTAGAGCGCCGCCGGCCGTCCCGGGCCGTCCTCGTCGGGCACAGCTTCGGCGCGTACGCGGCCCATGCCACGGCGAGGGAACTGGAGGAGCTGGGGACGGTGGTCTCCGCGCTGGTGGTGGTCGGCGCCACCGCACCGGCTCTGCTGACGGTGCCGGAGCCGCCCACTCTGCGACGGTCGGACACCGTCGCCTACCTCGAAGGCATCGATCCCGACCTCCTACCGGACGAGGCCGACGAGTGGCGGGAGATCGTCATCGACACCACGATGCAGGACCTCCGACTGCTCAGGGAGTTCACCACATCGCAGGTCCGAGAGGTGCGCTGTCCGATCCTCGCGGTGCGCGGTGCGGCGGATCCGCTGGCGTCCACCAGCGGAATCGGCGCGTGGGCCGACGCCACTTCCGGCGGATGCACTCGCGAGGAGTTCCCGGGCGGTCACTCGGATCTGCTGCGCACGCCCGAATTCGCCTCGTGGCTGCGCGAGGCATGCCTGCACTCGTACGCGTGACCCTGCACGCCGAATCAGAAAGAGGGGGCAACCGGACCGTGTCCGTGGCCACACCCGACGCACTGGTGGCATACGCCTTCCCCCGGCCCCGCGCCGGGCGGCCGCTCGGCCACCCGGGCCGCGCCGTCGGCCTCACCCGGTGCAGCGGCGCCCTCGGCACATCCCGGGCCGGGGATCCGATCGCCGCCCGAGCAGCGGGCTGATCCATGGGCAAGCACGCCATCATCGTCGGCGGCGGAGCCAGCGGGGTGACCCTGTTCACCCTGCTGGCAACCACCCCCGGAATCAGCTCCATCACGGTGGTCGACCCCAATCCGATCGGGCTGGGAACGGCCTTCGGCACCACCGATCCGCTGCTGCTCTGCAACACCTCCGTCGACGTCACCTCGATCAAGCCCACCGGCGAGTCCGATCTGCTGAGGTATCTCGCCGCGCGCGGCTGGCCGGTACACCGTGACCACTTCGTCCCCCGCTACCTCGTCGGCCAGTACTGCCGCGAGCGGTATCTGACATACCGCCGGACCGCCGAGCAGGCGGGAACCCGGGTCCGGCACCACCGCGCGCGAGGCACCGCCGTCCGCCCTCACGACGACGGCGGCTACACCGTCGTGCTCGACGACGGAGCGCAGCTCGTCGGCACCGATGTCTTCCTCTGCCTCGGCCTCGACCAGCCGGTCGTCCCCGAACTGGTACGCGCGCACGTCGGCCATCCGGACCTCACCACCGTGCCGTACCCCGTGGGGCGGCTGCGTCGGCTGCCGGCCGCCGCGCGGATCCTGGTGCTCGGCAGCAAGCTCACGGCGATCGACGCGGCGCTCGTCCTGGGACAGCGGGGGCGGCGTGTGGTTCTCACCTCGCCCTCCGGACAGCTGCCTGCGGTCCGGAGCCGACTCAGCCGGCCCGCCAGCCCGGTACTCGACCCGGGCTCCTGGCGACGGCTCGCACCGGAGTCCCCGGACTTCGACCGCGAGGCGGCCCGCCTGGTGGTCTCCGCGGTGGCCCGGGCCGGATCGGGAGCCGCGCTGCGTGCCCAGACGAGCGCAGCGGCCGCGCCGGCCGACCGGCTGGCCGAGGAGCTGCGCCTCGCGGAGTCCGGCCAGGTTCCCTGGCAGGACGCGATTGCCGAGATCATCGACGCGATCAACGACAGCACGGCGTCCTGGCCTGCGGACACGCGCAGGGCAGTGCTCGGACGGTACCGGCACCTGATCTCGCGCTACATCTCATCCATTCCGGTCCGGAACGCCCGGCTGCTGCTCGAACAGCTCACCGGGGGAACGCTGGCGATCGTCCCGCGGCTGCCGGAGGGCATCACCCCGGCCAAGGCCGGTACCGGGTGGCTGGTCCGGTGGGCGGACGACCGTACCGAGCACATCGACCACATCGTCTGCGCGGCCGGCTACCACAAGCCGACTCTGCGGCAGCTCCCTGATCGCACCCTGCTGCTCCACTCCGATCCGGCCCTCGCTTCGGCCGGCGCCGAGCCGGAGGTCTCGGCCGGCCTCAGGGTGTGCGATCCGCGGTCCGGTGCACCCGAGCGGGTCTGGGTGCTCGGTGCCACCTCGCACCCTCGGGCCGCCATCGTCAACTACCTGAACACCGCGGCTCGTCAGGCGACCGGCATCGCCACCGACCTGCTCTGGGCCGCGCACGACGTGCCCGCCCCCACCGTCAGCGGAAGGCTCGCATGATGTTCGTCCTCGTCAATCCCGTCTCCACCGGCAAGGCGCTGGCCACGGCATTCCGGGAGGAGGGCGCGGAGTGCCTGCACCTGTACGACGCGTCGCTGCGGCACGCGTACGACGCGGACAGCTCCCCGCACACCATGGTGCACGAGGACCTCGCCAAGACCCTCGGGGTGCTGAAGGGCCTGCGCCCGACCGCCGTCATCGCCGCGAGCGAGTACGGCGTCCTGCTCGCCGACGCGCTTGCCGCGAAGCTTGGGCTGCCGCACCACCGGCCCGAGCAGGCCGCGGCCCGCCGCGACAAGGAGCTGATGGTCCGGGCCCTGGAGCAGGCCGGTGTGCCCGCCGCGCGCACCGGCTCGGTACGCGACGAAGCCGAGCTGATCGAACTGCTCGCCCGGTGGGGCGGCCATCCCGTGATGGTCAAGCCGCGCGACAGCGCCGGAAGTGACGGCTGCACCATCTCCCCGGACCGGGAGACGGCCCTGGCGGCCTTCCGGGCGATCGTCGACCGGCGGAACCTGATGGGCGAGGTCAACCATGACGTCCTCGTCCAGGAGTTCCTGACCGGCACCCAGTACATCGTGAACACCGTGAGCATCGGTGGCCGCCACCTGGTGAGCGAGGTGTACGCGGAGCGCATCGACCACATCGACGGCGCCCCGGTGCTGCGCCACATCATCTCCCGCCCGCAGCTCGACGCGGCGGAGGCGGAGCTGGTCGCCTATGTGCTGAAGTGCCTTGACGCACTGGGCATCCAGGAGGGGGCCGCGCATACGGAGGTCATGCTCACCCCTGCCGGACCGCGCCTGGTCGAGGTCAACTCCCGTGTCATGGGCCCCTCGCTGGCGCCTGACCCGTACCATGCGGCCTTCGGGTACAGCCACCAGCATCTCGTCGTGGAGCGCTTCCTCCGCCCCGAGGAGTTCGCGCTCCGTCTCGAACTGCCCTACACGGCGGCCCGGACGGTCGCCAAGGTCTTCCTCCGCTCCGACCGTCCGGGGGTGCTGCTGGCCGTGGACGGCGCGCGCATCCTGCGCCGCCTGCCCGGCTTCCACAGCATCGACCGGCTGCCCGCGATCGGGCAGCCCATCCTCGACCGGTACCTCACCACCGGAGCCAGCGGCATCGCCTACCTGGTCCACGAGGACAAGCACCTACTGCTGAACTCGCTCGGCGTCATCCATGACCTCGAGGACAGCGGAGCCCTCTACCGCCTCGCCGAACAGAGCTGATCCTCGTTGCCGATCGCACTCATCGCCCTCTCCGTCCTGCTCCAGGCCGGGACCGAGGGCTTCCTCTCCGGCCGACTCGACCCGGCCGGCAGCCTGCTCTTCTCCTGTCTGGCGTTCCTCACCACCGCGGTGGTGTTCGCGCTGACCTCCGTACTGCGCGGCATCCACCGGGGAGCGCTCGGGAACCGTGAGGTCAGACGGCTGCTGTACCAGATGAACCTGGCGAGCGCGCTGACCTTCCTGGGCTACTTCCTGGCGCTGGCCTGGGTGCCCGCCGCACTGGCCGCGAGCCTCATGGCCGGCGTCGGCCCGCTCGCCGTCGCCGTCCTCGGCATGGGCCGGGGGTCCGGCGGCCCGGGACGCGCAGGTTGGCTGCGGGCGGGCGCGCTGCTGGCGGTGTCGCTGGCGGTCGCCGCCTGCACCCGCTCCGGCGGGCCGTCGGCGAGCGCGCCCGCGGTCCTCGGGGGCGGTGTGCTGGCCGTGCTCTCCGGCGTCGGTGCGGCCCATCTGGCCACCATTTCACGGAGGTTGGGCGCCCTCGAAGTGGACCCGATCGTGGTGACGGCCCACCGTTTCCACCTCACCTATCTGCTGGCCGGCGTGCTACTGGTGGCCCATGGAGGTCCGACGGGCCACGGGCTGTCGCTCGGGACAGCCGCGACGGCGGCGGTGGCGGGGGTGGTCGTCCCGCTGTATCTGCTTCAGATCGGCGCGCAGCGCTGCCCCCCGGCGATCACCATGGTGCTGCTCACCACCCTTCCCGGGCTGACGTACCTGGCGCAGGTGCTGTTCGGTGACCGGTTCAGGGCGCTGAGCGCGGTGCTGATCGCGGCGCTGGTGGCACTCGCCGCGCTGTTCACCCGGATCGAGGCGCGGCCCCGGCGATCCCCCGCCGCAACCACTGCCGCAACCACTCCCGCAACCACTCCCGCAACCACGACAGAAGGAGACCGCGATGCCGACCGTGCTGGTGATCGGGGGCGCGGCGCCGAGGGAGTCCGGCTTCGTCCGTGACATCTGCGACCGGGCGATGGACCAGTTCCGGAAGCGTGGTGTCCGCGTGGTCCTCACCGACACCCGGGAGAACCTGGCGGCCGCTCCGGAGCTCACCGCGCTCGCCGACGAGGTCCATGAGCTGGACTTCGCCGATGTGTCGGCCTGCCAGGACTGGGCCGTCGCCTACGCCCGGCACTCCCCGGTGCAGGCGGTCGTCGGCTACCGCGAGTACGCGGCCGTCAGTGTGGCTTCGGTCGCCGCGCTTCTCGGGGTGCCGGGCAACCCGCCCGAGGCGGTGCGACTGGTCAGGACGAAGGACGAGTGCCGTGAGCACCTGCGCCGCCACGGTTTCCGGCAGCCGGAGTTGACGGTCTGCGCGTCCGAGGAGGAGGCGGCGGACTTCCTGCGGAACCACGGCCCGGAGGTCGTGGTCAAGCCCCGCCGGGGCTCCAGCAGCGAGGGAGTGAGCAGGGTCTCGGACTCGGCCGCGGTGGCCTCCGCCTTCCGGGCCGCACAGGACGCCGACGGGCTGGCACTGGTGGAGGAGTTTGTGCACGGCCGCGAGTTCAGTGTGGAGGGCCTGTTCACGCAGGGTAGTCCCCATGTCCTCGCCGTCACCCACAAGGTGCTCGCCCCCGGCGGGTTCGTGGAGATGGGCCATACGATGCCCGCCGCGCTCGCCGCCGACGAGGAGGCCGCGGTCGTCTCCACCGTGACGCGGGCGCTCCGGGTGATCGGCCTCCGGCGGGGTCATTTCCACGTCGAGTGCTGGGTCACCGAGTCGGGTGTCGTGCTGGGCGAGGTCCATGCCCGCCAGGGCGGGGACTGGATCCACGCGATGCTGGAGTGGTGCCACCCGGATCTCGAGCTCTACGGCCAGTGGCTGGACGACCTCCTGGGGGTGCCGTCTGCCGGTGCACCGGCCCGCGCCACGCGGGGCGCGGCCGTGCGCTTCCTGGCCCCGCCGACCGGCGTCGTCACATCGGTCGGCGGCTGGTCCGAGGTGGCCGGCGATCCCTCGGTGCTGGCCGCATCGTGCACGCTGACCGTCGGCAGCCGCATCCATCCCGTCACCTGCAACCTCGACCGGCATGGTGCGATCGTCGTGGGCGCGGAGGATGCCGGGCTCGCGGAGGCCAAGGCCGATCTGCTGCGGAGCTCGCTGCGCGTCGAGGTGCGCCGGCCATGAGTCCACACCGGCCGCTTGCCCGACTGTTCCGCGGATTCCTAGGCTCGGTGTCATGACTTCCCTGTTCCCTCACGCCGCCACGGCCCCGGGTCCCCGCCGCACGGTGACCGCTGCCGTGGTGCAGGCGGCCGCCCCACTGTTCGACACGCAGGCCGCGCTGGCCCGCGCCGAGGAACTGATCCGCGAGGCCGTCCTGAGCCACCGGGCCGAGGTCGTGGTGCTGCCCGAGGCGTTCCTCGGCGGCTATCCCAAGGGCCTGGACTTCGGCGTCACCGTCGGCAGCCGCACCCCGGACGGCCGCGAACTGTTCCGCCGCTACCACGCCGCCGCCATCTCCGTCCCCGGCCCGGAGGTCGACATCCTGGCCGCCGTTACCCGGGAACTGGGCTGCCACACGGTCGTCGGCGCGGTGGAGCGGCGCGGCGGCACCCTGTACTGCGTCGCGCTCTTCTTCGGCCCCGACGGCTACCTGGGGCTGCACCGCAAGCTGATGCCGACCGCGGCGGAACGCTACCTGTGGGGCCAGGGCGACGGCTCCACCCTCCCGGTCGTCGACACCGGTAGCGCCCGGCTGGGGGCCGCCATCTGCTGGGAGAACTACATGCCGCTGTTCCGTACGGCGATGTACGCCAAAGGCGTCGACCTGTGGTGCGCACCGACCGTGGACGACCGCGACGCCTGGCAGGCGACCATGCGGCACATCGCACTGGAGGGGCGCTGCTTCGTCCTCAGCGCGAGCCAGTACCTGCGCCGCGACGCCGTCCCCTCCGACCTCCATCCGGTCCAGGGCGAAGAGCCCGACACCGTCCTGATCGGCGGCGGCTCGGTCATCGTCTCCCCGCTCGGCGAGGTCCTGGCCGGCCCGCTGCGCGGCGGCGAGGGCATCCTGGCCGCCGAACTCGACCTCGACGATCTGGCGCGCGCCCGCTTCGACTTCGACCCTACCGGCCACTACGCGCGCCCGGACGTCTTCACCCTCCACGTCGACGAGTCGGCCCGCACCGCCGTAACCGGCTGACCAACGCACGAGGACCGCTGGACCTCCGAGTCCCGCACGACCCGACTACCCACTCGCCGTCGACCTCGGTGTGCCAGCGCCCGATCGCCCCGGTGGAGGTCTCGCTGTAGACGACCACCGCGCCCGCGAGCACGGCCTCACGTGCTTATTTGCGTATTGATGCAACAAGGGGCACACTCTTGGCGTCGGGTTCCGTGCGTGCCGAGCGCGCGTCGGGGCGCAGCCACATCACGTACAGGAGGCGGCCATGGGTGCAGACCCTCCCAGTCCGCGCTGCCTCCAGGGCATTCGCTGACTCAGTCGGGGCCGTGCGGCCTCTGCTCCACCCGCGCCGGGCACGGCCTCAGTCTCGATGAGGCTGCGGTCCCGGGCGTGCCTCTGATGCTTACCCGTCTATCCCCCTGATGCCTGGGTGCGTTCTGTCCTGCCGCCGGTGCGCCGGTCGTGGCCGGGCATTCCGTCGTGCCCGGAGCCAGGGCCGGAGGTTTCCGTGATGTCGGTCCGTACGGACAGCAAGCCTGCGCAGGCCACAGCCACGCCGGTGGCCGCGAGGCTGGCCGGGCGCTGGTCCCGGGTTTCCTGGGTGGACGCGGCGGTGGCCGCCGCCGTGCTGGTGATCTTGTATGTGGTGCTGCGTGCGGGACACGGCACGACCGTGGCCTTCAACACACACCACAACCTGCGCGTGGACACCGATCCGGCCCGGCTCCCCTATGACGCGGCCCGTTCGCTGCTGCGCATGTTCGCCGCGCTCGCACTGTCGATCGTCTTCACCTTCGCCTACGCCTATGCCGCGGCCAAGAGCAGGCGGTTGGAGCGGATCCTCATCCCGGCGCTGGACATCCTGCAGTCGGTACCGGTGCTGGGCTTCCTGACCGTGGCCGTGACCGGGTTCATCGCCCTGTTCCCCGGTTCGCTGCTGGGCCTGGAGTGCGCCTCGGTCTTCGCGATCTTCACCTCGCAGGCGTGGAACATGACGTTCGGCTTCTACTACTCGCTGACCTCCCTCCCCCGTGAACTCGACGAGCTGTCCCGCTCGTTCGGCTTCACCCGGTGGATGCGGTTCTGGAAGGTGGAGGCGCCGGCCGGGGTGATCGCCCTGGTCTGGAACGGCATGATGAGCTTCGGCGGCGGCTGGTTCTTCCTCGTCGCCTCCGAGGCGATCAGCGTCAACAACCAGCAGTACGCGCTGCCGGGGATCGGCTCCTACGCCGGCGCCGCGATCGCCGACGGAGACCTGGGCAAGGTCGGCTGGGCGATCCTGGCCATGGCCGTCATGGTCATCGGCGTGAACATCCTGTTCTGGCGCCCGCTGACCGCCTGGGCGGAGAAGTTCAAGAACGAGCAGTCCGAGGCGAGCGAGGTCCAGCACTCCGTCGTCCTGGACCTGCTGCGCCGGTCCCACTGGCCGCGGCTGCTCGGGCGGCCGCTGCGCCCGGTCGGGCGGTGGCTGGGGGTGGCGGGCCGGGTCTTCGGCCGCGACGACCGGGCGCTGTCCGTCGACCGCACCCGGCAGCGCACCGGCGACCTCGTCTTCGCCGTCATCGCGGGCGGGCTGATCCTGTGGGGCCTGGTCGACCTCGCCCTCTACCTCCATGACCGGACCGGGCTGGGGGTGTTCGGGCAGCCGCTCCTGCTGGGCCTGGCCACGCTCGCCCGCGTGGTGGTGCTGGTCGCGCTGGCCACCGTGGTCTGGGTGCCGATCGGCGTCAAAATCGGCTTCTCCCCGCGGCTGACCCGGATCGCGCAGCCGCTGGTGCAGCTCCTGGCGTCCTTCCCCGCCAACTTCCTCTTCCCGCTCGCGGTGTGGTTCTTCCTGAAGACCGGGCTGTCCATCAACATCGGCGGCACCCTGCTGATGGCGCTGGGCGCCCAGTGGTACATCCTGTTCAACGCCATCGCCGGTGCCATGGCCATCCCCTCCGACCTGCGCGAGGCCATGGACGACCTGGGCGTCACCGGCTGGCAGCGCTGGCGGCGGCTGATCATCCCCGGCATCTTCCCGTACTACGTCACCGGCGGGATCACCGCCTCCGGCGGCGCCTGGAACGCCTCGATCGTCTCCGAGGTCGTCACCTTCGGCGGTACCGCACTGACCGCCACGGGCCTGGGCGCCTACATCGCCGAAGCCACCGAACACGGCGACTACCCCCACCTGCTCGCCGGCGTCGCGGTCATGAGCCTGTATGTCGTCGGCCTCAACCGGCTGCTGTGGCGCCGCCTGTACCGGCTGGCCGAGGCCCGCTACTCCCTCTGAACCTCCGCTTCCACCGAGTATCTGGAGCACATCATGGTGCTGAACACCCTGCGCCACCTGCGCGCCGAGCGCCGGGCCCGGGCCGGCATCGCCTACCTCACCGCCGACAAGGCCCGCCGCCCCGCCGACGGCGAGCTGCTGCTGGAGACCGTGGGCCTGACCAAGTCCTACGCCGGCGCCGACGGCGAACTGCCCGTCCTGTCCGGCATCGACCTCCAGGTCCGGGCCGGCGAGATCGTCGCCCTGCTCGGCAGGTCCGGCTCGGGCAAGTCCACCCTGCTGCGCTGCCTGGCCGGCCTCGTCCCGGCCAGCTCCGGCACCGTCACCTACAAGGGCACGCCGCTGACCGGAGCCAACCCCGGCACCGCCATGGTCTTCCAGACCTTCGCCCTGCTGCCCTGGCTGACCGTGCAGCAGAACGTGGAACTGGGCCTGGAGGCCAAAGGCGTGCCCGCCGTCGAGCGCGCCGACGCCGCCCGCCAGGCCATCGACCTGATCGGCCTGGACGGCTTCGAGTCCGCCTACCCCAAGGAGCTGTCCGGCGGCATGCGCCAGCGCGTCGGCTTCGCCCGCGCCCTGGTCGTCGAGCCTGATGTGCTGATGATGGACGAGCCGTTCTCCGCCCTCGACGTCCTCACCGCCGAGAACCTGCGCGGCGAGCTGATGGAGCTGTGGGAGTCCGGGCAGTTCCCCACCCGCGCTATCGTCCTGGTCACCCACAACATCGAAGAGGCCGTCCTGATGGCCGACCGGATCGTCGTCCTCGGTGCCCGCCCCTACGGCACCATCCGCGAGGTCTTCGACGTCGGCCTGAACCGTCCCCGCGACCGCAACGCGCCCGCCTTCGAGGAACTCATCGACCGCGTCTACCGCACGATGACCGGTCGGCAGAAGGAGACCCGCACCCCGGGCCGCCACGAGCCGGCCGCCCTGGACAGGCGCAGCCCCGCCAACACCCCGCTGCCCCCGGCAAGCGTCGATGGACTGTCGGGCCTGGCCGAGATGGTCCTCAACCGGGCTGGCCGCTGCGACCTGGCCGACCTCGCCGACGAGCTCGGCCTGGAGATCGACGACCTCATGCCCCAGGTCGACGCCCTCGACCTGCTCGGCTTCACCACCCTCAGCGGCGACGACCTGGTGCTGACCGGCACCGGCACCGCGTTCGCCGGCGCCGACGTCCAGGAATCGAAGAAGATCTTCGCCAATGCGGTCCGCAACGCCCCCCTGGTCACCCTGATCACCAAGAGCCTGTGCCAGAACCCCGCCGGCACCCTGCGCGCCGGCTTCCTCCGCGACCTGCTGGCCCACCACTTCACCGTCGAGCAGGTCACCCGCCAACTGGAGACCGCCACCGACTGGGGCCGCTACGCCGAGCTCTACTCCTACGACGCCGAACCCCAGGAATACCGCCTCAACGAGAGCGACGACACACGCCACCCCGCCGCCAGAGGGCAGCACTGAACCCGCGCCGGGCACACCGCTGCCACCGCCCCGGGACCTGTCACCGCCCCGGGACCACCCGCGCCACCGTGGGCCGCCCTGCCGCAGCACCCCGCTCCAGCACGGCGGCCACCTCGCCGCCGTGCCCCCCGCCATCCCCCGCATCCGGGGCCGCACCCTCGTTCGCCGCCAGCACCGCGCCCACCAACAGTGCCCGCACCTGCGGGCCGGCAGCCCGGTAGAAGATCCGCGTGCCTTCCCGCCGCGAGACCACGAGACCAGCCGCACGCAGCTTCGCCAAGTGCTGGGAGACCGCCGCCACATGCGCGCCGATCAGCTCCGCCAGGCCGCTGACCGGCAACTCCCGCTCGCTCAGCGCCCACAGCAGCCGATACCGCGACGGGTCGGCCACCGCCTTGAGCACCGCCACGGACCGCTCGGCCTGCTCCTCATCCCACGCTACTTGCGTCTCCATGCAAATATGTTAACCGTTCGCATGCTCGATACCGCAGCGCCGTCTGCGTGGGTCAGGGCGCGGCCCTGACGCTGCCGGACTAGGTGAGGGGCCCGCCCGCCATCAGGCCACCGTCGACCACGAGGATGTGCCCGGTGACATAGCTTGCCTCGTCCGAAGCCAGGAACCGGACGGCCTCGGCGATCTCCTCCGGGGTGCCCGCCCGGTGCATGGGCAGCACCGAGTCGACCGCGTCACGCGCCGTGTCGTCGCCGGTGAACCGCTCGTACATGGCGGTCCGGGTGTAGCCGGGCGCGACCGCGTTGACCCGGATACCGTGGTCGGCGCCTTCGAGCGCGGCCGCCTTGGTGATGCCGACGACGGCATGCTTGCTCCCGACGTACAGGGTCGCCCCGGGGTAACCCATCAGGCCGAAGGTGGAGCTGACATTGACGATGCTGCCGCCGCCCTGCTCCCTCATGACCCGGAACTCGTGCTTCAGGCAGAGCAGCGTCCCCTTGACATTGGTGTCGAAGGTGGCCTGGTAGCCCTCGTCGGTCACCTCGGTGACAGGGCCCGGTGTCCCCTCGGTGCCGGCGTTGTTGAAGGCGACGTCGATCCGCCCGAACCGTGCGACCGCGCGGTCGACGAGGTCCTGCACCTCGGTGTCGAAGCGGACGTCGGCCCGTACGAACTCGGTCGGGGCGCCGAGGTCGGAGAGCTCCCTGGCAAGCTGCTCACCCACGTCCTCGTGGCGGCCGGAGACCACGAGGTTCGCGCCGTGCCGGGCGTACGCCAAGGCGGTGGCGCGGCCGATGCCGGTGAGCGCGCCCGTGATGAGGACGACGGGATCGGTCACGTCAAGGGTCCTTCCCGCAAGCACACGGATGAATGACCGGGCGAGCAGTTCGGAGCACGCACGATCCTCTGGCAGGCGCGTATCGCTCGGCACCTGCAAGGAAGGTGTCCCAGCCGGACGGCAGCCGCACCGGACCCGACCGCCGCGTCCATCGAACGGCGGCACGTGACAGCCCGTCCGGCCCACCCGCATGCGCTCACGCCCACCGGCGGCCGGTGGGGGCGGCCGTGCTCTCCCGCCCCCTTGTACGGGTGAGGGAACCCTGCTTTTCTTTGCATGTACATGCGTCAAGGCTGCGGCTACTCGGGAGGCCACGGCGAGACGAAGCGTCGCCACGGGCGATGCGCTCTCGTTCCGTCCGCACATCCCTTGTCCTCGTGCCGGCTCGGGTCGGCACCACAGCCGAAGGAATCGACATGACGCCACGAAGGGTGGTGTCGTTGCTGGCGTTGCTGGCGACGCTCCTCTTCTGCACGGCTCTCCCGGCCACCGCCGCTCAGGGCGGTCCGCCCCCGCGTCCCCCGGTCTCCTCTCCGGTGGACTCCAGCCTGGCCACCCACAGCTACGGCTATGCCGACACCCCCGTCGGCCAGCCGATGAAGGGCATCGCCCCGTACCTGTTCCCCGGCGACAACTACGACGCCAAGTTCCCCGGCGGGGTGCTGTGGAGCTACTTCGCCCTCAACGAGGTGATGAAGGACCCCTCGGACTGCAACACATTCGACTGGACCATCTTCGACAAGGCGCTCGACGAGGCCGCGGTCTGGGGTCGCCAGCTGGCCTTCCGGTTCTATGTGGAGTACCCCGGCGGCACCGCCTCGCACCCTGCCAACGGTATCCCGCCCTGCCTCAACGGCAAGGCCGCGATGCGGACCAACGGCTTCTGGGGGACCGTCAGCCCGGACTACGACGACCCGCACACCATCGAGGCGTTCACCAACTTCGTCAACGCCTTCGCCGCGCGCTATGACCGCAGTGGTCCCGGCGGCACCGCGGACCCCCGGATCGCCTTTATGACCGCCGGCCTGGTCGGGCTGTGGGGTGAGTGGCACACCTGGCCCTACGATCGGGACACCTCGGACGGGTACCCCGACCTCTTCCCCACCGACGCGACCGTCGCCAAGCTGGTCGGCGCCTTCTCCAAGGCCATCCGCAACATCCCGGTGGAGATCCGGTACGGGGACCTGGCCGGACTCGCCGGTGCGTCCACCATCGGCCTGCATGACGACTCCTGGGACTACAAGGAGTTCCGCGACAGCGGTCTGGGCGGGATGACCCTGCCGCAGTCCATGGGCGGCTGGTCCGACGCATTCCTCCAGCGGGCGCTGGACGGCGGCACCGAGAACCGGTGGACCACCGCGTCGGTCGGCGGCGAGGCCCGGCCGGAGATCCAGGGCCAGATCTACAGCACCTGGCCCGGTGGCAGCGGCCAGGTCGACAACACCCTGGCCGCGACCGAGCTCACCCACGTCACCTGGATGATCAACCAGACCGGGGCCGGGAGCTACAGCACCACCGATCCCAAGGTGGCCGCGGGCGTCCGCAGGATGGGTTACAACCTCTACGTCCCGCACGCCGACTTCAACAGCCCGACCGGCTCGTCCCTCAAGGTCGGGGTGACCATGCAGAACGACGGCGTCGCGCCCTTCTACCAGCCCTGGACCGTCCAGTTGGGCCTCCAGGACGCCGCCGGGAAGCTGGTCAGGAGCTGGGACACCCCGTGGGACCTGCGCACCGTCCAGCCGCTGAAGATCCGGGCCTTCCCGGACTGGAACGTCGGGGCCGACCCGACCTACCTCGACTACGGCCGACCGGTGAACTTCGGGGCCACGGTCGACACCACCGGGGTCCCGGCGGGGAGCTACACCCTGGTGATGCGCGTGCACAACCCGCTGGACGCCGTCACTCCCCAGGTCCTGAAGTCGCGCCCCGCAGCCCAGCGGCTCAGCGACGACGTCATCTCCCACTACCGCGCGCCGTACCCGCTGATGTTCGCCAACGCCAACCAGCGCGCCGACGGCTGGCTGAACCTGGGCTCCCTCGGGGTCGGCGGGGGCGGCGGCGGTGACACCACGCCGCCGACGGCACCGACGCTGACCGCGACCGGCCACACCGCCGCCTCGGTGTCGCTGAGCTGGTCCGGGGCCACCGACAACGTCGGCGTCACCGGGTACGACGTCTACCGGTCCGGCAGCCTGGTGGGCTCCACCGCGAGCACCACGTACACCGACACCGGGCTCACCGCCGGAACGGCGTACAGCTACACCGTGCGGGCCCGGGACGCGGCCGGCAATGTGTCCGCCGACAGCAACCGGGTCACCGTGACCACCGACACCGGCAGCGGTGGCAGCAGCGGTGGCGGTGATGGCGGCACACCGCCGACCGGGCTGGTGGTCGACAACTTCGACGGGACGCCGCCCTACCCGTCGTCCGCGCTGAACGACCTGGGCAGGTGGACCGGCGGCAACAGCTTCCTCAACGGCGGCGGTGCGGGCGAGGTGACCGGCGGGGCGCTGGTCCTCCAGTACAGCAACGGCGGCTGGTTCGGCAGCGACATCTACACCGACGTCTCGGACAGGCACGACCTGGTCCTGCGGCTCAAGGGCGCGCACGGCGGAGAGGAAGGCGACTTCCAGCTGTCGCTGGGGGGCGTGACCAAGGTGTTCAAGGACTTCGTCCTCGCCGACGGCAGCCACCCGAAGGTGACCGGCTCCTTCACCGACATCAGGATCCCGCTCGCCGCCAACGGCATCAACGCGAGCGCTCCGGGCCAGCTGTCCATGGGCTTCTGGTACGGAGGGAGCAGCACCCTGAGCATCGACTCGCTGTCCTTCCAGTAAGGCCACGCGGCGCGGAGCGGCTCAGCCGCTCCGCGCCTCACCCGCGGTCCCGGACGAACTCGGGGGTCGCCGGAGGAAATGCCAGGCCCTGCTCCACGGCTCGGGCCAGGGCCGCGTCGACATGGCTCCAGGCGATCTGGATGCCGCCGAGTGCCACCGCGTCGCCGCCCAGGGTGGAGACGGCGACGGCCGGCATCAGCGGGCAGAGCCGGTGGAGGTTGTCCCGTACCAGGTCGACAAAGAGGTCCGCGGAGTTGGAGCTGCCGCCGCCGAGGACCACCAGCTCCGGGTCGATGGCGAGGATCATCGCCGCGATGCCGACGGAGAGGGCTTCGGCGAAGGCGCTGACGGCCTTGAGGGCCTCGGCGTCGCCCTGCCGGGCCGCGGTGAACATCTCGTGCCTGGTCGGCCGGCCGGTGGCCGGGGGCCGACCGGAGTAGGTCTCGAGTTCCAGCTCGCGCCAGCGCAGTTGGGGCAGTTCGCCGATGATCCCGGTCCCGCCGCGGTGTCCCCGGTAGAGGTCGCCGTTGGCGATGATGCCCGCGCCGGTGCGGTTCCCGCACAGGATGTAGACCACGTCGCGGGCGCCCCGGGCCGCTCCCAGCCGGTGCTCGGCGACGGTTCCCAGGGCGCAGTCGCCCTCGACGAGGACCGGGCAGTCGAAGTCCTCGGCGAAGGCTGCGGCGAGGTCGAGCCCGATCCACCCGGGCATGCCCTCGCCGCCGAAGTGCCGTACGCCACCGTCGGTGATCACGCCGGGTGAGCCGATGGCGACCGCCCACAGGTCCTCGGCCCGGGTGTCGGCCTCCTTGAGAGCCGCGGTCATGGCGCTGCGGGTACTGCGCAGCCGGTCGGCGGCGGGATCCTGCTCCGAGACCGCGAGCGTGTGCGAGGACAGCACGGTGCCCTGGAGGTCGGCGACGACGGTGTGGATGTGGTGGGCGCCGATGTCGGCCGAGAGCAGTCGTCCGGCCTCACCGGCGAAGCGGTAGCTGACGGCGGGTCGGCCCATCACCGGCCGACCGGACCGTTCCTCGGGGGCGGCGGTGGCGGCCCAGCCGAGCTGGACCAGATCGCCCAGCACGGCCTCCGCCGTGGTCCGGGAGAGGCCGGTGGCCTCGGTGAGGTGACTGATCGTCCGGGGTCCCCGGCGCAGCTCAAGGAGGAGTGCGAGCGAGTTCATCCGCCGCAGCAGGGAGCGGTTCCCCGCCACGCTCGATGCCATTGACATTGCCGACTCCCTTGACACGCGGTTGGGTCCGCCGTTCACTTACATCGCCAAGTTGCGAATGTATATCACTCGTCGGCTCCTGCCCACCCGCCCACGGCGGGCACTGCCTCCGGGGCGGCAGGTCATGCCCTGAGCACCTCATTCCCCCATACCCCAAGACACCCCCGTTCCGAAGACGCAGAGAGGCACCGATGAGCACACTGCCGACCGCTGCCGAGGGGAGGACCACCCCCGGCCCCGGTCCCGGCCCCCGCTCCGGACCGCCCCGCCGG
This sequence comes from Peterkaempfera bronchialis, assembly GCF_003258605.2. NCBI lineage: Bacteria > Bacillati > Actinomycetota > Actinomycetes > Kitasatosporales > Streptomycetaceae > Peterkaempfera > Peterkaempfera bronchialis. The sequence continues at coordinate 997,815 of NZ_CP031264.1, forward strand.
GGCGCGGGCCGCAGCCAGGGCTTCACCGCCGCCGTCTTCCTGGCGCCCGCCCTGCTCGGCTTCGCGCTGTTCTACGTCTACCCGGCCGTCCGCGGCGCCTATCTGTCCTTCACCGACTACAACCCGGTGTCCTTCCTGCCGGCCGAGAACGTCGGACTCGACAACTACAGCCATCTGCTCCATGACCCGCTGTTCTGGAAGTCCCTGCGGGTCACCGCCTGGTACGTGCTGCTCAACATAGGCTCGCAGACGGTACTGGCCCTGATCCTCGCCGCGCTGATGGCGCGGCTGACCCGCTCCGTCGTGCTGCGCGCCGCCCTGCTGGTGCCCTGGCTGGTCCCCAATGTCACCGTCGGCCTGCTCTGGGCCTGGCTGCTGGACGCCAACCTTGGCTTCGCCAACCATCTGCTCACCACCCTCGGGGCACCCGCCCAGGGTTTCCTGGCCGACCCGGACCAGGCCATGCCCGTCATCGCGGGCATCAACACCTGGGCCTACACCGGCTACACGGCCCTGCTGCTGTACGCCGGGATGATGCAGATCCCCACCCAGATCTACGAGGTCGCCGCACTGGACGGGATCGGAGAGGTCCGCACCTTCTTCAAGGTCACCCTGCCGCTGCTGCGACCGGTGCTGGCCCTGGTCCTGGTGGTCTCCCTGATCGGGTCCTTCCAGATCTTCGACACCATCGCCGTCACCACCAAGGGCGGCCCGGTCAATGCCACCCAGGCCATCTACTTCTACATCTACCGGCAGGCGTTCGGCTATCTGCACATGGGGTACGCCAGCGCGCTGGCCATGACCCTGGTGCTGATCCTCGGCGTGCTCACCTTCATCCAGTTGCGCCTGTTGCGGGCCTCCCGATCCGACCTGGCCTGAGAGCGAGGAGCCCCATCATGCGCACCCGCAGCAACCCCGGCCGGATCGCCGCCTGGATCTTCCTCGGCGCCGCCCTGCTGATCACCCTGTTCCCCTTCTACTGGATGGTCCGCACCGCGCTCACTCCGGCCAGGGGCCTCTTCGGCGACAGCTCCTCGCTGCTGCCGCACTCGCCGACCCTGGTCAACTTCGAACGTGTGCTGGGCCTGACCACCGATGCCGAGGCCCGCGCCGCAGGAGGCACCGGAGCCCGCATCGACTTCCTGCTCTATCTGCGCAACTCCATCATCTACAGCGTCGTGATCGCCGTCGGACAGACCCTGTTCTGCGCCATGGCCGGCTACGCCCTGGCCAGGCTCCGCTTCCGCGGCCGGGAAGCGGTCTTCGCCCTCGTCATCTCGGCCCTGACGGTCCCGCCGATCTTCAGCCTGCTGCCCAACTTCGTCCTGGTGAAGTCACTCGGCTGGCTGGACACCTGGCAGGGCATGGTGGCCCCGACCCTGCTGATGACCCCGTTCGCCGTCTTCTTCCTGCGGCAGTTCTTCCTCTCCATCCCCCGGGAGATCGAGGAGGCCGCGATCCTCGACGGCGCTGGCGTATGGCGGCAGTTCGTACAACTGATCCTGCCGATGACCAGGGGGCCGCTCTTCACCATCGGCCTGATCACCGCCGTCAACTCCTGGAAGGACTACCTGTGGCCGCTGCTGGTCGGCCGCGACGACGACACCCGGCTGATGACCGCGGCCCTGGGGGTCTTCCAGCAGTCCGGCCCCAACACCTCCCCCGACTGGACCGGGCTGATGGCCGCCTCCGTCCTCACCGTCGTCCCCGTCCTGCTCGTCCTGCTGCTCTTCGGACGCCGCCTGGTCCAGTCGATCAGCTTCACCGGCATCAAGTAGCCCCCGTCCCCATTCCCCCTGGCCACACCACCCGATCCACGCACCTCCTGCCCGAAGAAGCCCGAAGAAGGAAGACGTCGATGAACGCCACCTCCCGAAGAAGCGTCGCCCTCCTTGCCGCCGCCGCGCTCGCCGGCCTGGCCGGCTGCGCCCACTCCTCGGGCTCCAGCAGCCCCGACGGCAAGGTCACCCTGAACTACGCCCTGTGGGACGACAAGCAGCTCCCCGCCTACCAGGCGTGCGCCGACGCCTTCACCCAGCAGAACCCCGACATCTCCGTGAAGATCACCCAGACCGCCTGGGGCGACTACTGGCAGAACCTCACCACCGAGCTGGCCGCAGGCGATGCCCCCGACGTCTTCACCGACCATGTCGGCTACTACCCCAAGCTCGCCGCGAGCGGGCAACTGCTGGACCTGCAGCCTCTGGTCGACCGGGACAAGGTCGACCTCGGCCGGTACCAGCAGGGCCTGGCCGACCTCTGGGTCAAGGACGGCAAGCGCTACGGCCTGCCCAAGGACTGGGACACCATGGCCCTGATCTACAACAGCGACATGCTGAAGAAGGCCGGTGTCGACCCGGCGTCGCTGAAGGACCTCACCTGGAACCCGCAGGACGGCGGCACCTTCGAGCAGCTGATCGCCAAGCTCACCGTCGACAGCAAGGGCCACAACGGCCTGGACCCCGCGTTCGACAGGAACAACGTCGCCGTCTTCGGCTACCAGCCGGACTACGACTCGGGCGGCGCCCCCGGCCAGAGCAGCTTCGGGAACTTCGTCGCCTCCATGGGCTTCGAGTTCACCGACCAGAACCCCTTCGGCACCAAGTTCCACTACGACGACCCGAAGCTCGCCCAGACCATCGACTGGCTTGCCTCCCTGTCCGCCAAGGGCTACTCCCCCAAGCTCGACAAGACCTCCACCCTCGGCACCGACGCCGTCCTCAACGCGGGCAAGGCCGCGCTGGGCATCACCGGGTCCTGGAACATCAACACCTACCTCGGACCCACCGCCAAGCAGAAGTTCGCCTTCGCCGAGCTGCCCATCGGCCCGGCCGGCCGCAAGAGCATGATCAACGGCCTCTCGGACGCCGTCTTCGCCGGCACCAAGCACCAGGACGAGGCGTGGAAGTGGGCCAAGTTCCTGGCCTCGCCTGCCTGCCAGGACACGGTCGGTGAGAACGCGGTGGTCTTCCCCGCGATCACCTCCGCATCCGACAAGGCCCTGGCCGCCCACCAGGCCGCAGGCCAGGACGTCAGCGCCTTCGTCGACGAGGCCCACGCCCCCGGCGGCACCTTCTTCTGGCCCATCACCGACCACGGCGACGAGATCGCGGCCGCCGTCAAGGACGCCGTCTTCAGGGTCTACCTCGGGCAGTCCGCCGCAGCTCCGGCCCTGGCCGACCTGCAGAAGCAGGTCGACGCGCTCTTCGCACAGGGCTGACCCCGGCAGCCGTCTCCCCCACTCGAAGGACCTCCATGGCAATCGTGATCGACCTCGGCGGGCGCAGCCTCGCCGTCCAGGCCGCAGGGACTCCCGAAGCCGTCAGCGGCGGTGTGATCCTTCCCCCCGGACGGGTCGCCGTCCTGCACGGCCAGGGCGACACCGAGTTCTACCGGCACGGCTGGAACTCCTGGTCCCCCACCGGCTGGCGCACCCTGAGCAGCCCCCCGCTGTGCATCTCCGACCCGCGCCGCCGCCAGACCGCGGACGACACCGTCTGGCACGACGAGCGCCGCCACCACTCCTCCGCAGTGGCCGCGCTCGACCTGCGCGACGGCACGGTGCTGCTGCTCGGCTCGCTGGGCCTGGGGAACCCGCGCCTGACCGCCGACCAGGACACCCTGGTCGGCTGGTACGAGAGCGGCGCGGCGCCCTGGTTCCTCGCCGCCGGCCCGGAGACCGAGGTCTTCTCCCGCTACGCCGAACTCCTCGCCAAACACCTGGGCGGCAGGCGCAACCCGCCGACCACCCGCACCGTCTGGTGCAGTTGGTACTCCTACTACGAGGACATCGACGAGGCCGGGCTGCTGGCCGAGCTGCCCGCCGTGGCCGAGCTGCCCTTCGAGGTGTTCCAGGTCGACGACGGCTGGGAGGAGGTCGTCGGGGACTGGGAGGCCAACGCCAAGTTCCCCTCCGGGATGGCCCACCTCGCCGAACGGGTCACGGCCGCCGGGCTCGCCCCCGGGCTGTGGCTGGCCCCGTTCATCGCCCTCCCCCGGTCCCGCACCGTACGCGAGCGGCCCGAGCTGTTCCTCCGCGACCGCCAGGGCGGCCTCGCCGTCACCGGCTACAACTGGGACACCGGCTACCACTCCCTGGACCTCACCCTCCCCGAGGCCCAGGACCACCTGCGGAGCATCATCGCCCGCGTCGTCGGCTGGGGCTACCGCTACCTCAAGCTCGACTTCGTCTACGCCGCCGCGGCAGCCGCCGAGCGCGCCCATGACATCGGCCGCGAGGAGGTCTACCGGGACGCCCTGGCACTGATCCGGGAGACCGCAGGCGAGGACGTCTACCTGCTGGGGAGCGGCGCGCTGCCGCTGCCCTCGCTCGGGCTGCTCGACGGCATCCGGATCGGCCCCGACGTCGGCCCCTTCTGGAGCCACTACGGCCTCGACGACCCCTCGGACGCCGCCGCCCGCAACGCCGTCGCCGTCTCCGCCGGCCGCCTGTGGCTGGACAACCTCTACGACATCGACCCCGATGTCGCCATCTTCCGTACCCAGCGCAGTCTGCTCACCGACGACCAGCGCCGTATCCTCGCCGACCTCGCCACCGCCTGCCGCTTCCGCGCCGTCTCCGACCCCCCTTCCTGGCTCAGCGACGCCGAACGCGCCCAGCTGACGGCCTTCCTGACCGCGGATCCCGACATCCGGTGGCTGGGCCGCAACCGGGTCAGCCTCGACGGCCGCCGCATCGACTTCCCCGTCGACCTGCCCCAGGGCTGACAACGTCGGCCCTGCCGCCATCGCACCATCCCAGGACCGGTCGGCCCCCGGGGGCGATCCCGAGCGCCCCCGTGGGCCGGCCACCCCAGCACGTTCGCACCGCACGGACCCCGCAGCCCCCGAGCTCAAGGACCACGCCATGCCACGAACGAGCACCCCCTCCCCCGCCCCCGCCCCCGCCCTCACCCCCGCCCTCCGCAGCCGCCGTCTGCCGCGCGCCGCCGTCTCCACGGTGCTGGTCGCCGGACTCGGCATCGCGGCCGCCGTCACCGCCCTCCCGCAGGCCGCGGCGGCGACCACCACCGCGACGTACACGGCAGACCTGGCCACCGTCTTCCCCAACCCCGAGCGCGGCTTCCACAACCGCTATGAGATCGTCGACAACCCGGCGGTCAACGACTACGCGAGCAACACCATCTCCGGGTTCAACCCCGACATGCTCGACCGCACCTTCGCCCGGGCCCGCGCCGACGGCGACACCCTGATCCACAGCTACGTCCACCTGGACAAGTACAAGAACGGCGACCTTCCGCAGGCCCTCCTCGACAACCTCGCGAGCGGCCTCGCCGCCATCCGGCAGAACCACCTGAAGATCGTGCTGCGCTTCGCCTACACCTGGTCCGAGTCCTCCGCCGTCCCCGAGGCGCAGATCATGCGGCACATCGACCAGGTCGCCCCGGTGCTCAATGCCAACGCCGATGTCATCGAGCACCTCGAAGCCGGCTTCCTGGGCGCCTGGGGGGAGTGGCACGACAGCCAGTACACCGACTTCTTCAACGCCGACCAGGCGCTGGTGCGCTACCGCATCGTCAAAAAGCTCACCAGCAGCCTCTCCTCGACCATCCCGGTCGCCTTGCGGTACCCCATCTTCTACAAGGAGATGATGGACCGCACCACCGCGCCCCCCGACTGCACGCTGCCCAACGGCTGCCTGCTCACCCAGTCGGAGAAGGACCGGCTCGGCTTCCACGACGACTGCTTCCTGTCCGACAGCGCCGACATGGGCACCTACGACCAGAACTCCTGGATGGGCTGGTACTACGTCGAGCAGAAGAAGCAGTGGATGTACGACATGCGGACCTCCGGCGGCGGCAACAAGATGGTCGGCGGCGAGACCTGCGACTCCGCCGGCGACGACGACGCGGCCGGAGTCAACGCCCAGCGCGAGATGGCCGCCCTGCACTTCACCGAGATCAACGAGGACTACGCCCCGGTCAACCTCGACCTCTGGAAGGCCGCCCACCTGCCAGCGACCGCCCAGGACCCGGCGGAGACGCTGTTCAACCGGGCCAGGCGCAAGCTCGGCTACCGCCTGCGGCTGAAGGACGCCACCTTCCCCACCTCGGCCGCTGCGGGCTCCACCTTCAGCTTCGCCGCCCACCTGGCCAACGACGGCTACGCGGGGCTGATCCACCAGCGCCCGGTCTTCCTGGTCCTCGACGACGGCACCCACCGCTACAACGTCCAGCTCGGCGGCGTCGACGCCAGAACCTGGCTCAGCGGCGACACCACCCTGGCCACCCAGAACGTCACCCTGCCCGCCGGCATGGCCCCGGGCACCTACAAGCTCGCCCTCTGGCTGCCCGACCAGGCCACCAACCTGCGCAGCGATCCGGCGTACTCGGTCCGCCTGGCCAACCAGGGCACCTGGGACGCAGCCGCCGGCTACAACGTCCTGGCCCGCGACATCGCCATCGGCGGCAGCGGCTCCACCCCGACCGACCCGCCCACCGACCCGTCCACCAACCCGCCCACCGACCCGCCCAGCAGCAGCCCCACCCCGACCGACCCCGCATCCCCCACGCCGACCTCGTCGCCGACCGTCCCGGCCGGTGCCGTGCTGGTGGACGACTTCGACAATCCGGCGAGGTACACCGCGAACCTGAACGGCCTGGGCAGGTGGACAGGCGGCAACAGCTTCCTCAACGGCTCGGGATCGGGCGCGGTCGCCGCCGGAGCGCTCGCCCTCCAGTACGGCAACGCCGGCTGGTTCGGCAGTGACATCTACACCGACGTGTCGGCCAAGCAGTACCTGGTCCTGCAACTCAAGGGCGCGCACGGCGGAGAGGAAGGCGACTTCCAGCTCTCCGTGGGAGGCGCGAGCAAGGTCTTCAAGGACTACGTCCTGGCCGACGGCAGCCACCCCAAGGTGACCACCTCCTTCACCGACATCCGCATCCCGCTCGCCGCCAACGGCATCAGCGCAACCGCTCCGGGCCAGCTGTCCATGGGCTTCTGGTACGGCGGCTCCAGCACCCTCAGCCTCGCAAGCATCTACTTCGCGTAACCGCCACCCCCCTGAACGGCCGGCCCCCGGGGTCGAATCCCGAGCCTCCCCGAGGGCCGGCTCAGCGACGTCGCGTCGTCACTGAGCCGATCCGCGACCCGCCACCAGGCTCGCTGCTTCGAGGCGGTGCACTGGTCGAACGTGCCTACCGCGGGACCGGGCACCGCGACCGGCCCGGCAGCGGCTCGTCCACCGTCTCGGGACCGTCGGCCGGACGACCGGCGGCGGCGGCAAGCTTGACGAGTTGGGGGCAGCTCGCCACGACCCTGCGCGAGGCAGTGCTCACCCGCCGGCCCGCACTCCAACTGCTCCCTTCACCGCGTCACCGCGCCCGCGCGACGCCGGGCGACCTCGGCGAGTGTCGCCCAGTCCCGCTCGGACCAGCCGGCGGCCATGGCCTCCAGCAGGGCGTCCTGGACCAGGCTGGCGGCGGGCAGCGCCAGGTTCCGGGCGTGTGCGGCGGACTGGGCCAGCCGGACGTCCTTGAGGCCCAGCCGTGTGGTGAATCCGGCGGGCTCATAGCGCTGCCCGGCCATCAGTCCGCCGTAGGTGGCGTAGACCGGGCCCGGGAACAGGGAGTTGCTGATCAGTTCGACGAACTGCCCGGCCTCCACGCCGTAGGACTCGACCAGGGAGATGGCCTCGGCCGTGGTCTCGATGGCGCTGGCGAGCAGGAAGTTCACCGCGATCTTGACGGCGTTCGCCCGCGACGGGTCCTCGCCGAACGTCCAGATCCTCGCGGCCAGCGGCTCCAGTACCGGGCGGGCCAGCCCGACTGCGGCGGGCGCACCGGCGACGAGGACGTTCAGCCTGCCGGCGGCGGCGACCTCGGCCCGGCCGAGCACCGGCGCGGCGACGTACCCGATGCCGTGCGCGGCATGCCGCTCGGCCGCCTCGGCGGCGAGCCCGGCGGAGACGGTGGCCAGGTTCACATGGACCCGGCAGGCGGTGTCCTCCAGCAGGCCGCCGTCCAGGATCCGTTCCCGGACGGCGGCGTCATCGGCGAGGATGGACAGCACGACCGGGCGGGCGAACGCCTGGGCCAGTTCGTCGGCGGGCTCGGCGCCCTCTGCGGCGAGTTCGTCCACTGCGGGCCGGGACCGGTTCCACACGGTCACCCGGTGCCCGGCGGCCAGCAGTCGGCGGACCATGGGCTTGCCCATCGTGCCCAGCCCGATGAATCCGATGTCGCTCATCTCGGCTCCTTGCCGCGCCACCGTGTGGCGGCGCACGTCCTTGTGTTCGTCCCGGTGGAGCCCCCGAGGCCCGAGCCCTGAGCCCCGAGGCCCCTACGCCGCGCGACCGGGCTCACGCCGACGCGATCCGCGTCCGGCGCCTCCCCGTCGAACCCCCGCTGCAACCCCGCGTCCGCCACCGCACGGCGTCGACCGGGCCGCGATGGACGGCGATCCCCGAGCAGCGCGGCGGCGGGCCGCCCGTCATGGCGCGGAGGCGCTCAGATAGTCGAGCGCGAAACGGTCCTCGCAGATCGCGTCCAGCGCCCGCATGAACCGCTCATGCGCCGGGTGGTGCCAGTAGCGGTCGAAGGCCGCCCGGTCCTCGAACCGGCCGAGGCAGCCATGGGTGAACCCGCGGTCCAGGCCGGACCGGTTGGTGTTCGCGCCCCAGGTCAGGTCCGACATCCCGGCGACACCGCCGGCCAGGCCGGCGCCCAGTTCGGCGAGGGCCGCGGCCAGCTCGGGCTCCCGGCCCGGCAGGGGCCGGAAGACCACATAGTGCTCCAGCATGCTCATGCCTCCGAAGGATCCGAAGGAGACGGGCCCACGGCACCGCCGGAGAAGCCGAAGCCGTTCCAGTAGCGGGTTCCGGCGACCAGCAGCTCATCGGCGGGGAAACGGGTGATGACACGCGGCCCGTCCGCGGTGACCACCACCTCCTCCTCGATCCGGGCCGCGGACGAGCCGTCCTTGGTCGGCCAGTACGTCTCCAGCGCGAAGACCATGCCCTCCTCGATCGGCACCGGGTGCTCCAGCGAGTGGTAGCGGCTGATCAGCGGCTGCTCCCACACCGAGAGCCCGACGCCGTGGCAGTACTGGAGGCCGAACGCCTCCTCCTCGCTGGTGTAGCCGAGGTCGGCGGCGCTGGGCAGCGCGAGCGCGACGTCCCGGCTGGTCGCGCCGGGCCGGACGGCGGCGATGGCCTGGTCGATCGCGTCGCGGGCGCGCTTGTAGGCGTCGCGCTGGGCGGCATTGGCGCTGCCCACGTTCATGGTGCGGTAGTAGCAGGTCCGGTAGCCGTTGAACGAGTGGATGATGTCGAAGTAGGCGGTGTCCCCGGGGCGGGTCATCCGGTCGCTGAACACATGCGGGTGCGGGCTGCAACGCTCGCCGGAGATGGCGTTGACCGCCTCGACCTCCTCCGAACCGTGCTCGTAGAGCACCCGGTTGACCAGTGCCACGGCCTCGTTCTCGCGCATGCCGACGTGCAGCGTGCGGTAGAGCTCGTCATAGGCCGCGTCGACCATTCCGGCGGCGTGGTCGAGCAGCGCGATCTCGTCGGCGGTCTTGATCTTCCGGGCCTGCTGCATGAGTTCCTGGCCGTTGACGATGCGCAGGCCCTCGGCCTCCAGCGCCCGCAGCACCGGGATCTCCACGACGTCGATGCCGATCGGCTCGCGGTGCAGGCCGCGCTCGCGCAGGTGCTGGGCGATCCGCCGGGCGTTGCCGGCCTCGACGCCGACGTCCTCGGGGATCGAACCGCGCCAGCTGGAGATGCCGGCCTGCCAGCTGCTCTCGGGCAGCCACCGGGCGTGCATCCGGTGCTGGCGGGCGGCGGAGCCGATGTCCCAGAGGATCGGGGCCTCGCCGCGCATCAGCAGCACGCAGCGGAACAGCTTGTCGCGGGCCCAGTTCCCGATGTGGGTGGCGGTGGTGTAGCGGATGTTGTTCTGGTCGAACAGGATCAGCGCGCCGAGGTCGGACGACTCCATCGCCGCGCGGGCCCGGGCAAGGCGCTCGGTGCGCAGCCGCGCGAAGTCGACCCGCTCCTCCCAGTCGACGCCGAGGGTGGCGCCGGGTGAGGCGATGCCGTGCAGGGACATAGGATGCTCTCCTTCGGTTTTCCTTGTCATTGCTGGTCGGTCATTCCTGGTCGAAGTCCCTTGTCGAAGTCCCTTGTCGAAGTCCCTTGTCGCATGCCTGCTCAGACCGGGGCGTACGAGCCGGGCTCGGGTTCCAGGGCCGCGACCTGCGGTGCCGGGCCCTGGCGGCCGGCCAGTTCCCAGGCGGTCCGGACGATCTCGGCGGTGGACAGGCCGTACTTCTCGAACAGGTAGGGCGCGGACTTCGAGCCCTCGGCGAAGGTGTCCCGCAGGCCGATGCGGCGCAGCGGCACGCCGACGCCCGCCTCGGCGAGGACCTCCGCGACGGCGGAGCCCAGGCCGCCGATGATGCTGTGGTTCTCGACGGTGACGACGCCGCCGGAGCCATGGGCGGCGGCGGTCACCGCGTGCCGGTCGAGCGGCTTGAGGGTGGGGACGTTGACGATTCCGGCGGCCACGCCGTTGGCGTGCAGCACGGCGGCGGCCTGAAGCGTGGCGGGCAGCATCATGCCGCTGGTGAACAGGGTGATCTCGTCGCCGTCGAGCAGCCGCTGCGCCTCGCCGACGCGGAACCGGTGCCGCTCGTCGAACACCATGGGGATCTCGCCGCGCTTGAGCCGCAGGTAGACCGGTCCGGGCAGGTCGGCGAGCTGGGGCACGACCTGGCTGATCTCCACGGCGTCGGCGACGTCGACAACGGTCATATGGGGCAGGGCCCGCATGATCGCCACGTCCTCGATGGCCTGGTGGCTGGGGCCGCCCGGGGTGGAGACGCCGGGCATGAAGCCGACGATCCGCACCGGGAGGTTCGGGTAGGCGATGGCGTTGACGATCTGGTCGTAGGGCCTGCGGGTGGCGAAGACGCCGAAGGTGTGGACCCACGGTTGCAGCCCCTCGCGGGCCATCGCACCGGCCATCGACATCATGTTGGCCTCGGCCATGCCCGCGTGGACGAACCGGTCGGGGAAGACCTGCTGGAAGAGGTCGACCTCGCACTGCCGGGTGAGGTCCCCGGAGAGGCAGACGACCTCCTCCCGCTGCCGGGCCAGGTCCACCAGCGCACGGCCGTAGGGCTTGAGGACGGTGGGGTACGGGGCGCTACGCATCGGTCTGCTCCAGCTCGGCGAGGGCGCGCGCGGCGAACTGCGCGGGCAGCTTGATGAAGTGGCCGTCCGCGTCCTCGGGCAGGCAGGCCAGGCCGTGGGCGGTGGAGGTGCGTGCGATGACGACGGCGGGGCGCTCGTCGTCCACGGCCCGTTGCAGGGCGGTACGGAGCCGGGCGGCGTCGTGGCCGTCCACCTCCTCGGCATGCCAGCCGAAGGACTGCCACTTGTCGACCAGCGGGTCGATGGTGGTGATCGAGCTGACCGGGCCGTCCACCTGGGAGTCGTTGGCGTCGAGCAGGACGACGACCTCGCGCAGCCGGTGGTGTCCGGCGAACAGGGCTGCCTCCCAGGTCTGGCCCTCCTGGACCTCGCCATCGCTGACCAGGACGAAGGTGCGCCGGGTGCCCTCCGTGCCACGGAGCCGGTCGGCGAGCGCGAAGCCGACCGCGCCGGAGAGCCCCTGGGCCAGGGAGCCGCAGGTCAGGTCCACGGCAGGGCTGGTCTCGGTGCCGATCGCCTCCAGTTCGGCGCCGTTGTGGCCGTAGCTCGCCAGCTGTTCGTCGGTGAGTTCGCCGGCCTCGCGCGCCGCCGCGTACGCGGCGATGACGTAGTGGCCGGGTGAGCAGACGAACCGGTCGACCCCGGGGCGGAGGAAGCCGGTGCGCAGCACCGCCATCTGCTCGGCGGCGGAGAGCGCCTGGCCGAGGTAGCCGAAGCCGTGCGGCGCGACCATCTGGACGGCGCGCAGCCGGATCCGGCGGGCGAGGCGGACGGCCGGGTCGGCGGCGGTCTCGATGGCGGCGTCGGGGCCGGTCTCGATGGCGGCGTCGGGGCCGGTCTCGACGGCGGCGTCGATGGCGGCGTCGAGGTCGTCGGTGGTCGCGGTCATGCTGCTGCCTCCGTCGGGTTCAGCATCGCGACGAAGCCCGCGAGGGCCGCGTCGAGGTCGGCGGCATAGCCGGCGTTGACGCTCAGCTCGGCGAGCAGGCGGCGTCCGGTCGCCGCCAGCGGCCCGGGTTTCGCCGCGGCGAGCGCCAGCTCCTGGACGCGGGCGTCGACCTGGGCTGCGGGTGCGGTGGCGGCGAGCACGCCCAGTGCTTCGAGCCGGGCGGCGGGGAACGGGATCCCGGTGACCAGGTTGTACGTGGCGAGCTTGGCCGGGAGCAGGTGCCGCACCGCCACCTGCGCGATCATGGGCCAGCTGCCGCCGGCCGCCTCGACCGTGCCCAGCAGGGCGTGGTCGGCGGCCACGGCGGCGTCGGTGAGCAGCGCCAGGGAGAAGCCGGAGGCGAGCGCGTCGCCGCGCACCGCCGCGAGCACCGGCTTGCGCAGCACGGGCACCAGCTTGAGCAGGGCGATCACCTCTGCGGCGAACTCCGCCGCGGTTCCGGTGGCGCGCAGTTTCGGCAGGTCGGCGCCGCCGCAGAAGGCGAGCGGTGAGCCGGCCAGCACGACGGCGGCGCACCCGGGGTCGGCGTCGGCGGCGCGCAGCTCGCGAAGGATCAGCCGGACGGTGTCGAGGTCGAGCAGGTTGCGTTCGCCGGTGTCCCACTCGACCCAGGTGACCGCCTCGCGGGTGGTGGCGGTGACCGGGCCGGTGGCGGTGACCGGGCCGGTGGCGGTGACCGGGCCGGTGGCGGTGACCGGGCCGGTGCCTCGTCGGTGTGCGTCGGTGGCGGGGGGCGCGTCGGTCATCGGGCTCCTCCACGGTCGGTACCGGGCAGCGGGGCGAACGCGCCCAGGCCGCCACGGAAGAACAGCAGGGGGCGGCGCCTGGGCTCGGCGTGCAGGGCGGTCACCCGGCCCACGACGAGCAGGTGGTCACCGGCGTCGTCGACGCGTTCGGTGGCGCAGTCGATCCAGGCCACAGCGTCCTCGATGACGGGGGAGCCGGAGGGGGCCTCGGACCAGTCGAGCCACTGGAAGCGGGCCGCCGCAGGCCCGGCGAACCGGGTGCACAGCTCGTGCTGGCCGTCGGCGACGACATTGACGCAGAAGCTGCCGAAGTCGCGGATCGCCGGGAAGGTGCTCGATGTCCTCGCCACGAAGAACCCGACCAGGGCCGGTTCCAGGGAGATGGAGGTGAAGCTGCCGATCGTCATGCCGACCGGTCCGCCGTCGGGGTCGCGGGCGGTGACCACGGTGACGCCCGTGGGGTAGTGCCCGAGGACGCGCCGGAACTCCTCCGACGTCACATCCACCGCCTCGGGGGCTGAAAGACTCGCTGTCATGTCTTCTCCGGGTGTTGCGAAGTGCCGAGCGTTCTGGGCCGGCGCCGCGTACGCGGACGGACGCCGGCGGGAGGGCCGGTCCGGGGCCGGGCTGTCGGCAGCCGGAGGCCGCGCGGGTGGGCGGCCGGGCTCCGGTCGCACTCAGACCTCGACCGGGAGCGGGCCCTCGGCGCCGAGCAGGAGCTTGCCGTAGACGTCGTTGGCGATGCCGGGGGTGGCATGGACGTGGCTGCCGCCGGTGCCGACGTCCTGGAAGATCCGCGCCAGCGGGCTGGCCTCCATGAAGCTGCTGGACCCGGCGGCCTTGAGCAGCAGGTCGACGGCCTCCTGCACCAGGGTCACGATGTGGCCGGTGTCGTTGCGCACCCGGGCCCGGGTCAGCTGGTCAAGGTACTCGCCGCGCAGCGCGGCCTCGTCGATGTCGCGGCAGGAGCGGTGCGCGAGCAGCTCGGCGGCGTCGATTTTGGAGGCTGCCTGGGCGACGGACACCTGGTGCACCGGCGAGTTGCGCGACTCGGTGTAGGCGGTGCCCGGCACGCCCTTGGCCTTCATCCGTGCGACGGACTGCTCCAGCGCCGCCCGGCCCAGCCCGATCTGGACGGCCCCGAAGATGATGGTGCCGGTCGGCAGGAAGGCGGCATTGGCGCGCGGTTCGGCGTGCCGCAGCTCGGTGGCGTAGTCCCCGGCCACCATGTCGTGGAAGTACTGGACGCGGTGGTCGGGGACGAAGACCTCCTCCGCGACCACGGTGTCGCTGCCGGTGGCGCGCATGCCGATGGGGAACCAGGACCGCTCGACGGTCCACTCCCCCGGGTGCAGGATGCCCAGCGCATGCCGCATACCGCCGTCGGCCTGCGGGGCCAGGAAGCCCATCATGGCGTGGCTGGCGGCGTAGGAGCCCGATGCGTAGGGCCAGCGCCCGGTGACGACGTACCCGCCGTCGACCCGGCGGCCCTTTGCCGAGGGGGCCAGCACCACGCAGCAGCGGGCGGCGGGGTCGGCGGCCCAGATCTCGTCCTGGGCCCGCACCGACCAGGTGGTGGCGAACCAGTTGCCGACGTTGAGCAGCATCGCCGACCAGCCGGTGGAGCCGTCGGCCCGGGCCAGCTCGGCCAGCACATCGACCGTCGTACGCGAGTTCGTCTCGGCGCCGCCGTAGCGGCGGGGAACGGTCAGGCTCAGCAGGCCCTGCCCGGCCATCGCGTCGATGACCTCGGGCACGACCCGGCCCTCGCGGTTTCCCTGGTCCGCGTGCTCGCCGATCAGCGGGCGCAGCGCCCCGGCACGGGCGATCAGGTCCCGGCTCGGCTCGGTGCCGGTGGTTTCGGGGAGCGACGCCGGCTCGCCCGTCAAGGTGGTCACACTCATCTCACACTCCGGTCGCTTGGCCCCAGGTCTCTGGGATCTGCCGACCCCCAAAGCCTGTGACCGCGCGCACACCCGGGCCATGGGCACGGTCACCAAAGCCGACTCCTCCGCCGGTGGATCGAGCAGCCGACGGCTGGCCCGCAGCCCGGCGTCCGGGCATCCTGCACAAGAGCGGCGGCCGGAGCTGTTCACCCAGCACGGAGATCGCGTCGGGTAGTGCCTTCGGCGGGCGGCTTCGACACAGTGGGCTGTGTCGTCTCAGCAGGGACCGAGCAAGGAGCGGACCATGGACCACGGCTGGGTGCGGAAGCTGGCGGCGACCGAACCGGTGGCGCCGCTGACGTCACTCACCACCCGTCGCCGCGCGGCGAAGGTGATCGGCGAGGAGGCCGTGGGATGGGGCGTGGCGGCCGGCCGGAGGATGGCGGCGTACATCCTCGGGGCGCTCGCGGACTGGCCGGGCGAGCGCTCCGAGGAGGAGTGGGAGTCGCTCCAGCGCGCGACCGAGGCGAGCACCCTGGACACCCTCACCGCGCTGGTGACCGGGAACGGGGAGCCGATGCGGATGTCGAGCGAGCCCACGCAGAACATCATCTTCTATGTGACGGAGGGCATCCCGATCGAGGAGGTCGTCCGCAACGTCCACGCCGGGCAGGAGTTCCTCACCCAGGAGCTGATCGGCTGCATCGCGGACCTGCTCCCGCCGGAGCAGCGGCTGGAGGCGATCCAGGCGACCACCCGCAGCGTGATCCAGAACTGGTCGGCGTTCGCCAGCGAGATCACCCAGATCTACGCTGCGGAGTCGCGGCGCTGGCAGCAGGGCAGGCAGAGCGTACGGATGCAGGCGGTGCGCCGGATCCTCAGCGGCGTGCGGTTCCCGGCGGAGGACACCGGCCGAGACCTCGGCTACCGGCTCGACCAGACCCACGTGGCGCTGATCCTCTGGCTGGAGGACCTCGACGTCGAGACTGCGCGCATGTTCGACTTCACCGGGCTGGCCCGGTCGCTCGCCGCAGTCACCCTCGCGGAGCCGGAGCCGCTGGTGATCCGCCGCGGCGCCACCCGGGTGGACGTCTGGCTGGGCGGCGCCCAGCCGGACGCCGCCCAGCTCATCGAGGCCAAGGCCGTCCTGCCCACGCCGCTGCGGATCGCGGTGGGCTGCCCCGCCCCGGGAGTCGAGGGGTTCCGCTGCTCCCATGAACAGGCGCTGGCCGCCCGCCGGGTGCTGCGCCTCGGAACCGCCGACCGGCAGATCGTGGACTATCCGGACGTGGAGCTCGTCTCGCTGCTCGCGGCCGACCCGATCCGCGCCCGCGCCTTCGTCCGGGCGGTCCTCGGACCGCTGCGGCAGCGCGACCCCCGGATGGCGGAGCTGCGGCTGACCCTGGCCGCCCACATCGACAACGGCGGCAGCATCGCGCAGACCGCGCAGGCTCTGCACACCCACCGGAACACGGTCTCCTACCGGCTCAACCAGGCCGAGGAACTGCTGCCGGCCAACCGTGGCAAGACCGAACTGCGGTGCGCCCTGCTGCTCGGGGAGCTGTTCCCGGAAGGGCTGTGACCCCCTGGGCCCGGGCACCACAGCCATGCGGTCGGCCGTCGGCCTCCGGCAGTGCCTCGCACGGCAGCCGCACCCGGCCCAAGGTGCTGTGAGAGAGTGGCCGACCGGGGTGCCGGTCCGCTCCGGCAGTCGGCGGACCTCCACCCCGGGCAGATACCGGCGGTGACCGATGGGGAGCTTGTACGCCCGTGCTGAGCGAGACGGTGTTCCGTAGCGAGGACTTCCCGGTGGGTGACCGGTTCGACGCCTGGCAGGCGTGCACCAGCGGAATGCACGCCCCGTTGGAACTGCGCCGCGAACAGGGCGGCGACTTCCGGGCCGAGGCGCGGCTCATCGAGCTCGGTGCGGTGTCGGTGTGGCCGGCGACATTCGAGCAGCACATCTGGCGGCGGACTCCGAAGCTGATCCGGCAGTCCGACCCCGAGCTCTACCACCTCTCCCTCGTTCTGCGCGGGGAGGTGCAGGTCTCCTGGGGCAGGCGGTACGCCACCCACCGCGCGTACGACTTCCATACCAACGACTCCGCCCGGCCGTGGGAGATCCGGACCAGCGAAGGGCTGATCAGCTCCGTGGGCATCGAGGTCCCCAAGGTGCTGCTGCCGTTACCCCGGCACAAGGTCGACCGGGTGATCGGGCAACGGATGTCGGGCAGGGAGGGGATCGGCGCCCTGCTGGCCCAGTTCGTCACCCAACTCGCGGCGAGCACCGACTCGTACCAGCCCGCCGACGCGCCCCGCATCGGCGGGGTCCTGAGCGACCTGGTCGCCGCGCTCTTCGCCCATGTCCTCGACGCGGACGCCGCCCTGCCGCCGGAGACGCACAGCCGGACCCTGACGCTGCGTATCAAGGCGTTCATCCGCCGGCAGTTGCACGACCCCGAACTGACACCAGGTTCCATCGCCGCCGCGCACCACATCTCGCGCAGCTACCTTCACCGCCTCTTCCAGGCGGAATCCGAGACCGTGGCCGCGTACATCCGCCGCCTGCGCCTGGAGGCCACCCGCCGAGACCTCACCGACCCCGCCTTGCGGACCACGCCCATCCACGCCATAGCGGCCCGCTGGGGATTCACCCGCCCGGCCGACTTCAGCCGCGCCTTCCGCGCCGCCTACGGCATCCCGCCCAGGGACCTCCGCCAGGGCTTCGGCATAGCCGCTCCACACCCGGTCTGCGGTGAGCAGCCAGGCTGAGGCGCCTGCGGAATGCCGCCCCGGACCGCACCGGCGATGCGGCCCTGCCACGCCGGCCCGAGAACCAACCGCCACCTTGGGCGCTGTGGACGCGTTGCGCAGGCAGTTGTGGACTCCGTGCTAACGACGTGGATCGCACGGCAGAGCAGTCTTGGAGCCGGACGGAGGCCGAGCGCCCGAAGGTGAACCATGAACCGCCATCAGGCGATTCCGGCCGCCGGTCCGGCCTGCGCGGTAGCAACCCACGGGCACCATGACGTCCGCCGACCCGGACAACCCGGCGTCGGCGGCTGATTGACCCGGAGACGGCGGCAACGGGGGGTGCCGCCGTCTCCGCATCTCCCGGGTGGCGCAGCAGGTCGAGCATGTGTGCGGGATGACGAGCGAGGCGTCCTGGCCGACAAGGTCTACGCCGGAGCCGGCGGAACCTTTGAGACACCGACCAAGCACCGCCCGGACAACAAGCCTCGCGGGGGCTTAGGCTCCGTGCAGGGAACCCGGATGGCGTCGAACACCGTGGAGCCGTCGTGTCAGGACCCCTCCGTGGGGATGAAGAGATCGAACCAGAGAACGTGGCCAGTGCTCCGGCGGGCCACGCCCCAGCTCTTCGACATGGCCAGGATCCCGGACCGGCGTATGGCATCGTCCCCGGCTCCGAGGTGCGACTGCGCATCCGCGCCGCGTCTGTCGTGGACCACCTCGACCACAACGGTTGACCGGAGCCGCATGACTCTCAGGTCGATGGTCTCGGGGCACTGCTCCAGGGCGGCGGTGGTGGTCTCGCTGACCAGCAGCCGCGCGGTGTGGACCAGCATGTCCAGCCCCCAGCGGGTGAGTTCGCCGGCCACGAGTGCTCGGGCACGGCGCACTTCGCTCGCTTGGCTCCTGAGTGTCCAACCGCGCACATCCTCCTCAGGGATGCCGTCGAGCCGGGCGGCCACGAGGGCGACATCGTCGCGGAGGTAGTCGGGGGCCAGCTCCGCGAGGAGTCGGTCGCACACAGCCTGGGGTTCCGGGTCGCAGCTCGCGGCCACGGCATGCAACCGGTCCAGCCCTTCGGTGATGTCCCGGTGTTCAGCGAATACGAGCCCATTGGTGTAGAAGACCAGCCGACTGCCGTCCGCGACCGAGAACGTCACCGTGTCGAAGGGCCAAGCACCAGCGCCGATGGGCGGCCCGGGTGGCACGTCGACGAACACCACATCGCCGTCGGGTGCGATGAGCAGCGGCGGGAGATGGCCTGCGTTCGCGGCGGTGCAGGTCCGAGCCACAGGGTCGTACACCACGTAGAGACAGGTCGTCAGCGCCTGGTCGTTGAGTCGCAGGCAGAGATCATCGAGTTGGATCAGCACGTCGGCCGGTGCCAGATCCAGCGCGGTGAGGGTCTGCATGGCGCTGCGGAACCTCCCCATGGCGGCTGCCGAGTGCAGGCCGTGGCCCATGACGTCCCCGATGACGAGGGCGACCCGTCCTCCCGGCAGCGGTACGGCGTCGAACCAGTCACCGCCCACGTGGATGTGCTCATCGCTTGGCTGGTAGCCAAACGCGATCCGTGCTCCCGCGAGTTCGGGCGGGCTCTCGGGCAGCATGCTGCGTTGCAGCGAAAGGGAGGCGAGTACTTCGTTGCGGTGCTGCTGTGCCGTTTCGATGGAGCGGGCTGCGATGTCGGTCAGCGCGCGGAGGCTCAACGCGTCGGCTTCCTCGAAGGGCTGGTGGTCAGGGGACCGTGCAAGGAGCAACAAGCCGATAAAGCCGCCGCGCACCGTCAGGGGGACCGCCATCAAGGAGCAGTTGGCAAACCAGGGCGCGGTGCTGCCGTCACCTAGCAGCGCGGCGCACTCGGCGTCGACGGTAGGGGAGATCCTGCGAATCACCACGGGTTCGTCCTGGTAGAGCCGGCTCCCCACCGAGTCCCAGACGTTCAGCGGAATCCGCTGTTCTTCATGCAGCAGGTGCTGCCAGGACGACATCTCGGGGCCGAACCGGCACGCCAGCCGACGCATGCTCGCTGTTGTGGCCAGTACATCGCCGGCCTCCGGCAGGTCCACGCAGGCGAGGTCGGCCACTGCGGGCACCATGAGGTCGCAGATCTCCTCCGCCGTCTGGCGCAGGTTGAGGCTCGTCCCGACCACCCGCCCCGCGGCCCGCAGCAGTCCCGCGTACCGGGACTCCAACTCGGCTACCGGGCCGTCCGACGCGCGTGACTGCAGACGTGCCTCGGCGGCAAGCAACTGGGCCTCCAGCCGAAGGCAATCCTGCTCGGACTCCTGCTTGAGCCGCTGGGCTCGCTCCAATTCGACTTTCATCGATGCCAGTTCGGCGTGAAGCGCAGCCAATTCGTCATCCGCGCCGACCGACGTCCCGGACCCGGTGAGCGCGGTGCCGATGCCGGGAGCCGTCTGCGCCGCGCGGTCCGACCACCCACGCTCCAGCTGCCGGTGACGCTGCTCCGCACGGGCAGCCCTGGCCTCCTGGTCTGCGACCGCCTTGACCAGGACGCGTTCGCGGACCTTGGCATGGTGCAACTCCTCTTCTGCGGTCCGGAGCCGCTGGCGCAGAAGTTCGAGTTCGTAAGCGGATCCGTTGCTTACCCGCAACGCCTCCAGCCGCAGCCTGTGCGCCTGCTCCTGCACCTCCGCGGTCACCGGCTGCCCGGTAATCTCGGTGACATGGCATAGAAGGTCATCCACAAAGTCCTGGGGCGGTACGCGCTGGCCGCTGAGATAGCGCGAGACCGCCCCCTTGTCGCGGTGGCATCGGACGGCGTACCGGGTGAGACTCGTCTCCAGCAAAGCGAACAGTTGCTTGAGGAAGGCAGACAACGCCAAGACCTCGGCTTTCGCCCTCGTGTCCGTTCCCCGCATTTCGGTCACGCTGCCCTGGGGCACGCTCGCTCCCGTAGCCGTTCGCTCCGTGGCGTTGCCGTGGTCTGGCAACACGTGCACCCTCCCGCAACGTTGCTCCGTGCGAGGATCGTAGTGCGGAAAGTGAACGACCAGCTGGGAAAGAACCCGAACGTGACACCTTTCGTCGCAGCCCTCATCAGTCGGACTGTCCCGCGAAGAGCAACCGTGCCGGCGGCACTGACCGCCTTGCCAGTCATCCTGGCCACGCTCGCTCTTCTCCCGGCACTCGCCGTGCTGCCCTTCTGCCCCGACGGTGACCGTCGGGTGGCAGTCCTGCTCCACCGACTTCAGTCGTGGACCGCCACCTTGCTCTACAGATTTCCGGTGCACCCTGCAGCACGTCACCCTCACCGAGCCGGATCGGCAACATCGCCCGTGCCGTCCTCGTCCCCAACGGAAACGTCAGTGGCGCAGTGGTGATCTGCGGCGAGCAACGGATCCGACCTGGGACTTCTCCGCCTACAGGGTCATCGCCCGGCGCGCTTCCACGCCCCTACGAACTCCCGATACAAGAACCGTTGATATGGCTGCGCACCGGCGAAGCCGAATTGCTTGGACAGGGATCGGGCCCCGAACCACAGACCGCTGACGACCGGAACACCGGTCACCATGCTCCCGACGGAGTCAACGGATCCGACAAGTTCGCGCTCGATTGCCGAGAGTTCCACACGCCGCAGTCCCAGGCGTTCGAGCAGTTGTCGCTTGACACCTTCGATGTCGCGGGCAAGCCGCACATAGTCCTCGGCGGTCACGCAACGCTCCACGGCTCGGCGGAGTTCGGCCGCGCGACTCCGGTAGTCCCGGATGCGGGCAACGACAAAGGCCACCCAGTCCCGGTCGTTGCGCGTCCCAGTTTCGTCGGGGGACCACAGTCGACCTCCCAGCAGTGGCAGTTCCAGCTGGAGCAGCCGGGTACGGTGCACTTCCTCTTGGCCGGCGGCTTGGCTGAGGGTGGCGTGAATGCCACGGACGGCCTGGATGAGGTTGAGTACCTCGTCGTCATCGGCACCGTCGCGGGTGAGGTCGAAGGTGAGCGAGAAGTCCCGGCGCATGGGGTGGGACTGGTAGGAGATGCCGCAGGATTCAGCTCGCGCCCGGTACTTCATGCCCCTGGCCAGCGTGGCCATCAGATAATTGCCCTGGCCGGGAGCGGCGATGTCACTGAGGGCTCCGTGCAGCATGACGGCCGCGGCACGTGCCCATTCGCCGAAGGCGTCCTCTTCCACTCCGTCACGGGTCGGTATCCGTTCGGTGTGGTGTCCGGCAGTCGAGCGGACCTGCCCTTCCTGGAACCCGCTCCAGTCTCGGATCCGCCTGGACAGGGCCTGCTGGCCTCCTACGCTGGCCCGGTCGCATGCGAAGGTCTGCTCCACGAAGCGGGCCATGCTGGTGACACCGTGAACGCTTTGGAGGTCGTGAATCGCGGACGATTCAAGACGCTCGGCCGAAGCCTGCTGCTCGGCATCGAGGCGGAGCGGCTGCAGCAGGCCGGTCCTCATCAGCTCACGTAACAGCAGCGGTCGGTCTCCGAAGTCCGCCGCCTGTGGCGCGAGCAGGACGGGATGAGCGACATGGACCGCGGACATGAAGATGAGGGACTGGACAACCTCGACGAAGCACTGCCGGGCGAAGGGGTCCTTCGGTGGCGCGGACCGGTTTTGGGAGAGCAGGAAGTCTTCTGCGCTGATGAGAGAAGTGACATCCACGAGGACGTCCGTGTTGCGCTGGTTCATGCGCGGCTGACCTCCAGGAACCAGGCGACGGTCTCGGGGCGGCCCATGACTGTGGAGGGGAAGGCCGGTGTGGGGGCGCTGAGAAACTCAGGCCCGTACGGCAGGGGCTCGCCATTTTCCCCCATGCTGCGCAGACCGAGTGCCGCACCCAGGCAGAGGCCGGCTGCGCCGTCCCAGAGTTTCTGCGTGCGCCGCCAGAAGAGATCGAATCGTGGCAGGACAGGGTCGGTGACCGCGCTGAGATCCACGACGGTGCGCACCATGTCCAGGGTCTGGGACGTCGTCCGGGTTTTGAGGCGGTATCCGGCTTGCTTGGCAATGGCTTCGAAGGAGCGTGCCGGGCTGCCGAGACTGCGGGTCACCGAGACCCACTCTGCCGGCTCCGGCGCAGGTACGGACCCGCCGCCGAGCCGGACTGTGCCGGCGGTGACGTCGCCGGTGACGACGAGCGGGGTGCGGCCAGTCCCCAGTTCGGGGGCCACGACGAGGGCGGCGGACGGTTTCCAGTCCTCCAGAAGGCACACGACCGAGCAGAACTCGACCCGGTCATGGCGGACGAACTCGGCGGTACCGTCAATCGGGTCGATTACCCAGACCCGGCCGTCCGACTTCGCCACCTCTTCGCGCGGACCCGTCCGCTCGTCCTCTTCCGCGATGATCACTGCGTTGGGATCCAGTCGCCTGATCTCCCTGACAATCAGATCTTGGATCTCGACGTCAGCCCTGGTCAGCAGTGTCCGGTCGGCCTTGAACTCGATCGGGAGGTCTGCAAGGCGGTTGCGGTAGTCTGCGAAAGTCCGGAGAAGCTGCTGGGTAAGCGAGCTCCACAGCGGTTCTACGGACATCTGGCCATCCCCCTGATGTCATCCCGGTTCATCCAACGCCGAGTCTCCCATCCCGATCACACCCTGGCACAGCACGACCCACGGCCGGAAGGGCGCGCGCCGGTCACATCAACGACCGATCGCCTCGGAGTCTCGGCTTCTGAGCCGTTTCGGCGACCTGAGGCGCCTAACGCAGAGGCCACACGCCCGTTTGCAGCGCAGCTCCTGCTGAGGGTGGTGCGTGTCCTTCAGGTTCCCATGGCGTTGAGGGTGTGGACCTGGATGAGATTGCTGACCGGCCACCAGGCGTGGCAGGGGATCCGGCTCCCGACGGAGACCGCCATCGGCGCCGATGCCGCAGCGCTGTTTACTCGACCACACGGGCACACGCGCCGACCAGGCCCGCAAGCGGCAGAACGTCGCGCTCTCCATCCAGGGTTCGCGTCCATCGGCTGACCCGGGCGGACACGGCCACCCCGGAACTGCTCGACCGCATCGCCCCGGGATACGAGCCGGCCGTGGACACCCACTGGCCGCCGGAGCTCTCGCGGGGCGCGCGCCCCGGTGGGGGCCGGGGCGCGCGGCCGAGGGGGGGTCAGCGGTGGCGACCGGCCAGGAGCAGGTCCTGCTGGAGGACGGTGAACGCGGACTTGGGCTGGTAGTCGGCGTCCATGATGTTGGCGTCGCCCTCGCCGGTGAAGACGCTGGGGACCCAGGAGTACTTGTCGGTGAAGCCCCAGACGGTGAAGTCGGTGCAGCGGGCGGTCAGCAGGCAGCCCTGGAGGAGGGTGCTGTACGCCTGGTTCTGCGCCTCGACCTTGGTGTTGTCGGAGGGCAGCGGGATACGGACGTCGGCCTCGGTGATGGCGGTCTGCACCCCGAGGGCGTCGAAGCGGGCCAGGTTCTGGGCGATGTCGTGCGGGGCGGGGTACTGCACGTCCAGGTGGCCCTGGACACCGACGCCGTGGATCGGCACACCCTGGCCGCGCAGCTTCTTGACCAGGTTGTAGAGGGCGGTGCTCTTCGCGTTGACGCCCTCGATGTTGTAGTCGTTGATGAACAGGACGGCCTTGGGGTCGGCCTGGTGGGCCCAGCGGAATGCGTCGGCGATGTAACCCGGGCCGAGCTGCTGCAACCAGATGGTGTCGCGCAGCGTGCCGTCGTCGTTGAACGCCTCGTTGACGACGTCCCACTGCCAGATCTTGCCCTTGAAGTGGCCGGCCTCGTCGGTGATGTGCTTGCGGAGGATGTCGCGCAGCTGGGCGGGGGTGAACGAGCCGTTGGTCAGCCACGACGGGAGCTGGCTGTGCCAGACCAGGGTGTGGCCGCGGACCAGCTGGCCGTGGGCGCGGGCGAAGGAGACGAGCTGGTCGGCGGCCTTCCAGTTGTAGCTGCCCCGGCTGGGCTCGACGGCGTCCCACTTCATCACGTTCTCCGGGGTCACCGAGGAGAACTGGGTGGCCACCTGCCGGGTGTAGGCGGGCTCGTCGGCCAGGGCGTCCGTGTTCACCGCCGTGCCGATGCGCACCCCGGCCCGCTTGCCGAGCGTGGCGAGGGTCTGGTCCAGGGGTCTGGCCGAGGTGTGGGCGTTCTGGCCGGGGGCCAGGGGCGCGGGGTGCCCGGAGGCTGAGTGGGCGAACGCCATCGGCACTGCGGCGGAGAGCAGCAGGCCCATGGATGCAGCGGTCAGAGCAGCGGTGCGGGTTATCTTCAGCACGAAATATCCCCTCCGGACGCGCCAGAGCCGCGACCCGACCCGGCGCAGTGGTCGAAAGTTTCGACGTTTCTTTCGCAAACTTGGGGAAAGGTAGGGGCTGGCGCAGGGGCGGGTCAAGAGTCCTGTCATGACATTCCGTCGGCTGCGTCCGGCGGACCGGGCTCGCCGGGGAATGGTCGAGCAAGTCGCGGCTGCCGATGGCCGGGAGACCGGATGGCGCGGCACCGGCCGGACGTGGTCGCCTCAGTGGCCCACGGGTGTCCGCCAGGCCGTCGATGCGGCTCATGGGAGCGCTGCGCGGTCCGTCAGGTCCCGCGCCCGTGGCGACCGTGACCGAATGTTTCGAAGGCGGCACCCTGATGAGTCCGGCTCTGGTGGCTACGAGGGCAGAGGGCGGCCGTCATCAGGCCGAGGCCCCAGCCGTCGCCGCTGGCAGCAGTGCCCGAACGGCGATCCGGTCGCCTCCGGGGGCGGGGATGCGGCCGGGGAGCCGGCGTTCGGCGGTGGCGGAGAGGCGCAGCCGTCGCGCTTCGGAGTTTGCGCAGTCTGGACTGCGCAAGCTAGCCTGTATATATGCGTGAGATGGCCAGCAGCCAGGACAGCGTGTCCGAATCAGCCGCGCGCGCGGCCCGCGAGGTCCGTGTGGTCCTCAGCCGGCTGAAGCGCCGCATGCGCGAGACCTACGACCCCGGCGACCTCACCCCGTCCCAGATGTCCGTGCTCAGCCGGCTGGACAAGGACGGCGAGGCGTCGGTCAGTGACCTGGCGGCCGCCGAACGCGTCCGGCACCAGTCGGTGGCCGCCACCGTCGGCGTCCTGGTGGAGCGCGGGCTCGTCTCCCGCCGCCCGGACCCCGAGGACGGCCGCCGCCAGCTGGTCTTTGTCACCGGCAGCGGCCACGCCTTCCTGGAGGACCGCCGCCGAGTCGGCGAGGGCTGGCTCACCCGCGCCCTGGAGGACCAGTGCACGGAGGAGGAACGCCGCACCCTCCTCGCCGCGACGGCCCTGCTGGATCGGATCGTCCGGTCGTGACCGGAAGCCTGACCCGCGTCCTGCGCCGGCTGCGCCCCGGCAGCGCCAAGGGATCGGCGGACGGCTTCGACCGACGCCTGCTTGCCCCGATGATGCTGGGATCGGTACTCAACCCGGTCAACTCCTCCATCATCTCCGTCTCACTGGTACCGATCGGCGCCGCCTTCGGCGCCCCGCCCTCCCGGACGGCATGGCTCATATCCGCCCTCTACCTGGCCACCTCCATAGGGCAACCGGTCGTGGGACGGCTGATCGACCTCTTCGGACCCCGCCGCCTGTTCCTGGCCGGGACGGCGCTGACCGGTGCCGCCGGCGTCGTGGGCATGCTCGCCCCCAACCTCGGCGTGCTCATCGCCGCACGGGTACTGCTCGGCTTCGGCACCTGCTCCGGCTATCCGGCGGCCATGTACCTCATCCGCACCGAGGCCCGACGCACCGGCCGGCAGAGCCCCGCCGGCGTCCTCACCGCCCTCGCCGTCACCACCCAGACCATCGCCGTCATCGGCCCCAGCCTCGGCGGCCTGCTGATCGGCGTCGGCGGCTGGCGCGCGACCCTGGCCGTCAACATCCCCCTCGCGGCAGCCGGCCTGTACCTCGGCGCCCGCCGCCTCCCTGCGACCCCCGCCTCCCGCCGCGACGACGGCCGCCACCCCGTGAGCGACCTGGACCTGCCGGGCATGGGCCTGTTCGCCGTGGCGCTCGTCTGCCTCCTGCTGTTCCTCATGAACCCCCGTGGCGGCGACTGGTACCTGCTGCTGCTGACCGTCGCCGCGGCAGCCGGCTTCACCTGGCGCGAGCTGCGAGCGCGGCAGCCCTTCATCGACGTACGCGTCCTCGGCGGCAATCTGCCGCTCCTCGCCACCTACGCCAGGACCCTGCTCGCCTACGTCGTCAGCTATGCCTTCCTGTACGGCTACACCCAGTGGACGGAGGAGGGACGCGGGCTGTCCCCCTCCCAGGCCGGTCTGGTGCAGCTCCCCCTGTTCGCCACCGCGATCGTGGTCTCCACCCTCACCGGACGACGCCAGGCCATCCGCAGCAAGCTCCTGGTCGGCGCCGTCGGCCAGATCGCCGCCTGCGGCCTGCTGCTCCTGCTGCACGCCCACAGCCCCCTGTGGATGCTCCTGGCCGTCGTGATCGTCCTCGGAGTGCCCCAGGGCCTCAACAACCTCGCCCTGCAGAACGCCGTCTTCCACCAGGCCGACGGCGAACGCATGGGCTCCTCCGCCGGGCTGCTGCGCACCTTCGGCTACCTCGGCGCCATCATCGCCTCCGCCGCCGGCGGCACCTTCTTCGGCCAACGCGCCGACACCGACGGCCTGCACCACCTCGCCGCCTTCATGCTCGCGATCAGCACCCTGTTCCTCGCGGTGACCGTCGTCGACCGCTCCCTGCGCCGCCTCGGCGCACCACGCAAGGACGACGCCCCCGCCGAGACGGAACCCCAGCACCCCGACCGGTGACCGGGACCTCCGGGCCCCCGCCCGACAGGACCCGCCGCGAAACACCAAGGACGAACCGTGACCAACTCCGCCCTGCTCGTGATGGACGTCCAGAAGGCCATCACCGACCGCATCCCCGACCCCGACTACACGCCCCGCCTCGCACGCGCCGTCGCCGCGGCCCGATCCGCAGGCGTACCCGTGGTGTTCGTCGTCATCGGCTTCCGCCCCGGCCGTCCGGAGACCAAGTCCAGCCCGCTCTTCAGCGCCCTGCCCGACGGAGCCTTCACCGACGGCGACCCCCAAGCCGCCATCCACCCGGACGTCGCGCCCCGCCCCGGCGAGTGCATCGTCACCAAGAAGCGCGTCAGCGCCTTCGCCGGCAGCGACCTCGACCTGGTGCTGCGCGGCGGCGCCATCGACCACCTGGTCCTGACCGGCCTCGCCACCAGCGGCGTCGTCCTGTCCACCCTCCGCCAGGCCGCCGACCTCGACTACCGCCTCACCGTCCTGGCCGACGGCTGTGGCGACGCCGACCCCGAGGTCCACCGGGTGCTGACGGAGAAGGTCTTCCGGCGCCAGGCCGACGTCACCACCGTCGACGCCTGGATCTCCGACCTCACCTGACACCACGCCCCACGCCGACAGCGGAGGACCGGGGCGCGTCACCCACCCGAGGCGAGGATGGCGACGGTCTCGGCGGCGCTCTCGGCCCTGCGGTCCCAGCGCCGCCGACCGCGTGCGGGGCGGGTGTGCGGGTGGTTCGCTGAATGGAGGAGGCCGAGTCGCCGTCGTCACCGGAGCCTCCAGCGGTATCGGCGAGGCGTCCGCCGCACACCTGGCGGCGCCGACCTGCTGTTCAACAACGCCGGGGTGATGCTGCCCGCCCCGATCAAGGAGCTGCGCACCGACCAGTGGGAGCAGCAGATCGACCTCAACGTCGCCGGTCTGATGCATGCCATCGGCGCGTTCACCCCGCAGCTGGTCGAGGCCGCCGCCGAACGCGGCGTGGCCGACCTGATCAACACCTCCTCCATCGCGGCGCAGAACATCTTCCCGAATGTCGCGGTGTACTCCGCCACCAAGGCGTACGTCACCCATCTCTCCCGCCACCTGCGGGTGGAGCTGGGACCCCGGGGGGTGCGGGTCGCGGCCATCGAACCGGGCATCGTCGGGACCGAGTTGCAGAGCCATGTCACCGATGCGGGCGCGCTTCAGTGGCTGGACGGGTCCAAGGAGACGATGGAGTGGCTGACCCCGCAGGACATCGCCGAGATCGTCGGCTTCATCGCCGCGCTGCCGCCCCGGGTGAACCTGCAGCAGACCACCATCATGCCCACGGGGCAGGCCGGCTGACCCGCCCCGGTCCGCCGGACCCCCGGTGCGGGGAGGCGGGGACAGGAGGCGAGATAGCCGGAAAAGTAGGGATCGCGCCACACCGGGCCACCGCCCCCCGGAACTGTACATCTTCCCTGCTCAGCGCCGTGTGGGGGGTGGTCACCGGCCCGGCCGGGTGCGGCGGCGGCGCTGCGCGGACCTTCATTCACGAGATGACCTCTGGCGCTGGGGGACTGTGGCGAGTCAAGATCTCCTATCCGACGGCTCCACCTGGCCAGAAACCGGCCATGCGCGAGCCACATACGGCAACGGGGACCAGTACACGAGCGGAGAGGGAAGAGGAGCGCCATGCTCGATGCGGCCGGTCTCGATCCTGTGGAAGTACGCGCATACCGCAGCCTGGTCAAAATGCCGGCGGCCACGCCGCCCCAACTCGCCCGCCGACTCGGCCTGTCCGGTCACGAGGCAGCCGCGCTTCTCGACACGCTGGAGGCCAAGGGGCTGGTGAGCCGTGCCGCGGGCTCGGCGCACCGGTTCCGGGCGGCGCCTCCGGACCTGGCTCTCGGCCCGCTCCTGCTGAGCAGGCAGCAGGAGCTCCAGGCCGTGCAGTCCGTGGTGGCGCAGCTCACCGAGGAGTACCGCAGTGAGGCGGGGCGCCGGGGCTCGACCGAGATGATCGAGGCCATCAGCGGGACACCGGCGATAGCCCGGATGTTCGACCAGTTGCAGCGAGGCGCCCGGGACGAGGTCCTGGCGCTGTGCAAGCCACCGAATGTGGCGATATCGCCCCAGGGGAACGACACCGAACTCGGTGTGCTGGCCTCGGGCGTGCGCTACCGGGCGGTCTATGAGCGGGCGGCGCTGGAGGTGCGGCCCGAGGTGTACCGGATCCGCGAGTTCATCCGGCACGGTGAACAAGCCCGTGTCACGACGGAGATTCCGGCCAAGTTGGTGATCGCGGACCGATCGCTGGCCCTGCTGATCTCCTCACCGCCGGGGTCCACCTACCCCGGCCCCGGCCCGCAGGATCCGCCGGACACCCGGTCCGACTGGGCGGAGGACGAATACTCCGGCGGAGTGTTCGACGAAGCACCCGACGAGGCACCCGACGAGGCACCCGACGAGCCGTCCGCCGTGCTGATCCACCCGGGCCTGCTGCTCGACGCCCTGGTCGCCTTCTTCGAGGCGCTGTGGGCGGGCGCCGCCCCGCTGCTGCTCACCGAGGACGGGTGGATCGGGGAGCGGAGTCCCGGGCAGGCTCCCCCGCCGGAGGACCTGCTGCTGATCTCGCTGCTGCTCACCGGGCTGACCGATGGCGCAATCGCCGGTCAGCTGGGCCTGAGCCTGCGTACCGTGCAGCGTCGGATCCGCGACCTGCTGGAGTCCACCGGGGTCCGGACCCGGATGCAGCTGGCCTGGGAGGCGGCCCGCCACGGCTGGCTGTGACCCCCTTCTCCGATCGGGTCCTCGTACGATCAGGGGCCCTCGGCCCGGTGCTGCCGGGTCGAGGGCCCCTTCACGAGGACTCACACGGAGGGCTCAGGTGCCGATCGCACCCTCGCTACCGCTGGATTACTTCTCGAAGACCTGGAACTCCGACGCCCGGACGTCGAACGCCGACAGGGAGCCGGTGGCGCAGTCGGTGACGTTGTTCGGGTCGTTGTCCTGCTTGCCCGCGTACGCCGGAGCACCGACGCACTGGTTGGTGATCGCCTCGAAGCGCAGGTCGGTCGCCGTGGTCGCGGGGATGTCGAAGCTGTGCATCGTCAGGTCCGGCGCCACCGGGCGGGGCTTGACCGCCGAGAAGGCATCGGCCGGGCTGAGGTAGACGACGTGGAACTGCGTGGACTTCGAGCAGTCGACGGTCGCGGTGCGGGTGCAGGCCGAGACCTCGAACCGGCGGAGGGCCGAGAAGCGGCTCTGCGCGGCGGTGTCGCCACCCGGGTCCTTGCTGTCGGTCGGCCGGTTGATGGCGCTGACCTGGATGCGGCGGACCTTGACCGGAGCGTCGACGGCCAGGTGGATGTTGACACCCTTGCCGGTCACCGACGTCTTGGTCGACTCACCGACGAAGGCCCAGTTGGTGCCCTCGTCCTCGTCGATCAGCTTGACCAGGTTGAGCCCGTCACCGGTGGCGGTGGCACCGGCCGCCGCAGAGGCGAGGTTGGGCTGCATCTTGATCTTGACGTTCTGCTTGGAGCCGTCGTCCACCTGGAAGTCGAACCGGGTCAGACCGAAGCCCGGGGCGACCGCGATGGCGTCGTAGTGGCCCTTGGCGAAGAGCGCCTTGTTGCTCAGGTCAGCGGTCGTACCGGCGATCGGGGTGGTCCGAGCGCTGAACTGGCCGATGTAGATCTTGGCGTTGGGGATGTCCTCGCCGCCGTTGACGACCTTGAAGGTCACCGTGCTGTTCGGCGCGGCCGGGGTGGCGAAGTCCGCGTGCGGACGGGTGTCGCTGGTGGAGAGGGCGGTGGCGTCGATGCCCAGGCCGCGCTGTGCGAACGCGCCCCACATGACGTCGAGGTCCTCACCGTGGAAGCGGATCTTGTCCGCGGCGAGCATCGCGTCACGGGCGTCCACCATGGTGATCTTGCCCGAGGCCATCAGCAGGTACGAGTCGAACATCAGCTGGATCCAGCGACGACCGCCACCGCACTGCTCGACCGCGGTCTTGCCGGCTGCGCACGCGGCGGCGACCTTCTTGGTCGCCTCGCCGTACTTGCCGACCAGCGCCTGGCGCACCTCGTACTGCACGGCGTTCCAGATCTCGCCGTCGGAGTGCACCTCCGGCCCGGCCATGTCGAACCCGAAGTTGGAGTAGTTGAGCGGGTTCTTGTCGATCGCGAAGTTACGGATGCCGCGCTCGTTGTTGGCGGTCACGTAGGGGCCGACCACCCAGGGGTCGACGCCCGCCGGGACGGCGCCGGTCTCGATCAGCCGCTCGCTGGCGACCAGGTCGCTCCAGGACTCGCCCATGGAGCCACCGTGGGTGCCGGAGATGCCGGCGTCGGGGCCGCCGATCATCCGGTTGGTGATGGCGTGGGTGTACTCGTGGCCGATGACCGAGGCGTCGAAGTCACCGTCGGCGCAGCGCCCGTAGAAGGAGCCGGCCAGCGGCTGCCACAGGTACATGTTGGTCAGCGCCACGCCGCCCTCGGCGCCGGTGCTCTGGTTGGCGTTGTTGCGGGTGCTCGGGGTGTTGGCACCGGAGCGGGCGTTGCCCATCTCCGGGTCGCCGCCCTTGCCGCCCAGGCCGTAGTTGTCGCTCTGCATGTTCCAGGCCGTCTCGGTGAACCCGAGGTGGTAGGAGAAGTCATGCATGCCGTTGTGCTGGACGAACAGGTTGCCGACAGCGGCGTCCCGGTCCGGCTGGGACGGGTCGGTCAGCACCTTGGGGTCGCAGCCGCTGGCGTGCCAGGCGTCGGTGTACGAGTAGTCGTACACCCGGTCCGGCCGCACGTCAGGCGTGACATTGAGCCAGTTGCGCCCGTTGGACGCCTTGCCGTCGCTGGAGAAGGCGTTGGCGCCGAGCGTGGTGCCCAGCTTGTAGTAGCTGCCGTAGGTGCCGCCACCCTCGCCGGTGGCGATGTCCCACGCGTGGTGCGGCGCACCCGGCGCGTCCTCGCTGACCGCCTTGTCACAGCCCGGTCCCTGCACCCAGCAGTAGGTCTCCCGGGTGTCGGCGGAGGAGTCGTTCAGCGGCGGCGAGAAGGGGAACGCCTTCCACTGCGGGTTGCCGTCGTGCCCGTCGGCGACCTCGTCCTCGACCAGCGACTCGCGGGCCAGCACCTCGCCGGTGCGGGCGTCCACGACGATGTCGTACATCTCCGGGTCTTCGCTGGCGCTGCCGACCTGCACCTGGTACGCGGAGCGCACCGTGCCATCAGGGTCGGCGACGACGACCGGGCGGGCCAGCTGAGTGCCGGCCAGGCCCGCGGCCTCGTACCTGTGCCACCTCCCGGTGCCCTCGCTCTGGGTCAGCTTGCCGGGCGACAGCGTCACATCGGCCAGCGCCGCCTTGATGGCGTCCTGCTCCGAGAGGGTCGCCGCCTTGGGCGTACCGGTGATCGGGGCGAGCGCGCCGGTGACGCTGACCACGCTGCCGTCGACCACGCCGACGGAGACCTGACCGTCCCGGGCCAGCGGCTTGCCGTCGACCTCCTGGGCGAGCAGCACCGCAGCGCCCTTGCCGATCGGGCTGACCGACACCAGCTTGAGGGCGTCGACCTGGGCGGCGGTGACGCCGAACAGTTCCGCGTTGGTCTTGAGGTATGCGCGAGCCGCCTGCTCCGGCTTGGTCGGCAGCCCCTTCGCCAGGGTGTCACCGTTGCCGTCCGGCACGACCGTGGTCGGCGTGCCGTAACGGCTCCAGCTCACCCGGGCCTTGGCCTTGGCTGCCGCGTTTCTTGATTTGGCCGCCGGGGATCTTACGGCCCCGGGCAGGTCCTTGTCCGCCTTGCCGTGCCGGTGCCCGTTGAGGGCACTCGAGCCCGAGTCCGACGACTTTTGCCGCTCTGAACCCGGGGACGCACCGGCGGACGGTGTCTGTGTCACCGCCACGACGGCTGCCGTGGCAAGAGCCAGGACTGCCTGCCGTATGCGCGCGGAGTTTTTGCGCATTCGTACTCCTCCTTCTGGGACGCCCGGACGGGGATCACCTGTTCGGGTTGCGCGGAGACTGACACGTCGCGAGGCATCGCAGGAACGGTTCCTGCGTGGCGGAAACGCGACACAGCACAGTTCCGCCAACGGAGGGTGCGCCGCAGGCTACGGGGCGTCAGCCCTACTTCGCGGGCCTGGACCCGTGCGGTCGCCCGGCTGAAAGGGGGCCCTCGCGCGGCGGGTGGGGGTCCGAGGCCACGACCGCAGAGGGCGGCGGGCGGGCGGTGGGCGGCGTCGCTCAGGCGGGAGAACGCTTTGGCGGCGGGATTGGTTCACGCCGGGGGCTCCCGGGTGCTCCCGCGTGTACTCGCGTACTCTTGGCTGCCCTGGAGGGACCGGTGACGGCCCCTTGGCGGGGCAAGGGTGAGACGGGGCGGGGCGGCCGCGCTGACGTTGGCTCAGGCAGAAGTCGGAGCACTACTGTCCTGAGCTGTGAGCTGCTCTCCAGGCCGCCGCCCGCCCCGGAGCGGGCGGCGCCGGCTGCTCCCAGGTGACGAGCAGTGTCAACTCCCGCTCATCGGCGGGAAAGTCAGCCGGCGCGACGGCGGCCCCGCCCCACACGGGTCGTACGGCTCCGCGAGCAGCGCCTCGGCCCCGGTCAGGTGTTGCACAGTGCACAACTTCGCCTGCAAGATATGCAACAGCGTCATCGTGGTCGGGTCTCGGAGGGGGCAGCCATGTCCCAGACGGTGCAACGGGCGATCTCGATCGTCGAGTTCATCGCGGAGCGGGCGCGCTCGCTCAACGAGGTCGCGGCCCACCTCGGGATGCACAAGTCGAGCGCCCTGCGGCTGCTCCAGACGCTTGAGGCCAACGGGTTCGCCCGGCGGACGGAGGACGGCCGCTATGTCCTCGGCACCCGGCTGATCTCGCTCGCCCAGCAGTCGCTGGACGCGCTGGACACCCGGCAGGCCGCAGCGCCCCACCTCAGGCGGCTGCACCACGCCTGCGGCCATACGATCCATCTCGCCGAACTCGTCGGCAGCGAGATCGTCTACGCGGACAAGGTCGAGGCGGAGGACGCCGTACGCATCTACTCCCGCATCGGCCGCCCGGCCTCGCTGCACGCCAGCGCCGTCGGCAAGGTGATCATGGCGTTCCTCGATCCGCAGCGGGCCGACCGGCTGCTCTCGGCAGCGGCACTCACCCCGCACACCGGCACGACGTTCACCACCCGCGCCGCCCTCAACGACGAGCTGACCCGGATCCGCACCCGGGGGTGGGCCGTGGACGACGGCGAGTTCGAGGGGTTCGTGAACTGCGTCGCGGCACCGATACGGGACACCACCGGCGCGGTCTGCGGCGCCGTCTCCATCACCTCGCTCAAGGTGATCGCGCCGCTCTCCGAGCTCACCGCACTGGTGCCCGCACTGCTCCGGACCGCCGACGACATCTCCCGCGAACTGGGCTGCACCGGCTGACCGCCCAGGGCGTCCGACGGCAGGCATGAGGCCCCAGGCGGGTGCCTGGGGCCTCGTGCCGGGTGGGATCAGTACCAGTGGTGGGTCTGCCAGAAGGACCAGGCGGCGTTCGGGCTGCCGTAGCGGTCGTTCATGTAGGACAGGGCCCACTTGATCTGGGTGCCGGCGTTGGTCTTCCAGTCGGAGCCGACGGAGGCCATCTTGGAGCCGGGCAGCGCCTGGGCCAGGCCGTAGGCGCCGGAGGAGGCGTTGACCGCCTGCGGGTTCCAGCCGCTCTCATGGCTGATGATCGCGTCGAACGCGGCCCACTGGCCGGCCGGGACCATCGCCTGGGCCGCCCCGCGCGCCCCGCCCGCCGACACCGGGGCCGAGACGGCCAGCCCGCCGTGCCGCACCGCAGCCGAAGCAGCGGAGGCGGTGCCGGTCGCGCCCTGGGCGCGGTCACCGCCGGCGGTGTGGTTCAGGTGGTTGACGTGGTGGACGTGCAGCTGGTGCGCGCTCATCCGGGCCTGCGAGGCGGTCGCGGCCGACGCCGCCGGAGCGGCCGCGGCGGCCAGCGAGGCGAACCCCGCGGTGGCGGCCAGCAGGGCGGCGGACTTATGCAGGCGGGACATGGGGATGCGCTTCACAGTCTGGGACCTCAATCGGTTCACTGGGCAGCCGGGCCTCGCGGCTCCTGGCGCCCGTGGCACCCGTTTCGGTTCGGTGTGCCGGAGGGGCGCCGGGCTCTTGCGAACCCGCCGACGCCGTCGGACTCGGCCCAGTCTTAGCGACCCGCCCGAACCCCGACAAACCCCCTCCTACGACCCCGCCCCGTAGCCGACCGGACCCCCGCACCCGCCCCCGACCCCGCGAAACCACCCCCGCCGGACCCCGGACCGCCCCTCGCGGACGACCGCGCCGGACCGCCGCCCCTCCCTCACCAGCCCATTTGCCCGTGATTCGCCGCATGTGCGGCTTAAACACGCAGATGCCCGAAATCAGATGTTTATTCTGCGACCGGCACCCCACCGGCCGTCTACGAGCAAGCCTCGTACACCCACGAATCCCTGTGAGCCTCTTCACGTGCGAGGCCCCCGCAGAGGCATTGCAAAGGGATGTTTGCAAAGAAGTCTTTGGGAATCTATCGTCTCCGCATGCACGAGAAGCACCCTCCGCCCTCCCCCTCCCCCTCCCCCTCCCCCTCCGACGCCGTCCTCGACGCCGGAGGTCTGCGCGCGCTGTCCCACCCCGTACGGCTGCGGCTGCTGGGACTGCTGCGGCAGTACGGACCGTCGACGGCCACCAGGCTGGCCGAGCACCTGGGGCTCACCTCCGGAGCGACCAGCTACCACCTGCGTCGACTCGCCGCCGCCGGGTTCGTGGAGGAGGACACCGAGCGGGGCAGTGCGCGGGAACGCTGGTGGCGGTCCATGCACCAGACGACCCGGTTCGACGACATGGCGCTGGCCGAGCAGGAGCCCGAGGCGGCCCAGGCGTACCGCCAGTCCGTCGCCGCCGCGCACACGCTGCGCACCCAGCGGGCGCTGGGAGAGCTCCGGACGATGCCGCGCGCCTGGCGGGAGGCGTTCGACATCAGCGACTGGGCACTGCGGCTCACCCCCGGGGAGGCCGCCGCGCTCCATGGCGAGCTGGTGGCGGTCATCGCCCGCTACCGGCGGGACTCGCCGGAGGACGCGGCGGGCGCTCCGGCCGAGGCGCAGCGGGTCATGCTGATCGCCCACCTGTTGCCCGAGCCGGACGTAACCGCGTCGGCCGAAGGCTCCGAAGGTGCGACCGGGGCGGAGGCACCGTGACCGCCGCACCTCCCGCGCCGATACCCGCGTCCGCCGACGCCCCCGTCGATGTCCCCGCAGCCGTCCCCGCAGCCGTCGCCGCAGGCCCGGACCCGGGCGCCGACCCGGGCGCAGGCGGTCGCCGGGAACTGCGACCCCTGGCCGGGGTACTCACCGCCATGGCGGTGTCGCTGACCGGCACCCGGATCTCCGCCGTCGCGCTGCCCTGGTTCGTCCTCGCCACCACCGGCAGCGCCACCCGGACCGGGCTGGTCGCCTTCTGCGAGATGGCCCCCTACGTCCTGGTCAAGGCGCTCACCGGACCGCTGCTGGACCGGGTCGGCCCGCGCCGCGTCTCCTGGATCACGGACGCGGTGAGCGCTGCGGCCGCCGCGCTCATCCCGCTGCTGCACGCCCTGGGCGTCTTCTCCTTCGGGCTGCTGCTGGCGCTGGTCGCCGTCATCGGCGCGGTACGCGGCCCGGGCGACCTGGCCAAGCACATCATGGTCCCCGAGTCGGCCGACCTCAGCCGGGTGCCGCTGGAACGGGCGACCGGGCTGGCCGGTGTCACCGAACGGCTCGCCTCCACCATCGGCCCGGCGGCGGGCGGTTCGCTGGTCGCCCTGCTCGGCCCGCTCACCGGCGTCGCCGTCAACGCGGTCTGCTTCGCGCTCGGCTCGGTGGTGGTCGGGCTGGTCCTGCCGCGCGGCATGGGCCGGTCGGCCACGTCGCAGAGCGACACCTCCGCCGACCCGGCCGAGCCGGGCTACTGGAGCCGGTTCGGCGAGGGCCTGCGCTTCCTGCGCGGCGAACCGCTGCTGCTCACCGTGATCGTCATGGTCGGCATCACCAATCTGCTGGACGCGGCCTTCATGACGGTGCTGGTACCCGTCTGGGCCAAGGACTCCGGCGGCGGCCCGACGGCCATCGGCCTCACCGGCAGCGCCTGGGGCATCGCAGCGGTGGGCGGCTCGCTGATCGCGGCGGCGGTCGCGCACCGGATGCGGCGCCGGGTGGTCTTCTTCGCCGGGTTCCTGCTCGCGGGGGCGCCCCGGTTCCTGGTGCTGGCCCTCGGCGCACCGATGTGGGCGGTACTGGCCGTCTTCGCCGTGGGCGGCTTCGGCGCGGGCTTCCTCAACCCCATCCTGGGGGCGGTCTCCTTCGAACGGGTCCCCCGCCGGCTGCTGGGCCGGGTCAACGCCCTGGGCGACTCCATGGCCTGGGCCGGCATCCCCGT
Organism: Peterkaempfera bronchialis; assembly: GCF_003258605.2. Taxonomy (NCBI): domain Bacteria; kingdom Bacillati; phylum Actinomycetota; class Actinomycetes; order Kitasatosporales; family Streptomycetaceae; genus Peterkaempfera; species Peterkaempfera bronchialis. The sequence continues at coordinate 1,035,437 of NZ_CP031264.1, forward strand.
CGGCGGACTGATCGCCGGCGCCGCCGTCGCCACCGCCGGCCTCGCCCCCACCCTGCTGGCCGCCGGCGCCGCGTACTTCCTCACCACCAACCTCACGGGCCTGCGGCCGGAGTGGAAGGAGATGGACCGCCTGCGCGGCAGAGGCACGGCAACCGACCCAGCAATGCCCGCCGAACCGGCCCCGCCCCGCCCGCTACAGATCCCACCCCCTCACCACGGCACGGACGGCCGGTCCGCCGCTCGACCAGGGCGGAGAGATCCGCGGCGGAGGTCGTCAGACGGGTGATCTGCGGAACCTTGCGGGCAGTGCGAGCGGGGCGGCGGCCGACGGGCTGAAGGCGCAGCCGAAATCGTTCCGCCCGGCCCGCACCGCGTCGGGGCGCCTCTTCAGCGCACCAGTTTGCGGATGACCATGCCCACGATGAGTGTGGTGAACAGCAGGCCGGCGGCGGTGAAGGCGACCGCCAGCGCCGTCCAGCCCGGAGAGGTGAGCTGCGAGGGAGCACCGGTTCCCACGTTCAGCCAGAGAGCGACGGCGAGGACAAGCGCCTTCACCATTGCGGACGCGCTCATGAAGCCCTGGCCGGTCCCGTGCAGCGGGCCGGCCAGATGGAGGCAGACGGCCGTGAGCAGGATGCCCAGCAGCAGCACCCGTGCGGGATTGCGGGCACGTACGCCCCACCCGAGGAAGCCGCCCACGACTCCCTGGACGAGGTAGCGCCGAAAACGCGGCAGAAGGGCTGCTTCCCGCTGCCGGGTGAGGTAGTAGAGCTGGTCCACCTCTCGGTTCCTGTTCCGTCTGGCCAGGGCCGCCCTGACGGTCTCCAGAGCTGCCGCCGTCACCTCGGTGAAGGCACGGTCCAGGAAGGAGAGAACCTGGTCCGAGTTACGAAACGTCTGCCCGGTGAGTTCCAGATCGCCCACGCTGGAGTCCTCATCGAGGTCATAACGGGACCGCCCGGTGGGCAGGCCGAGCGCACCTGTGACGGAGGTGCCCCGGAGACCGATCACCGAGGGGGCGCGGGAACCGGCCGTGAGCCGGGCCAGGGTGGAGTTGCGGAAGGACAGCCGGGCCGGTGCCGCCCCCTGGTCGCCCTGCGCCTCCAGATCCCTGACGTCGACCGGGCCCCGGATGTCGCTGTCGGCGATGCAGCTGTCACCCGCAGGGAGCACCAGACCGTTGACGCGTAAGGTGTCACTGCAGCGCAGATCCGTGGTCCTGAGGGGTACATCGAGGCGGACTCGCTTGAGCATCAGCTCCCTCGTGTCGAGGTCGTGCAGCACCAGACCCAAAAGCCACAGGTCGTCGAAGGAGAGGTGTTCGGCGGCATGAAGTCCGTTGATCTCCACCCGGGGCCGCCCGAGGCGCCCGGAGGCCACCTGGCTCTTCAGGGCCATGGCCGCGACCCGTGAGCCGTTGACCCTGACCGATCCCCGCAGAGCAGTCAGCCGCACCGACTGCTCGGCACGCAGCCGCTGGAGGTGGACATCACCGCAGGAGTGGAGGTCAAGGGAGACGAGCGAGGTATCGGTGATCGTGATGTCACAGCCGAGGGACGCGTTGCGGACGGTCAGCCGCCCGATGCGGGAGTTGGTGACCAGGAGGGCGTCGGCCTCGATATGGTCGATGACCAGTTCCTCGATATGGCACGAGCGGACGGTCAGCGGGCCTTCAAGGGACACCTGCTCGAAGGCGATCCGGTCGGCGACCACCGTGTCGAGGAGGAGTGCGGTGTCGATCTCGTCACGGTGGAGGCTGAGACTGCGGTCGGAGACGGTTCGCTGCCGACCGATGGCAGCCAGTTCCTCAAGCGTACGGATGATCCCCACGGGCGGTCCTCTGCCGAGCGTAGTGGACGGGCATGTGATCGCTCCGGCGTCAGTTCCCCTTCGCCTCCGCCGTCGGGTGAAGGTCCAGGACCGACCGCAACTCATCGGGCGTGCAGGCCCGGGGAGCAGCGTGCAGCGCTCTGCCGATCGCTTCGACGGCAGCGTCGACGCTCAGCCTGTCCGTACGGACGATCACGTCGAAAAGGCCGTCGACGTCCGCGCCGAGGAGGTCGGCGGCCGTCTCGGCCCAGGCGGTGAGCCTCTTGGTCGTGTCGGCGTCCCCACGCAGGCGGGAACGCTCCTCGCACACATCCGCCGGTACCCAGAGCAGTACTCGCAGCCAGTCGGCCGCCGCGCCGCCGAGCAGCCGGCGGAGGTCCGCGACATTGCCGATGTGGACCACGGGGATCAGCCCCTGGGAGCGCAGTTCCGCAATGTCGCGCCGGTCGACGGCGTAGACATTGCCGTAGCGGCGCGTCTCCACCACGATGCGGCCCTGGTCCCGGAGCCCGCTCAGCTCCTCCGAGGTGACGAAGCGGTAGCCAGCCGAGCGACCGGAGCCCTGCTTGAGCTTGGTGACCAACCGAAACCTCGGGTCGGCAGCGGAGAGGGCGGACGTGATCGTGTCCTTGCCCGCAGTCGGCGGACCGTAGAGGACGACGCCGCTCATGCCGCCACCTGGAGCCTCTGCGCGGCCGACTCCACCTGCTCGGCCAAGGGGCGGACAGCAGCTATGCGGTTGTCGATCAGGTGGTGGTCGAGCACCGGCCGAAGGCCGAGGTCCATTCCCGATAGATAGGTGGACCAGTGGGTGAGCTTCCAGGTGTCCCGGGACGCGTTGCGCGAGGTGAGCCGCTCCCGCATGGAGTCGGCGTCGCTGTCGATCCAGAAAGTCTCGAAGCGCACACCAAGACGTCGGCAGCGCCGAACGACACGCGCCATCCACTGGCTGTCGGTCGCCTCCCTGATGAACGGTGCCACGGCGACGACGGAGATCCCGCACTCCAGATTCTCCCAGACCGCCTTCAGCAGGCAGTCGTACTCCAGCGGCCTGACCCGCTCGGTGTAGACGTCGCTGTGGCGATCGTCGGGGTCACTGCCGAAGGCCACCAGCAGCTGTTCGGTCAGCGGCCTGGTCAGGGTGTCCTTGTCGAGCATGGCCCAGCCGGTCGACGCCGCCAGCAGCTTCCCCGCTTCGGACTTCCCGGACCCCGCGAAACCGCCCACCAGGGCGAATGTGAGCGTGCTCGGTGCTGTGGTGTCACTGGTCACCCTGCCTCCCCCCGCATCGCTCTCACCGGTGTGCAATCCGTCCGCATCTCCAGCTGACTGCTACTCAGGTAGAGCATACGGGGCTGCGCAGTTCGCCTGAGGGAGATCGCCGAAGGCCGGTCAGGACCCTTCGCGTAGTTGACGCAAGGCGCCCGCGATGTCCAGGTCGATGCCGTCGCGGGCGCCGTCCCATCGGGCGAGCACGGCGGAGGCAGCGCGCATCAACTCGTCCGGCAGACCCACCTCGGCCAGCAGATCGGCGGCCTCGTCCAGTTCCGGCCCCCAGCGCCAGGCGCGACCGGCGGTCTTGGGGATGTAGCCGGTCTCGGCCAGATAGCTCCCCGGGCGCTGCCCTGCGAGGTCGAGCAGTTCGTCGGCGACGCCGCCGGCGTCGGCCACCCCGTACGCCAGGGCCGCCAGGACACGGGATACTTTCTGGTAGCTGGTGTAGGCGAGCTTGAGCGCCGACGCCTTGCCGATCTCCTCCCCCAACGGATGGACGCGTACATCGGTCGAGGCGAAGAGTTCCCGGAGCCGAGCGACCGCCACAGGCGGCCCGGCGGCGTACAGGCGCGGTCGTTTTCCACCGACCGGAGGCGAACCGACCACTGCTGCGTCGACGACCGTCGCGCCCTCCAACAGGTTCGCGATGCGCAGCATGCGTTGCGGAGCGATGGCATTCGCCTCGACGTAGGTCTTTCCGGCAAAGCCGTGCTCCGCGACCTGCCGGGCGACATCCTCGGCCGCCGCCGGGGGGCACAGGGAGATGACGACATCAGCCCGCTCCAGAAGGACGGACAGATCGCGGACCGCCACCAGTCCGGCCGCTTCGGCCCGCGCAGCCGTGGCACTACTGCGTGCTGCGGAGTGCCACAGCACCTCCACGCCACGGCTGCGCAGCTGACCGGCCACCGCCGCGCCCATGCTGCCGGGATGCAGGATTCCGACCGTTGGAGCGGACCGGGTCATTCGACGTTCCTCACCGATCCGGCAGCGGCCAGCAGGTCGATCGCCGCGCGCGCCTCAGCGACCTGACGATCGGGAGGCAGCAGGTCACCGGGCCAGGGGCGTCCCCGGCTGATCCATACCGTACGGAGACCGGCGGCCTGGCCGCCGCCGATGTCATTCACCGGGCTGTCGCCGACCATCCAGATGCCGGCGCCGTCACACACGGCTCCGCAGCGACGCACCGCTTCATGGAACATGGCCGGATCGGGCTTACGCACCCCGATCTCCTCGGAGATGCACACCGCGTCCACATGGTCGGCGATCCGGGTGGCGCGCAGCTTGGCCCACTGGATGTCGGCAGCCCCGTTCGTCGCCACGCCGATCCGCCAACCGTCGGCGCGCAGCCCCTCCAGACCGGACAGCACCTCCTGCGGGCAGACCACCGCAGCGGCGATGTCGGAGCAGTAGCGGTTCCACAGGGCCCCCACGGACTCGTCAAGGACGAACCGCTCACGAACCCGGGCGAAGTGAGCCGGAGTGGCGCGGTCCGCGAGGAGGCCGATGAGCCAGCGTTCGGACCCGGGGCTCAGGCCGTGCCGCGCCTGAAAACGGCCGGCCCACTCTGCGAGCGTGCACTGCCGGTCCACAAGTGTGTTGTCGAGGTCGAAGAGCACCAGGGGCTGCACATCACCAGACTCTACCGATGCCCGCCGGCGCCGGGCAGAGCCTGGCTGGCCACACGCAGGCCGACAAGGCCGGAGTCGCTGCGTGGGGGGATTGGTCTACACCCTTGACAGGTATAGGCCAAGCAAGTTGAGTGACGTCACCCCCCACAGCACTGAGGATGTGTGGTCATATGTCGAAGAAGCGCATCATGGCGTGTCTCTCCGCCGCCGCGTTCGCAGGCGCCCTTGCGGTCGCCGTTCCGGCGGGTTCTGCCTCCGCTGCGGACTGCGCGGCGGCGTGGAATGCCGCCACCGCGTACACGGGCGGTGCGGCGGTCTCGTACGGCGGGCACAACTGGTCGGCGAAGTGGTGGACCCAGAATGAGACGCCCGGCGGGGCCTCCGGGGTCTGGACGGACCAGGGCACCTGCGGCAGCGGGGGCGGGGGCGGCTCGGGGTCCGAGTGCAGCCACCCGGACTGGGTCGCCGGACGGTGGTACGCGACCGGGGACATCGTCCGGTACACCAACGGCGGTCTCTACCGGGCGACGCACGACAACCCGGGCTACGACCCGGTGATCAGCACCTGGTACTGGGAGCCGTACTCCTGCGGAAGCGGCAGCACCGGTGGGGGCGGCACGCCGCCGAGCCAGGGTGGCTTTGTGGTCAGCGAGGCGCAGTTCAACCAGATGTTCCCGGGTCGGAACTCCTTCTACAGCTACAGCGGCCTGACCGCCGCGCTCGGCGCCTACCCCGGCTTCGCCACCACCGGCAGCGACACCGTCAAGAAGCAGGAGGCCGCCGCCTTCCTCGCCAACGTCAGCCACGAGACCGGCGGCCTGGTCTACGTGGTCGAGCAGAACACCGCCAACTACCCCCACTACTGCGACACCGGCCAGCCCTACGGCTGCCCCGCCGGACAAGCCGCCTACTACGGCCGCGGTCCCATCCAACTCAGCTGGAACTTCAACTACAAAGCCGCCGGCGACGCCCTCGGCATCGACCTCCTCCACAACCCCAACCTCGTCCAGACCGACTCCGCCGTCGCCTGGAAGACCGCCCTCTGGTACTGGAACACCCAGACCGGCCCCGGCACCATGACCCCCCACAACGCCATCGTCAACGGCCGCGGCTTCGGCGAGACCATCCGCAGCATCAACGGCTCCCTGGAATGCAACGGCCGCAACCCCGCCCAGGTCCAGAGCCGCATCGACGCCTACCAGCGCTTCACCCAGATCCTCGGCACCACCCCCGGCTCCAACCTCACCTGCTGAGCCTCGGAACCCCCATCGCCGCGCCCCGCGCCGCCCGCCGACCTCACCGACGGGCGGCGCCGGGCCGCCGGCGGATACCTCGGGTTCCAGGTCTCGAAGACGGCGGTGGTGGCGGCCACCACCGCCAGGCCGAGCAGCCAGCCACCGGCCACGTCGCTGACCCAGTGCACGCCGAGCGCCACCCGGGTGTAGCCGACGCCGACGACGGAGACCACGGCTGCGGCCAGGAGCAGCGGGCGCCACCGGCGCGGCACCAGCGGGGCCAGGACCAGCACCAGCACCGTGCAGCAGGTGGCGGCGGTCATCGCATGACCGGAGGGGAAGGAGAAGCCGGGCGCGTGGGCGACCGGGTCCGGCAGCCGGGGGCGGGCGCGGGCGACCGCGTGCTTGACCAGCGCCCCGGTCAGTCCGCTCGCGGTGGTGGTGACGGCGGCCCAGGCGGCGAGCCGCCATGCCCGGCGGCACAGCAGCCGGACGACGAGCGCGGCCACCAGCAGGCGCATGGTCACCGGGGCCCACACCACCTCGGTGAGGAACCGCAGTGCGGAGACCCAGGCGGGGTGGGACAGGGCCTGCCGGTGGAGTCGGTCGGCGGTCCCGGCATCGAGGCGGCGCAGCGGTCCCCAGTGGGTCTCCACCAGCAGCAGGACCAGGCCGAAGAGCGCTGCGGTGAGGAGGAAGGCGACCACGGGCAGCAGCAGCCGCGCCCCCGGCCGCCGGTCGGGGCCGCCGTCTCGGCCGGGGGCGAGCGCCGCCGCCATCCCACGCACTCCCATGGGTGTCAGCCTTACCCCTTTCCGGCGGGTGCAGTACGGCTGCCGCCATACGTCCAGGTCGGGCGGCGGGCGGCTTCCGGATGGTGAACCCGACGGCGGCGGGCATCCGTCTGTACGCGGGCGGCGGGGCGGGGGTGGGGCGCACGGGCAGGAGCGGACGAGTGGGGCGGGGGCGGGGCGGCACAGCGGCGGGCGGCTACCGGATGGTGAACCCGACGGCGGCGGGTATCCGTCTGTACAGCGGCGGGGGCGGGGGCGGGGCCGGACCCGATGCGCTGCCGGGCGGGAACGGTCAGCCACCGCCCACTAGGCTTCACCCATGGAGCATCCGGCAGTTGACCGCGTCAGGGCAGCGCTCAGGGCGGCAGGCGCGGAGGGCGAAGTACGGGTACTGGACGACCAGGTGCGGACCGCCGCTCTGGCCGCCGCCGCGCTCGGCTGCGAGGTGGGTGCCATCGCCAACAGCCTGGTCTTCGACGCCGACGGAGCGCCCGTCCTGGTGCTGACCTCCGGCGCCCACCGGGTGGACACCGCCCTGCTGGCCGCCACCCACGGGCTGCCCGAACTGCGGCGGGCCGCACCGGACTTCGTGCGCGAGCACACCGGTTCGGCCATCGGCGGAGTGGCTCCCGTCGGCCACCCGGAGCCGCTGCGGACCTTTGTGGACGTCGCGCTGGAGCAGTACCCGGTGGTCTGGGCCGCAGCCGGGCATCCCCGCACCGTCTTCCCCACCGCTTACAAGGAGCTGCTGCGCATCACCGGCGGCACGGCGACCGTCGTGGCAGCGGCCGGCTGACGGACTGTCGGCCGGTCGACCCGCCCGCGGACGGCGCGATGCGGGGGTAGCCGTGCGGGACGGCTTCGTTCGGGTCGCCGAGGCGCGGCGCGGACAGCCGTCGAAGGCGGCTGCCCGGCTGCGCGCTTCCGGGTGACGACGGGCTCAGGGTGCGGCAGACTCGCTACACAGTCGAACATCTCTTCTACCGAACACCGCCTCTGTCCGTGGAAGGAACCCATGCTTCTCTCCCCGTTCGGTATGGCACGGCGGATAGCGCCCGCAGCTCTCGCGCTCGCCCTGCTACCCCTGGCCGCCCCCGCACCCGCCGCCCACGCGGCGACCGCACCGAAGCTCTGCACCTCGACCGGCGACCCCAAGCTGGCGGCCAAGCTCTCCCAGGACATTCGCACCGCTCTGTCGGGCCGGGCCGGAAGGGTCTCGGTGACCCTCTGGGACCGGCGCACCGACACCTCCTGCGCGGTGGGCTCCACCTGGCACTACGACTCGGCGAGCGTGGTGAAGGTCACCGTGATGATGGCGGTGCTGCGCCGGGCGCAGGAGCTGAAGCGGAACCTGACCGCGCGCGAGGACGCGCTGATCACCGCGATGATCACCAAGTCGGACAACGATGCCACCACGCAGCTGTGGCAGAGCCTGGGCCGCGCCCGGGTGCAGCGGTTCCTCACGCTGGCGGGCCTCACCCACACCACGCTGAACGCCGGGGGCGCCTGGGGGCTGACCCAGATCACGGCGCAGGACGAGTTGCGGGTGCTGGCCCTGCTGGACGGCGTCAACACGGTACTGACGCCGTCGTCGCGGGCGTATGGGCTGCGGAAGATGGCGGCCGTGGTGGCGTCCCAGCGCTGGGGCACCCCGGCCGGGGCCCCGACCGGGGTCGGCGTGCATGTCAAGAACGGCTGGCTGCCACGGGCCACCCACGGCTGGCGGGTGCACAGCATCGGTGACTTCACCCGGACGAACGGGATGAACTACCGCATGGTGGTGTTGACGCAGGACAACCAGACGATGGCCTATGGCGTGACCACGATCGAGCGGATCGCTCGGGCGATCCACCGCGATCTCAACCCGGGTACCAAGGCGGCCGTCGTCGGGCGCGTACCGATGCTGGGCCCGCAGCGGTCCGACGGCTCGGACCACGGGTCCTTCCGCCGCTGACGCCATCCGATACACCCGCCCGGCGGCCCCTCCGCCGGGCGGAGCGGTGGTGACCGGGGTCAGCGAGGCTCGGGTGAGGCTGCCGGGGCCGGGCCGGCGAGGGACCGGGCGGCGATGCGGCTGAGGTTGTCGGCGAAGACCTGGCGGGCGTCGGGGTTGACGCGGGTGAGGGCGACCATGGCGGTGACGATGACGTCGCACAGTTCGGCCTGGACGTCCTCCCAGGTGTGGGAGTAGCCCTTGCGGGGGTTCTGGCCGGTGGCGCCGATGACGGCCTCGGCGACCTCTCCGGCCTCCTCGGTGATCTTGAGGATCTGGAGGATGGTGCGGGTCTCCGGCGGCAGGTCGCTTCCGGCGTCGAGCCAGGCGACCAGCGAGTCGACGGTATTCCAGGCGGCGTGGTCCACAGGACTCCGATCGGCGAGGCAGAGCGGGCGGGGCTGGGTGTCGGAGGCCCAGGGTAGAGCGGATGGCCACGGGCCCCGGGCGCGCGCGGCGCTCGGGGCCCGTGGGGTGCGGGGCGGAGTGGGGTCAGGGCAGGGTCACGCCGTAGGCGCTCATCGCGGCGGTGACCGGCTGGAAGTAGGTCGTACCGCCGGAGGAGCAGTTGCCGCTGCCGCCGGAGGTGAGGCCGTAGGCGACGGTGCCGGCGTAGAGGGCGCCGCCGCTGTCGCCGCCCTCGGCGCAGACCGAGGTGCGGATCAGGCCGGAGACGGAGCCCTCGGCGTAGTTGACGGTGGCGTTGAGCGCGGTGACGGTACCGCTGCGGACGCCGGTGGTGCTGCCGCTGCGGTAGACGGTCTGGCCGACCGACGGGGTCGCGGCGGAGGTGATGGTCTGGTAGGAGCCGTTGTAGAGGTAGACGTTGGAGGGCTGGGCACCGCTGGTGCTGTACTGCACCAGGGCATAGTCCTTGCCGGGGAAGGTGGAGCGGACCGTGGAGCCGATCTTGTTGCTCTGCGACGAGTTGGAGTACCAGGTGGACGCCACGTTGCCGCAGTGTCCGGCGGTGAGGAAGTAGTAGGTGGAGCCGCTCCTCACGTTGAAGCCCAGCGAGCAGCGGTAGCCGCCGCCGTAGATGGCCTCGCCGCCGCCGATGCGCGGGGAGAAGGTGCCGGACACCTTCTCGATCCGGGCGGCGGAGCCGAGCGCCTCGGCGGCCTTCTCCAGCTTGGCGAGCCTGGCGCCGGTCACCGAGGAGTCGACGGAGATGAGGACCTGGTTGGTGGCGGGGTCCACGGCCCAGGCGGTGCCGGGGATGCGGGCGGTGCGGTCGAGGACGTCGGTGGCGGCCTTGAGCTGGGCACCGCTGCGGGTGACCAGCTTGGCCTCGGCGCCCTGGGCGCGCACCTTGGCGGCCGAGGCGGAGTCGGTGACGGTGACCACCAGCCGGCCGCCGTCGACATACGAGCCGGCGGAGTGGGCGTCGCCGAGCTGCTGCTGCACCTGGGCGGAGAGGGTGGACACCTGCTGCGGGCTGAGGGCCTGGGCCGGGGTGGCGGCCTGGGCCTGCGGCAGGGCGAGGGCGGTTGCGGCCAGCACCGCTGCTGCTGCGGTGGCGAGCAGGCTGGTGCGGCGGCCGAGGGTGCGACTGTTCCTCACGCGGGTCTCCCTGGAGACTTGAGGAGCGGACACGGGGGGCGTGCCCGGGCCCGCCGGTCGGCGGGCGCGGATTGGCCCGGTACGCGGCAGCCGCCGGGTAAGCGGCCTTACGTCGCGTACATGTCAAGCCGGGATCAGTCTCCACGGGCGCTGTCGGAAGTGACAAGTGGTGTTCCCGGCGACTTGTGGCCAGTGGCGGGAGTCCGCCGGACGGACTCCCGCCACCCGGTGTCACCCCTTGCCGGCTCCCAGGGTCAGGCCCGCGATGAAGTGGCGCTGGAGCAGGAAGAAGACCAGCACCGTGGGCAGGGCGACCAGCACCGAACCCGCCGCCAGCAGGTTGTAGTCGGTGAAGAACTGGCCGCGCAGATTGTTGAGCGCACTGGTGACCGGCAGCTTCTCCGGGTCGTTGATGAGCACCAGGGCCCAGAGGAAGTCGTTGTACATCCAGGTGAACTCCAGTGTCGCCAGGGCGGCCAGGGCCGGTCGGCAGAGCGGCAGGGTGATCCGCCAGTACTGGGTCCACACCCCGGCGCCGTCCACGATGGCCGCCTCGGTGATCTCCTCGGGCAGCGCCCGCATGAAGTTGGTCAGGACGAAGACGCAGAAGCCCAGCTGGAAGGCGACCTGGATGGCGATCACCCCCAGGTAGGAGTCATAGAGCACCTGGGAGTCGGAGAGCGCGTAGGGCAGCGCGATGTGGTTGAACATCACATACAGCGGCGTCACCAGCACCTGCGGCGGCAGCAGGTTCCCGGCCGTGAACACGACCAGCAGAAAGACCCCGCCACGGATCCGCACCCGGGCCACCGCGAAGGCCGTGAAGGAGGCCAGCAGCAGGGTCACCACCACCCCGGGCACCGCGATGATCAGCGAGTTGGCGAAGTGGTGGCCCATCCCGGACTGGGTGAACGCCTGCCGGTAGTAGTCCAGGCTGAGGTGCCGCGGCAGCGAGAAGTAGCCGTCCCTGGCGGTCTCCTGGTACGGGCGCAGCGAGGCGTAGACGGCGAGCAGCACCGGGGCCAGCCAGCCCAGGGCGACCACGCAGAGGAAGGCGTGCAGGACCAGCCGGGCGGGGCGGACCCGGGCCCGGCGGCGGGGGCGGGGGCGGTGCCGTCCGGTTCGAGGCCGGGGGCGGGTGGGGCGGCGAGTGCGGTCATGGGCGGTCTCCCCCTGCTCCCCGGCGCCGGCGGGCCGGTCGACCGGTGCCCCTGCCATTGCCGCTGCCACTGGCGCTGCCGCTGCGGCCCTCGCTGAGCTCATGGGCGAGGTAGCCGATGATGAAGACGAGCGAGACCCCCAGCAGCAGCACCGCGATGGCCGAACCGAAGCCGATCCGGCTGGCCTCGCCGATGATGTTGTCGGTGACCAGCACACTGAGCAGTTCCAGGCCGTTGCGGCCGTGGTTGACGGCGTAGACGATGTCGAAGGCGCGCAGCGCCTCGATGACGGTGATGACACCGACGATGACATTGACCGGCCGCAGGGTGGGCAGCACCACCCGGAAGAACGCCTGGGCCTCGCTCGCCCCGTCGATGGCGGCGGCCTCCTTGAGGGAGGGGTCGACGGACTTCAGCCCGGCCAGGTAGAGGATCATCACATAGCCGGTGTGCCGCCAGCCGGCCAGCAGCAGTACGGCCCAGAGGTTGATGCCGGGGTCGCCGATCCAGTCGACCGGGTCGCCGGTGCGCCCGAGCAGGCCGTTGAGCGCGCCCTGGTCCCGGGAGAAGACCAGCTGCGCGATAAAGCCGATCACCGCCAGGGAGAGCACCACCGGCAGGTAGACGGCGCTCCGGTAGAAGCGGCTGAAGCGCAGTGAGCGGTCCAGCAGGACGGCGAAGAAGAGGCCGAGCGGGGTGGCGACCAGGGCGAGGAAGCCCAGCCAGATCAGGTTGTGGCGGACCGCCGGCCAGAACGGCGGGTAGTTGCCGGTGGCGTCGGCGTAGTTGCGCCCGCCGACGCCGTGGATGGCACCGATGCCGTCCCAGGAGGTGAAGGAGAGGCCGACGGAGGCCAGCGCCGGGCCCCAGACCAGGGCCAGGTCGAGCAGCACCGGGATGCCCAGCAGCAGGCCCAGCACCAGCAGGTCCCGGCGGCTCAACCGGCGGATGCGGGACCGGCGGGCGCGCGGACCACGGAGGCGGACGGCGGTCCGGTGGGAGGTGTCCGACACGGTGCTCCCCTCGCCCTCAGCCCTCGTCGGCGAAGAGGGACTTCTTCTGCCGCTCGATGTCGTTGACCAGGCCGTCGATGTCCTTGGGGTCGTTGATGAACGTCTGGAGGGCCGGGATCATCACGGTGGAGGCGAAGTCGGGCCGGGTGTCGCGGTCGAGGAACTGCGAGACATGGGCCGCGCTGGAGACCAGCTCGACGGCCTTCTTCTGGAGAGCGTTGTAACCGCTGGTGTCGGCGCCGGAGTTGACCGCGATGTTGTTGGGGTCGGCGGAGATGTAGGTCTCCTCGGCGGCGGGCGTGGCGAGGTAGCCGAGCAGGTCCCGGGCGGCGTCCTTGTTGCCTCCCCGGTGCGGCAGCAGAAAGCCGTCCATGGGCGCCTCGACCGAGTCCTGGCCCCACTGCGGGTCGATCTCGGGGAAGGCGAAGAAGTCGAGGTCGCCCCGGTCGGCCTCGGCGAACTGCTGGCCGGGGTGGGGCAGTCCGAAGACGGCCATGCCGGTCTTCTTCCGGGCGAGGCTCTGGGCGGCCTCCTGCCAGGTGCGGCCGTTGGCACCCCGGTCGTGGTAGGGCATCAGGCCCCGCCAGAGGTCGAAGACATGCCGCACCCTGGGGTCGGTCCAGGACTCCTGGCCGGCCATCAGTGAACGGTGGAACGCATAGCCGTTGGCGCGCAGGTCCAGGTAGTCGAAGGTGCCCATGGCGGGCCAGCCGTCCCGGTCGCCGAAGGCGAAGGGCACCAGGCCGTCCTTCTGCATCCGCCTGGCGAGGGCGGTGTACTGGTCGAAGGTCTTCGGCACCTGGTAGCCGTGCTGCCGGAAGACGCTCTTCCGGTAGAAGACGGCCCATGGGTAGAAGTAGTACGGCACAAAGTACTGCTTGCCGTCCTGGCCGGTGGACTGGTCCTTGAGCGCCTGGGAGAACCCGGTGAAGCCCTGCCAGAGGTCGCTGATGTCATCGAGCAGGCCCTTCGCCGCGAAGAACTGCATCCGGTATCCGGCGAACCACATGGAGACGTCGTCCGGCCGGCTCTGGAGATAGCGGTTGATGTTCTCCTGGAAGGTGTTGTGGTCCGTGGTGCGGACCTCCACCCGGTGTCCGCTCTTCGCCTGGTAGCCCGCGATGACGTCGCGGTACGCCTGGCGCGGCAGCGGGTCCGAGGCGTTGGAGCCGAGCGTGGCGGTGCCGCTGCCGCTGTCGCTGTCGCTGTCGCCGGAGCTTCTGGGGCCGCTGCTGCACGAGGCGAGCAGCGCGGGGAGTGCGACCGCCCCGGCGCCGGCGAGGGTGGTGCGCAGCAGGGCGCGGCGGGAGAGCCGTGCGGGGGCGGGATGGTGCGTCGTGGTGGACCCGGACGTCGGTGATCCGTCGGCGGATGAGTGCGCCATAACCCCTCCCGAGGGGGATCGGGGGAACACAACCGAACGCAAGCGTTCAGATCGCACCAACTGATCGGGTCCCTGTCAAGGATCGCCACCGAATGTCCCCGCCCGCTCCCCGGGACGGCCCACGTGGCACGGCCGGAGATGCGGCGTCGCACGGGCGCCGCCGCAGGGGTGGGGCCGACGGGCTGATTCCCACAGGTTCGGACGTAACCGATCAGGTTCCCTCGCTGGGGCGGCACCGTACGGACTGCCGTCGTTCGGTCACTCGTGGCGCAGCAGCGCCCCGATGCCGTCGGCGGGCTTGGCGCCGTCGCCCGGCCGCAGCACCACCAGGTCGGCGGCGGTGGCTGCCAGCGTACGGGCGATGGCGGCGTCGGCCCGGTCCTGCTGCGGCACCTCCACGCCGAGCAGTCGGGCGTCCTCGCTGAAGAGCGCCAGCTGGCCGGGGTCCGGGCCGATCCACAGCCGGGCCTCGGACTCGGGGCGGTCCTCCAGCAGTACGGTGAGCACCTTGCCCTCGGCCAGCGCGTTGACCACCGGGCCCACGCCCTCGACGGCCAGGCCGTGGCGGCCCAGCTCCTGGGCGAACCGGTCGGCCGCAGCCATCCGGGGGCGGGCGGCGCGGGCGGCGACCGCCGCCTGCCGGGCGGCCTCGATATGGGCGGGGCTGGTCCCCTCGGCGCGGCCTCCGGTGTCCAGTTCGGTGACGGTCTCCTGCCACCGGGCGGGCAGATGCTCACGGAGCAGCGCCACCGCCCGGACGTCGCCGGTCACCAGGATCGCCTCCACCGCGAACCGCTCGGCGACGGCGGCGGCCTCGGCGGCCACCGAGCGGGCGTTGCGGTCCCAGGTGTTCTCGGCCCGCCGCTGGTAGCGGGGCTGCGACCAGCCGCCGGGGTGGCTCTTGTGGATGGGGTCGGTGCTGCCCTGGACCTCCTGGGCGTCCTCGGGCGTCTCCCGGCCGCCGGCGCCCAGGCTCCAGACGCTGAAGTCGGCGCCGGTGCGGTCCACCGCGACCAGCAGGTGCGGGATCTGCTCGCCGCGCTGCACCAGCAGCGGCATCACATGCGGCAGCGGCGCCCAGACCGCCCGGGTGGCCGGGGGCGGGTCGGGCAGCGGTTCGCTGTGCACGACCCGCCCTCCGGTGGCGAAGACGGCCAGCCCGCGGCGGCCCGGGGAGCCGCGCAGCTCGGTGATGGCCTGGTGCACCGCGTCGGCGGTGGCGGGGTCGGCGCCCTGCTCCAGCAGTTGCTCGCGAGCGGAGCGGGCGCGCAGCGGGATGGCCTGCCGGGCGTCCTCCGCGTCTCCCCCGATGTCGGCGTAGGCGCTGGCCCAGGGGCCGGGGTGCCCGTACAGGGGGCGCAGGTCGGTCAGTCTCACGGCGGGTTCCTCCTGACCTCGCGGGCGGGCTGCTCTGCGGGTTCCCGGTCAGCCGGGGGCGAAACCGCACCGGCCGGGGCCCGGGGCCGTGCGGGCGGCGCCTCCGGGGCGGGGCGGGGGATATGGCGGGGCAGGGGGATATTCGGTGTCGGGCGGCCGGCGGGACGGTGAGGATGGGGCCGGGCGGCGTCCGCCGCCTTGTACGGTCCCCTCGCGAGGAGCCAAGCCATGACCACCCGCCTCACCCATCTCGCCGCGCCCGCCGGGGTCGCGCCCGGCACCGGTTACAGCCATGTGGTCTCCGGCAGCGGGCGGCTGGTCGCCGTCTCCGGGCAGATCGCCGTGGACGAGCACGGCGAGTTGGTGGGGCCCGGCGACCCGGCGGCGCAGGCCCGGCAGGTCTTCGAGAACCTGCGGCGCTGCCTCGCCGCAGCCGGTGCGACCTTCGCCGACGTGGTGAAGCTGACCTTCTATGTCACCGACACGGCCTATCTGCCCGCCGTCCGGATCGCCCGGGACGAGGTGATCGACACCGAGCGCCCGCCGGCGAGCATGGCGATGCAGGTCGCCGCGCTCATCCGGCCGGAGCTGCTGGTGGAGGTCGATGCGCTGGCGGTGGTCGGCTGACCGGTTGACCAGCCGTCAGGAGTCCGGGTAGCGCAGCCAGGCGGCGGTGTCGGGCGGGAGGAGTCCGCCGGTCAGCGGGTCGGAGGTGAGCAGGAGTTCGCCGGGTGGCAGGGGCTGCGGGCGGCTGCCGAGATTGACGGCGCAGACCAGGCCGCGGGAGTGGCGGAAGGCCAGCAGCTGCGCCGGGTCGCCCTGGTCCAGCCAGCGGAGGGTGCCGTCGCCGCCGTGGGTGCGGCGCAGCCGCAGGGCGGTGCGTACCAGTTCCAGGGTGGAGCCGGGGGCGCCGGTCTGGGCCGCCACCGAGAGGTCGGCCCAGGTGGGCGGCTGGGGCAGCCAGGCCGGTCCCGGGCCGAAGCCGTACGAGGGCCCGGTCGGCGTCCAGGGCAGGGGGACGCGGCAGCCGTCGCGGCCCTTGCGGGTGTGGCCGGAGCGTTCCCAGGTGGGGTCCCGGAGGGCGTCGGCGGGCAGGTCGGCGACCTCCGGCAGGCCGAGTTCGTCGCCCTGGTAGAGGTAGGCGGAGCCGGGGAGGGCCAGCATCAGCAGGGTGCCGGCCCTCCCCCGGCGGCGGCCCAGGGTGTCGTCGGCGCCGTCGGCACCCTCCACATCGCCGCCCGGGGCGAGCAGCCAGGCGTCGCTGTCGGCGCCGGGCGGCAGGGCGTAGCGGGAGCGGTGCCGAACCACATCGTGGTTGGAGAGCACCCAGGTGGTGGCGGAGCCGTGCTCGCCGTCGGCGGCCAGCGAGGCGTCGATGACGGAGCGGAAGGCGGTGCCGCTCCAGGGTGTGGTGAGGAAGTCGAAGTTGAAAGCCTGGTGCAGTTCGTCGGGGCGGGTGTAGCGGGCACGGCGCGGGTGGGGCAGCCATGCCTCGGCGACGGCGGCGCGCGGCGGTCGGTAGGTGTCCAGGAGGCGGCGCCAGTCGCGGTAGATCTCATGGACCTCCTCGCGGTCCTCCAGAGGGTGGTCGGGGTGCTGGTTGATGATCCGCAGGTCGTTGGAGGGGCCGAGGTCGCGCAGTGGGTCGGCGAGGTCCTTGGCGAGGCCGTTGGCGACGTCGATGCGGAAGCCGTCCACGCCGAGGTCCAGCCAGAACCGCAGGATCCTGCTGAACTCGGTGCGGACCGAGGGTTCGGCCCAGTTCAGGTCGGGCTGCTCGGGGGCGAACATATGCAGATACCACTGGCCGTCCGGGACGCGGTGCCAGGCGGGGCTGCCGAACTTGGCCCGCCAGGCGGTGGGGGGCAGCGCGCCGTCGGGGCCTTTGCCGTCGCGGAAGACATAGCGGGCGCGGGCGGGCGAGTCGGGGCCGTCGGCGAGCGCGGCACGGAACCACGGGTGCCGGTCGGAGGTGTGGTTGGGGACGAGGTCGATCAGTACCCGCAGACCGCGCTCATGGGCGCGGACGATCAGCGTCTCGGCGTCGGCGAGGGTGCCCAGCCGGGGGTCCACATCGCAGTGGTCGGCGATGTCATAGCCGCCGTCGGCGAGCGGGGAGGGGTAGAAGGGGGTGAGCCACACGGCGTCCACGCCGAGGGCGGCGAGGTGGTCGAGGCGGGCGGCGGCGCCGGGCAGGTCGCCCAGGCCGTCGCCGTCGGAGTCGGCGAAGCTGCGGACGTAGACCTGGTAGATCACGGCGTCGCGCCACCAGCGGTGGTCGGTGCTCGTCGGCATGGGGAATACGTACCCGGCGGCGGGGCGCGGGGCACCCGCCCGGGGGCGGTGCCCGTTCCGTACTCCTTGCGGATTCCGGGTGCGCCCGCCCGGCGGCGGTGCCACGGTGGAGGCACCAGCACGGTCGAGGAGAGGAACCCAGCGTGGCGCTGCACAAGGGCCGGGACGACGACCGGCGACTCGCCGTCAACCCCTTCCTCGGGGAGACCGACCCGGTGGGCTCCATGGCGGTCGCTCCGCCGCTGCACCGGCTTCCGGACGGGCCCATGACGCCGTCCGCCGCCTACCGCCTGATCCATGACGAACTGCTGCTCGACGGCAACGCCCGGCTCAACCTGGCCACCTTCGTCACCACCTGGATGGAACCCCAGGCGGCCACCCTCATGTCCGAGTGCTTCGACAAGAACATGGTCGACAAGGACGAGTACCCGCAGACCGCCGAACTGGAGCGGCGCTGCGTGGCCATCCTCGCCGACCTCTGGCACGCCCCCGACCCCGCCCAGGCCGTGGGCTGCTCCACCACCGGCTCCAGCGAAGCCTGCATGCTCGCCGGGCTGGCGCTCAAACGCCGCTGGATGCACCGCAACGCCGACCGGTACGCCGCCGGGGCGCGGCCCAACCTGGTGATGGGCATCAATGTGCAGGTCTGCTGGGAGAAGTTCTGCGCCTACTGGGAGGTCGAACCCCGGCTCGCCCCGATGGAGGGCGAGCGCTACCACCTCGACGCCGAGCAGGCGGTGCGGCTCTGCGACGAGAACACCATCGGCGTGGTCGGCGTGCTGGGCTCCACCTTCGACGGCAGCTATGAACCGGTCCAGGACATCTGCGCCGCCCTGGACGACCTCCAGCAGCGCACCGGCCTGGATGTGCCGGTCCATGTCGACGGCGCTTCCGGCGCGATGGTGGCGCCGTTCCTGGACGAGGAGCTGGTCTGGGACTTCCGGCTGCCGCGCGTTGCCTCCATCAACACCTCCGGCCACAAGTACGGTCTGGTTTTTCCTGGCGTGGGCTGGGCGCTCTGGCGCGACCAGGAGGCGCTCCCCGAGGAGCTGGTCTTCCGGGTGAACTACCTCGGCGGCGACATGCCGACCTTTGCGCTCAACTTCTCCCGGCCCGGCTCCGAGGTGGTCGCCCAGTACTACACCTTCCTGCGGCTCGGCCGGGACGGCTACCGGGCCGTGCAGCAGGCGTCCCGGGACGTGGCCGGGCGGCTCGCCGACGGTATCGAGGCGCTGGGCTGCTTCCGGCTGCTCACCCGGGGCGACCAGCTGCCGGTCTTCGCCTTCACCACCGCCGACGATGTCACCGCCTTCGACGTCTTCGATGTGTCGCGGCGGCTGCGCGAGCGCGGCTGGCTGGTCCCCGCGTACGCCTTCCCGGAGCATCGCGCGGACCTGTCGGTGCTGCGTATCGTCTGCCGCAACGGCTTCTCGCAGGACCTCGCCGACCTGCTGCTGACCGACCTCGGCAGACTGGTCGAAGAACTGCACCACCAGCCGAAGCCGCTCCAGCAGCTGGGCGTCGAGCCCCGCACGGCCTTCCACCACTGAACCACGACGCCTCCCGGCGCGGACCGCAGCCGCCCGGGAGGCCCCGGAGGCACCACCATGTCCGACACCGACACCGGCACCCCGCCCCCCGCACCCTTCACCCGCGACGACTACGCCGCCCGGATGGCCCGCGCCGCCCGGACCGCAGCCGAGGCGGGACTGGCCGGACTGGTCGTCATGCCCGGCCCCGACCTGGCCTGGCTGACCGGCTACCTGCCCACCGCGACCACCGAGCGGCTCACCCTGCTGGTGCTCGACCCCGACCGGGAGCCGACGCTGCTGGTCCCGGCCCTGGAGCAGGGCGACGCGGCGGCGGCCCCGGGCGCCGGGGCGGTCGCCATCGGCGGTTGGAAGGACGGCCAGGACCCCTACGCCGCCGCAGCGGCGCTGCTGCGCCCGGAGGGCCGCTACGGGATCTCCGACTCCTCCTGGGCCCAGCACCTGCTGGGGCTTCAGCGGGCCCTGCCGGGGACGGCGTACGCGGCGCTGAGCGAGGCGCTGCCGATGCTGCGCGCGGTCAAGGACGCGACCGAGCTGGAGCGGCTGGCGGCCGCCGGGGCCGCCGCCGACGCCGCGTACGAGGATGTGCTGAGGGTGCGCTTCGCCGGGCGGCGGGAGTCCGAGATCGCCGCAGACCTGGCGGCGCTGCTGCTGGAGCACGGGCACAGCCAGGTCGACTTCACCGTGGTCGGCTCGGGCCCCAACGGCGCCAACCCGCACCATGAGGCGGGCGAGCGGGTGATCCGGGACGGCGACATGGTGGTGCTGGACTTCGGCGGGCTCAAGCACGGCTACGGCTCCGACACCACCCGTACGGTGCACGTCGGCGAACCCACCGCCGAGGAGCGCCGGGTGCATGACGTCGTCCGGGAGGCGCAGCAGGCCGGCTTCGAGGCGGTGCGGCCGGGGGTGGCCTGCCAGCAGGTCGACCGGGTGGCCCGGTCGGTGATCGACCAGGCCGGGTACGGGGAGTACTTCATCCACCGCACCGGGCACGGCATCGGGGTGACCACCCATGAGCCGCCGTACCTGGTGGAGGGCGAGGAGCTGCCGCTGGTGCCGGGGATGTGCTTCTCGATCGAGCCGGGGATCTACCTCCCGGGCCGCTTCGGGGTGCGGATCGAGGACATCGTGGTCTGCACCGAGGACGGCGGCCGCCGGCTGAACGGCACGCCGCATGGGATGGCCGTGGTCGCCTAGCCGCGGTCGCCTGGCGGGCAGCACGGAGCCCGCACCCGGACCGGTCAGGGGGGCGGCGGGGCGCGGGCCCGTGCTGATGCTATGTCAGCCGCGCTGCTCGCGGCTGCGCCGCACGGTGTCGCGGTACCATTCGGCGCTCTGCTTGAGGGTGCGCCGCTGGGTGTCGTAGTCGACCCGGACCAGGCCGAAGCGCTTGTCGTAGCCGTACGCCCACTCGAAGTTGTCCATCAGGGACCAGGCGAAGTAGCCGCGGACATCGGCTCCGGCGGCGCGGGCGGCGGCGACGGCCCGGATGTGGTCGGCCAGGTAGGCGGTGCGGTCGTCGTCCTGGACGCGGCCGTCGGCGTCGGCGGTGTCGTCGAAGGCGGCGCCGTTCTCGGTGATGTAGAGCGGCAGGCCGGGGTAGTCGCGGCCGAGGCGGGTCAGCAGGTCGGTGAGGCCGCGCGGGATGATGTCCCAGCCCATGGCGGTGACCGGCAGGTTCTGCGGGACGATGCGGGAGTAGGGCTCGCCGGAGGGCCGGGTCTCCGGCTCGCCGTCCTCCGGGGTGCCGGAGAAGACATGGCTGGAGTAGTAGTTGACGCCCAGCATGTCCAGCGGCTCCGAGATGGCCGCCAGGTCGCCGTCCTGGACGGGGATCTCGGCACCGCGCAGCGCCAGGTCGGAGATCACGTCGGCGGGGTAGCGGCCGTGGATCAGCGGGTCCAGGTAGAGCCGGGCGCCCAGCCCGTCGGCGCGGCGGGCGGCGTCCCGGTCGGCCTGGCGGTCGCTCGCGGGGTAGGCGTTGCCCATGTTGAGGGTGATGCCGAGCTGGATCGGCTCCGGGGCGGCGGCGCGCAGCCGCTGGGCGGCGAGGCCATGGCCGAGCAGCAGGTGGTGGACGGCCTTGATGGCGTCGGGGAAGTGGGTGCGGCCGGGGGCGTGCACGCCCTGGTCGTAGCCGAGCATGGCGGAGCACCAGGGCTCGTTGAGGGTGGTCCAGTGGCGGACCCGGTCGCCGAGGGCGTCCATGACCAGCTCGGCGTAGTCAGCGAAGCGGTGGGCGGTGTCACGGGTGGGCCAGCCGCCGGCGTCTTCGAGCTCCTGGGGGAGGTCCCAGTGGTAGAGGGTGATCCAGGGGAGGACGCCCTTGGCGAGGAGTTCGTCCACCAGGCGGTCGTAGAAGGCCAGGCCGGCGGCGTTGGCGGGGCCTCGGCCGCCGGGCTGGACCCGGGGCCAGGCGATGGAGAAGCGGTAGGAGTCCACGCCGAGGCCGGCGATCAGGGCGACGTCGTCGGGCATCCGGTGGTAGTGGTCGCAGGCGGTGTCGCCGTTCTCGCCGTCGACCACGGCGCCGGGGACGCGGCAGAAGGTGTCCCAGATGGAGGGGGTGCGGCCGTCCTCGGCGACGGCGCCTTCGATCTGGTACGAGGAGGTGGCCACGCCCCACAGGAAGTCGGCGGGCAGGCCGGCGGCGGCGTCCGTCGCGGCTGCGGCAGTGGCTGCGGCGTTGGCTTCGGCGGGGCGGATGTCAGTGGTGGCGTCCATGCTTGTCCTCAAGGGTTCGGATACGGAGTGGTGGGTGTCCGGGCAGGGGTGCTGCCGTGCCCGCCCGGGGAGGAGGGCGGGGCACGGCAGCGTGGGGTGTGGGCCGGTCAGCGGCCCTGCGGGGGGTGGTGCAGCCAGCAGGCGACGGAGCGGTCGGGCGTGTCGGAGTGCGGGGTGAGTACGGGGAGCAGCCGCTGGCAGGGTTCGTGGACCTTGGGGCAGCGGGGGTGGAAGGCGCAGCCGGTCGGCATGGCCTTGAGGTCGGGGGGTGAGCCGGGGATGCCGGTGAGTGCGCGGCGGGGGCCGTGCAGTCCGGGGAAGGAGTGGAGCAGTCCGTGGCTGTAGGGGTGGTGGGCGTCGCGGTAGAGGTCGGCGGCGGGCGCCTGCTCGACGATGCGTCCGCCGTACATGATGGCGATGCGGTCGGAGAACTCGATGAGCAGCGAGATGTCATGGGTGATGAAGACGACGGAGAAGCCCAGTTCCTCGCGGAGCCGTACCAGCTGCTGGAGGATCTGACGCTGCATCACCACGTCCAGGGCGGTGGTGGGCTCGTCCATGATGACGATCTCGGGGTCGAGCGCCAGCGCCATGGCGATCATGACGCGCTGGCGCATGCCCCCGGAGAGCTGGTGGGGGTAGCTGTCCAGCCGGTCGGCGGCGATGCCGACCAGTTTCAGCAGTTCCCGGGCGCGGGCCTGCCGGTCGGCGCGTGACATGGAGGGGCGGTGGGCCTTGAGGACGTCGGTGAGCTGGGTGGAGACCTTGTGGACGGGGTTGAGCGAGTTCATGGCGCCCTGGAAGACGATGGAGGTCTCGTTCCAGCGGAAGGCGCGCAGCTGCTGGGGGGTGAGGTCCAGGATGTCCAGGGGTTCGGCGGAGTCGCGCGGGTGGTAGCGGACCTCTCCGGCGGTGATGACGCCGGGCGGGGAGAGCAGCCGGGTGACGGCGTAGGCCAGGGTGGACTTGCCGCTGCCGCTCTCCCCGGCCAGGCCCAGCACCTCGCCCCGGTGCAGGGTGAGGTCGATGTGCTGGAGGGCGTGGACGGCGGCCTCGCCGAGGCCGTAGTCGACGTCCAGGCCACGGATCTCCAGCACGGGGGTGCGTTGCAGGGTCGGGGTGGTCATGCCCGGTCGCCCTTCTGCTCGGTGCGGACGACGGGGGTGAAGCCGGTGCGCATGCGGACCCTGCCGCCGGTGGAGCGGCCGGCGGTGCGCAGACGGGGGTTGACGAACTCGTCGATCCCGAAGTTGATCAGGGAGAGGGCGGTGCCCAGCAGGGCGATGCAGAGGCCGGCGGGGACAAACCACCACCAGGCGTTCTGGGCGAGGGCCTGGTTGTTCTGGGCCCAGAAGAGGACGGTGCCCCAGTTCCAGTTGGAGATGTTGGCGACGCCGATGAAGGAGAGGGTGATCTCGGAGAGCACGGCGAAGATGACGGTGCCGACGAAGCCGGAGGCGATGATGGCGGTGAGGTTGGGGAGGATCTCGAAGACGATGATCCGCCAGGTGGACTCGCCGGTGGCCCGCGCGGCCTCCACATAGTCGCGGCGGCGCAGCGAGAGGGTCTGGGCGCGCAGCACCCGCGCGCCCCAGGCCCAGGCCGTGACGGAGATGACCACCGCGATGATGACGTCGCTCGCGTCCGGGAGGAAGGAGGTGATGATGATGATCAGCGGCAGTCCGGGGATGACCAGGAAGACATTGCTGAGCAGGGAGAGCAGTTCGTCGCCGAGGCCGCCGAGGAAGCCGGCGGTGACGCCGACCAGCACCGAGATCACGGTGGCGAAGAACCCGGCGACAAAGCCGACGACCAGGACTCCCCGGGTGCCGACCAGCAGTTGCGAGGCGATGTCCTCGCCGGTCTGGGTGGTGCCCAGCAGGTGCTTCCAGGACGGCGGTTGGAGGATGTCGTTGCTCATCCCGGAGGGGTCGTAGGGGGCGATCCAGGGGCCGATGACGGCCAGTACGGCGAAGATGCCGAGGATCACCAGGCCGGTCACGGCCTTGCCGTTGCGGAGGAAGGTCAGCCGGCTGCGGCGGGCGCGGGCGATGCCGCCGGCCGGATCGCCGGGCGGCGGCTCGGAGGTGGCGACGGCGGGGTCGCTGGCTTGGACGGTCATGGTGTCAGCCCTCCCGCCGGGTGCGGGGATCGAGGAACATGTAGGCCAGGTCCGCCAGCAGGTTCGCGGCGAGGACCGAGAGCGTGATGATGAGGAAGATGCCCTGCATCAGCGGGTAGTCCTTGGCACCGACCGCCTGGAGCAGCACCAGGCCGATGCCGGGGTAGGAGAAGACCATCTCCACCAGCAGGGTGCCGCCGACGATGAAGCCCAGCGAGAGCGCAAAGCCGGAGATGGAGGGCAGCACGGCGTTGCGGGCCGCGTAGGAGAACATCACCCGCCGCTCGGAGAGGCCCTTGGCGTGGGCGACGGTGACGTAGTCCTCGGAGGAGACGGTCACCATCATGTTGCGCATGGCGAGGATCCAGGTGGCCATGGCGCTGATCACGATGGTGATGCCGGGCAGCACGGAGTGGTAGACCGCGCTGGCCACGAAGTCGAAGGACATGCTGGGGACCAGCCCGTTGTCGAACCCCTGGGCGGCCGGGAAGACATGCCAGACACCGGCGAAGAGGGCGATGGCGATCAGGCCCAGCCAGAAGTACGGGATGGCGGAGAAGAAGGTCGCGACGGGCAGCAGGCTGTCCATCCAGGAGCCGCGCCGCCAGCCGGCGAAGACGCCGAGGGTGGTCCCGAGCAGAAAGCTGATCAGCGTGGTCGTGCCCACCAGGGCCAGGGTCCACGGCAGTTGCTGGCTGATGACCTCGGAGACCGGGGT
The DNA here is from genome assembly GCF_003258605.2 of Peterkaempfera bronchialis. NCBI lineage: Bacteria > Bacillati > Actinomycetota > Actinomycetes > Kitasatosporales > Streptomycetaceae > Peterkaempfera > Peterkaempfera bronchialis. The sequence goes on from NZ_CP031264.1 coordinate 1,060,104, forward strand.
GGGAAAGAAGGTGAAGGAGAGTCCCAGGTCGCCGTGGAGCAGGTTGGACCAGTACTCGATGTACTGCTGCCAGATGCTCTTGTGCTGGTCGAGCCCGAAGAGGATGTTGAGGGAGTCGATCGCCTTGGTGGAGAGCTGTCCCTGGAAGCGCGCGATCAGCGCCTGCACCGGGTCGCCCGGCATCAGGCGCGGGATGATGAAGTTGAGGGTGATGGCGGCCCAGGCGGTGATGAGGTAGAAGGCGATCCGCCGCAGCAGGTACTTCATGCCTGCCCCTCCGCTCCGGACTCGGTGCCGTCGTACAGCCAGCAGGCGGCCCAGTGGCCGTCCTCGGGGAGGTCGAAGCGCGGCGGCACGGTGGTGCGGCAGCGCTCCATGGCCGACGGGCAGCGCGGGTGGAAGCGGCAGCCGGCCGGGGGTGTGATCAGGCTCGGTGGTTCGCCGGGCGGGGCCTGCTGCTCGGTGCCGTCCGCGATCACCCGGTCGGGGTCCGGGGCGGAGGCGATGAGCAGCCGGGTGTAGGGGTGCGCGGGCTGCTGGGTGACGGTCTCGCTGTCTCCGCCCTCGACCATCCGGCCCGCGTACATCACCAGGGTGGTGTCGGCGAAGTAGCGGGCGGAGGCGATGTCGTGGGTGATGTAGAGGACGGCGAGCCGCAGCCGCTCCCTGAGGTCGGCGAGGAGGTTGAGCACGCCGAGCCGGATGGAGACGTCCAGCATCGAGACGGGCTCGTCGGCCAGGAGCACGGCGGGGTCGGCTGCCAGCGCACGGGCGATGGCGACCCGCTGCCGCTGGCCGCCGGAGAGTTCGTGCGGGAAGGCGTCGATATAGCGCTCGGGCGGGGTGAGCTGCACCTGGGTGAGCAGGGCGTGCAGATTCTGTTCGAGCTCGGCCCGGTCCCGGCCGGCGCGGCCGTGGATGCGCAGCGCGCGGGTGAGGTGGTAGCGGATGGTGTGGACCGGGTTGAGGGAGGCGAAGGGGTCCTGGAAGATCAGCTGGACCTTGCTGCACCAGGCGCGGAAGCGGCGGCCCCGGCCGGCCCGGGACGGCTCGCCGGCATAGCGGATCTCGCCTGCGGTGAGCGGGTACAGCTGCGCCAGCAGGCGCGCGACGGTGGACTTGCCGGAGCCCGACTCCCCCACCAGGGCGGTGACGCGCCCCCGGTGCAGTTCCAGGGAGACGTCGTCGACGGCGTGCACGGTCCGCGCGGAGCGGGTGAGCAGTTCGCGTCCTTTGCGCTTGACCGGGAAGTGCTTGGTCACCCCGTGGGCCTCAAGGATCGCCGGCTCGTCGGGGGCTGCGGTGGCGTCCGGGGCGGTGTCGGCTATGGCCATGGCCTGGCTCTCTGTCGGTGTGGTGCTGGTCGGTCCGGTGCGGCCGGTGGGACCGGTCGGGACCGGTGCGGCCGAGGGGGCCGGGGGCGGCGGCACAGCCGGCGCCGCCCCCGGTCACTGGTCAGGAAGCGGGCTGGAGGTGGAGCACCACGTCGAGGGCGTTGGGCTGGGTGGGCTGCGACGGGCCGTAGGGGTTGGAGTCGTCGGGCCAGCCGGTCCAGTGCTTGGTGCTGTACTCGGCGCCGATCGGGGCGGCGGAGGTGGGCGCCATCGGCACCTGCTCCACCATGATCTTCTGGAGCTTGTTGAGGGCGTCGGTACGGGTGGCCTCGTCCGAGGCGTTGGCGTACTGCTCCAGGGCCTTGGTGGCGTCGTCGTTCTTGAAGCGGCCGTAGTTGCCGACGGTGGCGGCCTTGCCCAGGGGCTGGTAAAGGGAGCCGTCCATGACGTTCTGGTACATGTCGTACGGGGTGGCGCCGCCGTTGGTCCAGTGCAGCACCGCGTCGAAGTCGCCGTTGTTGACGGCGGAGGTCCAGGCGTCCACGGTCTGGGTGCGGACGTCGGCGGCGATGCCGATCTTCTTCATCCCGTCCTTGATGATGGACAGCCCGGTGAGGTAGTCGGACCAGCCGGACGGGTCGGTGAGGGTGATCTTGACCGGCTTGCCGGACGGGTCCTTGAGGGTGTCGCCGTCATAGCTGAAGCCCGCGTCGGTGAGCTCCTTCTTGGCCGCGTCGACATCCACGGTGAGCTTGGCGTCCTTGTACTCGGGCGCCAGGTAGGGCGCACCGGCGGGCAGCGGGATGCCGGTCGGGTTCTCGATCTTCGGGTAGAGGGTGGCCTCGGCCTGGATGTAGATCGCCTCGCGGTCGATCACCAGGTTGATGGCGCGGCGCAGCGCCGGGTTGTCCAGCGGCTTCTTGGCGGTGTTGAACCAGAGGCCGTGGATGCCCAGCCCGGAGGGGAACCAGAGCTTGTTGTGCTGCGCGTCCTTGTTGATATAGAGCTGCTTGTAGTTCGGCATGAAGACGAAGGACCACTCGCTTGCGCCATTGGCCAGGGCCGTGGTCTGCGCGCTGTTGTCGTTGAAGGAGGTGTAGCGCAGCTCGGAGACCTTGGGCAGGTCCTTCCAGTAGCTGTCGCGGAGGGTGAGGGTGACCGTCTGCGGGGTGAAGGACTTCAGGGTGTAGGGACCGGAGCCGACCGGCTGCTGGTTGGTCCAGGTGGAGGGGTCCTTGACGGTCGACCAGATGTGCTTGGGCACCACGAACTGGTTGAGGATCTTCGTCTGGTTGACGAACTGCGAGGAGGCAAAGGTCAGTTCGACCTGGTTGCTGCCCTTGAGGGCGACGCCCTTGAAGGGGACGGCGTTGACGTTGAGCGCCGGGGTCTGCTTCATCAGGTCGAAGGTGTAGACGACGTCCTCGGCGGAGAGGGGCTTGCCGTCGGACCACTTGACGTTGTCACGGATGGTGAAGGTGACCTTCTTGTAGTTGTCGGTCCACTCCCAGTCGGAGGCCAGCCAGGGCTTGCCCTTGTCGCTCGGGCGGACGCCGTTCATCATCACCAGCGGCTCGTAGATCATGAAGCGGTAGCCGAGGGAGGCGCCGGCGGAGGTGCCGAGGAACGGGTTGCTGTTGTTGGCCTGGGGTCCGTTGGGCATGCCGACGTTCAGCACGCCTCCGGAACCGCTGCTGCCCTTGCCGCTGCCGCTGCTACCGCCGGCCACCGGCCCGCTGGGGCCGGAGGAGCTGCCGCTGGTACATCCCGCGACCAGCGCGGCGGCGGCCAGTACGGCCAGCAGGGCGGGGGCGGTCTTCTGCCGTCTACGGTGCATGACTGCTCCTGGAGGAGGAGGTGGGTGGAGGGACGGAGAGCTGTCCGGGTGCGATGCGGCGGCACCCGGGGTGGTGCGGGTCCGAGGGTGTCGGCGGGGGTCTCGGGCGGGGTGTCGGGCGGGGTGCTCCGCGAGATACGAGAGCGCTCTCATCACGCGTCTGCGAGCAGGCCCCGGGTGGGGGAGATGACGGATTGCGGTGGGCGGTGGCGGCGCCGTGGCGACTGATCGGCTACGGCATGGGGGCCGAGCCCCGGACGACGAGGGTGGTGGGCAGGACGAAAGGGGTGGGGGACATCGGAACCCCCTGGAGGTGGGAGAGCAGCAGCCCCGCCGCCGCCTCCCCCATCTCGCGCATCGGCTGACGGACCGTGGTCAGGCCGGGCTCGGTGTGCGAGGCGAGCGGGATGTCGTCGAAACCGATCACCGCAACGTCCTCCGGCACCCGCCGGCCCGTCTCCCGCAAGGCGCGCAACACCCCTGCGGCGGAAAGGTCGTTGTGGGCGAAGACCGAGTCGAAGGACGTCCCGGCGGCGAGCAGCCTGTGCACCGCCGCCCGACCCGACTCCTCGGTGAAGTCGCCCTCGACGACGAGCTGCGGGTCCATGTGCAACCCTGCCGCCTCGGCCGCCTCGGCGAAGCCCACCGAGCGGTCGCGTACACAGCCGAAGCGGAGATGCCCGGTGACCACGGCGGGCCGTCGGCGGCCGAGGGCTGCCAGGTGCCGGGCGGCGGACGCTCCGCCGTCGCGGTTGGTGGTCGCGACGGACGGGAACTCCACGTGGTGGCCGCGGTCGTCGATCAACACGACCGGCAGGCCCTTGCGGTGCAGTTCGGCGATGTAGTCCAGGGTGTTCTCCGGCTCGATGACCAGCAGCCCGTCGAAGGCGCTGCCGGACACCTGGTCGGCGAAGCGGCGCAGCGACTCCTCACCCCGGGTGCAGGTGTAGAGCAGGACGCCGTAGCCGTCCGCCTCCAGAACGTCCACGACCCCTTGCAGCACATCGCCGATCCAGGGCCAGGTCAGGGAGGGCACCAGCATGCCGACGGTGCGGGTCCGGCCACGGGCCAGACCCACCGCACGGGAGCTGGGGACGTACCCCGTCTCGGCGATCACCTCGCGGATGCGCTGCGCGGTGTCGGCGTCCACGTCCGCCTTGCCGTTGAGCACCCGTGAGACGGTTGCCTTGCTGACACCCGCGCGGCGTGCCACGTCCGCGATGGTGACGCGCACGACTGCACCCCCTTGTTCCGGTACCGGTTCCGTAACCGGTACCGGGACCGGTTACGGAGTGAGAGTGAACCGTCTGGCGCAGCGGGCGTCAACAGTTTGGACAGCGCTCGTCAAGCGAATTTCGCCGTGGGCGCCGGTGCCCCTGGTCAGGCGCCCGCCTGCATCTCCCCGAGCTGGGCGAGATAGCGCTCGGCGGCGCGCAGCTTGCGGCCGTCCGGGCCCGGTACGCGGCCGCGCAGCGCGATGATGGACGGCGCGATCCGCCGCGCCTCGGCGACGTCGTGGACCGCCCGCCAGCAGGCTTCGGCGTTGGAGGCCGCCTGGAGGGTCTCGGGGTGCTCGGGGCCGTGGGCGAGGAGCAGCTTCAGGGCGACATCCCGGTAGAGGTCGGCGGCCAGCGCCTGATGGCCGGCCAGCCGGGAGACATGGGCCCGTACCTGGCGTACATGCAGCGAGGGGGCGGCGGCGTCGCCGTGCATGGCGAACGCCTGCCGCTCCAGGACGGCGGCCAGGGCGACTGCGGTGGCGTGCTCCCCCGCGTCGGCGGCCTGGACGATCCGGCCGATGGGCTCGCGGTACTCGGCGAGGGCTGCGGCGGGGTCGGGGTCGGCGAGGGCTGCGGCGGGGTCGGCGGGGGTGGGGCGGGGGCGGGCTCGGCGGCGGGGGCTGCGGCGGGGGTGGGGGTGGGCTCGGCGGCGGGGGTGGATGCCGGGGCGGGCTCGGCCGTGGGGGCTCCGGTGGCGGGGCCTTGCGGAGGTGCACGGACGGGGGTTGGGCGGGTTGTGTGGGGAGGGAGGGCGCCGGTTTGTGCAGCGAGACCGGTGTGGTCACCGGGGCGGGGTCGCTCTTTTTCAGGGTCACGCCGGGCGTGGGCGGGAGGCGCTTGTCAAGCGAGACCGGCGGCTTGGTGGGGGCGGGGATCGAGGCGGGGTCCGGGTCCGGGGCGGAGGCGTGGGCCGGGTCGGAGGCCGAGGCCGGGCCGGAGGCGGGGACCCGCACGGGCGCGGAGGGCGGCACGGGCCCGAGGATCGGGGCCGAGGACGGGTCGGAGGCGGGAGCGGAGGGCGGGGCGGAGGGCGGCACGGGCCCGAGGGCCGGGGCCGGGGCGGGAGTGGAGGGCGGCACGGGGGCGGCGGGGCCGGGGGCGGGGAGGGAGGGCGCGGAGGGCGGTGGAGCCCGTGGCGGTGGCGGCCCGGGGCGGCATGGCGGACATCGCCGTGGTGGTCACGGTCGTGGTCGTGGTGGTGGCCGCCGGCTCCGCGCGGCGCGCGGTGTTGCGGAAGACCGGCTGCCCCGGCCCATGCGAGGCCACCAGCAGGACATCGGGCCGCAGCACCGACTGCACCTGGTGCTGCAACTGCTCCGGCGACAGCGCCGCGCCCGCCCCCGGCTGGCCGCTGTGCAGCGCCTCCACCAGCGCCCGGGTGAAGATCCCGACGTGGTCGGGGTTCGGGCTGACCGCCGCCCACAGCGGCAGGCCCTCGGCCAGCGGTGACGGCACCGTGTGCAGCTGCGGCCAGACCATCTCGTCGGCGCTCAGGTCGGCGATCACCAGGGCGCCCCACTCCGCCGGACGCGCCCTCAGCTCGGCGGCGATCCACGGCCAGGGCAGCCCGTCGTGCCGCACCGAGGACGGCTTGGAGTCGCGCAGCGCCAGGTGCAGCCGACCGCCCCGCCGGTCGGCGATCACATGCCCGGCAAGGTGGATCAGCACCGGCCCGGGATGCCGGGCGGCGGCCCGCAGATGGGCCAGTACCGTCTGCGGATCGGTGGCCGACGGGAGGTGGACGGCGTCGACGGCGTCGGCCGCGAGCAGCACCTGCGGGGAGACGGCGGCGAGGACCGCCGACAGGGCGGGCGCCCCCGAGGCGACCGCCTGCCGAGACCACGGCCAGCGGCCGGACGCCGCGAACCCGCCCTCCACCACCAGGATCCGGCCGCGCGGCGCCGCCGCCCGGGCCGGGTCGGTGACCGGTGGCAGTAGCGCGGTCTCCGCAGCCCGATCCGCCCGGCCCAGCGGGGACGGCACATGTGCTGTGGACTCCGACGTCGAGGTTGCCGAGCTCCCCGTCACCGCAGGTCACCGTCCTGTCCCGCTGCTGCCGCCGCGTCCGTCCGCTGCACGGCGCCGATCGCCGTCCCCGGTTGCGTCACTTTATGGCGTCGCCGGTTGATCGGCCATCCGGCGCCCCGCTGCGGCCGGGGTGGTGAACGTTTCTCCGATGCCATGCGTACGTAAAGAAGTGACGGAAGGTCAGCACCGGCTATGCCTGCTCCATCAGGTCGCGGAGCAGCGAGACGGTCTCCGGTTCGAGGTCGCGGGAGGCGTGGCGGCTGGTGGCGTCGAGCCGGTTGACCGCTTTCAGCAGTTGTTCGCGGGCGCCGGCGGAGGCGTAGATGTAGAGCAGGTCGCGGTGGAGGAGTTCGGCGTCGGGGGCGACCGCGAGGCCCCGGTATGCCGCCGCCTCGGCGCTGCGGAAGTCGCCGTGCTGGAGGCGGCGGGCGGCCAGTTCATGGGCGGTGTCCAGGACGGCGGCGACCATGTCCTGGCGGAAGGGCTCGGCCCAGCCGTACGCACCCCGGGGCACCTCGGCGAACGGGGCGCCGCGCACCAGGGCCAGGGCGTGTGCCAGCGCGGCGTCGGCGGCGGGGCTGGTGCTGCGCATACCGCGTCGGTAGAGGCTGCGGAAGTCGTCCCAGTCGCAGGTGACGGCCGGGGAGAAGGCATGCGCGCCGCTGCCGTCAGCGGGCAGGAAGGCCCTGCCCTCCGGGTCCTGGCCCAGCCAGTCGCGCAGCCGGTCCACGGCGGAGGCCAGTTCCCGGGCGGCGTGTTCGGCGGCCTCGGGGTCGCGGTGTACGGCGCCGGGGTGGAGGACCAGGTCGAGCGCCCGCTGGTCGCTGCCCGGGTTGAGGGCGAGGTAGGCGGCCGTCTCGGTGAGGCGGCCACCGGCGGCCGGGTCCAGCGGGCCGTGGGCGCCGAGCACGTCCACCGGGCCGAGCAGCCGCACCCGGGGGGCGGTGCGGACCGTGTGGGCGCGGGTCGAGCGCAGGATGGCCAGCAGGTCCTCGGCGTCGGTGCGGACGGGGCGGGAGGCGGCGGCGGGAGCCGGAGTCGGGGTCGGAGTCGGGGTCGGAGCGGGGACGGGGACGGGAGTGGGCTCCGGGGTCGCGGCGGGGGCGGCGTGGCCGTTGACCCGCTGGACGGGCGTGCTCTCCCGGGGGTCGGATATGCGTGGGTCCGGCCGGGTCGGGGTGGCGGCCGTGCCACGTGCGGGGGTGACGGGGTCGACACCGGCGAAGGCGCTGGTCCCGGTGGCGACCACGGGCCGGGCGGCCGGCAGGGCCGGGCGGACGGCGGCGGCACCGGCCCGGCCGAGGCCGTTGACATGGGCGGTCGCGGTGGCGGTGGCCGTCGCGGTCAGGGTGGCCGTCGCGGTGGCGGTGGCAGGGGCCGGGGCGGGGCTGTCGGCGCCCCGGTCGATCATCGGCCACTGCTCGGGGTCGGGCTCCGGCCCCTCGACGGTCCAGGACGGTGCGGGGTACTGCTCATCGCTGCCCGAGGTGTGCATCAGCTCACCCCAGTAGCGGTACTGCTGGTCCGACAGCCGCTGGAGTTCGACGGTGAGGCCCAGCCCGGGGAGTGCCGTGGGCCCGGCGGTGGAGAGGGTCCACCGGGCGACCGGGCCGCTGCCGCGCCCCGGCGCCTGGGTCACCACGGCCACGCAGGTGCGGGGACGGGCGTCCAGCAGTCGGCCCAGCTCGGCGGGGGTGGCCCCCTCCGGGGGGTGGCCGCAGAGCACGATCTCCGGGGTCCAGGCGTCGTCGGCGCGGCCCCGGCTGCGGGCGTCGCGGGGGTGTGCGGCGCCGGCGGTGAGCAGTGCGGAGCGGGCGGTGGTGTCGCGCGCGGCGAGTTCGCCGAGTGCCGCCTCCAGGCTGCCGTGGCGGCGTACCCGCTCCGTCGCGCTCTCGGCGACGGGCAGGTCCGGGGCGACGTCGACCAGGTGCATATGCAGCCGGTCGGCGAACGGGCTGTGGGCCAGTTCCAGCGCGAGGGCGCGCAGGACCGACCGCACGTCATCGGGGCTGCCGGCGAGGTGGAGCAGCCGTACCGCCTCCAGGTCCACCAGGACCGCGCCACCGTCCGGGGCCGAACCCAGGCCGACCAGGCCCGGGTAGGGCGCCGGGACGGCGGCGGCTTCGGCGGCGGGGAGCAGGTCGGGGGCGTCCGGGGGGCACCACCAGGAGGTGGAGGCATGGGCGGCCCGGAAGGGGGCGATCGGCGTGGCGGGGACGGAGAGGTGGAGTTCGACCGTGTGGTCCGGGGTGATCCGGACGGCCGTGACGGCGGGCAGCCGCTTGGAGCCGCTGATCGCGTTGCGGGCCAGGGTGCGCAGGGCACGGTCGGCCAGGTCGAGTCCGGCGGCGTCCTGGCGGGCCCTCAGTTCGGCTTCGAAGGCGGCGACCGGGGGCGGCGGCAGGGCGATGCGGTGGCGGGGGCGGCGGCGCTGCTGCTGCCGGCCGCGCCGGGTGGCGACGGTACCGACCAGCAGGGCCGCGAGCAGCACGGTGACCCCGGAGGCCGTGAGGGCGGCGCTGTAGTCGCTGCTGGGGACGGCGGCGGACTGCTCGCCCCCGGCGGGCACCGGGGCGGAGTCGCTCTGCTGGGTGGGGAAGGGGGTGGCGGCGACCGGTGCCGAGTCGGCCGGAGGCGGGGTGGCCGGAGCGGAGGTGGCCGGGGCCGGACTGCTCGGGCGCGGCGGGGCGCTCGGGGGCGGCGTCGTCACGGGCACCGCTGTCACGGGCGGGGTGGTCGCCGGCGGGGTGGCGTGCTGCGCGCCGGGGATCTTCAGCACCATGCCCGGGGCGATGACGTTGGGGTCGGTGAGCCGTTCCCCGTCCGGCGCCCGCACCCCCTTGTTGGCGGCGTACAGCTCGGGCCAGGAGTCCGAGTCGCCCAGTTCGCGCTGCGCGATCTGCGACAGGGTGTCGCCCTGCCGGACGGTGACCGTCTCATGGTGGGTCTGGTGGTGCGGCCTGGGCTGGGCCTCATGGTGGGCGGCCGTGCCGTCGCCGTCCGGTGCGGCGTCCTGCGGCATCAGCAGCCGCCAGCCGGGGTGGATGGGCCGGTCGGCCTCGAACCGGCGGCCCTGGTCGTCCATCACCCGGCCGTCGTTGAGCCGGGCGATCTCCTGCCACCGCTCCCCGGAGCCGAGCTGCCGCTCGGCGATCGACCAGAGGCTGTCGGCGGGCCGGGCGTCGCGGACGGTGTAGACGGGCCGGTCCGCGGTGGGGGCCGCCGACACGGCGGCCCGGGGTGCGGGCGCGGCGGTCAGCGCGGCATGCTGCGGCGCGGCGGTGAGCGCCGCCGGGGCGTGGGCCGGGGTGGCGGCGAACGCCCCTCCGGCGGCGGGCAGCACCGCGAGGACGGCGCCGACCAGCCCGGCGGCGGCGCGCTGGCTCCAGCCGAGGGTGGGGATGCGCCGGGCCACCCGGCCGCGCAGCTGCGCCGGTATCTCCACCAGGACGGAGAGCGCAAAGCAGAGCCAGGCCACCCAGCCGACCACCACCAGCGCCCACAGGAAGAGCCGGCCGTCGTCGGGTCGGGTGAGCAGGTCGAGGACGCCGCCGGTGGGCGTGCCCATGTCGGCGACGGCGCGTGTGCCGAGCAGCAGCAGCGCGGGTACGCCCGCCAGCAGCGCCGCCAGGACGACCAGCGCCCCCAGCGCTCCGGCGGCGGACCGGAGTCTCCCCCGGCGGCGGCCGGGTCCGCCCCGGCCGCGCGGGGGGACGGGTGCGGGCGCGCTGTGACGCGCCGGTCGGTGGACTTCCGCTCGTGGGGCGGTCATCAGCCCTGTTCCGCCTTTCGGACGCCGCGCACCAGGCTGGCCCTGCCCTCGCCGTGCACGGTCATGCTGCCGATACCGATCACGCCCAGCAGGGCGGTGTCGTACGTGCCGTCCACGGTGACGTGGATGGTCCTGCCGTCGGCCGCCACCACGGCGTTGCCGTGCACGCCGTTGGCCGCCAGGTACTGCTGCGCCGCCGACCGGGCGGCGGCGGGGTCGACCACCGGCGGTCCGCCGGAGAGCGCGGCGCCGGTGTCGAGCTGCTGCCCGGCCGCGCGGGCCGCCTCCTGGGCGAGGGCGTCGGCGTTCTCGATGGCGCGCAGCCGCCCGCCGCAGTCGATGACGATGCCCACGACGGCCAGCAGGCCGACGGCGCAGATCGCCACGAAGACCGACACCGATCCGCGGTCCGACCGCGCCGCACTCCTCAGCACTGCTCCGATCCCCTCCTCAGCGTCCTCGGTAGCGGTCCACGACCGAGGTGAACCGGCCGGTCATGGTCCGGGAGCCCGGCAGGCCGTTCAGCAGCAGGTCGTTCAGCGGCACGGTGCACCGCACCACCGCCGTCACCTGGCCGGTCTCCCCCAGCGGCACGCTGAAGCGGCCGGTGTCGACCTCGACCCGGGTGGAGCCGCAGTGCACCCCCTGCTGCTTCAGCGTCTCCTCGGCCGCGCTGTGCGCGGCCTGCCGTGCGGTCTCCGCCGTACGGGCCAGCGAGGCGCTGCGCGCCGCCGCCCGGGCCGCCGCGTCGACGGTGCCGCCGGCCGTCTGGAGACGGCCGGCGGCGATGGCGAGCAGCACGAAGAGCAGCACGGCGGGCACGATGATGGCGGCCTCCAGGGCCACGCTGCCCTCCTCGTGCCGGTCGCCGCCGTCGGCGCTGCTCACGGTGTCGCCTCCTGGGGTACGAACCGCTCCCGGGGCGCGGTCACATGTTGGGTGATCAGCTGCCCGGACAGGCCGGGCAGCAGGGACTGGGCGCGTACGGTGACGCTGATCCGGATCTCGGTGTCGGTGCTGCCCGCCGCCGAGACCTGTGGGTCGGAGATCGCCGTACCGGCCCGGTCCAGGAACGTGCGCGCCCTGGCCGTGCCGTCGGCGGGCGCGGCGTTCAGCAGGCGGCCCGCCTCGGCGCCCTCCCGGGCGGCGGTGAGCGCCACCTGGCGGGCGTACCACCACAGCGAAGCCTGGACGACGAGCAGCACCATGGTCAGCACGACCGGGAAGACGATGGCCAGGCTGATGCTCATGGACCCGTCGTCCCGCCGGGCGGGCCGCCCGCGCCGTCGGAGGGCGGAGGGGGTCACTTGTCGGCGGGGATCTTCGCGGTCACATTGTCGGCGAGCGTGGTCAGCGCCAGCACCACGCCGCCCGCGACCGCGACCAGGGCGATGATGGCGAGCGCGAGTTCGATGCTGATGGCCCCGCGGTCGCCCTCGCGGACGGCCCGGCGGGTGCGGTCCACGCGGTGGCGGAGGAGGTGAACGCCCAGCAGCAGGGGCAGCAGCGCGGTCACGGCGGTCAGACCGCTGAGGTGCTTGAGATGGTGCTTCATGTGATGACTCCCGGTTCGGCAGGGGCTGCGGAGCGGCTGAGGGGGTTCAGCCGCTGTTGAGCATCTGGTACAGGGCGGGGAACGCGATCAGGGCGGTCATCAGCATCGTCAGCGCCGAGCCGGGGGCCACCATCCGCTCGCTGTCGGTGTTGGCCCGGGCCAGGTCCTCGGCGAGCAGTTCGGACCGCAGGGACTTGGCGCGGGCGCGCAGGGTGTCGTAGACGGCGGCGCCGTCGGTGCCGGAGATGCGCATGATGTCGGCGACGTCCTGGAGCGGGGTCAGGCCCAGTTCGGCGGCGAGCGCCTCCAGTCCGTCCCACGGGGGCAGCCGGTCGGTGGCAGCCCGGTCGAGGGCGTCGGAGAGCCGCCGGAAGACGGCGCCCCGGCCGACGGCGGCCGCCCGGATCAGGGAGTCCGCCGGGCCGCAGTCGGCCGCCCGCTCCAGGGCGACCAGTTCCAGGTAGGAGGCGATGGCGTGCAGATACTCGACGCGCGCCTCCTTGGCCTCGCCGCGCACCACGCCGTCCGGTACCAGCCAGAGCAGCGCGGCCAGTACCGGTCCGGCGAGGGCGGGCAGGATCAACGGCAGGGCGACGTCCAGCATGGCCGCCAGCGCCCCCAGATAGGCGGGCAGCAGCAGCCCGAGCAGCGCGAAGAGCAGCTTGTGCACCATGAAACGCGCCGGGGTGCGGCCGATCAGGGACAGCTCGCGGTGCGGGATGCGCGCCCCGGGGAGGGTGGTGAGCCGTTCGCCCAGCCGGTCGTACCAGGCCGGTTGGGCGGTCGCCGCACCCGGCCGGTCGCGCGCCGGGGTGCGGTGCAGCCGGTCCAGCGCGGGTCCGAGGTCGGGCGGCGCGGGGCGCAGCTCGGAGACCAGCAGGGCGACCCCGGCTGCGGCGCCGGCCCCGGCCAGCACGGCCCAGGGGGAGATCATCGCGACTCCTTGCCGGTCGTCAGCGGGGCGGCGGCCTCGGCCGGCTCGGACCCGGGCTCGGGCTCGGGGTCGGCGTCCGGCCGGGGGGCTCCGACGCGGCTGCGCCGGTCGGGCTCCAGCAGGCGGGGCAGCGGCGGGTGGGACGCCAGGTTGCGCATCCAGAGGACGACGCCGATGAAGGCGACGGCCAGCACCGCCAGCACCAGCTGCCCGAGGGCGGTGCTGTAGGGGGCGGTGTAGTGGCGGTTGAAGGAACCGACCACCACCACGCCGAGGATGATGGTGACCAGCCAGCGCACGGTGGTGCGGTGCTTGGCCCGGTCGGCCTCGATGGCCCGGCGCTGCCGCACCTCCTCGCGTACCGACTCGGCCATGTCGGCGAGCGCCCGGGCGAGCCCCGGGCCCCGGTCGGAGGCCCGCAGCACCAGCGCGGCGAGCACCTTGTCGACGGTGGCGTCGCAGAGCTGGTCGGCGAAGGCGCGCAGCGCGTCCTCCGGCCGCCAGCGGGCCTGCAACCGGGAGGCCAGATCGGCGAGTTCGTCCTCCAGCAGCGCGGGCGCGGTACGGCGGCTGGTGACGATGGCCTGCTCCAGGCCGACGCCGAGCAGCAGCACATCGGCGAGGCGCTGGGTCCACTCGGCGAGCGCCTCCAGCTTCTCCACCCGGTGGGTGTGCGAGCGGGTGGTGTCGAAGAGCCAGGGGATGCCGAAGACCGCGACGGGGACCAGCAGCACGGTCAGCGGGACTCCGCTGAAGAGCCACATCAGCGGCCCACCGACGGCCGAGCCCGCGACCTGGATCCGGCGCAGGCGCAGGGTGCGCGGGTCGGCGGTGCCGGGGGCGCCGTACCAGAGGGTGCGCAGCCGCAGGGCGAGCGGGCTGGGGGCGGCGGCCTCGGGGCGGTCGCTGCCGATGAGCCCGGCGACCAGGCCGACCAGCCCGGCGGCCACCGCCGCTCCGCAGACGACATAGAGCAGCATCAGACCCGCCCTCCGATCCGCAGGTCCAGGGGTGCGCCCCAGGCGCCGTACGGGGATTGCAGCATCCGGGCGTCGAAGCCGACCCGGCGCAGGTCGTCCAGGCAGGAGGGCGGGGTGTGCGGGACGGCGCGGGGCTCGGCGTCGCGCGGGCCGAAGACGGTGTTCATGGCGGGCCGGCCGCTCTCGCCGAGCCCGACCACCTCCAGGACATGGGAGACGAAGCGGTGGCGGCGACCGCCGACGGCGGTCTCGTCGACCATCGCCACATGGACGACGAAGTCGACGGCGTTGGCGGTGAGCCGGTAGGCCAGGGTGTCGGTCATATGGGCGCCGTACTCCAGGCAGAGTTCGGCGATGCGGTCCACCACCATGTGCGGGCCACGGGCGTGCAGGGTGCACATGGAGCCGCCCTCGCCGTTGGTCATCACCCGCAGCATGGGGACGACCTCGGAGGAGCGGACCTCGCCGACGATGATCCGGGAGAGGGTCATCCGCAGGGCGGCGGGGATGAGTTCACCGATGGTCAGCTCGCCGGCGATGCGTCCGTCGACGCGTTCGCCGTTGCCCTCCCGGGCCTCCATGGGGACGACCTGGCGCAGGTGGCCGAGCGTGTGCAGCCACAGCTCGTACTCGCTCTCCAGGGTGCCCACCCGCTCGTCCGGCGGGATCTCCCCGGCCATGGCGCGCAGCAGGCTGGTCTTGCCGACGCCCTGGGTGCCGGTGATCATCACATTCTTGCGGGCCCGGATCGCGGCGGACAGGAACGCGGCCAGGGTGGTGTCCACGCTGCCCAGCCCGACCAGGTCGCGCAGGGTCGCGGAGGCCACCCGGTGGCGCCGGATCGCCACATACGGGCGGGGGGTGACCTCGGTCAGCGCCTGGAGGCGCATCCCGCCCTCCAGCCGCAGGGCGAGGGTGGGGCTGGCGGTGGAGAGGCTGCGCTCGCCGCCGCCGTGCTGGCGGGCCAGGTCCTGGAGGAGTTCGACCAGCTCGGTGTCGCTGTCGGCGACCGGGGGGACCTGGCGCAGCGGCTGGTGGACCCGGGACACCCAGACGTCGTCGCAGCCGTTGATGAGGATGTTCTCGATCTCGGGGTCGTCCAGGTAGGGCTGGAGGCGGCCCGCGCGGAACAGCAGGTCGTAGACGGCCTCGGCGAGGGCGCGGTCCTGCTCGCGGGTGGGCGGCACGCCGTGCGCCTGGGCGTGGGCGTCCGACCAGCGGGCGACGGCCTCCTCGATCAGCGCCCGGCCGCGCTGGCGGCGGGTGGCGCCGTCCACCCCGGGGGTGCGGGCCAGCTGCTCGTGCAGCTCGGCGGCGACCTGCCGCTTGAGTTCACGGGCGACCTGCGGGTCCACGGCGGGGGCGATGCCGTACCGGGCCGGGCCAACGCCGGGGCCCGGGCCTGGGCCTGGGCCTGGGCCTGGGCCTGGGCCGACCGGGGGCCTGACCAGGTCGGCGGGCAGCTGGGCGGCGGTGGCCGAGGCGGTGGGATGCGGCTGGGGGCCGCCGTAGGGGTGGCCGTTGACGGGTGGGATCGCCACCGGGAAGGCGTCGGCGGGGCGGCCGTGCAGGGGCTTACCGCGCACGGAGCACCTCCTCCCCCTGGTCGTTCCCGGTGGCGGGACCGACCGGGCCGGGGAACGGCGCGGGCGGCGCGGGCTGCGGAGCCGCCGGGCCGGGGAACGGTGGGCGTGGGGCAAATGGCTGCTGCTCGCCGCCGGTGTCGAACGCCCTTCCCGGAGGCGGCGGTTGAACACCCGGCACGGGAGCGGCAAACGGGCCGGTGGAGGCGGGCGACGGCGGGCGCGGCGCAAACTGCTGCTGCTCGCCACCGAGGTCGAACGCCCTTCCCGGAGGCGGCGGTTGAACACCCGGCACGGGAGCGGCAAACGGGCCGGTGGAGGCGGGCGACGGCGGGCGTGGGGCAAATGGCTGCTGCTCGCCACCGGGGGCGGGGGCCGCAACGGTGAAGGGGGCGAACGCCCCTCCTGGAGGTTGGGCACCCGGCACCGGAGCACCGAACTGACCAGCAGCAGCGGGCGACGGCGGGCGTGGGGCGAAGGGCTGCCGGTCGCCGGCGGCGGCGGGGACGGTGAAGGGGTCGAACGCCCGTCCCGGAGGCGGCGGTTGAACACCTGGCACGGGAGCGGCGAACGGGCCCGGTAACGGACCGGCGGCACCGGGGCCGGGCGAGGGCGCGGGCGTCCCCATGGGCCGACCGCCGGGATGCGGTGCCGGGAACGGTTCCGGGGCCGTGGCCGGGTACTGCGAGCCCGGGAAGGCGCCGGGCGCGGGCGGCTGCGGGGCGAGGCCGGCCAGGGGCGTGCCCGGCCCCGGGGCGGCGGCGCTCTGCGGTCCGCCCTCGGCCTGCGGGGCGAGCCGTACCCGCCGCCGCCCGACCAGCACGCGCACCTCGTCGGCGGCCGACCGGGCCGCCCGCATCAGCCCGGAGCGCACAAACCGCCGGTCGCTGCTCTCCCCGCCGTCGGAGAGCACCCGGGCGGTCCCCGGCGCATACGGCAGCAGCCCCAGCACGGGCACACCCAACTCGCGGGAGACATCGGCGGCCGGGTACGGCCCCTCCTGGATCAGCAGCATCCCCAGGGCGTCGGACCCGGTGCCGGAGCTGTCCAGGTCCTCCCGGAGCGCGGCCAGTCGCGGGCGGGCGGCGCTCAGTCCGCGCAGGGTGTTGCGTACGGTGACCAGCACGGCGTCGGCGCGGCGGACGAGGGCGGCGCTCGGCCCGTACGCGCCGGAGCGGCCGAGGTCGAGGATGACGTCGTAGCCGTGCGGCTCCAGCGCGTGGAACGCCTCGATCAGCGGTTCCCAGGTGTAGGCGAGGCCGACCGCCTGGGCGGGGTCGGTGAGGCCGGGCAGCAGCAGGCGGTCGGCGGTGCCGCCGGGTGACAGGTCGACCAGCTGGTCCCACAGCTCCTCGGTGAGTCGGCCGCGCCGGTCGGCGACGGCCAGGTTGCGCAGCCCGTACACCGCCTCGATGCGGCCCTCCAGCGCGCCCGCGAGCACGGCGCCGCCGTCCGGGTCGCACTCGGCGAGCAGCACCCGGCGGCCCTCCGCCAGCGGCCAGGCGAACAGCAGGGCGAGGGCGGAGGTGGTCGCCCCGGGTGCGCCCGGGGTACCGGCTACCGCGATCACCGCCATCAGCCGCCGCTCCTCTGCGAGGTGGAGGCGAGGATCACCTGGAATTTGCCGCCGGCCACGGTCTCGGCCAGCCGGGGCCCGTCCGCCTCGTCGACGGCCATGTCGACCACCACGGTGCCGTCGGTGTCGGCGCCGCCGACGGTGACCACGGTGGCGGTGAAGGTCTGGGACCGGGGCGCGGTGTCGCCGCCCTGGGTGGAGTCCGGGGTGGAGACCACGATGACCTGCCGCCCGGGTTTGAGGGCGGTGGCGGGCAGTTGGGTGCGTTTGGCGGCGACGCCGACGATCTGCTGGCCGGGCCGCACGATCAGCTTGTCGATGACATCGGCCTTGGTGAGCAGCGAGCCGCGCTTGAGGTCGTTGGTGGCGCGCATGCCCACCGCCCGGTCGAGGTCGGCGCCGTCCAGCGGGTGCAGTGCGGGGTCGCCGGCGATCCGGGCCACGGTGAGGTCGGCGGCGGTGAGCTGCTGTCCGGCGGGTACATCGCGGGCGAGGGCGAGCACGGCGACGCGTTCACCGGTGGCGCTGTAGAGGGCGGCGCCGCCCAGGCCGCCGGCGGCGATCAGCGCGACGGACAGGGCGAGCACGGCCGGACGCCGGCGGCGGGCGCGCAGCGCCCGGGGCGGTGCGACCGCGACCGGCCGGTCCAGCACGGCCCGTTCGGACGGCCGCCCGGGGTCGGCCGGGGTCGGCGGTGGCGGGGACGCCAGCTGCGACGGGAATGCCCTGTTCTCCACCCGACTGTGCCTTCCATGCGTGGCGCCCGTGCCTGTCGGCCGGTGCGCGCGACGTGCGTTGGTGCGGAGCGGTGGTGCGGTGCAGCGCTGGTCAGTTGAGGACCTGTACCTCGGCGACGCGCAGCTGGAGCAGGTTGCTCTCGACGGTGTAGTCGTCGATGGGGTCGATCGGCCGCACCCCGCTGCCGTCGATGGTGGCCTCGATGTACCAGTGCAGGGTGGCGGTGACGGTGAACCGCTCGTCGGGCTGCCCGCCGGAGGACTTGGTGTAGCGGTAGCCGCAGTCGGGGGACCGGGCGCTGCCGTACGCGGCCTTGTACGGGGTACCGGGACCGTCGCAGTAGGTGGAGGCCGAGCTGTCCCCCATGTGCCACTCGACCCGCTTGAGGGTCGCCCTGGCGGTGACGGCGACCCCGCCCGCCCGTGCGGTCGCGCTGGGGTGGTCGAAGGTGCCCGGGTCGCGGTCGTACCAGAGCCAGATCGGCAGGCCGACCAGCAGGGTGCCCTTCTCGCCGGGCGCGGTGTGCAGGGTCGGCGGGTGGAAGGGGATCTCCCTGACGGCCTGCGCGGCCAGTTCGGCCGGGCTCGGCGGGGGCGGTGCACCCGGAGCCGTGGCGGCCCAGAGCGGCTGGCCGCCGCCGAGGGTGCCGTCCACGTAGCAGAGGCGGTCGTACACGGCGCCGCCGTTCGCCGGGTCGTGGCCTAGCCAGGCCGGGTCGTCGGCCGGCGGCTGGGGGGTGGACTCCTTCCAGTAGCAGCCGTCGCTGCTGTTGAACCAGGCCCCGTCCCGGGTGCAGGGCACCTGCTCGCCGTTCCAGGAGCAGGTCTGCCCGCCGCCGGAGCCGCTGCCGCTGCCGCCGGAGGAACCGCTGCCGGGGGAGCCCGGGTCCTGGGCGACCACGCAGATCCCGTTGTTGTGGCACTCCTCCAGACCTCCGCCGCCGCCCGAGTCGGCGGCGGCCGGACCCGTGCCCGCGACCAGGGCGCCGAGGAGCAGCGCCGCACAGGCGGCGGTCCGCCGCGACGCCCTCAGCATGTCCGCTCCGTCTCGGGCTTGAGCTCGGTGATCAGCCAGCCCTGGTCGGTGTGGCGGGCGGTGGCCGTCACCATGTACCGGCTGAGCCGCTGCTTCGGGTCCCTGATCTGCTTGGTACGCGCGTCGGCCTGGTGCCACTCCCGGACGTCGAGGCAGTCCTCGACGGTCGCGGTCTGCGGGGTGGCGTCCAGGTCCAGTGCGACGACCCTCGCATCGCTGCGGGGGCGTCCCTGCATCACCATGCCGGCCTCCCGGAGGCGGTAGACGTTGGCCAGGGAGTCGCTGAGGGCCTGCCCGGTGGAGAAGAGGCCGATCCCGACGCCCGACTTGGAGGTGTTGGCGAAGGCCGTGATCCGGGCCTCCCACCAGCTGGTGTAGCGGGCCAGCACCTGATGGGCGGCGGCGCCCTTGGCGCCGCTGTCCGGTACGGCGGGCTGCGGCGGGCGCTGGGTCGTCTCGGCCGCCGATGGAGCGGCGGAGGTCTGCGGGCGGCTGCCGAGGCGGTCCACGGGGGAGCCGTCGGAGCCGGAGCCCGCACAGGCCGTCAGCAGCAGGGTGGCTGGAAGCAGCAGTGCCAGGAGTGCCGTCGGGGATGGCCGGAACCCGACTCCGCTCCCCCGCCCTCCTCCGGTCCGGCGGTCGGCCGCCGGAGGGCGTAACGCGTGCTCATGTCGTCGCATGGGCCCCCCTCGCCGCATTCCGACCCACGTGTGCCAGTGGTCAGCAGAATATGCCTGTCGGACCGTCATGTCCGCTGTAGGGCCGAATCTTCGTCGTCCCGTCAGCTTCCGGCAATACCAAGGGTCACTGAGACTACGCAGAGGGTGGGCGGCTTGGGGAGTCCTTCCGCCCGAGAACAGCAAGGAGTTCCCCGGAAAGCGGCATTCCGGACAGCTTGCCTCGCAGCGCAGCCGGATTGCGCAACAGGAGCCGCCCGCCTGCGGACGGCACTACCATGCGCGCCCCCGTGCGCCCCTGTGCGCCCAGCTGTTCGCAGACCGCCGGGTGCAGATCCGCCGGGGAGACCGCCGCCGGAAGGCCCGGTACGCCCTGCTGCACCAGCCGCACCACCGCCTCGGCGAACGAGCCGTCGCCGCCCGGCACCGTGGCACCGCGCCCCCGCCGACCCGGCACCCAGGGCGCCACCCGGCCCCAGAGCGGAACCCGGGAGTGGTCCAGCAGTTCGGCCGGGCCGCCGCCCTCGCGGCCCAGCGCCTCCCACACCTCCCGGTCGACCACCGCGTCCACCAGCAGCAGCGTCTCGGCGTGCCCGCCGTGGACCATGGCGCTCACCACCCAGTCCCAGGCCAGCCCGCGCCGGTAGGCGTTCTCCCGGGTGCTGCCGGCGGTGACCAGCGCCAGCCGCCGCAGCCGGGGATCGGCGACCAGCCGTCCCAGCAGGCAGACCACCAGGAACCGGCCCTCGCGCCCGGCCGCCTCCTGAACGGCCGTCAGCATGGTGTTGGCCTCCGCGTCCGGCGGCACCAGCACCGTACGGCCGGGTTCGGGGACCCCGTCGTACCAGGCCCCGGGCAGCGCCCCGGCCAGCAGTCCGGCACCCCGGCCGGCGTCTGCGGACCCCGCGAGGGCACGCTCGTTCCCGCACTCCGCACCTATCACGACCAGATCCGCTGCCAGGCTCCCGCCCACGGCCCCTCCTCGCTGCTGCTCCCACTGTGGCGCACGACGGCGCCGTACGGGGGCCGGACGGCGGTGCCCGCGTACGCCGGACCTCAGCCGGGGGCGCGGCGGGGCACGGCGGCGCAGTGGGGCGCGGCGGGGCGCGGTGGCGGCGGTCACCCCACCGGGACCGGGCGGACCCCCATCGCATTGCGCTTCGCCGGCAGCCGCAACCGCACCATCCGCCGCCACCCGTGGGCCGCCTCGTAGAGGTAGAGCAGATGGAGGCCGGCGGCCAGCGCGGCCCGCTGCGGTCGGGGCCAGCCCAGGATGTCCCCCATCCGGCGCATGACGGCCAGTCCGACGTCGCGGTGGGTGCGGATCTCGACCCGGGCGGTCTGCCGCAGCAGCGCCCGGATGGCGCGGCTGTGCCCCTGGTCGGCGAAGCGCAGCAGTTCCTCCTGGCAGTAGGCCAGATGGTTGGCCTCGTCCGCCGAGATCAGGCGGACCGCCCGGCCGATCTCCGGATGGTCGCCGAGGACCCGGGCCAGCAGCCGCATCTCCTCGGCGGCCCGCTGCTCGGTGACCCGGCTGTGGACCAGATAGGTGATGACGTCGCGGTCGTCGAGCGGGCGGTCGGAGCGCAGCCGCTCATGCAGCAGCCCGATGCCCTGCCGCTCCAGCAGCATGCAGTAGTCGGTGTCGGGTGGGACGGGCACCGGCTCCAGCCCCCGTCTGCGGAGCAGTTGGGCGAAGATCCGGCCGTGTTTGCGCTCGTCGGCGCCATGGCGGGCGATCTTGGGTGCCAGCTCCTGGTCCTTGACCAGGGCGGCGATGCGTTCGTTCTCCCACCCGCCTTGGTTCTCGTCCTGCGCGGCGATGCTGCAGAAGAGCCGGTATGCCTCGTCGCTGTCGTGGATGGAGCGGAAGAGAGTGCGCACGGTGAGCATGGCAACCACCTCTCGGACGGCGCGTCACTCGACGGCGGCGCCGGAGCCGGGGCCTGCTCCATACGGGCGGACACCCGGTGGCGGTGGTACGGACCGGCAGCCACTCGCATCGTAGCGGCAAGGGGTCCGCCCCGCCCGCGCAGCGGCTTCGGGCGGGCGTCGGGCAGCTGTTTCCGGCGGGCGTCGGCCGAGCCGGGGACAGGAGCTGGGCGGGTTGCGGGGATTGTGGTGGTTTGCAGTGTTTATGGCTGGTTGCGGGGCTTGCGGAGGGCTGCGGAAGGTACGGGTTGCGTCCCTTCCGTCAACCTGCGTCACTCGCGCCGTCCCCGGGTAGTCTGCGGTGGAGACGGTCGGCGTACGGTCGCGGTCGGGCAGCGGGGCCGTCCGCCGCTCCGGATCGCGTCCGACCCCCGACCGAGGAGGCGCCGTGCCCGGCTCCACCCCGTGGTTCTCCCGGCCCACCGGCCTGTCCCGCCTCCCCGGGGCCGACCGGGTCCGCTCCCTGCCCGGCGCCGCACTGCGGCGGCTGCGGCCGGCGGCCTTCGGCGCCGAACCCTCCGGTGCCCGGCTGGAACGCATCCTGCGGTCACCCCACTTCGTGGACGGCGCCTTTCGCAACCCGGTGCCCACCCGCCGGCTGGTGACCGGTTCGCCGCTGCCCGGGCTGCGGGCGATCCTGACCGCCGACCGGTCGCGCAGGGTTCCGGCCGCCGCGGTGCCGCTGCGCCGGCTGACCGCCGCGGACTTCGCCGAGCCGCCCGCCTCCGGCCTGCGGACGACCTGGATCGGGCATGCCACGGTCTTTGTCGAGATCGACGGCCGCCGGGTGCTGATCGACCCGGTGTGGGGTGAGCGCTGCTCCCCTTTCGCCAGCTTCGGGCCCCGGCGTCTGCACCCGGTGCCGGTACCGCTGAGCGAACTGGGGCCGGTCGATGTGGTGGTGGTCTCCCATGACCACTACGACCACCTGGACATGGGGACGGTGCGGGCGCTGATCGACACGAAGGCGGTCTTCGCGGTGCCGCTGGGCGTCGGCGCCCACCTGGAGCACTGGGGGGTGCCGCAGCGGCGGATCGTGGAGCTGGACTGGTGGGAGTCGGCGGAGGTGGCGGGCCTGACGCTCACCGCGACCCCGGCCCGCCACTACTGCAGCCGGGGCCCGCGCACCAGCCCCCATCTGCTCTGGGCGTCCTGGGTGGTCGCCGGTCCGGAGCACCGGGTGTTCCACAGCGGCGACACCGGGTACTTCCCGGGCTTCGCGGAGATCGGCGAACGGCTGGGGCCGTTCGACGCGACGATGGTGCAGATCGGGGCGTACAGCGACTTCTGGCCCGAGGTGCATATGACGCCCGAGGAGGGCGTACGGGCGCACCAGGAGTTGCGGGGCGCCGTGCTGCTGCCGATCCACTGGGGCACCTTCGACCTGGCGCCGCATCCGTGGGAGGAGCCTGCGGAGCGCTCGGTGGCGGCGGCGCGGGCCGCCGGGGCCGTACTGGTGGCGCCGCGCCCCGGTGACCCCCTGGAACCGGCCGACCCCCCGGCACTGCAACTGTGGTGGCGGGCGGTGGCAGCGGTCCCGCAGGGCGCGGAGCAGCCGGCGCACGGCGCACCGCTGCCGGAGCGGGCGGAGACGGCGGGTACCACGCCCCCGCCCGAGGAGGGCACCGTCCAGCCGGACGGCGTCCCGGTCTGAGGCTCCTGAGGCCCGAGGCCCGAGCCCGCGAGCAAGCGGGGCTCGGGCCTCGGTCCGTTTGCGGGCTGTCCCCTTTCACCGGCTGTTTCACCGGCTGCGGGCCCGATGGACGCCCCCCGGTACTGCCTCCGCGCCTGCCCGCCGCCGCCTTCCCGCTGGCGCGCGGGCGCCGCCATGCGGTGTGATGGCCCGCGGAGTCGTACAGCACCATCAGGAGGAGACGCCCATGACAGCCCCCGCCCCGGAGACGCCCCCGGGCATCGTCGGCCAGGACGCGGACGCCCCATCGGCCATGCCGCCGACGAAGCCGCGCATCAGCGGCGCCGTATGGGGCGCCCTCGCCATCGTCTACGTCGTCTGGGGCTCGACCTACCTGGGCATCCGGATCGCGGTGGAGACCATGCCGCCGTTCCTCTCCGCTGCGGCCCGCTTCCTGGTGGCGGGGGCGCTGCTGGCCGGGCTGGTGGCCTGGCGGCAGGGCCCGGCCGCGCTGCGGGCCACCCCGCGCCAGCTCGGCTCCGCCGCCCTGGTCGGCCTGCTGCTCCTGCTCGGCGGCAACGGCCTGGTGGTACTCGCCGAGACCTCGGTGCCGTCCGGGCTCACGGCGCTGCTGATCGCGGTGGTCCCCGTCTGGGTGGTGCTGCTCCGCACCGCCTCCGGCGACCGTCCCCGGACGGCGACCTTCGGCGGGGTGCTGCTGGGCCTGGTGGGCCTGCTGGTACTGACCGTGCCCGGCCTCAGCGGCGAGGTGAAGCTCGGCGGCCTGGTCACCGTGATCGCGGCCACCCTGATGTGGTCGACCGGCTCCTTCTCCGCCGCCCGCATCCCCATGCCCGCCAACCCCTTCGCCACCAGCGCCTATGAGATGGTCGCGGGCGGACTCGGCTGCCTGCTGCTCGGACTGGCCCGGGGCGAGCAGCACGGCCTGGACCTGGCGGCGGTCTCCACCCGCTCCTGGCTGGCCCTGGCGTACCTGGTGGTCTTCGGCTCCCTGGTGGCCTTCACCGCCTACGCCTGGCTGCTGCACTCGGCACCACTGTCCCTGGTCGCCACCTACGCCTACGTCAACCCGGTGGTGGCCGTCTTCCTGGGGTGGCTGGTCCTCAGCGAGCCCCTCTCCTGGCCGATCCTGCTGGGCGGCGCCATCGTGGTGGCCGGAGTCTGCGTGGTGGTCAGCACCGAACGGCGGCACTGAGCCCCCGCGCATTCGCGGAGGGATGAGCCGCACACCCCGTCGGGCTCTGGTGCGCGGCCGGAGTGGGATAGCAGGATGATCGGCATGCACGACACCACTGCCTTCCACGACCTGGCCGCGTTCACCGCACTGCCCCGGGTCTCCTCCCTGGCGCTCTCCCCGGACGGAACCCGTCTGGTGACGGCC
Organism: Peterkaempfera bronchialis; assembly: GCF_003258605.2. NCBI lineage: Bacteria > Bacillati > Actinomycetota > Actinomycetes > Kitasatosporales > Streptomycetaceae > Peterkaempfera > Peterkaempfera bronchialis. The sequence continues at coordinate 1,084,400 of NZ_CP031264.1, forward strand.
GTTCAGGACCTGGCCGCCGACGGCACCCGCTACATCGGGGCGCTCTGGGAGGTCGACCCCGCCGGAGTGCGCCCCGCTCGCCGGCTCACCCGGTCCGGAAGCGGCGAGTCCGCACCCCGCTTCCTCCCCGACGGCACCCTGCTCTTCCTCTCCGCCCGGCCGGACACCGACCCCGGCGAGGGCGAGGAGGACCGCAAGGAGGCCGCCCTCTGGTCGCTTCCGGCCAGCGGCGGCGAGGCCGCACCGCTGCTGGCCCGGCCCGGTGGCATCCATGCCTACGCGGTGGCGACCGGGACGGACCGGATCGCCCTGGTCGCCTCCCTGCTGCCGGGCGCCGAGGACACCGCGCAGGACGCCGCGCTGCGCAAGGCCCGCGAGAAGGCCAAGGTGACGGCGATCCTGCATGAGTCCTCGATGATCCGCCACTGGGACAACGACCTCGGGCCGGACATCCCGCACCTCTTCACGGTGGCCGGGGCGGGCACCGAGCCGTCGGCGCCGATCGACTGCGGCGCGGGCAGCACCCTGGGCATCTCCGGCGCCGCCCTCTCCCCCGACGGCTCACTGGCCGCCTACACGGTCCTCACCGGTACGCGCCCGGACGAGCTGCGCTACGCGGTCGTGGTGTCGGACGCCGCCACCGGCAAGCAGCTGCGCACCGTCGAGGCACCGGACGCCGAGTTCTCCTCCCCCGCCTTCACCCCGGACGGACGCCATCTGGTCTGCGTCCGGGCGCAGCGCATCACCTGGGAGCAGAGCGGTGACCAGACCCTCTGGCTGGTCGACGCCACCGACGGCCAGGACACCGGCCGCGACCTGCTGCCCGGTTTCGACCAGTGGCCGGGCGACCCCGTGGTCTCTCCCCTGCCGAGCGGGGACGGCTCCCCGGTGGTCTTCTTCACCGCCGCCGAGGGCGGCCGGGAACCGGTCTTCCGGGTCTCGGCCGGCAGTGGCGACGTCGTCCGGCTGACCGCCTCCGGCGCCTACACGGACGTGGTTGCCGCACCCGACGGCGCCACCCTCTACGCGCTGCGGTCCGCCGTGGACAGCGCACCCGCCCCGGTCCGACTGGACGCGGCCACTCCCGACCAGCAGCCCGAGCCGCTGCCGTGCCCAGGCGCGGTGGGCGAGCTGCCCGGCACGCTGACCGAGGTCTTCACCTCGGCCGAGGACGGCACCCCGCTGCGTGCCTGGCTGGTGCTGCCGCGCGAAGCCTCCGCCGAGGCGCCGGCGCCGCTGCTGCTCTGGGTGCACGGCGGCCCGCAGAGCAGCTGGAACTCCTGGACCTGGCGGTGGAATCCGTGGGTGGCCGCAGCGGCCGGGTACGCGGTGCTGCTGCCCGATCCGGCGCTCTCCACCGGCTACGGGCAGCGGATGCACCAGCGCGGCTGGGGCGACTGGGGCGGCGCACCCTACCGGGATGTCCTGGCGCTGACCGACGCCGCGCTGGACCGGGACGACCTGGACGCCGACCGCACCGCGATGATGGGCGGCTCCTTCGGCGGCTACATGGCGAACTGGATCGCCACCCAGACCGACCGGTTCAGGGCCATCGTCACCCACGCCAGTCTGTGGAACCTGCCCGCCTTCGCCGCCACCACCGACTTCGCCCCGTACTGGATGCGCCACCACGGCGACCCGCTGGAGCGCACCGAGCGCTACCAGCGGTACTCCCCGCATCTGCGGGTGGCCTCGATCACCACGCCGATGCTGGTGGTCCACGGTGACAAGGACTACCGGGTGCCGATCGGCGAGGCGCTGTCGCTCTGGAGCGATCTGACCCGCTTCGAGGTGCCGGCGAAATTCCTGTACTTCCCGGATGAGGGGCATTGGGTGGTGAAGCCCAACAACAGTCGGCTCTGGTACGCCACCGTGCTGAGCTTTCTGGCCCATCATGTGCTCGGCGAGGAGTGGCGCCGCCCCGAGTTGGTCTGACGCCGCCGCTGGGCGCGGTCAAGCCGGAATACCAGCCGGGCGGTGACAGGTGGCGGGTCTTCGCCGACCCGGCTGGGCATCCCTTCTGGCTGACCGGGAGCTGACGTCAGGAAGCCGATGAACGCCTCGGCGGGGCCCATCGCACTTATGAGGTCGGGCTGGGGCGGTGTTGGCGGCGGCGGGCCAGGGACCAGGCGCCCTGCTGGGCGAGCAGGGTGGCGCTGCCGGCCAGCACGATGCCGACCAGGTTGAGGCCGAGCTGTCCCGCCGAGCCGGCCGCCTGGTGGAGGTCGCGGTAGCCGAGCGCCAGGGCGGCGTTGGCCGCCGCCGGGACGGTGGTGACCGAGATCGCCACGCCCACCAGGGCGCCGGACTTGGCGGAGGTGAGCGAGAGCACCCCGGCGATCCCTGCCAGCAGGGCGACCACGAGGGAGACCCAGTCGGGGTTCCAGATGAAGGAGGTGTTGGGCCGCTTGGCCTCGAACAGCTCCCGGCTGAAGAGGCCGAGAGCGTCCATCAGCTGGGCGAAGCCCACCGTAAGTACCGTCGCCACCGCAAAGCCCACCAGCAGGGCCTGCAAGGACCTCCAGGCCAGCGACGGGCGGCGCTGCACCAGGGCGACGCAGATACCGGCCAGCGGGCCGAACTCCGGCCCGACCACCATCGCGCCCACCACCAGGATCGCGCTGTCCAGCATCGCGCCGCAGGCCGCCAGCATGGTCGCCACGGCGAGGAAGGCCAGGAACGTCACCGAGAGGCTGGACTCCTCGTGGGTGGCCTCGGTGACCTCCTCCCAGACCAGCGCGTCCGCGCCCGCCCCGGGGGCGGCGGCCTCCGCCTGGTCCGCCGAGCGGGAGACGGAGAGGTCCACCTGGTCGGCGACGATCGCCCCCCGGTCGGCGAGCCCGCACGCCTTCAGCTCCGCCAGCAGCTCGTCGGCGGCCTCCCGGGCCACATCGCAGAGCACCAGGTCGCCCGGCGGGCGGCGGGCGGCGCCCGGGAGCACCACGACATGGGTGACGCCGACCGAGGCGGCCAGGCAGTCCTGTACTCGGTCCGCCAGGTCTGCGGGCACGATCAGGCGTAGATGCAGCACATCAGCTCCAGCGGTGGACGGGCCGGGGCCCGCTCGGTGATCACCCCTCAACCTACTGTGGCCGGTGGCGAGGCGTCCTGGTACGGGCAACTGCCAGGCGGAGGGCCACCCTCGTACCGGGGTTGTACGGGGGCGGCCCACCAACGGCGACCAGATGGGCGTGCCAGGGCGGCAAGCGGGGCAAAGACCCGCGGGCGCGGCGCTGGCCGGTGGGGAGGCGTCCTGGTGCGGGCAGCTGCCAGGCGGCGGGCCGCCCCCCGTGCCGGGGTTGTACGGGGGCGGCCCGCCGACGGCGACCAGATGGGCGTGCCAGGGCGGCAAGCGAGGCAAAGGCCGGCGGGTGCGGCGCTGGCCGGTGGCGAGGCGTCCTGGTGCGGGCAGCTGCCAGGCGGAGGGCCCCCTCGTACCGGGGCTGTACGGGGGCGGTTCGCCAACACAGGATGGGCGTGCCAGGGCGGCAAGCGAGGCAAAGGCCGGCGGGTGCGGCGCTGGCCGGTGGCGAGGCGTCCTGGTGCGGGCAGCTGCCAGGCGGAGGGCCCCCTCGTACCGGGGCTGTACGGGGGCGGTTCGCCAACACAGGATGGGCGTGCCAGGGCGGCAAGCGGGACAAAGACCGGCGGGCGCGGCGCTGGCCGGTGCCGGGGCGGGCGCGGGCGTGGGTGGCTCAGGTTTCCGGGGAGAGGGCGTCGCGGAGTTGGCGGGCCTCCTTGACCAGGCGGGCGGAGCCGGGGCGGGCCGCCAGCGCGGACACCTCCGGTAGGGCGCCCCGGGCGCCGCTGCGGCGGGCGCAGTCCCCGGCGATCGACAGCAGGTCGCCGGTGCCGCGTACCGGCGGACCGGTGAGCAGGCCGGGCAGCGCGGCCGCGAGCACCGACCAGACGGTGCCATAGGCGCCGGTGCGGGAGGCGGTGCGCAGTGCGTCGGAGAGCCGGTTGGGCTTGACGGCCCCGAGCGCCACCAGTTCGGCGAGCCGCCTGCCGAGCAGGTCGCCGTCGAGGTCGCCGCGCGCCGCCAGGACCAGCAGCGCGTCCACCGCCGCCGCACGGTCCTCGGCGAAGCGGGCGCCGAGTCCATAGCCGACGGCCAGGTGCACGGCCTCGCCCGCCGGGCCGCCCGCCTCGGCGAGCAGCGGCAGCAGGCCGGCCGCACCGCGTTCGTCCTGGTCGGCTCCGGCCACGAAGCGGCGCAGGCAGCGGGCCGCGACCACCTCGCGGAGGTGCGGCAGGACGGCGGGCCAGTGGTCGACGGCGCCGGACCATCCCCAGGTGGCCAGGGACTCGCTGCCCCGGGGACCGGCCGTCCGCAGCAGGACGGCGAGCGGTTCGGCGAGCGGGACGGGGGCACCGATCGCGGGGAGGTACAGCAGGATGCGGCGGTCGTCCGGTTGGGGCGGTCGGCTCGACGGGTCGCCCTGGGCCCGTGCCCGGACGACGGACGGGACGGTGGGGCCTCCGGCGTGCAGCCACTGGGCCAGCTGCTGGCCGTGGGGGGAGGTGAGCGCGTCGGCGGCGGCCACGGTGCCCGGTGTCGCGTCCGGGGTCAGCCGGAGCAGCGCCTGGGAGAAGTCCACCTCGCCCGGGGTCGCGCCCGCCTGCTCGTAGACCTGGAGTCGGCGGACGAGTTCGGCCGGGTCCAGGGCACCGGTGGAGAGGGTCGGGGTGGCCAGCAGGAAGGGCGGGGCGTTCTCACCGGTGATCTGCCAGGCGGCCTCGATGAGGCGGGCGCCCAGCACCTTGCCGAAGATGGTCTGGTGGCCGCGGAACGGCAACCGGCGGCCCTGGTGCGCGGCCTGGAGGTCGGTGCCGGAGTGCCGGCCCAGCACGGCCAGCGCCACATAGGCGATGTCGGCCGGGCCGCAGTCGCCCCAGCCGTTCCCGCTGTCCCAGGTCAGCCACCGCTCCTTGGGCAGCACGGGTTCCAGCGCGGCGGCGAGTGCCTGGCGGTCGCGGTGGGCGTGGCGGACCAGACCGTCCAGGGCCCGCTCGAAGGCGGCGACGCCGGAGTGGGTGGCCAGCATGGCGGCGACCTCCTCGGCCACCTCGGCCGGGGTGGCCGGGGGCGGCGGAAGCGGCTGCGGTTCGGGGGCGGGCGGCAGCAGGTCGGCGGGTTCGTCGGCGGCAGCGGTGGGGGCGGCGCCGAGGAGGACGGCGGCGCGGGTGTGGTGCACCGGGTCCAGCCCCTCGGCGGCGGCGCGGAGTTCGGACAGTACGCCGTCACCGGCCCGGCCGAGGTGACGGGCTATCAGGTTGAGGGCGCGCTCCTGGATCGTGGTGTCCTCGTGGCCCAGCGCGTCGGCGGCGGCCAGGACCGCGTCGGCGGCCCGGCCCGGCTCGCGGCGGGCGACCCGGTCGAGCCAGGACAGCTGACTCCGTACCAGCTTCTTCTCGCTGCGGAAGAGCACGGCGCGGGAGGTCTCGGCGAGGTATTCCGGGTCGAGGCGGCCGTCCGTGTCCAGCGCGGTCAGCACCTGCTGGGCGTGGGCCGCCACCGTGGAGTGGGCGTCCGGTAGCAGCCGGACATAGGTCTGCGCGTGGGCGGCCTGCTCGTCGGGGGTGAGGTCAAGGGCCTCCAGGATGGCGAGGAAGCCGCGCAGGTCGCCGGGGCTGCCGCCGCGCAGCAGCCGGGAGAGGCAGCGGTCGATGAGGTCGGCGCGGTCCAGCACCCCGTCGGCGGCGAGCCGGGCGAGGGCGCCGAACCAGGTGTCCTCGACGGCCGTGCCCTGCCAGGACTGGCCCAGGGCGCCGCCGATGTCGGGGAGGTCGAAGAGGCGCGGCGCGAGCACCGGCAGGTAGCTGTCGGCCCGCAGCCGGTCCAGGAGGGTCCTGCCCTTCGGGAGCGCCTCGACCCCGGGTCCGGGGCGGCGCTGGGCGTGCCCCCAGGTGCGGTTCTCGACCCAGCGGGTGACAAAGGCGTCGGAGGTCGGTACGGGGCTGCCGGTGATCCTCAGCAGGTATTCGACAAACGGGTACTCGCTCCAGCCCCAGAGGGTGTCCCTGCGGTCGGCGAGCCGCTGGGCGACGGCCGCCTGCCACTCCGGCTCCTGCGCCGTGAAGACCTCGATGAGCGGGCGGAAGGCGAAGTCCGCCAGCGCCTCGCGGGCACCGGCGCTGATCCACTGGGCGGCTGCTGCGGCCCCGGTGTTGCAGCCGGTACCGGCGACCAGCAGCGCGGCCTCGCGGTAATCGGTGCGTCGGCCCCACTCCTCACGCAGTTCCCGCCGCAGCTCCCTGAGCCGGGGCAGGCAGGCACGCCGCGCGGCCGGGTCGAGCTCCCGGAGCAGCGCCGGGACCTCGGCCGGGGCCCCGAGACGCACCGCCCGGAAGAGCCGGTCCTGCGGTGTCTCGGCAGGCACGACCCCGTCGGCGGCACCACGGGCGACCACCTGGGCGAGGGCCCCGGCGACCCGGGAGAGCAGCCGGTTCGCGGCCCGCCCGGGCCGCCCGGGCCGCTCGCGCGACTCGGGTCGTTCGGTGCGCCCGTCGGTGGCGGGCTGCGGCTCGGTGACGGTCGGGCTGCTCATCGGGCGCCTCCTCGGGCAACGGCGCCGACGGCGGGACGCGCGGCGGGCGCAGCCGGGACGGCCGAGCGGCGCAGGATGCGGACGGCGAGGGCGTGTTTGCAGGGCCCGCGCCCTCCCCGGTACTTGGCCCACCAGAGGCAGGTGCAGCTGAGCCGCCCGCCCTCGGCGCGGACCCGGTGGTGGTGGTCGTCGACGGTGACGGTGGCCATGGTGTCGTCGTCCAGGCGTACGGCGCCGGCGTCCAGCAGCGCGCGGGCGCCCCGCAGCCGGGGGTTGTGCCGCTCCGCCCGGTCGGCGTCATAGGGCAGCTCACGGTGGAAGTAGGCGGCCTCGGCGGTGTCGTAGCCGATCCGGCCGGCCGTGCCGAGCCGGGTGAGCGCGGCCCGTACCCGCTCCGGGGTCAGCCCGGACTGCGCGGCCAGGTCGGCCAGGTCGATCCGGGGCTCCCAGGCCAGCAGCACCGAGACCAGCTCGGCGTCCTCGGCGGCCTCGTCGGTGGCCAGCGCGTCCAGTACCGCGCCCTCGCCGGAGAAGCCCCGGGAGGCGTCCGGGGAGAGGGTGAGGGTGAGCCGCATGCCGGGCAGCTCCACCTCCCAGGCGGCTGCGGCGGGTGCGCAGCCGGCGGTGGCCGGCGGCCCGTACACCCGCAGCGCCACCGCGTGCCGCAGCACCCGCTGGAGGGCGGCCAGCCGCTCCGGGCCGGGCAGGCAGACGGCGCCGGGCACCGGGCGGGTGGTCGGCCGCAGCGTACGGCCGGCGGGCACCACCCACTGGGCGCCGCGCGCCGCTCCGCGTCCGCCGCCGCGCGGCAGCGTACGCAGGAACCGGACCGCCTCGGCCGCGTCCAGCTCGGCCCGCAGGTCGAAGGCGGCGGCGATCACCTGGGTCTCGGCGAAGCCGCGCAGCCAGCGGTCGGGCAGCGGCACCTTCTTCTCCACCACCGGACCGTCGAAGGTGGTGACGGTGAGTTCGTCCGGACCGACCTGGAGGTGCAGCGGGTCGGCGGAGCCGATGCGGGCCAGCGACTCGCGCAGCGGGTTGTTGACGTCGACATTGGTGGTGCCGTGGCCGATGTCGTCGCCGTCCAGACCGCCGGTGAGCACGTCCAGCCGGGCGTAGACGCCGCAGCAGCCGGAGAAGGACTCAAAGCGCAGCCGGTCGCCGTTGCCGGTGACCACGGGGTCGAGGGAGGCGGGCAGCCGTTGCTGGTAGTAGCGGGCGGCGGCCACGTCGGCGACCGCGAGCAGCGCGGAGGCGGCGGCTTCCGGGTGCGTCAGAAAGCCGCTGAAGAAGCTGGGGTGGGCCATGCCGCCCGCAGGCGTGGCGCCACCGGAGGTCTCCAGGGCGAGGCTGCTGCCGGTGGCCTCGCGGCGGACTGCGGACGGGCGGAGGTAGGCGTATGCCTGTACGGCTTGCGTCATGGCTACGACCGTAGGGACCACCACTGACAATCCGTCGGCGCGCGGCTGTTCCCCTGCGCGGTCCCGGCGGCCGGGAGGCTCGTTTCCGCTTGCACCGGGACCGCGCCGGCCGCGCTCGGGGGAACCGCGGCCGGTCCTGAGCCTTGCACCTCCGATGGGGCATATGCCAGCGGTTGAGGGATTTCCACACAAAGCGCCACCCCTGGTTCGCCACCCCTGACCCGGCGCCACCCCCTGCCAGGTCCGCATCTCAGATGTGAGATACGGTTCTCCTGTGACAGATGACTACCTCGCTCGCATCGGCAGGCTCATCCGGGACGCCCGCAAGCACCGGGGCTGGACCCAACTGCAACTTGCGGAGGCGCTGGCCACCAGCCAGAGTGCGGTCAACCGCATCGAGCGCGGCGGCCAGAACATCAGCCTTGATATGATCGCCCGCATCGGCGAGGCGCTGGACAGCGAGATCGTCTCCCTCGGCTATGCCGGGCCGATGCATCTGCGGGTGGTCGGCGGGCGGCGGCTGTCGGGCAGCATCGACGTCAAGACCAGCAAGAACGCCTGTGTCGCGCTGCTCTGCGCCGCGCTGCTCAACTCGGGGCGCACCACCCTGCGCCGGGTCGCCCGGATCGAGGAGGTCTACCGGATCCTGGAGGTGCTCGCCTCCATCGGGGTGCGCACCCGGTGGATCAACGGCGGCCGGGACCTGGAGATCGACCCGCCCGAGCAGCTGCGGCTGGCCGAGATGGACACCGACGCGGCCCGCCGGACCCGCAGCGTCATCATGTTCCTCGGCCCGCTGATGCACCGCGCCGACCGCTTCCGCATCCCGTACGCGGGCGGCTGCGACCTGGGCACCCGCACCGTTCAGCCGCACGTCAGCGCGCTGCGCCACTTCGGCCTGGAGATCACCGCGACCGGCGGCATCTACCACGCCGAGGTCGACCGCAGCGTCTCCCCGGACCGCCCCATCGTGCTGACCGAGCGCGGCGACACCGTCACCGAGAACGCCCTGCTGGCGGCGGCCCGCCACCACGGGGTGACGGTGATCCGCAACGCCAGCTCCAACTACATGGTCCAGGACCTCTGCTTCTTCCTGGAGCAGCTGGGCGTCAAGGTCGAGGGCATCGGCTCCACCACGCTGACCGTGCACGGCGTGCCGAGGATCGACCGGGACGTGGACTACTGGCCGTCGGAGGACCCGGTGGAGGCGATGAGCCTGCTGGCCGCCGCCGTGGTCACCTCCTCGGAGCTGACGATCCGCCGGGTGCCCATCGAGTTCCTGGAGATCGAGCTGGCGGTACTGGAGGAGATGGGCCTGGACCACGAGCGGGGCGGCGAGTACACGGCCGACAACGGCCGCACCCGGCTGGTGGACCTGACGGTGCGCCCGTCCAAGCTGCGCTCCCCCATCGACAAGATCCACCCGATGCCCTTCCCCGGCCTCAACATCGACAATGTGCCGTTCTTCGCGGCCATCGCGGCGACCGCGCAGGGTTCCACCCTGATCCACGACTGGGTCTACGACAACCGGGCCATCTACCTGACCGAGCTGACCAGGCTCGGCGCGGCCGTCAAGCTGCTGGACCCGCACCGGGTGCTGGTGGAGGGCCCGACGCGGTGGCGCGCGGCGGAGATGATGTGCCCGCCCGCGCTGCGGCCGGCGGTGGTGGTGCTGCTGGCGATGATGGCGGCGGAGGGCACCTCGGTGCTGCGCAACGTCTATGTGATCAACCGCGGCTATGAGGAGCTGGCAGAGCGGCTGAACTCGGTCGGCGCGCAGATCGAGATCTTCCGCGACATCTGAGCCGGAAGCTGTGCCCCGCCCGCAGGCGGGGCACAGCTGTCATCACGTACCCGGTACAGGCCGTGGGCGCCTTACGACGAGGGACCCGCCACGCCGATGCCCTCGGCCGACGGCCTGCCGCCGCCGCCGCGCTCCGCCCTGGCCAGCACTACGATGCCGGACAGCAGCAGCGCGGTCCCCGCCAGCGCGGCCGGGGTGAGCCGCTCGTCGAAGACCACGACCCCCAGCGCCAGGGCCGCCAGCGGCTCCAGCATCATCAGCACCGACACGGTGGTCGCCCGGACCACGGTCGCGGCGGCGAAGAAGAGCCCGTACGCCAGCGCGGAGGGCACCGCGCCCAGATAGCCGAGCAGCAGCAGCGAACGCTCCAGGTGCGCCCCGGTCGGCAGCAGCCCGCCGCCCGCGCAGACCGGCAGCAGCAGCCCCGCGCCGACCACGAACCCGGCAAGCGCGGCATCGTACGGCTCACCGCTCCCGGCCGAGCCACGGCGGTGCTGGCCCAGCAGGTTGACCGACGCGCAACCCGCGGCGGAGAGCAGCGCACAGAGGAAGCCCGCCAGCGGCGCGCGGCCGGAGGCCGCCCCGCCGGAGCCGCCGAGGGCGAGCAGCAGCAGCCCGGCCACGGCCAGCGCCACCGTGAGCCCGCCGGCCCGGCCGAGGCGTTCGCCCAGCAGCAGGCGGGCGCCGACGGCGGTGAGGACCGGGACCGCGCCCATGGTGGCGGCGGTCCCCACGGCCAGCCCGGCGAGGTCCACGGCGGCCAGGTAGGAGGTCTGGAACACCGCCATGCCGAGGCCGACGGCGAGCAGCTGCGGCCGCAGCACCCGGCGGACGGCCCGCGAGCCGAGGCCCAGCAGCGGCCGGGCGGCCAGCAGCAGGACCGCGCCGAGGGCGAACCGCCAGAACGAGACGGCCAGCGGGCCGAGCCCGCTGATCCGGTACAGGGCGGTGGCGGCGGCACCGGCGGTGCCCCAGGTGGCGGCGGCGACGGTGGCGTAGAGGAGGCCCCGCCCGACGGGCAGGGCGGCGTGCGAATGCGCCATGGTGGAGGTCTCCAGGAGGTGATGGGCGCTTGCCTGCGGGTCCTGGGCGGCGGGCAGCGGCCATCGGCACGGCGGCGGCCGGAGGGCCGTTCACGCCGGGCGGGGACGCGGAGCGTCCGGGTGCGGCCCGCCTAGCGGGCCGGCGGGGGGAGAACGCCGTGGAGAGCCATGGACGCCAGCGTACAGGCCGTCGCCGAGGGGTCGGCGAGGCCCCGTCCCGGCGTCGCGACCCGTCCCGCGACCAAGAACACGTTCCACTCGCTGACCTGCCCGCCGACCCCCGCGCATCGGTGTCCGCATGAGGACCAGGGGTCATACCGGGGCGGACCGGCCGTCTGCGACGATGGCGAAGTGACAGACATGACCGACCAGTCGGCGGAGGCCGGAGCGCTGGGCGGCACCTTCCCGGAGCTGCTGCGGCTCGACGAGATAGACGAGAACCTGTTCCGTGGCCGCTGCCACGCCGGAGCCCCGCTGCGGGCGTTCGGCGGCCAGGTCGCCGCGCAGGCGCTCACGGCAGCGGGCCGGACCGTCGGCGCCGACCGCGCGGTGCATTCGCTGCACGGCTACTTCATCCGCCCCGGCGACCCCCGCCGCCCCATCGTCTACCAGGTCGACCGGGTACGCGACGGCCGCTCCTACACCACCCGGCGGATCACCGCCGTGCAGCGCGGCGAGGCCATCTTCACCCTCTCCGCGTCCTTCAAGGAGCCGGAGAAGAGCGCCGAGCGCCAGCGCACCGCGCCTGCCGTGCCCTCCCCGGCGGAGCTGCCCGACCCCTATCTCGCCTGGGCCGAGGCGGACCCGGAGGGGTATGCGCGGTCGACGGTGTCCCGCACCCTCCAGATGCGCTTTGTGCCGGACGACTCCCCCGGGCTGCCGCCCGAGGACCCGGGGATGCCCCAGCAGTTCGTCTGGCTGCGGGCCGCCTCGCCGCTGCCCGCCGACGAACCGCTGCTCCATGTCTGCGCCCTCACCTACCTCTCCGACCTCACCCTGGCCTCCACCACCGCCATGCACCTCCAGCCGCCGCGCTTCCGGCGCACCGAGCCGCCTCGGCTGACCCTGGCCTCGCTGGACCACGCGATGTGGTTCCACCGGCCGTTCCGGGCGGACGAGTGGCTGCTCTTCGCCCAGCGGAGTCCGTCCTCCTCGGACGGGCGCGGGCTGGCCATCGGCGAGTTCTACGACGCCGGGGGCGCGCTGGTCGCCTCGGCGGTGCAGGAGGCACTGGTCCGCGAGCGCCGGGAGGCGCCGGGCGGTTGAGTTTTCCGCGCCGGGCGTTTGAACGCTCGGGCGCCGGGCTCCGTATAGAGGGATGACGGCCGGTCCACCGGGCCCCGCCGAGGCCCGTCGGAGGGAGCGCCGGGCGAGGGGCCGTCAGGCCTCCGCCCCCGGTTCCCGTACCGACCGCCTTTCCGATGTCCGAGTCCGGTGTCCGAGTCCGATGTCCAAGCCCGATGTCCGAGCCCGCAGGCGCATCCGGCCGGCGGCCTCCTGTCCTCCCGGAGTCCCTGATGACCCTCACCCACCCCATCACCGAGGCCACCGCAGCCACCGCAACCGCCGAGGGGTCCGGGCAGCGGCCCGCCTGCGCCTGTGCCTCCCCCGCCGCCGAGGCGGGCGTGCCGCGCCGCACCGCGATGCTCGCGAGTATCGGCCTGGCGGCGGCGCTGGCCGCAGGCTGTGCCGCCGGTGGCTCCTCCGTGTCGTCGGCGGTCGAGCCGGGCGAGGCGCAGGGCGGCACGCAGGGCGGCCCCCAGGGCGGCGCGGACCAGGGCTCGGCACCCGCGACCGAAGGCGCCGGAGGCGCCGAAGCCGGCCGGGCGCTGGTGAAGGTCTCGGAGGTACCGGTCGGCGGCGGTGTGGTGGTCGACAAGAAGTACGTGGTGACGCAGCCGGAGCAGGGCCGGTTCAAGGCGTTCTCCGCGATCTGCACCCATGCGGGCTGCCCGGTGAACGCCGTCTCCGGAGGCACCATCAACTGCCCGTGCCACGGCAGCCGGTTCGCCATCGCGGACGGCTCGGTGGCGGGCGGCCCGGCCCCCTCCGGCCTGGCGCCGCAGAACATCACCGTGAGCGGCGACACCGTACGCCTCGCCTGACGCCGCGCTCCGGCGGGGAGCGCGGCCCCGGAATCCGCGACCGGATGCGTGTTCCCCGCTGTCGCAGGGGCGGGATACGCTCCTGGGCGTGACAACGGCAACGAATCCCCCCGGCTGGTACCCCGACCCCCATGGCGCACCCGGGCTGCGCTGGTGGGACGGTTCCCGGTGGACCGAGCACACCCACGCCGGCACCGACGCAGGCGGCATTCCCCCGCAGCAGGGCCCGCAGGACTCCTCCTCTCCCTGGGAGATCCCGATCGAGGGTGCCCACGACGCCGACCGCATCCGGCGCCAGGTGCAGCAGAAGGCCGGCGTGGGGCCGGTCTCGGGCGGCGGCGGCACCCTCTTCAGCGAACCGGTGCTGGTGGTCAACCAGAAGACCAAGCTGATCGAGCTGGCCGCGGAGTACTCGGTCTTCGACCAGAACGGCACTCCCATCGGGTCGGTGGCCGAGATCGGCCAGAGCGCGCTGCGCAAGGTCGTGCGCTTCATGACCAGCTGGGACCAGTTCCTCACCCACCGGCTGGAGGTGCGCGACGCCGCCGGGCAGCCCGTGATGCTGCTGACCCGTCCGGCGAAGCTGATCAAGTCGCGGGTGCTGGTGGCCCGGCCGGACGGCAGCCAGCTCGGCGAGATCGTCCAGCAGAACGCGATCGGGAAGATCAACTTCGCGCTGATGGTGGACGGCCGGCAGATCGGCGCCATCAAGGCGGAGAACTGGCGTGCCTGGAACTTCGCCATCACCGACCACACCGACACCGAGGTCGCCCGCATCACCAAGACCTTCGAGGGCCTGGCGCGGACCCTCTTCACCACCGCCGACAACTATGTGGTGCAGATCCACCGCCCGCTGGCCGACCCGCTGCTGAGCATGGTCGTGGCCTCGGCGCTCACCGTGGACACCGCCCTCAAGCAGGACAGTCGGGGCCTGGGCTGAGACGGCGGGGCGGCCCGCGAGGACCGGATTTCGATCAACCGGGCCGCCCCACCCGCCCACTCCGGCCAAAAGACCTGATCAGGCGGCATACTGCTGCAACATCGTTCCCCGTATCATGAGGCTTGTGTCCAAGGTTGACCTGTCGCCGCGGCCGGTCGAGGCGATGTCCCCACGCCAGCTGGAACGACGTCGGAACCTCATCGCGGCTGCCCTCTCCCTGGTGACCGAGATCGGCGTCGAGAGACTGCAGATGAAGCAGGTAAGCGAGCGCTCCGGGGTGGCACTGGGGACGGCGTACCGCTACTTCTCCTCCAAGGACCACCTGCTCGCCGCTGCCATCGCCGACTGGCACCGGTTGCTGCTCGCCGACATCGTGGCCGAGCTGCGCGGCCCGAGAGCCCCCACGGCGGTGGCCGACCGGGTGGTCCGCTATGTGAACCACGGCATGCGCGCATACCAGCGTCAGCCGCAGCTCGCCCATCTGCTGGTCTCGGTCGCCGCCTCCACCGATCCATTCGCCAGCGAGGCGCTGCACAGCATGGCCCGCGCCGACCGGGAGGCCCTGCTGGCGGTGATGCCGGATGTGCCGGCGTCGGTGCGGGACGTGGTCCAGCACATCGTGGGCAATGTCTGGCAGGGCGAGCTCACCTCATGGGTGACCGGCCGCACCACGCTGCGGGACGCCCGGCGGCGCCTGGAGGACGTGGTCCGGCTGGTGCTCACGCCGTACCACGCGGCGTAGCCCGGGGTCGGCGAGCCCGGCGCGGCCGAGCCCGGCGCGGCTGGCGAGCCCAGCGCAGCAAGGGAACGGGCCGCGCCGGTCGGAGCCCCCACGACGTCCGTTCCGGCGCGGCCCGCGACGGCACCCTCCACCGACCACGGGCGGAGGGGGCCGGGTCCGGGTGGCCCGCCGCGCTAGCGCGGCGCTCCGTTCGCGTACGGGAGCAGTGCCATCTCCCGGGCGTTCTTGATGGCGCGCGCCATGGCGCGCTGCTGCTGGACCGTCAGCCGGGTGACCCGGCGGCTGCGGATCTTGCCCCGGTCGGAGATGAACCTCCGCAGCAGGTCGGTGTCCTTGTAGTCGATGTACTCGATTCCGGCCGCAAGAAGCGGATTGGGCTTGGGACGGCGGTCCTTGGCGGCGGTACGGCGGGGCGGCATGGGCGGGGAGGGGTCCTCTCGGTGTCGGCGTCGGTGTCGGCGGGGCGGCCGGGCGGCGGTGCGGTCAGGCGACCGGGTCGAGCAGGTCGCCGAAGGCGTCGGGCAGGGACTTCCAGGCGTCCTCGCCGCCGACCAGCTCCTCGTCCGTCAGCAGGCAGGAGTCCAGCAGGTCGACCAGGCCGCCGCTGTCCAGTCCCTCGGCGGTGAAGGAGAGCTGCTGCACCCGGTCGCCGTGGACGGCGTGCCAGTCCAGGGCGGCGGCGGCCCGGCGGACCGGGGGGAACAGCTCCCAGGCGGCGTCGGGCAGCGCGGCCAGCCAGGGCCCGCACTCCTCCACCGCCAGGTTGGCCCCGGCGGCGTCCCAGGCGAGCATCAGGCCGGGCCGGTTGGCCAGCCAGAAGCGGCCCCGGCTGCGGTGGGCGGCGGGCACCAGCTGCTCCAGCGCGTCATGCAGCCGCGCCGGGTGGAGCGGCCGGCGGCGCTCCCAGACCAGGGTGGCGACCCCGGCCTCGTCCCGCTCCTGGGGGAGCAGCGCCAGTGCGGGGTTGACCCGGTCGCGGGCGGCGGCCACATCGAACCCCGCCAGGGCGGCGCGGGCCAGGGCGCCGGTACCGAGCCGGGCCGACCTGGCCGCCGGGTTGAGCTGCCGCAGGGCGGCCAGCCCGGCGTGCAGTTCGGCGGAGCCGGCCGCCGCTCCGGCGCGCGGCACAGCGAGCACAGTGGCGTACTCGATCTGGTGGGCCAGCGCCTCGGCGCGGGTGCGCTCGTCCTCGGGCGCGGTCTGCTGGCCGTGCTCGGCCAGCAGGTCGGGCACCGCCAGGTCGGGCAGCAGATGCAGCGGGTCGACCGCCGCCACCACACCGGCGATCTCCAGCAGCTCGCCGGTCTCCCGGCCGCCGACCTCGGAACCGGCGATCACCTCGGCGGCGGGGTGCGGGTCGGTGCCGCCCCAGAGTTCGACGATGGCGAGGCGGTGGCTGCCGGAGTCGGCGATCCGCACCAGTTCGGGGAGCAGGTCCTCGCGCAGGGCGCAGCAGGGGCAGTCGTTGGTCAGCGGCGCGTACGCCGACCGGTGCGGCCCGGCGGCGTCGCGCACCTCGCGGCGGACCTGGCCGTGCGGGGCCTCGGAGAGGTCGTGGTGGAGGACGATGGCGCGGTCGGTGCCGTCCAGCAGCTCCTGGACGGCGGCACGACGCGCCTCGGCGTGGACGCCGGCCACCACCACGACGGGCAGCAGGGTGTCCGGGGGCATGCGGATCGCCTCCTCTACCAGCTGGACTTGCGGACGCCGGGCAGGAACCCGGCGTGGGCCTGGTTGCGCAGATTGATCCGGGAGAGGCCGAAGGCACGCAGATAGCCGCGCGGGCGGCCGTCCACGGAGTCGCGGTTGCGCAGCCGGGTGCGGCTGGCGTCGCGCGGCTGGCGGTCCAGTTCGCGGCGGGCGGCGGTCCGCTCGGCCTCGCCGGTGCGCGGGTCCGCCAGGATGCGCTTGAGTTCGGCGCGGCGCTCGGCGTACCTGGCCACCACGGCCAGCCGCCGGTCATTCTTGGCGATCTTGCTCTTCTTGGCCATCAGATACTCCCGCCGCGAGCGCGGATACGGGCCACCGCGGCCTCCACGCCGATCCGGTCGACGGTCTTGAGGCCCTTGGTGCTGAGGGTGAGCCGGATGTGGCGGCGCTCGCTGGGCAGCCAGTAGCGGCGGGTCTGGATGTTGGGGTCGAAGCGGCGGCGGGTGCGGCGGTGCGAGTGGGAGATCGCATTGCCGAAGCCCGGCTTGCGGCCGGTGAGCTGGCAGTGGGCGGACACGGGTCCTCCGGGTCGTTCGGGTCCCGTGGGCGGGCAGGGGTGCGCACGGGGTGCCGTCCGGGCGGTGTCCCGGCGGCACTCCCCACTATAGAAAATGGTTTTCAAAATCGCCAGCCCCGCCCACCGCCGCTCAGCCGCGCGGGTCCCTGGTGGTCATCCGCGCCTTGCGCAGCGCGGCGTGCAGCCGCCTCGGGTCGGTGAGCAGTCCGCTGCCGTCCGGCGGGATCAGCCAGTGCAGCGGTCCATACGTCTGGCTCGGCAGCGGCACCCGCAGCCGACCGCCCCGGCCGGCCACCGTCACGCCGATCGGTCGCGGCCCGAACCCGGCCCAGCACTCGGCCGAGCCGGTCGGCACCAGCACGCTCACCATCGCCTCCGGGACACAGACCAGCGCCGGGCCGACGGCCCCGGCGTAGCGCAGCATGTCCAGCGCTTCCAGGCCCAGCGGGATGCGGGCGTGCACCACGTCCCAGGCCAGGCCGATCGCCAGGGCCGCCGCGCCGTCCGGACTGCCGTCCCACTCCGCCAGCGCCACCCCCGGTACGGGCGCGGCGCGCAGCAGCCAGCCGACGGCGCTGACCGCTCCGGATGTCCCTCCCGCCATGGACCCGAGCGTACGGGCATTGCTGCGCGGCGCAGTTCCAGATTGCGCCCTATTGCGAATCTTCTGCCGTGCGCGGCAGTTGCTGCGGCAGCGCGGGCCCGGCGGACAGCTCGGCCATCACCCCGGCCACGATCCGGCGGGCCGCCGGACCATAGGCGGCGGCGCCGGCGTGCCGCTCGAAGACCTGCTCGTAGAGCGCCACTTCACGCCGGTCGGTGAGGTTGAGTTCGGCGCTCCAGGTCTCGACCTGCACCAGCCGGTCGTCGAAGATCCAGAAGGGGTGCAGCGGCATCAGCGGCAGCGGCGCCCCGTCGGGGATCACCCCGAACCGCAGATTGCCCAGCGAACCGACCGCCAGCAGCCGGTCCAGCTGGCCCCGGTGCACCTCCACCGGGCAGACCCGGGTGCGCAGCGCCGCCGTGGTCAGCACGAAGTGGAACTCCTTCCCCGACTCGTACAGGGCCCGCTGACGCTCCATCCGGACCCGCACCGCCGCGCCCCCGTCGTCGGGCGTGCCGCGCAGCGCGCACAGCTGGGCGAAGAGGTGCCGGGCGTACTCGGCGGTCTGGAGCAGTCCCGGCACCACACCGGTCTCGAAGGCGCGCAGCAGCCGGGTCCTGGAGTCCAGTTCGACGGCGACCCGCTGGCGCGGGGCGTGCCCGGCCCGCAGCGAGCGGCGCCAGGAGACATAGTGGCTGTCCAGCGCATGCAGCCGGGCGGCGAGGTCCTCGGCGGCGTCGGGGGCGCCCACCGCCTTCGCCCAGGCCGCGATGTCCGCCTCGGAGGGCGTCTGCCTGCCGTGCTCGATCCGGGAGACCTTGGAGGCGGCCCAGCCGAGGTCGGCGGCGAGCTCCTTGCCGTTGAGACCGGCCTCCCGGCGCAGCCGGTGCAGCCAGCCGCCGAGCATCTCGCGCTCGCGTTGAAAGTCCGTCATGGCGACGCTCCTGACTGCCGGCCGGCCCGGCTCGGGGCTACCCGTCTCTGTCACTGCCCGGGGCGAAGGCCAGCAGTTCCCGGGGGATCTCCACCGCGGTCTCCCCCGGCAGCAGGTCCCGCAGCTGGGCGACCGTACCGGGGTCGGTGACCCGGTAGCCCTGGACGACCAGGGTGCCTCGGTCGGTGGCGTACAGGGTGGGGCAGTTGCCGTCGGTGGAGGTGGTTCCGAGGAGGGTGAGCTGCATGGATGGCGGTTCCTTGACGGTGGCCCATACAGCAATTGCCGGCTGCCAACAATTGCTAACACCGCTCCGGTACGGTGCGCAACCGATCCTGACACGGTGTGAGGTGCGAAGGGGCGCAGGCAGGGCGGATGACCCGGGTGTCACCACTGCGCTCCGGCGCGAACGCCGTTGAGGCGCGCTCCCTTTGCGCATCGGCACCACCCCCGCCGACCCCAGGGGGGCGGGCGGTGAGGGCGAAGGGGGCGGCCGGCGCTGAGCGGTCGTATGCACCGCCTAGCGCTGCGGGACGTCCTTGACGAACACGATGCCGTCGCTGTCCGCCAGATGGGCCGGGTCGAGCGGGGCGTAGCCGAACCAGGGGGATACGCGGGGCGCGGGCCGCGTGCCGCCGAGGGCGGCAGCCAACCGGGCGCGGTCGATGACGCGGCGGTCCTCCGGGAGCGCGTACAGCAGTCCTTCGACGGTGTCCGGCGGCGGCGTGTCCACTCCCTGGTGCCGCAGTGTCCGGGCCCGGCCGCACATTCATCGGGCCGCTGGCGGGGAAGCTCGGAATCCGGCCCGCGACGCTGCGCGCATGGGAGCGCGCCGGGCTGGTGCGCCCGCGCCGCGACCCGCTGACCGGGTACCGCGTCTACGACGAGGCCGACGTACGGGACGCCCGGCTGGCCCACCAGCTCAGGCGGGGCGGCTATCTGCTGGAGCAGATCGCCCCGCTGATCGCCCAGGTGCGGGCGGCCGGCGGGCTGGAACCGCTGGAGGCCGCACTCTGCGACTGGCACGGTCGGCTGTCCGCCCGGGGGCGGGCGATGCTGACCGGGGCCGCAGAGCTGAAGGCGTACCTCCGAGAACGCGGATGAGACGTCGGCCGCCAACCGGGGGGGTGGCGCCGGTACAAGTGCCCGGTGCTGCCGTGGAGGATCTTCCGCGCGAGGGTGGTCCTCGGCCCCCGGGGCGCGCTCAGCCTGCCGAGAGGTCGCGGGCCAGGGCCTCGCCGACCCGCTCCAGAAGCGGGCCGGCCTCGGCGATGCTGCGGGCCGGGTCGGGCTGAAGGGCGGTCAGGGCGTAGACCCGGAGGAAGCCGGCGGCCTCCGACTGGGCTGCGGTGAGGTCGAACCGCCCGCAGACGGCGACCACCGGCAGGCCGTGGCGGCGGGCGGCCTCGGCCACGCCGAGCGGGGCCTTGCCGTGCAGGGTCTGCCGGTCCAGCGCCCCCTCACCGGTGACCACCAGCGTGGCCTGCTCCAGGGCGTGCGCAAAGCCCAGCACCTCCAGCAGCACCTCGATGCCGGGCCGCCGTACGGCGCCCAGCGCGGCCATCGCCCCGTAGCCGGCCCCGCCCGCCGCCCCGGCGCCGGGCAGCTCGGCCGCGCGGGCGGCACCCGGCCCGGCGGCCCGGCCGAGGACGTCCGCGAACCGGGCCAGCCCCGCCTCCAGCCGGGCGACGTCCCCGGGCCCGGCGCCCTTCTGCGGCCCGTACACGGCCGCCGCGCCCTTCTCCCCGAGCAGCGGGTTGTCCACATCCGAGGCGAGCACCAGCCCGGTGTCGGCCAGCCGGGCGACGTCCCCGGGCCCGGCGCCCTTCTGCGGCCCGTACACGGCCGCCGCGCCCTTCTCCCCGAGCAGCGGGTTGTCCACATCCGAGGCGAGCACCAGCCCGGTGTCGGCCAGCCGGGCGTCCAGGCCGGACAGGTCGATGCGGTCGAGCGCCGCAAGGCCGCCCCCACCGGGCGGCAGCGGGTGGCCGGCCGCATCCAGGAGGCGGGCGCCCAGCGCGGTGAGCAGACCGGCGCCGCCGTCCGTGGAGGCGCTGCCGCCGACGCCGAGCACCACCGTGCGGGCCCCGGCGTCGAGCGCGGCGCGGATCAGCTCCCCGGTGCCGTGGGTGCCCGCGCGCAGCGGTTCCGGACGGCCGCCGGGCAGCCTGCGCAACCCGGACGCCTCGGCCATCTCGACCACGGCGGTCTCTCCGCGCAGCGCGAAGGCGGCCCGTACCGGATCGCCCAGCGGCCCGGCCACCACCGCCTCCCGGCGCGCGAAGCCGGCCGCCACGGCGGCGTCCACGGTGCCGTCGCCGCCGTCGGCGACCGGGAGCAGGGTGACCGCGATGCCCGGCTCGGCCCGCCGCAGCCCGGCGGCGAGGTGCCGGGCCACCTCGACGGCGGTCAGCGACCCCTTGAACTTGTCGGGGGCGAGCAGCAGATGCAGCGGGCGGGCGGGGCTCACGGTCGTCCTTCCGGTCCTGCGGTACGGCGGCGACCGGCGTCGGGGCGCCGGTGCGTGCCACCCTGCCAGGTGACCGGGCCCGGCGCACCGGGCAACGGTGGGGCGGGCAACGGTAGGGCAAGCAACGGCGGCGCTCAGGCGGGGGCGGCGGAGGCCACTGCGGGGATCACGGCGGCGCCATAGGCGTCGATGGTCGACTCCACGGCGTCATGCATGGCGTAGACGGCGAACTGGTCCACGCCCAGCGAGCGCAGCTGCTCCAGCCTGGCGATCTGCGCCTCGGGCGGGCCGATCAGGCAGAAGCGGTCCACGATCCCGTCCGGGACAAAGGCGGTGTCGGGGTTTCCGGCCCGCCCGTGGTGGCTGTAGTCATAGCCGTGGCGCTCCTTGATATAGGCGGTCAGCGCCTCGGGGACCATCGCGGAGTGTTCGCCGTAGCGGGCGACCAGGTCGGCGACATGGTTGCCGACCATGCCGCCGAACCAGCGGCACTGCTCGCGGGCGTGGGCGAGGGCGGCGGGCGAGTCGTCGGCGGTGACATAGGCGGGGGCGGCGACGCAGACGGTGACCGAACCGGGGTCGCGGCCGGCCTCGGCGGCGGCGGTGCGCACCGCCTTGACCATCCACTCGGTGAGGTAGGGGTCGGCGAGTTGCAGGATGAAGCCGTCGGCCTGACGGCCGGCCAGCGCAAGCGCCTTGGGCCCGTACGCGGCCATCCAGACCGGCAGCGAGGCGCCGGGCCGCACCCAGGGCAGCCGCATGGTGGTGGCGTCGACCTCGGCCTCGCGGCCCTCGGCCAGCTCCTTGATGGCGTGCATGGCCTCGCCGAGGCGGGCCAGGGTGGCGGGGCGGCGTCCGGCCACCCGCATCGCGGAGTCGCCCCGGCCGATGCCGCAGACGGTGCGGTTGCCGTACAGGTCGTTGAGGGTGGCGAAGAGGGAGGCGGTCACCTCCCAGGTGCGGGTGCCCGGGTTGGTGACCATCGGGCCGACGGTGAGCCGCTCGGTCTCCGCCAGGATGCGGCTGTAGAGGACAAAGGGCTCCTGCCAGAGCACGCAGGAGTCAAAGGTCCAGCCGTGGCTGAAGCCCGCCCGCTCCGCGCGTTTCATCCGCTCGATGAGCAGCTGCGCGGGCGGGTCGGTCTGGAGCACAAGGCCGATGTCCACGGGGTCCTCCTGGGAGGTACGGGATCGCCGGGCCGCCCGGCGGCCGGGCCCGCGAGGGGTCCGGCGGCCGGGCGCGGTCGGCGATGCGTGGCGGCTGGGGTCAGCCGAGGTACTGGCAGGTGGCGCGCGCCAGATGGCGGCCGTGTCCGGCCCGGCCGAGGTAGCGGCCGCCGTCCACGATGACGGTGCCCCGGGAGAGCACGGTGCGGGCCCGGCCGGTGACCTGCCTGCCCTCGTAGGGCGAGTAGTCGACGTTCATATGGTGGGTGGCGGCGGAGAGGGTCTGCTCGGCGGCGGGGTCGTAGACGACGAGGTCGGCGTCGGAGCCGGGGGCGATGGTGCCCTTGCGGGGGTACAGGCCGAACATCCGGGCCGGGGTGGCGCAGGCGATGTCGATCCAGCGGCGGCGGGAGATCCGGCCCTCGACCACGGCCTGGTGGAGCAGGTCCATCCGGCTCTCCACCCCGGGCAGGCCGTTGGGGATCTTGGAGAAGTCGCCACGGCCGAGCTCCTTCTGCCCGGCGAAGCAGAAGGGGCAGTGGTCGGTGGAGACCACCTGGAGGTCGCCGGTGCGCAGACCCTTCCACAGCTCGGCCTGGTGCTCCCGGGGCCGCAGCGGGGTGGAGCAGACGTACTTGGCGCCCTCGAAGCCGGGCTCGGCGAGGTTGTCGGTGGAGAGGAAGAGGTACTGGGGGCAGGTCTCGCCGAAGACGGGGAGGCCCTGGCGGCGGGCGGTGGCCAGCTCGGCGACGGCGGAGGCGGCGGAGACATGGACCACATAGAGCGGCGCCCCGGCGACCCGGGCGAGCGCGATGGCCCGGTGGGTGGCCTCGGCCTCCAGCACCTCGCGGCGGACCTCGCCGTGGTACCGGGGGTCGGTCTGCCCGGCGGCGAGCGCCTGCTCCACCAGGACGTCGATGGCGATGCCGTTCTCCGCGTGCATCATGATCAGCCCGCCGTTGGCGGCGCCCCGCTGCATGGCCCGCAGGATGCGTCCGTCGTCGCTGTAGAAGACGCCGGGGTAGGCCATGAAGAGCTTGAAGGAGGTGACACCCTCCGCTACCAGGGCGTCCATCTCCTTGAGGGAGTCCTCGCGGACGTCGGAGAGGATCATATGGAAGCCGTAGTCGATGGCGCAGTTGCCCTCGGCCTTGGCGTGCCAGGCGTCCAGTCCCTCGCGGAGCGAGCCGCCCACCGACTGGATGGCGAAGTCCACGATGGTGGTGGTGCCGCCCCAGGCTGCGGCCCGGGTACCGGTCTCGAAGGTGTCGGAGGCATAGGTGCCGCCGAAGGGCATCTCCATATGGGTGTGGGCGTCCACGCCCCCCGGGATCACATAGTGGCCGGTGGCGTCGATCTCGGTGTCGGCGGTCCAGCCGGCGGCCACCGTGCTGCCGCTCGCGGCGAGGGCGACGACCTGCTCGCCCTCGATCAGCACATCGGCCTTGACCTCCTCGGCGGCGGTGATGACGAGTCCGCCGCGAATGACGGTGCGGGTCACTGGCCCTGCTCCTTTCCGCCCACGGTGTGCTGGGCCTGACGGAGTGCCTGGACGAGGAGGCCGGCGCCCTGCTCGGCCTCGGCCGGGGTGAGCGAGAGCGGCGGCGCGATGCGCAGCGCATTGCCCTGCCGTCCGCCCTTGCCGATGAGGACGCCCAGCTCACGGGCGTACTCCAGGGTGGCCGTGGCGGCCTGCGGGGAGGGGCTGCCGTCGCGTTCCACCAGTTCCACGCCGATCATCAGCCCTCGGCCGCGCACCTCCCGGACGATGGGCAGCTCCTCGGCGGCGGAGCGCAGCCGGTTGAGCAGCAGCGCTCCGGTGGCGCGGGCGTTGCCCTGGAGGTCGTGCTCCCGCAGGTACCGCAGGTTGGCGAGGGCGCCGGCGGTGGTGATCGGGCTGCCGCCGAAGGTGGAGATGGAGTTGGCGCCCAGGCAGTCCATCACCTCGGCGCGGGCGACGACGCCGCCCATGGAGAGGCCGTTGCCGATGCCCTTGGCGAAGGTCAGCAGGTCGGGCGGCCCGGCGGCGCCATGGGCCTGCCAGCCCCAGAAGTGGTCGCCGGTACGGCCCCAGCCGGTCTGCACCTCGTCGGTGATCCACAGGATGCCGTGCCGGTCCAGCACCTCCTTGAAGGCGGCGTAGAGGCCGTCCGGGCCGGAGGTGAAGCCGCCGACGCCCTGGATCGGTTCGGCGATCAGCGCGGCGACGGTACCCTCGGCCTGACCGAGTACGTCCTCCAGGTCGGCGACGCAGGCGGCGGTGAAGTCCTCGTCGGAGAGGTGCGCAAAGGGGCCCCGGGTGCGGACCCCGCCGTGGACGTAGAGGGTCTGCAACGGGGAGAGGCTGGTGGGCGACCAGGAGGTGTTGCCGGTGATGCCCACGGTGCTGAAGGAGCGGCCGTGGTAGCTGTTGCGCATCGCCAGCACCTGGTTGGACCGCCGGAACGCGGTCGCCAGCAGCAGCGCGGCGTCATTGGCCTCGGTGCCGGAGGTGGTGAAGAAGACCTTGGCGTCGGGGATGCCGGAGAGTTCGGCGATCTGCTCGGCCAGCTCCACCATGGGCGTGGAGAGGTAGAGCGTGGAGGTGTGCAGGATCCGCCCGGCCTGCTCCGCGACGGCCTTGGTGACCTCGGGCAGGGCATGGGCGGTCATGGTGGTGAGGATGCCGCCGAAGAAGTCCAGGTAGCGGCGGCCCTCGGCGTCCCAGACATGGCGGCCCTCGCCGTGGGTGAGCTCGATCGGCTCCCGGTAGTAGGTCGCCAGCCAGGAGGGGGTGACCGCGCGGTGGCGGGCCAGCAGGGCGCGGTGCGGGCCTGCGGGCGGGGGGTGGGCGGCGTCGGGGCCGGCGGTGTGCGGGTCGGCGGGGTGCGGGTCGGCGGTGTGGGGGTCGGCGGTGTGGGGGTCGGCGGTGTGGGGGCTGGTGGCGTTCATACGGCTCGGCTGCCCCTTCGTCATGCCTCGGTGAGCGGCCCGTACGCGTCGGGCCGGCGGTCGCGGTAGAAGGCCCAGCCCTGGCGGACCTCCTGGATCAGGTCGAGGTCCAGGTCGCGGACGACCAGCTCCTCGTCCTTGTCGGAGGCCACCTCGCCGACGAACCGGCCACGCGGGTCCACGAAGTAGGAGGAGCCGTAGAAGTCGTTGTCGCCGTACTCCTCGACGCCGACCCGGTTGATGGCGGCGATGAAGTACTCGTTGGCGACGGCGGCGGCGGGCTGCTCCAGCTGCCACAGGTACTGGGAGAGGGAGCGGCTGGTGGCGGAGGGGTTGTACACGATCTCGGCACCGGCCAGGCCCAGGGCACGCCACCCCTCGGGGAAGTGCCGGTCGTAGCAGATGTAGACGCCGACCCTGCCGACGGCGGTCTCGAAGACCGGCCAGCCGAGGTTGCCGGGCCTGAAGTAGAACTTCTCCCAGAACCCCTTGACCTGAGGGATGTGGTGCTTGCGGTACTTGCCCAGGTACGAGCCGTCGGCGTCGATGACGGCGGCGGTGTTGTAGCAGAAGCCCGACTGCTCGATCTCGTACACCGGCACCACCAGGACCAGGGAGAGCTCCTTGGCGAGCGCCTGCATCCGCACCACGGTCGGGCCGTCCGGGACGGGCTCGGCCCACCGGTAGTGCTCCTCGTCCTGCACCTGGCAGAAGTAGGGCGCGTTGAAGACCTCCTGGAAGCCCATGATGCGGGCCCCCTGTGCGGCGGCCTCCCGGGCGTACCGCTCATGCGTATCGATCATGGAATTGCGGTCGCCCGTCCACTTGGTCTGGACAAGGGCGGCGCGGACGATCCTGGACACGAGGCCCCCTCAACTCCACCGACCGCCGAGCGGGCGGCGGTTTGCTGGTCGGGTAGTGCGCAGCGGTGCGGATCTACGTGCGTAGACGCTAGGGCGGACGACCTGGGGATGGCAATACGCCCGTCGCAACCGAGAGAAGACGATCACGTTGGCCACCTCCGTGACCACTCCCCATTCGAGTGAATTCAGAATATGTCCGGCTCCTGCCCGGCCGCCAGCATCGTCGCACCGCACGGCGGACCGCCCGCCGGACGCGATGCGGGCCCGGCCGAGCCGGGCCCGCATCCTGAGGTGCTGTGAGGGGGTGTCAGGGGCCGACGGGGCCGCCGCTCCGGCCGGTGCCCTGGACGATCACGATGTCGCCGGGGCGGCTGAAGTTGTAGAACCACTCCGCGTCGGCCACGCTCAGGTGGATGCAGCCGTGCGAGATGTCCTCCGAGCCGATCGTGTGGTCCCACGGCGCACCGTGCACGAAGAGCCCGCCGGAGGTGAGCCGCACGGCCCAGGGGACCTGGAGGTCGTAGTAGTCCGGGCTGTCCGGGTCGCAGGTGATGCGGGCGCTGCACGAGGTCATCTCGATGACCGCGTCCTTGCCGAGCACCCGGTAGGTACCCGACGGGGTGCGGAACCTCGGCTGGCCGAAGCCCACCGGGAAGACCGCCACCGTCTTGCCGTCCACGGTGGCCCGCAGTTGGTGGGTGGCGGCGTCGATCGTCGTCACGTGCGACGTGGCGTACTCGGTGCTGCCGCTGCGGTCCGTCCCGCTCGACGCCGCCGCCGGGGTGGACGCCGCCGCCGGGGCCGCCGCCGTCCCGCCGCTGCCTCGGGAACCGGCGGCGGAGTGCCCGCCGGTGGCCGCGACCGCCGCTCCTGCCCCTGCCGTGAGCACGGTGGCCAGCGCGCTGGCCACGACGGCGCACCGCAGTGCGCGAAGCCGTTCTCTGGTCATCCTCATCACCACCCGTGGTTCTGGCGGCCGGCCGCCGACTGTCCCTGCGACGCTGCCGCCGATGCCTGCCTGGTCGGTTCACTGGCGAGAGATGGTCGGGTGTGAGCGCTCCTGTGCGGGCGGGGCCCTGCCTATGGAGCGGGACAGCGTGGGGAGGTCTTCACCCTCCGGGTCGGTTCTCAAGCTGACCGTACGCGACCTCCGGTACCCCCGCATCACGGAGCCACCCGAGCCCGACGGCCGCCGCACACCACCCCCGCACTCCACGGCATGGCGACCATCGCCGAGCCCTCGCCCCGGCGGCTCGGCCGAACGCCCGCTGACGCACCGTCAGCGAAGCCTTTCGGGCGCGGGCTTGACACATGCGGTGATCCGCCGACCGCTCCAAGCCGCTGCCACGGTCGAAATCGGCCGGGGACGACCCCGCCCGCCATGCGCCCGCCGCTTCCTGGACATCCCCTGTGGGCTCGTTCGCCCTACTCCGGGGCGGCTGCCATCGCCCCACCCTCGGCGTTCGAAAGTTTCGGTCACCTTTCCGAAAGTGGCCGAAAGTTCGTGTTGCGTAAAGCCGCAGGTGGCGGATGGTGTGGCCGGTTTCCGCCCATCCGCCCGGCTTGAGGGGCCGTCGCACGTTTCGAAAGAGGGCCAGAACAGCCAACCTGAGTGGTCCATGTCCCACGTGTTGTCATGCTCTGGACCCCTTCCTAATCTTGGGAGCACTCCCAACCTCTTTGGCACCTCTGCCAGGCACGATCTGCGACCCCCGACTGGCTGGTACCGGCCGGTGCCTGACCGCATGTCGACCGGGCGGGGTCCGTTCCCGTCGACCGCGCGTCTTCCTCTGGAGGTCCCCCATGCACTTTCTTCGGTATCGATATCGGCCCCAGGTGTGGGTAGCCACAGCCCTGGTGGCCGTGGTGAGCCTGGCAACCCCTCTTCTCGCCCCGCAGGCGGGTGCCGCCGACAGATCTGTCGCCGCCGCGCTGGCGGGGTCCGCCGTCGAAAACGACGGCGCCGACTGTGCCGTCTCCAACGGCTCTTCAGCGTCCACCTCCATGCTTCCCGACCCCTTCAAGAAGCTGAACGGCACGCGGATCTCCACCAAGTCCGACTGGCGGTGCCGCCGGGCTGAGATCAAGGATCTGGCGGAGAAGTCCATCTATGGTCCGAAGCCCGCGAAGCCTGCCAGCGTCACGGGAACGGTCTCGTCCAGCAACATCACGGTGAATGTGACGGACCAGGGGAAGAGCAGCAGCTTCTCGGCGACCGTCAGCCTGCCGAGTGGTTCCGGTCCTTTCCCGGCCATCATCGTCCTGGGCGGGCTCGGCGCGGACACGGCCACCATCAAGGCAGCCGGTGTCGCCATCATCAGCTACGACCCCTACACGGTCGGGCGTGAGGGCACGGCGCGGAACAACAAGCAGGGCGCCTTCTACAGCATCTACGGCCCCACCAGCAGCACAGGGCTGCTGATGGCCTGGTCCTGGGGCGTGAGCCGGATCATCGACGTCATCCAGCAGTCGGGCGGCAACGTCCTCAAGGCGGATGCGACCGGCGTCACCGGATGCTCGCGGTTCGGCAAGGGCGCCATCGTGGCCGGCGCGTTCGACCAGCGCGTCGCGCTGACCATGCCGATCGAGTCGGGTTCCGGCGGTGTTCCGATCCTCCGAGGGATTCCCGGAGAGAACGGCGCCCAGCCGCTGAGCAGCGCCTACACGGAGCAGCCGTGGCTGGGCGACGCGTTCAACTCCTACACGGGCAACCCGAACGCGCTGCCGGTGGACACCCACGAGGTCGTGGCCATGGTCGCGCCGCGAGGTCTCTTCATCATGGAGAACCCTGCCGTCGACTGGCTGGCCGCCAAGTCGGGAAGCGTGGCGGCCCTGGGTGGAGCCGAGGTCTACAAGGCGCTCGGCGTGGCGAGCAACATCACCTACTGGTCCGACGTCCAGGACGGGACCCACTGCGCTGTCCGGCCCGAGTGGAAGACCCCGCTGCAGCAGAACATCCAGAAGTTCCTGCTGGGCACGGGCAACGGCTCCGGTGTGATCAGGATCGCCCCCAGCAAGTCCGGCAACCTGGCCTCGTGGCGGGACTGGCAGACTCCGACCCTGAGCGACGACGGTGGCAGCACCACCGGAGGTAGCACGGCAGGCACCACGGCCGGCACCACCGCGGGCACGACCAGCGGCACCTCGTCCGGTACGACCAGCGGCACCTCCGCAGGCACCACGGCCGGCACGACCAGCGGCACCTCCGCCGGTACGACCAGCGGCACCACGGCCGGCACGACCAGCGGCACCACCGCCGGTACGACCGCAGGCACGACCAGCGGCACCACGGCCGGCACCACCGGAGGCAGCACGGGCGGCACCGGCACCAACGGCACCTGCACCGCCACCTACCAGACCATCAGCAGCTGGCCCGGCGGACTCCAGGGCGAGGTGTCGGTCCGCAACAACGGCACCAGCACGCTCAACAGCTGGACCGTCGGTATGACCCTGGCCTCCGGCCAGACCATCAGCAGCCTCTGGAACGGCGTGAACAGCGGGACCAGCGGATCCATCACCGTGCGAAACAGCCCCTACAACGGCACCATCACGGCCAACGGCACCACCACCTTCGGCTGGACCGCCACCGGCAGCTCCGCCGCCGCGCCCAGCAACATCACCTGCACCAGCGCCTGATCTCCCCCAGCACACGCCCCACCGTTCCCGCCCCGGCAGCCATGCACCACGCCGGGGCGGGAACGCTGCGTTTACCGGTCTCGACCTTCACTCCATCGGGTGGTTTCGGGATATATCGCCTTGCTGTACTCGCCTAGGGGCCTACCGTCCGACGCTCATCGACCGCTCGGATTTCACAGGCTTGTCAGGACCGTTTAACAACGCTCTGGAAGGCTTTCCCCCATGGCAGAGAACCGGAACCGCGATTCGCACCTCACCCTGGTCGCCCCTGCGACGGTGTCCGCAGGGGGCGGCGCCCTCCGGCGCGCGGGCGTCGGCTTCCCGCTCCCCCGCCGCCATCGTCGGCTGCTCGCGACCACCGGCACCACGGCGGCGGTGCTGCTGGGCGCCCTCTCCGCCGGGACGGCCCTGGAGAGCCTGCACGGCAGCCCGGCCGACGCCTCGGCGGCGGCCCCGGTCACCGCCCGCTGACTCGGGGATCAGCCCAGGTCGGCCAGGATCAGCTGCGGGGTCCGGCGGGCATGGCGGCCCGGCCGTCCCTCCTCGGTGTCCGCCGGGGGCGCATAGCGGGCAGCCGGGGCCAGCAGCACCCAGCCGGAGGTGGCGGCGCCGCGCGCCCCGCGCACATCGGTGGCCGTACGCGCCCCGGCCTCGGGACTCCGCTCGGCCCGCTCCGTGTCGGCGCGGACCGGACCGGCCGGCGCCATCAGGTGCATCCGGTGCAGCAGGTCCAGGACGTCGCGGCGGAGCGCCGACCGGTCGCTGAGGTACCCGGCCTGCCAGCCCGCCCGGCCGCCGTACTCGTCGGCGATGTCGCCGAGCGCCCCGTCGATGGCCGCGTCCGGCACCGGCACCCCGATCACCGGTCCCACCGCCGTCCGGGAGACGGGGTCGCCCGGCACCGGACGCAACTGCTCCACCAGCCGCTCCGCCAGCAGCAGCGCCGCCCGCGCGGGTGAGCCCGCGCCGGGCGGCTCCAGGTCGGAGAGTTCGTCGGCCGGGTCCAGCAGCGCCACGCCCTCGGCCCGGATCTCGACCTCCAGGCCGAGGAAGTCGGCGAAGGACTCCCCCTCGCGGCGCTGCCGGGTACGCAGCCAGCCGCGCTCGCGGTCGGTCAGCTCGTCCAGCAGCACCACGGGTGTCTCGGCGAGCCGCCGCCGCACATAGATCCGCTCCCCGCCCGGCCCCGGGTCGGCGGCGCGGCGCACCAGGTCCGCCCCGTCCCGGCTGCCGGCCAGCGGGCCGGCCACCAGCAGCCGGGCCACGGCGTGGTCCACCACGGTCTCGCCGTCCCGCTCGACCATGATCTGACGATCGGTCAGCGCTGCCAGGGCGTCGGCCAGCTGAGGATCGGCGACCGCTTCGGGCTCCAGGCCCGCCCCGGCCGCAGCTTCCCGGATGGCCTCCCGGACGGCTTCGCCCAGCTCGGCCGACGGCAGCCGGGCGGGGACGTCCGGCAGCACCGAGAGGGCCAGCGCCAGGCAGGCGTAGGAGCGGGGGGTGAACAGCGCACCATCGCCGGGGCGGCGGAGGCCGCGTCCGCAGCCGCTGCCCAGCCCCGCCTTGAAGAGCCGGGCGCCGGTGTCGTCCACCAGCAGCCGGTAGCCGAGGAACCGTCCGAACCGCAGGGCCAGCGCCTCCGCGTGGCGGCGTATCTGCGGCAGACTGCCCGCCCATGGACCGGCGGCGGTGATCAGCGGGTGGGCCAGCAGCAGCCTGGCCGCCGCCCGCCGCTCCGCGCTCTCCGAGTCGTCCCGGCCGCCGCCCGCCGCCGGGCGGAGCGGCCGGGCGTGGCGGGGGTTGCGGGCTGCCGTCCCGGCCCGCTGCGGACTGGGCACGGGGAGGTGCGCGGCCCGGCCGCGCGGGCTGCGGGCCGCGCCGTCGCGCAGCGCCGCCGGGACGGGGGCGGGGGCGGTCGGGCCGTGCCACCAGCTGGTGTGGGCGGGCACGGCGGTACCGGGGCTGTCCGGGGCGATGCCCAGGTGCCGGGCGCCGTACAGGCCGAACGCTGCGGCGAACAGGTCGTGCGCGCCCTCGGGGTCGGCCACCTCGAACCAGCGGGCGAGCCGCCGCAGGTCCTCCGGCGTGGTCTCGCTCTCCAGCCCGGTCGGCTGCATCACGTCCCCCGCCTGCCCGTACTCGTCCATCGCGGGTCAGCCTAGGGGCAATGACGGTGACTTAGCGACCTCCGGCGGGGGCGGCCGGAGCCTGCTCCGCAGGCCGGCGGGCGGTGCCCGGCCGCAGCCGCCCGCCGTCAGCCGCGCTGCGCGCGGGCGAGGGAGGCATCCACCTCATCGCGGCGGGCCAGCGAGGGCTGCGCAGCCGCACGCGGGTGACGGGCGCAGCCCGGCATAGCCGAGACGCCGAAGGCCGACCGTCAGCCGCGCTGCGCGCGGGCGAGGAAGGCATCCACCTCATCGCGGCGGGCCAGCGAAGGCTGCGCAGCCGCACACGGGTGGCGGGCCGAGCCCGGCCGCAGCCGCCCGCCGTCAGCCGCGCTGCGCGCGGGCGAGGAAGGCGTCCACCTCATCGCGGCGGGCCAGCGAAGGCTGGGCGCCCGGGCGGGTGGTGCTGATGGCGGCGGCGGCGCAGGCCCAGCGGGCGGCCTGTTCGAGGGTGCTGCCCTCGGCGAGTGCGACGGCGAGCGCGCCGCAGAAGGAGTCGCCGGCCGCCGTGGTGTCCACGGGCCGGACGGTGAAGGCCGGGATGTGCAGCTGGGCGGTGCCTTCGAGGAGCAGCACCCCGTCGGCGCCGAGGGTGACGATCACGGCGCCCATGCCGGTCAGCTTGCGGGCGGCGGCGGCCACGTCGTCGAGTGTCGCGGGTACGGAGGTGCCGGTGAGGGCGGCCAGCTCCGTGCGGTTGGGGACCAGCACATCCACCCGGGGCGGCGGGACGGCGCCGGTGACGGCGGGGGCCGGGTTGTAGACCACGGTGCCGCCGGCCAGGCGTGCGGCCGCGTGGTTGGCCTCGTCCGGGACCTCCTGCTGGAGGACGGTGACCCGGGCTCGCCGCAGCAGGTCGGCGGCGGCCTCGCAGTCGGCGGCGGAGAGGCGGGAGTTGGCGCCGGGGCTGACGACGATGGCGTTCTCGCCTGCCGGGTCGACGGAGATCAGCGCGCGGCCGGTGGGTACGCCGGGCGTGCGGACGATGTGCGTGGTCTCCACGCCCTCGCTGCGGGCCGCGCCGAGCATGATGTCGGCCGCGTCGTCGTCGCCGACCCGGCCGACGAAGGAGACCTGCCCTCCGAGCCGGGCTGCGGCGACCGCCTGGTTGGCGCCCTTGCCGCCGGGGTGCTGGGCGATGTCCCCGCCGAGCACGGTCTCGCCGGGCACCGGGTGCTTGGGTACCGGGGTGACAAGGTCCAGGTTGAGGCTTCCGACGACTGCGATCACTGGTCTTCCTCCGTGGTGCGGGTACTGCCGGCGTCCCGGGCCGGGGTGGCGGGGGACGCGCTGGAGGCGCGTATGACGAGTGCGGGGGCGAGCCGGATCGCCCGGTGCGGTCCGGTCCGCTCTCCGGCCAGGCGCCGGTCGAGCAGTCGGGCGGCCTCGGCGGCCAGTTCGCCGACGGGCTGCCGGACGGTGGTCAGGGCCGGGTCGGCGAGGCTGGTGATGAGGATGTCGTCGAACCCGGTGACGGCGACCTCGCCCGGGACGTCCGCGCCGAGCTGCTGGAGGCGTTGCAGCGCGCCGAGCGCGATCAGGTCGTTGGCGCAGACCACGGCGTCCGGGCGGGAGGGCCAGATCCGGTCGACCGCCGCTCGTCCCCACTCGACGGAGAAGTCGCCGAGTTCGACGCGGTCGGCCCCCTGCGGGTCCAGGGCCGTGACGCCCGCCTTGTAGGCGGCGTGCCGCTCGACGGCCGCCGAGGCGGTTCCGGCCGCGCCCAGGAAGCAGATGCGGCGGCGGCCGGTGGCGGCGAGGTGGTCCAGTACGAGCGCCATGCCGGCGGCGTTGTCGACGGCGACCGAGTCGGCGGCGCCGGGGCCGCAGCCACGGTCCAGCAGCACCAGCGGGACCCGGGTCGCGGCGGTCATCACCGTGTCCCGGCTGTGGCTCTCGTCGACGGGGATGACCAGCAGGGCGTCGACCTGCCGGTCCAGCAGGGCGGCTATCCGGGCCGCTTCGATGGCGGGGTCGTCGTCGCAGTCGGCGAGCAGTACGGCTCGGCCCTCGGCGTGCAGGGCGTGCTCCACCTCCCGTACCAGGGAGGGGAAGAAGGGGTTGGTGATCTGCGGGAGGACCAGGCCGATGGTGCCGGTGGAGCGGCTGCGCAGGGCCCGGGCCACCTGGTTGGGCCGGTAGCCGAGGCTCTCGGCCGCCGCCCGGACCTTACGGGCGGTCTCGGCGCCGACCGGGCGGGTCCCGGCCAGGACCCGGGACACCGTGGCGATGGAGCAGCCCGATGCTCGGGCCACGTCCTTCAGGGTGACTTCGGCCACCATCTCGCGACCCCCTCTGTGGTGGGCTTGGCCGGCCTGGTCCCGCCGGGCGGGGCATGGCTGTCCCCAACTGGCGGCAAACGTTATCACCATCGCCCTCCGAGGGGTATACCGGACTCCTCCCCTGGGCCTGGAACAGGCACGGGATGTACCAAAAGTTTGGGAATGCGACCATTGACATTGGGCTGGCCGTTGCGCATCGTTCTCGGAGAACGATTTCCCAAGCAGTAAGGGGCTCCCGTTGGCTACCAAGATCATCCTCGACTGCGACCCCGGGCACGACGATGCCATCGCCATGCTCCTGGCATACGGGAACCCCGACATCGAGCTGGTCGCCGTCACGACCGTGGTCGGCAACCAGACCCTGGAGAAGGTGACCCGGAACGCCCTGTCCGTGGCGCGCATCGCCGGGATCACCGGGGTGCCCTTCGCCGCCGGCTGTCCCCGGCCGCTGGTGCGGGCCATCGAGAACGCCCCGGACATCCACGGCGAGACCGGGCTGGACGGACCGGTGCTGCCCGAGCCGACGCTGGAACTGGACCGCCGGCACGCCGTGGACCTCATCATCGACACGGTGATGTCCCACGAACCCGGCGAGATCACCATCGTCCCGACCGCGGGCCTCACCAACATAGCCCTCGCCGTACGGAAGGAGCCCCGCATCGCCTCCCGCGTCCGCGAGGTGGTCCTGATGGGCGGCGGCTACCACGAGGGCAACTGGAGCGCGGTCGCCGAGTTCAACATCATCATCGACCCCGAGGCCGCCCACATCGTCTTCAACGAGAGCTGGCCGGTCACCATGGTCGGCCTCGACCTGACGCACCAGGCGCTGGCGACGCCCGACGTCATCGAGAAGATCGCGGCGGTGGGCACCGGACCGGCCCGATTCGTGCTGGAGCTGCTGGACTTCTTCGGCGCCACCTACCGGGAGGCCCAGGGCTTCGAGCACCCGCCCGTGCACGACCCCTGCGCGGTGGCCTATGTGATCGACCCCAGCGTGATGACGGTGCGCAAGGCCCCCGTGGACATCGAGCTCACCGGGAGCCTGACCCTCGGCATGACCGTGGCGGACTTCCGGTCGCCCGCGCCCGCCGACTGCCACACCCAGGTCGCGGTCAAGCTCGACCACGAGCGGTTCTGGAACCTCGTGGTGGACGCCCTCCAGCGGATCGGCGACGTCCAGGCATGAGCGGCACGAGTACTCCCACCGCCGAGCGCTCCACCAGCGGGGCCGGCGGCCGCACCGCCCCCGTGGGCGTGCTGGTCGCCGCGCTGCTCGCCGCCTGCGTCGCCTTCCAGCTCAACGCCAGCATGCTCAGCCCCGCGCTGAAGAGCATCCAGGACTCCTTCTCGGCCACCTCCGCCGAGATCGGGCTCACCCAGACCGCCTTCTTCACCTCGGCGGCCCTCTTCTCGCTCTTCCTGCCGAGGCTGGGCGATGTCATCGGCCGCCGCCGGGTGCTGACCGGCATGCTGGCCCTGATGGTGCTCGGCTGCGTCGTCTCCGCGCTGGCGCCCAATGTGTCGGTGCTCTTCATCGGGCGCATCATCCAGGGCGCCTCCGGCCCGGTCGTCCCGCTCTGCCTGATCATGCTGCGGGTCGAGGTGACCGAGCCGAAGCGGTACGGCACCCTGCTGGGAGTGATCACCGCCGTCAACGGCGGCGTCGCCGGTGTCGACGCCCTGGGCGGCGGCTACCTCGCCGACCACTACAGCTTCCGGGCGGTCTTCTGGGCGATGGCCGTGGTGGCCGCCGCCGCCACCCTGCTGGTCGCCACCATGACCCGCGAGTCCAAGGCGGCCGTCACCGGCCGGATGGACTGGCCGGGAGTCGCCCTCCTGGTCGTCTCGGTCGGCTCGCTGCTGATCGCGCTCAACGAGGCCGGGAAGCTCGGCGACGCCAACTGGACCCTGGTCGCGGTCCTGGTGGTCGTCTGCGCCGTCGCCTTCGCCCTCTTCTGGCGGTCCCAGGACCGCGGCAGCCACCCGCTGGTCGCCACCCGGCATCTCAAGCAGCGCGGCACCTGGGCGACCCTGCTGACCACCCTGCTCACCATGACCGGCGTGTTCGCCGTGATGAACGGGCTGATCCCGGCATTCGCCCAGGACGCGCGGGCCGGGCTCGGCATGACCGCCGAGCAGTCCGCGTGGTGGACCCTCACCCCGTATGCGCTGGCCGGGCTCGCCATGGGCCCCATCGCCGGGCGGCTGGCGGCCACCCACGGGTACCGCCGGGTCCTCCGGCTGGGGCTGGTCGGGGCCGTGGCGGCCGTGCTGCTGATGATCTTCACGCTCGGGCACCACTCCCACGCCATGCTGCTGGTGACCTCGATCCTGGTCGGGATCACCTACGCCGGGGTGGGCAACATCGTGCTCAACGGGCTCGGCATCGTCCTCTCCCCCCGCGACAACCCGGGCTTCCTGCCCGGCCTCAACGCGGGTGCGTTCAACCTCGGCGCCGGACTCAGCTTCGCGCTGCTGTACGCGGTCCAGACCGCGGCCGCGCCCGCCGACCCGGCGTCGGCCACCGGTTACACCGCCGGAATGATCGCCGGGGTGGTCATCATGGCCCTCGCCATCGGGACCTCGTTCCTGATCCCCAAGCCGGTGGAGGCCGAAGCACAGCGCTGAGACGCTGCCCGGTCCGGGGGCGGGTCAGCGGCGGGGTTCCACCGCCGCCGACGCGCCGCCGGACCGCTCCCACTCCAGGAACCGGCCGGACTCGCGCACCAGGCCGCGCACCGTCCACATCAGCACCCCCGCGTCGTCCATCCAGCCGATCACCGGGATCACATCCGGCACCGCGTCCACCGGGGAGACCAGGTAGGCCAGCGTCAGCAGCGTGTACAGCGCCGCCTTGCCGCGCGAGAGATGCGGGTACTCGCCGCGCACCGCCGCTCCGAAGAGCCGGGGCGCTGCCCCGATCCTGGCCATCAGCCCCGGCGCCCCCGGCTGCCGCGTCTCCCCGTACAGCGCCCACACCTCACGGGCACCGGGCCGCCGCCCCTTGCCTGCCGCCACCGCTGCTCTCCCTCCGTCTGCCAACCCTTACCCTGCGCCCCCGGAGGTCAGTCGGTGGCCGGGCCGAGCGCCGCCGTGCTGCCGCGCCGGATCAGCAGCGGGCCCGCCACTTGGAGGTCATCGGCCTCCCCGCCCGCGACCAGCCGGCCCAGCCGGCGGGCGGCCTGTGCGCCGTAGTCGGCGATGTCCCGGCGGAGCGCGGTCAGCCCGGGGCGGATCACCTCGCAGAGCGGCGAGTCGTCCCAGGCCAGGATGGAGACGTCGGCGGGCACCCGGACGCCGCGCTGCTGGGCGGCGCTGAGGCCGGAGACCGCCATCAGGTCGTTGTCGTACAGGATGGCGGTGGGCGGGTCGGCGCTGTCCAGCAGGCCCAGCGTGGCGGCGGCGCCGAGTTCGCCGGTGTAGTCGGCCTCCACGGTGGTGGCCGTGAGGCCGAATTCGGCGGTGACCGCGTCGAAGGCGGCGTTGCGCTGGCGGGTGTGCAGCAGCTCGGCGGGGCCGCTGACCCGGGCGACGGACCGGTGTCCGAGCCCGGCCAGGTGCTCCACGGCCAGCCGGACACCGTCCCGCTCGTCGTTCCAGACGGCGGGCAGGCGGCCGGACGCGGCCGGCGAGCCGATCACCACGGCGGGCAGCTGGAGTTCCTCCAGGGCGGCGATCCGGGGGTCGCCGATGTGCACATCGACCAGGAAGACCCCGTCCACCCGGTGGCTCGCCCACCACTCCCGGTAGACCGCGACCTGCGCCTGGACGTCCTCGGCGAGGGTGAAGAGCAGGGCGACGCCGCCCCGGGAGAGCTCCGCCTGGATGCCGGAGATCAGCTGCATGAAGAACGGCTCCACGCCGAGCGACGGCGCAGGCCGGTCGATCACCAGGCCGAAGGCGCCGGCCCGGCCGTCGGAGAGCGCCCGGGCGGCGCTGTTGGGCTGCCAGCCCACCTCCTCGGCGATGGCCAGGATGCGGCTGCGGGTGGCCTCGGAGACGCCGGGTTTGCCGTTGAGGGCAAAGGACACCGCCCCCTTGGTCACTCCGGCCCGCCGCGCGATGTCCGCCATCGTCGGACGCTTCACCTGCACTCCTTCCGGCCTGCCGACCGCTCCGCCCGATGCCGCCGAGCCGGTGCGGCCCATTCTCTCAACAGCCCGGCACCCATGCTCTATACGCGGTGTGTATAGGCGCGATGTACAGTCCCCGCATGTCCATCGGCCACACCCTCCTCGGGCTCCTGGAGTCCGGCCCCAGCCACGGCTACGACCTCAAGCGCACCTTTGACGATCACTTCGGGCGCGACCGCCCGCTGCACTACGGCCAGGTGTACGCCACCATGTCGCGGCTGCTCAAGAACGGCCTGGTCGAGGTCGAGGGCACCGAGCCCGGCGGCGGCCCCGAGCGCAAGCGCTACGCCATCACCGACGCCGGGATCACCGACGTCGACCAGTGGCTCGGCAAGCCCGAGCCGTACCTCCGGTCCGCCCTCTACACCAAGGTCGTGCTGGCCCTGCTG
This sequence comes from Peterkaempfera bronchialis, assembly GCF_003258605.2. Classification (NCBI taxonomy): domain Bacteria; kingdom Bacillati; phylum Actinomycetota; class Actinomycetes; order Kitasatosporales; family Streptomycetaceae; genus Peterkaempfera; species Peterkaempfera bronchialis. The sequence goes on from NZ_CP031264.1 coordinate 1,122,806, forward strand.
ACCGGCCGCGACGCCGCCGACCTGCTGGACACCCAGCGGGCCGAGCATCTGCGCGCCAGGCGGACGCTCACCGAGCGCAAGCGCGACGGCGACCTCGCCGACCAGCTCATCTGCGACCACGCCCTGCTGCACCTGGAGGCCGACCTGCGCTGGCTGGAGCTGACCGCCGCGCGACTCGGCAGCCTGGCGAACGAGGTCGGCGCATGACCACCGCCCAGCCGCTGCTCATCGCAGAGCGGCTGGGCGCTGCTCCCCGCGTCGGTGCCGCACCTGCTGATGACCCGTCGGCGCGGTCGGCGAAGCCCTCTTCGACTCCCTGGCCGGACTGGTCATCCGGCCACCCGCCGACTCCAGCTGAGCAGCGGGGCGGAGACGCTGCTGCTGATCGGCGCCGGCCTGCCGCCGCTCTGGCGCATGATGCGGCCCGACGGCCTCCGTACGGAGTGACCCACCGGCACCGCCGCCGCGTCGTCGCACGGCGCGGGGGCGGCGGTGTCTCGGGTCAGTGCCGGCGTGCCCGGTAGAGGTCGCGCAGTAGGGCGATCTCGGCCCCGTGGTGCAGCAGTTCCTGATTGACCCACCAGACGATCTCGGCAAAGGGGTTGTCCGGGTCGCTGCCGTACGGGTAGGCGCTGTATCCGACCGTGTCGAGCGCGGCGTCGTCGGCCCCGAGCAGGGCGGCTCGCCATGCCGTGGCGCCGGAGTCGAAGGCCGCGATCGCCCCGGCCGCGTCGCCGTGAAAGCGGTACTCGTCACGCGTCAGGGCATGGCTGCCGTTCGTGTGGTCGGCACGCAGGGCCAGCATCTCGCTGAGGTGGCCCAGGCGCCAGGCGATGGTGGTGAACGGCGGTGGCACGGGGTGCGGGTTGGCCGCGGAGTCACGCCCCCAGTCGCCGGCGCCGACCAGAAGCGTGGCACGTGCGCCGGGGCCGTCCGAACGCCGTCGGATCGACCAGCAGTCGGGCACCGGCTCCCAGAGGTACTCGTCGTCGGTCATGGGGCCGACCTCGACGTCCGTGCCATTGCCGCTGTCCACGACCGGACCCGCCATTCGGTCGGTGAGCCGCTTACACGCAAAGTCGAACTGCTGCAGCAACGGGATCAGGCGCGGTGGTGTCGGCATCGCACGCTCTCTGTGGTGGGCCGGATGTGGCATCGGACGCGGATCCGGTGGTCCACAACCTGTCACGGGCGACCCGACACGTCGACTCCTTTTCGACAGGCCTCCGATGAGGCGTCAGAACGTGCTCGCTGTGGCCGGCGGCCTTCAGGCGAGGGGGCGGGTCGGGGAGGGCACCAGCAGTCTGCGGGTCATCTCCAGCCCCCAGGGGTCCAGCCCCCGCAGCCCGTCGCTGGAGGCGCGCAGACCGCCGTAGGCCGCCACGGTCTGCGCCCAGTCCTCGCGGCGCTCGACCTCGGCGCGCAGCATCAGGCAGTCCGGGTCGTTCACCCAGAGGCGGCCGTGTTGCCAGGCGCGGGCGCGGACGTTGCGGTCGGCGTTGTGCTGGCTGGGCTCGGAGGGGTGGCCGCTGGGGGCGAACCAGTACGCGGCGATGTCCGGCCCGACCCGCATGGCGTCCACAAACCCGGCGGCGGGGAGTTGCGGGGCGCCGCAGCCGAGCAGGTAGGAGTCCGGGCCGATGGCCTCGCGGATCACCCGCAGGCCCTCCCGGTAGGCCTCCACCCCGGTGACGTCGGCGTACCGGCGGCCCTCGATCGCTCCTGCGTAGATGAAGTCGATCTTGAAGTAGTCGACCCCCCAGCCGCGCATGGTGCGGAAGACCCCGGCCAGGTACTCGGCCGCCGCCGGGTGGGTCAGGTCCAGCGCGGTGCAGCGGTCGCCGATGGCCTCGCCGGCGAAGACCGGCTCCCCGGTGGCCGGGTCGGTGACCACCCAGTCGGGGTGCTCGGCATAGAGCCGGCTCCGCAGGCCGACCAGCATCGGCGCGGTCCAGATCCCGGCCCGCCGCCCCCGGTCCCGGATGCGGGCGAGCAGGGCGGGCAGATCGCTGAAGCGGTCGGAGGGGATGAGCCAGTCGCCGGGCGCGGCCTGGTACCCGTCGTCGATCTGCACCACCTCGACCGGCAGTCGAAACTCGTCCATCGCCCCGAGGTTGTCGATGATGTCCTGCTCGGTGACGGTGCTCCAGTACTGGTACCAGGAGCACCAGACGGTGGGGGCCGGGCGCAGCCGCTCCGGAGTCACCCCGGCGCGGGCGGCGAAGCCGTCGGCCCAGGCTCCCAGCGCGGACTGGAGCGGGACGCCGGGGGTGCTCTCCAGCTGCTGCACGGGCGCGTCGGAGGAGACCTCCAGGATGTTGCCCGGCCGCAGTTCGGCGCGGATGCGGGGCACGGTGGTGTCGGCCCGCTCGGTGCCGAAGACCCGTACCGGCCCGCCGTCGCCGGGGTCCAGGGCCAGTACGCCCTCGCCCTGGAAGACGCCCTCCGGCGGCACCTCGTTGTAGTGGCAGTCCATGGCCAGGGAGTTGGCCAGGGTAGCCCGGTAGGGGACGGCGGTGACCGGGAGCGCGTCGGTGACGCTCCAGGACTGCCACCCCTCGGCGTGCACCCGGGCCAGGCCGGGGTGGACGGGGAGGGCCGCGATCGGCTCGAAGCGGTCCGGGACGGCTGAGGTCATGGGGCGGCCTTCTGCGGGGGGACGGTGGGGGCCGTGGCGGCGGTGGCGGGGGTGTCCTCGTACAGCCAGCAGAGCGCGCGGTGGCCGGAGGAGGTGCCGTCGGCCGGGCTGATCCGGGCCTCGGGCGGTCGCTGGGTGCACTTCTCCATCGCGAACGGGCAGCGCGGCCGGAACCGGCAGCCGTCGCCCACCACGACCTCGCGGCGCTCCGCGTCCCGCTGGGCGCGGGCGGCCAGCCGCACCTGGCGGGCCGCGCGGACCTGCTCGCGGGTGGCGCCGGTGCTGGGCGCGGCGGCGGCGAGCAGCTGGGTGTAGGGGTGCTTGGGGCTGAGGATCACCTCGTCGCTGGGGCCGCGCTCCACGACCTCGCCCCGGTACATCACCATGATCTCGGAGGAGAAGTGCCGGGCGGTGGCCAGGTCGTGGGTGACATAGAGCAGGGCGAGGTCGCGTTCCCGCTTGAGGTGGTCCAGCAGGTTGAGGATCTCCAGCCGGATGGAGACGTCCAGCATGGAGACGGGTTCGTCGGCGAGCAGCACATCGGGTTGGGGGGCGAGTGCGCGGGCGATGGCGACGCGCTGCCGCTGGCCGCCGGAGAGTTCGTGCGGGCGCTTGCGGGCCACATCGGCGGCGGGGGTGAGGTTGACCTGGCGCAGCAGTTCGGCGACGGCGGCGTCGGCCTCGGCGCCGCGCCGGGCGCGGCCGGTGGCGAGCAGCGGGCGGCGCAGGTGGTGGTCGATGGTGTGGGACGGGTTGAGCGAGGCGAAGGGGTCCTGGAAGACCATCTGCACCGCCCGGCGGTACTCCGTGCCGCGCACGCCCTCCCGGCCGCCCAGCAGGATCTCCCCTCGGGCGGGCCGCACCAGCCGGGAGAGCGCCTTGAGCACGCTGGACTTGCCGCTGCCGCTCTCGCCGACCAGGGCCAGGGTCTGGCCGGCGTGCAGGGAGAAGGAGAGGTCGTGCACGGCGCGGAAGGGTCTGCCGTGGGCTTGGGGGTACTCGATGGTGAGGTCGCGGACTTCGAGAGCGGTCACCGCTGCCGTCCTTCGGTCGTGAGGTCGCGGAGATGGGGAGCGGTCACCGCTGGCCTCCTTCAACGGTTTCAGCGGTCGGGCTGCCCGGGGCCGGAGCCGGGGCCGGGTCGGTGGCAGGGGCCGGGGGGCGGTGGGCGGGGTCGTTGAGGTGGCAGGCGGCGCTCCACGGGCCGCCCTCGCGGCCGAGTTCCAGCAGCCTCGGGGTGGTGCTGCGGCAGGGCTCGAAGGCGTGCTCGCAGCGGTCGGCGAAGGCGCAGCCGACCAGGTTCTCGCGCAGGTCGGGCGGCGAACCGGGGATGCCGCGCAGTTCGCGCCGCACGCCGGTGAGGTCGGGGAAGGAGCGCAGCAGGCCCTGGGTGTAGGGGTGGGCGGCGCCGGCGGCGAGCTCCTCGGCCGGGGCGTACTCCACGACCTCTCCGGCGTACATCACGGCCAGCCGGTCGCTGATCTCCAGCAGCAGGCCCAGGTCGTGGGTGATGAAGATGACGCTGAAGCCGAGTTCCTCGCGGAGCCGCTCGACCTCGTCCAGGATCTCCCGCTGGACCACCACGTCCAGCGCGGTGGTGGGTTCGTCCATGATGACGATGTCGGGTTCCAGGGCGAGGGCCATGGCGATGACGACCCGCTGGCGCATGCCGCCGGACAGCTCATGGGGGTAGCTGCGCACCCGGTCGGCGTCGATGCCGACCATCTCCAGCAGGGCGCGGGTGCGCTTCTCCCGCTCGTCCGGCTCCATCTCGGGGCGGTGCGCCCGGAAGATGTCGCCGAACTGGCGGCCGATGCTGGTGACGGGGTTGAGGGCGTTCATGGCGCTCTGGAAGACCATGGAGAGCCGGCTCCAGCGGAAGGTCCGCAGCGACTCGTCGTCCAGGGCGAGCAGGTCGGTCTCCGCCCCGTCGCGGTCGTGGAAGGCGATGGAGCCGCCGGTCATCCGGGCGGGGGCCTTGAGCATCCGGGTGATGGCGTAGGCGAGGGTGGACTTGCCGCAGCCGCTCTCCCCGGCGATGCCCAGCACCTCGCCGCGCCGGAGTTCGAAGCTGACGCCGCGTACGGCGCGGGTGGGCCGCTCCCCGTCGTACTCGACGTGGATGTCCCGGGCGCGCAGCACGGTCTCCTCGGCGGGCCCGGCCGCGTGCTCGGCGGGGCCGGTCAGGCCGGTGGCGGGGGCGTTCACCGGGTGGCCTCCTGTCCTTCGGTACGCCTGCTCTGCTTGGCGGGGCGGTAGACGCGGAGCTTGGGGTCCAGCACCTCGTCCAGGCCGAAGCTGATCAGCGACATGGCGGCGCCGAAGACGGCGATGCACAGGCCCGGCGGGACGAACCACCACCAGGAGCCGCTGGAGAGCGCCTCCGCGTTCTGGGCGAAGTACAGCATGTTGCCCCAGGTCAGGTCGGAGGGGTTCTGGAGGCCGAGGAAGGCGAGGCCGGCCTGGGTGAGGATGGCGAAGATCACCGCGAAGATGAACTGGGAGACGATGATCGCCGCCTCGTTGGGCAGGATCTCCACCAGCACGATCCGCCACCGCTTCTCGCCGTAGAGGCGGGCGGCGAGGACGTAGTCGCGGGTGCGCAGCGAGAGGGTCTGGGCGCGCAGCACCCGGGCGGAGGCGGCCCAGCTGGTGATGGAGATGACACCGATGGTGGCGAGCATGCTGCCGCCCTTGGTGTACGAGGAGATCACGATCACCAGCGGCAGCCCGGGGATCACCAGGAAGACATTGCTGAGCAGCGAGAGCGTCTCGTCGGACCAGCCGCCCAGGAAGCCGCCGCCGATGCCGATGACCACGGAGATGGCGGTGGCGATCAGTGCGGCGGCGGCGCCGATCTCCAGCGAGGTGCGGGTGGAGACCATCAGCTGGTCGAAGACGTCCTGGCCGGTCTGGGTGGTGCCCAGCCAGTGGGCCCCGGACGGCGGTTGGCCCAGGTCGAGGCTGAAACCGTTGGGGTCGGTGGCGATGAGCGGGCCGATGATGGCGACCAGCACGAAGATGCCGATCAGTACGAAGCCGATGGAGAGCCGGCGGGAGCGGCGGACGGTGCGCCAGGCGGCCCGCAGCCGGGCGGCCGGACCGCCGGAGGGGGCGGGCGGGCCGGTGGGGCCGGGCGGGGGCGCGGCGGTCGGCGCGGCGGAGGTGATGTCGGCGGTGGTCATCGGGCCAGCCTCGTTCGCGGGTCGACGAAGCCGTACAGGACGTCCACCAGGAAGTTGGCGGAGAGCACGGCGAAGGTGATGACGAGGAAGATGGCCTGCATCAGCGGGTAGTCGTTGTTGCCGACGGCCTGGAGCATCTGGAAGCCGATGCCCTGGTAGGAGAAGACCATCTCCATGACCAGGGAGCCGCTGATCACAAAGCCCAGCGAGATGGCGAAGCCGGCCACCGAGGGCAGCACCGCGTTGCGGGCGGCGTAGCCGATCATCACGGTGCGCGAGCGCAGCCCCTTGGCCTCGGCGGCGGAGACATAGTCCTCGGAGAGGGTGGAGACCATCATGTTGCGCATGCCGAGCATCCAGCCGCCCACCGAGCTGATCACGATGGTGAGGGCGGGGAGGATCGCGTGCTGGATCGCGGAGCCGATGAACGCTCCGGTCCAGCCGATCTGGATGCCCTCGTCCTGGGCGTAGCTGAACTGCTCCGGGAAGATCGGCCAGACCTGGGTGAAGAGGTAGATCAGCAGCAGTGCGGCCCAGAAGTAGGGGACGGCGGCCAGGAAGGTGGTGGAGGGCACCAGGGAGTCCAGCCAGGTGCCGCGCTTCCAGCCGGCCAGGGTGCCCAGGCTGATGCCGATCAGCACGCTGATGACGGTCGCGGTACCGACCAGGATGAGGGTCCAGAGCACTGAGGAGCGCAGGATGTCGACGACCGGGGTGGGGAAGTAGGTGACCGAGAGGCCGAACCTCAGCTGGGCGATGGAGGTCAGGTAGTCCCAGTACTGGCCGAGGATGTTGCCGTGGCTGAGGCCCAGCATCTTCTCCAGCGCTTCCTGCTCCCCCGGCGGCACCGGCCCCAACTGCGACTGACGGGCCATGATCAGCTGGACGGGGTCGCCCGGGATCAGGCGGGGCAGTGCGAAGTTGAGGGTGACCGCTATCCAGGCGGCGATCACATAGAACCCTAGTTTTCTCAGTATGTACCGCATGCCATGGCGCTCCTTGACCGTGGGTCGGCGGCCGGGCGCCGCCGGGCGGGGGCAGTCCCGCCCGGCGGCGCGGGGGCTTACTTCTTGTTGTCGGCCACGGGCTCGATCCGGGCCGCGACCCACCCGCTGTCCGGGGCCAGCCAGATCGCCGAGCCGGCGTAGGGGTTCTTCTCGGTCGGGTAGCCGGTGATGTTGTTGCCGTTGAACTCCGCCTCGTTCTGGGCGTTGAAGAGCGGGATCAGCGGCATGTCCTTCACAAACGCCTGCTGGATCGTGTAGAAGTGCGGCTTCTGCTTCTCCAGGTCCGGGGTGGTGGCGATGGCGTCGAGCGCCGCGTCGACCTCGGGGTTGGAGTAGCCGCCGTAGTTGCCGATCGTGCTGTTCTGGCCGTCCTTGGGGCCGATGCGGCTGTCCAGCAGCTGGTCGTAGTACGCGTACGGCACCGGCGTGTAGCCGTAGTTGCTGAGCAGCATCTGGAACTTGCCGGCCGACTGGTTGGCCGCCCACTGCGCGTATGCCTCGGCGCGGACGTCGAGGTCGATGCCCACCCTGGCCAGCTGCTGCTTGGCCATCTGGGCGATCGAGATGTAGTCGGTCCAGCCGGCGACGGTCTCCAGGGTGATGGAGAGCTTCTTGCCGTCCTTGGCGTAGGTGCCGCCGGAGCCCTTGGTGTAGCCGGCCGCCTTGAGATAGGAGTCGACCTTGTCCTGGCCGGTCTCGAAGGCCGTGTCCTTGAGCGTGGGGTCGAGCACCGCCTCGTAGTTGGGGGTCAGCAGCGCCATCGGGTTGGTGGGGCCGGCCTGGCCGTTGTAGACGGTCTTGGACATGAAGTCACGGTCGAGGGCGGCGCTGATGGCCTTGCGGACGTTGACGTCCGCCGTGGGGCCGCTCCTGGTGTTGGGGACGAAGAAGGTGACCGCCAGCGGGATGTTGACCAGGTCGAACTTGGCGTTCTTGGCCAGGTAGTTCTTCTCGATGTCCGGGATGAAGCCGCCGGCCCAGTCGATCTTGCCGGAGGTGGTGGCGGCGTTGGCGCCGTTGTTCCCCGAGAAGGAGAGGTAGCGCAGCGTCTTGATCTTGGGAAGGCCCTTGAAGTAGTAGTCGCTGCGGGCCGTCAGGTCCATCGACATGCCGGCGACCTGCTTGACCTTCCAGGCACCGGTGCCCACCGGGTTCTTGTTGAGGACGGTCTTCTTCTGGGCGTCCGGGATGGCGGACCAGACATGCTCGGGGAGCATGTCGGCCTTGCCCAGCATGAAGTACTCCTTGGTGTACGCGGACTGGGAGAACTTCAGGACGACGGTGTCCGAGCCCTCGGCGCTGACGGAGGACAGCGGCAGCGCGTAGCTGTCGAAGTCCTTCTTCTTCATCAGCTCGAAGGTGAAGGCGACGTCCTTGTTGGTGAACGGCTTGCCGTCGTTCCAGGTGGCGTCGGTCCGGATCTTGATGGTGAGGGTCTTGCCCTCGTCGGACCAGGCGTAGGACTTGCCGAGCCAGGGCTGGACGTCACCGGTCTTGACCGCGTTGAAGAGGAACAGCGGCTCGTAGATCATGCCGTGGGTGGCCTGAAGGCAGTTGGGCGAGAACGGGTTGAAGTTCTCGACGAAGTTGCCGGTGGAGCCGGTCGAGACGGTGAGCACGCCGGTCGCGGCGGGGCTCTCCTTCTTGCCGCCGCTGCTGCTGCACGCGGCGGTGGAGACGGCGAGGGCCAGCACGGCACCGGCGGCGAGGAGGCGCTGGCGAGCCGGTCTCTTGACGTTCATCGGTTCCCCTTGGTCGGTGGGCGGGTGGAGGCCGACCGTCGGGGGCGCGGCGCCGTCGAGACTGGTAAAGGTCCTTGACAACGTTGTCCGGGGCCGACGGAGGCCAGGGGCGAGCAGGTGCGGTCCTGCGCAGCCGCGCGCAGGGAGGCACGCGATCGGTCGGTGGGGTCCGCACACCACCGGTCCGGGGCAGGCGACGGTCGCAACCGGCCGTCCATCGGACGTCCGGAGGACGCTGCACCGCAGGCGGAGCCGCGGGCCCGCAACGGTGCGTCGTGGCCGAAAAATTAGAGCGCCTGTAACGCCATGTCAATGCCCCGAGAACAATTCCTCGCCTCCACCACGGGCCGTCACTACACTGCCGCCCAGCCACACCGCTGAACCGGTTTTGTCGACAGCAGGGAATTCCCAGGTCGCAGCGCGCCCGGCCCGGCCGGGCGCCCCCCGAGGAGCTCATGTGAAGCGTCCGACCATGGCGGACATCGCCCGCCGTGCAGGTGTCACCAAAGCAGCCGTCTCCTTCGCCCTGAACGGCAGACCGGGGGTCTCCGAGCCGACCAGACGCCGCATCCTGGCCATCGCCGACGAACTCGGCTGGCAGCCCAACAGCGCCGCCCGGGCGCTCTCCGACGGCCGGGCCGGCGCCTTCGGCCTGGTGGTCGACCGGCCCGCCCGGATGCTGGGCCTGGAGCCCTTCTTCATGCAGCTGATCTCCGGCATCCAGGCCGAGCTCTCCATCGACGGCACACCGCTGCTCTTCACCGTGGCCGAGGACCAGCAGGCCGAGATCGAAACCTACCGCTCCTGGTGGGCGCAGCGCCGGGTGGACGGCGTCTTCCTGGTGGACATGCAGGTGGCGGACGCGCGGGTGCCGGTCCTGGAGGAGCTGGGCATGCCCACGGTGGTGATCGGGGCGCCCATCGGGAACGGGCGGCTGCCGGCCGTGTGGAGCGACGACGCGGCGGCCGCGCACACCGCCCTCCAGCATCTGGCGGCGCTCGGGCACCGCCGGGTGGCCCGGGTGTGCGGGCCCGCCCATCTGCGGCACACCGAGATCCGCTCGGCCGCCATCGAGCGGCTGGCGCCGACCCTCGGCATGGAGTGCACCACGGTGGCCACCGACTACAGCGCCGACGAGGGCGCGGCGGCCGCCCGCTCCCTGCTGACCGGTCAGGACCCGCCCACCGCAATCCTCTTCGACAGCGATCTGACGGCCGTCTCCGGGCTGACCGCAGCCCAGGCGCTGGGCCTGCGGGTGCCCGGGGACGTCTCCATCGTGGGGTGGGGCGACTCCGCGCTCTGCGAGCTGGTGCACCCGCCGCTGACGGCGCTCAGCCGGGATGTCGCCGCGCATGGCGGGCATGCCGCCCGGCTGCTGCGCACGGTGGCGGCCGGCACCCGGGTGGCCCATGTCCAGGACGCCTCCGCCCGGCTGGCGCTGCGGGGCTCCACCGGTCCGGCGCCGGTCCGCGTCCCCGACGCCCCGCCGGCCGTGGGCGGGACCGCGGCGACGGCGGCGGCGGCGACCGCGCCGACCGCGGACTGACTCTTCGGACACTGTTGCCGATTCGTGATGTAAACCGGTTTACGACAGTTACCTCGGAATGCTTCCGGAGGGTTGACACTAAACCGGTCCAGTGCTTCGATCGTGCTGCTGTCTGCGGGACCGCCCGTCCGCAACGGGCCCGCACGGAATGCCGATGCCCACTGCCGTCCCCCGGCGGCCGCCTGGACGCGCCGTGCCGCCGCCCTGCCGCTCCCCCGGCCTGGCGGCCGTCCCTCCTACGCTCAGAGCCCCGCGTACCCGCCGCGACCCCGGCATGCCCGCGCCCGCGTCGCGGCCTGCCGCCCTCCTGCCCGTCATACGTCCGAAGGGGACCCTCGCCCATGCTGCGCAACTCCGCCCGGTTGACCGCCGCCACCGGAACGCCGGTCACCTGGCTCGGCGCCAACTACTGGTCCCGTACCGGGGGCCCGCTGATGTGGCGCTCCTATGACCCTCAGGTCATCGAGGAGGAGCTGCTCGTCCTGCGCGACCACGGCCTCAATGTCACCCGGTCCTTCTACTACTGGCCGGACTTCATGCCCACCCCGTACAGCGTGGACGAGGAGAAGTGCGCCCACTTCGCCGACTTCCTCGACCGCCACCAGGCGCTGGGCATGACCACCATCCCGACCTTCATCGTCGGCCATATGTCCGGCGAGAACTGGGACCCGTCCTGGCGGAACGGCCGCGACCTCTACTCCGACGTCTGGATGGTCGCCCGGCAGGCGTGGTTCGCCGGGGAGATGGTCCGCCGCTTCAAGGACCACCCGGCGGTCTCCGGCTGGCTGGTCTCCAATGAGATGCCGATCTACGGCGACGCCACCCGCGACCGGGAGTCCGTCTCCTCCTGGGCGCAGATCGTGGTGGACGCCGTGCACGCCGCCGGCGGCACCCAGCCGGTCTCGCTCGGCGACGGCGCCTGGGGCATGGAGAACACCGGCCATGAGAACGGCTTCTCGGTGAAGCACTCCGCCGAGATCTGCGACTTCCTCGGCCCGCACGTCTACCGCATGGAGGACGACCCGATCCGCCAGCACCACGCCGCCGCGTGGGTCTGCGAGCTGACGGGCACCTTCGGCCTGCCGGTGATCCTGGAGGAGTTCGGCGTCACCTCCGACTTCGTCTCCGACGCCCAGGGCGCCCACTACTACCGGCAGGTGCTGCACAACTCCCTGCTGGCCGGGGCCACCGGCTGGATCGCCTGGAACAACACCGACTACGACGACCTGATCCACCAGCCGCCCTATCTGCACCACGCCTTCGAGCTGCACTTCGGCCTCACCGACCGGCACGGCAGGGCCAAGCCGCAGCTGCGGGAGCTCAAGGAGTTCGCCGGGGTGCTGGAGCAGGTCGACTTCGGCCGCACCCACCGTCCCGACAGCGACACCGCGCTGGTGGTCTCCTCCTACCTGGACACCGTCTACCCGTTCACCCGGGAGGAGGACCGGGGCCATGTCTACTCCGCCGCCCGGCAGTCCTGGGTGGCCGGCCGGCTCGCCGACCTCGCCCCCGCCGTGACCCGCGAGACCGACGGACTCACCGACGACGCCCGCCTCTATCTGGTGCCCTCCACCAAGCAGTTGCTCTCCCCCACCTGGTATCAGCTGGAGGAGCGCGCCCGGGGCGGCGCCACCGTCTATGTCTCCTACTGCCCCGGCGCCCACGACGAGCAGCGCGGCCCCTGGTACGCCCACCTCAACGAACTCTTCGGCGTGCAGCACCAGTTGGAGTACGGCCTGGTCAACCCGATCGAGGACGACGAGGTCGGCTTCACCTTCACCCGGGCCTTCGGCAACCTGCCCGAGGGCGCCCGGCTCTCCTTCCGGGCCGCCGGGACCGCCAGCAGCCGGGTCTTCCTGCCGGTGGAGCCGGACGGCGCCGAGGTGCTCGCGGTGGACGACCACGGCCGTCCGGCGCTGCTGCTGCGCCGGGTCGGCGAGGGCAGCGTGGTCTTCTGCACCTACCCGGTCGAGCACATGGCCGCGGTGACCCCCCGGGTCAACCCGGAGGACACCAGTACCCTGTACGACGCGCTGGGCGCGCACGCCGGGGTGCGGCGTCCGGTGACCGTCGCCGACCCCCGGGTGAGCACGGACCGGCTGATCCACGAGGACGGCCGTACCTTCGTCTGGCTGGTCAGCCAGGCCCGTGAGGAGGTCACCGTCAAGCCCGCCATCGCCGAGGGCAGCCTGTACGAACTGGACGGCACCGCCGTCGACGCGGTGACCCTGCCGGTCTACGGGGTGCGGGTACTGGAGCTGCGCACCGCCTGACCGGACACCACCCCGACCAGGGGCCGCCGGGCCGCCCGCCGTCTCCGGGCCGCCCGGCGGCCCCGTCCCTCCTCGCCCTTCGCCCGTCAACCCTCCTCACCCCTCAAGGAGATGCCTTTCCCATGCCGCTCACCGACCTCCCCCTCGACGAGCTGCTCGAGTACCGCCCCGACCTCCCGGCGCCCGCCGACTTCGACGCCTTCTGGGCCCAGACCCTCGACCAGGCCCGGGCGCAGGGCGGCAGCCCGGCCCTGGCCCCCGTCGAGGACCACCTGCTCCCCGCCTTCGAGGTGCACGATGTGCGCTTCCCCGGCTGGAACGGCGAGCCCGTCGCCGCCTGGCTGATGCTGCCGCGCGGCGCCGAGGAGCCGCTGCCCACCGTGGTCAAGTACATCGGCTACAGCGGGGGCCGGGGCGTGCCCACCGACCATCTGCTGCTGCCCGCCGCCGGGTACGCGCACCTGATCGTGGACAGCCGGGGCCAGGGCCACGACACCCCCGACCGGGGCGAGGGCCAGGGCACCCAGTGGGTCGAGGGCCTGATGACCCGTGGCATCGAGGACCCCCACAACCACTACTACCGGCGGCTGATGACCGACTGCGTGCGGGCCGTGGACGCCGCCCGGGCGCTGCCCCAGGTCGACCCGGCCCGGATCGTGGTCTGCGGCGGCAGCCAGGGCGGCGGCCTCGCCCTGGCGGTGGCCGGACTGGCCGGCGACCTGGTCGCGGGCGCCCTGATCGACGTGCCGTTCCTCTGCCACTACCGGCGGGGCACCGATGTCGCCTCCGAGGGCCCCTATGTGGAGGTCGCCAAGTACTTGCGCTGGCACAGCCAGCACATGGCGGAGACCGCCTTCGGCACGCTGGACTACTTCGACGGCATGCACTTCGCCGCCCGGGCCACCGCCCCGGCGCTCTTCAGCGTCGGCCTGATGGACCCGATCTGCCCGCCCTCCACCGTCTTCGCCGCCTACCACCGCTACGCGGGCGACCGGGACATCCGGGTCTGGCGCTACGCCGACCACGGCGGCGGCTACGGAGCGGCGCCGCGCGAGCAGTTGACCTGGCTGCGCGACCAGGGGCTTGCCCCCAAGGGGGTTTGACGCTCCGTCGGCAACGTCTTGCCATGGCCCCGGACCCCGGCCCCGGACCGGCGCTGGTCCGGGGCCCGCGTCTTGGAGGCCGTCCGGGGTTCAGAGCTCCAGGTCGACCACGACCGGGGCGTGGTCGGAGGCACCCTTGCCCTTGCGGGCCTCCCGGTCGACATAGGAGTCGGAGACCGCACCGGCGAGCGGCTCATTGCCATAGGCCAGGTCGATCCGCATGCCGTTGTTCTTGGGGAAGGCCAGCTGCCGGTAGTCCCAGTAGGTGTAGGGGTGGTCGTACTTGAGCGGGCGGGGCACCACGTCGACCAGCCCCTCGGCGCGCAGCGCGGCCAGCGCCTCACGCTCCGCCGGGGTGACATGGGTGGCGCCCTCGAAGAGGGACGGGTCCCAGACGTCGTCGTCGGTGGGGGCCACATTGAAGTCGCCGAGGACGGCGAAGGGGCGGGCACCGGCGGCGTCGTCCCGTACGGCGGTGCGCAGGGCGGCCAGCCACTCCAGCTTGTAGGTGAAGTGCGGGTGGCCGACCTCGCGGCCGTTGGGCACATACACCGACCACACCCGCACCGGACCGCAGGTGGCGGCGACCGCACGGGGCTCGACGACCTCCAGCATCGCGCCTTCGCCGAGGTACCCGGGCTGCCCCGGCAGGCCGCGGACCACGTCGTCCAGGCCGATCCGGGAGACGACCGCGACGCCGTTCCACCGGCCGGTGCCATGGGCGGCGGTCTCGTAGCCGAGCGCCTTCACCGGGTCGTAGGGGAAGGCGTCGGTTGAGCACTTCAGTTCCTGGAGGCAGACCACATCGGGCTTGGCGCTCTCCAGCCACTCCAGGAACTTGGGCAGCCGCGCGGTGATGGAGTTGATGTTCCAGGTGGCGATGCGGACGGTCACGGCGGGCGGGCCTCCGGGGCGGTACGGGCGTTCGGGGCGATGCGAACGTCCAAAGCGGTGCGAACGTTCGGGGCGGTGCGGACTTCGGGTCGGGGCACCCCGGGGGCACCCCGACCCAAAGCTACCGTCCACCACCGACAGCGGACCGCTGCGCCGGATCAGCGCGCGGGGACGACCACGGCCGCCGCCCCGCCGCCCCGGCGCACCGGCTCGGCGGCGGCCAGCCAGCGGCCGTCGGGCAGCCGCTCCACGCCGGTGGCCGCGCCGATCTCGCCCGCGTCGGTGAAGAGATGGCCGATCGCCTCCAGCTTGGCCCGCTGCGGCAGGGCTAGGAACGCGGGCTCGGCACCGGTGGCGGCGGCGTTGCGCTGGCTGGCGCGCGGGGCGGCAATGGCCTGCTCCAGGCTCAGCCCCCGGTCGATCCGGCCGGTGAGCACCTGGAGCACGGTGGTGATGATGGTGGCGCCGCCGGGCGAACCGGCCGCGAAGAACGGCCTGCCGTCCTTGAGCACGATCGTCGGCGCGATGGAGGACCGGGGCCGCTTCCCGGGGCCGGGCAGGTTGGGGTCGGGTACGCCGGGCGTCAGGGGGGTGAAGGAGAAGTCGGTCAGCTCGTTGTTGAGCAGGAAGCCCCGGCCGGGCACGGTGATCGCGCTGCCGCCGGTCTGCTCGATGGTGAGCGTGTAGGAGACGACGTTGCCCCAGCGGTCGGCGACGGTCAGATGGGTGGTGTTCGGCCCCTCGTGGCCCTCCGCCGAGGCCGTCCCGGCGGTGGCGCAGCCGGTCGCCGGGTGGCGCGGGTCGCCGGGGGCGAGCGGGCTGGCCAGTACGTGGTCGGGGGTGATCAGGCAGGCCCGGGAGTCGGCGTAGCGCTGGGAGAGCAGCTGGGCGGTGGGCACGTCGCTGAAGCGCGGGTCGCCGACCCAGCGGTTGCGGTCGGCGAAGGAGATCCGGGACGCCTCCAGGAAGCGGTGGTAGTACTGCGTGGCGTCCAGCCTGCCGAGGTCGCTCCGCTCCAGGATGTTGAGCGCCTCGCCGACGGTGGTGCCGCCAGAGGAGGACGGCGCGATGCTGTAGACGTCCAGCCCCCGGTAGGCCACATGGGTGGGCTGCTGGCGGCGGACGTCATAGCCGCGCAGGTCCTTGGCGGTCAGCTTGCCGGGCCGCACGGTGCGGGTGGCGGCGGGGTCCACGGGGGGCCGTCGCACGGTGCGGACGATGTCGGCGCCGAGGTCGCCCTGGTAGAGCGCCCGAGTGCCCTGGCGGCCCAGCTGCCGGTAGGTGGCGGCCAGGTCGGGGTTGCGCAGCGTGGAGCCGACGGCGGGTACGGCGCCGCCGGGCAGGAAGAGCGCCCGGGTGGCCGGGAAGTCGCGGAACCGGTCCTCGTTGGCGGCGGTCTGGTCGCGGAAGGTCTGGTCGACGGTGAAGCCCCGCTCGGCTATCCGCTCGGCCGGCTTCAGCACCTCCGCGAAGGACCTGCTCCCCCACAGCCGGACCGCCCGCTCCCAGGTGGCGGCGGTGCCGGGCACCCCGACGGAGAGCCCGCTGGTCACCGCGTCGGCGAAGGGCAGCGGTTGCCCGTTCTCCAGGAAGAGGTCCGGCCCCGCGGTGCCGGGGGCGGTCTCCCGTCCGTCCAGGGTCTGCACCGTACGGGTCCGGGCGTCGTAGTAGACGAAGTACCCGCCGCCCCCGATGCCCGCCGAGTACGGCTCGGTGACGCCCAGCGCGGCGGCGGTGGCCACCGCCGCGTCCACCGCGTTGCCGCCGTTGCGCAGCACCTCGATCCCGGCGGCGGTGGCATCGGCGTCCACACTGGCCACCGCCCCGCCCCAGCCGACGGCCTCGGGCGTCTTGGCAGGCGGCGGGGCGGCTCTCCCGGCGGCGGCGCTCGGCGCGGTGGCGAGGGCCGAGACCAGCGCGGTGGCGAGGGCCAGGGCGGGGGTGAAGCGGGTCAGGACACGCATGCGTACCTCCTGAGACGGCATCCCGACCGTTCTTTCACGGCCACCACGCAGGGCACAACAGCGCCCCGTCACCATGCGTCACAACTCGGCCACCCACCACAGCCGCCCCCCGCACCCCCCACACCCCCACCCGGGTGAACCGCGCCGAGACGGCGCGAACCTGTGCGCGGAGCGGAATCCCGCACCGGGCCCGGCTCAGGACGGCCGGCCCGTCGGCATGCGTCAACCGCCGTTCCGACCCGGCGAGGGGCGCTGACGCTCTCCAGTGGCCCGACAACCACCGGTTGATCCCACTGTGGGGAGGCCCCTGTGTTCCAGTTGCGCCGGGCGACCGCCGATGGCCGGGGCCCGGTCGAGGCGATGATGCCCGCCCGCGCACGCTGGATGGCCGACAACGGCCTCGCCGACGCGGAGGCATGGCGGCGGTCGGCGCCGGAGCTTGCAGCGCAGGCGTGCGAGGAACCGACCTACATGTGGGTACTGCTCGACGGGGAGCGGATCGCAGGCTGCACCTCGGCCTACGACGAGACCGCGCCGACCGGCTGGATACGGCAGGAGCGCGCGGAGTCGGCGGTCTTCCTGGCGACAACCGTGACCGGTCCGGACTACCGGAGGTTCCGGCCGGGCCGACTGATCGCCTTGTGGGCGCTCGACCACGCCGCACGCATGGGGGTCGAGTGGGTGCGCCGTGGCACGACCAAGGACGGCTTGGTCCGGTACTACCGGGACGTGCAGGGCTGGGAGCGGCGGTACTCGGTGCCGGTCGGGGAAAGGACGGTGCACATGCTCGGGCGGCGCGCGGAGCGGGTGCCGGAGCTGCCGCAGCTGATGGCGGGCACCGTCCTGGCGTAGGGCGGCCGGGCGCGGCAGTGGATGCGCCCACTTCCGCCACGGACGTCGCAGACGGTTCCGTCACTCTTGGCGCCGCTGCCACCGCAGGCGCCGCACACCCCGGCGAGGATGCGGGCGCTCCACGCGAATGCTCGTAGGGCTGCGTCAAGGACGATAGTGAAGATCGCTTCCCGGTCCTGCTCTGTGTGCTGCCCGCTCCCCAGCCGGTCGGCGACGGCAGCCAGCGCGTCGGGACGGACCACCTCGGCGCAAGGAGACCTGGCCCGCGAAGCGAAGGTCAGCCACGCGACCGTGCACCGGGCCGAGGAGATCCTGGCCGAGTGGAAGGCCAAGGTCGACCGGCCGGTGCTGCGAACGCCCGGCGAGGTCTCCCGGGACGAGCCCATCGACGATCTTCGCAACCAGTTGCGCAAAGCCAAGCAGCAGGTCACCGAGGTGAACGGGAAGCTCGACGCGCTCGCCTCGGTGACCGCGAACCTGTACGTCGAAGAAACTGCAGCTCAAGCAGAAGCGGCAAATGGTCACGTCCCGAGGACGACAGGCTCCGGTGTCAGCTCGATCCCGGTGGCCTTGTGCACGTCCTGGGCGAGCGTGCCGAGCACCGCCCGCAAGGACGCGGCAGTGGCGCCGTCGTGGACGGTCAGGGTGAGCGTGCGCCGCTGGGAGCATCGGATCCCGTCGGCGAGTCGGTGCCCGGGACGGCAGCCGATGTGTTCCAGCAGCCAGCCCGCGCTGGCCCGCAGCCGGCCGTCGCTGTCCGTGTGGACGGGGCAGCCGACGGCCGACCAGCGAGGCGCATCGGCGGCGGTGACGGGCGGGTTGAGGAAGACCGAGCCGACCTGGCGGGCGTCGGGCCCGTACGGGTGAAGCAGGAGGCCGCGGCCGTGCCGGTTGGCCAGCACCGCCGCCGTGACCTCCGCCACCGGCGGCCGGGCGCCGACCGGGACGCCCAGCTCGTCCGCCAGCGGCCGGTAGGCCACCGCTGCCGCCTGATTGGTGCGGGTGAGGTGGAAGGTGGCGGTGAGGATCGTCCAGCGGCCGGGACGGGCCTTGAAGAGGCTCTGGCGGTAGCGCAGGTGGCAGCCGTGGGCGGGCAGGACCTGGAGGGCGCCGTCCTGCCAGTGCCAGGCGGTGACGTGGTGCAGGGTGTCGGAGACCTGCTGGCCGTAGGCTCCGGCGGTGCCGGGTATGCCGGCCAGACACTCGATCCCGGCCAGATGCTCGGCAGCGGCCCAGGCTACGAGGTCTGTGAGCGGGTGGCCGGCCTGGACGGTGACGGCCACCGTGCGGTCGTCCACCCGCTCGGCGGTGATGCCGCGGGTGTTCATCACCACGACGGTGCCCCGGTGCCCGGCGTCGGAGGCGATGACGTTGCTGCCGCCGCCCAGGACGGCCGGGGCCGGCTCGTCGTGCTGGTCGATGGCATGGACGGTGTCGGCCCAGTCGGCGGGGTCGGCGACGGTCAGGACGCGGTCGGCGGGGCCGCCGAGCCGCAGGGTGGTCAGGGGTGCGAGCGTGGTCGGTGCCACGGCCGGGTCCTCCCTAGGGTTCGGCGGTGATCGCCTTCAGGGCGAGGTCCCGCAAGGGCGTGAGGCGGGTGCGGTTGTCCTGGTGGTGGTAGACCGCGTTGGTGCAGATGACCAGGTAGCGGCCGGTGGCCGGGGCCAGGTAGAGGCTGGTGCCGGTGAAGCCGTGGTGGTAGGCGACCTGGCCGTTGTCAGCGATGATCCAGGCCAGGCCCCGGTAGATGCCCGGCTCGATCGCGGCCTGCGGGGTCATGCTGCGGGCCAGCCAGCGGCCCAGCTCGGTGTCGTCGCGGTGCCCGGTCAGGAGGGCGGTCGCGTAGGTGGCCAGGTCGGCGGTGGTGGTGAAGACGCCCGCGTGCCCGGCGACGCCGCCCAGCAGGGCGGCGTTGTCGTCGTGCGGGATGCCCCACAGCCGAGGTGTCCCGGCGAGTCGCTGTTCGGTCGGCGCGACGCGGCTGGAGCGAGCCACGGGCCCGTAGACGGTGCTGGTCATGCCGAGTGAGGTCCACAGGTCGGCGGCCAGGTCGTCCAGGCGGCGGCCGGTCGCCTGGGCGAGCAGGAGGCCGGCGAGGATGAAGCCGCGGTTGATGTACCGGTGCCCAGCACCGGGATAAGCGATCAGGTCCTCGCCGCAGATCAGGGCGGCCAGGTCTTCGGTTCGGCCTCGGTACTGGTCCAGGCGGGTGTCGGCCCGAAGGCCCGTGGTGTGAGCCAGGATCTGACCGACCGTCACCTGTCCGCCCGGCGCCTCGGCCGCGACGGCGGCCAGGAAGGTGCGGACCGGGGCGTCGAGGTCGATGCCGGTGCTGCCGATCAGCGGCCAGGTGGCGACCACCTTGGTCAGCGAGGCCACGTCGTAGACGGTGTCCGGGCCGGGGCGGGCGTCGCCGCACTCGGGTGCGACGACGCCCGCCGTCAGGAAGCCGGGCTCCCCCTCCAGGGTGCCGTGGGCGATGACGCCGCCGGGCACGGTGCCGTCGGCGGTCATCAGCTCCAGGCACTCGCGCAGGTCGGCGAGCTGGGCGGGCTTCCACGAGGTGGTCACGGCATCTCCTGATCGATCGTCAGCCTGGCACCGAGCGACGCGAGTTTGGGCAGCAGGCTGTCGTAGCCGCGTCGCAGGTGGTACATGCCTCGGATCGTAGAGGTGCCCTCAGCCGCCAGGGCTGCGATCAGTGCGGCGGTGGCCGCCCGGATGTCCTCCCCGGCCACGTCGGCGGCGGCCAGCGGGCTGGCACCGCGGACGGTGATCGTGGCGCCGTCGGCGTTGACGGCAGCCCCGAGGGCCCGCAGCGGGCCGATGTGGGTGGCGCGTTCGCGGTAGACGCGTTCCTCGATCCGGGAGGTGCCCGGGGCCTGGGTGAGGAAGGCGGTCAGCTGGGGCTGCACGTCGGTCGGGAAGGCGGGGTGGGGGCCGGTGGCCATCTGCACCGCGCGCGGGCCGGCAGGGCAGCGGGCGAGGGTGCCGCCGTTGACCGGGACCAGCTCGATGCCGGCGTCGGCGAAGACGGCCACCAGGCCGTCGGGGAACTCGGTGATCGGGAAGTTGTCGAGCTGGACGGTGCCGCCGGTGATCGCGGCGGCCAGGGCGAGGGTGGCGGCCTCCAGCCGGTCCGGCGGGACCTGGAAGGCGCCACCGGTGATGCGGTCGGTGCCGGTGACGTGCAGGGCGGTGGTGCCCTCCCAGGTGATGCCGACCCCGCTGGCCGCCAGCACGGCGGCGGTGACCAGCACCTCCGGTTCGACGCTGGGGTTGAGGATGGTCGAGGTGCCCCGCAGACGCGCGGCCAGCAGCATCGCGGTCACGGTGGCGCCCAGGCTCGGCCCCCAGGAGTGGGTGAGGACGTCGGTGGTGAAGGCGGCCTGGTCCCAGCTGGCGATGCGGGCCTTCACCTTGGTGCCGGTCACGGCCACGGTCGCGCCGGCCGCCTCCATCGCCGCGAGGTGGCGGTCGATCAGGCGGTGGCAGAAGGCGTCGCCGCCCGGCAGCGGGAAGCTGACCTGCCCGGCCCTGGTGAGGAGGGCGGCGGCCATGACGGGGGTGGTGCGGATGCGGCGGCCGAGTTGGTCGGGGATGACCGGGTACCAGGCGGCAGCGGGTGCGGTCTCGAAGCGGTCGCCGACCACCTTGGTCGGGGTGCCGGTGTGGTTGAGGATCTCCGCGCAGACCAGGGTGTCCAGGATCTCCGGGGCACCGGTCAGCGTCCGCGGCTCGTCGGCCAGCAGGGTGGCGGCGTACAGGTGCAGGGCGATGTTCTTGCTGCCCTGGACCGTCACCGTGCCCTCCAGGCGGTGGCCGCCGGTGACGCGGACGGCGCGGGAGTCGGTGGTGGGCGGCAGCGCGGGCTGGTCGTTCATGGTCACCTTCCTTGGCTTCCGGCGGGGAAGAAGCCCCCGACCTGGGTTTTGGGGTAGAGCACGGTGTGGGCGCCGATCAGGGTGGCGGGCTGCAGGACGGTACCGGCCGGGAGGATGACGCCGTCGCCGATGACGGCGCCGAACTTGGTCTGGCCGGTGGCGATGCGGTGGCCGTCCAGGTGGGCGCACACCTCCTCGGTGGCCGGCTCGCGCACCGGGCCGGAGGTGCAGCGCAGGCCGGTGGTGGAGACGAAGGCACCGATGTTGACGCCCAAGCCCAGGACGGAGTCGCCGACGAAGCTGGTGTGCTTCATGAAGACGCCGCCGACCAGCAGGCTGCGGGTGACCTCGGCGCCGAAGCCGATCCGGCAGTCGGGGCCAATGACGGTGTTGTCCCGCACCCGTGCGCCGGCCTCGATCACCGCACCGGGGCAGATCAGAGCGGGGCCGGTGACGAACGCGCCTTCGGCGATGACGGCTCCGGCCGCCACGATCACCTGGCCCCGGACGGTGGCGCCGGGCTCGATGACGCCCTCGGAGGCGGGCAGGGCGATCTCGTCCTGGCCGGCGAGCAGGTCGGTCACGGCCTTCTTGAGGCCGAAGACGGTGGGGCAGCGGTCGAGCAGGTGGAGCACGAGCGGGTCGGTGATGCGCTCGGTCTCGAAGTA
Source organism: Peterkaempfera bronchialis (assembly GCF_003258605.2). NCBI lineage: Bacteria > Bacillati > Actinomycetota > Actinomycetes > Kitasatosporales > Streptomycetaceae > Peterkaempfera > Peterkaempfera bronchialis. The sequence continues at coordinate 1,144,562 of NZ_CP031264.1, forward strand.
GTACTCGGGGGTGGTGCGGTAGTCCACGCGCGCGAACTCGACGCTCATGGTGGGGACTTCGGTGAGGTTGTGCATGGCTGTTCTCCTCTCGGACGAGCGAGTGAAGAGGTGCCGGGCCTGGACCAGGGGCAGGTCCGGGGTGGCGGCGGCCGGGGCCGCCGAGGGCGCGGCCGGCTCGGGCTGGTGGGCGACCAGGCCGAGCAGCACGAGCACGGGGATGTGCGGCGCCGCCCAGGAGGCGGTCAGGTAGTCGCCAAGCCGGTCGCGGTCGGGCGCACGGTGGCGCGGGCCGGAGACGGCAGGGGCGGAGGGGCTGTCCGTCGGCATACAAGGGCCTTCGTCAGCGGGGACGGGAGTGGGTGTCCCCAGTGAAAGGCCCCGGCGAAGACCGGATCCGTAACTCGCTTACGAGCCCGTAACCGGATTACGGGTCAGCCGAGTTGCACGCCGGATCGGGCGGCGAAGTCGCGGATGCCGGGCAGCGAGCGGTCGTGGCGGAGCAGGTCGGTGGCGACCTCGCGGACCGCGCTGCGGCGGATCTCCTGCGGAGCGGCCTGCTCGGCGGCCAGCAGCGCGCGGAAAGCCTGCTCGGGCTTGCCCCACTGGTCGAACGCGCGGGCGACGTCGGTGAAGAACCGGGCTTGCCGCTCGGCGGTCGGCAGCGCGGCCGGGTTGACGGTGCGGGCCAGTTCGATCGCCTGGCCGGAGTCGCCGAGCTCGTAGTGCACCGACAGGTGGTGCAGGGCGACCCCCTGGATCCCGTCCACCTGACCGGACGCGCGACCGGCGGCGCGGGCGGTGTCGGCGGCCTCGGTGATCAGCGCGTGCGCGTACGAGCGGTCGCCGAGCTTCGCGGCGGTGTAGGCCGCCGTGGCGAACAGGTCGCCCTGGGCGGCCAGGCGGGCCGACTCGGGGACGCCGGCATCGCGCTGCAGGTCGTGGGCGGCGCGAACCGCGATGTCGGTGGCCCGGCTCAGGTGGCCCTGGCGCCGCCAGGCACTGGAGACCATGCGCTGGGCCTCGGCGATGATCAGCCCGTCGCCACCCGCCCGCGCGGCGGTCAGTGCCCGGTCCGAGGTGATCGCGACCATGCCGTTGTCGCCGATCTTGATGCACAGCCGAACCGCGATGTTGTAGAGCGCGGCCACGTTCCGAGCCGACTCCTCGGCAGGCCCGATGCTCTGAGCTGCGGCGATCCACCCTGGCAGGGCTTGGGCGAGGGCGTCGTAGCGGGCGGCGCGGAAGTCCTGGCGTGCGGTCAGGACAGAGGACTGGACCGAGGCCGCGGTGGGCTCGCGCCGGTCGGGGATGCTGGCGGTTCCGTAGAGCACCAGGTCCTCCAGCGGGGCCAGCGGTGCCGGGCTCGCGGCAGCAGGCTGGGCGCCGATGACCGGAGTGAAGACGGCGGCAGCGGCGGCCAGCAGTTCACGGCGTCGCACCTCGTCGTCATCCTCCTCGACAGCCGGACCGGGCGTCAGCCTAGCGGAGCTGACCTTTCGTCGAGGCGAACTGGGCGCGACCCGCACAGGTTGCGGGTGGGCCAGTAGCTCTTCCAGGGTCGTGCCGAGCACCCGTGCGAGCAGGGTGAGCATCTCGACGTTGCGGACCGGGATCAGGCCGCGCTCGACCCCGGATACCCACTCCTCGCTCCGGCCCGCCTCGGCCGCGAGATCGCGCTGGTACCAGCCCTTGCGTGTACGTAACTTGGCGATGAACTCGCCGAAGGTGACTTCCCTGCCCCCAGCCACGGCCAGCCCCCGCCGCTCGTATCCGGACAGCTACAGCAAGCAACCGTACCCACTGGCGCGAACTCGATGTAGAGGCAATGAGCCTCTTCCAACCTGGCTGTGAGGTAGAGCTGTTGGCATGACGGAACGATGAAGCTCCTGGTAGATGGGTTGTCGACCAAGATCAACCTTCTCTGCCAGGAGCTTCGCGTGCTTGTCCACCCGTCCGGGCTGGATCTGTCCACTTCCGCACCGCGGCTGCTGCGCAGGGAGTTGGCCGCCCGACGGCGGCGGATCGGCACCCGATGGCGGCGGCTGACCTGCGGCCGCCAGGCGCTGCCGGCCCTGGCCCACCTGCGCTGCGGTCACACCTTCGCCCAGCTCGCGGCCGGTTTCGGCGTCGGCTTGGCCACGGCCCACCGCTACGTCACCGAGGCCGTGGACGTCCTGGCCACCCTCGCCCCGACACTCCAGGAGGCCATGACCGTCGCCGCGCGCAAGGCGTTCGTGATCCTGGACGGCACCCTGCTGCCCATCGACCGCATTGCCGCCGACCGCCCGTTTCACTCGGGCGAGCACCGCAAGCACGGCGTGAACGTCCAGGTCCTCACCGACCCGTTCGGCAAGCCGTTCTGGGCCTCGCCGGCCCTGCCCGGCGCCGTCACCCGCATGTCCCACCAGATGATCTACCTCGGCCGCCCTCAGGAGGCGCTGGCGCTGTTGGAGGTCGCCGGAGCCCGCGCTGCCGTCGAGAAGGAGACTGTGGTCCGCGCCCTCGTCCACTCCCAGACCGGCCGTGTGCACGCGGCCCTCGGTGACGCCCGCAAAGCCGCCGCACACCTGGACGCCGCAGACGGACTCTTCGACCAGGTCCAGGAATCACCCCCGGCGTGGGCGGCCTACTTCGACGCGGCCGAGCACGCGGGTGCCCGCGCGGTCAGCGCCCGCGACCTCAGAGGGCTCGGCGTCAAGGGGTGGTCGGCGAGTCCGCACTTCGAAGCCGCTCTGCGGCTGCGCGCCCAGGCTGGGAAAGGGTGCGCACGATGGACCGACTCGGGCTCGCCGGAGCGCTGTTCGATGAGGGCGAACCCGAACGTGGCGTCGCCGCCGGGCATACGGCTCTGGACGCGACCGGCGCGCACTCCGCGCTGATCGCCGCCCGCGTCAATGCCCTGGTCGCCGCAGCCGCGCGCTACCGGACCCCCGCGGTGGAGGAACTACGGGTACGGGCCCGGGACTTGGCCACACGCACCGCGCAGGCGGCGCAGTTCGTGGCCTGAGCGGCGGAACCAGCCTCCGGTGGAGCGGTTTCATGGCGGACGCACGGGTGACGGCACCGACCCGGCGTCGTGCTTCTTCGAGCTGATGGGCGTGGTCGCTGGTCGCCGAGGAAGGGGTCCGGCGCCACCGGGTGGTACGTGCGCGGCGGCGAGCGGGTCCGGTCGGCCTTCGAGTTTTCGCGGACTCCGGCGCCGTAGGAGTCGCACCGGAACCGCTCACCCAAGGATGAGTACCGCCCCGTGGGCCTTCCCCCGAGGTGAAAGTTGCCTGAAGCAACCAAGTGGGGTTATGGTTGCTTCAGGCAACTAGACGGAGGTGGTCATGATCTCGCGGGACAGCTGCGGGGAGCTGCTTCTCCAGCTCAGCAGCACCGACGCGATGATCAGGACCCTGAAGCGTGAGCTGCGGCCCGGTGGGCCGCGTGGGGGCTTTGCGGTGCTGGCGGCGCTGCATCGGTGCGGTGAGCTGCGGGTGGGCGAGCTGGCGGAGCTGTTCGAGATCGATGTGTCGGTGGCCAGCCGCCACCTCGCCGATCTTGAGGAGCGGGGCTGGGCGGAGCGCACGCCCAACCCGCACGACCGGCGCTCCTGGTATGCCCGGCTGACCCCGGAGGGCGAGCACGCCGCTCTGGAGCGGTTCGCCCGGGCCCGGGACCTGCTGGCCGAGCTCCTGGCCGACTGGCCCGACGAGGACGCCGCAGAGCTGGCCCGCCTCCTCTCCCGACTCCGTACGAGCTTCGACGCACGACGCGTGCGCACACCGGACACCTCCCGCGCCGCAGCGGGAGCGAAAGGACTTTGATGGAAACCGCAGCCACTGCGGAGGTGCGGGAGGCCGCACCGACTGAGGCCGCAGCCGCGGCCGCCCCGATGACCCACCGGCAGATCATGGAGGCGCTCTCCGGTCTGCTGCTCGGCATGTTCGTCGCGATCCTGTCGTCGACCGTGGTGTCCAACGCCCTGCCGACGATCATCGCCGACCTGGACGCGAGCCAGACCGCCTACACCTGGGTGATCACCTCGACCCTGCTGGCGACCACCGTCTCCACCCCGATCTGGGGCAAGCTCGCCGACCTCACCAGCAAGAAGGTCCTGGTCCAGCTGGGACTGGTGATCTACGTCATAGGCTCGGCGGTGGCCGGTCTGTCGCACAGCGCCGGGATGCTGATCGGCGCCCGGGTGATCCAGGGCATCGGCGCCGGCGGCCTCACCGCGCTGGCCCAGGTGATCATGGCCGCGATGATCTCGCCCCGGGAGCGCGGACGCTACTCCGGGTACCTGGGCGCGGTCTTCGCGCTGGCCACCATCGGCGGCCCGCTGATCGGCGGCGTGATCGTGGACACCTCCTGGCTGGGCTGGCGCTGGTGCTTCTACGTCGGGGTGCCGTTCGCCGTGATCGCCCTGATCGTGCTCCAGAAGACGCTGCACCTGCCGGTGTACCGGCGGAAGGTCCGGGTCGACTGGGGCGGCGCCACGCTGATCGCCGCCGCCGTCTCGCTGCTGCTGGTCTGGGTCTCCTTCGCCGGTGACCGGTACGACTGGTTCTCCTGGCAGACCGGCGCGATGGTGGGCGGCGCCGCAGTGCTGGGGCTGCTCTTCCTGCTGGTGGAGTCCAGGGCCTCCGAACCGATCATCCCGCTGCGCCTCTTCCGCAACAGCACCATGAGCCTGGCCGTGGTCGCCAGCCTGCTGGTCGGCGTCGCGATGTTCGGCGCCACCACCTTCCTCAGCCAGTACTTCCAGCTGGCCCGGGGCGACTCGCCGACCATGGCGGGCGTGATGACGCTGCCGATGATCATCGGCCTGGCGCTCGCCTCCACCATCGCCGGGCGGATCATCACCCGCACCGGCCGTTGGAAGGTCTTCCTGGTCGTCGGCGGCTTCCTGCTCACCGTGGGCTTCGGCCTGATGGGCACCCTGCGCCACGACACCGGCTACTGGCTCGCCGCCGTCTATATGTTCCTGATCGGCGTCGGCCTCGGCACCACCATGCAGAACCTGGTGCTGGCGGTGCAGAACCAGGTCCGGCCGCAGGAGCTGGGCGCGGCCAGCTCGGTCGTGGCGTTCTTCCGCACCCTCGGCGGCGCCATCGGCGTCTCGGCGCTCGGCGCGGTCCTCTCGCACCGGGTCGCCGACTACACGGCCGACGGCCTGGCCGAGCTGGGCATGCAGAGCGCCCCCGGCCACGGCGCCATCCCCAAGCTCTCCGCGCTGCCCGCCCCGGTGCGCGGTGTGGTGGAGAGCGCCTTCGGGCACGGCGTCGGCGATGTGTTCCTGTACGCCGCTCCGGCCGCGCTGCTGGCGCTGGTCGCCATCCTCTTCATCAAGGAGGTGCCGCTGCGTACCGAGAGCGCCGAGCAGCAGCGCAACGGTGTGCAGACCCCGGCTCCGGCCACCGCCGCTCTGGCCCCGGCCCCGGCTCCGGCCGAGGGCGCGGCGCACGGCCGGCACGCCCAGCGTGAGCAGCCCGCTCCGGCGGCGGCGACGGTGGCCGCCGACGGCCCGGGCGGCGGGCTGGTCCGCGGGTTCGTCCGCCGCGCCGACGGCGCCCCGGTGGGCTCGGCCATCCTCACCCTGATCGATGTACGCGGCCACCAGCTCGGTCGGGCCACCGCGCGGCCCGACGGCGGGTACACCCTGCCGACCCCGGGCAGCGGCACCTTTGTGCTGATCGCCGCCGCCGGGGAGCATGAGCCGCAGGCCGCGACGCTGGTGGTCGGCGACCAGCCGGTCGACTTCGACCTGGTGCTGGCCGGTGCCGGCGGTCTGGCGGGCACCGTACGCGCCGGGGACGGCACGCCGGTCGAGGGCGCCATGGTCGTGGTGGCCGATGGGCGCGGCGAGGTGGTCGCCGCCGGGACGACCGACGCCGGCGGCGGATTCGCCTTCGCCGAGCTGGTCGCGGGCGCGTACACGCTCGCGGTGAGCGCCGCCGCGTACCGCCCCGCCGCAGTGCCGGTGGAGGTCGCGGGCAGCGGCCAGACCGTGCACGACCTCGAGCTGCTGCCCGGCGCCCGGGTGGCCGGGACGGTGCGGGTACGGGACGGCGGACCGGTCGCGGATGCGCGGGTCGCCCTGCTGGACGCGGGCGGCCAGGTGGTCGCCACCGCGACCACCGGACCGGACGGCCAGTACGCCTTCACCGATCTGACGGGTGGTCAGTACACCGTGACGGCCAGCGGCTACCCGCCCGTGGCGACCGCGCTGACCCTCGCCGCCGAGGGCGCCGACGCCCATGACCTGTGGCTGGGCCACCCCGCCTGAGCCCGGCGCAGACACCCGGGCCGAGGGGCATCCGGCCCGGCCGTGTCCCGCCCCACCCGCGTGGGACGGGACCGGGGGCCCGCCCGGGACCGAAGGGCATCCGGTCCCGGGCGGTCCCCGCCCGCCAGCGCGGGGCAACCGCGCCCGACGAAAGCAGGAGCACCATGCAGATCGGCGCCGAGGCCGCCGAGGCCGCCGGAACCACCGGGAGCGCCCCCAGCGGGCCACGCGGGCTGCACGCCCGGGTGTGCACCAGGGACGGCTGGGCCGTACCGCACGCGGTGGCCACGGTCACCGACGCGGCCGGCCGTCAGGTCGCCCGGGCGGAGGCGGACGACGACGGCACCCTCGCCACCGCCCCGCTGGCCCCCGGCCCGTACACGGTGGTGGTGACGGCGGCCGGCTATCTGCCCGCCGCCCGCACCGCGCTCGCCACCGGGTCCGGCGCCGCCGAGCTGGGCGCCCTGGTACTCACCCGGCAGGGCGGCGTGCAGCTGCCGCCGCCGGGCACCTGGACCGTCGACCCGGCGCACTCCGCCGTCGCCGCGACCGCGCAGCATCTGGGACTCTCCAGCGTGCACGGGCGGTTCGCGGAGTTCACCGGGCGGATCGTGATCGCACCCCGGGTGGAGGAGTCCACCGTGGCGGCGGAGATCAGGGCCGCCTCCATCGACACCGGCAACCCCACCCGCGACGCCCATCTGCGGTCGGCGGACTTCCTGGACGCCGACCGCCACCCGGTGGTCGGCTACGCGTCCAGCGGCCTCACCCCGGCCGGTCCGGACCGCTGGACGGTGCACGGGCAGCTGACCCTGGCCGGGGTCACCCGGCAGGTGGACCTGGACCTGGCGTACCTGGGCACCGGACCCGACCCGTGGGGCGGGGTGCGGGCCGCCTTCCGGGCCACCACCGAGCTGCGCCGCGAGGACTTCGCGATGAACTGGAACCAGGTGGTGCGGGCGGGCGTCGCCGCACTCGGCGCGACCCTCCGGGTGGAGCTGGACATCCAGGCGGTGCAGGGCGAGGCGCTTCCGCCGGAGTGACCCCGGGGCGGGCGCCGTCAGGCCAGGTCCACGCCCTCGCCGGGGGCCAGCCGCCGGTAGTGCGCCTCCGGCTGCACGGCGTCGATCAGCCGTGCGTAGACGGCCAGGCCGACATCCTGGAGCAGCCCGTCGTGGAGCGCAAAGGCCCGCTGCGGCTTGACCTCGCCCACATAGTCGATCACCTCCGACGCCTTGGACCACGGCGCGTGCACCGGCAGCAGCAGCGTCTCCACCGGCCGCCCGGGCACGGTGAGCGCGTCGCCCGGGTGGAAGACCGAACCGTCCACCACAAAGCCGGTGTTGGCGATCCTCGGCACCGCCGGGTGGATCACGGCGTGCAGTTCGCCGTGCGCCTCCACCTCGAAGCCCGCAGCGGTGAAGGTGTCGCCGTGGCCCACCACCGCCACCCGGTCCCCGTAGCCGGGCAGCTGCCGCGCCACCGCCCCGACCGTCCACAGCCGCAGCGCGGGGTTGCCGTCCAGCGCCCGGCGCAGCCGCTCCTCCTCGAAGTGGTCGAAGTGCTCATGGGTGACCAGTACCGCGTCGGCGCCGTCCAGCGCGGACTCCTCGGTCAGGCCGCCCGGGTCGATCACCAGCACCTGCCCGTCCTTCTCCAACCGGACGCAGGCATGCCCCATCTTGGTCAGCCGCACTGGCCGTCACCTCCTCCTCCGGGGGCAGCCGGCCGCCACCCGCGCACACACTTCCCATCATGCACCCGCAAGATCGGCCGCCGCCTGCGTGGCCGCGTGGGCGGCGAGGTCGGGGTGGTACGCCTGGTAGACGGTGATCGTCTCTTCGTCCCAGCGGGCGCGGATCGCACGGTATGGGGGGTGGTCGTCCATGCGGCCATCGTGGGGGCGGCGGGGGTCGGCGGTCGAACGGTTATCGGCTGCGCGTCGGGACCGGCGGAGCGGCGGAGCGCGGTGGGCGGTGGGCGGTCAGCGGAGTTGGCGGAGGCCCGGGGTGGCGGGGGTGGGGACGGGGGTGGGCGCTGCCGCCCAGGTGACCGGGACGGCGTCGGCGGTGCGGGCCTGGACGGCGGTGCGCCATGCCTCCAGGCGGGCGGAGAGCAGGGCCGGGTCGACCTCCGGGTCGACCGAGCGCAGTTCGACGCCTATGCGGGCGGTCGGCCAGTGGTCGGGGCCGGTGCGGTGGACGCCCATGTGGGCCAGCAGTACGCCCTCGGCCCAGAAGGCGCGGTCGAGCAGTTCCAGGGAGACGTCCACCGGGTCGGGGCGCTCGGGGACGGCGCAGAGCACCACCCGTTCACGGCCGCCGGAGGGGTTCAGCGGGCGGCTGTGCAGCACCCTCGGTCCGTAGGCGGCGTGCGGGCCGGTGGCCGCGATGTACAGGGTGCGGTCGGCGCCGTGCCGGACGGTACCGACCCCGGCGCTCACCAGTTCGCCCAGTGCGGGGAGGAAGGCCGCGGTGGCGGCGACTCTGGCGTCCAGATAGGAGGCGGCGGCCTCCGGACGGAACGCGGTGTCGGTCATCGCCTACGTCCCACCGCTCTCCCCTCCCGTCGCACCCTCGCCTGTCGTGTCCGCACCACACTGCCCGAACAGTTGACGCCGCGTCCACCACATCTTCACGCTTTCTGCCGGATTCCCGGCGTCGGAGGCGGGGCGGCAGGGGCCGGAGGGGCGGCAGAGCAGTGGGGCCGCAGGGGGCAGCAGAACCTAAGGGGGGCCGCGAGGGCGGCGGGGCAGCGCGGGAGGCAAGGGCCAGCAGGGGCCCGGGGCGGCGAGCTCTCAAAGGCGGCAAGGCAGCGGGGGCGCCGGGGCGGGCGGGGGCGGAGGGGCGGCAGAGCAGTGGGGCCGCAGGGGGCAGCAGAACCTAAGGGGGCCGCGAGGGCGGCGGGGCAGCGCGGGAGGCAAGGGCCAGCAGGGGCCCGGGGCGGCGGGCTCTCAAAGGCGGCAGAGCAGCGCGGCCGCCGGGGCGGGCGGGGGCGGAGGGGTGGGGGCGTAGGGTCGTGCGCATGCTGAACCGCGCAGATGTCGAAGAAGCAGCGGCCCGCATCTCCGGCCATGTCCGGCGGACCCCCGTGGCGGTGCTGGAGCCGGAGGACGCAGGCGTGGCGGTGGGGCCCTCGCTGTTCAAGCTGGAGATGTTGCAGCACTCCGGGTCCTTCAAGGCACGCGGCGCCTTCAACCGGCTGCTCGCCGCCCGGGAGGCGGGCGCGCTGCCCGAGGCGGGGGTGATCGCGGCCTCCGGCGGCAACCATGGGCTGGCGGTCGGGCATGCCGCGGCCCGGCTGGGCATCCAGGCGGAGATCTTCGTACCCACCACCGCCCCGCCGGTGAAGCTGGCCGCGCTCAAGGCGACCGGGGCGGTGGTCGGGCTGCACGGTGCCGAGTACGCCGAGGCATACGGGGCCGCGAAGGAGCGGGCGGCGGCCACCGGGGCGCTGTTCTGCCATGCGTACGACCAGCCGGAGGTGTGCGCCGGGCAGGGCACCACGGCGCTGGAGCTGCTGGAGCAGGCCGGTCCGGACGGGCTGGACACGGTGCTGGTGGCGGTGGGCGGCGGCGGGCTGCTGGCGGGGATCGCGGCGGCGGTGGACGGCCGGGCGCGGGTGGTCGCCGTGGAGCCGGAGGCCATTCCCACGCTGCACCGGGCGCTGGCGGCGGGCGGGCCGGTCGATGTGCCGGTCTCCGGGATCGCCGCCGATGCGCTGGGTGCCCGGCGGCTGGGCGGTCTGGCCCATGAGACGGCGGTACGGCACGGGGTGCGGAGCGTGCTGGTGCCGGACGCGGAGATCGCCTCGGCCCGGCGGGCCCTCTGGGAGCGGCGCCGCCTGCTGGTGGAACCGGCCGGGGCGGCGGCGCTGGCCGCGCTGCGCTGCGGCGCGTACCGGCCGGAGCCGGGCGAGCGGGTCGGCGTGGTGCTCTGCGGCGCCAACACCGACCCGTCGGACCTGGGGAGCGGCCTCGGCTGAGGTCAGTAGCCCTCCGCCGGGTCCACCACGTGGTGCAGCGGTTCGCCGTCCAGCCACCGCCGGAGGTTGTCCAGGAAGAGGTCGGCGAAGACCTGCCGGGACCGCTCCCACTCCCAGGAGACATGGGCGCTCACCCGTACCGAGGGGTGCTGCCAGAGCCAGTGCCCGGACGGCAGCGGCTCGGGGTCGACCACATCCAGTGAGGCCCGGGCGACGGTGCCGTCCCCGAGCGCGGCGCGCAGCGCGTCCTGGTCGACGATGGCGCCGCGGGCGATGTTCACCAGGTGGGCGCCGGGCTTCATCAGGCCGAACGCCTTGGCGTCCAGCAGCCCCCGGGTGGCGGGGGTGAGCGGCGCGGTCACCACCACATGGTCGGCGCCGTCGAGCACCTCCGCCAGGCCGCCGACCACCTGGACGCCCGGCACCGGGCTCGGGCCGCCGCTGCGGCGCAGCGCGCGTACCTCCATGCCGAAGGCGAGTGCGCGGACGGCGACCGCGCTGCCGATGCCGCCGAGCCCGATCAGACCCAGCCGCTTGCCGTGCAGGCCCTGGATTCCGTAGGGGCCGCCCCAGGAGCGGCCCTCGCCGGGTTCGCCCCAGCTCTCCGGCAGCCGCTTGGCGTGGGCGAGCATCACCGCCAGCACCCATTCGGAGATGGGGATCGCCCCGGCACCGGAGGAGTTGGTGACGGTCCGGCCGCCGGCGGCGAGCCGGGGCAGGTCGGCGCGGTCCAGACCGGTGCCGTACAGGTGCACCCAGCGCACCCCGCGCGCCAGGGCGTCGTCCAGGTTGGACGTGGCGGCGTTGAAGGTGAACAGCACCTCGCCGGTAAGACCGGCAGGCAGCGGGCCCTCGGTGGGGATCTCCACCGCCTCGGCCCGGCCGGCGAGGTCGGGGGGCAGCTCCGGGCCGGGGAGCAGGCCGGTGTGGTACAGGACGCGTAGCGGGGTCATATCGGAGCCAACGTACGGCGGGACCGAGCCATTTCAGCCGGTCGGCCAGGTCGGGTCGGCCAGTGGGCCGGTCGGTTCAGCCGGTGGGGTGGTCCGGCGTCCCGCCCCGGCGTTCCACCCGGCGCCGCTTGACGGTGCGGAAGCGGCGGGCGACCTGGCGGGCCAGGTCGGCGGCGCCGACCAGCCCGGCCTCATTGCCCAGCTCGGCGAGGACCAGCTGGGCCTCGGGGCGGAAGCCGCGCCCGGTGAGGGTGCGGGCGAAGGCGTCCTGGGCGGGGCCGAGCAGCAGGTCCCCGGCGGCGGAGACGCCGCCGCCGATCACAAAGCGGCCCGGGTCCAGGGCGGCGGCGAGGTTGGCGATGCCCACGCCCAGCCAGCGGCCGACGTCGTGCAGCAGTTCCACCGCGACCGGGTCGCCGTCCTGGGCGGCCTCGGTGACCAGCGGGCCGGTGATCGCGGAGACATCGCCGCCCACCCGCCCCAGCAGCGGTTCGGCCACCGGGGACTCGGCGGCGGCCAGCTCGCGGGCCTCCCGCACCAGGGCGTTACCGGAGGAGTACTGCTCCCAGCAGCCCCGGTTGCCGCAGGGGCAGCGGTGGCCGCCCGGCACCACCTGCATATGGCCGAACTCGCCTGCCATGCCCCACTTGCCGCGCTCCAGCAGGCCCTCCCTGACGATGGCGCCGCCGATGCCGGTCCCGAGGGTGATCATCACCAGGTCGTCCTCGCCGCGACCGGCGCCGAAGCGCCACTCGGCCCAGGCGGCGGCGTTGGCGTCGTTCTCCACGATCACCGGAAAGCGGAGCCGTTCGCTGAGCGCCTGCTGGAGCGGTTCGCCGCGCCAGTTGAGATGGGGGGCGAAGAGCACCGTGGAGCGGTCGGCGTCCACCCAGCCGGCCGCGCCGATGCCCACCGCGTGGACGTCATGCCGGTCGGCGAGGTCGAGGACCAGTTCCACGATGGTGTCCTCCACCACCCGGGGGCTCTTGCTCTTGTCCGGGGTCTCGGCGCGCAGCCGCTCCACCACCCGGCCGTCGGCGTCCACCACCCCGGCCGCGACCTTGGTGCCGCCGATGTCGACGCCGATGGTGGGCAGCCGCAGCGAGCTGAGGTGCACCGAGCGCCGGCGGCGGCTGGCGCTGCGGTACGCGGTGCGCCCGCCCCGGCCGCCGAGGCCGCCACCCGAGCCCGACCCCGAGCCGAGCATCGAGAACCGGCCGTACTTCTCCCGCTTGGCGTCGCCGTTGCCGCCGTTGCCGCTCACCGCTGCTTCTCCACCTCTGCCGTGCCGGTGTCCGCGTCCGTCGCCGGGGCGCGGCGGCCTCGGTCGCCACCGTTCTCCACCGTTCGATACGCCCCGGCGAGCATACGCAACCCGGGCCCGGCGCCGTCTGGGGCGGGAGTTGGCACGGGCGCGCGCCGGTGCACGGCAAGCCGGTCGCACAGTGTGCACGACCGGTGACAGGAGCGCAGCCGGGCGCTTACAGTCTGGGGACACCTCCCGCCGAGCGCGGAAGGCCGCCGGACCGGGAAAATGGGGGCACCACCGTGAAAACGCTGCTGCGCCGCTCCGCCGAGCCACCCGAGCCCGTGTACCAGGACGGGCTGCTCCAGGTCGTCCGAACCGGCCACGCCGGCCGACTGGCGCTCAGAGGGGATGTGGACGCCTCCAACGTCAACCGGCTGGCCGGGGTGCTCTCGGCGGAGGCCCGCCGCCCGGCCGACCCGCAGGGCGGGCCGGGGAGCCTGCATCTGGAGCTGTCGGACCTGGAGTTCATGGATGTCGGGGGGTGCCGGCTGCTGGTGCACACCGCGCTGGCGCTCTTCGGCGACGGCGAGCGGCGGCTGGTGCTGCACGGGCTGGCGCCGCATCTGCGCCGGGTGATGCGCGTGGTGGGGTGGGACCGGACCCCCGGGCTGGACATCGTCCTTGACGGCCCCTACGGGTTTCCGACGCCGTCCGCACACTGACGTTCAGCAGGTCATCACGTTCCCGTCACAACTGGACGGGGAGTCTGACAGTTCGGACACCCACCCTCTGTGTCATCACTTTCATACGGTACTTTCAACGTCCTAGCATCAGCCGCCGGCGAGACCCCTCACACATGCTCGCTCCCGGCCCACCCCGACCGCCCGTCAGCGCAGTCCGTCAGCGGACGCCCGGATGCTCGACCCGGCCGCCGCAGGGTCGGGCCATCTGCGCGCACCCCGAAAGGCTTATGCCCTCCGTGACGACCCCGCCATCGTGGGCTCCGCGCCGGCGCTCCGCCCAAGGGGACATACCCCAGCACCCCCTGCCCGACGGAGCGGACGTCAAACTCGTCAAACCCGCCCCGGACGACTGGGACGGCGGGGGTGTCGAACAGCCCACCATGGAACTGCGCGCCGCCTCCGTACCGCCCCAGGCCATACCGGCCGAGATCTCCATACCGCCCCAGGCCATACCGCCGGAGATCTCCATACCGGCCCAGGCATCCGCCCCCGCCGTGGAGGAGGCCGCACCGGGCCCGGTCTTCGTGGACAGCACCGGCCGCCGAGGCCGCAACTTCCGCCGGGTGGGATGGCTGATCGGCGTGGTCTGCGTGGGGTTCGCCGGGGTGCTTGCCACCGCCGTGATGAGCGCCGGCTCCGGCGCCCCCGAGCTCGACATCCCCGACCCCGCGCAGCGCGGCCCCGCCGCCGCCCCGCAGAGCCCCTCGGCGGCCGTCCCCGGCAGCGGCACGACCCCGGCCCCCGGCGGCAGCACCGCGCCCGGCGCGTCCAACGCGCCGTCCCCGGCGGGCGGAACCGGCCCGCAGCGGGAGACCGCGCCCGCCACCCGGACCAGCGCCGACCACCCCACCGACCCGTCGGCGACGGCATCCCCGCCGACCGGGACCACCGCCACCCCCGCCCGGACCGCCACCGCCCCGGCGACCACCGCCGCCACGGCCGCACCGCCGCCCCCGCCCGCCACCACCGCGCCGGGCTCCGCGACGGACCCCCACTCCCCCGTGCCCGGCGACCCCGACCCGTCGACGCCCGCCGACCACACCCAGCAGGAAGCACCCTGATGTCCCGCCACCAGCGTCTCCGGTCCGCCGCCCGATCGGGCCGCAAGGCCGTCCCCCCGCTGCGCTTTCTGCTCCCCTCGCTGGTCCTGGCCGCCCTGATGGGCATGCTGATGCTGCGCGGCCTGGTGACCAACGAGGTGTTCCACGACAGCCGGGTCGCCGAGTCGGTGGACAAGACCACCGTCCCGCGCCACCTGCTCACCGGCGGCCCCATCGTCGACTCCCGCGACGGCAAGGAGCGCAGCTACCGGCCCGCCGACCACACCATGGCGCTCACCTTCGACGACGGCCCGGACCCGGACTGGACCCCCAAGGTGCTGGACATCCTGGCCAAGCACGATGCGCACGCGACCTTCTTCGTGACCGGTTCGATGGCCACCCGCTACCCGGAGCTGATCCGCCGCATGGTCGCCGAGGGCCACGAGGTCGGCCTGCACACCTTCAACCACCCCGACCTCGCCCTGCACTCCACCACCCGGCTCTCCTGGGAGCTGGCCCAGACCCAGCTGGCGCTGGCCGGGGCCGCGGGCATCCACAGCTCGCTCTTCCGGCCGCCGTACTCCTCCAAGGCCAGCGCGCTGGACGACCTGACATGGCCGGTGGTCAAGGAACTGGGCAAGCGCGGCTACATCACCGCCTTCATCGACACCGACACCGACGACTGGAAGCGGCCCGGGGTCGACGCCATCGTCAAGGCGGCGCTGCCCAAGCACCCCGGCGAGGGCTCCGTCGTCCTGATGCACGACTCCGGCGGCGAGCGGTCGCAGACCGTGGCCGCGCTGGACCGGCTGATGCCGCTGCTGGAAGCGGAGAAGTACCGCTTCACCACGGTCACCGAGTCGCTGGGCGCCCCCAGCGCGCACACCCAGGTCACCGGGTTCCCGCTGTGGACCGGCAAGGTGTTCATCTGGTTCGCGTCCGCCTCGGTCGTCCTGATGCCGATCCTGGTGGCGCTGCTGGCGGTGGTCGGCGGCCTGGTGCTGGCCCGGTTCGCGCTGATGCTGCTGCTCTCCGCGCTGCATGTGCGGCGCACCCGCCGGGCCGGCTTCTCCTGGGGCCCGCCGGTCACCGAACCGGTCACCGTGCTGGTCCCCGCCTACAACGAGCAGGAGTGCATCGCCAACACGGTGCGCTCACTCGCCGAGAGCGACCACCCCATCGAGGTGATCGTGATCGACGACGGGTCCAGCGACGACACCGCCGACATCGTGGAGGCGCTGGCGCTGCCCTGGGTGCGGGTCATCCGGCAGGCCAACGCGGGCAAGGCCGCCGCGCTCAACACCGGCCTGGCGCACGCCTCCCACGACCTGGTCGTGATGATGGACGGCGACACCGTCTTCGAGCCGTCCACCGTGCGCGAACTGGTGCAGCCCTTCGGCGACCCCGGTGTGGGCGCCGTCGCCGGCAACGCCAAGGTCGGCAACCGGGACACCCTGATCGGCGCCTGGCAGCACATCGAATATGTGATGGGGTTCAACCTCGACCGGCGGATGTACGACGTCCTCGGCTGCATGCCCACCATCCCCGGCGCGGTCGGCGCCTTCCGCCGCTCGGCGCTGGTCGAGGCGGGCGGCATGAGCGACGACACCCTCGCCGAGGACACCGATGTCACCATGGCCCTGCACCGGGCCGGCTGGCGGGTGGTGTACGCGGAGCGCGCCCGCGCCTGGACCGAGGCGCCGCAGTCCATGGACCAGCTCTGGTCGCAGCGGTACCGCTGGAGCTACGGCACCATGCAGGCGATGTGGAAGCACCGGCACGCGCTGCTGGAGCGCGGCCGGGCGGGCCGGTTCGGCCGGATCGGGCTGCCCCTGGTGGCGGTCTTCATGGTGGTCGCGCCGCTGCTGGCTCCGCTGATCGACGTCTTCCTGGTGTACGGGCTGCTCTTTGTCGACCTGGGCAAGACGCTGCTGGCCTGGCTGGCCGTGCTGGCCGTGCAGGCGGTCTGCGCCGGGTACGCCTTCCGGCTGGACCGGGAGAAGCCCTGGCATCTGATCAGCCTGCCGATGCAGCAGATCGTCTACCGGCAGCTGATGTACCTGGTGCTGCTCCAGTCCTGGATCACCGCGCTGACCGGCGGCCGGCTGCGCTGGCAGAAGCTGCGCCGCACCGGCGAGGTCGAGGCCGCCCCCGTCGTCGCGGCCTGACGCCGCCCTGTCGCTTCCGCCCCGAAAGGCATCCCCCATGACCATGCCGGCAACGGCTCCCGCCCCGGCTGCGGCGGTCGCGTCCGCGTCCGGAGCCGCCAGGCCCTCCGGGCGCGACCGCTACCTGGACCTGCTGCGCGCGCTGGCACTGGTCCGTGTGGTGGCGTACCACGAGTTCGGCTGGGCCTGGCTGACGGTGGCCTTCCCGTCGATGGGCGTGATGTTCGCCCTCGCCGGGTCGCTGATGGCGCGCTCGCTGGAGCGGCCCGCGCTCAAGGTGATCCGCAGCCGGCTGCGGCGGCTGCTGCCGCCGCTCTGGGTCTTCGGCGCCCTGGTGGTCGCCGGCATGGTCGCCCAGGGCTGGGGGCCGGGCGGCAGCCCGGACGTCGGCCGCTGGTGGGCGAAGGCCGCCTTCTGGGTGGTGCCGCTGAGCGACCCGCCGTACTCGCCGGAGCTGCCCGGGATCAAGGGCGTACTGGAGAGCAGCTGGGCCGACCAGGTCGCGGTGCCGCTCTGGTACCTGCGCGCCTACCTGTGGTTCGTACTGCTCTCGCCGCTGCTGCTGAAGGCGTTCCGCCGGCTGCCGTGGCCGACGCTGCTGGCCCCGCTGGGCCTGGTCCTGCTGCTGGGCACCGGGGTGGTGGACGTCCCGGGCCGAGCCGGGGACGCGCTGCTGGACTTCGCCATCTTCGGCTCCTGCTGGCTGCTGGGGTTCGCCCACCACGACGGGCTGCTGACCCGGATTCCGCGCTATGTGGTGCCGTCCATCGCACCCTTCATCCTGCTGGCCGGGCTGTGGTGGGCGCTGGGGCACCAGGACTCTGAGAGCGGCTACAACCTGGACGAGATCCCGATCGCCCAGGCGATCTGGTCGTTCGGCTTCGTCCTGCTGCTGCTCCACCTGAGCCCCTCATGGACCAGCTGGCCGCCCCGGCTGCAACGCTGGAACGGGGTGATCAGCCTGCTCAACGCCCGCGCCATGACCGTCTACCTCTGGCACAACGTGGCCCTGATGGCGGCGATCCCGCTGCTCGACCCGCTGTGGCAGGTGCCGGTGCTGGAGCAGCACTTCGCCTGGCTGCTGGACAGCGACTGGCTGCCCTTCCTGCTGGTCTGGCCGCTGCTGGCGATCTGCATCGTGCTGGTCGGCTGGGTCGAGGACGTGGCCGCCAAGCGCAGGCCCCGGCTCTTCCCCTGGCCGCGCCGGACCGCCTCGCGCGCTCGGTGACGGCGTTCTGCGGGCCGTCGCCGGTCTACTGCTCAAGCTGCGGTGTACCGAGGCCCGGGCCGGTGATGTAGCGCCTGCGCCGGTCGGAGAACCGGGTCACGTCGGTGCTGTCGACAAACTGGTCGATCGCCCCGACGGGCGGAAGCCCCCGCAGCCGGGGGTCGTTGATCGTGGCCGTCAGGGCACCGGTGAAGCGGTTGCCGTCCATGACAAGGAACGGCCGGGTGTGGAAGCAGCGTGGCTCCGTCTCCAACGGTTCGGTCAGGCCCAGGTCGTTGTGCGTACCCGCTCCCAGCACGTCGGGTGCCGTCGCCTCAGGAGAGTTCCAGGGCCAGGTAGAAGTCGACCCGGTCGGCCAGGCGGGAGAGGTCGCGGCCGGTCAGCTCCTCGATCCGGCCGATCCGGTAGCGCAGGGTGTTGACGTGGACGTGCAGGGCGGCGGCGCAGCGCGTCCAGGAGCCGTCGGCGTGCAGGAATGCCTCCAGGGTGCGGACCAGGTCCGCCTGGTGTGCCAGGTCGTAGCGGACCACCGGGTCCAGCAGCCTGCTGCGGAAGGCCCGGCGGACCTCGTCGGGGACGGCGGCCAGCAGCAGTACATGGGAGGCCAGCTCCTCGGGGCCGGCGACGCAGATCCGGCCGGTCCGGGCGGCGGCGATCCGGCGGGCGTGGCGGGCCTCCTCCCAGGCGCCGCGCAGGGCGTCCGGCTGCGCGGCGGGGGCGGAGACGCCGACGGTGATCCGGCCCTGCGCGCCCAGCCCGGCCTCCAGCGGGCCCAGCAGTGCCCGCAGCGTCCCGGCGGGGTCGCCGTCCTGCGGTGCGGGCAGCACCGCCACGGCCGCCGGACCGGCCCCGGCGACCAGGGCCTGGTCCGCGAGGCCGGTCAGCGCCTCCTCCAGGGCGGCCCGCAGCGCGCCGTCGGGCAGGCCGGTGCTCTCGGCGGCGAGTACCAGCCAGGCGGCGGGCGGGCGCTGCGGTCCGGGGCCGGACATCGCCTCGGCGGCGTACAGGGCGCGGGCGACCTCCGCCGATCCGGCGTCCCGGCGCAGCAGGGCGGCGAGTTCGCCGGCCAGTCGGCGGCGCAGGGCGCGGCCCTGGTCGCGGCGGGTGCGTTCGGCGGCGACCAGCCGGGCGAGGCTGTCGGCGAGTTGGCGGCGCTTGCCGGTCCACTCGGTGACGTCGCCGGCGACGGCCAGCAGCCAGTCGGCGAGCGGGGTCTCGGCGGCCGGGTCGGCGGGGGCGGGCAGCAGGGAGTACGGGCGGCCGTGCAGCCGGGCGTGGTGCGGCGGGGCGCTGCGGCGGCGGCCGGCGGTGAGGTGGGTGCGCACCAGCCGTTCGCGGTCGGCGGGCGGCAGCCGGTCGGCGGGTCCGGCGACCACCCGGCCGGTGGGGGTGAGGACCCAGCAGTCCAGGTCGAGGTCGCCGCCGAGCAGGTCCAGTACGGCGTCCAGGCCGCTGCCGCCGGTGGCGGAGACCAGCAGCCGGTGGCGTTCCACCAGGGCGGCGAGGTCGGCGGCGCGGTCGGCGGAGACCTGCCGGCCGACGTACTCGGCGACCGCCGCGAAGGCGGTGTCCTCGGGGACGGCGAAGAGCGGCATCCGGTGGCGGCGGCAGGCCGCGACCAGGTCCTGCGGGACCGGGCCGACCTCGGCCTCGCCTGCGGCGAGGGCGACGGCCCCGGCGGCGGCGATCACCCGGACGAACCGTTCGGAGTCCTCCGGGGCCGCGCGCCAGAGCATGCCGGTGAGGACCAGTTCACCCCCGTGGAGGTAGCGGCCGGGGTCGTGCAGGTCGGTGGTCATCACCCCGGTGACCTGCCGGTCCAGCTCCTCCTCGGCGGCGAGCAGCCGCAGCCGGGGGGCTCCGGGGGCCAGCAGGGCGGCGACGCGCATCCGCTGCCTCCTCCGACAGCCGGGTCCGGGCCGGTCCAGGCCGGGCGGCGGTCCGTTTTGGAGAAAGCTACAGCAGGTCGGGCGGCGCGGCCCTCCGGGGTTCATGCCATCGGTGACTGCCCGTGAGCGCCCGATTGCGTGTGTACTGGCAGGCAGGGGCATGCCGATGTGCATAGGGAGACCCGGATGGAGTTCCTGCGGCCCGCCACCTGGGACGAGGCGCTTGCGCTGAAGGCGGAGCACCCGGCCGCCGTGCCGATCGCCGGCGGTACGGATGTGATGGTCGAGCTGAACTTCGACCGGCGGCGCCCGCCCGCGCTGCTGGATCTCAACCGGGTCGCGGAGCTGTCCCGCTGGGAGTCGGACGGTGCGGTGGTGCGGCTGGGCGCCTCGGTGCCGTACGCCCGGATCGTGGCGGAGCTGTCCGGGCCGCTGCCCGGGCTGGCGCTGGCGGCCCGCACCGTGGGGTCGCCGCAGATCCGCAACCGGGGCAGCGTCGGCGGCAACCTGGGTGCGGCCTCCCCGGCGGGCGACGCGCATCCGCCGCTGCTGGCGGCGGGCCGGGGGGTGCGGGTGGAGGCGGCGTCGGTGCGCGGCACCCGGCTGATCCCGATCGACGCCTTCTACCTGGGGGTGAAGCGCAATGCGCTGGAGCCGGACGAGCTGGTCCGGGCGGTGCGGATTCCGGTCGCGGACGGCCCGCAGCAGTTCTCCAAGATCGGTACCCGCAATGCGATGGTGATCGCGGTCTGCGCGTTCGCGCTGGCGCTGCACCCGAGGGACGGCACCGTCGGCACCGGCCTGGGCTCCGCCGCGCCCACCCCGCGCCGCGCCCCCGAGGCCGAGGAGTACCTGGCCGGGGAGCTGGCCGGGCGCGGCCTGTGGGAGAGCGGCGGCGGGCTGGACGGAGCGGTGGTGGCGCGGTTCGGCGAGCTGGTCGCGGCGGCGGCGTCGCCCATCGACGACGTACGGGGCAGCGCCGACTACCGGCGGCACGCACTGGCGGTGATGGCCCGCCGCACCCTCGGCTGGTGCTGGTCCGCGTATGCCGGGCAGCGGGAGGGGAGCGCCGTATGAGGGTCACCTTCATGGCCAACGGCCGCCGGGTGGAGGCCGATGACGTCTGGGAGGGCGAGAGCCTGCTGTATGTGCTGCGGGAGCGGCTGGGGCTGCCGGGCTCCAAGAACGCCTGCGAGCAGGGCGAGTGCGGTTCCTGCACGGTCTACCTGGACGGGGAGCCGGTCTGCTCCTGCCTGGTGGCGGCCGGTCAGGTGCAGGGCCGGGAGGTGCGCACGGTGGAGGGGCTGGCCGGGCCGGACGGGCTGGACCCGGTGCAGCAGGCGTTCCTGGACGCGGGCGCGGTGCAGTGCGGTTTCTGCACGCCGGGGCTGCTGGTGCAGACCCACGCCCTGCTGGAGCGCGACCCGGCGCCGGGCGACGCCGACATCCGCGA
This sequence comes from Peterkaempfera bronchialis, assembly GCF_003258605.2. Lineage (NCBI taxonomy): Bacteria > Bacillati > Actinomycetota > Actinomycetes > Kitasatosporales > Streptomycetaceae > Peterkaempfera > Peterkaempfera bronchialis. The sequence continues at coordinate 1,165,540 of NZ_CP031264.1, forward strand.
GGCGCTGTCGGGCAACCTCTGCCGCTGCACCGGATACCAGAAGATCATGGAGGCGGTGCGGCTGGCCGCCCTCCGCCGGGCCGAGCGGGGCGAGCGGGGCGGGCAGGCCGAGCAGAGCGGGCAGGCTGAGCGGGGCGGGGTGGCCGAGCGGGGCGGGCGGGGCGGGCGGGGCGGGCGGGCCGAGCAGAGCGGGGCGGCGGGCTGATGGGCACCGGTACCGGGCTGCGCGCCGAGAAGAACCTGCGGCAGATCACCACCGACCATCCGCACGGCGTGGGCACCGACGCGGTCCGCCCGGACGGCGTGCTGAAGGTGCGGGGCGAGTTCGCCTACTCCTCCGACCTCTGGGCGGAGGACATGCTCTGGGGCGCGACGCTGCGCGCACCGCACGCCCGCGCCCGGATCAGGGCGGTGGACGTCTCGGGCGCCCTGGCGCTGCCCGGGGTGCACGCGGTGCTCACCCATGAGGACATCCCGGGCGCGCTCCACTACGGACTGGAGATCCGGGACCAGCCGGTGCTGGCGGTCGACCAGGTGCGCTACCACGGCGAGCCGGTGGCGATCGTGGCCGCCGACCATCCGGAGACGGCCCGCCGGGCGGTCGCCGCCATCGCGGTGGAGTACGAGGTGCTGGAGCCGATCTGCACCGAGGAGCAGGCGCTCGACCCGGAGCGCTACGGGTATGTGCACGCCCCCGGGGAGTACCGGGGGAAGGCGTCGGGCAATGTGCTGCACCGGCAGCGGGTGGTGTCCGGCGGCGGTGTCACCGACGCGGTACGGGCGCTGGCCGAGGTGGTGGTGCGCGGCGAGTACCAGGTCGGCATGCAGGACCAGGCGTTCCTCGGCCCGGAGTCGGGGCTGGCGGTGCCCGCCGAGGACGGCGGGGTGGACCTCTATGTCGCCACCCAGTGGCTGCATGTGGACCGGCAGCAGATGGCGCCGGTGCTGGGCCTGCCGGAGGAGAAGGTGCGGATGGTGCTGGCCGGGGTGGGCGGTGCGTTCGGCGGGCGCGAGGACCTGTCGATGCAGATCCACGCCTGCCTGCTGGCGCTGCGCACCGGCCGCCCGGTGAAGGTGGTGTACAGCAGGGAGGAGTCGTTCTTCGGGCATGTGCACCGGCATCCGGCGCGGCTGCGCTATGAGCACGGCGCCACCCGGGACGGCCGGCTGGTCTATGTGGACGCCCGGATCGTGCTGGACGGCGGCGCCTATGCGTCCTCCTCCCCGGCGGTGGTCGGCAATGCGGCCTCGCTGGGGGTCGGCCCCTATGTGGTGCCGCACGTCCGGATGGAGGCGCTGGCGCTCTACACCAACAACCCGCCGTGCGGGGCGATGCGCGGCTTCGGCGCGGTGCAGGCGTGCTTCGCGTACGAGAGCCAGCTGGACCGGCTGGCCGCCGCGCTGGGCATGGACCCGGTGGAGCTGCGGCAGCGCAATGCGGTCTCCGAGGGCGATGCGCTGCCCACCGGGCAGCGGATCGACTCCCCCGCCCCGGTGGCGGAGCTGCTGCGGCGGGTGCAGGCGCTGCCGCTGCCGCCGGCCGCCGGGAGCGATCTGCGGGAGCTGCCGGGCGCGCTCTCCAACACCACCCATGGCGAGGGGGTGGTGCGCGGGGTCGGCTATGCGGTGGGGATCAAGAACGTGGGCTTCTCCGAGGGGTTCGACGACTACTCGACGGCCCGGGTGCGACTGGAGGTGATCGGCGGCGAGCCGGTGGCCACGGTGCACACGGCGGCGGCGGAGGTCGGCCAGGGCGGCGTCACGGTGCATGGGCAGATCGCCCGGACCGAGCTGGGGGTGGAGCGGGTGACCATCCAGCCCGCGGACACCCGGGTGGGCTCGGCCGGGTCCACCTCGGCCTCCCGGCAGACCTATATGACCGGGGGCGCGGTGAAGCTGGCCTGCGAGGCGGTGCGGGCGGAGGTGCTGGCGCGCGGCCGGGCCCGCCATGGCTGGCACCAGGGGGATCTGGCGCTCTCCGGCGGCAAGGTGGTGTCGGCCGCCGACGGGGTGCTGGCCACGGTGGCGGACCTGCTGGGCGAGGACGCCGTGGAGCGGACCCGCGTCCACCGGCACCGTCCGACCCGGCCCTTCGACCCGGAGACCGGCCAGGGGCTCGGCCATGTCCAGTACTCCTTCTGCGCGCACCGGGCGGTGGTGGACGTGGATGTGGAGCTGGGCCTGGTCAAGGTGGTGGAGCTGGCCGCCGCCCAGGACGTGGGGCGGGCGATGAACCCGTCGGCGGTGCTCGGCCAGATCCACGGCGGCTCGGTGCAGGGGCTGGGTCTGGCGGTGATGGAGGAGATCGCGGTGGACGGGGGGAGGGTCCGCAATCCGTCCTTCACCGACTATCTGATCCCCACCATCCTGGACACCCCGCCGCAGCCGGTGCAGCTGCTGGAGCTGGCCGACCCGCACGCCCCGTATGGGCTGCGCGGTGCGGGCGAGGCGCCGACGCTCTCCTCCACCCCGGCGATCGTCTCCGCGATCCGCGCCGCCACCGGCCTACCGCTGAACCGGGTGCCGGTGCGGCCGGAGCATCTCACCGTGCAACGGCCGCAGCCGGGCTGACATGCTCATGGGTGGGGGGTGACCCCTGGAGGAAGGAGCCTCCGAGATGCGGGACATCGCCGGGGAGCTGCACGGCTGGTACGCGTCGGGGCGCTCCTTCGCCGTGGCCACCGTGGTCGCGGTCACGGGCAGCGCGCCCCGCGACGCCGGCGCCGCGCTGGCCGTGGACGCGGCCGGTACGGCGGTCGGCAGTGTCTCGGGCGGCTGCGTGGAGGGGGCGGTGTATGAGCGCTGCCGGCAGGTGCTGGAGACCGGGCAGCCGGTGGTGGAGCACTTCGGGTACACCGACGAGGACGCCTTCGCGGTGGGACTGACCTGCGGCGGCGCCCTCGATGTGCTGGTGCAGGCGGTGCGGCCGAGGGCGGGCGACGAGGCGGGCGGCGAAGCGGACTCCGGGGCGGACGCCGAGGTGGAGGCGGGGCTGGCCGCCGCGCTGGCCGCCGCCGCTGCGGGCGAGCCGGTGGCGCTGGTACGGGTGGTGGCGGGCCCCGATCCGCTGCCGGCCACCGCCCTCGCGGTGACCGCAGACGGCCACCGCGGCCGGCTGGGCGATGGAGGGCGGGGCGGCGGACGGCTGGAGCGGGCGGCCGCCGCCGAGGCCCGGGCGCTGCTGGCGGTCGGGCGGACCGGGCGCCTGGTGCTGGACCGCAAGGGCAGGCCGTGCGGGGCGGAGGCGGCGGACGGGGTCACGCTGCTGGTGGAGTCCTTTGCGCCGCCGCCCCGGATGCTGGTCTTCGGCGCGGTCGACTTCGCGGCGGCGGTGGCGCGGATCGGGGTGTTCCTGGGCTACCGGGTGACGGTCTGCGACGCCCGTGCCGTCTTCGCCACCGGCCGCCGCTTCCCGGAGGCGGACGAGGTGGTCGTCGACTGGCCGCACCGCTATCTGGCGCGCGAGGCGGCGGCCGGGGCGGTGGACGGCCGCACGGTGGTCTGCGTGCTGACCCATGATCCGAAGTTCGACATCCCGCTGCTGGAGGCGGCGCTGCGGCTGCCGCTGGCGTACGTCGGCGCCATGGGGTCGCGCCGCACCCACCGGGACCGGGCGGCCCGGCTGCGCGAGGCCGGGCTCGGCGAGGCGGAGCTGGGACGGCTGCGCTCCCCGATCGGGCTGGACCTGGGGGCCCGTACGCCGGAGGAGACGGCGGTGGCGGTGGCCGCCGAGATCGTGGCGCATCGGAGCGGCGGTTCCTGCCTGCCGCTGACCTGCGGCGAAGGGCCGATCCACCGCGATCTTCCGGGGTCGGCGGGCTCTCAGGCGGCCTTGACCCGCTGAATGGGGCGCCTCTACAGTCACGGCAGTTTTGCACTCATGACGCATGTTCATATATGTGGACTGCTCAGACTGGAGAGGCGAGCTGACGATGACGGACTCCCCCCGGATCACCGGTGTCGAGATCACCCCCGTGGCCTTCCGCGACCCGGCGCTGCTGTGCGCGGTCGGGGTCCATGAGCCGTACGCCCTGCGGGCCGTCGTCGAGGTCACCACCGGCCAGGGGCTGTACGGCCTCGGCGAGACCTATGCCGACGAGGGGCATCTGCGGCGGCTGCGCGCCGCCGCCGACGCGCTCATCGGGATGGAGGTGCATGCGCTGGGCGCCATGCACCGGCGGGTCGCCCAGGTACTGGACGGCGACACCGGCAGCGACGGGCACGGGCTCACCGGGATGATCACCACCAGCAGCACCGTGGACCGGGTCTTCTCCCCGTTCGAGGTGGCCTGCCTGGACATCCAGGGCAAGGCCGCCGGCCGCCCGGTCTGCGATCTGCTCGGCGGCGCGGTGCGGGACTCCGTATCGTTCAGCGCCTACCTCTTCTACAAGTGGGCCGGGCACCCCGGCGCGCAGCCGGACGGCTGGGGCGAGGCGCTGGACCCGGAGGGGATCGTCGCCCAGGCCCAGCGGATGGTCGACAGCTACGGCTTCACGGCGATCAAGCTCAAGGGCGGGGTGCGGCCCCCCGAGGAGGAGGTCAAGGCGGTGCTGGCGCTCCGCGAGGCCTTCCCCGAGATGCCGCTGCGGCTGGACCCCAACACGGCCTGGACGGTGGAGACTTCGCTGTGGGTGGCCCGCGAGCTGGACGGCGTGCTGGAGTACCTGGAGGACCCGACCCCCGGCCTGGACGGCATGGCCCGGGTGGCCCGCGAGGCGTCCATGCCGCTGGCCACCAATATGTGCGTGGTCGCCTTTGAGCACCTCGCCCCGGCCGTCGCCCAGGGGTCGGTGCGGGTGGTGCTCTCCGACCACCACTACTGGGGCGGGCTGCACCGCTCCAAGCTGCTGGCCGGCATCTGCGAGACCTTCGGCCTGGGGCTCTCCATGCACTCCAACTCCCATCTGGGCATCAGCCTGGCCGCGATGGTCCAGCTGGCCGCCGCCACCCCGCAGCTGGGCTACGCCTGCGACACCCACTGGCCGTGGAAGACCGAGGACGTCGTCCAGCCCGGCGCGCTCTCCTTCACCGGCGGCGCGGTGCGGGTGCCGCGCGGCCCGGGGCTGGGCGTGGAGCTCGACCGCGAGGCGCTGGCCCGGCTGCACCGGCAGTACCTCGACTGCGGGCTGCGCAACCGGGACGACACCGGCTACATGCGGCGGATCGACCCCGGCTACGAGAAGAAGCTCCCCCGCTGGTGACACACCCGTTGACCCTCCGTACCGGCGACGGCTAGCCTGCCGCCTGGCGATCGCCCATACACAAGAACCACATCTCCATATGTGAACAGAGAACGGCGGCGATCACCCTCCCATCCCCCTTTTCCCCTTCTCCGCTTCCGCGGATCGCGGGCAGCCGGACCTCGGCAACGAGGAGTTCCCATGGCCTGGCTCGACTGGTCCGCCCTTGGCGGCTACTTCGTGGTGATGCTGCTGATCGGCCTCTGGTCGCACCGGCGCATCAGCGACGTGAGCGACTACTTCACCGGCGGCGGACGGATGCCCTGGTGGCTCTCCGGCGTCTCCCACCACATGTCCGGATACAGCGCCGCCGTCTTCGTCGCCTATGCGGCGGTCGCCTACAGCTACGGCATCACCGTCTACGTCTGGGCGTTCCTGCCCCTCGCCCTGGGCACCGGGCTGGGCGCCTGGCTCTTCGCCCCCCGCTGGAACCGGCTGCGGCAGCGCTATGCCGTGGCCTCCCCGCTGGAGTACCTGGCCAAGCGGTACAACGTCCCCACCCAGCAGGCGCTGGCCTGGAGCGGAGCCCTGCTGAAGGTCTTCGACGTGGCCGCCAAGTGGGCCTCGGTCGCGGTGCTGCTCCAGGTCTTCACCGGTCTGTCGATGAACGTCGGCATCCTGCTCACCGGCGTGGTCACCCTGCTGTACTGCACCGTGGGCGGGCTCTGGGCCGACGCGCTCACCGACTTCGGGCAGTTCATCATCCAGGGCGTCGCGGCGCTGGCGATGATCTGGGTGGTGCTGGACCGGCTCGGCGGCGTCTCGGGCCTGGGCACCCTCTGGCACCGGCTGCCCGAGGGGCACGGCCACCCGCTGGTCGGGCCGTACACCGCCGGCTTCCTCAGCGCCTATGTGGTGGTCAAGATCTTCGAGTACAACGGCGGCATGTGGAACCTGGCCCAGCGCTATATGGCCACCGACTCCCCCGCCGCCGCCCGCCGCTCGGCCGGCCTCTCCGCGCTGCTCTATGTGATCTGGCCCGCCGTGCTGCTCCTCCCGCCCGTCGCCGCACCGGTCCTGATGCCGCATGTGGCCCAGCCGCAGCAGGTGTACGCCCTGATGGCCAAGGACTACCTGCCCGCCGGGCTGGTCGGCCTCACCCTCGCCGGGATGTTCTCCCACACCATGGCGATGGCCTCGTCCGACGCCAACGCCATCTCGGCGGTGGTCACCCGCGACATCATCCCGGTACTCACCCGCCGGTTCCGATCCCTGACGAGCCGTCCCATGACCACCCAGGCGGGACTGCTCACCGCCCGGGTGTGCACGGTCGTCTTCATCACCGTCAGCATGCTGGTCGCCATCGAGGCCGACCACTTCGGCGGCGTCCTGGGCATCATCGTCGGCCTGGTCGCGGCCGTGATGGGGCCCATCTCCATCCCGATGCTGCTGGGCCTGCTGCCCGCCTTCCGCCGGTGCGGCGCCGTGGCCGCGCTGGCCTCCTGGGCGCTCGGCCTGCTGGGCTACGTCCTGGTGAGGTTTGTGATCGGCAGCACCGACCAGACCGCCGTGATCGCCACCCCGCTGATCACCTCACTGGTGGTGTACATCGGCGCCGGGCTGCTGCGCCCCGAGCCCAACCCGGCGGCGGACGCCATCGTCGCGGCCGTCTCGCCGGGCTCCGACGGCGACTCCCCGGCTCCGGCGGCGGGGCAGGTCACCGCCCCGTCGGGCACGGGCGACTGAGCCGACCCGCGTTCCCGCACCTCCGAAACCTTTCGTTCCTGACACCCCATTGCCACCCCGGCACACTCTCGCCAAGATTTGTCAGGGCAGTTGGCAAATTCCTAGGGAGCCGCATGAACAGGCATCTTCCACAACAGGTGAGCCGCAGGTCGGCGCTGGGGCTCGGGCTCGGGCTCACCGCCCTGGCCACTCCCCTGGGCTCGGCGCTCGGGCTCTCCGGCGAGGCATGGGCGGCCCCGTCCGGCGTCGGCCAGAGCCGGGCGACCGACTCCGGGTCCTATATCTCCTTCACCCCGAGATCGGGCTCCTTCCCCCTCGTCCGGGCGGGCCGGGCGGTACCCCTGGTGGTCAGCTCCGGCGACCACCAGGGCGTCATACGGGTGGTCGGCGACCTCCAGGCCGACATCGAGCGGGTCACCGGCATCCGCCCCGCCGTGTCGCGCGACGCACTGCCCCGGCAGCGCGAGATCGCCATCGTCGGCACCCTCGGCCGCAGCCCGCTGATCGACCGTCTGGTGGCCGAGCGCAAGCTCGACGTCTCCGGTATCGCGGGCAAGTGGGAGACCTCGCTCCAGACGGTGGTGGAGAAGCCGCTGCCGGGCGTCGACCGGGCGCTGGTGATCGCGGGCAGCGACCAGCGCGGCACCATCTTCGGCGCCTATGACGTCTCCCGGGGCATCGGCGTCTCCCCCTGGTACTGGTGGGACGACGTCCGCCCGCGCCACCGGGACGAGCTCTATGTGCTGGCCGGCCGCCACACCCAGGGCACGCCCGCCGTGAAGTACCGCGGCTTCTTCATCAATGACGAGAACCCGGCCCTGGGCACCTGGGCCCCCGAGTACTTCGGCCCGGGCAAGGCGCCCGGCTTCGAGGGCGGCTTCAACAGCGCCTTCTACGCCAAGATCTTCGAAGTGATGCTCCGCCTCAAGGCCAACTACCTCTGGCCGGCGGTCTGGGGCCGGGCGTTCGCCGAGGACGACCCGCTGAACCACGCCACCGCCAAGGCATATGGCGTTGTCATGGGCACCTCCCACGAGGCCCCGATGATGCGCGGCATCGAGGAGTGGAACCGGCACGCCGTCGCCGCCGTCCGGGACAGCAGCGGCGCCATCACCACCCCCGGCCACGACCCCTACGGCGGCACCGGCGAGTGGTCCTTCCGCCGCAACTCCGAAGCGCTCAAGGCGTACTGGGCCGACGGCATCCGCCGCATGGTCGACCAGGGCTTCGAGGGCGTCGTCACCCTGGGCATGCGCGGCAACGGCGACACCAGCCTGCCGGACGGCGACGGCATCGAGCTGATGAGCGAGATCATCGCCACCCAGCGCACCATCCTGACCGAGGTCACCGGCAAGGACGCCGCCTCCATCCCCCAGGTGTGGACCCTCTACAAGGAGGTGCAGCGCTACTGGGACCGGGGTCTGCGGGTCCCCGACGACGTCACCGTGGTGCTCACCGACGACAACTGGGCCAACGTCCGCAAGGTGCCCGACCTCAAGAAGGACGCCCGCAGCGGCGGCTACGGCCTCTACTACCACTTCGACTACGTCGGGGCCGGCCGCAACTACAAGTGGGTGGACACCACTTCGCTCCCCAATATGTGGGACCAGCTCAACCAGTCCTTCACCTACGGCAACCACGGCCTCTGGGTCACCAACGTCGGTGACCTCAAGGGCAATGAGCTGCCCACCCAGTTCTTCCTGGAGTACGCCTGGGACCCGCACCGCTGGCCCCTGGACCAGCTCCCGGCGTGGGAGCAGCAGTACGCGCGGCAGAACTTCGGCGAGCAGCAGGCGGCGGCCGTCGCCGGGGTACTGAGCACCTACGCCCAGCTCCAGTCCCGCCGCAAGCCCGAGCTGCTCAACCGGAAGATCACCCTCGACCCGGCCAAGGACCCGGCCAAGGACTCCTCCGCGATCGTCTACGACGACCAGGCCACGCCCTTCAGCCTCACCGACTACCGGGAGCTGGAGCGGGTCACCGAGGACTGGCAGCGGCTGGCGGCCGAGGCCGGCCGGATCGGCCGCAAGCTGCCCAAGGCCGACCAGGACGCCTGGTACGAGCTGGTCGGCTATGAGGTGGAGGCCACCGCCAACCTGTATGCGCTGCGGGAGGCGGAGTTCACCAACCTCCACTACGCGGCCCAGGGCCGCGCGGCCACCAATGACCTGGCCGCCGCCGCAGAGGCGGGGCTCGCGCAGGACCAGGCGCTGGCCGCCCGGTTCAACACCAAGGTGGCGGGCGGCAAGTGGAAGGGGTTCCAGACCCAGCCGCACATCGACTACGGCGACATCGACCGGTACGGGCCCAACGCCCCCTGGCAGCAGCCCGAGATCGACAACGTCGCCATCCCTGATGTGCTCTTCCCGGCCGTCAAGCGGATCTCCCTGCCCGCCACCGCCGAGATGGGCGTCGCCATCGACGGCTCCGACCGGTGGTGGCCCGAGGAGCGGGGCGAGGCGGTGCTGCCGGTCTTCAGCCCGTACCAGAGCCAGCCCGCGCAGTACATCGAGGTGTTCAACCGGGGTCGACGCTCCTTCGACTACCGCGTCCAGCCGTCCGTCTCCTGGCTGACCGCCGACCGCCCCCGGGGCAGCGTCGACCAGCAGGTGCGGGTCACCCTGCGGGTCGACTGGGCGCGGGCGCCCAAGGGCACCAGCCGGGTCCCGGTCACCGTCACCGGACCGGGCGGCCGGACCGTGGTGGTGCACGCCGTGGTCGACAACCCGAAGACGCCCCGGGCGCAGCTCTCGGGCTTTGTCGAGGCCAACGGCTATGTCTCCATCGAGGCCGCGCACTACTCCCGGGCCGTCGGGGACGGCGGGATCGGCTGGCAGCGCATCCCCGGCATCGGCCGGACCGGCGACGGCATGGAGCCCTTCCCGGTCACCGCCGCCCGGCAGACCCCGGGTGGCCGCAGCCCCCGGCTGGAGTACGAGGTCAGCCTGTTCACCACCGGGCCGGTCACGGTCTGGGCCTATCTGTCGCCGCGCAACAACGCGCTGGCGACGGACGGGCTGACGTACGCCGTCTCCTTTGACGACGACCAGCCGCAGCGGGTGAATGTCACCGCCGTCACCGGCGCCGACGACGGCACCATGAACCCGCAGTGGGCACGGAACACCTCCGACAACGTCAACCTCACCAGCACCGGGCACCGCATCGGCCGCGCGGGCGTGCATGTGCTCAAGTTCTGGATGGTGGACCCGACGGTGGTGCTCCAGAAGCTGGTGGTGGACACCGGCGGCCTCAAGCCCAGCTACCTGGGCCCGCCGGAGAGCCTTCGGCTGCGCTGAGTACGGCAGGGGGCGTCCGTGGACACGCGGGCGCCCCCGTCGTCGTACCTGGGCGGGGTGCGGCCGGGCCGGGGCGGACCTGGTTAGACCGCCATGGCGAGCATCACCGGGGCAGCGCGGGTGGCGAGCAGTTCGGCGGCGGCGCGCAGCCGGTGGGCCAGGTGCACGGGCAGCGACACGGCGAGGCAGCCGGCGGTGCCGCCCGCGGTGAGCGGGACGGCGGCGCAGACGGTGCCCACCGCGTACTCCTGGAGGGCGAGCACCGGCATGGTGGCGGGCTGCCGGTCGAGCCGGTGCAGCAGCTGCTCGGGGTCGGTGACGGTGCGTGAGGTGAGCCGGACGGCGGGGTGCCGGGAGAGGTGGTCGCGGCGGGCCCGGTCGTCCAACTGGGCGAGCAGGCACTTTCCGGCGGCGGTGGCGTGGGCGGCGGCCCGGAAGTCCACCCACTCCTGGACCGGCGGGGCGGCGGGGCCGGTGGCGGACGCCTCGACCAGCGCCTCCCCGTCGTGGTAGCGGCCGAAGTAGACGGCGGCGCCCAGCTCGTCGCGGAGCCTGCGCAGCCCGGCGTCGAGCCGGGCCCGGGCCGACCGCTGCGGCGCCCGCTCGGCGAGCAGCGCCAGGGCGCCGCCGAGCACATAGCCCTCGCCGTCCGGCCGGTGCAGATAGCCCTCACACTCCAGCATGGTCGCGGTGCGGTGGACGGCGGCGAGCGGCAGGTCGAGTTCGCGGGCGAGCACCCCGAGGGTGGCGCCGCCGCGGTGGCGGTCCACCGCCTCCAGCAGGCGCAGTGCCTGCCGGACAGAGCTCCGCCGGGCGAGCCGGACGTCTTCACGGGCCACCCGATGTCCCCCCGCTCCGTGACCGCTCCATGACCGCTCCATGACCGCACCTGGCATCCCCGGTCCGGACGCCACAGCGTGTCGGACCGGCTCCGAGCAGTGACCAGGGTATCCGCCGCCCGGGGCCTCGGCAGTGCTCTCACCGCAGATTGCCCAGCGGGAACCCGGTGCTCAGCCTCAGGCATATGCCAGACGCATCCGGAGCGCGGGACTCGACGGCGGCGGGGCGGTACGGCCTCGCCCACCGACCTTTTTGCAGCTGCCCCACACCAGGACGCCTCGCTACCGGACACATGTCGGCGGGCGGGGTGTTAGGTCAAGGGGCGGCAGGCCGCTCACTCGTTGGAGTGAGGGCGTGCGACCGCTGGTGGAGCCCACGACCGGGCCGTTCGCATCGGCCGCCTTTCCCGAGTGCGCGCGGGCCGGGCGTCAGCCGCTTCGCCGTGGACGTCTACCTCTGTTGACGGCGGCAGGGGCCGGTTCTAGCTTTCTCGGGGTGGCACCACTCCTCGGGAGGTCACCCGTGCCCGACCGCCCTCCGGCCCCCGACCGCCCTCCGGCCCCCGACCGCCCTCCGGCACTCGATCGGCTGAACGCCGCCCCCGACGGCACACTGCACGCGACGCTCCGCGAGGTCTGCGCCAGCCGCGCCTGGGCCACCGCCGTCGCCGCCGCCAGACCCTGGGCGGACCGCGCGGCGCTGCTGGCCGCCGGCGATGCGGCGGTGGCCCGCCTCACCGCCGCCGACCTGGCCGAGGCGATGGCCGGGCACGCCCGGATCGGTGCGCCGGGCGGCGGGGGCGCGACCGCCCGCCGGGAGCAGACCGGAGTCATGGGCGCCGACCCCGCGCTGCTGGCGGAGCTACGGGCGGCCAATGCCGCGTACGAGGCCAAGTTCGGCCATGTCTTCCTGATCCGCGCCACCGGCCGGACCGCCGCCGGGATGCTCGCGGCGCTCCGCGAGCGGTACGGCAACGACGCCGCCACCGAGACCGAGCTCATCCGGGCCGAGCTGCGCTCCATCAACGCCGTCCGGCTCGCCCGCCTGCTGGACGGGACCGCGCCATGACCGGCATCTCCACCCATGTCCTGGACACCGCCCTGGGCCGACCCGCCGAGGGCGTGCGGGTGGAGCTGTCCCGGCAGACCGAGGACGGCGGCTGGCAGCTGCTCGCGGTCTCCGCCACCGATGCCGACGGCCGCTGCCGGGACCTCCCTGAGGTGGCGACCGGGGATGACGTGCTGCGGCTGCGTTTCGACACCGGCGGCTATCTGCCGGGGCGGCCGTTCTTCCCCGAGGTGTCGGTGGTCTTCACCGTCGCGCCGGACCAGTCCCACTACCACGTGCCGCTGCTGCTCAGTCCGTACGGATACTCCGTCTACCGAGGGAGCTGACGCCCGATGGCCCATGTGCTCGGCCAGAACCAGTACGGCAAGGCGGAGACCCGGGTGGTGCGGATCACCCGGAGCGGCGCCCGCCACGAGATCAAGGACGTCAGTGTCTCGGTGGCCCTCTCCGGCGACCTCGACGCGATGCACCTGTCCGGCAGCAACGCCCACTGCCTGCCGACCGACAGCGTCAAGAACACCTGCTACGCCCTGGCCAAGCAGTACGGCATCGACTCCGCCGAGGGGTACGGCATCCGGCTGGCCCGGCACTTCGTGGCCGAGGTGGCGCCGATCCACCGGGCCCGGGTGCGGATCGAGGAGTACGTCTGGGACCGGATCAGGACGCCGCGCGCCCCCGCCCGCGCCACCGGAGCCGAGGAGGCCGACCACTCCTTTGTGCGGCGCGGCGGCGAGGTGCGGACGGCGGAGGTCCACTGGGACGGTAAGGCCCTCCAGGTGGTCTCGGGGTTGAAGGGGCTGGTGGTGATGAACTCCACCGGCTCGGAGTTCCGGGGGTACCTCAAGGACCGGTACACCACCCTCCAGGAGACCGACGACCGGGTGCTGGCGACCGAGGTGACGGCCCGCTGGCGGCACTCCTTCACCGGCGCCGAGGGCGAGGCCGAACCCGGCTGGGACACCGGCTGGGCGGAGGTGCGCGACCAGCTGCTGGAGGCGTTCGCCGAGACCTACAGCCATTCGCTCCAGCAGACCCTGCACGCCATGGGCACCCGGGTGCTGGACCATCAGCCCGGGGTGGCGGAGATCCGGCTGCAACTGCCCAACCGGCACCACTTCCCGGTCGACCTGGAACCATTCGGCCTGCGGAACGAGAACGAGGTCTTCCATGCGGCCGACCGCCCATACGGCCTGATCGAGGGGACCGTGCACCGGGAGGGCGCGGTCCCCGCCATCCCCGTGGAGTAGGAGAGCCGCCCATGGCCGCGCAGCCATCGCCGCCGGTACGCCGCACCGTGATCGAGAACTGCGCCGTCGCCACCGTGGACGCGGACTCCACCGAGTACCCCCGAGGGCATGTGGTGGTGGCGGGCAATCTGATCGAGTCCGTCGGGCCGGGTCCGGCCCCGGTGGCGCCCGGAGAGGCGGTGCGCCGGGTCGACGGGACGGGCCATCTGCTGACTCCGGGGCTGGTCAACACCCATCACCACTTCTACCAGTGGATCACCCGGGGCCTGGTCCAGGACAGCATCCTCTTCGACTGGCTGGTGGCGCTGTATCCGATCTGGGCGCGGATCGACGACCGGCTGGTGCACGCGGCGGCGCAGGGGTCGGCCGCCGCGCTGCTGAAGTCCGGCTGCACCACGGCGGCGGACCACCACTATGTCTTCCCGCGCGGCGGCGGCGATCTGCTGGGCGCGGAGATCGAGGCGGTGGCGGAACTCGGCCTGCGGTTCACGGCGGCCCGGGGTTCCATGTCGCGCGGGCGCAGCGACGGCGGGCTGCCGCCGGACTCCGCCGTGGAGCGGACCGAGGAGATCCTGGCCGCCAGTGAGGAGGCGGTGGACCGCTGGCACGACCCCTCCTTCGGTTCGATGCTGCATATCGCCATCGCCCCGTGCTCCCCCTTCTCGGTCACCAGCGAGCTGATGCGGGAGGCGGCGGAGCTGGCCCGGCGCAAGGGGGTGCGGCTGCACACCCATGGGTCGGAGACGGCCGAGGAGCAGCGGTTCTGCGAGGAGCGGTTCGGGATGCGGCCGACCGAGTACTTCGAGAGCGTCGGCTGGCTGGGCGAGGACGTCTGGATGGCGCACTGCGTCCATCTGGCCGACGCGGACATCGCCAGGTTCGCCGCGACCGGGACGGGGGTGGCGCACTGCCCGTCGTCCAACGCCCGGCTGGCCGCCGGGATCGCCCGGGTGCCGGAGCTGCTGGCCGCCGGGGTGCCGGTGGGGCTGGGGGTGGACGGCACGGCGTCCAATGAGTCCGGCGAGCTGGGCACCGAGCTGCGTACCGCGCTGCTGGTCCACCGGCTGCGCAGCGGCGCGGGCGCGATGACGGCCCGTCAGGTGCTGCGGATGGGCACCATGGGCGGGGCCAGGGTGCTCGGTCGGCAGGCGGAGCTCGGCTCCATCGAGCCGGGCAAGCTCGCCGACCTGGCCCTGTGGAAGGTGGACGGGGTGATGCACTCCTCCATCGCCGACCCGGTGGCCGCGCTCGCCATGGGCGCGCTGCCGCCGCTCACCCTGCTGCTGGTCGACGGGCTGCCGGTGGTGGAGGACGGCCGCCTGGTACGGGTGGCGGAGGAGGCCGTCGCCGGGGCGTGCGCGGCGGCGGCACGGGAGCTGGCCTCCCGCGCCGCCGCCGACTGACGAAGAACCGGGCCGGGGGTCAGGCGCGGCAGAGGATCTCGCCGTTGAGCACGGCGAACCAGCCGTCCTCGGCGGCGCCCCACTCCTGCCAGCCGTCGGCGATGCGGCGCAGGTCGTCCTCGGTGGCGCGGCCGTCGGCGACCGCCTGCCGGGCAATCGCGGAGGCGGTCATCCGCTCCGCCCAGAGCCCGCTCCACCAGGCCCGGTCCTCGGGCGTGGCGAAGCACCAGGTGGAGGCGGACGGGGTGATCTCGGTGAAACCGGCCCGCAGCGCCCAGGAGAAGAGCCTGCGTCCCGCGTCGGGCTGCCCGCCGTTGGAGGCGGAGACGGCGCGGGTGACGTCCAGCCAGGTGTCGAGCGCCGGGACCTGCGGATACCAGGTCATCGCCGCATAGTCGGAGTCCCGGGCGGCGACGAGCCCGCCGGGTCGGCAGACGCGGCGCATCTCGCGCAGCGCCCGTACCGGGTCGGTGACGTGCTGGAGTACCTGATGGGCGTGGACGACGTCAAAGGAGCCGTCCGGGAAGTCCAGTGCATGGACGTCGGCCACCGCGAAGTCGACATTGGCGAGCCCCCGGTCGGCGACGGTGCGCCGGGCCTGGGCCAGGACCTCCTCGGAGGCGTCGGCGGCGGTCACCCGCCCGCTGCCGACCCGCTCGGCCAGGTCCGCCGTGATGGTGCCGGGGCCGCAGCCGATGTCCAGCACGGCCGCGCCGGCGGTGAGGTGCGGCAGCAGGTAGCCGGCCGAGTTCTCGGCGGTGCGCCAGGTGTGCGAGCGCAGCACGCTGGCGTGGAATCCATGGGTGTAGACAGCCTTCGACGTCATGGGAAGCCACCTTGGTCGATGCGGTTCCGGTCACCACGACGATAGATGCTCGTCCCACTTCCTGAGAATCAGATATCACCATACGAGACATCGCGGAAATGCCCCTGGGCACGCGCCCGACGGCCCGGTACGCTCATCACATACCTACTGGTCGGTAGCAGTGTGGAGGGAGTCGCGGTGCGCGCGATACGGATCACCGAGTTCGGCGGGCCCGAGGTGCTGAAGCCGGTCGAGCTGCCCGACCCGGTGGCCCGGCCCGGGCAGTTGCTGGTGGAGGTGGCGGCGGCGGGGGTCAACTACGCCGACACGCACACCGTCGAGGACTCTTATCTGTCCCGGTCCGCCCTGCCGATGGTGCCGGGCGCCGAGGTGGTCGGCCGGACCCCGGAGGGCCGCCGGGTGGTGGCGCTCACCGAGAACGGCGGCTACGCGGAGAAGGCCGTGGTCCGGGAGTCCCTGGCCCATGACGTACCCGACGGGGTGACCGACGGTCAGGCGCTGGCCCTGGTGGTGCAGGGCCTCACCGCCTGGCACCTGCTGCGCACCTGCGCCCGGATCGCCGAGGGCGAGTCGGTGGTGGTGCACGCGGCGGCGGGCGGCACCGGCTCGCTCGCCGTCCAGTTGGCGGCCCGCTTCGGCGCCGGGCGGGTGATCGCCACCGCCTCCTCCGAGGCCAAGCGGAGGCTGGCCCTGGAGCTGGGCGCCGACGCCGCCGTGGACGGTGCCCCCGAGGGGCTTGCGGAGCGCCTGGTGGAAGCCAACGGCGGCCACCGCGTGGACGTGGTGCTGGAGATGACCGGCGGACCGGTCTTCGACGCCTCGCTGGCCGCGCTGGCACCGTTCGGCCGCCTGGTGACCTATGGCATGGCCTCCCGGGTGCCCCCGACCCCGGTGCGGGCGGCGCAGCTGATGGCGCACTCCCGGTCGGTGGTGGGCTTCTGGCTGATGCACGCCGTCGGCAGGCCCGGGATGGTCGCCGAGCCGATGGCCGAGCTGATGGCCATGACGGCGGACGGTCGGCTGAGGCCGCAGGTCGGCGAGGCGTACGGGCTGAGCGAGGCGGCCCGCGCCCATCGGGACCTGCGGGCCCGCCGCACCGTCGGCAAGCTGCTGCTGGACCCGACCCGCTGACCCCGGCGCGCTGACCCCGACCCGCCGACCTCGGCGCGCGGGCGGCGGCAAGCGGGCGGCGGCCGGGCGCCGTCAGCCCGCGCGCAGGTGCTCGGCCAGCCAGGGCAGCGCCACCGGGAGCTCCTGGCGCCAGGTGCGGAAGTTGTGGCCGCCGCTCCCCAGGATGATGGAGGAGACCCGCAGCGGCGGGGTGGCCGCCGCGATGAAGCGCTGGGTGGCGTGGTAGTCGCCCTCGCCCTCCCGGCTGGTGGCGACCAGCAGCGACACCTCCGGTACCGGCAGGTGCCTCAGCCGCCACATCAGGTCGTTCTCCCTGCGGAGCCGGACGCTGCCGCCGAAGAGGTCGCCGGTGGTGGCGTCGTGGGCCGCGTGGTAGTAGCCGGAGAGCGAGACGGCCGCCCCGTAGACGTCGGGATGGCGGAGGGCGAACTTGAGCGCGCAGTACCCGCCGGTGGAGTCGCCGATCACACCCCAGCTGCGCGGTCCGGTGGCCACCCGGTAGGCGGCGGCGACGGCCTGCGGGACGTCCCGGACGAAGTAGGTCTCGGCCTGCGGGCCGTGCGGGACGTCCACGCACTCGGTGTCGCGCGGCGGGGCGACCGTCGGCCGCAGCAGGACCAGCACCGTCGGCTGCATCCGGCCGGCCCTGATCCGGTCGAGGGCCACACCGGGGTAGTCGAGCCGGGTGATCAGGTTGCGGGCGTCGCCCGGGTAGCCGGTGAGCACCACCGCCACCGGCAGCCGCCGGTGCTGCCCGCCGGGCCGGAAGTACTGCGGGGGCAGATAGACATAGCCCTCGCTGGAGAGGCCGGAGCGCCCGCCGGCGATCCTGACCTTCTCTATCATCCCGGCCTCCCGGGGCGCCCCGCCGTCCGGGCCGGTCAGCGGGACCTTGCCGAGCGGTTCGACTCCGGGGGCCGGGTCGGCGGTGTGCTCGGCGGGGGTGCCCGTCCCGAAGTGGTTCTGCACGGCGACCGGCTGGTCGGCGCCGGTGCCCAGCAGGTCGCGCCAGGAGGCGTAGAAACCGAAGTAGCCGTTGGCGGCCAGCCCCAGGGCCGCCAGGAATGCCAGCTGGGTGGCCATGAGGGTGCCCAGCCGTCCCAGTACGGCGGCCCAGTGCCGCCGGGCCAGCCTCGGCCACATCCATACCGTGCCCACCACGCAGCCCAGGGCGGCGAGGATCGCAATGATCAGCAGCGTTCGACTTGTCAGACCCATGATCTCCGGTCGCTCCGTCCCCCCGGCGGGAAACCCCCGCGCGTGACCGGCGGCACCAGTACCGCCGGCTCCTCCCCTGAACAAGCTTTACCCCACCGGGCGGGGACGGTGTCGCCGCTCAGGGGGAAACCGTCACCGCCGATCGGCGGGGGCCAGTGGTTGCATCCCCCGCGCCCGGCCGGGCGGCCGGGCGGCGCGGCGGCCACGATATCGTCACCCCAGGCGGCCCCTACCGCCGTCCGCCGCCTGATCCGGGGAGCCGCAGGACCATGAGCGACAGAGCACCGCTGCCGGCCTTCGCCGGCCGGACGTACCTCTTCCGCGTCGACAACGGCGCGGAGTTCCGCAACGCCTACTCCGCCGACGGCAGCCGGCTCCGCTGGGAGGGACTGGGCGAGTCGGCGGGCCAGGGGGACGATGTGGCGCTCCATGTGGCCGAGGTCGCACCGGAGGTCTACTTCGTCAACTGGACCGAGCGCAGCGGGCTCACCGTCAGCCATGTGATGGACCTCGCCAACCTCACCGTCCGGGTCTTCTGGACGTACGAGGGCGAGGGCGGCCGGGTGGGCGAGCTGCACACGGGACGGCTGCACCCGATCGACTGAGCAGGTCGGCCGGGGGCGGGCCGGCCGAGCGGGAGTCGGCCGAGCGGGAGTCGGCCGAGCGGGAGTCAGCCGAGCGGGGGCAGTGCCTCCCGGGCGTGCCGGCCGAGGCGGTCCAGCCCGTCCAGCATCGAGGCGGCCTGCGCGGGGCTCAGCGTGCCGGACACATGGCGGTCGAGCTCCCGGACATGGCGGCGGGCCGCCGCGACCAGCGTGCGCTCCCCCTCCCCGGTGAGGGTGACCAGCTGCACCCGCTTGTCGCTCTGCGAGCGGCATCGCTCCACCAGTCCGGCGGCGACCATGCGGTCCACCAGCCGGGTCGCACCGCCGCTGGTCAGGACGAGGTCTCTGGAGAGGTCGCCCATGGGCACCCCCTCCGGGGCGGCGGCCAGATGCAGCAGCACCTCGAACATGGGGTGGCTGATGCCGCTCTCCCGCTCCATGGCGCCCCCCAGCAGCCGCTCCAGGCGCGCGGCGGTGCCCAGCAGGACTCCGAACGCCCGGATCCGCGAGTCGCCCACCGCATCGGCGGCCGACCGTATGTGTTGCCGCTCTGCCACATCCGCCCTCTCGCCCGGGTCGTCGGGCTTCACCGTACCGCCTGGCGGCGGACCGGCCGCCGGGGCGAGGAACGGCGGACGGCCGCGCCCCGCCCCGGCAGGCGGGGTGGGGCGCGGCCGTGGAGCGCACCGGTCGATCAGGGTCGATCGGCAGCGGTGGGCCGATCAGTACCAGTGGTGGGTCTGCCAGAAGGCCCAGGCGGCGTTCGGGCTGCCGTAGCGCTCGTTCATGTAGTTGAGGCCCCACTTGATCTGGGTGACCGGGTTGGTCCGCCAGTCGGAGGCGACGGACGCCATCTTGGAACCGGGCAGGGCCTGGGGCAGGCCGTATGCGCCGGAGGACGGGTTGGTGGCCCGGACGTTCCAGTCGCTCTCATGCGTGATGATGGCGTTGAAGGACGCCCACTGGCTGGCCGGAACCATGGAGCGGGCCAGCTCCTTCACCGCACTCGGGCTGGTGTCGGTGACGGGGGTCACCGGGGCCCGGTGGGCGTTGCGGGAGGCCGCCTCGTTGGCGGCGATGCGCGCCTGGGTGTTCAGGTGCGCGATGTGCAGCCGGTGCAGGCGGGCCTGCTCGGCCTTGGACACCGCGTCGGCGGCGGCACGGGCCTTGGTGTTGAGGTGCGCCACGTGCAGCACATGCAGGTGGTGCAGATGCGCCAGGTGCGCCACATGGGCCTCGTGCGCGGTCGGGGCGGCCGCCGAAGCGCTGGTGGGGACCGCCATCGCGGCGGCGGAGGCGAGGCCGGCGGCGGTGAGGGCGATGGCGGTACTCCGGCGCAGTCGGCCGGTTATGGAGGGAAGACGCATGGGGGGAAGACCTCAATCGGTTGGCTCGGCCCTGGTGCGCACGGCGGCGTCGCGGCACAGGGCCGCAGAAGCCTTGGTGGCGCCAGGACCGGGGGCACCCCGGTTTCGGTTGGTGCCGGACGGGCACGCCCCGCACGTCCGCTGCCCGGTGGTCCGGGCGGTGCGGTGGGCGGGGCGCCTAGCAACTGGGCACAGTCTTAGCCCCGCGCCGGGAACGATCCAAGACCCGTTGCTACGGCCGCCGATCGTAGGCGGCGCTTCCCCGGTGAGTGCGGCGGACGGCGCGGCGTACCCGGCCTCATGGCCCTGAAACCTCATGGTGGAAATTTCCCCGCATCCGCCCGCTTCCCCCCTCTGACCTGGCAGAACGGGCGGCAGCCGCCGACTGCGGCGGAGGGCGGCCGATTCCCTCCATGATGAAGATCAGATGAAGGGAGGCGTCGGTACGGCGGATCAACTACCGCGCCTCGTTGACCGCTGCGGGCCTGTGAGCGGCATCACTCGGGAAGGCCGTTCCAGGCCCTCCCCCGGGCTTGGATCGCCCCTGGGCGAGGACGGCACAGCGGTGTCGTCACGCGGGGATTCCGGGGGGAGGAGGATCCGGCGGCGCCCGGCGGTGGCCAGGGCGCGCCGCGACGGCGCCGGATGTGGCGGCGGCGCGGGGCCGGATCACAAGGGAGCGCCTGCCCGGGTACGGGCGGAGGCACAGGGTCAGCCGTGGCGGTGACAGGATCTGCGCACGGAGCGCACAGGATCCGGATAGCGGGGGCTGACCAGCGGGTTCATAGCGGCAAGACTAAACGATCAACGGTCGCCGGGACCAGCCCCCGGCCGGGTCGGCGCGGGCCGCCGGGTGGTTTCACGCGGGTTGCGGTGATGCGTCCCCGCTCCCCGCACCGGACCCGGCACCGGACCCGGCAGCGGCACCGCAGCGCACGGCCCGGCCGCTCCACCGACGGGCGCCCCCGGACGGCGCGGGTTACGGTGCCAGCGGACGGCCCCTGCTGCCATGGACCGGGAGGCAGAGATGACCTGTGCGGACTCACGAGACACCGGCCTGCTGGTGCTGCGCGTGACCCTCGGCGGTGTGCTGGTGGCGCACGGCGTACAGAAGCTCTTCGGCTGGCTGGGCGGTGGAGGCCTGGACGGCACGGCGGGTGCCATGGACCAGATGGGATTCCGCCCCGGTCGGCAGAGCGCGCTCGCCGCGGGCCTGGGCGAGGCCGGCAGCGGTGCGCTGCTGGTGCTGGGGGCGGCGACCCCGGCCGCGGGTGCGGCGGGCCTGGGCACCATGACGGCCGCCGCCGCGGTGCACGCCCCCAACGGCTTCTTCGCGGCGGGCGGCGGCCTGGAGTACCCGGTCCTGCTGGGCGCCGCCTCCGGTGCGCTGGCCCTCACCGGCGCGGGCCGCTACTCGCTGGACCACCTGCTGGGCCACCGCCTCGACCGGCCCGGCACGGGCATCGCCGCCGTCGCGGTCGCGGCGGCCGTCTCCGGCGTGGTGCTGGCCCGCCGCCGCCGGGCACTGCACGCCGAGGCCGCCGAGATCGAGGCCCGCGCCGCCGACGTCGACGTCCTCCCCTGACTCGCCGGACTCCCCTCGGCAAGGGCCCGGCCGGACCATTCGGCCTGCCCGCTCGGAGGTTCGCCACCCCGGCCATCCCCCCAGGTCCGCGCCGGGCGGAAGTGCGGGCGGCTGTTCGATCGCGCGTAGTAGCTTGATCGTGCAGATCCGCACCCTGCCGAGAAGGAACCCCTGATGTCCGACCCGCACCCGTACCGCGCAGCCGACGATCGCTACGGCACCATGCAGTACCGCCGCAGCGGCCGCAGCGGCGTGCTGCTGCCCACCGTCTCGCTCGGCCTGTGGCACAACTTCGGCGACACCGCACCGCTGGAGACCCAGCGGGCCGTGCTGCGCCGCGCCTTCGACGCCGGCATCACCCATATCGACCTGGCCAACAACTACGGCCCGCCGGCCGGCTCGGCGGAGGCCAACTTCGGCCGCCACTTCGCCGCCGACTTCCGCCCCTACCGCGACGAGCTCTTCATCGCCACCAAGGCGGGCTACGACATGTGGCCCGGCCCGTACGGCGAGTGGGGGTCCCGCAAGTACCTGCTCTCCAGCCTGGACCAGTCGCTGGCCCGGATGGGCCTGGACCACGTCGACGTCTTCTACTCGCACCGCCCCGACCCGGACACTCCGCTGGAGGAGACCATGGGTGCGCTGGCCTCGGCCGTGCGCCAGGGCAAGGCGCTGTACGCGGGGCTCTCCAACTACAGCCCGGAGCAGATGGCCGAGGGAGCCGCGATCCTGCGCGACCTGGGCACCCCGCTGCTGATCAACCAGCATGCCTACTCGATCCTCAACCGGGATGTCGAGGGCGGTCTGCTGGAGCGGTCCGACGAGGTCGGGGCGGGCGTGATCGCGTTCTCGCCGCTGGCACAGGGCCTGCTCACCGACCGCTACCTCAACGGCGTGCCCGCCGACTCGCGGATGGCGGTGGGCCACTTCCTCACCCGGGATGCGCTCACCGAGCAGCGGCTCACCATGCTCCGCGCCCTCGACAAGCTGGCCGGGGAGCGCGGCCAGACGCTGGCGCAGCTGGCGCTGACCTGGCTGCTGCGCGACCGGCGGGTCACCTCGGTGCTGATCGGGGCGAGCAGCGTGGCCCAGCTGGAGCAGAACCTGGCCGCTCTGGGCGGTGCCGACTTCTCCGACGAGGAGCTGGCCGAGATCGACCGCATCACGGTCGAGGGCGGCATCCCGGTGCCGGGGCGCTGACCCACCGCGGATACCCGGCGGCCGCCGTCCCACCGGTGCGGTGGGCGGCGGCCGTTCTGCCTGTGCAGCGGGGGTGCGGCAGGTCAGGCGTTCTTGATCGCGGAGATGTCCAGGACCAGCTTGGCCTTGTCGCTGATCAGCACGCCGCCGCCCTCCAGGGCCGCGTTGTAGGTGAGGCCCCAGTCGCTGCGGTTGATCTGGGTGCCGCCCTCGAAGCCGACCCGGAGGTTGCCGAACGGGTCGGTGGCCGAGCCGTTGAAGGCCAGGTCGAGGGTGACCGGGCGGGTGGTGCCCTTGATGGTGAGGTCGCCGGTCATCCGGTAGGTCTCGTCGTCGACGCGCTCGGCGGCGGTGCTGCGGAAGGTGATCTCCGGGTGGGTCTCGGCCTCGAAGAAGTCGCCGGTGCGCAGGTGCTCGTCGCGCTGCTGCTGCTTGGTGTCGATGGAGGCGACCTTGATGGCCAGCTCGGCGGTGGAGCGGGCGGGGTCGGCGCCGTCGAGGTGCAGCTTGCCCTCGTACTCGCCGAACTCGCCGCGCACGGTGGTGACCATGGCGTGGCGGACGGTGAAGCCGATGCTGCTGTGGGTGGCGTCGATGGTGTAGTCGCCGGTGAGCGCCGACAGGTCCTGCCCTGCGGGGGCGGCGGCCGGAGTGGTGGCGTCGTCGTCGGTCTTGGTGCGGTTGAACAGGCCCATGGCGTCCTCCAAAGGTTTAGCCTTCAACTACAACCCCACCGTAGCGCCATCTGATTCGAGTTTCAACCAACCTGGCCGATGTCACACCAGAGCACCCCGCCCGCCTCACGGCCGCACGCGGGGCGTCCTCGCCCGGGACGTCCTCCCCCGGGGTTCAGTCGTCGGTCTCGGTGGACCGGCCGAGATAGGTCAGCGGGCCCGCGTCGGGGACGGCGATCTCATGGAATCCGAGGCGGTCGTAGAAGGAGCGGGCCGCAGTGTTCTCGGTGAGCATGCCGAGGTGGACCTGCCGGGCGCCGGAGCGGCGGGCAGCGCCGAGAAAGGTGAGCAGCAGGGCGCGACCGTACCCGGAGCGCTGATAGGCGGGCAGCAGGTCGATGTGGAGGTGGGCCGGGTACTCCTCAAGACCGGGGACGACCATGCGCTCCGGCAGGTGCAGCAGGGCGGCCATCTCCTCGTCCGGGCCGCTCGGCCGGCCGTCCGGGGCGGGGTGGCGGTGGGCGACCCTGGGCAGCCAGGCCCGGCGGAAGGCGGCGGCGAAGCGGGCGGTGTCCGAGGTCCCGAGGACATAGCCGACCGCCTGCGTACCGTCGTCCAGCACAAAGGCCAGCTCCGGTTCGAGTTGCAGATAGGGCCCGGCGAAGATGTCGCCCATCAGGTCGGGGTCCCGGTAGTGGCCGGTGGCGTCGGCGCCCGCCGCAGCGGTGCGCCGGCACACCTCGTACACGGAAGCCCGGTCGGTGGGAAGGTAGCCGCGGATGAGCGGGGCCCGCCGGGCCCTGTCGGTCGGGGGCTGATACAGCATGCCGAGGTCCTTCCTGGGGTTGCCAGGGGCATAGTCCGTGGGAGCGCTCTCATGCGATCAAACCAAACGACCGGGGCTGCGGCAAGGGCGAAGTGACGGACCGTCGGATACGGCGGAAGGGCAGGGCGCCCCGCGCGGGCCCTGCCCTCCACCGGCCGGGGTCAGCCCCGGGGCTCCTCCGGGATCCAGCTGCCGTGGAACCCGGCCGGCACATGGCGCGGCAGCCGCACCTCGGCCTGCAAGGAGAGGTCCGCCGCGTTCAGCACCACCAGCCGGGCCGGACCGGCGGCGCGGTCGGAGACCAGGGAGAGCAGCCACCCCTCGTCCTCGCCGTGCGCTCCGGCCGCGCGGACGAAGACCGCCTCCCCGGGGGCGTCCCCCGCGCCCAGCGCGCGCTCGCGGGCGGCACCGGTACGCATGTCGTACTTGACCACCGCATCGTCGGAGACCGTCCACAGATAGCGGTGGGCACGGCCGGTCCGGGCGTCGTCATGGGTGGGGAACTCCACCGCGCGGTCGTCCAGCCGCTCCTCCCGCACCGAGCCGTCGGCCGGGGAGAGGGTCCAGCGGTGGAGGGCGCCGCCCCCGGTGGCGGCGGCTGCGGCGGCGGGGTCGGCGGCGCCGCCGACCCTGGACCAGAGGGCGGCGAAGGACTCGGGGGCGTAGCGCACCGCGTCCAGCACGATGCGGCCGTCGGCGTCCTCATGGGCGTTGCCGATGTGGAAGACATAGCAGGGGTCGATGGCGTACCAGGTCACCTCGGCACTGCCGGTGCGCTCCATCACGCCGAGCCGGGCCCCGTACCCCTCGTCCCAGCGGTAGGGCATACCGCTGCCGACCAGCGCCAGGTCGAAGACCACCGGCAGGTCCAGCCAGATCACATGGCGCTCGGTGAGGGCGAAGTCATGCATCATGGTCGGCCCGGGCACCCGCACCTCGCGGCTCTCCAGCAGTCGGCCGTCGGCCGAGAGCCGGTGGTGGGTGAGGTACGGCGCGGTGAAGCCGTAGCCGAAGAAGTGCAGCTCACCGCTGACCGGGTCCTCCTTGGGGTGGGCGGTCATACCGGTGCGCAGCCGGCCGCCGAAGTCCTCCGGCCCCACGGTGTCCAGCTCCGGGGTCAGCCGATAGGGCAGACCGGTCTCGCAGAGGGCGAGGAGCTTCTCGCCGTGCCGCACCACATGGGTGTTGGCGGGGGTGGCGGCCAGGTCCAGGGTGAAATCGTCGCGGACGAAGGGGGCGCCCTCCAGCTTCCGGGTGCGGACCCAGCGGTTGCGGTACCACTCGGCGCGGCCGTCGCGCAGCCGTACCCCGTGGATCATCCCGTGGCCGGCGAACCAGTGGCCGCCGTCCTGCCCGGCGAGCGGGTTGGGGCCGTTGCGCAGATAGCGGCCGTCCAGCTCGGCGGGCAGCGTGCCGACGACCTCCAGCCCGGTGGCGTCGGTCTCGTCGGGGACGGGCGACAGATGGCCTTCGAGGTAGTACGGGGCGCTGGTCTGCTGCTCGGTCATGGCGGGCCTCCGTTGGGGTGGCGGGGTTGCAGGCGGTGTCTGAACCGTTCGCGCCGGTCAGGCGGACGGGGTGAGGGCGGCTGCGGCGCGGCGGCGGGCGGCGGCCTTGCGGTACTGGAAGGTGAACGCCACCGGGATCGCGAAGCCCAGCAGCTTGACGGTGATCACGGCGGCGGTGGCGTGCGGGGCGGCGGCCAGCAGGACGGCGAGCGCCGCGCCGGTGGCGGTGAAGGACGCCGCCCAGACGGCGGTGATGACCACGTTGGCGTGCCGGAATCCGGGGTGGTCCCAGAGCTCCTGCGGGGTCATGGTGCGGGCGATGCCGAGGGTGAAGGGGCGGCCGACGGCCATCGAGCCCCAGGCGGTGACCGCCAGCCAGCCCATGGCGAGCGCCGGGCCGTAGGGGGTGAGCGGCGAGTGCGGCACTGCCCAGGAGAAGGCGGTGAGCACCGCGAAGAAGAAGGCCGCGCTGATCTCCATCACCAGCTCGTCGGCACCGCGCCCGGCGCGGCGGTCGGAGAGCAGCAGCCAGACCGCCAGCAGCAGCGCGGCGGGTGCGCCGTAGCGCCAGTCGCCCTTGGTGGCGATGACGGCGAAGGCGATCCACGGCAGAAAGGTGCGGAGGTAACGCATGTCCGGACTCCTCAGGTTCCAGTAGCGACATGTCAAAGCTAGAAGGTCCGGCCACGACATGTCAACAGTGGAATGTTAGGATCGCCCCATGAGCCTTCGCCATGCCGTCCTGGGCCTGCTGGCCGACCACTCCGGCAGTGGTTACGACCTGCTCCGCACCTTCCAGACCTCGCTCGCCAATGTCTGGTCGGCGACGCAGAGCCAGCTCTACACGGAGCTCAACCGGCTCGCCGACGCCGGGCTGGTCACCGTCACCGCCGAGGGTCCGCGCGGGCGCAAGGAGTACGCCCTCACCGGGAGCGGGCGCGAGGAGCTGCGCCACTGGCTGCTGGAGGTGGAGCCGGAGCGCCAGCGGCGCAACGACGCACTGCTGCGGGTCTTCTTCCTCGGGCAGGTCACCCCCGAGCAGGGCCGCGCCTATCTGGACCGCGAGGGGAGGACGGCCGGCGAGTACCACGAGCGGTTGCAGGAGCTGGCCGCGTTCATCGAGGAGGAGTCGGACGCGCTGGCGGTCCACGGCCGGCTGGCGCTGGAGTGGGGGCTTCGCTTCACCCGGATGCAGCAGGAGTGGGCCGAGTGGGCCGCCCGTCAGCTCGCCGAAGAGGCGGCTTCACCCGATACGGCGCCGGCCTCCACCGGCTGACGGCTGACGGCCGAGCCGGCCGGGGTCACTCCCCGGCCGGCTCGGCCGTGCCTTCGCCCTCGGGGGCCCGGGGCGGCCTGCCCCGACGCGGCGGCGGGGCGTCCCGTACGGGGCGCCCCGCCTGTTCGAGGGCCCGGCGCAGCAGGTACTCGATATGCGCATTGAGGCTGCGCAGTTCGTCGTCGGCCCAGCGTTGCAGGGCGTCATGGACCTGGGGATCGATCCGCAGCAGGAACTTCTTGCGCTCGGCCACCGCTGTCCTCTCCTCGCCCACCCGGCGACCGCCGCCGCCCTGCCGGCGACGGCCGCCGGGCCGTTGTCACTGGTACAGGGTGCCGGTGTTGACCACGGGCTGGGTGGAGCGGTCGCCGCAGAGCACCACCAGCAGATTGCTGACCATGGCGGCCTTGCGCTCCTCGTCCAACTCCACCACGTCGCGCTCGTTCAGCTGCTCCAGCGCCATCTCCACCATGCCCACCGCGCCCTGCACGATCCGGGTGCGGGCGGCCACCACGGCCCCGGCCTGCTGGCGCTGGAGCATCGCCTGGGCGATCTCCGGTGCGTACGCGAGGTGGGTGATGCGGCACTCCAGCACCCGCACCCCGGCCGGGGCGACCCGCTCCTGCACCTCGGCGCCCATCTCGTCGCCCAGGTCGAGACCGGAGCGGAGCGAGGGGCGGCCGTCCTCGGCGTCATAGGGGTAGGAGGTCGCCAGATGGCGGACGGCGGTCTCGGCCTGGGTGGTGACGTACTCCTCGTAGTCGTCGACCTGGAAGACCGCGGCGGCCGGGGACTCCACCTTCCACACCACCACGGCGGCGATCTCCACCGGGGTGCCCTCCGCGTCGTTGACCTTGAGCACCGAGCTCTCGAAGTTGGAGACCCGCAGGGAGACCCGGGTCTTGGTGGTGAAGGGGTTGACGCAGTGCAGGCCCTCCTGGCGGAGCGTGCCGGTGTACCGGCCGAAGAGCTGGAGCACCCGGGCCTCATTGGGGTTGACCACGACCAGACCGGAGAGCGGGACCGCGCAGGCGACGGCGGTCGCCAGCGCGACACCGGCCGCCGGGCCGGGCGCATGCGCGGCGGCGGCCAGCAGACCGGTGGTGAGGCCGCCGATGACGGCCAGCAGCGCCACCCCGGCTATCAGCAGATAGCCGCTCACCGAGTGCGCCGGGCGCTCCGGGACCTCGCCACCGCCACCCTGCGCATCGGGGACGTACTCGGTCGGGACGGTCGAGGCTGCCTGCTGATCGGTCATCACAGGTCCCCCCTTCTCCGCCCGGTTCGGGCGGATCGCAACGCCATGAGGTGATGGCAAAGTGATATCACATTAACCGCGAAGGGCCCAGGGGGCCGTCGCCGGCGCTCCCTGGGCCCGTACGGGGTCGGTCGAGGCGGTCAGTGCCCCCGGTCGATCCACTCCTGGAGGTGCGGAGCCTCGGCACCGACCGTGGTCGAGTCGCCGTGGCCGGTGCGGACCACCGTCTCCGGCGGCAGGCTCAGCAGCCGCTCCCGGATGGAGTCGATGATCGTCGGAAAGTGGGAGAAGGACCGGCCGGTGGCGCCGGGGCCGCCCTGGAAGAGGGTGTCCCCGGTGAAGACCGTGGCGAGCGAGGGCGCGTACAGGCAGACCGCGCCCGGGGCGTGCCCCGGGGTGTGCAGCACGGTCAGCTCGGTGCCCGCGACGGTGAGGACCCGGCCGTCGGCCAGCTCGCCGTCGGGCTCCCGGTCCGGGTGGGTCCGCTTCCAGAGCGGCAGGTCGTCGGGGTGCAGCAGCACCGGTGCGCCGGTGCGGGCGGCCAGCGCGGGCGCGGCGTCGATGTGGTCGTTGTGCGCGTGGGTGCAGACGATCGCGACCAGCCGCCGGTCGCCGACGGCCGCCGCGATGGCGTCGGCGTCATGGGCGGCGTCGATCACCAGCGCCTCGCTGTCGTCGCCGACGATCCAGACGTTGTTGTCCACCTCCCAGGTGCCGCCGTCCAGCGAGAAGGTGCCGGAGGTGACCAGGTGGTCGATGCGGGCGGCCATCAGAAGACCACCACCGAGCGCAGCACATCGCCGTGGTGCATCCGGGCGAACGCCTCCTCCACGCCGTCCAGCGGGATGGTCTCGGTGACGAAGGCGTCCAGGTCCAGGCGGCCCTGGAGGTAGAGGTCGATCAGCATGGGGAAGTCGCGGGACGGCAGGCAGTCGCCGTACCAGGACGACTTGAGCGCGCCGCCCCGGCCGAAGACGTCCAGCAGCGGCAGCTCCAGGCGCATCTCCGGGGTGGGCACGCCGACCAGCACGACGGTGCCGGCCAGGTCGCGGGCGTAGAAGGCCTGCTGGTAGGTCTCGGGGCGGCCCACCGCCTCGATGACGACATCGGCGCCATTGCCGCCGGTCAGCTCGCGGATGGCCTCCACCGGGTCGGTGGCACGGGAGTTGACGGTGTGGGTCGCGCCCAGCTTCCGCGCGGTCTCCAGCTTGCGGTCGTCCACGTCCACGGCGATGATCCGCGCCGCGCCGGCCAGGTGCGCGCCCATCAGGGCGGCGCCGCCGACGCCGCCGCAGCCGATGACGGCGACCGAGTCGCCCCGGCCGACGTTCCCGGTGTTGAGGGCGGCGCCCAGCCCGGCCATCACACCGCAGCCCAGCAGCCCGGCCGCCGCCGGGGAGGCCGCCGGGTCGACCTTGGTGCACTGCCCCGCCGCGACCAGGGTCTTCTCGGCGAACGCGCCGATCCCCAGGGCGGGCGACAGCTCGGTGCCGTCCGCCAGGGTCATCTTCTGCGTGGCGTTGTGGGTGTTGAAGCAGTACCAGGGCCGACCGCGCCGACAGGCGCGGCACTGCCCGCACACCGCACGCCAGTTGAGGATCACGAAGTCGCCGGGGGCCACCTCGGTCACGCCCTCGCCCACCGACTCGACCACACCCGCCGCCTCATGGCCCAGCAGGAAGGGGAACTCGTCGTTGATGCCGCCCTCGCGGTAGTGCAGGTCGGTGTGGCAGACGCCGCACGCCTGCACCTTCACCACCGCCTCGCCCGGACCGGGGTCGGGGACCAGGACCGTCTCGACCGAGACCGGCTCGCCCTTGCCTCGGGCGACTACGCCTCGAACCTGCTGTGCCATGGCACCTTCTCTCGCAGTGGGGGATGCGTGGGATGCCAACGTATCCGGCCGCAGTGGGTGCGACCGCCGCCGGGCCGGTTGCCGAGCCGGGGGAACCCATGCAGGTCAGCGGCGCGCGCCCAGGGCGAACATGGCGAAGAGCAGCGCGGCGAACAGGTGCACCGCGGCGACGTAGATGAACGCCCTCAGGTAGACCCGGCGTCCGGTGGGCTTGCCCGCGTCCTGGGTCTCGGTGGGGGACGAGGAGGCGTCAGCTGCCATGGCGGTTCCTTTCTCGCGGCGCCGCCCCGGTCTCAGTGGACCGGGACGGAGGGGCCGATGCACAGCTCGCCCAGCGGGCTCTGCAACAGGGTGTGGACAAAGAGCAGTTCCGCGCCGCCGGCGGAGTCGGCGGCCAGTCGGTGCGGTGTGAGCGAGTCGAAGTGCGCGGCGTCGCCGGGGCCGAGCAGATGGTCGGTGTCGCCGAGGGCGAGCCGCAGCCGCCCCTCGGTCACATAGAGCCACTCCTCACCCGGATGGACCCGCACCACGGCGTCCTGGACCGCAGGCGGGATGTGCACCCGCAGGGCCTGCATCGCGCGCCCGGGGGCTCCGGCCCGCTGGTAGCTCCAGCCACCGGCCCGGCCCGGCTCCAGCCGGCCGCCGCGCACCACGGGGTCGCGCCGCGGCGGCTCCTCCCCCAGGAGTTCGGCGACCGTGGTCGCGTATGCTCGGGAGAGGCCCAGCAGCACGGGCAGCGAGGGCTGGCGGCGCTCGGTCTCCAGCCGCGACAGATGGGCCGGGGAGAGTCCCACCCGGGCGGCGGCCGCCTCCAGGGTCAGGCCGCTGCGGTGGCGCTGCTCGCGCAGGCGGGCGCCGAGTCCCGCGACCTCCTGGTCGGCACCGGCGGCCGGGTCCGGCTCGGGCTCGATGGTACGGCTCATGCCTCCAGTGGACACCCGACATGCCCCAGAGGCAAAACCTTGTACCTCAGAGGCAAACCCCACCCGAACGCAACCCTGCGTGGCGAACACACGTCCTGACCGATAAGACGGCCTTGTCCCCGACATCACCCGAACAGGGGGACGTAGATGTTCACTCCGACCCGTGCCACGGCACTCGCCGCCGCAGGCACCCTTCTGGCGGCAGGCGGCGCTCTCGCCGCCACCCCGGCCGCCGCCTCCTCGCCCACCGGGGCGCAGGTGGTCAACGCCCGCATCGCCGGGCATCCGACCTATGACCGCATCGTCATCGACGTCAAGGGCGCGCTGCCCAAGGCCACGGTGCAGCGGGTGGACCGGCTCCGCTACGACGGCTCCGGGAAGGCGGTCCCGCTCGCCGGGAAGTCGTTCCTCCGGATCACGCTCACCCCGGCGGTCGCGCACAACGCCGCCGGTACGGCGGTCTACCGGGGCCCGAGGCTGACCACCCTGCGGCTGACCCGGGTCAAGGGGCTCGCCCTGACCGGCGACTTCGAGGGGTATGTGTCCTTCGGGGTCGCCCTGGACAAGAAGACCGGCTGGACCGTGACCCGGTTGGGTTCCCCCAGCCGGCTCGTGGTCGACATCAAGCGCTGAACCGGCCCCTGCGGGGGCGGCGCCCGGCCGGACGCCGCCCCCGCTGACGAGGCCCCCGCTGACGCCGCCCCCGCCGACAACGCCCCCGGTCAGCGGCCGAGGGCGCGGGCCGCCTGCTCGCGCAGCTCCACCTTGCGCACCTTGCCGCTGACCGTCATCGGGAAGGACTCGACCACCCGCACATAGCGCGGCACCTTGTAGTGCGCCAGCCGGTCCCGGCAGAACTCCGCGACCTCCTCGGCGGTCAGGGTCTGCGCGGGGTCGCGCAGCACCGCCCAGGCGCAGACCTCCTCGCCGAGCCGCTCGTCGGGCACCCCGACCACCTGCACATCGGCGATCTTGGGATGGCTGTGCAGAAACTCCTCGATCTCCCGCGGGTAGACGTTCTCCCCGCCCCGGATGACCACGTCCTTGATCCGGCCCACGACGGCGAGGTAGCCGTCCTCCCGCATCACCGCCAGGTCGCCGGTGTGCATCCAGCGGGCCGGGTCGATCGCCTCGGCGGTCCGCTCCGGCTCGCCCCAGTAGCCCAGCATCACCGAGTAGCCCCGGGTGCACAGCTCACCCGGCTCGCCGCGCGGCACGGTGGCGCCGGTCGCCGGGTCCACCACCTTGACCTCGATATGCGGCATCACCCGGCCCACGGTGGCGGTGCGGCGCTCCAGGTCGTCGTCGCGGCGGGTCTGGGTGGAGACCGGGGAGGTCTCGGTCATGCCGTAGCAGATGGACACCTCCGCCATGTGCATATCGGCGGCGACCCGCTTCATCACCTCCACCGGGCACGGCGAGCCCGCCATGATGCCGGTGCGCAGCGAGGAGAGGTCGTGGTCGGCGAAGTCCGGCAGGCCGAGTTCGGCGATGAACATCGTCGGGACGCCATAGAGCGAGGTGGCGCGCTCGGCGGCGACCGCCCGCAGGGTGGCGGCGGGGTCGAAGGTGCGGGCCGGGATGATCACGCAGGCGCCGTGGCTGGTGGCCGCCAGGTTGCCCATGACCATGCCGAAGCAGTGGTAGAAGGGGACCGGCAGGCAGATCCGGTCCTGCTCGGTGTAGCCGACCAACTCCCCCACGAAGTAGCCGTTGTTGAGGATGTTGTGGTGGGAGAGGGTGGCACCCTTGGGGAAGCCGGTGGTGCCCGAGGTGTACTGGATGTTGATCGGATCGTCGCAGCAGAGCGCGGCCTCCCGGGCGACGAGCGCCGTCCGCTCCACGGCGGCTCCGGCGTCGAGCAGGGCCTGCCAGGAGGGGTCGGCGATCCAGACGGTCTCGCGCAGCTCCGGGCAGCGCGGCCGGACCTGCTCCACCATGGCCCGGTAGGCGCTGCTGCGGTACTCGGTCTGGGAGACCAGCAGCCGGACGCCGGACTGGTTGAGGACGAACTCCAGCTCATGCAGCCGGTACGCCGGGTTGATGTTCACCATGACCGCGCCGATCCGGGCGGTGGCGTACTGGACCAG
Organism: Peterkaempfera bronchialis; assembly: GCF_003258605.2. NCBI lineage: Bacteria > Bacillati > Actinomycetota > Actinomycetes > Kitasatosporales > Streptomycetaceae > Peterkaempfera > Peterkaempfera bronchialis. The sequence continues at coordinate 1,198,662 of NZ_CP031264.1, forward strand.
CACCCACTCCGGGCAGTTGACGGCCCAGATGCCGACCCGGTCGCCCCGGGCGACCCCCCGCGCCAGCAGGCCGAGCGCCACCTCCTCCACGGCCCGGCCGAACTCGGCGTATGTCCAGCGGCGCCCGCTGGGGACGTCCACCAGCGCCTCCCGGTCGGGGTGGGCGGCGACGGCGCGATCCAGATTGCGGCCGATGGTGTCGCCGAGCAGCGGCAGCTCCGAGGGGCCGCTGGCGTACGACAGCTGATGCCCCGTCACCGGAAGTCCTCCTCGCGGTACTCGGTGGCGGCGCCCAGGCCCTGCTCCTCCCGGCCGCGCAGCTCGATCCGGCGGATCTTGCCGGAGACGGTCTTGGGCAGCTCGGCGAACTCCAGCCTCCGGACGCGCTTGTACGGGGCCAGCACCTCGCGGGAGTGGGCGAAGATCGCCTTGGCGGTCTCCGGACCGGCCTCCCAACCGGCCGCCAGCACCACATACGCCTTGGGCACGGCCAGCCGCAGCGGGTCCGGCGAGGGCACCACGGCAGCCTCGGCCACCGCCTCGTGCTCCAGCAGCGCGCTCTCCAGCTCGAAGGGCGAGATCTTGTAGTCGGACGCCTTGAACAGACGCACCACCGCAGGGTACCTATCATTCCGAATGGAACTAGGCATCTGACCTGCAATAACGTGGCGAGCCAGGTCTCTGTGGCTGGCTCGCCACATTAATGATCATGGAAACCCTGTCGTGCGGTACTGCTTGGGCGAGCCGGAGCCATAGCGGATGTCGGCGACTCCCCTGGCAAGCCCAGAGCGCGCCAAGGGGCATGGGATGATTGAAGGGTGATGTACCCCCAGCCCTCCTTTGGGGAGGCTGCCGACTCCCGATCTCAGCAGCAGGACAGGATTCGAGAGCGGCTGCTCTCCTTCGGGCCGGGGCCCGCGGGCCTCTTTCAGGACATCTGCACCCTCCTGGATGACGACCGCGGTCTGCAGACCCGGGTGATGCTGATAGGCCACCTGCTGAGGGAGTTGGAGAGCGCCGTACGGGCGATCCTGCTGCCCGACGAGACCCGGACCCCAGGGGAGTCACAACAGGCCGCCCCAGAGACCCCTGGGGCCGGCGTGGTCCAGGCTCTGAGCTACCTCCTGGACGCGGTCGACACCGCGGTGCGGTCGCTGTTCCAGCCCGCCTCCGCACCGGTGGCGGCCGGGCCGCCCGCTCCGGCCAGCGGCAACACTCACAGGCTGCAGGTCAAGGCTGTGCTGGCTGCTCTGGGGATCCCCGAGAGCAGCGCTGAGGGCCGCGCCTGGCTCAAAGCGGTCGGTCAGCAGCACGGGCACGCCCACCGTCCCGGCCTGGAGCCTCCCCGTGCCCTGGATCAGAAGTTCCAGGCATACGTCGACGGATTCATGCAACTGTTCGACGTTCTCCTGGATGCCTTCGATGCCCGCTACCTGGCCAGCGCCGAACGTCTGGACCGGCTCGCCGCGCTGGAGCACCCCACCAAGGACGACGCGGCACTCTTGTTCCAGAACTTCCCCCAGGACGAGTTGACCCGGGAGCGCTTCTTCTCTCAGCTCACCACCCCCGCGTGGCTGCCGTTGCTGGGCAAGGTCTTCGCCCATCCGCCCACGGCCGCTGTCGACGAAGAGGCCGGCCGGGTCACGTTCAGTTACTGGCCTGCCTCGGCATACCTGGCCCGGATGGCTGCCGTCGATCCGACCGCCGTCCTCCAGATCGCCGCCCGCATCGAGACCGACAACCCCCGCGTGCACCTTGACCTGGTTGAAATCGCCGTCAGCGTGCCCGCGAAGAAGGCCGTCCAGTTGCTGCCGCGGCTGCTGGCCGCGGTTCGCGGGCCCTACATCCTCGCTCCCGACCGCTACGCCGACCTGGCCGTGCACTTGGCCGGAAGCGACCACCACGACGCTGCCCTTGAACTGATGTGCGCCCTGCTGGCCACCGATGCCCACGGCAACTCCCGCATCGGCGAGTGGGAGTACGGTCATACCGTCGACCGTGCTAACACACCGATGACCGCCCACCTCGGCGTCCGCTGGGCCGCTGCTCTGGTTGAGTGCCTCGACCAGACCCTGAATGCCCTGCAGCGCCCCGGCCACACCGGCTCCGGCGACCGGTCCGAAATCTGGTACCCAGCTCTGGACCGCGATCAAGACCTTGCCTACCCAGGCGCTGAGGTGCGGCTGACCACAGCCCTGCGCAACACCGCTACTGCCCTGCTCAGTGATGGGACCGCCAACCTGGCCGAGGTTCTGGCTGTGCTGCAGACCCGTCCATGGACGGTCCTACGCCGCCTTCGGCTGCACATGCTCGATCGTCACGCTGAGGCCGGCGGCGCACTGGTCGCTGACGCGCTCACCGACCAGGCCACCGCAGCCGATGAAGGGCTGGAGCGCGAATGGCTGCTCCTCGCCCGTAACCACGCCGTTGCCCTGGACACCGCCACCCGCACCCAGGTACTCGCTGCAGTCGACGCGGGCCCCGATGCCGAGCGGTGGAGCCGTGAATACCAGCAGCGCTACAACACCACGATTGACCCCGAAAAGCTGACCACTTGGACTGACCTCTGGCGTCGCGACCGTTACACCGCGCTGGAGCCGGTGCTGTCCGCCGAGCAGCGCACCTCACTGTCCGATCTGGTGGGCCGCTACGGCGCGGCTCGGGATCTGGACAAGGTGCCGCACTCAGGTATGCCGCTCATCGACCCACCGGCCTCTGAGACACCCGGAGACCTCGCCATGCTCGATACCGCCGAACTCGTGGCCAGGGCCGCGGCATGGGAGCCGGAGCCCTCGGCGTTCGGCGGGACCAACCAGTCCGCTTACTCCTCCGTGCTGCGCGAGGCTGTGACCGCGCAGGGCGGGCGCCACAGTAACCAGGCCCAGCTCTTTGCCGACCTTGTGGACACTTACCTCGTTGCGGCCCTGAGCGGATTCCAGGCAGCGGCCCACTCCACCATGGTGGAGTGGGCCCCGCTGGTCGACCTCGCTCAGCACGCCGCCGATCGGCAGGACACCGGCCTTGCCCACGAACTGCACCGAGTGGCTGCTGAACTGCTGATTACCGCCCTGAATCACCGCATCAACCCACCCGCACCCGTGCTTGCGATGCCGACGTGGAACGTGATCACGGCTGTCCTTGCCGCACCGGACACATTGGCCGCGGCCGAGGAGCCTGGCCTCTACTGGTACGACGCCCGGGCCCAAGCTCTGCGAGCCGCTGTTGCCTGGGCCAGTTGGTCGCGTGCCCACGACCTGGACGTCAGCCCGGCGTTCGATCTGCTACAGGACGCCTCGATGGCCGGGCCCGCCGCCGCAGAGATCCGGGCCACCGTACTGGGCGAGCGGTTCCCACAGCTCACCCACCTCGACCCGACCTGGGGTGCCGCCGTCGGCACCGATCTCTTCAACTCCACCGCCGCTGGCGCCACCGCGTGGAACGCGTACCTATCTGCTGCCCCCTTCGACCACGCCAGCGCCGAGCTGCTGCTCGGCACCTACCGAGACCAGGCAGAGAAGGACACCGAAGACGGGAGTGACCGCAGCGCCCGTCTGCGCTTCGCCCTGGGCCGGCACATCCTGGCGCTGTACTGGGCCGACGTGATCGACCTGACCGGAGGCAACGGCCTCGTCGCCTCCTACTACACCTACACCAGCACCTCCGTCCTGCAGCAGCTCGACAGCAGCATCGCGATGGACATCCGCGCCGGGGTCTCACCCGAAGTCGCACCTCGCGTCAAGGCATGGTGGCAGTGGCGACTTGGGACCGCTGACGATGAGACTCCGCCCCTGAACCGCGAACTGGGCGATATCGCCGCTGCCTTGGCCGCCAGCGGCCAGTTTCCCGGACAGTGGGGCTTGCAGCAGATGCAGGCCGTCCTGGACGCCGGCGGCCAGCTACGACCGGACGACACCACCTTCGGGTTCCTCACGGCTGTGGTCGTAACCGAGACCACGGCGGTCCTCGTCCTGCTCCGAGACTGGTTCGCCGGGCTGGACCAGTACGCGACCCTGCCGCGCTACCGGGAGACCGACATCAGGACCCTGCTGCGAACTGGGCTGGCAGACCCCAAGAACGAGACCCTGGCACGGGAGATCATCAGCCGCGCCGCGGCCCGCGGCCACCACCAGTTCCGGACACTGCTTAACGACCCCGTCGAACGACCCGCTGCGGGCAGCTGACACCTCTATCACAGGGTCTCTGCAGGGCTCCCCTTGTGCCCGTTTACTCAGCGGGTTCGGGGCCTCGTCAGACTGTGCTCGGGGGGCCTCGCACCGTGCCGCTCAGCGCATCACACACTCCGCAGACGGCTCTCAGCCGCCTAGGCAAGCACCATCTCGTCCAGGGAGGGTGGTCCAGCCACGGGCAACCCACCGCTTCTTAGCAAGGCACCCAGATCGTCACCCGTGGTGCTGGCCACCGGGGCCCAGGTTGCGTCGGCACCGGCAGGTCCGAAAACCGCGACTCCGACCGCAGTTGGTTGGGGATTGCACCTCGGTGCATAGGCCAAGCCCGAGAAGTTCACGGAAAGCCCGGCCGCCCAGTCTTGGCTGACGAGGTAGTCCGATGTCGTCGACAGCTCGCGAGATGCGCCGTAGGTGGCCGCGGCGGTTGTCTGCAGATCCGCCAGGATCAACTGCGCTGGAGTCAAGAACTCATAGACGTGGACACCGCTCAGCAGGGCAGGCTCAAGCGGCAAGCCCCGGGCGTCGAGAACCTCGGGGAACAATTGCTCCAGGACACAGGTCACGTGATCGAACGCGCTGTAGCACGTGCCCTTGGGAGCAGGCAGATCAAAGCGTCCCGTGCCTTGCGAGGCGTAGTACCAGGGGCCGGCGTTGTGATCAGTGGCCCGGAACAAGGTTGTGCCTGCGGACAATACACGCGGGGGGAGCTGCGACAGGTCTCCGGGCGGACCGTTCCTCCCCATGAACCGGGCCGGATTGCTGGTCACCGAGCCCACCTGCGAGCAGCCGCATATGCTGCGACAACTGCTTCCTTCTTGTTGTGGGCGCTGAGAGCGTCGGCGACGCTGCGCGATCCGAGGACAGCCAGTGGTGTGTTGGCCCACGCTGCGACGGTCCAGCTCACATCAGTGCGGTCGCGAAAGGCGGCCAGAACCTCGTGCCAGCCTTCTACGGGTCCTCGATCGTCGAACTGATAGGCGGGGTAGACGATGACGTCGTCGCTGGTACGCAGTGCCAGGAGATCTCCGCCCTCTTCTGCCATGCTCATGATCTTTGCTCCGTATCGGTGCTCGGCCTGCAAGCGCGTGAGAACCGGGCCGATACGGGCAGACCAGACGCTGGGATCGGTCATGGGACACCTCGCAATACTCACCCACTAGCCTGCGCCCATCGCGGAGGGCATGCGAGTTGGGTTCAAGATCCTTCGGTATCGACGCCGTACCGTGCCGCCGCGCTGCGGCGCGCCGAAATGCCTCACCGAGAATCCATGCCCGAGGCCCCAGTCTCCAAATTCTCGGAATCGACCAGGGTCCACTCCGAACCATCGGAATCGAGTTCTCCTGTCCGAGTGATTAGTCCGTGCGTGCCGAGGAAATCAAGCATAACCTGTACCGCATTTACTGCTTCCCGATCGCTTGTTTCCTCTCCGCGGTGCGCGGCGTCATTTCGGAGGCGGCTCAGCCATTGCAGCCGCTCAATGGGAACAGCAAGCTGAAGTCCGGAGTTCTCGGCAATTGAGATGTAGGCGCCAAGCGTCGGCTGCTTGTCGAGGCGCCCTTGCTGGGCCGGTGGCAGTTGATCGGCCATACCTCGGATGTACCGGCCCAGCGCAATCTCCAGTGCGGTAGCAGCATCGATGATCGCGCGCCTGTTGGCATGTCGTCGTTGCGCGGCTCGTGCGTCACGACTCAGAACCTCTTCCAGGGGTGGCTGCTTGCCATCGCGAACGAACCCGAGAATGTCCGCCCACTCCTGGGCGCGAAGAGGGCGGATGCGTGGCGTAGTGATCTTCATGCCTGTGGAACCATTATGCGGAGGCTCGATGAACGTAAGTCCGACCCCAACCAGTTCGGCGTCATAGACACGGTGATTGGGGTCAAGATCCTGGCCGGTCATTACCTCGACCCAGGTGCGTACCTCGTTGAACCATGGCTCGACGTACTCGGCTAGCTGATTGTCCGGGGTAAACCACGAAGCGTGATCGTATATTGGGCCATCGACGTCCGTCATGACCACGCGATGGAGCGCGGTCGCCGGTCGAAGTGACTCGGGAACGAACGCGCCATATTCCTGCGCCCACACAACTTGGTCGCCAGTCACCTTTATATGCGAGGCAATCCCAGGGACGTCAGGTGCACCGCCGAATGGTGGCATGCCGGTGGGCAATGCGACGTTGAATCGAAGCTCGCCGTAACCGGAGGAGTATTCCGTAGCCAATGCTTCGCACATTACCCAGATCTGCACCGGAAACTCGAACATCGCGCTGATACTCATGCCCACCCCAATCTTGCTACACGCAGCATGTCCGAAGCTCTGTTTGCAGCATCCAATGAGAATTCTAGGCGGGTGACAGAGCCTCTGCCTACTCGGTTTTGAGGATCTGACTCAGTCTGTCCAGCGCACGGAAGGAAGGCAGTGGGTGAGCCTGGGCTGTGGTCGATATTGAGCAGCAGGACGCCCCTCACTGACCCGCCGGTGGTCGTGTACCCGTTGGCGCCGCACCGTGTGTTCGTGGAGCGCGCGGCGCGCCGGGCGGAAATGAGGTATCACTCCAAGGGTACGCATTCAACCTCGCCGACGTAGAGGAGTTCCTACGCCGAGCGGGGCTGGACGATCCGGATGTCACGGATGTGGAGCTGGTGCAATGGAAGGGTGGCCGCTGCGGCTGGTGCCTTCCGCCTAGCGATCCGCGGCAGCAGCCGCTGCCACAGAATCTGGAGGGGGCTTACTGGATCCCAGGGCCCTGGAAGTCCTCCTCCCAGAACTCCTGCTCCCGTCGATGGGCGGCCTGAGCTGACCCGCGGTTGGCGTGCGCTTGCCCCTCTAGGCCGCGCAGCTCGACGCGGCGGATCTTGCCGGAGATGGTCTTGGGGAGGTCGGCAAACTCGATGCGGCGAATGCGCTTGTAGGGTGCCAGGCGCTGCTTCGACCAGGCGAGGATGGAGCGGGCTGTCTCGGCGTCCGGCTTGCTGCCCGGTACCAGGACGATGAATGCCTTGGGCACAGACAGACGCAGAGGGTCCGGCGAGGGGACGACCGCTGCCTCGGCAACGGAGGGGTGCTCGATCAGGACGCTCTCCAGCTCAAAGGGTGACACTCTGTAATCACTACTCTTGAATACGTCATCTCCGCGAGCGGAGAAGTGGTAGTAGCCGTCGATGTCGCGCTGGGCTACGTCGCCAGTGTGATAACGGCCGCCGGCCGTGGAGTCAGCTTGTCGTTCCGGATCATCCTGATAGCCGACCATGAGGCCGAGGGGGCTGCTCTCCAGCGGCAGGCAAAGTTCTCCGTCGACTCCGGCCGCGGTGATTTCCTCCCCGGTCTCGACGTCCACTAGGACCACGTCGTACCCGGGGAGCGGACGTCCCATCGACCCGGGCTTGACTGGCTGTCCAGGGGTGTTGCCGATTTGTGCGGTGGTCTCGGTCTGTCCATAGCCGTCGCGGAGGGGAACGCCCCAAGCCTGCTCGATCCGCTGCACGACCTCCGGATTGAGCGGCTCGCCTGCTCCGACCAACTCGCGGAGGGGCGGGCGCCAGGCCGCCAGATCCTCCAGGAGCAGCATCCGCCATACGGTAGGCGGCGCGCAGAAGGAGGTGACTTTGTGTCGGACAAGCGCATCCAGCAGCGGCTTGGCCGAAAAACGAGGCTGATTGACGATGAGGATCTCGCAGCCGGCGTTCCAGGGGGCGAAGAAGTTGCTCCACGCGTGCTTGGCCCAGCCGGGCGAAGAGACGTTGAGGTGGACGTCACCAGGCCGTAGGCCGATCCAGTACATGGTGGACAGGTGGCCGACCGGGTAGGAGCGGTGGCTGTGCTGCACCAGCTTGGGCAGGCTGGTCGTGCCGGAGGTGAAGTAGAGGAGTAGCGGATCCTCGGCCCGGGTGAGGCCATCTGGGGTGAACTCGGCTTTGTGGTCTGCCGCTGCGGCGTAGTCCAGCCAGCCGTGCACCGGTTCACCGACCGCGATCCGGGTCCAGTCGCCCTCCTGTCCGGCGAAGCCGGGGGTGAGCGCGGACTCGGAGATCACGTGCCGCACCTGACCCCGGGTGACACGATCTGCCAGGTCGTCGGCGGTCAGCAGGGTGCTGGCGGGGATCACCACCGCGCCCAGCTTGATCGCGGCAAGCATCACCTCCCACAGCGCCACCTGGTTGCCGAGCAACAGCAGGATCCGGTCGCCGCGGGCAACGCCCTGTGCCCGAAGCCAGCCGGCGGTCCGATTCGAGTGTTCCCGCAGCTCGGCGAAGGTCAGTGCCGTTTCGCGTAGAAGAGTGCCGTCGGCAGCTAGGTCGACGACGCGCAGCCCGGTCGCGTGGTTGTCCTCTGCCTCGACATCAAACCAGTCCAGGGCCCAGTTGAAGTGCTTGCCCTCCGGTCGGGGAAAGGCACGGGCGGCCTCCAGGTCGTCGCGGTGACCGAGCAAGTGATCCCGGGCGGCACGGAAGCACCGGTATGCGGCAGACTCCCTTTGAGCGGTGGTGCCCAACTCCATGAGCTATCCCTTGATCTCGACCGCTGGCGGCTTTGCCAGCGGGCAGCAGCAGGTTCATCGGCACGTTGCCACTCATGCGGAGTGCTGGTCAACAGGATGGCTTCGTGTCCCAGAAGGGCTGTGTCTACTCGGGGGCTGGCTGGGCGAAGGAGTACCGGAATCCGTCAGTTGTGCCCGTGTCGGTCACCGGCCGCTCCTGCCTGAGTCCGAGTCGTCCACCCAGGCGATTTCATTGGGTAGGAGTGGCGGCGTGAGGCGGCGGCGGCGCATGTCGTCTCGCAGCCTCCCCAGTGCCAAGCAGTCCTTCCTGGCGATCTGCTCGAAGGCGTCGGCGTTCTCCCGCGCCAGCTCGCGTTGCGCGGGGTCCTCTACCCGTGAGGCCAGGCGCCGACGGTCGCTGGCCAAGCGGTCGCTCTGCACCGCAGCTTGGACGGTGAGGGCATGGCTGCGGTAGTCCTCCAGATCCCCGCGCGGGGTGCCCTCGGGGGCAGGTTCCTTCAGCGGTTCCTCTCCGGTGAACCACGAAGCGGCCTCCCAGGGCGTCACGGCCTTGATGGGCGACTTGTGCACGTCGCCGCCCGAGAGGGGGAAGACGAGACTGACCGGGGGCACGTCGAGAGCCTCAGCGAGTACCAGTAGCTCCGCCAGTGTCAGTCCGTCGCGGCCACCGGTCTCGATCTTCGATACTGCCGAGGCCGAGAGCTTGGTGTAGCCCAGCCTCTCGCAGGCGCTGACCAGCTCCGCCCCAGTCCAGCCGAGCCGCTTGCGGTGAGCGGCCACCTGCGTGCCCACCCGGCGTGTCAGATCCTGCACCCACTCCAAATTCTCCATGAAGGCGAGAATATACGTGATTCACGCTTCTGAAGCGGATCTGCATAGAGTGGACGCGACCACGGAGGAAAAACCCTTGGGAGGATGCTGTGGGAGCACATGAGCGAGCCGAACTGAACTTCAACAGGGCTCTGACTCAGGCCGAGGTAGCGGCCCTGCCGGCCGTGGTCGACCTCGGCGTCGCCAACCGGGCGTTCGGGCTCGGCCGCAGTACCGGCTACCGGCGCGTGAAGGCAGGCACCTACCCCTGCCCCGTCATTCACCTTCCCGGCGGCGGCTACCGGGTCGCATCTGCTGAGATCTAGCGCGCCTTGAGCGCCGACCCCACAGCTCTTGATGCCCCCTCCGAGGCCGAGAGTCGACCTCTCGGAGACGCAGCCTAGGACTGCCTCCGGCCCTCAGCCCTCCGTCGGCTCAGCCTGCGTCAAGGGCACACGGTGCAGCAGGTCCCAGGCGTACCGGCCGGGTTCACGCCTCAGCTCGACCAAGTCGACGTGAGCGATGGTGAGGTCGACCGGGGGCAGGGCACGGAGGCTGGCCACAGTGTCGATCACAGGCTGGGCCGCGCGCTCGCCTCGGCTGTAGGCCACGCCCAGGTGGGGACGGAAGCGTTCGGTGGACTTGCCACCGGGGAGGCCCAGTTCGTGGTGGAGGGCGCTGAGCGTCGCGTGCAGGGCGACGACCGGTGTCCAGGGTGTGACGGAGTATCGGACGGCCCCTGCAGAGCCGGCCAGGGGGTGAGCGGTCAGCTCGAAAGCTGGGCCGAGGCGACCGACAGCGACGCTGGCGAGGGTGTCGATTTCGGAGTCGGTGAGCTGGTCGCGTGAACCGGCGCGGGTCAGGGTGAGATGCAGATCCACTGCGTCGATCAGGTCGTAGTCGAGTGGTGCGAGCGCGCTCTGGATGTCGGCCGCGGACTTCGCCAGCGCCGGGTCCTCATCGAACGTCAGCAGCCAGTAGACGATACGGGTCTCGTCGGACCAGCCTGGACGGTTCCAGTGAACTTTTGTCCGCGCGAGCTGGTCGAAGGCATTCCGATCCGCAGTGAGGATCGCGGCGGGGGCGTCGCAGTCCGAGGGTGGGTTCGAGGGGAAGGCGGCCGGGTGGTAGGCGAGATCAGGCATCGGGGTCCTCGTCATGTGGTGAGCAAGCCGGCGACAGGGGAGGAACGCCAGGTGGTGAGAGCGTCCGCGTAGTCGCGTACTGCTGAGTGGGTGGACCACGGGGCAGCAGCCTGGTGAAGCTCTTGCGCGCGTTGAAGCACGTAGCGGATCGGAGTGGCCTCACCTGCCCTAAGCGCCTGCCTGCCCAACTCCATGGCCCGGTCGACGTCGGGGGACTTGCCGACCAGGCAGGCGGTCGCCTGATCGAGCCGGACCAGCGCCCGGCTCCAGGCCGAGTCGGAGGAGTCCACCAAGCCCTCGATCTTCGAGGCGAGTTGATTCACCTGTCCGGCGTCGCCGAGCGAGAGCCGAGCCGTGACGGCGTTGGCCAGCAGCCGGGCGTGTGAGTACGGCTCGTCGAGCGCGATACAAGACGTCAGGCCGCTGGGGAGTTCGTGCTGCCCGGCGAGGTCGAGGGCCTGCTGTATCGCCTTCTCTGCGCCGTATCGTTTGTGCAGCCGCCCGAGTGCCCGTGCCCGGCCGTTGACCAGGAGCCGGATGCTCTGTGTGCTGTCCGGAGAGCGTGCTATGCCGGCCGCCGCAATCGCGTCCGCCTGCGCGTAGCTGCCCGCGTAGTACAGGGCGAGCGACCGAGTGCCAGCCACCCAGACCGCGAGGTTCGTGTCGCCGATCTCGTCGGCAAGCGCCGCAGCTTCGACCGCATACGCCTGGCTGGTCAACAGCGGAGCACCCGCGTTGACGGCCATGTAGGCGAGCAGCGCCGAGACGCGCCCGGCCAGGTGAAGAAGATCGCGCCGGTCCTTGGCGCCGAGGCCGCGATCGGCCAGCAGTTGGTGGGAGAGCGCTCGGAGGCTCCGCGCTTCCGGAGCCAGCGGCTGGGGGCCGCGGGCCTCGTAGGACTCGACCAGAGCGATGATCGAGGAGTCCAGGATCTCTGCGGCACCCATGACGGTTGCCCCCGTCAGGGCACGTACCTGGGAGAAGACCTGCTGAGGATCACCCCAGCCACCCTCCGGCGGAGATGCAACGAAGGCATGGGCCTCCAAGGTCGCCTCCCCGGTCGGCTGCATACCGCCCAGCTTGCCGCGCGGGCGAGGAGGCGGGCTGACGATTCGCCGTCTGTCCGCTTCGATTCGGCGCTTGTCCGCTTCGGCCTTGGCGAAGGGCCGGAACCGGGCCAGAACACCCCCAGTGCGCAGTTCCTGGTCCATCTTGCTGGCGTGCTCGGCTGAGAGCAGCCTGTCGCCCTTCTCGATCTTCTCGACCGCGTCCGCACTGAGACCGACTAAATCCCCCAGTTGCTTCGGCGTTAGGCCGCGCAGCTCGCGCCAGTACCTGATCTCGGCACCGAACCAGTCCGCTGCCGAGCGGTTGGGTTGAAGCGGTCGTCTCGGATATGGCACGATCCCCGTCCTTCGCACGCAAGCTGAGGCACCAGAGCCGACTGGTGAGCAGCCTCCACTCCATTAGACCGTGCACTCAGGAGATAGGGAGCCACTTCGGACCTAAACGATCAGGCCCGACCCTCACCACGCAGCAGCGAGGGCCTCGGTGAGACCCTCCGAGAGCGTGAGGGGGCCAGTTCCGCACCGACGCGACGGCGTCCTTGGCCCCTCGTGACAGCGGCCAGATGGAATTCCCCATGGACAGCCAGTTGCTGCTCCCCACAGGCGGCCAGTTATGGCATCGGCTGCGGGGAGCGGTCACTTCGGGTAGCGGTGGGTCAGTTGCAGCAGTCGCAGCCGGGTTGGCACCCGCAGGCGTCGGCGCTCTGGTTGGCGGCCACCGGGGTGGGGCTGGTGGTGGGTGCGCAGCAGCCCTTGCCTTGCCAGGCGTCGCGGCCTTCCTTGAGGGCGATGGTGGAGATGACGAGGGCGGCGATGGGGTCGGCCCAGGACCAGCCGAGGGTGGCGTTGAGGATCAGGCCGACCAGGAGGACGGCGGAGAGGTAGGTGCACAGCAGGGTCTGCTTGGAGTCGGCGACGGCGCTGGCGGAGCCGAGTTCGCGTCCCACGCGGCGTTGGGCGGCGGACAGGGCTGGCATGACGGCCAGCGACAGGGCCGCGAGCGCGATGCCCGGGACGGAGGTCTGGGCTTGGCCGGTGCCGGCCAGGGAGCGCAGGGCGTCGGCGGTGACGTAGGCGGCGAGGGCGAAGAAGGAGAAGGCGATGATCCGCAGGGTGGTCTTCTCGCGGGCCTCGCGCAGGGCGTGGTCGCGGGCGGAGAACTGCCAGGCGACTGCGGCGGCGGAGGACACCTCGATGACCGAGTCCAGGCCGAAGCCGATCAGCGCGGTGGAGGAGGCGGCGGTGCCGGCGGTGATGGCGACGATCGCCTCGACCACGTTGTAGGTGATCGTGGCGGCGACCAGCAGCCGGATTCGGCGGGTCAGCGCGTCGCGTCGGGCCGGAGATGGGCCGAGGGAGATCGTGGTCATCAGCAGCAGCCCTGCGTTTCGGCGTCGGTGCAGGTGCGGTCGGTGGCCACCGCGACGATGGCGGTGCGAAGGTCGTCCAGGGCGTGGCCGAGGCGGGGGTCGGCGAGCTCGTAGCGGGTGCGGCGCCCGTCCGGCACCGTGACGACCAGGCCGCAGTCGCGCAGGCAGGCCAGGTGGTTCGACAGCCGGGTGCGCGGGACGCCCAGGACGTCGGCGAGTTCGGCGGGGTAGGCGGGGGCATCGCGCAGGGCGAGCAGGATGCGGCAGCGGGTCGGGTCGGCGAGCGCGCGGCCGAACCGCGCGAGCATCTCGACCTCGGGAGCGATGGTCAGCACCGGCACAACGATACAGAGAATCCTGAATTCAGGAAATGCTGTCTCATTGACCTGCCGTTCACGACTACCGTGCGTGACGAAAGCCGTGGCCACTTGACGCCCCGTCAAGTGGCCACGGGTGGGGAATCTCAACTGGCCACTGACACCCTCGGGTGTTCCCCCACAAATCATCGACGCGGAAACGGGGTGACACCTTCGCACAACGCCGATCGGTCGGATTGGCGGCTACGGCACCGGGCTCCATGACCAGGGCCGCGGACCGTGGAGCCCTTGCAGGCACTCCACACGGTGCACGGCGTGTTCGTGGGCAGCAGGATGTTGCACCGCGACTTGGGCGGCGAAGCAGGCGAGGCGTAGCTCGCGGGCGCCGCGCAGCGTGGGGTAACCCAGCCACTCCGTGACATCGCAGCCGTAGACCCGGCAGTAGCTCTGGTAGTCCTCTGCGCTGACGGTGCCGGAGGTCTTGCAGGCGACTGCCGTGCTGGCCAGGTCCCACTCGCGGGGGCCGACTGCGGTGCGCTCGAAGTCCAAGAGGTGGGCGGTGCCGTCCGGGGTGAGGGCAACGTTGCCGGCCCACGCGTCCCCATGGACTACGACGTGAGGAGCGGTTTCCGGGAGGGCGGCCCATGCTGCTCGTAGGTGGGCCAGGTGGTCGTGGAGCCAGGCTCGCTGCATCGGATCAAGATCGGTCTGACCGATCCGATCGTCCAGGCGGACGAAGGGATCGACGTAGCCGAGGTCCAACTCCAGGGGGACCGGAAGGGAGTGGAGCTGCCGCAGGAGGCCGGCCAGCTCCACGACCGTCCCGGCGCGATGGTGCCCGAGGTCGTGCCACCAGGTGACCGCACGGCCGCCGACGTCTTGGGCCTGGGGCAGCTCCTTGATCGGCTGAACCGCGGGAATGCCGTTCTCTGCCAACCACGATGCGACGCGCACCTCACGGGCGGCAGCCTGCTGCTGCCTGTCACGGGCAATCCGAGCGACGAGGCCGTTCGACACACGCCACATGGCATTCTCGCCGAGCCGGATCAGCTCCGCTCGTTCGGCCTGCCCAGGCAGTCCCGCGACTTCGCAGGCTGCCCGCAGATGCTCCCTGCTCGCCTCCACGGCCATGACTGCCGGAGCCGTCACCGGCCGGCCGCCGCCGCGATCCGATCCCGGATGGCGGCGGTGCCGGGTGCTCTTAGCCGGGTGGCGATGCGGGCGAACTCGCCGAGATCGGAGGCTGCGCGCCGGCTGTGGACCTGGCCTACGTCGTCCAGTGCCTGATGGGCCACGATCATCGCCCCCTGCGGGTCGCCGGTCACCAACAGGAGCGTAGCGAGTCTGCTGACGGACATGGCGCGGCTGCGGCGGAAGGCATCTGGATGGCCAGCCACAGCAGTGCGAAGGCGCTCTGCGGCCTGGTCGGGCGGCAGAAGCCCGGCAATGGCTAGATCCCGCAGGGCATGGCCGGTGTCGCCGTGGTGCTGCGGCTCGTCGTAGTACGCCAGCCACGCCGGCTCGTCGTCGCCCCATGGGCTGGAGAACAGCGCGTCGGAGGCATCGACCGCTGCGAGCGCCAGCCGCTGCTGGCCGAGCAGGGCATAGGCGCGGGCACGCCAGTTCATGACGCTGGCTCGCAGAACCCAGTCGTCTGCCTCTTCTGCGCAGGTGGTGGCCACGCCGAACAGCGTCTTCGCGGCATCGTGGTCGAACTGGTCGAAGCGATTACTGCCAAGGGTCAGCGCCAACCGCCCAGTAGCAGCCAGTAGTTGAGGGCGCAGCCGCGGAGGGCAGTCACCCGCTCTCTCCACGCTCTGCCGGAGCACCCCGAGGGCGGCGGTCTGGAAGATCGCTCCCGAGCTTCCGTGGACATTGCCCCACTCCCGGAGCTGCCGGGAGGTCTCCTCCACGGTGACGACGTCGGCTGGGCCAATGCGCGAACCGAGACCGCCCTCCCGACCGAGAGAGGCCAGGGCGCCGGCCAGACCTAACGGGCGGGAACCCAGCAACGCGCGTTCCACAGACGGCTCCTTGGGCGATCGACTCCTGACCAGCATGCCGGTTGCCGCCGCCGGAGAGTTGGCCTTGCCGTGGTTGTCCGCTTGCCCGCGCCGTCTGTCCGCTTCCGCCTTGGCGTACGGCCGGAAGCGGGACACGACGCCACCAGTACCGAGGAACATGTCGATGGCCTCAGCTGCTTCGATCGAGACGAGCCTGTCGCCCTTCTCGATCTTCTCGATGGCGTCAACGCTGAGCTGGACTGCCCGCCCGAGTTCGCTGGGGGTATAGCCGCGAAGTTCGCGCCATCAGCTCCGAGCCAGTCTGCGGCCGAACGCGTCGGTTGCAGGGGGCGTCTCGGTTGCGGCACGACCTCCTCCTCATCGGCTTGGTGCCCGTGCTCAGGGTGTAGATGTGCTCGATCCATTACACCCCGTCAGCCGCCCGGGGATGGCCGGTTTGCTTAGCCTCGGTTACGGGAGCGATCGCGGTTGACAGCTGAAGCAGCTGGATACGCTTGGGGGATGGCGACGACATCAAGGTTCCGCGGTGTGGTCTTCGACTTCTTCGGGGTCCTGACCTTCAACATGGTCGAGGTGATCTCCGGCTTCGAGGACCGGGAGAAGATCCGGCGGGGCACCTTCCTGCGGGCCTGGGCGGATCCGCTGGGTCAGGAGCTGTTCCGCCGGTTGGAGCTGGGAGAGATCAGCCAGACGGACTGGGACACCGGGTTCGCCGCCCTGATGGGGGTGCCCTCGGAGAACCTCCTCGCCCGGTACCTGCACGACGCCTTCCCCGCCCACCTCGTCCTGAAGGTCGCGAAGGAGGCCCGCGCCGCGGGTGTGAGGACGGCCGTGGTCTCGAACAGCCTCGGCCGGCAGCCGTACGACCCGTACGCGGGCTTCGATCTCACCGGTACCTTCGACGAGGTGGTGCTCTCGGCGGAGCACCGAGTGCGCAAGCCGGATCCGGCGATCTTCCAGCTGGTCCTCGACAGGCTCGGCCTCGACGCCAGGGAGTGCCTGTTCGTCGACGACAGCGAGGAGAACCTCGTGGCAGCGCAGAGTCTGGGCTTCAGCACCCTGCACGCCCTAGATGAGCGGGTCGCCGCCGCACAGCTTCGGGCCGTTCTGGGGCTACCCGATCTCTAGGAACTCCCGCACTCCCCGGTGCCCGGTGTGGGTGGCGAGCAGGGTGCGAAGACCGGCGAGTTCGGAGGCCGAACGGGCGGAGTCCACGACCCCGAGGCACCGGGCGGCGTGCCGGGCGCTGGCGACGGCGGCGTCCAAGTCGTGCCGGGCGAGGTGGGCCTCGGCCGCGCGGGCGAGGTAGATGGCATGGCTACGCGGGTACTCGTCGTCCCCCGGGTAGGCGGCGCCCATGGCCGCCTCGAAGCAGCGCAGCGCCTCATCCGGGTCGCCGAGTTGCAGGGCGGAAGAGCCGGCGATCATCTCGATTTCCCCGTAGTCGACCCAGTACAAGGTCTTCGGATCGTCGTCGTGGACTCCCCGGTCCAGGGCTGCGCGGGCGATGGCGAGTTGGCGGGCGCACTCCTTGCGCTCGCCGGCCTTCGAGAGGGCGCGGGCGGTGCGGGCGGCGAGCATGGCCTCCATCCGCGGGGTGGTCGTGTGCTTGACCTTCTCCCGGGCGGTCTCCAGCAGCGAGACGGCGCGCTGTGCCTGGTGCGGGGTGGAGTAGCACTGAATGGCGGCGAAGGAGAGCGTATAGGCGCCGCTGAGCGGGTCGCCGGCGATGGCGGACGCGCGCAGGGAGCCGTCGAAGTACCGCTGGGCTGTGCCGGGGCGGCCCTGGTCGAACGCGCTCCAGGCCACCTGGCGGGCCGCCTCTGCGGCCATGCTGAACAGCCGGTCCAGGGAGGTGCCGGAGTAGCGGCCCGTCTTGATCAGCGTGACAGTGTAGAGGAGTTCTCCGCGTGCTAGCCGGTGGACTTCTCCGCTGCCGAGTTCGTCGTCCAGACGGCGGAGATCGTCCAGCCGACCCTCGATCCGTGCGAGCTGCGCAGGCGTGTCAGGCGGGGATGGGAGCGTCTTGCCTGCGGCAAGGGCACTCTCCCAGTTGGCCGCTGACACCGAGAGCGCGATTCCGGACGTCAGGAAGCTCCGGCGGTCCACAGTGCTCCCGTTCACCAGTTCGATCAAGACGGCGATGCCTCCGTCCCTGTTCCACGCCGTGTTCTTCGTACCGGCGGTGGGTGCCGCCGCCAGCTCGGCGGCGAAGGTGCCGCCGGTGCGGAGCACGCGGTCGTAGGCGGCTGCCACTTCAGGTGTGACCGCCCGGTTGCCGTTCTCCACGTTGCGCAAGTACGGCGCGGCGAAGCCAGCTTCGCGGGCGAAGGCCGACCAGCGCAGACCCGAGGCCCGGCGGTGGTCGCGCATATCCTCGCGCAGTTGATCAGGCACAGGCGCCCTCCTCCAGCCATGGGATCGGTCCTGGATCGCCCTAAGTCATTGTTCCCCGGCCGGTGCCGGTGTGTGATCGATTCAAGCCAGAACGTGCAGGAAAGCGGCTGAAGGCCGCTGCCCACACACCCGAGGGGGCCGACCCATGGGATTTGCATGCGGCTCCGCGGCGGGATCGCGGCTGCTGCCCGGCGGCATCCAGCGCGCGATGACGCGCCAGCGGTCCGGTCCAGGCGCTGTCCGCTTCACACCGGCTCCTGTCCGCTTCCAGCGCGGGCCCGCTGAAGGTTTCCGCTGGTGGCGTGATTCTGACCGTGCGCCACCGAGTTGCGGAAGCGGACTGCTCGATCCGTCCGCTTGGGCACCCACCACTTTCGGCCTCGCCAGGCGCTTAATGAGACCGAGCGGCCTGCGACGCATTCCCAGCAGCACTATCAGCCACCCCGGAGAGGAGGAGCCCAATGGGGACTCCCACAGCAATGCTTGTCGAGAACATGCCCATCATGGTGAGGCGGCCACCGGCACTGCCCATCCGCGACCGCCAGCATCTGAGGCTGGTAGCCACCGAGACGGCCCCCCGCCTTACCCGGGCGCTGGCGGATCAGGCCCTCCATCGCTGGGGGGTACCGCGCAGCGTTCGGCCGGATGTGCGGCTGGTGGTGACGGAGTTGGTGACGAACGTCCTCCAGCACGCCACCGGTGTGGCGGACCGCATCGAGGTGTTCGACATCGTGCTCGACCTGCTGGCCGACTCCGCGGTCCGGGTGCTCGTGTTCGACGCGAGCGCGCGGATGCCGATCCGCAAGACGCCCGTACCCGGCGCCGAGGGCAGCCGAGGGCTGCTCCTGGTCAGCGGCTTGACCAGGGACTGGGGCGCCTTCCCGCTGCGCGGTGGCGGCAAAGCGGTCTGGGCAGACATCGCTGTGGCCGCTGAGCCGCCGCAGGACGGCGCGGACGTGCGGATCGTGGCCCGAGTGCTCGGGGCGGTGAGGGACCTGTGACCGGGGCTGCGGCGCGCGTGGCGATCAGGTTCTCCGAGGTCGGCGGCTTACGTACGGGCAACTCCGAGGAAGGAGAACGGTGATGGCGATGCGGACCCAGACATGGTTCCTTCCGGCCACCCGGACGAGCGGGCAGATCACTGATGCGGTTGAGCGCCAACTGCTGGAGTGGGGAGCCGCGCTGACCACGGAGCAGATCGAGCGCCTCACTGCGGTGATCACTGCTCTTCGTAGCGCGGTCGTCGCCAGCACCTGCATCGTCCAGATGGAGGTCACCGTCTACCTAAATCCGGGCAACGCAGTCACGGTGGAGATGGTGGACCGTACCGGCAATGAGCCGCCGACCGGGCTGCTGGCCGCACTCGACAGCAGCACCTGGCAGTGGGGAATGGCACCGAGGCCGAACGGTCCCGGCCGCGTGCTGTGGGCAGCCGTGGAACTGAGCGGCGCGTCGCGTGTCTCCGAAGCCGCAGTGCGATTCGCCCGCACCAGCCGCGGGCGTGCGCTGCGCAGAGCGCTACCCGCCCCAGTGGAGCGCACCGCACGGCGCTGGCTCGCCGCTTGAACTTCCCCGCAGCCGGTGAGATCCGCTCCCGGCCGCGGGGAACTGCACCTCGGTCGGCCCCGAACCCCTGTCCTGGGCTCCCCCGCCCAATCCGGGGCCGACCGAGCACCCCCTGGTCGGGCCAGCTTCCGCCCGCCTCTTCACGTCCCCGGAGTCTGATGATGTGCCAGCACGAGCCTGATTGCCCGCCGGCCGGAAGCCCCGACCAACAGGCCGCCGTCGCGGTCGCCAGCCATCCCGAACAAGGGTGGGCGCTGCTGTGCAACGGAGTCCTGGTCTTCGAGGACACCGGCGCGGTGCTGCCCGACGGACGTTGCCTGGAACCGATCGGCCGCGGGGAGGCGGGATGAGCGGCAAGCCGGTTGCGGTGCCGTTCATCACCGCCCGTGCCGGCGAAGAGCCCAGCCGTGTACACATCGTGGCGCTTCCGGCCGGGCGCGGCATCGGCTACCAGGACGAGCGCCCGGAGGACCGCGACGCACGAGGCGTTCTCTGGGGCCGTGTCCCTCAGTTGCCGGTAGGGAGCCCGCGCTGGAAGGACGTGCACCCCCAGCGCCAGCGGATCTGCATGGAGCGACTGCTGTGCCAGGTGTGCACTGGGCCGGCCGACCGTAATCACCAGGGCTGGCTGTTCCTGCGCGGGTCCTTGGAGTACGCGGTCAGCGAAGGCGTCCTGACCGCGCAGCCGCCCCTGTGCCTGGCCCACGCGCTGCTCTCCGCAGAGCAGTGCCGCTACCTGGCGAACGGTTTCCAGGCGATGCGGGTGCAGCACCCGCTGCTGTTCGGGGTGCTGGGGACGTCCTACATCCTCGACCGGTTCGCTGAGCCCCTGCCGCTGCCGCCGGGTGATCCCGTGCCGTACACGCACCCGCGGGCCCCGTGGGTGCTGGCCAGCCAACTGGTCCGCTGCTTGCTGGGCGTCACCGACGTCGACCTGGAGCAGGAGTCCTCCCGCCCTCGCGCAGGGCTTCGCCACCCGACTGCGATAGAAGGAGCCCTCTCGTGATCGATGCCAAGGACGCAGTGGAGCACGACGGCGAAGTCGGACTGCTGGCGAGAGTGCTGGCGGCGGACAGTGACCTGCAGTACGAAGAACTGGCCGCCCTGGGCAGTGAGCCTGACTGGGTCTGGGGCAGCGCGCGGGAACTGCTGCACGCGGAGCAGGGAGCGCGGCTCGCTCCGCGGATCAGCGCCGAACGGCCGGAGGTCACGCTGCAGGAGGCGTACCGCGTGCAGTGGGCGGGGGCGGCGCTGCGGGTGTCGGCGGGGGCACGGGTGGTCGGCCACAAGGTGGGCCTGACCTCGAAGGCGATGCAGGAGCAGTTCGGCATCGGCGAGCCCGACTCCGGACTGCTGCTGGACACCGCCCGGGTCGCGGACGACGGCGCGGTGCTGGTGGCGGACCTGATCGCGCCGCGAGTGGAAGCCGAGATCGCCTTCCTACTGGGCGCCCCGCTGGCAGGGGAACGGGTGAGCGAGGAGCAGGCCCGTGCGGCCGTGTCGGGTGTGGTCCTAGCGCTGGAGGTCATCGACAGCCGGGCAGGCACCGCCGGTCTCACCTTGGCCGACAGCGTGGCCGACAACGCCGCCTGCGCCCGGTTCGCGGTGGGAACCTCCGTGCCGGTCGAAGGCTTGGACCTGGCGGCGGAGCAGGTGCTGCTGACCGTCGGCGGCCGGACGCAGGCCGCCGGTGCCGGGAGCGCGGTGCTGGGCGATCCGCTGCGCTCGCTGGTGTGGCTGGCGCGTCGTCTGGCGCCCTTCGGCTGCTGGCTTCGCCCCGGCGACCTGGTGCTGGCCGGGGCGGTGCACGCGAGCGTTCCCCTGCTTCCGGGCAGCACCGTCACCGCCCGGTCCCCGCACCTGCCCGCTGTGCGGCTGCACGCTGCCTGACCTCCGGGCGGCCCACCGGGCCACCGGAGCTGGAGCTTGAAGGAGGAAGAGATGTCGTACGTGGAGCGCAGCCGAGTCGCGGTGCTGGGCGCGGGTCTGCTCGGGATTGACCTGGCGGAGCGCCTGGCCAGGTCGCCGTCGATGAGCTGCGTCCTGGTGGCCGGGCGGCGGGCCGGAGCCGCGGGCCTTCGCCAGGCCCAGGCTTTGGGCCTGGAGACCTCGGCCGCTGGCCTGGAGGCCGTACTGGCCGCCAAACCGGACGTGGTCTTCGATGCCTCCAGCGCTCCGGCCCACCTCGCCCACGCCCCGGAGCTGATCCGTGCGGGCGCTCTGGTGGTGGACCTGACCCCCAGCGGCACCGGCGCGATGGTCGTGCCTACTGTGAACGGAGTCCAAGCCGAGCAGCACTACCTGAGCCTGGTCAGCTGCGGCGGACAGGCCGCGCTGCCGGTCCTGGACGCCCTCACGCGCTTCACCGGGGCAGCGCCAGGCTATGCGGAGGTGGTCACCACCGCGGCGTCAGCGACGGTCGGCCCGGCCAGCCGCGACAACCTGGATGAGTACATCGACGCCACCGGCCGGCTGGTGACCGGCCTGGTCGGTGCGCCGCGGGCGAAGGTGTTGGTGAACATCAGCCCGGCCCGGCCCGCACCCGTCTTCCGCACCCGGGTGACGGCTCTGGTCCCGGGCCCGCCGTTGCCGCAGGGCCCGCTGCACGCCGCGCTCGGCGAGGCCGCCGACGCCGTGCGCGCCTTCGCCCCCGGCTACCGGGTCGAGGACTGCCGTCTGGAGCGAGGGCAGGTCCGGGTGTCGGTCGCGGTCACTGCGACCAGCGGCACCTTCGTCAAGCCGTACGCCGGCAACGTGGAACTCATCAACGCAGCGGCCGTCCTGGTGGCGGAGCGCCACCTGGCAGCGAGAAAGGCGGTACGGCCGTGACGCACACGTCGGGAACCGAGGTCGTCCTGCACGATGCGACGCTGCGTGACGGCCAGCACGAGGTCGGTCACCAGATGACCGAGGATCAGTTGCGCCGGTACGCCGAGGCGGCGGACCGGGCCGGGGTGCCGGTGGTGGAGGTTGGCCACGGCAATGGCCTGGGCGCCTCCTCCCTCCAGATCGGCCGGGCCCGGCTGAGCGACGCGCAGATGCTGGACGCCGTCCGGCCGGAGCTGGCCTCGGCGCGGATGGGGGTGTTCATGGCCCCCGGCTGGGGGACCGGTTCCGACATCCGTGCCGCGGTGGCCGCCGGGGCGGGCGTGGTACGCGTAGCCGCGCACTGCACCGAGGCGAACGTCACCCGCAGGCACCTGGGCCTGGTTCGCGACCTCGGCGTCCAGGCGCAGACGGTCCTACTGATGAGCCACATGGCCGAGCCGACGGAGCTGGCCCGGCAGTGCGCACTGGCCGTGTCCTACGGCGCGCAGGCGGTCGGGATCATGGACTCCGCCGGGGCGCTGCTGCCCGGGGACGTCACCGCGCGGGTGTCGGCCATCGCGTCCGAGACCGGCGTACCGGTGATCTTCCACGGCCACAACAACCTGGGCCTTGCCGTCGGCAACTCGCTGGCCGCCGTCCAGGCCGGTGCGCGGATCGTGGACGTGTGCGCGCAGGGCATCGGCGCCGGTGCCGGGAACACGCCGCTGGAGGTAATGGCTGCAGTCCTGCAGCGCTGCGGTTACGAGACCGGTGTCCAGGTACGGGCGGCGCTGGCCGCCGCCGAGGTAGCTCGCGAGCACCTGATGGACCGGGCACCGCAGATGGACCCGGTCAGCATCGTCTCCGGGCTGGAGGGCGTGTTCAGCGGCTTCAGGCTGCCGGTGCTCGCCGCCGCCGAGAAGGCGGGCGTCGACCCGCTGGAGGTCTTCGCCGAGCTTGGCCGCCGCCGGGCAGTGGCCGGCCAGGAAGACCTGATCCCCGTCGCAGTCGATGCCGTCGCCCAGACGGCCGCGTTGGCCGAACCCGTTAATCCCTGAAGGAGAGCCGAGATGAGCAACCAGGAGCTGCACCCCACACTGCACAGCATCTTGAGCGAGGACCTGAAGGTGGGCGCCGACCATCTCGCCCCGGACACGGGGCTGGAGGAGGCCGGACTGGACTCGCTGTCGCTGGTCGAGCTGAGCGTGGCGCTGCACCAGCAACTGGGCGTGGACCTGGACGAGGCGCAGATCGCCGCGGCCTGCACGATCGCCGGACTGGACCAGCTGGTGCGTGCCCACCTGGAGACGACGTGAGCGCCAGCAGCCCGGACTGGCCGGGCACCGCGTGGCTGATCACCCCGGCAACAGCGGGCCCCCACCGCTTCGACGCGGCGCTGCGCTCGGGCGCGGACGTGTGGCTGCTGGACCTGGAGGACTCCGTCCCGCCCGACAGCAAGGAGTCGGCGCGGCGGGCCGCCTTGGCGTTCCTGGCCGGCCCCTCGGCGTCCGGCGCGCCGCAGGTGGGGCTGCGACTGAACGCACCCGGCACCCTGGCGGGCATGGAGGACTTGGTCGCGCTGGCCAGGGCGGGGGCCGGAGGGCACCTGCTGCTGATCCCGAAGGTCGAGTCGGCGCGCGACGTCACCCTGGTCGCCGACGTCCTGGCCGGCGGGGTGCGGCTGTGGGCGCTGATCGAGAGCCCCCGGGCGGTGCAGCGGCTGCCGCAGATCCTGGAGGTGGCGCCGCTGGACGGCGTGGTGTTCGGGGCGGCGGACTACGCCGCCGCGGCCGGTCGCCCGCTGGGGTCCGCCGCGCTGGACTGGGTCCGTGCCGCCGTCGCACAGGCGGCCTCGGCCGCCGGGATCCCGGCGATCGACTCGCCCTGCTTCGACCTAGCCGATCCCACCACGCTGCAAGCCGAGGCCGAGTTCGCCCGCGACCTGGGGTACTGCGGCAAGGGCGCGGTGCACCCGGACCAGATCGAGGCGATCCGCGCCGCCTTCGCTCCCACCGACGCCCAACTCGCTAAGGCTCGGCAGGTCGTGACCGCCGCGCAGAGCGCCGACGGCGGCATCACCACCGTGGACGGCCGCATGATCGGCCCGCCGCTGGTCGAAGCCGCCCGCGCCCTGACCGCCCGTCACTCCGACCCCTCTGGAGGCACACGGTGACCACAGTGAACACCGAACAGCAGGGTGTACCGGCCGGATACCGGCTGGTAGGCGAAGGGCGCGTGCGCGAGGTCATCGGCCGAGGGCTTGCGGACTTCGTCATCGGCCAGGTCATCGAGCACCGGCCAGCGCGCACCGTCACCGAGACCGACCACGCGCTGACCCTGGCGCTCAGTGGGAACCCCGCCCCCGTCCACAGCGACATCGAGTTCTGCCGCACCAGCGGGCGCACGCAGACCCTGGTGTGCGGCATGGTCACCCTGTCCCTGGTGCTCGGCTCCTCGGTGCGCTCCACCAGCGCGCTCACCTCGGCGAACCTGTCCCTGGACGAGCTGCGGCTGGAGCACCCCGTGCACGTGGGCGACACGCTGAGCGCTGAGACGGAGATCCTGTCCGCCAGGGCCTCGCGCAGCCGCCCGGACCAGGGGGTGGTGACCTGCCGCACCAGCGGCTACAACCAGCACGGCCAGCGCGTGATCACCTTCACCCGCGCCTTCCTGGTGCCCGCCGACGCCGATCCGGTGCGCGAGAGCACCGGCTACTAGGGAGGGCGGTCATGGACGAGGAGCAGCAGGTGAGCGTCACCGCCGCCGGTCCCGAGGACTGGCGGACCTACCAGGCGCTGGCCGAACGCAGCTACGGCCACCCGGTGCCCGACTTGGAGCTGCTGCGCCCGCACGCGGACGCCCGCGTCGGGGTGCGGGAGGGGCGGATCGTCGCCGGGGGCCTCGGGCTGATGGTGCCGCAGATGTTCGGCGGCCGGCCGGTGCCTTCCGTGTGCCTGGCGTCCGGCAGCGTCGCCCCCGAGGAGCGCGGCAGCCGCCTGACGGTGCGCATGCTGGCCGAGCGGATCCGCCCGCTGCGCGAGCAGGGGGCCGTGCTGGCCGCGGTGTGGACGACGTCCACCGGCTACGCCCACCGCCTGGGCTGGGCCGCCCCCGCCCAGGTGTTCTCTTGGAGCGTGCCCACCGACCAGCTGCGCGCCGCGTTCACCACCGGCGCGTTCGAGATCACCCATGGCCCCTACCAGGACGTCGCCGCCCTGCAGCACCAACTGGCCGGGCAGTGGAACGGCCCCTGGCAACGACCGCAGTGGTGGGACGGCTGGCAGCAGCAGACGCACCCCCAGCTCGCGCACTACCGCGCCCACGACCGCGACGGCCGCACCGCCGGGTTCGTCTCCCTGGCCTTCGACCGCGACCAGCAGGGCGAACGGCAGGTCGTCGTCCACGACTTCTGGGCCTCCGGCGCCGCGAGCGCCACCGCCCTGCTGGGCTTCCTCGGCCGCTTCCACAGCCGCATCCCCACCGTCGCCTTCCAGCGCACCGCCCTGCCTCCCGGCGCCGAGTTGCTGGAGCAACTGCACCGCGCCGGATCCGCGCACGCCCGGCACTGGCACCCCTGGATGCTGCGCATCCTGGACCCGGCCGAGGCCGTCCGCCTGCGCGGCTGGCCGTCCCACCTCACCGCGGACCTGCCGCTGACGATCAGCGAGGACACCGGCCGCCCCCGCGCCTACACCCTCTGCATCGACGGCGGCAAGGGCCGGTTGCTGCCGAGCAGCCAGCACCCGGCCGGCGCGTGCACGATGACCATGCGCCAGCTCGCGGTCTGGTACGCCGGCGGTTACCGCACCGCCACCTCCGCCGCCCTGGCCGGAGTAGACGGCACCCGCGAAGCGGTCACCTCGCTGGTCGCCGTGACCTCCGACCGTGAACCGTGGCTGACCGAATACTTCTGACCACCCCGCACCCAGGCGGTGGGCGCATCCCGTGCCCGCCGCCCTGCCTGCAGCGTTGACAGTCCAGACCCGGACCCACCGGGCCGCCGCCGTCCCCAACCAGCACCCTTGGAGACCCTGTTGACCCCCACCGCGCCGATCCCCGATGACCTGCACCGCTGGGCCGAGCAGCACCTGCCCGGCACCACCCGGGCTACCGACACCTCCTGGCCGCGCAGCACCTCCCAGGTCTGGCGCGTGGACGGCGAGAGCACCAGCGTCTACGTCAAGATCAGCCCCTCGCGTCGCGCCTTCGAGCGGGAGATCCACGCTCACCGCCACGCCAAGGCGGCACTGCCGCCCACCTCGGCCCCCCACCTGATCGCCTTCGACACCCGCACCCTGGCCCTGCTGACCACCGCGGTCCCCGGCGCCGTGGTGCGCGGGCTGCCGCTGGACCCGGACACCGAGACCCGGGTCCACCACCTGGGCGGCAACCTGCTGCGGGGCTGGCACGACCACCCGGCGCCCGAGCCCGAGGGCGCCCGCGAGGCGGTCACCGCCTCGATGACCGCGCAGGCGGCCGAGGCGGCACTGTGCCTGAAGGCCACCGAGGAACTGCTGCACCCCGACGAGCGGAACCTGGTCGCCGAGGTCGCCCACGACCTGGTCGCCCTGGCCGCCGGCCTCCCGCTGGTCTACCTCCACGGCGACGCCGCACCGCGCAACTGGCTCTGGGACCAGGCCACCACCAACCTGGCCCTGATCGACTTCGAGACCGCCGAACACGGCCTCGCCGTCCAGGACATGATCTGGCTCTGCGGCGCGATGTGGCCCGACCAGCCGCACCTGCGCGAGGCGTACCTCGACGGCTACGGCCGCCCCCTGACCGAGGACGAGCAGCGGCTTCTGCTGCTGCTGACCGCCCGGCTGGCCGTGTCCTACCTGACCACCGGCCTGCGCAACCAGGACCAGGTGCTCATCGACCGCGGTCGCACCGCGCTCGGCGACCTGGTCCGCACCCACGCCTGACCCCCGCACCGCCTTCTGCACCTGACCGTCGCCTTCCCTCGTGGAGAGGAGCGCAGCCATGCCCTCGTCGCACCTGATACCCGACCCGCTCGGCCCGCCCCCGGTCGGGCCCCGGGCCGCCGGGCAGCAGAACACGCTGGCGGTCCGCATCGCCCACAGCGACGTTGCGCGGCTGATGGCCGCCGCCTGCCGCCACCAAGGCATCCCGGCGGAGCAGATCGACGCCGTGGTCAAGCACTACTTGGAGGGCGAGTTACGCGGTAAGCCCTCCCACGGCGTCGCGAAGTTCTGCTTCGAGTCGCAGTTCTTCCACCTGCGCCAAGGCCCGCCCGAAGTGTTCCACGAGCAGGGCGTGTTCGCCGTGGTCGACGCGCACCGCGAGATCGGACCGCTGTCCGCCGCGTTCGCCGTCGACCTCGCCGTGGCCACCGCAGCCCGCCACGGCGCTGCCGCCGTCGGGATGATCAACACCCAGCGGTACGGCATTCTCGCTCCCTGGACCGAGGAGATCGCCCGGCACGGCCTGATCGGGATCGCCACCAACACCTCCCGCGCCGAGGCCGTCCCCGCCGGCGGCCGGACCCCGGTCCTGGGCGTCAACCCCCTCGCGTTCGCCCTGCCCACCCTCACAGAACCGCTCTCGGCGGACCTTGGCACCACGCTCGCACCGATGGGCGTGCTGTGGGAGCATCGCCGCTCCGGCCAGCCCCTGCCACAGGGTCAGTTCGTCGACAGCGACGGCCGTCCGGCCACCGACCCCGACCAGGCGGCCAGCGCCGTCGTCTTCGGCCGGCACCGCGGCTTCGCGCTCTCCCTGCTCCTGCAGACCCTGGCCGGCTCCCTGTTCGGGTTCCCCATGGGCAGCGAGGTCACCGACACCTTCACTACCGGCTACACCTTCCTCGCCCTCGACCCCGCCTTCGCCAATCCCCAGGGCACCACCGCGACGGCCAACACCCGCTTCACCGACCAGCTACGCGCCGCCGCCGCAGCCGACGCGGACACGTGGCGACTGCCCGGAGACCGCAGCCGCACCCGCGCCCAGGCCCGCCGCGCCGCCCCCGCCCTCACCCTGCCCCCGCTGGTCTGTGAACGCCTGCACGCCCGCGCCCGCGGCGACTTCACCAGCGACTGAACCCCTTCCGAGGAGCAGCATGAGCATCCACTGGTTCCTGCCCACCGCCAGCGACGGCCGCTCCCTGGCCGTCGGCACCCAGCGCAGCCACGGCCCTGGCATCGACCAGCCGGCCAGCCAGAGTCCGTGCGCAGACCGCTTCCGCCCCCCGGATCTGCGCTACCTGACCCAGATCGCCCAGGCCGCCGAGCAGTTGGGCTTCGACGCGGTCCTGACCCCCACGAACACCTGGTGCGAGGATGCCTGGCTGACCTGCGCCGCCCTGGCCCGCGAAACCGAGCGCCTGCGGTTCATGGTCGCGCTGCGGCCCGGCTACCTGGTGCCCACTCTGGCAGCGCAGATGGCCGCCACCTTCCAGCGGCACAGCGGCGGCCGGCTGCTGCTGAACATCGTCACCGGCGGCGAGGACACCGAACAGGCCCGCTTCGGCGACCACCTGATCAAGTCGCAGCGCTACCAGCGCTGCGACGAATTCCTCACCGTGCTGCGCGGCGCCTGGTCCGGCACGCCCTTCACCTTCACCGGCCAGCACTACGACGTCCGCGACGCCACCGTCCTCGCACCTCCCGACCCGATACCCGAAGTGCTGTTCGGCGGCTCCTCCACGGAGGCGGGCCCCGTCGCCGCAGCGCACGCCGACACCTACCTCACCTGGGGCGAACCGCCCGACCAGGTCGCCGCCAAGCTCGACCGCATCCGTAAGCTGGCCGCCGCAGCGGGGCGCACCGTGCGGTTCGGCATCCGGTTCCACGTCGTCACCCGCGACACCAGCCAGGAGGCGTGGGCCGCGGCCGAGCGCCTGATCGCCGGCATCGACCCCGACCACATCGACCGCGTCCAGCGCGTCCTGGCCGCCAGCCAGTCCACCGGCCAGGCCGCGATGAACCAACTCCACACCGCCTACCGCACCACCCGCCGCACCGCTGACCTGGAGATCTACCCGAACGTGTGGGCCGGAGTGGGCCTGCTGCGCGGCGGCGCCGGAACCGCCCTGGTCGGCTCCCACCGCGAAGTCGCCGACCGCATCACCGAATACCAAGCCCTCGGCATCGAGGAGTTCGTCCTGTCCGGGTTCCCGCACCTGGAAGAGGCGTACTGGGTCGGCGAAGGCGTCCTGCCACTCCTGACCCCCCGGCCCACCGCGGCGGTCACGCGATGAGCGCCAACGTGCTGCTCATCGGCGTGGGCCCGCACGCCCGCCTCAACCACCTCCCCGCCCTCGCCCAAGCCCAGGACAGCGGCCTGGCCGGCACCGTCACCGGCATCGACCTGCCCCACGTCGCCGCCCGGCCGCTGACCTACGGCACCCCCGACCGGCCCCGCACCCTGCCGATCGTGGCCGTCACGCCGTTCCCCGCCTCCCAGCAGCAGCTCCCGGCCGCCGTGCGCGCCGTCCTGGACGACGTCGCCGACCGTGAGGCGATCACCGCCGCGGTGGTGGCCACCGAACCCTCCCTCCACCTGCCCTACACCCTGTGGGCGCTGGGCCGCGGTCTGTCGGTGCTCTTGGACAAGCCGCTGACCGTCCGCCCGGCCGCTTCCACCGACCCCGCGGCAGCCGCCGCCATTGCCACCGACTACCAGACCCTCCACCATGCCTACCGCCAAGCCCGCCAGCAGTACCCTGGCCTGGCGGTCAGCGTCCTAAGCCAGCGCCGCTGGCACCCCGCGATCACGCGCGCACGTGAACTGATCGCCGAGGTCGCCGAGCAGACCAACTGCCCGATCACCTCCATCCAGTCCAGCCACGCCGACGGTCAGTGGCGGATGCCGGACGAACTCCTCAGCCAGCCCTACCACGGCTTTGACCGCGGCTACGGCAAAGCCGCGCACTCCGGTTACCACCTGTTCGACACCATGCCCTGGCTCCTGGCAGCAGCCGAACGTCCCGGCAAGGAACTGGACGAAGTCGAACTGCACGCCCTCGCCGCCCGTCCCGCCGACACCCTGGCCCAGCTCACCGTCCTCGACCACGAACGCCTGATCCCTGGCCTGGCCGCCCGCAACCACCTCCCGCAGGCCGAACTGCAGCGCCGCACCGCCGACTTCGGGGAAGTCGACGTCTTCGTCCACCTCGCGCTGCGCAGTGGCGGACGCACCCTCACGCTGGGCAGCATCAACCTGGCCCATCACACCTTCTCCCAGCGCCACACCCTGGACCCCAGCCCCACCGACCTCTACAAGGGCAACGGCCGCGTCGGCCAGGAGAGCCACATCATCCAGCAGGGCCCCTTCCAAGCCCTGCACATCCACGCCCTGCAGAGCCTGCACGCCCCCGACCCCGCCATCGACCCCACCGAGATCGGTGGTGCTGACCACGTCGCCGTCCACGTCTTCCGCAACAACCGGCTGCGCCCCGACTGGCGACGGCATACCACCCTCCGCTTCGCGGACTTGGTGCGGGACGACTTGGCACCCACCCAGCGTGCCGCCCGTACGCAGGCCGTCACCGAGTTCCTGGCCTACCTCGCCGGCCGGATCCCCCGCACCTCGCTGCGGTCCGACCTGGCCACCCACTACCGCCCCGCCCAGCTGATGGCTGGCACCTACCTCTCGCTGGCCCACCGCCACACCGGCACCGGCCAGGGCGACGAAACCCTCGACTTCCGCCCCAGAGCAGCTCAATCCGGCGCCGCCGAGCCGATGGCGGTGGTCTGCCGATGACCCCTCTCTCCACTAACAACGCGGCCCCGGACAGCCTCCTGGCCGAGCGCTTCGAGCAGGTGAGGGTCGCCTGCGCGGCGCACACCGGACCCATCAGCCACATCGCGCCGTGCATCGGCGGCAACGTCAGCCATGTCTTCCGCGTCCACGGCCCCCAGGGCAGCGTCATCGTCAAACTCCGAGGAGACCGCTTCGCGCAGATCCCCGAACTCACCACCGACCCGGCGCTGATCGCTGTCGAACACCGGGCCCTCATCCTGTTCCACCAGCAGCTTCCCACCAGGTTCCCCACCGTGCTGGCCTTCCTGCCCCAGCAGCACGCCCTGGTGATGACCGATGTCTTCCCCGACCACCGCAACTGGCGCGACCACCTGGACCGACGACCCGCAACCCCCTCG
This sequence comes from Peterkaempfera bronchialis, assembly GCF_003258605.2. Classification (NCBI taxonomy): domain Bacteria; kingdom Bacillati; phylum Actinomycetota; class Actinomycetes; order Kitasatosporales; family Streptomycetaceae; genus Peterkaempfera; species Peterkaempfera bronchialis. The sequence goes on from NZ_CP031264.1 coordinate 1,229,970, forward strand.
GAGACCGCCCGCTTGGGGCGCGCACTGGCCCAGGTCCACCACGCCGCAGCCCAGATCAGCGAACCCCTCCGCCCCGCCGACGGAGACGACCTCTTCCGCGCCCACACCTTCGACTTCTGCCTGCGCGCCAGCGGCCACCCCGCCCTGGACAACGCCTGCCACGCACTCGACCAGTTCCCCGGACACCAGTTGGTCCTCGGCGACGCCTCCCCGAAGAACATGAGCCTGGCCGGGGACACCGTCGTCTTCGTCGACCTCGACAACGTTCACCGCAACGCTCCGCTCTACGACCTCGGCTACCTGCTCGCCCACCTGCTGCTGCACCACCTCGCCCGACCCCGGCGCGTGCCCGCGCTGGCCTCGGTGCTGCTGGACGCCTACTCCAGCACCCGGCTGGCCACCACGCCGTGGCGTCGTGACCAGTTGCTCGCCGCCGTCGCCGCCGGAGTGCTGCTCTACCGGATCGACGCCCACGTCGTCCCCTACCCGGCCACCGCCCCGCCCCAGGACTACCACCGGCTCCGCGCCCGATTGCTGGCCCTGCTGGACAGCGGCCCGTTCACCGTCCCCGACCTCCTCCACGCCGTCACCGACCGGAATCGACGATGACCGCCCCCGACCGAACCCCGGTCTCGGCGGCGGACCGCCGCGCCGTCGCCGAGCTGGCCGTCCGGGGGATCCACGTTGCTGACATCCAAGACCTGGCCCGCGACCAGCGCCCCTTCGCCCAGCGCATCACCGAGCCGCACCGCCGAACCCTCGCCGCAGGTGTCGTCCTGGACAGTCGAACGCTGGAACTCGAAAGCGGCTCCTTCACCAACGCCTACACCCTGACCGTCGACCTGAACCGCGCCGGCGCGCAGCCCGTGACCGACAGGAGTGGCTTCCGTCTGCGCGGCCTCGTGCACGGTGCCGTCGTCGCCGCGGTCAGCGGATCGTTCTCCTACATCTCCGACGACCCCGCTTATCAGCCCGACGAACCCTGCCTCGACCTCACCATCCGCCACGGCCAGATCGCCGGCCTCCCCACCACCGGTAAACCGGCCCTGCTGCTGCACAACGGCCGACTCCAGATCCACCACCTGCCCGCCATCGGCACCCTGACCCTCGCCGGACACCCCTACCGCTGGGCCGGCTCCAAAGACCCCCGGCCCGGACACCTGGCCGTCTTCGGAGCGGCCAACTGCCGGGTCCGCTACCGCGACGACCCGCGCACAGGGTTCCTGCGCGACGTCGACCCCGCCACCAACACCACCCCGCACCGTGCAGACGCCCTCGATGCCACCGTCGGCCCCACGGCCAGCGGACTCCGGATCACCGCGCTGCACCCTGGGGGCGGCGCCGATCTGTTCACCGGCGCCCTGATCCTGCGGGCCCTGCTCCCGACGGCCCGTCATCTCACCCTCGGCGCACCCGTCCGCATCACCTCGCTCGACACCAACGACACCGCTGGACTGGAAGCGGGCTTCTCGCTCGGACCCACCGTCGCAGCCGCGGCCCGCGGCGACACGACACCCTGGGACGCGAGCCTGGGCCTGTCCCCGTTCCGCCCCGGTGCCCGCTACGCCCGCACCCTGATCGCCCTGGACGCAGACCGCCTCCACCTTCAGGTCCTGGACGGGGCACCACTGACCGACCACTTCCGAGGAGTCACTGCCGCCGAGACCGCCCGCCTGTGTGAGGCAGCAGGCTGGGATCCCGAGAAGGTCTATCACCTCGACGGAGGCCAGACCTCCAAGATCGCCTACCGCTCACCGGACGCGCGACCTGATGCCGTCGGCAGCCTCCACTACCTGCGCTGGCCTGCCAACGCCACGCAGCCCTTCCACTGGCAGGGCCTTGACGGCCGCGTCCTCCGCAGCGCCCTGACGATCACCGCATCCGACCAGGAGGCTCCATGACGACCGTACTGATCGTGGTCGCCCACCCCGACGACGCCGAAATAGCCATGGCCATGCGCATCCTCGACTACACCCAGTCCGGCGACCGGGTCCGCGTCCACGCCCTCACCACCGGCCACACCGGCAGCGGCACGGACCTACGCCGACAGGAATGCCTAGCCGCCGGCGCACTCCTCGGCATCAGCGACTACACCTTCTCGCAGATCCCCGACAGCCGGTTCACCAGCCACCGGGCGCAGATCAATGCCGAGCTTTTCACCGTGATGCGCCGAGACCGACCCGACATCGTCTACACCCATTTTCCCGCCGACCAGCACCTCGACCACACCGTCACCTCCGCCGAAGTCACTGCCGTCGCCCTGCGTGAAGCCGCCAACCTCACCTACTTCCGCTCGCCCTACAGCACCGGCTTCGAGCCCAATGAGATCTTCATGGGCACCGCTGAGCACCTCCAGGCCAAAGTGGCTGCACTGGCCTGCTTCACCTCCCAACAGCAGATCGACATGGCGACCTTCACTTCCCTCGCCCGCAACCAGTACCGCCAGCACGTCCACCACCGCGTCCTCGAACGCCTGCCAGCCGAAGCGCACGCCAGCGAACTCTTCTCCATCGCCCGGCGACTGGAATTCAGGCCAGCCACGGCCAGCTAGACGAGTTGTTCCGATGCGGGTGGTCAGTGGTCGTAGGCGACCAGTGCGCGGGTGAGGGGCTGCTGGTGGTGCGGTTGTGCCAGATCGCGCAGGTCTTCGCCAGGATGCGTTGGCCGACCCGGACGGCGACGCCCGTGAGGGTACGGCCACCGTGCTGTTCCAGGCCGAGTTGGTCCTTGAGGGTGTCGATGAGGACGTCGCCAACCTGCTCACCCAGGCAGAGCGGTGTGCAGCGTGAAGCGCCTGTCCATCGCCGACCTCCTCGTGATCGTCGCACTGGGGGCCGCTGGCGGTGCACTGTCCTTGGCGCCCTGTCCACGCTGGCCCCGCTGGCGTTCGGCGGCGGCGTCCACCTCTACATCGTCATCGCCCGGCACATGCGCGGCGAAGACGCCGAAACCCGCCCGCGGACCACGACGCCGAAGTACAACGACCCGACACTCTCCAGGCTGGACCGCCTCGACGAACCGCCGGCCGTCCAGACCGAAGCGGTCCGGTTCGCAGCCGCCGGACCGGTCCACACGGAACTGCTCGCCACGGACCGGACCAAGGTCACCTTGCAGAAGACCACCAACGGACCCACCGGACCAGCGCAAGCGGAGCCCGGTCCGGTCCGCGAGGGCGGTTCGGTGCAGGACCCGTCTGGTCCGGTCCGCGAAGGTCAGGCTTGTCCGGTTCGCTGAGGGGGACCGTCGCAGACCCGGTCCGGTCCGTCCGGGTGCTCCGGAGGGCAACCCGTCTGGACCGGACGCGGACCCGGAGTTCCGGTCTGGTCCGTGCGGCTAGGACACCATGCCGAGCAGCACTCAGTGCGACCAGGCCGTCCACCTCATGCGCCACCTGATCACGTACGGGCACGTCACCACCGCTTGACGTCAGCCCGGCGGCGGCTGGCTCGTCCGTCGGGACGACACCGGCCCGGTCATCAGCCTCGTCAGCACCGAGGAGGCCCTCGACTTCGCAGTCGACACCCTGCCGCACGCGCGCCGATCGGGCCTTCAGCGGGGCGGGATGGCGGCTTGAGCACGCCCGACGAAGCGGCCGGTGCGGGCACACCGCCTGATCTCCGCGCGGGAGCAAGCTATACCAATCGTCAGCCTTTCAGGCTGACGATTGGGCTTGACTCCGCCCCAGGGGTAGCGGAGGGCATCCCGCGCCGGGGGCGCTGGACGAGAATGTCGGGGCCTACCGACGGCTGAGGGCGTCGAGATGAGGCCGGCCGACCTCGACCGCAGCCTTGGTCACCGGGGCCCCTGGCGGAGATAGCACAGGTCCGGCGATTTTTCACTCTCCTTGATGCGGGCAACGTCGAGTCTGACCACCAACGCCCCAGCGCAGGAGTTCCGTGCTCCGCAGACGCACTGGAGCCCCGAGAAGACAGAGCTACCCATGGAGAACCGTGCCTCCACCGAGTGATGAGACCGGCGACGGCTTCGCCGCCCGTACCCGCCGCGACGCAGACTGCCTGCCCCGGCGTGTCGGCCCGCTGCCCTCTCACGTCGAAGTCCACTGGCACGTCCGAACCTGGACGCCGGGCGAACGTGTGCGACTGGCGAGGATCGTCTTCGAAGATCTCCTCGAAGGGCTGACCGGGAAGGAGGAAGCCGCAGGCGGGATTGTTGACGGTAAATCAACTCCGCCCGGTGGAAGCCAAGACGGGCGTATGCTGCCTCCAGTCATGGGTGACCCCGGCGACGCGCCAACGTCCCGGGGTCTGGCCAGTCTGGGAGGACTGACATGCGCAAGAATGTCATATCCGCGATCGACGTCACGTGTCAGCGGACGGGCGCCTCGCTCCGGGCCGTCGGTTACTTCCGTGTCAGCACGGAGGAGCAGGCCAAGGGTTACGGCATCGCCTACACCCAGAAGCGTGTCACCAAGTACGTCGGCAAGAAGGGCTGGGACTACGTCCGGTCCTACGCCGACGAGGGCTACAGCGGCAGCCTGGACCACACGCAGCGACCCGACCTCAAGAGCCTGATGGAAGACGCGCAGCGCGTCCCCAGGCCCTTCGATGTCGTGGTCGTCTCCGAGGAGCGCGCGATCGGTCGGCGTGACCGGGCCTTCTGGCCATGGGTGTGGAAGCTCGAAGACCTCGGCATCCTCGTGGCCATCGTCAAGGGCGACTACGACAACACCACTGAAGAAGGCCGCTCGCGCATGCGCAAAGCGCAGGACGCGGCTGAGGACGAGCGTGTCGTCATCCGCGACCGGACGCAGGGCGGGGTCCAGGAGAAGGCGGAATCCGGAGGCTGGCCTGGTGGGCCTGCTCCCTACGGCTGGAGGATCGACAACCAGGGCAGGCGGGGTGAGAGCCGTGCTGTCCTCTTCACAGGTGACGAGCGCAGTCCCCACTCGCTGTTGCACCGAGCCCGCAACCTCCTGGTCCACGAGCGGATGACGTGCGGTCAAATCGAGATCCTCTACGAGTCTGAGGGGATCCCCGGTCCCAACGGCGACAACTGGCCCAAAGGCTGCCTCCGGCACATCCTCCACGGACAGGCGGTCCAGGAGTCGCGTCGCCTCTTCCGCGACCCGGGGAATCCGCGTTGCGAGTCGACGCCGATGGCGACCCCGTGTTCGGCGAGACCGTTGAGATCCCGCTCGACCCCATGTTCACCCCTGAAGAGCTTCAGGAGCTCAACCAGGCGCTCGCGCGCACCGGCCAAGGCCCCAGGCTCCGGGAGAGCGACGAGATCCACCCGTTGTCCATACACGTCTTCGGCCTCTGCGGGGCCCACTACACCGGGGCCACCCAAGGCCGTGCCCGCCGACGCCGCTACCGATGTGCGGGAAACCGGCAGCGGGACCGCCGCGTGCCGAAGTGCGGTTGCAAGAGCCTCGACGCCGAACTGATCGAGGGACGCGTCTGGAGCGAGGTCTGCGACCTGCTCTCCAGCCCGGAGAAACTGCTGTCCCTGGCCGAGGAACTCCTCGACATGACCAAGGCGTCCGGCGTCGACTACGCGGCTCGGATCGAGGATCTCGACTCGCAGATCGAGGAAATCGATACGGCGCTCGGCATCACCGTCGCCACGACCGCTCGGCAGGCAGCACGGCGCAAGCTTGGTCCCCAAGCGGCCAAGGAGTTCACCGAGCGTGCAACACGCCCGCTGGAGAAGGAACTTGCTGAGCTGGAGTCACTCCGGGAGCAGGCGGCGGCCTGGCAGCAGGCCGCAGAAGCGCAGGTGGCCCGGGCCCAGGACCTCCAGCGGCTCGCCGAGAAGGCGGGAAGCCGGATGTACTCGATGAGCCTCAGCCAGCAGCAGGAGGTCTACGGCCTTCTCGATCTGCGCGTGACCGTGCTGGCGGACGGCACGAGGCGAAGGGTGCGGTCCGACGACACCGTCGTCGGCTGGTTCCGCGCCCGGAACGCGGACGTGCCGATCCTAACCGACGCCGCCTGGGAGCGCGTCGCCCCGATCTTCGAGGGACGCCCCGGCCGGAAGGCGAAGGTCGGCCCCCGCGCGTATCTGGAGGCGATCCTCACGAAGGCCCGCACGGGCTGCGCTTGGTCCGCCGTCCCCGGAGGTCAGTCGATCTATCACAAGTGGTCGACGAGCGGCCTGTGGGACCGGCTCATGGAGGCTCTGGCGGACCTCCCGGGGACTCCCGTCGCCCAGGGCGCGGCGCTGCCGCCCCTGCAGATCGAGGGTCGCGTCGACCCGCGGCTCCTCATTGGGAACGATTCGGTACCTGCGGAAGAGGACCTCAAGACATCGTCGGCCCGCCCGATGTAGGTGATGTAGCCGTCCGCGTCGCGGGAGCCGATGTCGCCGGTGCGGTAGTAGCCGCCGGCCATGGCCTCGGCGGTGCGCTCGGGGTCGCCCCGGTAGCCGGTCATCAGGCCGACCGGGCGCTCCCGGGTCAGGTCCAGGCAGATCTCGCCCTCGTCGCCCGGGACGCCGGTGACCGGGTCCAGCAGGGCGATGTCGAACCCGGGCGAGGGGCGGCCCATGGAGCCGGGCTTGAGCGGCTGGCCGGGGCTGTTGGCGATCTGCACGGAGGTCTCGGTCTGCCCGAAGCCGTCCCGGATGGTGACCCCCCAGCAGCGGCGGACATGCTCGATCACCTCCGGGTTGAGCGGTTCCCCGGCGGCCACCGCGATCTGCGGCGGGGTGGCAAGGCGGCCCAGGTCGGCCTGGATCAGCATCCGCCAGACCGTCGGCGGGGCGCAGAAGCTGGTGACGCCGCACCGCTCCATCTCGGCCAGCAGCCGGTCCGCGTCAAAGCGGCTGTAGTTGTGGATGAAGACCGTCGCCTCGGCGTTCCACGGGGCGAAGACATTGCTCCAGGCGTGCTTGGCCCAGCCCGGCGAGGAGATGTTGAGGTGCACATCGCCGGGGCGCAGCCCGATCCAGTACATGGTCGACAGATGGCCCACCGGGTACGAGGTGTGGGTGTGCTCCACCAACTTGGGGCTGGCGGTGGTGCCGGAGGTGAAGTACAGCAGCAGGGTGTCGTTGGCGGCGGTCGGGCCGGTGGGGGTGAAGCCGGACGGCGCGGTGTAGGCGTCCGCGTACGGCAGCCAGCCGGTGGAGGCGGCGGAGGCAGAGGCGGACGCTGCGGTCGGGTCGCCCACCGCGATGCGGGTGTAGTCGCCCGGCACCTCGGCGAACCTGCCGGTGTCGGCGGAGCGGGCCACCACAAACCGGCCGCCGCCGCGCTCCACCCGGTCCCGCAGGTCGGCGGGGCCGAGCAGGGTGGTGGCGGGGATCACCACGGCCCGCAGCTTCATCGCGGCCAGCAGGGTCTCCCAGAGCTCGACCTGGTTGCCCAGCATCAGGATGATCCGGTCACCCGGCCGCACCCCCTGCCCGGCCAGCCAGTTGGCGACCCGGTCCGAGCGGTCGGAGAGGTCGGCGAAGGACCAGCGCTGCTCGGAGCCGTCCTCCTCGACGATCCGGAGCGCCGCGCCGTACAGGAGGCCGTGGTGGCGGCCCGCCGCTCGGGGCTGGCCTAGGGTACTGGAGAGTGCCGATGCCGCCCGTTCTGTACCCGAGGCAGGGAGAGACCGCCATGACCGCACCGCGCCCGCCGCTCCCGCCGTTCACCGAGGAGACCGCGCTGCTGAAGGTCCAGCTCGCCGAGGACGCCTGGAACAGCCGGGACCCGGAGCGGGTGGCGCTCGGTTACACCGAGGACTCCGCATGGCGCAACCGCGACGAGTTCATCAACGGCCGGGAGGAGATCATCGCCTTCCTCACCCGCAAGTGGCAGCGCGAACTCGGCTACCGGCTGCGCAAGGAGCTCTGGTCGTACACCGGCAACCGGATCTCGGTGCGCTTCGAGTACGAGTGCCATGACGCCGACGGCCAGTGGTTCCGCTCATACGGCAATGAGCAGTGGGAGTTCACCGAGGACGGCCTGATGGCCAGGCGCTACGCCAGCATCAACGACCTGCCCATCGAGCCGCATGAGCGGCGCATCGCCACCGACGGCTGACCGTACCGGCCCCGGAGGCCGCTGACGGGCCGTAGGCTCGGGGCCGTGGCCCATGTACTGAGCAGCCGTGTCCTGCTCCGCCCCACCGACCTGGAGCGCAGCCGCGCCTTCTACCGCGACGACCTCGGGCTGGAGATCTACCGGGAGTTCGGGACGGGCCCCGAGCGGGGCACCGTGTTCTTCCTCGGCGGCGGGTTCCTGGAGGTGTCGGGGCACTCGGATGCGCCCGCCTCCCCCGGCGTGCGGCTCTGGCTCCAGGTCGCCGATGTGCGGGCGGTCCACCGGGAGCTGGCCGGACGCGGGGTGGCGGTGGAGCGCGAGCCGGTACGGGAGCCGTGGGGGCTGCTGGAGATGTGGATCTCCGACCCGGACGGGGTGCGCATCTGTGTGGTCGAGGTCCCTGCGGACCATCCGCTGCGGCACCGCCCCTGAGCGGACCCGGGCCGCTCGGGGCAGCTCGGGGCCGCTCGGGGCAGTGCCGCGCCTTACGCCTCCTCGGCGGCTCCCTGGCGCAGCCCCGAGGACCACTTCTCCTCGATCCGGCCGTACCGCCACACGGCCAGCGCCACCAGCCAGGTCAGGACGAAGAGGCCGACGATGGCATAGCCGACCAGGTTGAGGTCCAGCTCGGCGATCCAGCCGATCACGCCGCCGCTGATGTCCAGCTTCTCGGACAGCAGGCCGACCAGCTCGATCCCGCCGATGACAAAGGCCACGGCGACCGAAAGACCGGTGATGGTGATGTTGTAGTAGACCTTGCGCACCGGCTTGGAGAAGGCCCACTCATAGGCGAAGTTCATAAACGAGCCGTCGATGGTGTCCAGCAGGCTCATCCCGGCGGCGAAGAGCACCGGCAGGGTCAGCAGCGCGTACCAGGGCAGCTGGAAGGCGGCGGCGCCGCCGGCCAGCACCAGCAGCGAGACCTCGGTGGCGGTGTCGAAGCCCAGGCCGAAGAGCAGGCCCACCGGGTACATGTGCCACGGCTTGGTGACGGCGCGGGTGACGCGGCCCAGGATGCGGTTCATAAAGCCGCGCTTGTCCAGCTGCGCCTCCAGCTCCGCCTCGTCGTAGTCGCCGGTGCGCATCCGGCGGAAGACCTTGAGGATGCCCGCCAGCACACCCAGGTTGATCAGCGCGATCAGCATCAGGAAGACACCGGAGACGGTGGTGCCGATCAGCCCGGTGGTGCGTTGCAGCGCCGAGCCGTCGTCCTCGACCTGTCCGGCCAGGGTGCGTACGCCGAAGGCGAGCAGCGCGCAGAGGCCGAAGACCACGGAGGAGTGGCCCAGCGAGAACCAGAAGCCGACCGAGAGCGGGCGCTGGCCGTCGGCCATCAGCTTCCGGGTGGTGTTGTCGATGGCGGCGATGTGGTCGGCGTCGAAGGCGTGCCGCATGCCCAGGGTGTAGGCGGTGAGGCCCATCCCGGCGCCGAAGACGGCTCCGCCGACGTTGTGGTGCTGCGGCGCCACGATCGCCAGCAGGGTGAACCAGCCCGCGACATGGAGCAGCAGGATGAAGCCGCCCATGGCGCCCAGGCGCGTCCACTCCTGCCGGGAGAGACGGCCGCGCGGGCCGCTGCGGGCGGCGGGGGGCGCGGCGGGCGGCGCACTGCTGGTCGTCATCGGGGTCCTCACTCCTCTGTGGCTCCGCTGGGGGGCCGGTGCGGCAATCCGACAATATTTCCGCCAGAAGGGCTTAACTGCAAGTCATTCGCAGCAGCGATACCGAGGCGGTCACTCGCCGGCGTCGTCGCGCAGCCGTCGTCCGACGGCGCCGAGCCCGTCGGCGAGGACGGCGAGCTGGTCGCGGGTGAGGTGGTCGATCAGCAGTCGGCGGACCAGGGCGACATGGCCGGGGGCCGCTGAGTGCAGCGTGCGGCGGCCCTCCTCGGTGAGGACCGCGAAGATCCCGCGCACATCGGTGGGGCAGGCGCGGCGGCGGACCAGGCCGGCCTTCTCCAGCTGGGTGACCTGGTAGGTGAGCCCGCTCTTGGAGGTGAGCAGGGCGTCCGCGAGCTCGGTCATCCGCAGCTCACCGCCGGGGGCGCGCTCCAGCCGGACGAGGATCTCGTACTGGGCGTGGGAGAGCCCGGCCTCCTCCTTGAGCTGCTGCTCGATCCGCCGGTTCAGCAGCGCTCCGGCCGCGAGAAAGCCCTCCCACGCCCTCATCTCGTCGTCGTCCAGCCATCTCGTCTCACCCATGGCCGCCATCGTACGCGGTTGTTCCAATTCGAATCACAAGGTACCGTCGAAATGAAAGTTCAGATCTGAACAACTTTGCGGGCGCTGCTGCCGCCGCCGGGAAGGACCCCACCATGACCACCGTCGCGCCCGACCGGACGACGCCCGACCGGATGCCCGTGCTCTACCTGTCGCACGGCGCTCCCCCGCTCGCGGACGACCCGATCTGGCCCGGCGAGCTGGCCGCCTGGTCCGCCGGACTGCCGCGCCCCACGGCGATCCTGATGGTCTCCGCCCACTGGGAGGAGGCCCCGCTGGCGCTCGGCGCGACCAGCACCGTGCCGCTGGTCTACGACTTCTGGGGCTTCCCCGAGCACTACTACCGGGTGGCCTACCCGGCGCCGGGCGCCCCCGAGCTGGCCGAGGAGGTCCGCAAGCTGCTGCGGGCCCCCGGCACCCCGGTCCAGGACATCCCCGACCGAGGGCTGGACCACGGCGCCTATGTACCGCTGGTGGAGATGTTCCCCGGGGCCGACATCCCGGTGCTCCAGGTGTCGCTGCCGACCCTGGACCCGCAGCGGCTGATGGAGCTCGGGCGTCGGCTCGCCCCGCTGCGCGACCAGGGCGTACTGATCGTCGGCAGCGGCTTCTTCACCCACAACCTGCGGGCGATCAGCCCGGACGGCCGAGTCCCGGGCGTGATGGCCGAGTTCGACGACTGGGGCCGCCGGGCACTGGAGGCCGGCGATGTGGACGCGCTGCTGGACTTCGAGCGCAAGGCACCGGCCGGGCGGCTGGCCCACCCGCGCACCGAGCACTTCGCCCCGCTCTTCGTCACCCTCGGCGCCGGCGCCGACGAGCTGGCCTCGCAGCGCGCCGTGATCGACGGCTTCTGGATGGGCCTCGCCAAGCGGTCGATCCAGATCGGCTGACCCAGAGGACCGGCTGCGGGACGACGACCCGGACTCCGTACCCACCATGGACAGCCTGGCGGGCTGCTGACGCTCAGTCCTCCCGGCCGGACCAGCGGGCCCAGTCGCCGGGCGTGTCCACATCGTCCGGCACCGCGACATCCCCGCACTCGACCAGCAGCAGGTCGGCGGCGTGCGCCGCCAACAGCTCCCGCGCGCCCCGGTCGCCCCGGGCGGCAGCCGCCGCCTCGGCGAAGTGGCGGGCGCCGATCAGCACCGGGTGGCCGCGCCGACCGCCATAGGACGCCACCGCCAGCTCGGCGCCCGCCCGGTGCGCGGCCAGCAGCCGGGCCACCGCCGGAGCCGTGATCCCCGGGGTGTCCACCAGCATCACCAGCGCGGCCGGGCAGCCGGAGGGCAGCGATGCCAGCCCCGCCCGCAGCGAGGACCCCATGCCGTCCGCCCACCCCGGATGGGCGACCACCGTGCAGCCGGTCAGGTCGGCGGCGGCAGCCACCTGCTCCCGGGCCGCGCCCAGCACCACATGCACCGGCGCGCAGCCGCCGTCGCGGACCACCGCCACCGCATGCTCCAGCAGCGGTCGGCCCCGGTACTCCAGCAGCGCCTTGGGCCGCCCGCCCAGCCTGCGCCCGGCACCGGCCGCCAGGACCAGCGCGGCCACCCGGGGCGGTGATGTCTGCATCCCTCCAGCCTGCCACCGCCGCCCGGCGGCGGCCCCCGGACGGTTCTGACAGCGCGTCACCACGGCCGTCACCACCGCCGCCACTACCGCCGCCGCCACCGCCGTCACCACCGCTCCGCCGCGAGGTCTGCGCGGCCGGGTCCGGCGGCGCCGGGGCGGGGTCTCCGCAGTGAGTTCCGTCACCGGCCACCGCGCGCTCCCCGCCACCGCCTTGACGTGCCGTTATCCATTTGGTCTGCTGATCGGCGGACACCGCCCCGCGACCCGCCGGAGAGACCTGTGCGCAAGAGCCGCCCCGCCATATCCGCGACCACCGTGCTCCTGCTCGCGCTCACCGGCTGCTCCTCCGCAGTCGACGCCGGGAAGCTCCTCCCCCCGCCGCCCCCATCGACGGCGTCGTCCTCGTCCGGCGGCGGCTCCACGGCCCTCGGCACCAACCCGCTGGACAACCCGGACGGCACCAAGCCCGGCCTCGGCCCCATCACCTCCGCACAGGACCTGGCCAAGGCCCGCGAGCTGATCGCGCGGGTACGCACCGCGGGCAAGGGGCCCAAGACCGGCTATGAGCGGTCCAAGTTCGGCTACGCCTGGAGCGACGCCGTCGACGGTGTGCCGCTGGGCCGCAACGGCTGCGACAGCCGCAATGACATGCTCGCCCGCGACGGCCGCAAGCTGACCCACAAGCCCGGCTCCACCTGCATCGTCACCTCGATGACGATCTACGACCCGTACACCGGGCAGACCGTCGCGTGGACCAAGGAGCACGCCTCCAAGGTGCAGATCGACCATGTGATGCCGCTGTCGTACGACTGGCAGATGGGCGCCTCGCACTGGGACGAGACCAAGCGGAAGCAGATCGCCAACGACCCGCTGAACCTGCTCCCCGCCGACGGCTCGCAGAACGCGCAGAAGCGGGACTACGGCCCGGCCTCCTGGCTGCCCGCGAACAAGGCGGTGCGCTGCTCCTATGCGGTCAGGTTCGCGCAGGTCTCGCTGAAGTACGCGCTGCCGGTGACCACGGCGGACAAGAAGGTGATGCTGGCGCAGTGCGGCGGTTGACCGGCGCGTGCTACCGGCGGAGGAGCCGATCCCTGAGAGCTCCCTGAGAGTTGCCGCAAGCCCTGCCGCGCGCCGTGCCGATCGGGGAGCATGGGGGGTGAGCACCCTGCCCCGAGCCGATCGGACGGTACGCACGATGTCCGGAACGCCGACACCCGACGAGTCCGCAGCCTCCGGAGGCTTTGGAACCTCCGGAGCTTCCGGAGCTTCCGGAGCCGAGGCCACGCCGCCCACGGCCAAGCAGGTCCGCTGTCCGGCCTGCCGGCGCGAGCACCTGTACCAGCCGCCGCTGCTGCCCTGCCGGTGCGGGGCCTCGCTCAAGGTGCCGCTGCTGCGCGGCGGGGTGCCGGTACAGGTGCGCTTCCGGTCGTGGGAGGACTCCTGGCTCGCCATGCGGTGCCCGAAGTGCGGACGGTCCGAGCAGTGGCCGCAGCCGGAGTTCACCTGCAACTGCGGCGCCACGGTACGGCTGCCGGTTGACCCCACGCCTCGGGTCGGCTCCTCCCGACCCGGCCCGGGACCGCATCCTCCCTCGGGGCCTCCCCCGATGCCGCACGGGATGCCCCCGGGCGGGCTGCCGTACCCGCTCCCCCGCTCGGCCACGGCCTGGCGGGCGCCGTTCCGGCCGCAACCGGTGCGCACCTCGGAGGACGCGGTGATGGCGGCGGCCCGCTTCCTGGAATGGCTGGGATTCGACGGTCTGGAGCTCTCCGAGGCGCAGGAGCGGGACGGCGTCTGCCTGCTGGGCCGGCGGCTGGTGGCCCAGGTGGACGTCTGGACCGAGCCGGCCGACCTGCGGGCCGTGGAGATGCTCTGGCTGGCCACCCTGCACGCGGAGGAGTCGGTGGCCGCGATGTTCACCCTTGCGGGCTACTCGCGGGAGGCCCAGGTTCGCGCCGAGCAACTGCTGGTGGCCCTCTTCACCCTGGACCCGGCGGGGCTACCGGAACCCGCCAATGGCGCGGCCGAGACGCTGGTACGTACCGGCGCGACCTCCTGAACGGACAACCCGCAGGTCGACGCGGTGTCAGCAAATCGGGCACGTAAGTGATCTGGCGCACAAGCGCGTCCTCATGTTGAAATTCCGCAACGGCGATCCTGGTGCCGGACACCGCGCACGAGGAGGTGGCGTTGTCGGAGCACGAAGCAGCCCCGGTCGGCCCGTGGCGGGCGCGTACGCGGGCACCCGCCACCGGTGATGCGGTGTGGCGGCTGCGTTCGCGCGCCTGCTGGGCGGAGGCGGCGGAACTGCTCGCGCCGCTGGCCGGGCGGGACCCGTGGGCCGCGCTGCGGCGTGCGGAGCTGCTGATCGAGCAGTGCCTCTACACGGCGTCCGGCTGGGAGGCGGCGGAGACGGCGCTGCGGCAGTGCGAGGCTGCGGCGCGGAGCCCAGAACAGCGGGCCGCCGCCGCGTGCGAGCGGGGCTTCCTGGCCTATGCGGCGACCCTGCTGGGCGTCCGGGACCGGGCCGACGAGGCCAAGGCGGCGCTGGGCCGCACCTCGGCGATGCTGGCCCCCGACGCCCCCGGTCGGCCGCTGCTGGACTTCCGCCGAGGGCTGGTCGCGGAGAACCTCCAGCACGACCCGGACTCGGCGCGGACCGCCTACCGGCGGGCCGACGAGGGCGCGTTGGAGCGGGGCGACGACCTGCTGCGCTCGCACACCTGCCGGCATCTGGCCGGGCTGGCGCTGGCCGAGGGGGACCGGGCGGCCGCCCGGGAGGGGTTCACCCTTTCGCTGCGGCTGCGGGAGCAGATGGGGTTCACGGTGGGGATGGCCCCGGCGCTGGCGTCGCTGGCGGAGGCGTCCGATCCGGCGGAGGCGATCAGGCTGCGGGCGGAGGCGGCGCGGCTGGTCGGCGCGCTGGGCGGGGTGCCGGTGTGGCTGGCGGCGCGGCTGAACGGGAACGGCCGGTCATATGTGGTCGGCGGGAGGGGAAACCTCGGCGGGAGGGGCGCGGGGGCATCCGACGGCAAGGTCAGCTAAGGTTAGCCTTACCTGCCAGAGCTGTTGTCCCTTCGACCGACAGGTCCCCGTACCATGCACGTCGCCAGCAGCACCCTGCCCCTGCCCGCCTCCGGTGTCCGCCCCTGCGCCGACGCATACCGGCGTCTGGCCCAGGTCTTCCCCGGACTGCGGGTGGAGCTGGCCGCGTCGCGCTCGGGCAGCGGCTGGACCAGGGTCGCCGACCTGGTCGGCGACCCCGCCGTGCTGGGGGAGCTGATCGCGGCCGAGGAGGCACGGGGCCTGGCGGAGTACGGCGAGCCGCTGCGGCCGGATGTCGCGGCCAGCTTCTGCCTGCACCGCTACGCCTGGCCGGTCTGCCTGCTCTTCAGCCTGCCGTGGTTCCTGGAGCGCCGGGTGCCGAGGCTGCCGGTGGCGGCGGTCTCGGTCAACCGGGACGCCGGCCGGATGACCGCTGCGGTGGAGTCCTTCGCCTGCCTGCCGGACGACCCGGCCGCCGGCCTGCCGGGCGCCCGGGTGGTGGCCGACGAGGCGGCGCTGCGGGCCGAGCTGCTGGCGGCGGTCGCCGAGCACCTGGAGCCGGTGCTGACCGCGTTCCGGCCGCGACTGCGCCGGGGCCCGCGCACCCTCTGGGGGATGGCCACCGACGAGCTGGTCGAAGGGCTCTGGTACCTGGGCAGCCTGCTGGGCGAGGAGGAGCGGGCGGCAGCGGAGCTGTCCGCGCTGCTGCCGGGCTCCACCCCGCCGTTCGCCGGAGGGGCGGACTTCCGCCACCTGGACCAGGGGCCGGACCGGGCGCCGATGCGCACCCGGACCCGGGTGAGCTGCTGCCTGTACTACACGGTGCGGCCCGCCGAGGTGTGCTTCAGCTGCCCCCGCAACTGCGGCCTCACCCGGGCTGATCAGTAGGACAAGAGGTCTCGAAAGTCCCCCGCAATGGTGGATTGACACCGAATCGCCGGTACGGACGCGGATCTTCCGACAGGATGGTCCGCCATGAGACTCTCCGACATCCCGCCGGGCTGGGCGGCAGCGGGCGGCGCGGCGGTGGTGGTGGCCGGCGCGCTGCTGGCCTTCCTGCGCACCCGTGGCGACTCCGGCCGGACCGGCACCGATTCCTGGGAGCGCAGCGAGGAGCGGCGGCGGCGCAAGGAGGTGGTGTACGGGACCGCCTCGTACACGCTGCTCTTCTGCTGCGCCGCCGTGGCCGCCGCGCTCTCCTTCCACGGGCTGGTGGGGTTCGGCATCCAGAACCTCGGCCTCTCCGGCGGCTGGGAGTACCTGGTGCCGTTCGGCCTGGACGGCGCCGCGATGTTCTGCTCGGTGCTGGCGGTGCGCGAGGCCAGCCACGGCGACGCGGCGCTCGGCTCGCGGCTGCTGGTGTGGCTCTTCGCTGCGGCGTCCGCCTGGTTCAACTGGGTGCACGCACCGCGCGGCGGCGGCCACGCCGGGGCTCCGCAGTTCTTCGCCGGGATGTCGCTCTCGGCGGCGGTGCTCTTCGACCGGGCGCTGAAGCAGACCCGCCGGGCCGCGCTGCGGGAGCAGGGCCTGGTGCCGCGCCCGCTGCCGCAGATCCGCATCGTGCGCTGGCTGCGGGCTCCGCGTGAGACCTATGCCGCCTGGTCGCTGATGCTGCTGGAGGGCGTGCGCAGCCTGGACGAGGCGGTGGAGGAGGTGCGCGAGGACCGGCGGGAGCGGTTGGCCGCCCGGGAGCGCCAACGGCTGGCCAGCCGCCGCGAGCGGGCCGAACTCCGCGCCCTGAGCCGGTCGCAGGGCGTCTTCGGCCGATCGCGCGGCCGCCGTACCCCGCTGCCGGCCCTACAGGCGGCGGGCGAGCCGGGACCGTACGACCAGCGCGCTGCGGAGCCTGCCATAGCCGAACCCGAGCCGGAGCAGGCACCGGCGACAGCCCAGCGCCCCGCCTATGACCTGAGCGCGGAGGACGACACCCTCACCCTGCCGCGGCTGGACTCGCTGGAGGAGAAGCTGACCCACCTTGAGCAGCAGTTCGGCTGACGCTCCAGAGCGTCCGGCCGCGGGGCGTCACCCGGGGGCGGCGGTGAGTTCGAACCACATCCGCTTGCCGCTGCCGCGCGGCTCGACACCCCAGGAGTCGGCCAGCGCCTCCACCAGCATCAGGCCACGGCCGGAGGCGGCCTGCTCGCCGGGGGTGCGGCGGGTCGGCCACTGGTCCGAGTCGTCCTCGACCTCCAGCCGGAAGCGGGCCGATCCGTCGCCGTCACGGTAGAGGCGGGCGGTGACCATGGCGTCCCGGTCGGTGTGCACCAGGGCGTTGGTGACCAGTTCGGAGGCGAGCAGCTCGGCCGTGTCGGCGAGGTCGCCGACGCCCCAGCGGCTCACCGCATCGCGCAGTTCACCGCGTAGCTCGGCGATCCGGGCCAGGTCGGCCTGGCCGATGCGGCGGCGCAGCTGCTGCTGCGGCAGCCCTCCGGCGGGGCCGTCCCAGCGCATCAGCAGCAGCGCGATGTCGTCCTCGCGCTCCGCCGACTCGGCGGCCTCGGCGGCGATCCGGTCGGCGAGCGCCTCCAGCGGCTCGACGCCCTTGGCGGTCTCCGGCAGGGGACCGCCGACCGCCTGGCGCAGCCGGTCCATGCCCTCGTCCAGGTCGAGGGTGCGGGCCTCGACCAGGCCGTCGGTGGTGAGCACCACGACCTCGCCGGGGTCCAGGGTGAAGCGGGTGACCTTGTACTCCTCCTCCGGGGAGATCCCCAGCGGGAGTCCGCCGACCACCGGCTGCACCACGGTGGAGCCGTCGACGCGGCGCACCACCGGGTCCAGATGACCGGCCCGCACCGCATAGACGACGCCGTACTCCACATTGACCTCGGCGTAGGTGCAGGTGGCGAAGTGCCCGGTGTCCAGGTCGGCGAGGAAGCGGGAGGCACGGGCCATCACCGCCGCCGGCGGATGCCCCTCGGCGGCGTACGCCCGCAGCGCGATGCGCAACTGGCCCATCACTCCGGCGGCGTGCACATCGTGGCCCTGGACGTCTCCTATCACCAGGCCGACATGGCCGCCCGGCAGCGGGACCACGTCGTACCAGTCGCCGCCGATCAGCAGGCCGGTACCGGCCGGCAGGTAGCGGACGGCGGTGGTGGTGCCCGGGACGGGCGGCACCCGGCGGGGCAGCATCACGCGTTGCAGGCCGGAGGCCAGTTCATGCTCGGCGTCATGCAGGCGGGCGCGGGCCAGTGACTGGCCGACCAGCCCGCCGAGGGTGGAGAGCAGGATGCGGTCGTCGCTGTCCAACTGCCGGTCGTCGTCAAAGCTGACCAGGCAGACGCCGATCGGCCGGCTGCCGGCGATCAGCGGCAGGAACGCCCAGGAGCGGCGGCCCAGCGGGCTCACCCGGGGCCAGGCGTCGGGGTAGCGCTCGCGGTACTCATCGCGGCTGGCGAGGAAGACCGGGACGCGGGTGCGGATGGCGTCCGCAGCGGGGTGGCGCGCGTCCAGCGGGGCGCGGTCATAGGGCTGGATCGCCTCGCGCCGGTAGCCGGTGGCGCCCAGGATCTGCAACCGGCCGTTCTCCAGCGAGGCCAGGACCAGTCCGTCCGGCGGCCTGCCGGGGAGCGGGAGTTCGGTGAAGACCCGGGCCACGTCGCGGACGGTGACCGCCTCCGACAGGGCTCGGGCGGCCTCCTTGATGAAGCGGGTGCGCTCCTCGCGCAGCACCGCCATCCGGTCGGCCCTGGTGCGCTTGTGCAGTTCGGCGGTGGCGTCCCAGATGAAGCCGACCATCCGGGAGGGCCGCCCCTCGACGTCGGCGAGCACCCGGCCGCGAAAGCGCACGGCCCGCATCTGCCCGCCGGGGGCGACGATGCGGTAGTAGGCGCCGCACTGGCCGAGTTCGGCGACCGCGCGCTCCACCCGGCGGCGGACCACGGGGGCGTCCTCGGGGTGCAGCAGCGCCAGGAACGCGTCCGAGCTGCGGTCGAACCGGTCGGGGTCCAGGCCCAGGATGCTGCAGGCCCGCAGGTCGCCCTCCAGGACGTCGCGGCGGATGTCCCAGTCGAAGGAGCCGATGCCGTTGGCGGCCATCGCCGGCTCCAGCCACTCCGGCGCGGAGTCGCTGGTGGGCGGTGGCATTCCGCGGGCGGCAGCGGCCACATAGGCACCGCGCAGCGCTCGCTCACGGGCACCGCGTTCACGTTCGCGCACGCTCTGCTCCGGCGGGCGGAGCGGCGGTCGGCGCACGGGCCCCTGAGGCTCGGGCTCAGTCGCCATGGTTCTCCTGCCGCTCCTGGTCACCGCGGCCCAGGGCGGACCGCACACATGCTCTTCATCCTCTCGGATGTTCGTCCGTGCGGCAATGCCGGTCGTCTGCGAACCGGCCGTGCGCCGAACGGGCACGCCCCGGCGCACCACCCACGAGGCTAACCCAGGGCCGCGCGGTGCGCGCCGGGCGGCGCCTCAGGGGCAGATCAGCTCGAACCAGGTGATCTTGCCCTCGCCGCGCGGCTGCACTCCCCAGTCGTCGGCGAGCGCCTGGACGAGCAGCAGGCCGCGTCCGGAGGTGGCCTGCTCACCGGCGGTGCGGGGCTGCGGTCGCTGCGACGCCGCGTCGTGGACCTCCACCCGCAGCCGGGTGCCGCGCGGTGGCGTACGGGTGGCGGAGCGGCCGGAGTGGCCAGGGCGGCCGGGCGGGGCGAGGTGACCGGGGCGGGCTGGATTGCCGGGGTGGTTGCCGGGGTCGGCTGGGTTGCCGGGATGGCCGGGGGCGCAGGCGTCGGGCAGTTCGGGGGCGGCGGGGCCGGGGGCGGGCTGCTCCGGGGCGGGGGTGATCAGGGTCGCGGCGAGCACCGCGCCGTGGTCGGTGTGCACCAGGGCGTTGGTGACCAGTTCCGAGACCAGCAGCTCGGCCGTGTCGGCGAGTTCGGGAACCCCCAGCGGCGCAGCGCGGTGCGCAGCTGGCGGCGGGCCCTGCCGACGGCGGCCAGGTCCGCAGGGTCGACCGCGCGGCGCAGCCGGCGGCGGAGTACATGGTCGGCGGGGGCGTCCCAGCGGGCCAGCAGCAGCGCGAGGTCGTCGGGGCCGCCGTGCTGCTCGCGGGCGAGGTCGGCCGTGGAGTCGGCGAGTGCTTCGAGGTCGTCGACGGGCCCGGCGGCCAGGTGCTCGCGCAGCCCCCGGGCACCGCTGTCCAGGTCCAGGGTGCGGGAGCCCACCGCGCCGTCGGTGCAGAGCAGCAGCACGCTGCCGGGTTCCAGCTCCAGGCGGGTCACCGGGTGGGCGTGCTCGGGGTCGATGCCGAGCGGCAGGCCGCCTTCGGCGGCGGGCCAGGCGCTGTCGCCGCGCGGGCCTCGGACCAGGGGGCCGAGGTGCCCGGCCCGGACGATCTCGGCGGCGCCGGTGAGGGTGTCCAGTTCGAGGTAGGTGCAGGTGGCGAAGAGCCCGGTGTCCAGGTCGGCCAGGAAGCGGGAGGCGCGGGAGACCACGGCGGCCGGGTCGTGGCCCTCGGCGGCGTAGGCCCGCAGGGCGGCGCGCAGTTGGCCCATCACGGCGGCGGCGTGCACGTTGTGGCCCTGGACGTCGCCGATGACCAGCCCGACATGGGCGCCGGGCAGGGGGATGACGTCGTACCAGTCGCCGCCGATCTCCAGGCCGTGGGTGCCGGTGGCGTAGCGGGCGGCGACGGTGACGCCGGGGACGCGGGGCATCCGGTGGGGCAGCATGATGCGCTGGAGCCAGGAGGCGAGGTCCTGTTCGGCGGTGATGTCGCGGACGATGCCCACGATCCGGGCGGCGCGGCCGTCGGCGCCGGGCAGGACGCGGCCATGGGCGGAGACGCGGCGTTCGCCGCCGGGGCGGGGGACCCGGAACTGCACCCGGTAGGGCCCGCAGGCGTCGACGGCGGCGCGTACGGCGGCGTCCACCCGGGACAGGTCCTCGGGCAGCAGGCGGGCGCGCAGCAGGTCGGGGGAGGCGGCGAGGACGCCGGCGGGAAGGTCGAAGAGGCGCCGGATCTGGTCGTCCCAGACGAGCCGGTCGTCCGCGAGGTCCCAGTCGAAGGAGCCGGTGCCGGTGGCGGCGAGGGCGAGTTCCAGCCGGGCGGCGCGGGAGGCCGCGTCATCGGCGGCGGCGCGGGCATGCGCCGCGTGCGGGTCGTCGGGCGGTGCGTCGGGCGGTGCGTCGGGCGGTGCGTCGTCGGGAGTCACGTGCGGGTCGTCGGGTGGCGCGGCCCCGGCGCGGACGCTGCCGGCGGGGATGCCGCCGGCGGGGGCCCCTCGCTCCCGGTAGCGCTGCTGCGGGAGCTGCGACTGACCGTCCATCACTTCTGCCCCACCCTTCGAGGATGACTCAGCCCTTACCTCCCGTGCCATGCCCGCGCAGACCCGGGTGCATTCCCGTCCACATCCCCGCAACACTCCCCTGACGCCCCTGACGCCCCTGCGGACATCCTCACGCGCGGCCCGACGGCCGGGCAACCGGGCGAATCCGCCCGGTGCGGCGGGAGAGCGCTTCCGATGGCCGCCGCGCATGGCCCGGTACGGCAGCGGGCAGATCGTGGGAGGTGCGGCGGATCGCCGCGCACCAGGAACGGGCAGGTGGGTGACGTGCACGACGACCGGCTGCTGGTGGAACGGCGACTCGACCGGGCGATGGAGCAGTGGATCCGCCCGGCGCAGTACGGCGCCCGGTCGCCGCTGCGGGTGGCGGCCCTGCACCTGCCGGGCGAGCCGGTGCCGGTGCGGGAGGTGCTGGGGGCGGCGTTCGAACCCTTCGCGGTCGGCGGGGCCTGGGGGCCGCCCTGGTCGACGACCTGGTTCCGGTTCGAGGGCGAGGTGCCCGAGGGGTGGGCGGGACGGCGGGTGGAGGCGGTCTTCGACCTGGGCTACGGGGAGGACGGGCCGGGCTTCCAGGCCGAGGCGCTGGTGTACGACGAGGCGGGCGCCCCGCTCAAGGGGCTCCATCCGCGCAACCGCTGGATCCCGGTGGGCACGCCCGCCGCCGGGTGCGAGCGGGTGCGGCTGCTGGCGGAGGCGGCGGCCAACCCGGCGGTGCTGCACGGCTTCCGGCCGACCCCGCTGGGCGATCGGCTCACCGCCGGCGACCAGCCGCTCTACCGGCTGGTGCGGGCCGACCTGGCGGTGCTGGAGGAGGAGGTCTGGCACCTGGTGCTGGATGTGGAGGTGCTGGCCGAGCTGATGCACGAACTGGCCGTCACCGACCCCCGGCGGCACGAGATCCTGCGCTCCCTGGAGCGGATGCTGGACGCGCTGGACCTGCACGATGTGCCGGGCACGGCCGCGGCGGGCCGGGCCGAGCTGGCGCCCGCGCTGGCCCGTCCGGCGCATGCCGGTGCGCATCGGCTCTCGGCGGTCGGCCACGCCCATATCGACTCGGCGTGGCTCTGGCCGCTGCGGGAGACGGTGCGCAAGGCGGCGCGGACCTTCGCCAATGTCACCGCGCTGGCCGGGGACTACCCGGAGCTGGTCTTCGCCTGCTCGCAGGCGCAGCAGTACGCCTGGGTGAAGGAGCACCAGCCGCAGCTGTGGGAGCGCATCAGGCGGGCGGTGGCGACCGGGAACTGGGTGCCGGTCGGGTCGATGTGGGTGGAGTCGGACACCAATATGCCGGGCGGTGAGGCGCTGGCACGGCAGTTGGTGCACGGCAAGCGGTTCTTCGCCGAGGAGCTGGGGGTGGACACCCGTGAGGTGTGGCTGCCCGACTCGTTCGGTTACACGGCGGCGTTTCCGCAGTTGGCGCGGCTGGCGGGGATCCGCTGGTTCCTCACCCAGAAGCTCAGCTGGAACCAGTCCAACCCGATGCCGCACCATACCTTCTGGTGGGAGGGGATCGACGGCAGCCGGGTCTTCACCCACTTCCCGCCGGTGGACACCTACAACGCCACCATGGCCGGTGGTGAACTGGCCCGGGCGGTGCGCAACTTCCGCGAGCACGGGCTGGCGACCCGGTCGCTGGTGCCGTTCGGCTATGGCGACGGCGGGGGCGGGCCGACCCGGGAGATGCTGGAGAAGGCCCGCCGGCTGCGTGACCTGGAGGGGTCGCCCCGGGTGGCGGTGGAGTCGCCGGTGGCGTTCTTCGAGGCGGCCGAGGCCGAGTACGGGACGCAGGCGCCGGTGTGGACCGGGGAGATGTACCTGGAGCTGCACCGCGCCACGTACACCACGCAGGCCAAGACCAAGCAGGGCAACCGGCGGGCCGAGGCGCTGCTGCGGGAGGCGGAGCTGTGGGCGGCCACGGCGGCGCTGCGGGTGCCGGGCTACGCCTATCCCTACGAGGAGTTGGACCGGCTGTGGAAGACGGTGCTGCTGCACCAGTTCCACGACATCCTGCCGGGCAGCTCCATCGCCTGGGTGCACCGGGAGGCCCGGGAGACCTATCGGGCGGTGCACCGGGAACTGGTGGGCATCGTGGAGGCGGCGGCCGGTGCGCTGGGGTCGGAAGCGGATGGGGAGCCGGGGGCGGCGGGGGCGGCGGGGGTGCTCAACGCGGCGTCGTACGACCGGGCGGAGGTGGTGGTGCCGGGTGACGGCGGCGATGGTGACGGCGGACGCGGTGAGCCGCAATGGGCGGAGGCGCCCGCGCTGGGGGCGGGCACGCTCCGCGCCGACCTGCCCGACGGGGTCGCGCCCGTGCTGCTGAGCGCCGACGGCGAGGGGTTTCTGCTGGACAACGGGCTGCTGCGGGTGGTGGTGGACGGCGACGGGCTGCTCAGCTCGGTACGGGACCTGGCCGAGGACCGGGAGGTGCTGCCGCCGGGGGCGCGCGGCAATCTGCTCCAGCTGCACCCGGACCACCCCAACCGGTGGGACGCCTGGGACATCGACCAGCACTACCGGCGCCGCCGCACCGACCTCACCGAGGCGGAGGCGGTGACGGCGGAGAGCTCCGGCCCGCTGCTGGCCTCGGTCCGGGTGGTGCGGCGGTTCGGTGCCTCCACGGCCACCCAGGAGCTGCGGCTGGCGGCCGGTTCGCGGCAGTTGGAGATCGACACCGAGATCGACTGGCGGGAGTCGGAGAAGGTGCTGAAGGCGGCGTTCCCGCTGGATGTGCATGCCGACCGGTCCACCGCCGAGATCCAGTTCGGCCATGTGCACCGGCCCACCCACACCAACACCGGCTGGGAGGCGGCCCGGTTCGAGATCTGCGCCCACCGCTGGATCCACGTCGGCGAACCGGGGTACGGGGTGGCGCTGCTCAATGACTCCACCTACGGCCATGACGTCACCCGCACCGCCGGACCGCACGGCACCACGACCACCGTCCGGCTGACGCTGCTGCGCGCCCCGCACTGCCCCGACCCGGAGACCGACCAGGACGTGCACCGCTTCCGGTACGCCCTGCGGCCCGGCGCCTCCATCGGTGACGCGGTCGCCGCCGGCCAGGCACTCAACCTGCCGCTGCGGCCGGTGCCCCGGGCGGCGGGCGGGCCGCCGCTGGTCGCCGTCGACCATCCGGCGATCACCGTGGAGTCGGTGAAGCTCGCCGACGACCGCTCGGGCGATGTGGTGGTGCGGCTGTACGAGTCCCGGGGCGGCCGTGCCCGGGGAACCCTGCGGGCCGGCTTCCCGGTCGCCGCCGCCGTCGTCACCGACCTGCTGGAGCGACCGGTTCCGGACGGGCCCGCCGATCCGCTGGCGCTGTCGCTGCGGCCCTTCCAGATCCTGACGCTCCGTCTGACCCCCGGGCCCGGGGTCGATGGAGCAGCAAGGCTGCCCTGACCTGGCAATGGCATCGGCCCCCCGGTCCTTGGTCATCACCGCCCCCGGCCAGAAGACCGGCTGCCCGGCGGGCGCCGGCCGCCGGCTGACCGTTCCCGGCGTGCCGACGGGGGCCGGACGGGCGAGGCTGGACAGAGCGGCACCGCTGGGGTTGAATGCGATCCAGCCCGTTTGAACGCCGTTCTAAACACTGCCGAGCGAGGGCCCGTGCGACTGACACCCACCGAGCGGGACCGGCTGCTGATCTTCACAGCCGCCGAACTGGCCCGCGCCCGCCGCGCCCGAGGGGTACGGCTCAACGTCCCCGAGGCGACCGCCCTGATCGCCGACACCGTCTGCGAGGCCGCCCGGGACGGGGCCCGGCTCGCCGAGGCCATCGAGGCCGGCCGCACGGTGCTCACCGCCGAGGACGTGCTGCCCGGCGTACCCGATGTGGTCACCGTGGTCCAGGTGGAGGCGGTCTTTGACGACGGCACCCGGCTCGCCGTGATCACCGATCCCTTCCAGGGCGCGGGTTCCCTCGGCGACGACGCCCCCGGCGCTCCCCTGCCCGGCAGCGGGGCGGGCTATGAACCGGCCGCCGCACCACTGCGCATCCCCGTGCACAACACCTCCGATGTGCCGATCTCCGTCACCTCCCACTTCCACTTCTTCGAGACCAATCCGCGCCTGGCCTTCGACCGCGCGGCCGCATACGGCACCCGGCTTGCCGTGGCGGCCGGTTCCTCCGTGCGCTTCGATCCGGGGGCGGTCGTGGAGGTGGAGCTCGTGCCGATCGGCGGCGCCCGGGTGGCCATCGGCTTCGCCGGGCTGGTCGACGGGCCGCTGGACGCGCCCGGGGCCAGGGAAGCGGCGCTCGCCAAGGCGCGGGCGACCGGATACCTGACCGCGTTCGACCGCCCCGACGGCGGCAGCGACGGCGGCAGCGACGACAGCGGCGGCGGCAGCGGCAGCGGCAGTGCGGGCGAAGGGAGCAGCGGGGTATGAGGTCCTCGAACGCGGAGATCACCGGCGGTGGCGGCACCAGCCTCCATGGCGGCATCGACCCTCATGACTACATCGCCGTACACGGCCCCCGGGCCGGCGACCGGATCCGGCTCGGTGACTCCGGGCTGATCATCCGGGTGGAGTCCGACTCCCAGGCCCCGGGCGACGAGTTCCTGGCCGGCTTCGGCAAGACCGCCCGGGACGGACTGCACCTCAAGGCCGCCGCCGTCCGCGCCACCTGCGACGTGGTGATCAGCAATGTCACCGTGATCGACGCGGTACTGGGCATCCGCAAGACCTCGATCGGGCTGATCGGCGGCCGGATCGCCGCCATCGGCCGGGCCGGCAACCCGGACACCCTGGACGGGGTGGACGTCGTCGTCGGCACGGGCACCACCATCGTCTCGGGCGAGGGCCTGATCGCCACCGCCGGTGCCATCGACACCCATGTCCATCTGCTCTCCCCCCGCATCATGGAGGCATCGCTCGCCTCCGGTGTCACCACGATCATCGGCCAGGAGTTCGGGCCGGTCTGGGGCGTCGGCGTCAACTCCCCCTGGGCGCTTCGGCACGCCTTCAATGCCTTCGATGCCTGGCCGGTCAACATCGGCTTCCTCGCCCGTGGCTCCTCCTCCGACGAGGCGCCCCTGGTGGAGGCGCTGGCCGAGGGCGGCGCCTCCGGCTTCAAGGTGCACGAGGACATGGGCGCCCACACCCGCGCCCTGGACACCGCGCTGCGCGTCGCCGAGGAGCACGACGTCCAGGTCGCCCTGCACACCGACGGCCTCAATGAATGCCTCTCGGTGGACGACACCCTCGCCGTCCTCGGGGGCCGCACCATCCACGCCTTCCACATCGAGGGCTGCGGCGGCGGCCATGTCCCCAATGTGCTGCGCATGGCCGGCGTACCCAATGTCATCGGCTCCTCGACCAACCCCACCCTCCCCTTCGGACGCGACGCGCTCGGCGAGCACTTCGGCATGATCGTCTCCGCCCATGCCCTCAAGGTGGACCTCCCCGGCGACGCCGCGATGGCCCGCGACCGGATCCGCGCCGGCACCATGGGCGCCGAGGACGTCCTGCACGACCTGGGCATGATCGGCATCACCTCCTCGGATGCCCAGGGCATGGGCCGTGCCGGCGAGACCGTACGCCGCACCTTCGCCATGGCCGGGAAGATGAAGGGCGAACTGGGCCCACTGGACGGCACCTCCTCCCTCGGCGAACGCGACAGCGGCGACGACAACGAGCGGGTCCTGCGCTACATCGCCAAACTCACCATCAACCCCGCCCTGGCCCATGGCCTGGCCCATGAGGTCGGCTCCCTGGAGGTCGGCAAGCTCGCCGACATCGTCCTCTGGCGCCCCGACCACTTCGGCGCCAAACCCCAACTGGTCCTCAAGGCGGGCTTCCCGGCGTACGGCGTGGTCGGCGACCCCAATGCCTCCACCGACACCTGCGAACCGCTGGTGCTGGGACCGCAGTTCGGCGCCCATGGGGCCACCGCCGCCGACCTGTCGGTGGCCTTCGTCGCCCAGGCTGCCGCCGACGCCGCAGACCCCGGCGCCTCCGGCATGGCACACCGCCCCGGCGACGGCATGCCCACCCGCCGCCGCCGCGTCGGCGTACGCGGAACCCGGGGCATCGGCCCGCGCGACATGGTCCGCAACGGCCGCACCGGCGAGGTACGGGTCGACGCCACCACCGGCCTGGTCACCCTTGACGGCGCACCACTGCGCTCCGAACCCGCCGACAGCGTCTCGCTCAGCCGCCTCTACTTCCTCTGAGCCTCGACCTCACACCACCTCACACCGCCTCACACGGCCCCACTCCTCCCCACGCTTCTAGGACCACCGATGACCAGCCCCACCCCCTCCGAACTCGGCTTCTCCATGCCCGCCGAATGGCAACCCCATGAGCGCACCTGGATGGCCTTCCCCACCCCCAACGACACCTTCGGCTCCGACCCCGCCGACGGCAGCGACCTTGACACCGCCCGCCGCGCCTGGGCCTCTGTCGCCAACACCATCGTCCGCCACGAGCCGGTCAGCCTCATCGCCAATATTGGGGAAATGGAGACCGCCCGCCGCTATGTCTCCCCCTCGGTGGAGATCGTCGAGCGACCGCTGGACGACGCCTGGATGCGCGATATCGGCCCCACCTTCCTCACCGACGGCAATGGCGGCCTGGCCGCCGCCGACTGGGTCTTCAACGGCTGGGGCGCCCAGTCCTGGGCCTCCTGGGACCACGACGAGCACATCGCCGAGCATGTCACCGGCCTGGCCGGCGCCCGCCGCTTCGCCTCCCGGCTGGTCAACGAGGGCGGCGGCATCCACGTCGACGGCGAGGGCACCGTCCTGATCACCGAGACCGTCCAGCTGGACCCCGGCCGCAACCCCGACTGGACCAGGGAGCAGGTCGAACAGGAACTGCACGCCTTCCTCGGCACCCGCAAGGCGATCTGGCTGCCCCGTGGCCTCACCCGCGACTACGACGAGTTCGGCACCCGGGGCCACGTCGACATCGTCGCCGCCTTCCTCAAGCCCGGCCTGGTCGTCACCCACAGCCAGCCCGACCCCGCCCACCCCGACCACGAGGTCGGCAAGGAGATCGCCGCCCTGCTGCGCTCCTCCACCGACGCCCACGGCCGCCCCCTGGAGGTCGTCGAACTGGCCGCCCCCACCGTGCTGCACGACGAGGACGGCGAACCGGTCGACTACTCCTACATCAACCACTACCTGGCCAACGGCACCGTCGTCCTCTGCGCCTTCGGCGACCCCCGCGACGAGGCGGCGGCCGAGGTCTTCGCCAAGGTCTTCCCGGAGCGTACGGTCGAACTGGTCGACGCCCGGCCGATCTTCGCCAACGGGGGCGGGATCCACTGCATCACGCAGCAGCAGCCCAGGGTCTGACGGCCCGACAGGCCGGGCCACGAGGCCGAGGCGGCTCAGTCGTCGCCGCTCCCGCGAAGGCAGCCAGGCTCCGGAGAGCGTCCACCCCGTCGGGATCGAAGTCGCGCTGTGCGGCCTTCCGTCGGCAAGTACACACCCGATAGTCACGAATGGGACACGAACCCTGCACAGCAGCCCCCGCTGCCGCGCACCGCTGACACTCTGTGCGGACTCCACCACCAGAACCTCGGGGGTCACATGCACAACCCTTATCAGCAGCCGCCCGCACGGCGGGGCGGGCAGTCCACGGGCAAGGGACCGAAGCTCGCAGCCATGGGCTGCGGCGGCCTTCTTGTGCTGCTGCTGGCCGGCTCCGTCGGAGCCGCCATCGGCGGTGGCGGTGAACCGGGCCCCAAGGCGGTGCCGACCGTCACCGCCACCACCACCGTCACCGCCATGGTCACCGCCGAAGCCGAAGCCGAAGCCGAACCGGCGCCCACGGTCACGGTCACGGTCACCGCCACCAAAACGGTCAAGGCCACGGTCACCGCTACCGCCACGGTCACCGCGAAGGCGGCATCGTCAGGCACCCGCAGCAGCACAAGCGGCGGCAGCAGCGGGGGCAGTGGCAGCAGCGGTGGCAGCGGTGGTCAGAGCAACGACCACGGCGGTGCGACGGCCCTGTGCAATGACGGCACCCTCTCATTCGCGGCCCACCACCAGGGGGCCTGCTCCCATCACCACGGAGTGGCCGTCTGGTACAAGTGAGGCCCCCCGGGCGGGGGCGTGCCCTCGGTGCGGCGGGTGGCCGGGGCCTGGTTTACTCACCCTTGAGCACCATGTGAGGGAGGGTGTGATCGCCATCCGTCCGCGAGAGAGCGGGGCGGGCCGCACCCGGCGGGCCGCTCAGCCCAGGGAGCAGGTGCTGGCCGCCGCCATGGCGGCCATCGCCGAGCATGGGCTCGCCAAGCTGACCATGGCGGGTCTTGGCAGGCAGGTCGGGATGAGCGGCGGTCACCTGCTCTACTACTTCGGCAGCAAGGACCAGCTGCTGCTGGAGACGCTGCGCTGGAGCGAGGAGCAGTTGGGCGAGCGGCGCCGCGAGGTGCTGGGCCGTACGGCGGTGGCCGCCCGGGTCCGGCTCGCCGAGTATGCCGACCTGTATCTGCCCGACGGCCCCGGTGATCCGCGCTGGACCCTCTGGATCGAGGTGTGGGGCCGCTCCCTCGGCGGCGAGGAGATGCGCGGCGGCCAGGTGGCGATCGAGGAACCGTGGCATCGCGATCTGGTGGCGCTGCTGGAGGAGGGTTCGGGCGCCGGGGAGTTCGGCCCGGTGGACGCGGAGGCGGCGGCCGTACGGATCCGGGCGCTGCTGGACGGGTTCTCCACGCCGATCGCGATCGGGCTGCCCGGGGTGCGGCGGGAGGAGTCGCTGGCGCATATCGCCGCCGTGCTGGACACCCTGCTGGCCGGGGGCTGAAGCGGAGGCGGCGGCGCGTCAGCCGCTCCAGAGCACCACTGCGGTGCGGTCGTCGGCGTAGCCCTTGGCGCGTACCTGGAGTTGGCGCAGGAAGTCCACCGTCCCCGGCGGGTGCGGGTGGGACCAGTGGGCGGCGAGGAAACCGGCCACGGCCGGTTCCTCGCGCACCGGGTCGGCGAAGCCCGCCGTGGCCAGCAGCAGCACGTCCCCGGGGCTCGCCGGGACCAGCCGGAAGCGGAAGGCTTGGTCGGACGGCGGGTCGGCGGCGGGCTGCTGCTCGCCCGGGTGGTGCAGCAGCCGGGCCCCGTAGGCGTCGATCCAGTGGGCGGAGCGCAGCAGGAACAGGCCGCCCGGGCCGATCCCGAAGCAGACCCGGTCACCGGCGGAGGGGTCGAGCGGGGAGAGTACACAGTGCAGCGAACCGGCGGCGGGTTCCTGCGGATCGCGTGGGTCCTGGGGGTCGCGCAGATACTGGGCGGCGCGGGCGGCCATCCGCTGGAGTCCGAAACGCAGCCCGTCGCGTGCCCCGCTGCGCAGGTCGGCGACCAGTTCGGCGCGGCTGCGGCCGACGGCGGCGGCGAGTTGGCGGCAGGCCTCGGCCGCTGCGAGCGGCGGTGCCTCGGCGCTCCGGGCGGCCCCGGCCACCACGGTGACCAGGATGCCGTCCGGCGGTTCGCCGAACCGGGCCACGAGCAGGGCGTCGCGGCGCGGCTCGCCCCGGTAGCGGGCGGAGTCGCCGCGCACGCTGGCGGCCCGCAGGGTGAGGGTGCCGTAGCGGGCGCCCTCCACGGCGGTGTCGGGGACCAGTTCCGCGAGGAGGTCGGGGTCGGCGAGGGGGAGCGCCGACGGCTCGGGGTCATAGGTGGGCGGTCTGTCGCCGATGTGCGGGAGCGGGGGCGCGGGCGCGGGCTGCGGGGCGGGCGGCGGCGCCTTCGCGCTCTGGGGCTGCCCGGTCGCGGCGGTCGGCTCGGTCGGCGGTTTCCCGTCGCTGCCGCGCGGCGGGTCGGTCGGTGCCCCGGCCGAGCGGGGGTCGGGCACCGTCGGGGGGCGGCGGCGCGGATCGGCGGCAGGCTCGGCGGGCTCGGCGGGCTCGGCAGCCGGGGTGGCGGCGTTGTCCCGGGGGTCCCGTACGGGCGTCGGCTCAACCGGCGGCGGAACCACAGCCGCGCCCGGGCCGCCCATAGCGCCCTGCGCAGAGTCGAACCACTCATCCACCGTCGACATCCCCCGCGCCCCCGCATCGGCCGGTGGCGAGACCACGTCCGAAGCCGGATCGCCGATGACGCCCTGCGCAGAGTCGAACCACTCATCCACCGTCGACACCCCCGCATCCCCAGGCGGCGGGACCACGCCGGAGCCCGAATCCGAGTCGCCGATGACGCCTTGCACCGAGTCGAACCACTCGTCCACCGAGCCCTGCCCGGTGCGGGCCAGGGGTGTGTCGGGGACCGTGCTGCGGGGGCCCTGGTACACGCTGTGCCACCAGGTGTCCTCGGCACCGTCCCGGGGTGTCGTCTCCTGGCTGCTCATCGTCGCTCTCCTCCGCCGGGTGGATGGGGTGAACTCCTGTGCTCGCAGGAGCTGCTGAGCGGTCACCGGATTGCAGCGGTCCGTGGGCCATTGTCCACAGGCGCGGCGGCGTACGCCGGGTGAACCACGGGATTGAGACACCTCGGAGACCCGGGCCGCCCGCCGGGTCGCCGCCGGCCGCACTGGCAGAGTCCGCAGGTGATCGAACATGATGTCGGAGGCGGTTCGGTGCGACGCGCGCGACCGCCACGGCACCGCGCGTCGCAGCGCAGCGCCTGCGGACGCGGCTGCCGGAGGCAGCGAGTAAGGGGTGGGTCGAGTGCTCGGCTTCGTCGGACTGGACGACCGCGAGGAGAGCGCCTACCGCGCGCTGGTCGGGGTGGGCGCGGCTGCCGCGCCTGAGCTGGCGCGGCGGTTGGGCGCCGCCGAGGACGAGATCGCCGTGGCGCTGCGGCGGTTGGAGCAGCGCGGGCTGGCGGCTCCGTCGCCGGGTCGGCCGGAGCGGTATGTGGCGGCCCCGCCCGCGGTGGCCCTGGGCGCGCTGCTCTCCCAGCGCAGGCATGAGCTGGACCAGGCGGAGCTTGCGGTCTCGGCGCTGGCCCGGGAGTACCGGGTGGGCGCGGCGGACATGGCGGCGCACGACCTGATGGAGGTGGTGACGGGCCTGGAGGCGGTGCGGCACCGCTTCGAGCAGTTGCAGTTGGGGGCCCGGCGGGAGGTGCTGGCGATGGTCACCGCGCGGCCCGTCGCGGTGACCGGGGAGGAGAACGCCGCCGAGGAGCGCGCGGTGGAGCGCGGTGTGGCGTACCGGGTGGTGGTGGAGCGCAGCCTGCTGAGCCGCCCCGGCGGCCTGGTGGAGCTGGCCGCCGCGCTCGGCCGTGATGAGCAGGTGCGGATGGTGGACGCGGTGCCGTCGAAGCTGATCGTGGCGGACCGGTCGATGGCGCTGATCCCGCTGACGGCGGGTTCGGCCTCGACCGAGCCGGCCGCGCTGGTGGTGCACGCCAGCGGGTTGCTGGAGGCGCTGGTCGGGCTGTTCGAGGCGGTGTGGGAGCACGCCCGTCCGGTACGGCTCTCGGGTGCCGTGGCGGAGCAGTCCGAGCCGGACCAGCCGGACGGCACCGACCTCCAGATTCTGTCGCTGCTGCTGATGGGCCTCACGGACAGCAGCGTCGCCAAGCAGCTGGAGCTGGGGCTGCGCACGGTGCAGCGGCGGGTGAAGCGGCTGATGGACATGGCGGCGGTGTCCACCAGGATGCAGCTGGGGTGGCATGCGTACGAGAAGGGATGGGTGCAGCGGCAGCCTGCGGGGGCGCAGGCTGCGGCGCCGGACGATGCCGCCCGGGGTGCGTAGAAGAGGTGTAAGAGCGCAAAGAGAGGCCGCTCGACCCCGACCCTCTCACCCGTTCGGCTGATTAATATGTGCGCATGACCGTATCTGTTCACGGACAACGCCCGGCGTGGCAGGCCCTGCGGCCCAGCCCGTCGGCGCGGACCCCGTGGACGGCGCTGCTGGTCATGCTGGTCCTCCTGGTGCCGTCGGCGGTGTCCGCGCACGGAACCGGCATCGGCGGTGGACACACCACCGCCGCTCCCGCGTCGACCCCTTACCCGGACGGGGCGGCCCCGGCGGACCGGGTGGGCCCGGCCCCCGTGGCGCAGCGCGGCCCTGCGATGCAGGGCTCCGGGCACTCGGGCGGCGGCGACCATGGCGTCCGGTCGGGCGCCGACCCATGGGACGACGGTCCGGCGATGCTCTGCCCCGTCCTCGGCGGCGGCAGGTCGGACAGCGGCTGCTCCAGCCACCGGCACTGCGCGCAGGACGCGATGCTGCCGAACGCCCCGCCGCAGCCGCCGGCCGCCACCCTGCCGAGGGCGCTGGTGCTGCGCCCGGTCCCCGGCGTCCAGCCGCGCGGCCCGCTGGTCGGCAGTGACCGGGCTCCCGACCTCCACCTGCTCCAGGTCCAGCGGACCTGAGCGGAACCCCCGCCCGACCGCGTGCTCTGCCGCAGCCGGGCCGGTTCGGCGTCCCCATCCGGGGGTGCCGGGCCACTCTCCGCAATCTCTTCCGTGAACACAGAGAAGGACACACCCATGGGTTCCGCTTCCAAGCAGGCCGCGGCGACGCGCAGAGCGCGTATCGAGCAGCTGCGGCAGGAGGAGAAGCGCCGCGAGCGCCGCAACAAGATCATCGCCTTTACGGTGTCGGTCCTAGTGCTCGCGGGCATGGTCGGCGGCGGTTTCTGGATCGTCTCCGACGCCAACAGCAAGGACGACGCCAAGAAGGCCGTCGCCGCCGCCTCGGCCTCCGCCAAGGCGCAGGCCGCCAAGGTCGAGATATCCGGGGTGAAGACCTGGAAGGACCTCACCTTCAACCATGTCCAGGGCAAGGTCGACTATCCGATGACCCCGCCGGTCGGCGGGGACCACAATGCAGCGTGGCTCGACTGCGACGGCAAGGTCTACGACAAGCAGGTGCCGAACGAGAACGCGGTGCACTCGCTGGAGCACGGCGCGGTCTGGGTCACCTACAACGACAAGGCCAGCCAGTCCGACATCACGACGCTGTCCGAGAAGGTCGCCAAGACCCCGTACTCGCTGATGAGCCCGTACCCGAGCGAGAAGGGGACCATCACCCTCTCCGCCTGGGGCACCCAGCTGGTGGTGGACAGTGCCACGGACCCTCGGGTGAACCAGTTCTTCCTCAAGTATGTGCAGGGGCCGCAGACGCGTGAGCCCGGGGCGTCGTGCAGCGATGTCGGGGTGATGCCGTGAGCGACACCCGGGAGGCTCTGACGGGCGGCGACGGCGCGGACGACGGCACCGGCGACGGCAGGGCGATGCCCGGGCGTCGGCAGCGCCGGCTGTGGTGGCCCGCTGCGGTGGCGGGGTTTGCCGCGCTCTGCGTGGGCGCGCTGGCGATGGTGGTCGGGGCGTCCGGCGGTTCGCCGGCTTCCGCCGGGGAGCGGCCCGCAGCGGTGGCGCCGGCGGACGACTCGGCTGACGCCGGGTTCGCCCGGGACATGTCGGTCCACCACCAGCAGGCGGTCAATATGTCGTTCATCGTCCGCGACCGCACCCGCGACCCGGAGGTGCGGCTGCTGGCCTTCGACATCATCAACACCCAGGCCAACCAGCGCGGCATGATGACCGGCTGGCTCGACCAGTGGGGCCTGACGCAGACCTCCAAGGCCAAGCCGATGGCCTGGATGCAGATGGGCCACGACTACCAGGCGCACGACGGCTCGCTGATGCCCGGCATGGCGACCAACGCGGACCTGGACCGGCTGCGCACGGCCGACGCCAAGACCGCCGAGGTGCTCTTCCTCCAGCTGATGATCGAGCACCACAAGGGCGGTGTGGCGATGGCCGACGGATACCTCGGACTCAGCCACAACGCGGTGGAGAAGCGGCTGGCGGAGACGATGGTGGTCGGGCAGATGTCCGAGATCAAGCTGATGACGGACATGCTGACCGCTCGCGGGGCCAAGCCGCTGAGCTGATTCCGGCGCACCCGGCAGGGGCGGGGCAGGGCGGCCGACGGTGCCGCCCTGCCCCGCCCCTCGCACCTGCGGCGGCGGGGTGCCCTTCGGCTACGGGGTGGCTGCGCCACGGCCGCCGGGGTCGCGCCTGACGTACAGGAGGGGTCCCACCGGGGGCGAGACGGGGGGTAAGGGCCGCCGACGCAACACCCGCACCCGGCCACCGCCCGGTCACCGCGTACAGCAGCGGCGGCCCCCGCCCCGGCCACGGGGGGCGAGCCACGCCGTAAGAGCCGCCGCAGCAGCCACGCCAAGCAGCACCAGCACCGCCCACCGAGGCCCCTCCGCTGCCCCCGTCCCCGGGGCGAGGTGGAGGGCGAGGGTGACCAGGGCGACGCCCAGTGCGGTGCCCAGGCCCCGGGCCATGTTGACCAGGCCGCCGCCGGTGCCGGAGACCCGGGCGGGGAAGGCGGACATGATCACGGTGTTGTTGGCGGGGGTGAAGACGCCCAGTCCCAGCCCGAGCAGTGCCAGCAGCGGCGTCAGCCAGGCCACCGTCAGCGGGACGGCGAGCAGTCCGGCCAGCGCCGCAGCGCAGACCGCCGCCCCCGTGAGGCAGCGGCCCCGGTCGGACAGGGCGCGGGGCAGCAGCCGGTCCGCACCGGCCGCCGCCAGGCCGAACCCGGTGGGCAGGGCGGTGAGCACCAGCCCCGCCGTGAGTTCCGAGGAGCCGGCCCCGGTGAGGACCACCGGCACCAGCACCAGCGGCCCGAACAGGACCAGGTAGCCGCAGAGCGCCCCCAGCAGTCCCAGGGAGACGGCCCGGGGCCGCAGCAGGGCCAGGTCGACCAGCGGCGCGGCCGTCCGGCGCTGCCGTACGGTGAACGCCCACCCGGCGCCGGCGGCCACCGCGAAGAGCGCGACGACGGCCCCGGCGGGCAGCGCCAGCCCGGAGGCGGCGGAGACTCCCAGCAGGGCGCTGGTGGTGGCGGTGGCCATCAGGAGCAGGCCCAGCGCGTCGAACCGGGCGGCCCGGTGGCGGGTGCGGGTGCGGGGCAGCAGGTAGTACCCCAGCACCACGGCGACGATCCCGACCGGGACGTTGATGCCGAAGACCCAGCGCCAGCCGAGCGTGGCCACCAGCGCACCGCCGACCGTAGGGCCGAGGGCCAGTCCCAGAGCCTGGGCGGCTGCCTGCACGCCCAGCGCGGTGCGCAGTCGGCCGCGCGGCGCGCTGGTGGTCACCAGGGCCACGCTGTTGGCCTGGAGCATCGCCGCCCCGGCGGCCTGGAGGACGCGGAAGACGACCAGCGCCCCCAGCGAGGGCGCCAGTCCGCAGGCGGCGGAGGCGGCGGTGAAGACCACGAACCCGTAGAGGTAGAAGAGCTTGCGGCCATGCGCGTCCGCGAGCCGTCCGACCGGGACCAGCAGGGCGACCAGGGTGAGGAGGTAGGCCAGCGAGACCCATTCCACGGCAGCCGGCGACACCCCGAAGTCGCTGCGCAGGCCGCCGTAGGCCAGGGTGACGATGCTGGCGTCCAACTGCCCCATGAAGGCGCCGAAGCAGACCGTGGCCACGGCCAGCCACCAGGCGCCGGGCCTGCTGCGTATGCGCTCCGGACGGGGCCGCTCCTGGACCAGTACCGCAGGCCAGGGGCGGTGCCGCAGCGACGACGGTGACGTCATGCCGACACCCGCCTCTCCTTGCCTCACGGACAGAGTACATCGGCGGCAGACATATTCGGTGGCCGACCCATAGGCGGTGTATCCGCGGCAGAATTGCTCTGTGGGCGACAACTTCCGGGAGCGAGCCGATCCGCCTGTGCACCGGTCGGGAAAGGAGCAGGTCGGCGGCGGTACGCTGTCCGCCATGCCGCAGCCCCAGGAGCAGCCCCCTGAACCCACCGGACGCACCGGGCGCACCGGAACTACCGCGCCCACCTCCGTACTTGAGGCGAACGCCGCAGCACAGCGGGCTCAGCGGCTGGCGGATGTGATCACCCGGCTGCGGCGGGCGCTGCGCAGCAGCATCCGCACCGAGTACCCCTGGGAGTCGCTGCCGATGGCCCAGGTGGAGCTGTTGCAGACGCTCGCCGCCGCGCCGCTGCGGGTCGGCGAACTCGCCGGGCGGCAGCGGCTGGCGCCGAACACGGTGAGCGGGCTGGTCGGGAAGCTGCTCGACGCCGGGTTCGTGGACCGCCAGCCGGACCCGGGCGACCGCCGCACCGCGCGGATCGCCCTCACCGAGGCGGGCCACCGGCAGTTGGCCGACTGGCAGCGCGCCCATGAGCAGCGGATGGCCACCGCGCTGGCCTCGCTCTCCCCCGCCGAGCGCGACCTGGTGATGCTGGCCCTGCCGGGGCTGGAACGCCTCGCGGACGTGCTCGCCGACCCCATCGACCCGGCCGGAGCCACCGGTGCCACCGGGGCAGCAGCCCCGGCCGCCGAGCAGCCTCCCGGGCGCCGCACCGGCACCGCAAACGGCGGCTGACGGCCGCGCCGGGAAGGCCGCTTCGGAATCCGCTTCGGAGGCCGCTTCAGAAGAGCGCGCCGAGGGGGCCGGCTGCGCCGCTCTCCAGCGCCAGCAGCATGCGCTTGCGCTCCACCCCGGCGGCAAAGCCGGTCAGCGAGCCATTGGCGCCGATCACCCGGTGGCAGGGCCGCACCACCAGCAGCGGGTTGGCACCGACCGCGCCGCCGACCGCCCGCACCGCGAGCGGCGACTCCCCGGCGGCGGCCGCCAGTTGGCCGTAGGTGACGGTGGTGCCGTACGGGATGTCGTCCAGGGCCTGCCAGATCCGCTGCCGGAAGGCGGTGCCGGTCGGTGCGAGCGGCAGCGAGAAGGCGGTCAGCTCACCGGCGAAGTAGGCGGTCAGCTGCTCCGCCGCAGCGGCGAAGCGCTCGGGCGCGTGATTCCGGACCGGCGGCGGGACGGCGGGCGCTCCCTTCTGCCCGGGCGCGGTCACGGCGGTGAGCAGGGTGCGCCCTGTCCCGTCGTCCTCGCCGCGGAGCAGCAGGGTGCCCAGCGGGCTGTCCAGCGTGGTCCAGAGGGTGCCGGTCGGGTCGGTCGGGTCGGTCGGGTCGGTCGGGTCGGTCGGGTCGGTCATCGGGCTTCGGCTTTCCGGGCGGGGGTTTCGGGATTCGGGGCGGCAGCGACCGCCCAGAGGTGGTGGACGGCGTAGGAGCGCCAGGGCCCCCAGGCCGCCGAGAGCTGTGCCGCCGAGGCGGGGTCGCCGGGGTGGCCGAGCCGGGCCAGGCCATGGCGCACTCCGGCGTCGCCGGGCAGG
Organism: Peterkaempfera bronchialis; assembly: GCF_003258605.2. Classification (NCBI taxonomy): domain Bacteria; kingdom Bacillati; phylum Actinomycetota; class Actinomycetes; order Kitasatosporales; family Streptomycetaceae; genus Peterkaempfera; species Peterkaempfera bronchialis. Next base: position 1,268,145 of record NZ_CP031264.1, read on the forward strand.
AAGACATCCGGGTCGGCGAGCGCCCGCATCCGGATGTAGCCGACCGTCCAGGGGCCGATGCCGGGCAGGTCGAGCAGTCGGTGGGCGGCCTGGTCCCGCTCGACACCGGCGTCCAGCCGGACCCGGCCGTCGGCCAGCGCGGCGGCCAGGCCGAGGACCGCGCGGCGGCGGGCGGCGGGCATCGCCAGATCCTCGGGGTCGGCACCGGCCAGCGTCTCCGCCGTGGGGAAGAGCACGGTCAGGCCGCCGCTGGGGCCGGCAGCGGCTTCCCGTACCGCGCGGCGAGCCGCCCGGCGAGGGTACGCGCCGCCGCCACCGTGACCTGCTGGCCCAGCACGGCCCGCACGGCGAGTTCCTGCGGGTCGACATGGCCGGGCGAGCGCAGGCCGGGCCGGGCCCGTACCCGGTCGCCGAGCACCGGGTCGGCGCCGAGCTGCCCGGTGACCGCGTCCGGGTCGGCGTCCAGGTCGAAGAGGGCGCGGAGCCGCTGCACCGCCGTGGTGAGGTCGCGCAGGTCGGAGAGGTGCAGCCGGCAGTCCAGCCAGCCCCGGCCGGACGACCCGCCGGACGACCCGCCGGACGACCCTCCGGAGGGCTCGCCCGGCGGCGGGCCGTCCACCTCGGCGATGCCATGGCCGTGCGGCAGCGCCAGGGTGCGCCGGTAGGTGCGTGTGCCGCGCCGCGCGCCGGGGACGACCTCCTCCACCCCGGGTATGGCACGCAGCGCCAGGAAGTCCAGCAGGTGGTCGGCGTCGATCGGCCCCCGGTGGGCGAGGCGCAACGCGATCCCGCCCCCGGCGCCACGGGCCCGCCGGGCGGCGCTGACCTCGGCGCGCAGCGCGCTGGGGGTGCGGTCGTACACCTGCCGCACCGTGTCGTTGAACTGCCGAACGCTGGCGAACCCGGCCGCGAAGGCGACCTCGGTCACCGGGACCTCGGTGGTCTGGAGCAGGATGCGGGCGGTGTGCGCCCGCTGCGCGCGGGCCAGCGCGATGGGGCCGGCGCCCAGTTCGGCGGCCAGCTGCCGACCGAGTTGGCGGGCGCTGTAGCCGAGGCGGTCGGCGAGCCCGGTGACGCCCTCGCGGTCCACCACGCCGTCGCCGATCAGCCGCATCGCCCGGCCGACCAGGTCGGCGCGGACATTCCACTCCGGGGAGCCGGGTACCGCGTCCGGGCGGCAGCGGCGGCAGGCGCGGAACCCGGCCGCCTGGGCGGCAGCGGCGGAGGGGTAGAAGCGGACGTTGGCACGCCGGGGGGTCACCGCCGGACAGCTGGGTCGGCAGTAGATGCGGGTGGTGGCGACAGCGGTGAAGAACACGCCGTCGAAGCGGGCGTCCCTGCTGCTCACGGCCCGGTAGCGGGCCTCGTCGTCCTGGATCACGCCTCCCAGTCTGCGGCATGCCGGGGGCCGCGACTGGCGGGAATCGGACGCGTACGCCGGGCCCCGGGCGGGCCGTCCGGCCGGGCCCCCGGCGGGCCGTCTACTGGAAGCGGACCTCCACGCTGGTGAAGCCGAGCGAGTGCAGCAGTCCCGCCAGCATGGAGCGGGTGTTCTGCTCGGCGCGGGTGTCGAGGTCGCTCTCCTTGGCGGCGTCCTGGATCTTCTGCGTGGCCAGGACGTTCAGCTCGTGCTCATTGCCGGGGTTGCTGCCGAAGAAGTCGCCCAGCCGGTCCAGCAGCCCGCGCTCCTTGGTGAAGACATAGGACCGCTTGGCGTCGAGCGCGGCCTGGTCCAGCTTGGCGTGCGGCAGCCGCAGGACGACGCTGCGGCGGTCGTCGGAGACGGTGACGCCGTCCTTGCCGACCCGGCCCAGGTCGACATACGCGCTGACGGCACCAGCCCCGACATAGAGGGTGCGGTTGCCCCGGATGGCGTCGGGCAGGAATTTGGCGTCCTTCTCCAGGTCCACGATCACCTGGAAGTTGCCGGTGGCGGCCTGGTAGCGGCTCATGTCCTGGATGGACTTGAGCACGGCCGGGCCGCTGCGGTCCTTGGTCTCGGTGCCGAAGATGTCCGGCAGGCCCGGCAGCCAGTCCAGCCGTACGGCGGCGAGGAAGGCCGCCGCGATCAGGGCCAGCGTGATCGGCAGCGCCACATACCAGGGCACCCGGCGGCCGCCGCCGGCCACGGCCCGGCTCTCGTCCCGACCCCTGCCCCGGCCCCCGTCCGGGCCTTCGTCCCGATCGCGCTCCTCGACCACGGTGCGGCCCGGCTTCCGGTCCGGTCCGCCTCTGCCACTCTTCGCTTCGCGTGCCTCTCGGTGGGGCGGCATAGACGAAGACACCTCCCGTCGCCCGCACGTGGGGGCCGATCCCCCACCGCGCTTATGCCCCGGCTCCGGCAGGTGCATGGCATGACTCGGCAGACCGTGACCATCCAGGGACGATTCCATGACCACCGACGGACGTGAGAGCGCTCTCACGCAAGGCCGCCAAAGGTTAAGCTCTCTGTAGACGACCCTCATCATCCGTACCGCAAGGAGCACCAGGTGACCGACGAGTCCGTGCAACAGGGGCGGACCGGCCCGCTCCGCCCGACCCTGGAGGCGGTGGCGGAACTCGCCGGGGTCTCCCGGGCCACCGTCTCACGGGTGGTCAACGGCGGCGTGGGCGTGCGGGCCTCGCTGCGGGAGCGGGTGCAGCACGCCGTCGAGGAGCTGGGCTATGTCCCCAACCAGGCGGCCCGCACCCTGGTCACCCGCCGCAATGACGCGGTCGCCGTGGTGATCGCCGAGCCGGAGAGCCGGGTCTTCTCCGACCCGTTCTTCGCCCAGCAGTTGCGCGGCATCAGCAAGGAGCTCTCCTCCGCCGACTCCCAGCTGGTGCTGCTGCTGGTCGAGGACACCGGGGACTACCAGCGGGTCGGCCGCTACCTGGCCGGCGGCCATGTGGACGGCGCGCTGATCTTCTCGCTGCACCAGGACGACCCGCTGCCCGCGATGGCGCGCAAGGTCGGGATGGTCACCGTCTTCGGCGGCCGACCGGGATGGGTCGGCGCGGAGTCCGACCACGACCTGGTGTACGTCGACACCGACAACCGGGGCGGCGCCCGGCTGGCCGTCGAGCACCTGGTCTCGCTGGGGAGGAAGCGGATCGCCACCATCACCGGCCCGCTCGACCAGACCTCCGGCGTCGACCGGCTCGACGGCTACCGCGACGTCCTGCCCTACGGCGATCCGGCGCTGGTCGCCGAAGGGGACTTCACCCAGGAGGGCGGCGGCCGGGCGATGGCCGAACTGCTCGCCCGCCGACCGGATCTGGACGCGGTCTTCGCCGCCTCCGACCTGATGGCCTCGGCCGCGCTGCGGGTGCTGCGCGAGCACGGCCGCCGGGTGCCGGAGGACGTGGCGGTGGTCGGCTTCGACGACCAGGAGTCGGTGGCCGCCTGGACCGACCCGCCGCTGACGACGGTCCGTCAGGACATCGAGGACATGGGCCGGTTGATGGCCCGGCTGCTGCTGCGCCGACTCGCCCAGGAGGGCTCCGAGGTGGCCCGCCCGGGCTCCCCGACCTCGGTGATCACCCCGGTCCGCCTGGTGGTCCGCGCCTCGGCCTGACGCCCCGGGGCGGTCGGCGCGGTTGCCCACCTCCTCTGCGCTGCTCGACGTACGACCGGCCCACCCGCCGTCCACCGCAGGCGAACCGAGCGGAATCAGCTGCTCGCGAACGGTGTGGACGCGGAGTGTGAGCCTCCGCTCCGCGGGGCACATCGGAGGTACCGCACCCGTCACCGACGACCGGAGGTACCCCATGGTCGGCGTCGTCATCCTGGGCATCGTCATCGTGGCCCTGTCCATCGCCAGCGTCGTCTTCACGCTCTGGCACGAGGGCGAGAAGCTGCCCGGCCGACTCCCGCGCCGCCCGGACCGGACAGGCTAGTGCCGCGTCCGGCCATGCACGCCGGGCGTGGCGTACATGGCCGGACACCGCCAAGGGCCGCCTTCGGCGCTGACCGGGACCGGCCCGGGACCGGCCCGGTCAGCGGCGGCGGACCACCCCGGAGTCGCGGACGGACTTCTGGAGCACCTTCCACCGGCGGCGGCGCTCGGCGGCGAGCCGGGCGTCACTGCGCGACTCGATCCAGGCGTTCTCCCGCTGGAGTTTGCGGTAGCTCTCCCAGCGCCGCTCCGCGAGGGTGCCGTCCGCCAGGGCGGCCACCACCGCGCAGCCCGGCTCGACGCCATGGGCGCAGTCGTCGAAGCGGCATGCGGCGGCCAGCGCCGCGACGTCCGAGAAGGCGCCGCTGATCCCCTCGGCGCCGCCGTAGAGGCCGACGCCGCGCAGGCCCGGGGTGTCGATCAGGACACCGCCGTCCGGGAGCGGGATCAACTCCCGGGTGGTGGTGGTGTGGCGGCCCTTGCCGTCGCTGTCCCGCACATGCTGGACGGCCATCACCTCGGCCCCGGCCAGCGCATTGGTGAGCGTGGACTTTCCGGCACCGGACTGGCCGATGAGGGCGGTGGTGGGGCCCAGGCAGGCGGCCAGTACATCCAGGTTCTCGCCGGTCGCCGCGGAGACCGTGAGCACGGTGACGCCGGGCGCCACATCCTCGACATCGGCCCGGATGTGTTCGGCGTCGCCGGCCAGGTCGGCCTTGGTGAGCGCGACCAGCGGCTGGGCCCCGCTCTCCCAGGCGAGGGCGAGGAACCGCTCGACCCGGCCGAGATCGGGCTCGGCGGCGAGCGAGACGGCGATCAGCACGGTGTCCACATTGGCGGCGAGGACCTGGCCCTCGGAGCGCTTGGTGGCATTGGTGCGGACGATGGCGGTGGAGCGGGGCAGCAGCGCCCTGAGCGCGGGCAGCGGGGCCGCCTCGGCGTCCACCGCCGCCCAGTCGCCGGTGCAGGGGCAGCGGACCGGGTCGGGGTCGCCGACCGGGGCGGTGTCGGCCCTCAGAGTGTGCAGGGTGCCGGTCACGGGGTCGGCGGTGATCACATCGCAGCGGCCCCGGTCGACCCGGGCGATCCGGCCGGGGATCAGCCCGGCTGCGCGGTGGGGGGTGAAGAGTGCGTCGAGTGCGGGGGTCCAGCCGTGTCCGGCCAGGAGGTGGGGTGCGGGGGTCGCGTCGGACAACGCAGAAAGCCCTTCGGGAGTGCGGGTCCCGGTCGGGCGGCGGTACGGGGGTCCGTACGGCTCAGGCGGCGACCGGGTGGAGGTGGGAGGCGCGGGGGCTGCTCGGGGCAGCCGTGATGACGGCGGCAGTCATCGGGCTCACCTCCCTGCTCCGTGCCGGTCTGCTGCCGGCGCTGCTCTCTGCCCGCATGGGCGCGGACCTGCTCCCTCGCCGGGCCGGTGGCTCTCCGGCCCGCGAAGGATCTGCCGTACGACGGCCGGGGACACCCGGGCGGCGCGACAGCGGGAGTCTACGGACCCGCCGACACGGCCGCACCCGGTTTTCGGACCGCACCCGGTTTTCCGGCCGCCCCCAGGTCAGCGGCGCGGCACCCGGTAGCCGACGGACCGGTCGGGCGGCGGGTCGCTGTCGGGCGGCGGCGGGCCGGGGCGTCGGCGCGGGCGGCGGCCGCCGATACGGCCCCGCAGGTCGCCCGGCGGCAGCAGGTCGGCCCAGCGTTCGGGGTACTCGGAGGGCACCTCGCCGCCCGGGTCGTCGTCGTCCGGGTCGGGGTCCTCGTCGTCCCCGGGGTCCGCCGGGTGCGGGGCGGGCGGGCGCTCGGCGGCCCGCCGGGCGGCGGCGCGGCGGATCACCGCAGCGGCGGCCTCCTCGTCGGCGCGCTTGTGCTCGGCGCGCGCCTCGGCGGTCTCCTGGCTGGGCCAGCGGCGGTCGATGGCGGTGTTCATGGCCGCGCCGATCAGTACGGCCAGCGCCACCACGAAGATCCAGAGCAGTACGGCGACAGGTGCGGCCAGCGAGCCGTACACGGTGGGGCCCTCTCCCCCCTCCACCGAGTTGACCAGGTAGACGCGGAGCAGCGCGCTGCACACCACCAGCACCAGCAGGGCGACCAGGGCGCCGGGGATGTCCTCCCGCCAGGGCGTCCGGGCGGGGACGGAGACGTGGTACAGGGTGGTGAGGAAGACGATCAGCAGCACGATCGCCACCGGCCAGTAGAGCGCGCTGACCAGCCCGGCGACTTCGGGTAGCGCGGCCACCACCATCCCGGGGCCGGCCACCAGCAGCGGCAGCACCAGCGAGCCGATCACCAGCGCGGCCAGGTAGAGGCCGAGGGAGAGCGCCCGGGTCTGCACGATGCCGCGCTTGCCGTCCAGCCCGTACATCACGGTGATGGTGTCGATGAAGATGTACAGCGCCCGCGATCCCGACCAGAGGGAGAGCAGGAAGCCGATGGAGATCAGGTCGGGTCGGCCGCCGTCGAAGACGCTCTTCAGCAGGGGTCTGACGATCTGGTCGACGGACTCCCGGGAGAGCACGGTGCCGGAGGCGTCGACGATGTCCTGCTGGAGGTTGTCGATGGTTCCGGCACCGACGATGTCGTCGAGGTAGCCGAGGGTGCCCGCCAGGCAGAGCAGCAGCGGCGGGATGGACAACAGGGTGAAGAAGGCCGCCTCGGCGGCGAGTCCGGTGACCCGGTACTCGACGCAGGTGTTGGTGGTGTCCTTGATCAGCGCCCAGACCGTGGAACGCCAGGAGTCACCCCCGAACCGCCGTCCCGCGCGCCGGGATCCCTTCGCCCGGTGCTTGGGGGCCTTCCGAGGGGTTTCGCCTGCTGGTTGCACGTCCCTACCGTATCCGGAGGGGACCTCCGCACTCACGTTCCGCCCGGGCTGCCGACCGGGCACCCAGCGACCCTGTCTCACCATGCGAATACATTCTGTCTGACATATGGACGACAGTGGACCTCCGGGAGATCCGCATGGGAATCTCTTGCCATGTCTGGTGCCGGAACAACCTTGGTCGGTCGACTCCACGTCGATCTGCTTCGCGTGTCCAGCGCCATCTGTCCGGTGACCTGATTCCCCTGCCGCCACCACTGATCCGGCGCCACCCACCTCGCCATCCCCGCCGACGCGGATGTGCGGGCGCCTCCGGCCAGGTCACTGCCTACCGTCCTTGCGAACCCCGCAGGTCACCGCAGTGCTGCGCCCAGGAGGCCGCCTGCCCCTGTGACACGCGTCACCACCTGCCGAAGGACGCACTCCATGGCCACCACTCCCGCCCCCGACCGGGCAGCGCCCCAGCCGGACGCCGCCCCCGAGCGCCGTCCCGCCGCCCGCAAGGTGACCCGTCACCGCGGCGAGGGACAGTGGGCGAGGGGACACTTCACGCCGCTGAACGCCAATGAGCAGCTGAAGAAGGACGACGACGGTCTCAATGTGCGGACACGCATTGAGACGATTTACGCCCATCGCGGCTTTGACTCCATCGACTCCGCCGACCTGCGCGGCCGGATGCGCTGGTGGGGCCTCTACACCCAGCGCCGGCCCGGGATCGACGGCGGCAAGACGGCCGTCCTGGAACCGCACGAGCTGGACGACGAGTACTTCATGATGCGGGTGCGCATCGACGGCGGCCGGCTCACCACCGACCAGCTGCGCGCCATCGGCGAGGTCTCCCAGGCGTACGCCCGGGGCACCGCCGACCTCACCGACCGGCAGAACGTCCAGCTGCACTGGGTCCGCATCGAGGACGTCCCCGCCATCTGGGAGCGGCTGGAGGCGGTGGGCCTCTCCACCACCGAGGCATGCGGCGATGTGCCGCGCGTGGTCCTCGGCTCCCCGGTCGCCGGGGTGGCCGCCGACGAGATCATCGACGGCACGCCCGCCATCGACGAGATCCACCGGCGCTTCATCGGCAGCAAGGAGTTCTCCAACCTGCCGCGCAAGTTCAAGACCGCCATCTCGGGCTCGCCGCTGCTGGACGTGGTCCACGAGATCAACGATGTGGCCTTCGTCGGCGTGGTCCACCCCGAGCACGGCCCGGGCTTCGACCTCTGGGTCGGCGGCGGCCTCTCCACCAACCCCAGGTTCGGCGTCCGGCTGGGCGCCTGGGTGCCGCTGAAGGAGGTGCCGGAGGTCTGGGCCGGGGTGATCTCCATCTTCCGCGACTACGGCTACCGCCGGCTGCGCAACCGCGCCCGGCTGAAGTTCCTGGTCGCCGACTGGGGCGCCGAGAAGTTCCGCCAGGTGCTGGAGGACGAGTACCTGAAGCGGTCCCTGCTGGACGGCCCCGCCCCCGAGCAGCCCGCCCAGCGGTGGCGCGACCACGTCGGGGTGCACCGCCAGAAGGACGGCAACTTCTACGTCGGCTTCGCGCCCCGGGTCGGCCGGGTGGACGGCGCCCTGCTGAGCAAGGTCGCCGACCTCGCCGCGGCCCATGGCTCCGGCCGGCTGCGGACCACCGTCGAGCAGAAGATGATCGTGCTGGATGTGGCCGAGGCGCAGGTCGACTCGCTGGTCGCCGGGCTGGAGGCGCTGGACCTGCGGGTCAGCCCCTCCCCCTTCCGGCGCGGCACCATGGCCTGCACCGGGATCGAGTTCTGCAAGCTCGCCATCGTGGAGACCAAGGAGCGCGGCCGCTCGCTGATCGACGAACTGGAGCACCGGCTGCCGGAGTTCGACGAGCCGCTCACCATCAACATCAACGGCTGCCCCAACGCCTGCGCCCGCATCCAGACCGCCGACATCGGCCTCAAGGGCCAGCTGGTCACCGGCGAGAACGGCGAGCAGGTGGAAGGCTTCCAGGTGCACCTGGGCGGTGCGCTCGGCCTGGAGCCGTCCTTCGGCCGCAAGGTCCGCGGCCTCAAGGTCACCTCGGCGGAGCTGCCGGACTACGTCGAGCGGGTGCTGCGCCGCTTCCAGGCGGAGCGCACCGAGGGCGAGCGGTTCGCCCAGTGGGCCGCCCGCGCCCCCGAGGAGGCGCTCTCGTGAGCGAACGGGCCGCGCCCTTCTACTGCCCGTACTGCGGCGACGAGGACCTGCGGCCGTCGGAGACCGGCGGCCACGGGGCCTGGGAGTGCGCCTCCTGCTCCCGCGCCTTCACCCTGCGGTTCCTCGGCCTGCTGGCCGGGCCCCGGCCCGAGGGGAGTACCCGATGACAAGCACCACCGCCGACGCCGGCCACCGCCCCGCCGAGGAGCTGGAGTCGCTGGCGCTGCGCGCCGGCCGCGACCTGGAGGACGCCTCCCCGCAGGAGGTGCTGCGCTGGGCAGCGGAGACCTTCGGCCGCCGCTTCTGCGTCACCTCCTCCATGGAGGACGCCGTGGTGGCGCACCTGGCCTCCTCGGTCTTCCCCGGGGTGGACGTGGTCTTCCTGGACACCGGCTACCACTTCCCGGAGACCATCGGCACCCGGGACGCGGTGGCGGCGGTGATGCCGGTCAACGTCATCACCCTGACGCCGCGTCAGACGGTGGCCGAGCAGGACGCCGAGCACGGGCCGAAGCTGCACGACCGCGACCCCGACCTCTGCTGCGCGCTGCGCAAGGTCGAGCCGCTGCAACGCGGCCTGGCCGGCTACGACGCCTGGGCCACCGGGCTGCGCCGCGACGAGTCCCCGACCCGGGCGAACACCCCGGTCGTCGGCTGGGACCCCAAGCGCCGCAAGGTGAAGGTCGCCCCCATCGCCCGCTGGACCCAGGACGACGTGGACGCCTATGTCGCCGAGCACGGGGTGCTGCTCAACCCGCTGCTCTGGGACGGCTACGCCTCGGTCGGCTGCGCTCCCTGCACCCGCAGGGTCGCCGACGGCGAGGACGCCCGCGCCGGCCGCTGGGCGGGCACCGGCAAGACCGAGTGCGGCCTGCACACCTGACCACTGCCTGACCACTGCCTGACCACTGCTTGACCACGCCCGATCTGACCACGCCCCACCTGACCACCCCTCAACTGCACCACCGACCGGGAGCGGACCACGTGACCACCACAGCCGACGGGACGGCGAGCCGGCAGGACACCGCAGCCGCCGCGCAGCAGCGCGGCGCCACCGTGTGGCTGACCGGGCTGCCCAGCGCGGGCAAGACCACCATCGCCTATGCGCTGGCCGAGCGGCTGCGCGCCGAGGGCCGCCGGGTGGAGGTGCTGGACGGCGACGAGATCCGCACCTTCCTCTCGGCCGGCCTCGGCTTCACCCGCGAGGACCGGCACACCAATGTCACCCGGATCGGCTTTGTCGCCGAGCTGCTGGCCTCGCACGGGGTGACGGTGCTGGCCCCGGTGATCGCCCCGTATGCCGCCTCCCGCGAGGCGGTGCGCGCCCGGCACGGCGAGGCGGGCACCGCGTTCCTTGAGGTCCATGTGGCGACCCCGGTGGAGGTCTGCTCGGTCCGCGACGTCAAGGGCCTGTACGCCCGGCAGGCGGCCGGTGAGATCTCCGGCCTCACCGGCGTGGACGACCCGTACGAGGCGCCCGAGCGGCCCGACCTGAGGATCGAGGCGCACACCCAGCCGGTGGCCGAGTCGGCCGCCGCCCTGCACGCCCTGCTCACCGAAAGGGGACTGGCATGACGACGGCGGCTCGGCAGCCCGCGCTCGACGGCACCGACAACCCCTACACCCTCTCCCACCTGGATGCCCTGGAGGCGGAGGCGGTCCACATCTTCCGCGAGGTGGCGGGCGAGTTCGAGCGGCCGGTGCTGCTCTTCTCCGGCGGCAAGGACTCCATCCTGATGCTGCAACTGGCGCTGAAGGCGTTCTGGCCCGCGCCGGTGCCCTTCGCCCTGCTGCATGTGGACACCGGGCACAACTTCCCGGAGGTCATCGCCTACCGCGACCGGGTGGTCGCGGAGTACGGGCTCCAGCTGCATGTGGCCTCCGTGCAGGAGTACATCGACAGCGGGCGGCTGCGCGAGCGCCCCGACGGCACCCGCAACCCGCTCCAGACGGTGCCGCTCACCGAGGCGATCCAGCAGCACCGCTTCGACGCGGTCTTCGGCGGCGGTCGGCGCGACGAGGAGAAGGCCCGCGCCAAGGAGCGGGTCTTCTCGCTGCGTGACGAGTTCTCCCAGTGGGACCCGCGCCGCCAGCGCCCCGAGCTGTGGCAGCTCTACAACGGCCGGCACGCCCCTGGTGAGCATGTCCGGGTCTTCCCGCTCTCCAACTGGACCGAGCTGGACGTCTGGCAGTACATCGAGCGGGAGAAGGTCGAGCTGCCGGAGATCTACTTCGCCCACCACCGCGAGGTGTTCCAGCGGGCCGGGATGTGGCTGACCGCCGGCGAGTGGGGCGGCCCCAAGGAGGGCGAGCCGGTCGAGCGGCGGCTGGTGCGCTACCGCACCGTCGGCGACATGTCCTGCACCGGCGCGGTCGACTCGGACGCCGTCACGGTGGCCGATGTGATCGCCGAGGTGGCCGCCAGCCGGCTCACCGAGCGGGGCGCCACCCGGGCCGACGACAAGCTCTCCGAGGCCGCCATGGAGGACCGCAAGCGCGAGGGGTACTTCTAGAGATGTCGACCGACCTTCACAATGACTCACCGGCACCTGCGGAGAATCCTTTCGGCGAGGCCTCGGCCACCGCGCTGCTGCGCTTCGCCACCGCCGGCTCGGTCGACGACGGCAAGTCCACCCTGGTCGGCCGGCTGCTGCACGACTCCAAGTCGGTGCTGACCGACCAGTTGGAGGCCGTCGAGCACGCCTCCCGCCGCCGTGGCCAGGAGGCCCCGGACCTGGCGCTGCTCACCGACGGCCTGCGCGCCGAGCGCGAGCAGGGCATCACCATCGACGTGGCCTACCGCTACTTCGCCACCCCGCGCCGCCGCTTCATCCTGGCCGACACCCCCGGGCATGTGCAGTACACCCGCAACATGGTCACCGGCGCCTCCACCGCCGAGCTGGCCGTGGTGCTGGTCGACGCCCGCAACGGCGTGGTGGAGCAGACCCGCCGGCACGCCGCCGTCGCCGCGCTGCTGCGGGTGCCGCATGTGGTGCTGGCGGTCAACAAGATGGACCTGGTGGAGTACGCCGAGCCGGTCTTCGCCGCCATCGCCGAGGAGTTCAGCGCGTACGCCGCCTCGCTGGGCGTGCCGGAGGTCACCGCCGTCCCCATCTCGGCGCTGGCCGGCGACAACGTCGTGGAGCCCTCCGCCCATATGGACTGGTACGGCGGCCCGACCCTGCTGGAGCACCTGGAGACCGTCCCGGTCGGCTCCGACCCGTCCGCCGAACCGGCCCGCTTCCCGGTGCAGTATGTGATCCGGCCGCAGTCCGGCGAGTACCGCGACTACCGGGGCTACGCCGGCCGGCTGACCTCCGGGGTGCTGCGCACCGGCGACCCGGTGACCGTGCTGCCGTCCGGGCTGACCACCACCGTGGCCGGGATCGACGCGCTGGGCGAGGAGACCGACATCGCCTGGGCGCCGCAGTCCGTCACCGTGCGGCTGGCCGACGACATCGACGTCTCCCGGGGCGACCTGATCGCCGGCGGCGCCGCGCCCGAGCCGGTGAAGGACGTCGAGGCGACCGTCTGCCATCTGCACGACCGGCCGCTGCGGGTCGGCGACCGGGTGCTGCTCAAGCACACCACCCGCACCGTGCGGGCACTGGTCAAGGAGATCCCGTACCGGGTCGACATCGACACCCTGGAGCGGCGCGGCGCCCCCGAGGGGCTGGCGGTCAACGACATCGGCCGGGTGGTGCTGCGCACCGCCGAGCCGCTGGCGCTGGACGAGTACGCGGACCATCGCTACACCGGGGCGTTCCTGCTGATCGACCCGGCGGACGGCACCACCCTCACCGCCGGCATGGCGGGCGAGGCTTTCGGCACCGCGCTGCATGACGCGGTCACCCAGGACGAAGGGGAGGACTGGGTCTGATGCCCGGCGAGGCGTTCTCCGGCATGGACAAGGAAGGCGGCCGCATCGGCAGCGGCGTCCTCGGCAGCGGCCAGGGCGGCGTGGCGCGATGTGCGCGCGGGCAGGGCGTCTGAGCGCGAAGCCGCGCTGACGCCCTGTCACCGGGCCGTCCGCCGTCCACAGCGGCGGCGGCCCGGGCCCGCCCGGCGTACCACGCCGGACCCGACCTCCCTGACCGCTCCACTCCCGTGAGGACCTGCCATGCCTCCTGCCTTCGCCCATCCTGATGCCCCCGTGCGCCCCGGCCTCGGTCGGATCAGACGTGCCGCCGCCACCGCGGTCGCCGGGCTGACCGCCGTCGGTCTGCTCAGCGCCTGCGGCTACGGCTCCCAGAAGACCGAGGACGACTCCACCCCTGCCGCCGCGACCGCCGGCGCCTCCGGCAAGAAGCTCTCCGCCGACACCGTGCGGATCGGCTACTTCGCCAACCTCACCCATGGCACCGCCCTGGTGGGTCTGAAGGAGGGGTTCTTCGCCAAGGAGCTGGGCGGCACCCAGATCAAGACGCAGGTCTTCAACGCCGGGCCGTCCGAGATCGAGGCGCTGAACGCCGGCTCCATCGACATCGGCTGGATCGGCCCCTCCCCGTCCGTCAACGGCTACGCCAAGTCGAACGGGCAGAGCCTGCGGATCATCTCCGGCTCGGCGTCCGGCGGGGTCAAGCTGGTCGTCAACGGCGACAAGATCAAGAAGGTGGACGACCTCAAGGGGAAGAAGATCGCCACCCCGCAGCTGGGCAACACCCAGGATGTGGCGCTGCTCAACTACATCGCCCAGAAGGGCTGGAAGGTCGACGCGCAGACCGGCCGGGGCGATGTCTCGGTGATCCGGCTGGACAACAAGGAGACCCCGGCGGCCTTCCAGTCCGGCTCCATCGACGGCGCCTGGGTGCCGGAGCCGACCGCGTCCAAGCTGGTCGCCGAGGGCGGCAAGGTCCTCCTCGACGAGAAGGAGCTGTGGCCGGAGAAGAAGTTCGTGATCACCAATGTGATCGTGTCCCAGGCGTTCCTCAAGGACCACCCGGACGTGGTGCAGGCCGTGCTGAAGGGCTCGGTCGCCACCAACGCCTGGATCGCGGCCAACTCCGACAAGGCCAAGGCCGATGCCAACGCCGAGCTGAACCGGCTCTCCGGCAAGCCCCTGCCGGACGATGTGCTCGACCCGGCGTGGGCGTCCATCGACTTCACCGACGACCCGGTCGCCTCCTCCCTCCAGACCAGCGCCGACCACGCCGTCACGGCGGGCCTGCTGGACAAGGTGGACCTGAAGGGGATCTACGACCTGGCCCCGCTCAACCAGCTGCTCAAGGCGGACGGCAAGCCCGGCTACGAGGACGCCGGGCTCGGCGTCGGCTGACCGGCTCCGCCTCCCCCGCTCCGGGGTCCGCCCCCGCCGCCCGTCGATGCCCGTCAAGGGCGGCGGGGGCGGCCCCCGGCACCCTCTCCCCTCTCCCCTCTCCACGCCCCGCCCCCCGTACCAGGAGGTGACCCGATGGCCCCCACACTGACCAAGGAGCAGGACGGCATGGCCGCCGGCGCACCGGCCGACGGCGCGTCCGCGGTCCGGATCGAGCATGTGCACAAGTCCTTCGGCCGCGCCGGCAGCGAGACCCCGGTGCTGGACGACATCACCCTCTCCGTCGCGCCGGGCGAGTTCGTCTGCCTGCTGGGCGCCTCCGGCTGCGGCAAGTCCACCCTGCTCAACCTGGTCGCCGGGCTGGACCGGCCCACCGCCGGGACCATCGAGGTGCCCGGGGGCCGCCCGTCGCTGATGTTCCAGGAGCACGCGCTCTTCCCCTGGCTGACGGCCGGCCGCAACATCGAGCTGGCGCTGCGGCTGCGCGGCGTACCGCGCGCCGAGCGGCGCACGGAGGCGGAGCGGCTGCTGGAGCTGGTCCGCCTGGGCGGTTCCTACCGCAAGCGGGTGCATGAGCTCTCCGGCGGCATGCGGCAGCGGGTCGCCATGGCCCGCGCGCTGGCGCAGGACTCCTCGGTGCTGCTGATGGACGAGCCGTTCGCCGCGCTGGACGCCATCACCCGCGATGTGCTGCACGAGGAGCTGACCCGGATCTGGGCCGAGACCAGGCTCTCGGTGCTCTTCGTCACCCACAATGTGCGTGAGGCCGTGCGGCTCGCCCAGCGGGTGGTCCTGCTGACCTCCCGGCCTGGCCGGATCGCCCGCGAGTGGCGGATCGACCTGCCGCAGCCGCGCCGGATCGAGTCCAGCGGCGTCGCCGAGCTCTCCGTCGAGATCACCGATGAACTGCGCAAGGAGATCCGCCGCCATGGCCAGCACTGAGACCGCGCCCGCCGAGCCCCGGCCGCCCGAGGCCGGGGCGACCGAGGCCGGGGCGACCGAGACCGGGGCGACTGCGGCCGGAGCTACTGCGGCCGGGGCGACCGCAGGCGACCTGGCGGGCGTCGAGGCCGGGCTGGACGCGCTGGACGCCGTACAGATCCGCCGCACCCCGCTCTCCCAGGTGCTGCGGGAGAAGGTGCTGCCCCCAGTGCTGGCCGTGGTGCTGGTGCTGGCGCTCTGGCAGGGCGTGTACGCCGCCGAGGTCTTCCCCGAGTACAAGTTCCCCGGCCCGGGCTCGGTCTGGGACAGCTTCCTGGACCTCTGGCGCCGGGGCCAGGTCTTCGAGGTGCTGTGGACCAGCGTCTCGCGCGGCCTCTTCGGCTTCCTGATATCGCTGGCCATCGGCACGCCCATCGGCCTGATCGTCGCCCGGGTGAGGCCGGTCCGGGCCGCCCTCGGCCCGATCCTGTCCGGCCTCCAGTCGCTGCCCTCGGTGGCCTGGGTGCCCGCCGCGATCATCTGGCTGGGCCTCAACGGCAGTGCCATGTACGCGGTGATCCTGCTCGGCGCCGTGCCCTCCATCGCCAATGGGCTGATCTCCGGCATCGACCAGGTGCCGCCGCTCTATCTGCGGGCCGGGCGCACCCTGGGGGCGACGGGGCCACGGGGTGCCTGGCACATCCTGCTCCCGGCCGCCCTGCCCGGCTATCTGGCCGGCCTCAAGCAGGGCTGGGCCTTCTCCTGGCGGTCGCTGATGGCCGCCGAGATCATCGCCAGCTCTCCCGATCTCGGCCTCGGGCTCGGGCAGTTGCTGGAGAACGGCCGGGTCGCCTTCGACATGGCCCGGGTGGAGCTGGCCATTCTGCTGATCCTGATCGTCGGCATCGCCATCGACCTGCTGATCTTCTCCCCGCTGGAGCGCCGGGTGCTACGCAGCCGGGGCCTTCTCGCCGCCGCCCGCTGACGGAGTCCCGTATGACCATCGGCGATCCCACCGCTCCCGGCCCGTACCGCGCGTACCGGCCGGTGCGGAGCCTCGCCCCGGGCCGCCGCCCGGCACCGGTGCTGCTGCTGATCGCGCACGGCAGCCGCGACCCCCGGCATGCGGCGACCGTGGAAGCGCTGGTCGGGCAGGTGCGCGGGGTGCGGCCGGGCACGCCGGTCGCCACCGCGTACCTGGACCACTGCGCACCGAGGATCCCGCAGGTGGTGCAGCGGCTCGCCGACTCCGGGACGGCTGCGGTGGCGGTACCGCTGCTGCTGGGCAGCGCCTACCACGCCCGCACCGACATCCCCGGTGCGCTGCGCGGTACGGGGCTTCCGGTGGCGGCCGTGCTCGGGCCCTCCCCGCTGCTGCTCGCCGCGCTGGACCGGCGGCTCGCCGAGGCCGGCCTCGATCTGCGCTCCCCCGCCGTACGCGCCCGCACCGGCGTTGTGCTGGCCTCGGCCGGCTCCTCCGACCCGGCCGCCAACGCCGCCACCCGCGAGGTCGCCGCCGAGTGGCAGCGCACCCGGGGCTGGGCTGCGGTGGAGGTGGCCCATGCCTCGGCGGTCCCGCCGCATGTGCCGGAGGCCGTGGCCGCGCTGCGCGGCGCGGGCGCCGAGCGGATCGCCGTCGCCCCGTATCTGATCGCCCCCGGGCTGCTGCCGGACCGCATCGCCTCGGCCGCCGCTGCCGCCGGGGCCGACCTGGCCGCCCCCGTACTCGGCGCCGCCCCGGAACTCGCCCGGCTGCTGCTGGCCCGCTACGACGCCGCCCGCACCGCCGCCACCACCGCCCTCACCGCCTGACACCCACCCCGGCCGCGCCACTTCGCCCACCGCCCCGCACCCGGCCTCGGCCCGGACCGGGTCTCATACGGCAGGCCCGCGCACCTCCCCCGGAACGCCAAGCCCTCCGCCGCGCCGCGCGCCCAGCCACCCCGACCGCCCCAGCCCGGCCCGGGTCTCCCCCACCAGGCCGCCGCGCCCCCGTCCGCCCCGCCCCAACCGCGCCACCCCGCCCGCCGCCGGAGCCGACCCGCCCGCCTCAGCACGACCCGCCCCGCCCCAGCCCGGCCCGGGTCTCCCCCACCAAGCCGCCATCCCCGCCCGCGCAGCCCCCCAATTCCTGACGCCCCGTCAATCCGCAGCTCTGCCGGGCGCGGCAAGCCCGCCCAGGAAGACCTCCAGCCAGCGGGCGCGGACCTCGGCGGGCCGGTCGGTGGGGGCGGTGGCGAGCAGCAGCGCGAAGTCGTCGGTGGTCACATCGGGGCGCAGCCCCCCCTCGGCCTTGGCCACGTCGATGATCCGTGCGGCAGCGGCGAAGGCGCGCTCCTCCAGGTCGCCGTAGTCGGTGGCGCCCATCGCGTAGGCCGCCGCCTTGACCGCGCGGTCCCGGGCCATGCCGTCGACGATGCGGGCGGCCAGGCCGCGCAGCTCGGCCATGGCCCGGCCGCTGTCGGCCACCCGCGCGGCGGTGGCCTCGACATCCTCGATCATCAGCTCGCCATGGACCCGTACCACCGCGCCCACCAGGTCGGCCTTGGTGGGGAAGTGCCGGTAGAGGGTGCCCACCGCCACTCCGGCTGCCGCTGCGATGGCCTCCATGGCCACGTCGGGGCCGTGTGCGGTGACCTGCTCCCGGGCGGCGGTCATGATCTTCTGCCGGTTGCGGACGGCGTCGGCGCGCAGTTGGCGGGGCTGGGGCATAGCGGGGTCCTTCGCTCGGTTGCAACAAGGTGAATACTAGTTCATGATGAAAGTGAGCACAGGTTCATCTTCCAGTCCGCGAGGAGCGGCCATGCCCGACGACATCCCCATCCCCGACCAGCACGGCAGGCTCGCCGTGGTCACCGGGGCCAACAGCGGCATCGGCTTCGAGACCGCCCGCCGCCTGGCGCAGGCCGGTGCCGAGGTGGTGCTGGCCGTACGCGACCCGGCCAAGGGCGCCGAGGCCGTCGAGCGCATCCACGCGGCGCACCCGGCGGCCCGGGTCTCCGCCGCGCAGCTGGACCTCTCCGACCTCGCCTCGGTCGCCTCCTTCGCCCGTACCCAGCTCGACCGGGACCGGCCGCTCGACCTGCTGGTCAACAACGCCGGGATCATGGCCGTACCCAGCCGCCGCACCACCGCCGACGGCTTCGAGCTGCAGTTCGGCACCAACCACCTCGGCCACTTCGCGCTGACCGGCCGACTGCTGCCGCTGCTGCGCCGGGGCAGCGCACCCCGGGTGGTGACGGTCAGCAGCGGCGCCCATCTGTTCGGCACGCTCGACTTCGACGACCTCCAGGGCGAGCGCCGATATGGCGCCTGGCGTGCCTACGGCGCCTCCAAACTGGCCAACCTGATCTTCACCAGGGAGCTCCAGCGCCGCAGCACCCGCCACGGCTGGGGCATCCTCAGCACCGCTGCCCACCCCGGTTCCACCGTCACCAACCTCCAGACCACCGGCCCCAACCTGGGCACCGCCCGCCGGGGCCGGGGCCTGACCGGACTGGTCATGGCGCTGCCCGGCATGTCCCAGCAGCCCGAGCAGGGAGCACTCCCCTCCCTCTACGCCGCCACCAGTCCCGACGCCACCGGGGGCGGCTACTACGGCCCGGGCGGCCTCTTCGGCCTCACCGGGCTGCCCGCCCCGGCCCGGAGCCGCCGCAGCGCCTCCGACGAAGCGCTCGCCACCCGGCTGTGGGAGGTCTCCGAGCAGCTCACCCGCGTCCACTACGGGCAGTCGGTCCCCGCGTCCTGACCGGCCCCCTGCCCCAACCACCCCGCCCCACCCCGAAAGGCCCCTCCGTGCCCCGCACCGCACCCCTGTCCCGCCTCGGCCGGCTGCTGCGACCCGCCGCGTTCGGCGGCATCCCCACCGGCGAGCGGCTGGAGCGCATCCGTACCTCGCCCCACTACGCGGACGGCACCTTCCGCAACCCCGTGGCCGCGCAGACCATGGCACGCGGCAACACGCTCTCCTATCTGCGGACCGCCCTGCGGCGGGCCGACCGGATCCGCCGCGCGCCCGCCGCCCCGATCCCGGTGCACCGGCCGGAGCAGGCCGGACCGCCCGCCTCCGGGCTGCGGCTCACCTGGCTGGGCCACTCCACCGTGCTCGCCGAGATCGACGGCGCCCGGGTGCTCTTCGACCCGGTGTGGGGCGAGCGCTGCTCCCCGCTGCCGTTCGCGGGCCCGCGAAGGCTGCACCCCGCGCCACTGCCGCTCGCCGACCTGGGGCCGCTGGACGCGGTGGTGATCTCCCATGACCACTACGACCACCTGGACATGGGCACCGTCCGCGCACTGATCGGCAGTGGCGCGCTCTTCGCCGTACCGCTGGGGGTGGGGGCGCACCTGGAGCGCTGGGGCGTACCGGCCGACCGGATCGCCGAGCTGGACTGGCACCAGTCCACCCGGGTCGCCGGGCTGACGCTGACCGCCACCCCGGCGCGGCACTTCTGCGGGCGGACGGCGCTGCGCGGGCGCACCCTGTGGGCGTCCTGGGTGGTGGCCGGTGCCCGGCACCGGGTCTTCCACAGCGGCGACACCGGTTACTTCCCCGGGTTCGCCGAGATCGGGGCGGCCCATGGGCCGTTCGACGCGACGATGATGCAGATCGGCGCCTACAGCGAGTTCTGGCCGGACATCCATATGACTCCGGAGGAAGGGATGCGCGCCCACGCCGACCTCTCCGGCGGCGTGCCGAGCGGGGTGCTGCTGCCGATCCACTGGGGCACCTTCAACCTGGCCCCGCACCCGTGGGAGGAGCCCGCCGAGCGCACCCTGGCCGCTGCGGCGGCGGCCGGCGCCGAGGTCGCGGTGCCGCCGCCGGGCCTGCCCTTCGAACCGGCCGGCGAGCTGCCCGTGCACCCCTGGTGGCGTGGTGTCGCGGCCCCGTCCGGGGTCGCCCCGGCGGCTCCGCTCCCGGCGGAGGACCGGCCGGTTCCGGTGGGTCAGCGGTAGTAGCAGACGACGTGAGGGCCCGCGCCGAACGGCGCGGGCCCTCACGGACAGCGGCACAGGGCCGCCGGGCGTCAGATGACGCGGATGTTCTCGGCCTGCGGGCCCTTCTGGCCCTGGGTGACGTCGAACTCGACCTTCTGGCCCTCGAACAGCTCACGGAAGCCCTGAGCCTGGATGTTCGAGTAGTGGGCGAAGACGTCGGCGCCGCCGCCGTCCTGCTCGATGAAGCCGAAGCCCTTCTCGCCGTTGAACCACTTCACGGTACCGGTAGCCATAACTGTCTCCTTCTGGGGCAGTGCCAGGACCCGCACCTCGCGGGCCCCGCGTAGCCGCGATCCCCATCCGGAGAAACCCGGACAAACAAAAGTGCGCCTGTTGGTTGGACCAGCAGGCGCACACAAACGTTCATGGGAACCAAAACTGCAACTGCATCGACTCTAACACGACCCGCCCGCGCTCCGCCCGGCCCATCTGGCAGGACCCCGAAGCGGGGGCCAGGCTGGAGGTATGAGCATCCACACAGGGCCGGTCTCCCTGGTGACCGGCGGATCGAAGGGCATCGGCGCGGCGACCGTCCGCCGCCTGCTGGCCGACGGGCACCGGGTGGCCGCCACCGGCCGCGACCCGGAGAGCCTCGCCCGGCTGGCGGCCGAGGCGGAGGCCGACGGGCGGCTGCTGACCCTGCCGGGCGACGCCGGCGAGTACGGGGATGTCGCGGAGGCGGTGCGGGCCACCGTGGAGGCGTTCGGGCGGCTCGACCATGTGGTGGCCAACGCCGGGTTCTCCACCTATGACAGCCTCGCCGACGGTGATCCCGAGGGGTGGCGCACCATGCTGCTGACCAATGTGCTGGGGCCCGCCCTGCTGGTGCGGGCGGCGCTGCCGGCGCTGCGGGAGAGCCGGGGGCGGATCGTGCTGGTCGGCAGCGTCGCCGGGTTCAAGAACACCCCGGGCAATATGTACTCGGTCACCAAGTGGGCGGTCACCGCGCTCGCCGAGAACACCCGCATGCTGGTCACCTCCGAGGGCATCGGGGTGACCCTGGTCGCCCCCGGCCGGGTGGACACGCCCTTCTGGGAGGGCCGGGAGCGCCCTCCGGGCCCGGTGCTCCCCGCCGAGAGCGTCGCCGACTGCATCGGCTGGGTCCTGGCCCGACCGGCCGGGACGGATGTCAACCAGGTCGTCGTCCGACCGGTCGGCCAGGCCGCCTGAACACGGGCCGCCTGAGCACGGGCCGCCTGACCACTGGCCCCCTGAGCAGCGGAGCGGGGCGCGCCCGGACCGGGGAACCGGTCCGGGCACGCCCCGTCGGGGTGGTGCGGGTCAGCGGCGGCTGCCGCTGGCGTCGTACTCGTCCTGGCCCGCCTCCGCCGCCTGGCCGGGCACACCGGAGGCGACGACCTTGCCGGGACGGTCGGGCCTGCTGTCGGCGTGGCCGGGCCACCACGCGGCATGGCCGATCAGCGCGGTCAGCGCCGGGGTGAAGAAGAGCGACATCACAAAGGCGGCGACCACGATGCCGAAGGCGACCGCGAACCCCATCTGGGTCATAAAGGAGTTGCCCGCCAGCATCAGGGTGGCGAAGGACGCCGCCAGGATGAAGCCGGCGGCGGCCACGGTCGGGCCGGTGTGCCGGATGGCCATGCTCGCCGCCTCCCGGGGGCTGCGGCCCTCCCGGGCCTCCTCCCGCAGCCGGGCGATCATCAGGATGTTGTAGTCGGTGCCGATGGCGACCACAAACAGGTAGACGATGATCGGCAGCATGAACATCAGGCCGCTCTCGCCCTGGATGTTCTGGAAGAGCAGCGTGGTCGCGCCGAGCGTCGCACCGAAGCCCAGACCCACCGAGGCCATCAGGTACCAGGGCGCCACCACACTGCGCAGCAGCAGTCCCAGGATCACCATGATCAGCAGCGCGGCGACCGGGAAGACCAGCTTGTAGTCGTGGTCCATCGCCAGGTTGATGTCCTTGTACACGGCGGTGATCCCGCCGACCAGGGCGGTGGTCCCGGCCGGGGCGTCGGCGTGCGCGGTGTTCCGCAGCCGGTCCACGGTGTCGATGGCGGCGCCGGACGCGGGCGCGTCCTTGAGCAGCACGGTGAAGTCGGCGGTGGTGCCGTCCTTGCTGATGCCGCTCTGCGGGTCCACCTCGGCGCTGGCGACGCCGGGCACCGACTGCAGCTTCTGCTGGAAGGCGGGGAGCGCGTCGCGGTCCAGCTGCCCGCCGGCCTTGACCAGGTAGACATGGGTGGGCTCGGCGGCGCCCGCCGAATAGGCGCTGATCATCTTGGACTGGACGACCATCGACTCCTTGTCCTTGGGCATCGAGCCCGAGGCGAGGTCGAAGGTGCCGGAGAAGCCCAGTGCGGCAAGCGCCAGGCCCGCCATGAGCAGGCCGGAGATGCCGGCCACCAGCGCCGGGCGCAGCCCGGTGAAGCGGCCGAACGAGGCGAAGCGGGCACCGGTGGGCTCCCGCTGCCATGCCTTGGAGGGCCAGAAGAGCACCCGGGGGCTGAACAGCGACAGCACCGCCGGGAAGAGCGTCAGCGCGGCGAGCAGGGTCACCGCGACCGCGATGGCGAGCGACGGGCCCAGCGAGCGGAACATGCCCAGCGAGGAGAGGATCAGCGCCATAAAGGCGATGATCACCGCTCCGGCGGCGGAGGCGATGGCCTCACCGACCCGGCCGACCGCGTTGACCACGGCCTCCTTGGGGTCGTCGCCGGCCCGCAGCCGCTCCCGGTAGCGGAACATCAGGAAGAGGAAGTAGTCGGTGCCCACCCCGAAGAGCACCACCACCAGGATGCCGGTGACCGTGCTGTCCGCCTTGAGGTCGAACAGCTTGTTGGCATCCGCGATCAGGCCGTTGGCCGCCATCGCGACCACAATGACCAGCAGGATCGGCAGCAGCGCGATGATGGGGGCCCGGAAGATGATCAGCAGGGTGATCACAATCGCGCCGATGGTGCCGAAGGCGATCAGCGAGTCGCCCTTCTGACTGGCGTCCTGCTGGTCCAGCTGCTGCGCGGCGGAACCGCCGAGCAGCACATCCAGATGGCTGCCCCTGGCGAGCTCCTTGCCCTTGTCGCGGAGCTGCTCGGCGGCGTCGGCCATCTTGGACGGATCGCCGCCGGTCTGCTTCATCTTGACGTAGGCGAGGGTGTACTTGCCGTCCTTGGAGGTCTCCGGCGACGGGATGACGGCCTCGACGGTGTCGATCTTGGCGGCGCCGACACCGGCCACGACCTTCTGCGCGATCTCCTTGTCGGCGGCGTCCAGGGCGCCGCCGTCCGTACGCTCGAAGAGGAAGATCGCGGACGGGGTGAACGCCTGCGGGAACGCCTTGGACTGGACCTCGGCGGCCTTGATCGACTCATAGTGACGGGGCAGGAAGCTGCTCTCGTCGGTGTTGGTCGTCAGCTTGGGAGCCGTGGCGACGATCGCCGCTGCGGCCACCAGCCACGCGACGATCGTCCACCAGCGGTGCCGGACGACAAAGCGTCCTATGCGATGGAACATGCTTGAAGTGCCTCCCGGGCATGGCACCGCAGCCCAGGGACGGAGAGGGCTCACGGCTGAGGACCGGCTCTGTCAGCCGATCGGCAGGTATGTACGCGAAAGCATCCTAGAAAGCTTGCTTGCCGCCCGGCAAGTTGGCTCCGGAACTCGCGCCGACCCCACCATCCTCGCCCGGGACCGGCGGGCCGCACCTCCTGCTCCGGGTGGAGACCGCTCCCCCTCCAGGTGGAGATCTCAGGGTCGCATCCTGGGGAAAACCCCACCCCCACCCTGGGGAGAGCGCCAGGGTGCAGTCGGCCGCCAGCCGGATGGAGCCCCGACTCCCGTGCCCCTAGCGTCGGTTGCAGCCCCGCACCGAGCGCGGCACCTGACACCGGCGGCCCGCACCGCCGCCTTCCCAAGGGGGATTCCCACCGTGGCACCCAGACTCGGGCTCGCCGCCGCCATGGGCGGCTGGAGCGCTCGGCACCGCAGGACGGCCGTCGCCGGCTGGCTGCTCTTCGTCGTGCTCGCCGCCTGGCTCGGCGGCCTGGCCGGCAGCGTCAAGCTCGGCGACGCCGAGCAGATGCCCGGCGAGGTCGCCCGGGCGCAGCAGATCCTCGACGACGCCGGGATCAAGAGCCCGGCCGGTGAGAGCGTCATCATCCAGAGCACCACCCTGACCACCGCCGACCCAGCCTTCCGCAGCGCGGTCGGCGAGGTGCTGGGCGCGGTCGGCCGCACCGGCCTGACCAGCGGCGCGCGGTCCCCGTACCAGAGCGGCGCGGTCTCCGCCGACAAGCACGCGGCGCTGGTGCAGTTCACCATGGCCGACGCCGAGGGGACCGAGACCGACAAGCAGGTCTCCACCGTGCTGGACGCGGTGGCCGCCGTCCAGGCGCACCACCCCGACCTGGTCATCGAGGAGTTCGGCAGCGCCAGCGCTGACAAGTGGTTCCAGGACCAGTTCAGCGACGACTTCGCGCGCGCCGAGTGGACCGCCGTGCCGCTGGCCCTGGGCATCCTGCTGATCGCCTTCGGCGCACTGGTGGCGGCCGTGCTGCCGGTGATGCTCGCCCTCACCGCCTTCATCGCCGCCGGCGGACTGGTGGCGCTCAGCAGCCACCTGCTGCACACCAGCGACGACGCCGGCTCGGTGATGCTGCTGGTCGGCCTCGCCGTCGGCGTCGACTACTGCCTCTTCTACCTGCGCCGGGAGCGCGAGGAGCGCGCCGCCGGACACGACCCGGAGACCGCGCTCCGGATCGCCGCCGCCACCTCCGGCCGCGCCGTGCTGGTCTCCGGCCTGACCGTGGTCGTCGCCATGGCCGGCATGTTCCTCACCGGCATCGCCGACTTCCAGGCCATGTCGATGGCGACCATCGTGGTCGTCGTGGTGGCGGTGCTGGGCTCGGTCACCGTGCTGCCCGCCCTGCTGTCGATGCTCGGCGACCGGGTGGAGAAGGGCCGCGTCCCGCTGCTCCACCGGCTGCGCCGCAGCGACGCCGCCGGCGGCAGCCGCGTCTGGAACGCGGTGCTCACCCCCGTACTGCGCCGCCCGCTCGCCGCCGCGGTGCTCTCCACCGGCGTCCTGCTCGCCCTGGCCGCACCGCTGCTCACGCTGCGCACCGCCAATCTGACCTTTGAACAGCAACTGCCCAAGGGCAACCCGCTGGTGCAGACCTACCAGCGGATCGACGCCGCCTTCCCCGGCAACCCGGCGCCCGCCCTGGTCGTGGTCAAGGCCGCCGACCTCGGCTCCCCGCAGATGAAGCGGGCCATCGCCGACTTCCGCAGCGCCGCACTGGCCACCGGGCAGCTGCACGAGCCGATCGAGGTCACCCTGCACAGCGCGGAGAACGTCGCCGAGATCCAGGTGCCGCTGGCCGGCTCCGGCAACGACAAGGCCAGCGAGGACGCCCTCCGGACGCTGCGCGAGGACGTGGTGCCCCGCACCCTGGGCGCCGTGCCCGGCACCGAGGCCCCCGTCACCGGCTCCACGGCGGGCAGCCACGACTTCAACCAGCAGATGTCCCGGAGCGTCCTGCCGGTCTTCGGCTTTGTGATCGCCTTCGCCTTTCTGCTGATGCTGCTCTCCTTCCGCTCGCTCGCCGTCGCGGTGACCGCGGTGCTGCTCAACCTGCTCTCGGTCGGCGCCGCGTACGGAGTGCTGTCGCTGGTCTTCCAGCACGGCATCGGCGCCTCGCTGCTGGGCACGGCCGGGGTGGGCGCGATCGAGTCCTGGGTGCCGCTCTTCCTCTTTGTGATCCTCTTCGGCCTCTCCATGGACTACCACGTCTTCGTGGTCTCCCGGATCAAGGAGGCCCACGACCGGGGCATGGACACCCGCTCCGCGGTCTCGTACGGCATCCGCACCACGGCGGGCGTGGTGTCCAGTGCAGCCGTGATCATGGTGGCGGTCTTCGCGGTCTTCGGCACCCTCTCCATGCAGTCCATGAAGCAGACGGGCGTCGGCCTGGCCGTCGCCGTCCTGGTGGACGCCACCGTCATCCGAGGGGTGCTGCTGCCCTCGGTGATGACCCTGCTCGGCGAGCGCAACTGGTACCTGCCCCGGTGGCTGAACCGGCTGCCCGACCTCTCGCACACCGAGGCCCTGCCGTCGGCCACCGCTCCGCAGCCCGCTCCGGTGCCCGTCCCGGCGCCCGGCCCGGCCCCGGTGCCGCAGCTGGTCGGCCGGGCCCCGGACGACCACCGGCCCGGCCGCTCCCCGGCCGACGTCTGACCGGTCCCACCAGGGCCGGGCTCCGCTCCGCTGCGGGGTCCGGCCCTCATCCGTCGTCTGCCAGACTGGCGGCCGCCGCCATCACCACGACCGCCACCGCCGCAGACCGGAGCACCACCGCACCATGAAGAGCAGCCCCTTCGACGAGAGCCGAGCCCGCGCCGTCCTGGACACCGCCTGCGCGCAGGCCGGACTGCCCGCCCCCGCCGACGCACGGCTGCTCGCCCTCGGCGAGAACGCGGTCCTCACGGTGGGCCGCCTGGTGGCGCGGATCGGCCGCTCCACCGCGCTGCTGGAGCGCGCGGAGCGCGAACTGCGCATCGCGGGCTGGCTCGCGGAGCAGGGCGTCCCGGCGGTCCGGCCCGCCGACGGCCTGCCCCTGCGGCCCCTGCTGGTCGACGGCCATCCGGTCACCTTCTGGCAGCGGCTCCCGGAGGCCGTACGCCCCGCCGGTCCGGCCGACCTGGCCGCGCTGCTGCGGGCGGTGCACCGGCTGCCCGCACCGCCTGACCCGCTGCCCCGCCGCGACCTGCTCTCCGGCGTGGAGCGCTGGCTGCGCGCCGCCGAGGGGCATATCGACCCCGCCGACGCCGCCTATCTGCGGGCCCGGCGCGACGGCTTCGCCGAAGCCGCCGCCGAGCTGGTGCCGCAGCTGCCGCCCGGCCCGATCCACGGCGACGCACTGCCCCGCAATGTCCACATCGGCCCGGACGGGCCGGTGCTGCTGGACCTGGAGACCTTCTCCGGCGACCTGCGGGAGCACGACCTGGTGGTGATGGCGCTCAGTCATGACCGCTACGGCGTGCCCGACGAGGACTACCGCGCCTTCACCCGCGCCTACGGCTGGGATGTGCGGGAGTGGCCCGGCTGCGCGGTGCTGCGCGGCGCCCGGGAGACCGCCAGCGCCTCCTGGGTGGCGCAGCACGCCCCGGGCAACCCCAAGGCACTCGCCGAGTTCCGCCGCCGGGTGGCCTCGCTGCGGGACGGTGACGCCTCGGTGCGCTGGTACCCGTTCTGACGGACGCGGGCGCCACCGACCGGGCCGGGCCAAGCGCGTGCCGGGTGTGCACCTCGCTGCATATGCCGTGCCACGGCCCGGTACGTCCGGACGGACCGGATCGCCGTGGCGCCGAGAGGCGCCCCCGGCCGCTGCGCCGTGCGCTTCAAGGCTTCCGGGCCGTCTGCCGGGCGGTCAGCGGATCGGCCACCGGGCGTCTATCACCGCCTGTGGGTCCTTCTCCTTGCGCAGCCACGCCTGGAAGTTCTCCGCCCAGGCCGTGTACCAGCCGATCTGCTGCTCATGGAGGGCCGCCGGGTGCAGCTCCCCCACCTCCCGGGGGTAGCGCTCCGCCAGGCGGACCGCGACCCGTACGGCGGCCAGCGCATCACTGCCGGCCTCGTGAGCGTCGGCCAGCTCCACCCCGTACACCCCGCAGACGCTCTGGAGGCTGCGCGAGCCCCGGCGGTAGCGGTCCACCGAGCGGTCGACCACCAGCGGGTCCACGACCGGGCCGACCGGTCGGCCGCCGAGCCGCTCCGCCAGGGTGGGCAGCCGGTGGCGGCGCAGCTCGGCGTCGAGCAGGCTGAGGTCGAACGGCGCGTTGAAGGCCACCACCGGCACGCCCTCGGCGAGGCGGCGGCAGAGCTGCCCGGCGATCTCCTCGACCGCCTCCGGCGCGGGCCTGCCCCGGGCGGCGGCCTGCTCGGTGCTGATGCCGTGGATGGCGGCGGCCTCGGCCGGTATCGGCACGCCGGGGTCGACCAGCCAGGCCGTGGTGCGCAGCGGCTCGGCGCCCTTGGTGTCCACCAGCGCGGCGGTGACGATGCGTGATGTGTCCGGGTCCGTCCCGGTCGTCTCCAGGTCGAATCCGACCAGCGGCTCGTGCCACCAGCTCATGTGCGGCGTCCTCTCGTACGACCCCCGTTGAGGACCCCATCATCCCGTGCGCCTCTGACAGTCCGGCCGGGGGCCCGGCCGGGCGGCGGTCAGGAGACCGGGCGGGAGTCCGCCCAGCTGCTCTCGAACTCCTCGCGGTAGACGTCCAGCAGGCCCGGCTCCGCACCGGCCGCCTCGGGATCGCGGTCGGTGCCGCGCAGCACCAGGGCGGGGGACTCCATGCCCCGGGAGCGCCGCAGGTAGGGCTGGACCACCGCGAGGCCCTGCGGCCGCTCGCCCTCCACCAGGTAGGCCGTGAAGCGGGGCGTCTCGTCGAAGACCCGGATCTCGAAGCCGTTGGTGTCGCGCAGCCGGGCCCGGACCCGCCGCACATGCATGATGTTCATCTCCACGGACCGGGCGAGCTCGCCGCGTCCCAGCCCCAACTCCCGCTCCCGGCGCCGGACCGCACTGCTGGCCGGGTTGAGGAAGAGCAGCCGCACCCGGCAACCCCCGGCGGCCAGCCGGACCAGCCGCCTGCCGGTGAAGTTCTGGCAGAGCATGGAGAGTCCGATACCGACGGCGTCCAACCGGTGCGCCCCGGCGAGCAGTTCCTCCATCGGCAGGTCGCTCTGGAGCCGCACCCGGTCCGAGTGCACCGAGACCACGTCGGCGTAGCGGTCGCCGACCAGCTCCTCCACCACGTCACCGGGTGTGCCGACGTCCGCCGCGCGGCCGCCGTCCAGCAGGGCCAGCAGCCGGGCCGCGGCGCGCTCCGCCTGGGCGAGCACCGTCTCGGAGAGCGACCGGTTGCGGGAGACCACATGCCGGGCGACCTCCAACTCGTCCAGCGCCATCTCCACTTCGCGCCGGTCGGCGAGGTGGGGTTCGAAGCACGCCCAGTGCTGCACCATCAGCTCGCGCAGTTGGGGCAGCGTCAGGAAGACCACCAGCTCGTCGTCGGCCGGGTCGAGGAGGTAGCCCTTGCGGCGGCTGACCTCGCGGACCGCCCCGGCGCGGTGCGCCCACTCCTCGCCGACCGGGCCGGCCGCCGCGGTGACCCAGTCCTCGCCGTGGGCGGGCTCGTAGACCGGGCGCAGCACCTCGGAGACCAGGGACCGCATCCGCTGCTCGACGAGGTTGAGCCAGACATAGGCGCGGCCGGCGCGACGGACCCGCTGCCGGGCCTCCTCCCAGGAGGCCGGACCCCACACGGGACCGGTCTGCGGGCTCCCGGCCTGCCGGGGTGCGGTGCGGCCCGCCGCCGTCCTTCCGGCGACCGTCGGCGCGTCTCCCCGCACCGTGCCTCCCGCGGCACCCCCGTCGGCGGGGACCACCATGGAGTACCTCACCCTCCCCTGCTGTGCCGGACGATCAAGGGTACTTCGCCACCGCCGGGACCGCACCCGGATCGGCAGCCGGATCCGGTCCCGGACCGCGTGCGGCGCGACACGCGGCGCCGGGCGGCGGGGGGCGGCCGGTCAGGGCCGGTTCCGGCCGTTTCACCACGGATGAGACACCCGTTCGGGCGAAGATGTCGCGAAAGGGCATCAGTTCGGCCTTCCGGTCGGCGAGTATGCGGGAGGACGGGCGCCATCGACCCGGCACCGGGAGGGGGTGCGCACATGGCGTCCGGCGCCACCGGGCATACGGCACGCGTCGGCGGTGTGCGGGAGCAGGGTCCGGGCAGCAGTCCGCCGCGACGACTGGAAGAAGAGGGACCATGCAGGTCTGGCCGGGACACCCGTACCCCCTCGGCGCCACCTACGACGGGGCCGGAACCAACTTCGCGGTCTTCTCCGAGGCCGCCGACCGGATCGAGCTCTGCCTGATCGCGGACGACGGCTCGGAGACCGCGGTGGAGCTGCGGGAGACCGACGCCTTTGTGCGCCACGCCTACCTGCCCGGGGTGCAGCCGGGGCAGCGGTACGGCTTCCGGGTGCACGGGCCGTACGAGCCGGAGCACGGCCACCGCTGCAACAGCGCCAAGCTGCTGCTGGACCCGTACGCCAAGGCGATGAGCGGCACCATCGACTGGCACGAGGCGGTCTACGGCTACCACTTCGGCTCCCCGGAGCGGCGCAACGACCTGGACTCCGCCATGCACACCATGCACTCGGTGGTGATCAACCCCTACTTCGACTGGGGCAACGACCGCCCGCCGCGCACCGACTACCACCGCACGGTGCTCTACGAGGCCCATGTGAAGGGGCTGACCAAGCTGCACCCGGGCATCCCCGAGGAGATCCGCGGCTCCTACGCGGGGATCGCCCACCCGGCGGTGGTCGAGCACCTGGTGGACCTCGGGGTGACCGCGATCGAGCTGATGCCGGTGCACCAGTTCGTCCACGACCACCGGCTGGTGGACATGGGCCTGTCCAACTACTGGGGCTACAACACCATCGGCTTCTTCGCCCCGCACGGCGCCTACTCCTCGGTCGGCGACCGGGGGCAGCAGGTGCAGGAGTTCAAGTCGATGGTCAAGGCGCTGCACGCGGCCGGCATCGAGGTGATCCTCGACGTGGTCTACAACCACACGGCGGAGGGCAGCCACCTGGGCCCCACGCTCTCCTTCCGGGGCCTGGACAACGACAACTACTACCGGCTGGCCGAGGACAGGCGCTACTACGAGGACACCACCGGCACCGGCAACAGCCTGCTGATGCGCAGCCCCCACGTGCTGCAGTTGATCATGGACTCGCTGCGCTACTGGGTCACCGACATGCACATCGACGGCTTCCGCTTCGATCTGGCCGCCACCCTCGCCCGGCAGTTCCACGAGGTGGACCGGCTGTCCTCCTTCTTCGACCTGGTGCAGCAGGACCCGGTGGTCTCCCAGGTGAAGCTGATCGCCGAGCCGTGGGACGTCGGCGAGGGCGGCTACCAGGTGGGCAACTTCCCGCCGCTGTGGACCGAGTGGAACGGCAAGTACCGCGACACCGTGCGCGACCTCTGGCGCGGCGAGACCGCCACCCTCGCCGAGTTCGGCTCCCGGCTGACCGGCTCCTCCGACCTCTACCAGGACGACGGCCGCCGCCCGATCGCCTCCATCAACTTCGTCACCTGCCACGACGGCTTCACCCTGCGCGACCTGGTCTCCTACAACGACAAGCACAACGAGGCCAACGGCGAGGAGAACCGCGACGGCGAGAGCCACAACCGGTCGTGGAACTGCGGCGCCGAGGGCGACAGCCGCGACCCCGGCGTGCTGGAGCTGCGCGCCCGCCAGCAGCGCAACTTCATCGCCACCCTGATGCTCTCCCAGGGCGTGCCGATGCTCTCGCACGGCGACGAGCTGGGCCGCACCCAGCGCGGCAACAACAACGCCTACTGCCAGGACAGCGAGCTGGCCTGGGTGCACTGGCCGGCGGCCGGCACGGCGAGCCCGGCGGCGCACGGCGGCGGACAGCCGCAGGCGGCGGCCGACCCGGGCGCGCAGTTGCTGGAGTTCACCCGGGCCATGGTGTGGCTGCGCCGCGACCACCCGGTCTTCCGCCGCCGCCGCTTCTTCCACGGCCGCCCCGTCTCCGGCACCCACGACGACCTCTCCGACATCGCCTGGTTCACCCCCGACGGCCATGAGATGACCGACAGGGACTGGTCCACCTCATACGCCAAGTCGCTCACCGTCTTCCTCAACGGCTATGCGATCTCCGAGCCCGACCGGCGCGGCGGGAAGATCGTGGACGACTCCTTCCTGCTGATGTTCAACGCCCACTACGAGCCGCTGGACTTCGTGGTCCCGGTCAACCACGGCCGGGAGTGGCAGGTGGTGGTGGACACCGCGCTGCCCGGGACCATCGCCCCGGGCGCCGGGGCCAGGGTCAAGGCCGGCGACCGGCTCTCGCTGGCCGACCGCTCCCTGCTGGTGCTGCAACGGCCCGCCTGACCGACCCGGGCCGGAGGGGAGCGCGGGCACCGGCGCGGCCACTGCCCGGTCGCCCGGCTGACCGCGCCCGGGATGTGCATCCGGCCGCCACCGGGTAGGCATGGGCACATGACAGCCGCCGCCCCCACGCCCGAGCCGGGCCGGACCGACCCCCGCCGCCCCGGGCCGACCGCCACCTACCGGCTCCAGCTCCAGCCCGGCTTCACCCTCCACGACGCCACTGCGGCCGTCCCCCACCTCGCCGCCCTCGGGGTCTCCCACCTCCACCTCTCCCCGCTGCTGGAGGCCGTCCCCGGCTCCGCCCACGGGTATGACACCGTCGACCACACCCGGATCAGCGAGCAGCTGGGCGGCGAACCCGCGCTGCGCGCACTGGCCGACCGCGCCCACGCCCACTCCCTGCGGCTGATCGCCGACACCGTCCCCAACCACATGGCGCTGCCCGCCCCCGAGCACCTCAACCACCCGCTCTGGCATGTGCTCCGCGAGGGGCCCGACTCCCCGTACGCCCACTGGTTCGACATCGACTGGACCGCCCAGCCCGGCCCTGCCGACGCCCCCCACCGGGGGCGGGTGCTGCTGCCGCTGCTCGGCGACCGGCTCGGTGCCGTCCTGGACCAGCTCACTCTCGGCAAGACCGCCGTGCGGCACCAGGAGCACGGCGACACCGCTGCCGAGCCCGTGCTGCGCTACCACGACCACGCCTTTCCGCTGCGCCCCGGCACCGAGCACCTGCCGCTGCCCGAACTGCTCGACCACCAGTGGTACCGCCTCGCCTGGTGGCGGCTGGCCCGCACCGACCTCAACTACCGCCGCTTCTTCACCGTCAACGACCTGATCGCGCTGCGCGCCGAGGACCCGGAGGTCTTCCGGGCCACCCACGGCGTGCTGCTGCAACTGCACGCCGACGGTGTCCTGGACGGCTTCCGCATCGACCACCCGGACGGGCTCGCCGACCCTCGCGGCTACCTCCGCCGCCTCACCGAGGCCACCGGCGGCGCCTGGACCGTGGTGGAGAAGATCCTCACCGGCGACGAGCCGCTGCCCGCCGACTGGCCCTGCGCCGGCACCACCGGCTACGACGCGCTGCTGCGCATCGACGGGGTGCTCACCGACCGCGAGGGCGTCCAGCGGATCACCGAGGACACCGCCCATATCCTCGCCGCACCCGGCCGCGCATCCGACTACCGGCAGGCCGCGCGGGACGCCCGCCGCGAGGTCGTCCGCCGTGAACTCGCCGCCGAGATCGCCCGGTTGGGCCGCACCGCCGCCCGCGCCTGCACCGAGGACCCGGCGGACGCCCGGCAGCGCGACCACCCCGGCTGGGCGCTGACCGAGGCGGTCGCCCAACTGGTCGCCGCCCACCCCGTCTACCGGCCCTATGTCGTGCCTGGCGAACCCGCCTCCGAGCGGGACGCGCAGTCGCTCACCACACCCGCCTCCGACGCGCCACTTACCGCCCCCGCCCCCGCCTCCGGCCCCGACGCGCCGCTCACCACCCCCGCCGACCCGGCGCCCGCCCCCTCCGACCGCGAACAACTCACCGCCGCCCTCGCCACCGTCCGCGATCTGGCGCTGGGCCGCCTCGGGCGAGGCCCTGCCCGGGACGACTTCGCCGCCCGCTTCGCCCAGACCTGCGCCGCCGCCGCGGCCAAGGGCCTGGAGGACAAGGCGTTCTACCGCTGGTACCCGCTGCTCTCACTCAACGAGGTCGGCGGCGACCCCGGGCACCCCGGCACCACGCCCGAGCAGTTCCACGCCTGGTGCACGCACATCCAGCGCCACTGGCCCACCGGCCTGGCCGCGCTCTCCACCCATGACACCAAGCGCAGCGCCGACGCCCGGGCCCGGTTGGCGGTACTCGCCGAGATGCCCGACGCCTGGGCCGAGGCCCACCGTGCCTGGTCGCAGGCGGCAGCCCGGCACCGCACCGGCTCCCAGCCGGGCCCCGCCGCCGAGTACCTGCTGTGGCAGACCCTGGTCGCCGCCTGGCCCATCGACGCCGACCGGCTGGTCGCCGCGCTGCTCAAGTCCGTCCGCGAGGCCGACCGGCAGACCTCCTGGACCGAACCCGACCCGGCCTTCGAAGCGGCCCTGGAGCACCTGGCCCGCGCCGTACGGGACGACCCCGCGCTCACCCGCCCGATCGGGGCGTTCGTGGAGTCCACCGCACCGTATGCGCGCAGCAACACGCTCGCCGCCGCCCTGCTGCACCTCACCGTGCCCGGCGTCCCGGACCTCTACCAGGGCAGCGAGGAACCGCTGTACACGCTGGTCGACCCCGACAACCGGCGCCCCGTCGACCTCACCGGGATGGCCCGCCGACTCGCCGCCCTGGACGCCGCCGACCCGGCCGCCGCCCCACCCGCCGACCTGGCCGCCGAGAAACTGCATCTGACCGCCACCGCGCTGCGGCTGCGCCGCGACCGGCCCGACTCCTTCATGGGCGGCCACATCCCGGTCCCCGCCGACGGCGCCGCCGCCCCGCATCTGCTCGCCTACCGGCGGGGTGACGATGTGCTGGTCGCCGCCACCCGCCTGCCGTACGGGCTGCACCGTGGCGGCGGCTGGTCCGCGACCACCCTGCCGCTGCCCCCCAGCCCCTCCGGCAGCTGGACCGACCTGCTCACCCGCCGCACCTTCCGCCCCGGCCCCCTCCCCGTCGCCGAACTGCTGTCCCGACTCCCCGTGGCCCTCCTCGCCGCCTGACCCCCAGCCACCCTGCACCCGACCGCCAGCCACCCCACCCCCAAAGACACCACTCCCCGACTGCCACCAGCCCCTCCCTCCCCCAACCGCCCTCCGCCACCACCTTGCACCCAACCGCCAACCCGAAACCCCACCGAACCGCACAGGCCGCCCCACCCACCAGCCACCCCACCCCAAAGAACGCCGCTCCCCGACTGACGGCCGGTGAGGCGGCACGCCGAGCGGGTACAGATGCCCGTGGGCCCGACCGGACCCGCCTCCCCGCCGCATCCGAGGAGCCCGCATGGCCGACCGCGCCACCCCCCACCCCTTCCGGCTCTGGGCCCCCGAGGCCCGGCATGTCGAGGTCGAGGTCGACGGCGCGCGCCACCCCATGCACGCGGTCCCCGACCGGCCCGGCTGGTGGCAGGCCACCGCACCGGCCGACCCCGGCGGCTCCGACTACGGCTTCCGGCTGGACGGCGGCGAGCTGCTGCCGGACCCGCGCTCGGCCCGCCAGCCGTACGGCCCGGACGGGCCGAGCCGCCTGGTCGACCACGCCGCCTTCCGCTGGTCGGACACCCCCTGGCAGGGCCGTGCGCTGCCCGGCAGTGTGCTGTACGAGCTGCACATCGGCACCTTCACCCCCGAGGGCACCTTCGGTGCCGCCGCCGAGCGCCTGGACCACCTGGCCGGGCTGGGCGTCGACCTGGTGGAGCTGATGCCGGTCTGCCCGTTCCCCGGCCGCCACGGCTGGGGGTACGACGGCGTCAGCCTCTGGGCGGTGCATGAGCCGTACGGCGGCCCCGACGGCCTCAAGCGGTTCGTGGACGCCGCGCACCGCCGGGGGATCGGGGTGGTGCTGGACGTGGTCCACAACCACCTGGGCCCGGCGGGCAACCACCTCCCCCGCTTCGGCCCCTACTTCACCGACCGCCACCACACCCCCTGGGGCGCTGCGGTCAACCTGGACGCCCCCGGCTCCGACGAGGTGCGCGACTACCTCCTCGGCAGCGCCCTCGCCTGGCTGCGCGACTACCGCATCGACGGCCTGCGGCTGGATGCCGTGCACGCCCTCGCGGACGACCGCGCCACCCCGTTCCTGGAGGAGCTGTCCAGGGAAGTCGACCGGCTGGGCGCCGCCACCGGCCGCCCGCTCTTCCTGATCGCCGAGTCCGACCTCAACGACCCCCGCACCACCGCGCCGCGCGAGGCCGGCGGCCTGGGCCTGACCGCGCAGTGGAGCGACGACTTCCACCACGCTCTGCACGCCGCCCTGACCGGCGAGTCGCAGGGCTACTACGCCGACTTCGCCGGCCGCCCCGACGGCCCACCGCAGGCGGTCGCCGGGCTCCCCCGGGGCCCGCTGGCCGCCCTCGCCAGGACCCTCACCCGGGGCTGGCTGCACGACGGCACCTGGTCGTCGTTCCGGCAGCGCACCCACGGCCGCCCGCTGGACCGCCACCGCACCCCCGGCCACCGGCTGCTCGGCTACCTCCAGACCCACGACCAGGTCGGCAACCGGGCCCTGGGCGACCGCATTTCGGCCACTGCCTCCCCCGGGCTGCTGGCCGCCGCCGCAGCGCTGGTGCTGGCCTCCCCCTTCACCCCGATGCTCTTCATGGGCGAGGAGTGGGGCGCCGCCACCCCGTGGCAGTACTTCACCGACCACACCGACCCCGACCTCGCCGAGGCGGTACGGCAGGGCCGCAGGCGGGAGTTCGCCCAGCACGGCTGGAAGGCCGAGGAGGTCCCCGACCCGCAGGCCCGGTCCACCGTGGCCGCCTCCACGCTCGACTGGTCCGAGCCGGACCGCGAACCGCACCGCGCCCTGCTGGCCTGGTACCGCGAGCTGATCCGGCTGCGCCGCGCCCACCCCGCGCTCACCGACCCGGACCTGTCCGCCGTCGAGGCGCGGTACGACGAGGCCGAGCGGTGGCTGGTGGTGCACCGGGGCCCGTACCGGGTCGCCGCCAACCTCTCCGCCGAGCCCCGCACCGTCCCGCTCGGCGGCGTGCACACCGCTACGCTGGCCGCGTTCGGCTGCCCCCGTGCGCCCGACCCCTCCGGGCCCCGGGACCGGCTGCCGCTGCCGGCCGCCTCGGTGGCCGTGGTCCGCACCACCGGGTGACCGGAAAACGCCTGCCCAGCAGGGTTTCTGACGGGGCGGCGACCACGCCATCGAACATCCGGCCTATCCTGCTCGGCACAGCAATACGGATCACATCGGGGAGATGCGATGACCCAGGACCGACAGTGGATGCGCGCGGGCGAGGACGATGTACGTCCCCCCACCGATCTCCGCACCGACATCCCCCACCCTGCGCGGATGTACGACTACTTCCTGGGTGGAAAGGACAACTTCCCCGCCGACCGCGAGGCGGCGGAGCGGGCGCTTGCCATCAGCCCGGAGTTCCGCACCGGCGCCCAGGCCAACCGGGGCTTCCTCCAGCGGGCGGTGCGTCAGGTGACCGGGCAGGGGGTCCGGCAGTTCCTGGACATCGGCACCGGGATCCCCACGGCCGGCTCCACCCACCAGATCGCCGCCGAGGTCTCCCCCGATGTGCGGGTCGCCTACCTGGACAACGACCCCATCGTGCTGGTGCACGGCCGCGCCCTGCTGGCCGGCGCCGGTCGGGGTACCGCCACGGTGATCCACGCCGACCTGCGGGAGCCGGAGAAGATCCTGGCCAACGCGGAGGTCCGCGAGGTGCTGGACTTCGACCAGCCGATCGCCCTGATGCTGGTGGCCATCCTGCACTTCGTCGCCGACGACCAGGACCCGGTCGGCATCGTCCGCCGACTGGTCGACGCGCTGCCCTCCGGCAGCCGACTGGTGCTCTCCCATGCCACCGGCGACTTCGCCACCCCCGAGCAGGTCAAGCAGGCACGGGCGCTCTACTCGAACTCGGCGGCCCCGCTGGTGCCGCGCAGCCGTGAGCAGGTCGCCGCCTTCTTCGAGGGCCTGGAACTGGAGGAGCCGGGCCTGGTCACACCCCCGCTGTGGCGCCCCGACGCCCCGCTGAAGGAGGGCGACGACCGCGCCCCGGGCTGGGCCGCCGTCGGCATCAAGCCCTGACCCCTCCGCCGCCTGCGGCCGGATCGGCTCTTCCTCTCGACCCGGCCGCAAGCGCCTGTCCGCACCCGCACCCGCGCAGCCCACCCGTTCCGAGCCGCACGGCGGCGCTCAGCGACCGGCGGCGGCGCGCTCCCGCAGCCGCTCCCACACCGCCCGTACCTGCGGTTCCAGCCCGGCCAGCGGCCCGCTGTTGTCGATCACCACATCGGCCACCGCCAGCCGCTCCTCGCGGCCCGCCTGGGCCGCCATCCTGGCGCGGGCCTCCTCCTCCGACATACCGCGCAGCCGCACCAGCCGGTCCAGCCGCACCTCGTCCGGCGCATCCACCACGACCACCAGGTCATAGAGCGCCGCCAGGCCGTTCTCGGCCAGCAGCGGCACATCCTGGACGACCACGTCGTCCGGCCCGGCGGCGGCCTCCAGCTCGGCCGACCGGTCCCGGACCAGCGGATGGACGATGGCGTTGAGCGCGGCCAGCCGCTCGGGGGCGGAGAAGACCACCGCCCCGAGTGCCGGCCGGTCCAGGGCCCCGTCCGGCCGCAGCACCCCCTCGCCGAACTCCGCGACCACCGCCGCCAGACCCGGCGTGCCCGGCGCGACGACCTCGCGGGCGATCAGGTCCGCGTCCACCAGGACCGCCCCCCAGGAGGCGAGCAGCCGGGACACCTCGCTCTTGCCGGCGCCGATCCCGCCGGTCAGGCCCACTCTCAGCATCGGGCCAGGCTACCGCCGCGCCCCGGGCGGCAGTCCCCCGGTGGCTCGGCGGCTACGGCTCGACGGCTACGGCTCGGCGGCTACGGCTTGGCCGCCGCCGCGCCGCGTACCCGGGGGTGCGGCAGCCGAGCGGCCAGCTGCGGCGGCAGCTGGGGCAACTGGGGCAGCTGCGGCAGCGCGGGGAGGTGCGGACGGAGCGACGGCAGCGGCGGCAGCACCACATGCTCGCGCAGGCCGACCCGGCCGTGCAGCCACTTCAGCGGGCGCGGTGCCCACCAGTTGAACTCGCCGAAGAGGCTCATCGCGGCCGGTACCAGCAGGCACCGCACCAGCGTGGCGTCCACCGCGACGGCGACCGCCAGCGCGATCCCCATCTCCTTGATCATCAGCATCTGGCCGGCCGCGAACCCGGCGAAGACGATCACCATCAGCAGCGCGGCGGAGTTGATGATCCGCCCGCTGCGCTGGAGCCCCAGTTCCACCGCGCGGGCGCAGCTGTGCCCCTCGTCCCGCAACTCCTTGATCCGGGAGAGCAGGAAGACCTCGTAGTCCATCGAGAGGCCGAAGGCGAAGGAGAAGACCAGGACCGGTATATAGCTCTCCAGCCCGCCCGCCGGGGTGAAGCCCAGCAGGCCGCTGAACCAGCCGTGCTGGAAGACCAGGGTGAGCGCGCCCAGCGAGCAGCCCAGTGAGAGCACATTCATCAGCAGCGCCTTGACCGGCACCACCACCGAGCCGGTCATCAGGAAGAGCAGCAGCAGGGTGCCGCAGGCCACCAGGGCAAAGGCGATCGGGCCCCGGTGCGCGATCTCCTGCTTGAAGTCGACCACGGAGGCGGCGTCACCGGTGACCCAGGTGCGCAGTCCGCCCCGGTGGTCGCGCAGCTCGCCGACCACCGACTGGGCCCGGGCACCCTGGGGGTCTCCGGCCACCAGGACGTCGACGGTGGAGAGGTTCCCGGCGACCTGCTGAGCGGGGCGGACCCCGGACACCCCGGGCAGCTCGGCCACCTGCCGGGCGTAGCGCTGGGCCTGCTGCTGCGGCGCCTCGACCACCACCGTGACCGGCGCCGGTATCTGCTGCGGGAAGCGCTGCTGCACGGTGTCGGCCACCGACCGGCTGGCGAAGGAGGCGGGCAGGACATCGGCCCCGGCGGTGTGGGCGCGGGCGGTGAGGAACGGCGCTCCGGCGGCCACCAGCAGGGCGACGGCGGCCAGTGCCACCGGCAGCGCGCGGCGCTGTACCCGGCGTACGGTGCGGGCGAAGAACCCGTCGTCGGGTACCGGGCCGACCGGGGCCCTGATCCGGTGCCCGGCGAACCCCAGCAGGGCCGGGACCAGGGTGAGCCCGGCGGCGACCGTGATCACCACGACGCTCACCCCGGCGGCGCCGACCGCGCGGAAGACGGGGCTGGTGAAGACGAAGAGCCCGGAGAGGGCCACCGCGACGGTGACCCCGGAGAAGGCGACGGTCCGCCCGGCGGTGGCGCTGGTGCGCTCCACGGCGGCGGTGACCGAGGCTCCCCGGCCGCGTTCCTCGCGGAACCGGTTGACCATCAGCAGCGCGTAGTCGATCGAGAGGCCGAGGCCGAGCACGGTGGCGATCGGCAGCACGCTGGTGTCCAGGGTCATGATCCGGCTGAACCCGAAGATCGCCAGCAGCGCACCGCCGACCGAGGCGACCGCGCCGATCAGCGGCAGGCTCGCGGCGGCGAAGCCACCGAAGACCAGCACCATCACGATCAGCACGATCGGCAGGGTGACCAGTTCGCCGAAGGTGGTGTCCTGGGCGGTCTGCTGCTTGACCTCCTGGGAGAGCACCAGGTCGCCGCCGACGGTGACCCTGGCGCCGGAGGCGGCCTGCCCGATCCCGTCCAGCCGCGCGGAGACCGCGTTGACCTCGCGGTCCACGGTGCCGTCGGCCATCCGGACGACGACCAGGCTCGCCCGGCCGTCCTGGGCACGCAGCGCGGACGCCCCGGCGGTCCCGGCCGTGGAGCCGTCGTAGGCGTCGGAGACGGAGACCACGCCGGGCAGGGCGGCGACGGCCCGGGCGGCGGAGGTGACGGCGGAGCGGACCGCCGGGTCGTCCACCCGGGGGCCGTCGACCACGGCGGTGACCGTACCGGCGGCGGGGTCGGCGGCGGCCACCAGCGCGCTGCCGCGAGCGGACTCCGACCCGGCGGCCGGGGTGCCGGTACCGGCGCTGTCGAAGACCCGTCCGCCGATCAGCACTCCGGCCACCAGCACCACGCCCCACACCGCGAGCACCCAGCGGCGGTGGCGGAAGCAGACCCGACCGACGGCGGCGAGCACGCCGCCGCACCGTGGCGGGACCCCTGCGGGCTGCGCGGTACCGGTGTCCTGCTGCTCTGGAGTGCGCTTCGGCCGGGACCGACGCAGCGAACGCCCACCGAACGCGGCGCCTCCGGCCAGGGCGAGGAGGGGGATGAGCAGGAGCAGGATGCGGCGCGGACGCGGCAGCAGCCCCAGAAGGG
Source organism: Peterkaempfera bronchialis (assembly GCF_003258605.2). Classification (NCBI taxonomy): domain Bacteria; kingdom Bacillati; phylum Actinomycetota; class Actinomycetes; order Kitasatosporales; family Streptomycetaceae; genus Peterkaempfera; species Peterkaempfera bronchialis. The sequence continues at coordinate 1,309,125 of NZ_CP031264.1, forward strand.
TGAGGAGCATAGGGGGAGACCTTGCTTCCGGGGCCGGCTGGGGCCCGTCAGGTGTCGCCCCTTCAACCTAGGCAGAACGCGCAAAGGTTCCCATACTCATCCTCTTTGAAACACATCACACCTTAAGGATGATCTTCTTACCTTCACCCCAAACAGGACAAGACCCCCGAACCGGATATCCGGTTCGGGGGTCTTGTTCAGCGCGCTACGGCGTGGTCAGCCCGTGCGATCAGCTCTGGCCGCCGGCCAGCTTCTCGCGGAGCGCGGCCAGCGCCTCGTCCGAGGCGAGAGCGCCGGAGCCCTCGTCGCTGGAGGACGAGTACGAGCCACCGGCAGCCGCGGCCACCGCGTCGCCGCCCTCGGCCGCAGCCTCGGCGTCGGCCTCGCGGCTCTTGATGACCTGGGCCTGGTGCTGCTCGAAGCGGGACTGCGCCTCGGCGTACTGGCGCTCCCACTCCTCCCGCTGCTTCTCGTAGCCGGGCAGCCAGTCGTTGGCCTCCGGGTCGAAGCCCTCGGGGTAGATGTAGTTGCCCTGGTCGTCGTAGGACGCAGCCATGCCGTACAGGGTCGGGTCGAACTCGACCGCCGACGGGTCGGCACCGAAGGACTCGTTGGCCTGCTTCAGCGAGAGGCTGATGCGGCGACGCTCCAGGTCGATGTCGATGACCTTGACGAAGATCTCGTCGCCGACCTGGACGACCTGCTCCGGGATCTCCACGTGGCGCTCGGCCAGCTCGGAGATGTGGACCAGGCCCTCGATACCCTCGTCCACCCGGACGAACGCACCGAACGGAACCAGCTTGGTGACCTTGCCGGGGACGACCTGGCCGATCTGGTGCGTCCGGGCGAACTGCTGCCACGGGTCCTCCTGGGTCGCCTTCAGCGACAGGGAGACACGCTCGCGGTCCATGTCCACGTCGAGAACCTCGACGGTGACCTCCTGGCCGACCTCGACAACCTCGGACGGGTGGTCGATGTGCTTCCAGGACAGCTCGGAGACGTGCACCAGGCCGTCGACGCCACCCAGGTCCACGAAGGCACCGAAGTTGACGATCGAGGAGACGACGCCGGAGCGCACCTGACCCTTCTGGAGGGTGGTGAGGAAGGTCTGGCGGACCTCGCTCTGGGTCTGCTCCAGCCAGGCACGGCGGGACAGGACCACGTTGTTGCGGTTCTTGTCCAGCTCGATGATCTTGGCCTCGAGCTCCTTGCCCACGTAGGGCTGAAGGTCGCGGACGCGGCGCATCTCGACCAGGGAGGCGGGGAGGAAGCCGCGAAGGCCGATGTCGAGGATGAGACCACCCTTGACGACCTCGATGACGGTACCGGTGACGATCCCGTCCTCTTCCTTGATCTTCTCGATGGTGCCCCAGGCGCGCTCGTACTGGGCGCGCTTCTTCGAGAGGATCAGGCGGCCCTCCTTGTCCTCCTTCTGGAGAACCAGGGCCTCGATGTTGTCGCCCACGGCGACGACCTCGTGCGGGTCGACGTCGTGCTTGATCGACAGCTCGCGGGAGGGGATGACACCTTCGGTCTTGTAACCGATGTCGAGCAGGACCTCGTCCCGGTCGACCTTCACGATGACGCCGTCGACGATGTCGCCGTCGTTGAAGTACTTGATCGTCTCGTCGATCGCGGCGAGGAAGTCTTCCTCGGAACCGATGTCGTTGACCGCCACCTGCGGGGTGGTGCGGGAAGAGTCGGTGCTGCTCGTCATTAGGAAAAGGGCTCCGGTACGGACATGAAGTCGTAGGTACTGCCACGCGGAGGGCCCGTATCGCTCCTACCGAGGGCCGGACAGCCAAGACGCGGAGCACCGGGGCTCCCTGAAACGAAGGGAACCGGCACCCCGGCTTGCGACCGTGGGGTCTTCGACAGATGCGAGCGCGACCTGCTCCGTCCGAGGCGCGCAGGCCCGCAGCGCAACTTGTAGCATACGGGGACAGCCAGGCACGGTCAACGCCGGATGGCGCAGGTTGGCCGAGGCCGGGATGGACCAGGCCATATCCTCCATCTGCCGCACTCCCGTAGGCACCTTCCGGTGCACGGGCGCGGCAGCCGCAGGGGCCCGCTCCCCGGATGCCGCAGCCGGCCGTGCTCGTGGACGAGCCTGACCGGCGAGTGGCGCTTTCCGCACCCCAACCCTACGCGATGGGCAGGATGACGCACCCGACCACCCCCGCAGAGAAGCCGTTCGAGGCAGATTTCGCCCTGCCGGACGACACCGACGACCACGATGACACCGACGGTTCCGACGACACCGACGACGACACCGACGCCGTCCGCCGCGCCTCCGGCATCGGCGAGAGCAGCCGGGCCAGCCGCCACTGGTGGGACCGCAACGCCGACGAGTACCAGGACGAGCACGGCGCCTTCCTCGGCGACGACCGCTTCGTCTGGGGCCCCGAGGGTCTGGACGAGGCGGCGGCGCGGCTGCTCGGCGACCCCGCCGGGCTGGCCGGGCGCCGGGTGCTGGAGATCGGCGCCGGCGCCGCCCAGTGCTCCCGCTGGCTCGCCGGGCAGGGCGCCCACCCGGTCGCCCTGGACATCTCGCTGCGCCAGCTCCAGCACTCCCGCCGGATCGACGACGCGCATGGCCGCCGCCCGGTCCCGGTGGTGCAGGCGGACGCCGCCGTACTGCCGTTCGCCGACGGCTCCTTCGACCTGGCCTGCTCGGCGTACGGCGCGGTGCCGTTCAGCGCCGACACGGCGCGGCTGATGCGCGAGGTGCACCGGGTGCTGCGGCCCGGCGGGCGGTGGGTCTTCTCGGTCACCCACCCGATCCGCTGGGCCTTCCCCGACGAGCCCGGGCCGGAGGGGCTGACCGCGATCTCGTCCTACTTCGACCGCCGCCCCTACGTCGAGCAGGACGAGCAGGGCCGCGCCGTCTATGTGGAGCACCACCGCACCCTGGGCGACCGGGTCAGGGAACTGGTCGCGGCGGGCTTCCGGCTGGTGGACCTGGTGGAGCCCGAGTGGCCGGACGGCCTGGAGCAGGAGTGGGGCGGCTGGAGCCCGCTCCGGGGGCGGCTGCTGCCGGGTACGGCGGTCTTCGTCTCGGTACGGGACTGACCCGCACCCGCCGCCCCGCAGCGGCCGGCGGCGGTCCGGGAGACTGGGCCCCATGCGACCGTCCGCCACCGACCGACGCCCGCCCGCCGGGGAGCAGCCGTGGGAGGGCCTGCCCGTGCGGCAGGCCCTCCCCGGGCTGCTCGCCGCCCTCGACCGGCGGGGGACGGCGGTGCTCGCCGCCCCGCCCGGCACCGGCAAGACCACCCTGGTGCCGCTGGCGCTGGCCGGGCTGGTGCCCATCGCCCGGGAGAGCACGCCGGACAGCGGACCGGACGGCGGACCGGGCGGGCCGCCCCGCCGGGTGGTCGTCGCCGAGCCCCGGCGGCTCGCGGTACGGGCCGCCGCCCGGCGGATGGCCTGGCTGCTGGGCGAGCAGCCGGGCGGCCGGGTGGGCTTCAGCATGCGGGGCGAGCGCCGGGCCGGACCGGGGACGCTGGTCGAGGTGGTCACCACCGGGGTGCTGCTGCAACGGCTGCAACGCGACCCGGAGCTGACCGGCGTCGACACCGTGCTGCTGGACGAGTGCCATGAACGGCACCTGGACGCGGACACCGCCCTGGCCTTCCTGCTGGACGTCCGCGCGGCGCTCCGCCCCGAGCTGCGGCTGGTGACCGCCTCCGCCACCTCGGACACCGCCGCCTGGGCGCGGCTGCTCGGCGGCGAGGACGGCCCCGCGCCGGTGGTCGAGGCACAGGGCACCGCCCATGAGGTGGCGGTGGTGTGGGCGCCGCCGCCCCGGCCGGTGCGCCCGCCGCAGGGCACCCGGGTCGACCCGGCGCTGCTGGACCATGTGGCGGCCACCGTGCGGCGGGCGCTCGCCGAGTGCGGCGGCGATGTGCTCTGCTTCCTGCCCGGCGTGGGCGAGATCGCCCGGGTGGCTGGACTGCTCGGCGGGGCGGACGGCGTCGATGTGCTCCAGGTCCACGGCGGGGCGCCGCAGGCCGTACAGGACGCGGTGCTCGCGCCCGGGGAGCGGCGCCGGGTCGTGCTGGCCACCTCGGTCGCCGAGTCCAGCCTCACCGTGCCGGGGGTGCGGGCGGTGGTCGACTGCGGGCTGGCCCGGGAACCGCGCACCGACCATGCCCGGGGCCTCTCCAGCCTGGTCACGGTACGGGCGTCGCTGGCCGCCGCCCGGCAGCGGGCGGGGCGGGCCGGGCGGGAGGCCCCCGGCACCGTGTACCGCTGCTGGCAGCAGGCCGAGGACGCCCGTACCGCGCCCTACCCGGCGCCGGAGATCGCCCTTGCCGATCTGACCTCCTTCGCACTTCAGGCGGCCTGCTGGGGCGACCCCGACGCCGCCGGGCTGGCTCTGCCGGACCCGCCGCCGTCCGGTGCGCTGGCCGCCGCCCGGGAGGCGCTGCGCGCGGTGGGCGCGGTGGACGGGTCCGGCCGGGTGACCGCGCGCGGCCGGTCGATGGCCGCCGTGGGGGTCCATCCCCGGCTGGCCAGGGCGCTGCTGGACGGCGCCGCGCGGGTCGGGGCGCGGCGGGCGGCCGAGGTGGTGGCGCTGCTCTCCGAGGAGCCGCCGCGCGCCCTGGGCGACGATCTGGCGGCGGTGTGGCGGCAGGCCCGGGCGGGCGGCGGCGGCCACCCGGGGTGGGCGGCCCGCTGGCGCGACGAGGTCGGCCGGCTGCGGCGGGGGCTGGACGGGGCGGCGGCGCCCGACGAGGGGCCCGAGGTGTCCGACGGAGCGTCCGACGCGGTGCCGGACAGGGTGTCGGACGGGGCGGCGGCCGGGCTGGTGGTGGCGCTGGCCTTCCCGGAGCGGGTGGCCCGGATGCGCGGGGACCGCACGCGCGGCGACCGGCCGGAGCCGGGCGCGGCACGGGTGCCGTATCTGATGGCGTCGGGCACCGCCGCCGAGGTGGCCGGCGGGTCGCCGCTGGCGGGCGAGCCATGGCTGGCGGTGGCTGTGGCGGACCGGCCCGCCGGGTCGCCCTCGGCCCGGGTGCTGCGGGCGGCGGCGATCGGCGAGGACGCCGCGCGGTGGGCGGCGGCGCCGCTGCTCGCGGTGCGCGAGGAGGTGGTCTGGGCGGTGCCGGACGGGGGTCGGCGCGGTGAGGTGGCGGCCCGGCGGGTGGAGGCGCTGGGCGCGGTCGAACTGGCCGCCGTACCGCTGCGGTCGCCCGAGCCGGGCCTGCTGCGGGCGGCGCTGCTGGACGGCCTGGCCCGCGAGGGGGTGTCGGCGCTGCTGACCTGGCGGGAGGCCGCGGTGGGGCTGCGCGAGCGGCTGGCGTTTCTGCACCGGGCGCTGGGCGGGCCCTGGCCGGAGGTCTCGGACGGCGCGCTGCTGGCGCGGGCCGAGGAGTGGTTGGGGCCGGAGTTGGCCCGGGCCCGGCGCCGCGCCGACCTGGAGCGGATCGACACGGCGGAGGCGCTGCGGCGGCTGCTGCCGTGGGCTGGCGGCGAGGCGCTGCGGCTGGATGCGCTCGCCCCGGAGCGGATCGAGGTGCCGAGCGGGTCGCGGATCCGGGTGGACTACTCGGGGGAGCGGCCGGTGCTGGCGGTGAAGCTCCAGGAGCTCTTCGGGTGGGATGCCGCCCCGGCGCTGGCGGGCGGGCGGGTGCCGCTCACCGTGCATCTGCTGTCGCCGGCGGGGCGGCCGGCGGCGGTCACCGGCGATCTGGCGTCCTTCTGGCGGGACGGCTACCGGGCGGTCCGCGCCGAGCTGCGCGGCCGCTACCCGCGCCACCCCTGGCCGGAGGACCCCACCAGGGCCGAGCCGACCCGCCGCACCCGGCCGCGCCGGTAGCCGACCCGACCCGACCCGGCCTGACCCGGCCCGGCGACCCGGGCGACCCGGGAGCCGCCGTCGGCCTCTCCCGGGCCGCCCGGGAGGTGTCAGTGCGCGGCGTCCTCCCAGTTGGGGCCGACGCCGACGGAGACGTCCAGCCGGGCGTCCAGCGGGTAGGCGGCGGCCATCTCGCGCCGCACCAGCTCCTCCACCCGCTCCCGCTCCCCCGGGGCCAGCTCCAGCACGATCTCGTCATGCACCTGGAGCAGCATCCGGGACCGCAGCTGCTCCTTGGCCAGCCCCTCGTCCACCCGCAGCATGGCGATCTTGACGATGTCGGCGGCGGAGCCCTGGATCGGCGCATTGAGCGCCATCCGCTCGGCCATCTCGCGGCGCTGCCGGTTGTCGCTGGTGAGGTCCGGCAGATAGCGGCGGCGGCCCAGCAGCGTCTCGGTGTAGCCGGTGACCCGGGCCTCCTCGACCACCCGGCGCAGGTAGTCCCGTACCCCGCCGAACCGCTCGAAGTAGTTCTCCATCAGCCGCCGCGCCTCGGCGGCCTCGATGCCCAGCTGCTGGGAGAGCCCGAAGGCGGAGAGGCCGTACGCCAGCCCGTAGGACATGGCCTTGATCTTGCGGCGCATCTCGGCGTCGACGGCGGTCTTCGCCACCTCGAAGACCTGCGAGGCGACCGTGGTGTGCAGGTCCTCGCCGGAGGCGAACGCCTCGATCAGCGCCTCGTCCTGGGACAGATGGGCCATGATCCGCAGCTCGATCTGCGCGTAGTCGGCGGTCAGCAGCGACTCATAGCCGTCGCCGACCACGAAGGCGCGGCGGATGGAGCGGCCCTCCTCGGTGCGGACCGGGATGTTCTGGAGGTTGGGGTCCTGGGAGGAGAGCCGGCCGGTGGCGGCCACCATCTGGTTGAAGGTGGTGTGGATGCGGCCGTCGTCGGCGACCGTCTTGATCAGGCCCTCGACGGTGGTGCGCAGCTTGGCCTGGTCGCGGTGGCGCAGCAGGATGACCGGCAGCTCGTTGTCGGTCTGAGCGGCCAGCCAGAGCAGGGCGTCCGCGTCGGTGGTGTAGCCGGTCTTGATCTTCTTGGTCTTGGGCAGGCCCAGCTCTCCGAAGAGGATCTCCTGGAGCTGCTTGGGGGAGCCCAGGTTGAAGGGGTGCCCCACCACCGCGTGGGCCTCCTCCACGGCCTGCTGCACGGCTGCGGCGAACTGCGCCTCCAGGGTGGAGAGCCAGGTCCGGTCGGCGGCGATGCCGGTCCGCTCCATCCGGGCCAGCAGGGCGGCCATCGGCAGCTCCACGTCGCGCATCAGCTCCACGGCGCCGGCGCCGGGCCCGGGGGCGGTGAGGCGGTCCTCGAAGGCCCCGGCGAGGTCCAGCACGGTGCGGGCCTGGACCATCAGGGCCTGGGCGGCGGCCTCGGCGTCGTCCTCGTCGTCGCCGGAGGTGTCGAAGGAGAGCTGGCCGCTCTCGGTCTCGGCGGCGGGTTGCAGGGAGCGGCCCAGGTACTCCTCGGCGAGGGTCTCCAGGGCGAAGGAGCGGCGGCCCGGCTTCTCCAGGTACGCCGCCAGCGCGGAGTCGGCGGTGACCCCGGCGATCTCCCAGCCGTGCTCGGCGAAGGCCCGCATCACCTGCTTGGCGATGTGCAGCGCCTTGGGCCGGGCCGGGTCGGCCAGCCAGGCCGCGAACGCCCGCTCGTCCTCCTCGGCGAGCTGCACCGGGTCGAACCAGCCGGCCGGGCCGCTGGCGGTGGCCAGCGCCACCTCGCGCACCCGGCCCGCGCCCAGCGCCCAGTCGTAGACGGCGGCCAGCCCGACCCGCTCGGCGCCGGAGGCGTGCGCGGCCAGCCAGGCCGCGACCGCGCCGGGGGCGGAGAGCACCGCGCCGTCCACCTCGACGCCGGGGCCGGCCGCAGCGGCGGCCTCCTCCTCGCCGGCGGCCGGGTCGACCGCGAAGAGCCGCTCCCGGAAGTTGGGGTTGCGGAACTCCAGCGCCTCCAGCACGGTCGCCAGCGCGTCCCGGTCGTAGGGGCCGCGCTCCAGGTCGGGGACGCCGAGCGGCAGCTCGACATCGCGTACCAGCTCGGTGAGGTCGCGGTTGCGCCGGACCGACTCCAGGTGCTCGCGCAGCTTCTCGCCGATCTTGCCCTTGACCTCGTCGACCCGCTCGACCAGGGCGTCGAAGGAGCCGAACTGGTTGATCCACTTGGCGGCGGTCTTCTCGCCGACGCCGGGGATGCCGGGCAGGTTGTCGGACGGGTCGCCGCGCAGCGCCGCCAGGTCGGGGTACTGCGTGGGGGTCACGCCGTACTTCTCGGCGACCTTCTCCGGGGTGTAGCGGGTCAGCTCGGAGACGCCCTTGGTGGGGTAGAGCACCGTGACGTGCTCGGAGACCAGTTGCAGCGCGTCCCGGTCGCCGGTGACGATCAGCACCTCGAACCCCTCGGCGGCGGCGGCCGTCGCCAGGGTGGCGATGATGTCGTCGGCCTCGAAGCCCTCCAGGGACATCCGGGAGAGCCGCATGGCGTCCAGCAGCTCGCCGATCAGGCCGACCTGGCTGCGGAACTCGTCCGGAGTGGCCGACCGGTTGGCCTTGTACTCCGGGAACCGCTCCGAGCGGAAGGTCTTCCGGGAGACGTCGAAGGCCACCGCGGCATGCGTCGGCGCCTCGTCCCGCAGGGTGTTGGCCAGCATCGAGGCGAAGCCGTACACCGCGTTGGTCGGCTGCCCGGTGGTGGTGTTGAAGTTCTCCACCGGCAGCGCGTAGAACGCCCGGTACGCCAGCGAATGCCCGTCCAGCAGCAGCAGCCGGGGCCGGCCCTTCCGACCGTCCGAACCCTTGTGCGCCACGCCTTGACCCGCCACTTGTCCGTCCGATCCTGCCGACTCCGCTGACACCCGAATCCTAGGGGTCGCCACCGACACCGGACACGGCGCGACAAAGCGGGCGCCCGCCTGCCGGGCCTCCGAGGGCCGCAAGTACGATCGCCAGCAGCCACCCCGACCACCGGGACGACGACGCAGGGAGCACCATGGCCGAGCCCGCCACCACGCCCGCCACGCCCGCCGAGCCGGCCACCCCGCAGGACGCGCGGCTGAACATCCCGCAGGACGTGGTCGACCACTTCGCCAAGCTCGGCGTGGACCCGTCCACCTTCTCCGGCGGCGATCTGGGCCGCCGGATGGGCATCCGGGTCGTGGAGGCGTCACCCGAGCGGGTCGTCGGCACCATGCCGGTGGACGGCAACCGGCAGCCGTACGGGCTGCTGCACGGCGGCGCCTCGGCCGCCCTGGCCGAGACCCTGGGCTCGGTCGGCGCCATGCTGCACGCCGGCCCCGGCCGCTACGCCGTCGGCGTCGACCTCAACGCCACCCACCACCGCTCGGCGACCTCCGGCATCGTCACCGGCGTCGCCACCGCCGTCTACCGGGGCCGCACCGCCGCCACCTATGAGATCGCCATCACCGACGACCAGGGCCGCCGCATCACCAGCTGCCGGCTGACCTGCATGCTGCGCGACACCTGAGACACCCGCGACACCCGCGACTCCCAAGACGCCTGAGCCCCACTCGGCTACCCGGCCCGCTCCGCGCCCTCGGGCAGCGGCGCGGGCCGCCGCAGCTGGAGCACCCGCCGCGCGGCCTCCCGGCGGCGTGACGTCCCCCGCCCGCCCCCGCCGTCCCCGAGCAGCATCCGCCGCAGTACCGGGGTGGGCACCGCGCGCCGCACCGAGACCGCGGCGAAGCCCCAGCGGGCGAAGAACCGGTTGGCGTCCCGCAGCCCCGGGTGGATGTTGACCGCCACCTGCGCCGCCCCGCACTCCTCGGCGTAGCTGGCGGCGGCGGCCAGCAGCGCCCGGCCCACCCCGCCGCGCCGGAAGCCGTCGCGGACGTACATATAGTCGACATGCGCCGCCCGCACCCCGTGCAGCGGCGACAGCGGACGGTACGTCAGATAGGCCATCCCGGCGATCGCTCCGCCGACCGACGCCACCAGGAAGCGGGTGTCGGGCGTGGCCTGCGCCTGACGCAGCACCACCGCCAGCTCCTCGGCCGTCGGCCCGGGCAGGCCGCGCGACCAGGGGCCCAGCACCCCGTGCACCCGGGCCCAGCTCTCCGCCAGCTCCGGCAGATCCGCCGAGCGCGCCTCGCGCACCGAGATCACGGCCCGCGCCATGGTGCACGCACCTCCCACCGCCAGCGGGCGCCCTGGAGCGCCCGGCCACCGCACCTCCACCGGTGCGGCCGACCCCGCCGACGACGCCGTACGCGGCCGTTCGCTGCGGAGCGTACGTCACCCGCCCGACGCCGGTACAGCCCTCTTCGGCGGCGGGGCGGAGGCTCCGGCGCACACCCGGGTGCGGAGCCGTTTCACCGCGGGCGTACCTGGGCATGCCCCAGCAGCGGAGGGGGACGTGCGGTGAGCGGACAGCAGGCTGCGTGGTGCGGTGCGCCGGCGCGGGCCCCGACCGCGCCCTCCCCGGTCCGGGCCATCCCCAAGGAACTCACTCCTTCCCTCATGTTTGTAACGCTGCGTAATACGCATGCAATACAGTCGGCGCACGATTCTCGGGGCACGGTATGCATACGACCCGCCCCACACCCTCCGGCAGCCCTGCGCTCCGTCCGCAGATCGGAGCGGTAAGACTCCGTGAGCGAACTGAATGCAGCGTCCGATATCCGGACACCCATGCCCCGACCTGCGGATATATGTCCAAGATCATTCCAGGACCCGGACAACGCCGCTCAACTGCGGCTGCGGCGCCACCATGCGAGACAACGACTCGGTGTGCTCATAACAAGACAATCACAGCCTGAGGACACCACTGCCCGTTCCCTCCGGGGGCCTCTAGAGTCACGGCCAGTCACCGCGCCACCGGCTGCTCACGCCCCGAACCGGCGCGCGACTCGGCACCTCGCCTGGAGGAGCCTCCTGAAGAGGAAAGGACTGAACGTGCGTCATCGTTCCCTCGTGGTGCTGAGCGCCACCGTCGCCGCAGGGGCCCTCACCCTGACCGCCTGCGGATCCCGCGGTTCGGACGGCAAATCCGGCGCGGACAGCTCCTCCGGGAGCACCGTCGTCACCATCGGCGTCGACGCCCCCATCTCCGGCGACCTCTCCGCCCTCGGTCTCGGCATCAGGAACTCGGTCGACCTCGCCGTCAGGCAGGCCAACGAGCAGAAGGTCGTCCCCGGCGTCACCTTCAAGATCAAGGCCCTGGACGACCAGGCCCAGCCCTCCTCCGGCCAGCAGAACGCCACCCAGCTCGTCGGTGACAAGACCGTGCTCGGCGTCGTCGGCCCGCTCAACTCCGGTGTGGCGCAGTCGATGCAGAAGGTCTTCGACAACGCCCACCTGGTCGAGATCTCCCCCGCCAACACCAGCCCCGACCTCACCCAGGGCGACAAGTGGGCCTCCGGGGAGAAGGTGCGCAAGTTCAAGTCCTACTTCCGCACCGCCACCACCGACGCCATCCAGGGCCCCTTCGGCGCCCAGTACGCCTACAACGACGCCAAGAAGACCAAGGTCTTCCTCGTCGACGACAAGCAGACCTACGGCGCCGGCCTGGTCGCCGCCTTCAAGGACGAGTTCACCAAGCTCGGCGGCAAGGTGGTCGGCCAGGACCACGTCAACACCAAGCAGAAGGACTTCTCCTCGGTCGTCACCAAGATCAAGTCCTCCGGCGCCGACATCGTCTACTACGGCGGCCAGTACCCCGAGAGCGGCCCGCTCAGCGGCCAGCTCAAGAAGGCCGGCGCCAAGATCCCCGTCATGGGCGGCGACGGCATCTACGACCCCAAGTACATCGAGCTGGCCACCAACCTCGCCGACGGCGACCTGGCCACCTCGGTCGGCGCCCCGGTGGAGAGCCTGGACTCCGCCAAGAAGTTCGTCGCCGACTACAAGGCCCAGGGCTACAGCGAGCCCTACGCGGCCTACGGCGGCTACTCCTACGACTCCGCCTGGGCCATCGTCGAGGCCGTCAAGGCCGTGGTCGACGCCAACGGCGGCAAGCTCCCCGCCGACGCCCGCGCCAAGGTCGTCGACGCCATGAGCACCATCTCCTTCGACGGTGTGACCGGCAAGGTCTCCTTCGACGAGTTCGGCGACGCCACCAACAAGCAGCTCACCGTGTACGTCGTCAAGGACAACGCCTGGACCGTCGCCAAGACCGGCACCTTCACCGGCTGATCCCGCACCGCCCCACCCGCGCGCGGGGGCGCCACCCAGCGCCCCCGCGCGCCGCCACATCCGTCCCCCACCCGGCACAACCGGAAGCAACACGGAGGCCCTGCGGTGCACGAACTGCCGCAACAGCTGGCCAACGGCCTGATCCTCGGCTCGATGTACGGGCTGATCGCCATCGGGTACACGATGGTCTACGGCATCGTCCAGCTCATCAACTTCGCCCACGGCGAGATCTTCATGACCGGCGGCTTCGGCGCCCTCACCACCTGGCTCGCCCTGCCCAGCGGCACCTCGATCTGGCTCGCCCTGCCGCTGATGCTGATCGGCGGCATGATCACCGCCGTACTGATCGCCATGGCGGCCGAACGGTTCGCCTACCGCCCGCTGCGCGGCGCCCCCCGCCTCGCCCCGCTGATCACCGCCATCGGGCTCTCCATCGCCCTCCAGCAGGCGGTGTGGGCCTGGTACCCCCAGGCCAAGGACGCCCGCACCTTCCCGCAGATCTCCGGCGGCCCGTTCAGCATCACCTCGTACATATCCGTGCAGCCCGCCGACCTCTTCGTGCTGCTCGCGGCGCCGCTCTGCATGCTCATCCTCGGCACCTTCGTCCGCAAGACCCGCACCGGCCGCGCCATGCAGGCCACCGCGCAGGACCCGGACACCGCCAAGCTGATGGGCATCAACACCGACCGCATCATCGTGGTCGCCTTCGCCCTCGGCGCCGTCTTCGCCGCCGTCGCCGCCGTCGCGCACGGCCTCCGCTACGGCCAGGTCGACTACCAGATGGGCTTCATCGCCGGCGTCAAGGCGTTCACCGCAGCCGTCCTCGGCGGCATCGGCAACATCTACGGAGCCATGCTCGGCGGACTCGTCCTCGGCGTCGCCGAAGCGCTGGCCACCGCCTACATCGCCGACATCCCCGGCATGCAGCAGCTCGGCAGCAACTCCTGGGCCGACGTCTGGGCCTTTGTCCTCCTCATCGTCGTCCTCCTCGTCCGGCCCCAGGGGCTGCTCGGGGAGCGCGTCGCGGATCGAGCGTGAAACCGATGACCACTCAGAACCCCGGCGCCATCGAGCGCACCCCCGTCATCCCCCTCCCGTCCGGCGCCGCCCGCCCGGCCACCGCCGTCGGGGCCCTCGCCACCGCGGCCTCCGCCTTCCTCGCCTGGACCTGGACCTCCGAGTTCCCCGGCGACCTCACCATCAGCGGCTACCCCGGCGGCCTGCAGATCCTCACCCTGGTCGGCGCGGTGCTCACGCTGCTCTTCACCGCCGCCTCCTACCGCCCCCGGGGCCTGCGCTGGCTCATCCCCACCGGCTCCGACAACGCTGTCGCGCTGCTCGCCCTCGGCACCTTCGCCACCACCTGGTTCACGCTGATCGCCATCAGCACCGAACTCGGCGGCGTCGCCAACCTCGAACCCGGCGGCTATGTCGCCGGCGCGGCCTCGCTGATCTGCCTCGCCGCCGCCCTCGGCCTGCCGCTCGACCGGCGTGCCAAGGACCACCCGCACACCAACCCGGCCGCCGTCCTGCTGCTGCGCGTCTCCTTCGCCAAGCGGCCGCTCAAGGCCCCGGCGCCGCTTCCCGGTTGGGGCGAGATCCTCATCGTCATCGCCGCCTACGCGACCGCGCTCGGCGTCTTCACATACGGCATCGACACCTCCTACGCGGAACTCTTCGCCGGGTTCCTGATCATCGCCGTCTTCGCCGTCACCGCCCTCGGCCAGGCAGGCATCCTCGCCCGGCTCTCCGCCATCGCCATCCGCCAGCGGCCGGTCGCGGTCGCCGCCGCCTTCGCCGCCGCCGCGGCGTTCCCCTTCACCCAGACCGACGACCAGTACGCCACCATCGGCGTCAACATCCTGATCTTCGCCACCGTCGCCCTCGGCCTCAATGTGGTGGTCGGCCTGGCCGGTCTGCTCGACCTCGGCTATGTCGCCTTCCTCGGCGTCGGCGCCTACGCCGCGGCGCTGGTCTCCGGCTCCGCCTCGTCCCGCTTCAGCAGCGTCCACTTCCCCTTCTGGGCCGCCATGCTGACCGGCGCCGCCGCCGCCATGGTCTTCGGCGTGCTGATCGGCGCCCCCACCCTGCGGCTGCGCGGCGACTACCTGGCCATCGTCACCCTCGGCTTCGGAGAGATCTTCCGGCTGGGCGTCCTCAACTCGGACGGCACCTCAGGGCCCAACATCACCGGCGGCCCCAACGGCATCCACGACATCCCCGACCTGAAGGTCTTCGGCTTCGACTTCGGCGACTCCCACGACCTCGGCGGCCTCAGCCTCGGCCGGTTCTCCAACTACTACCTGCTGATGCTGGTGGTCACCGCCATCGTGGTGATCGTCTTCAGCCGGGCCAGCAACTCCCGGATCGGCCGCGCCTGGATCGCCATCCGCGAGGACGAGACGGCCGCCCTCGCCATGGGCATCAACGGCTTCCGGCTCAAGCTGCTCGCCTTCGCCCTCGGCGCCGGACTCGCCGGTCTGGCCGGCACCGTCCAGGCCCATGTCACCTTCACCGTCGTCCCCGAGCAGTACCAGTTCGCCGGCCCGGTGCCGCCCAACTCGGCCTTCCTGCTCGCCGCCGTGGTCCTCGGCGGCATGGGCACCATCAGCGGCCCGCTGATCGGCGCCAGCCTGCTCTACCTCATCCCCGCCAAGTTCCAGTTCCTCCAGAACTACCAACTCCTGGGCTTCGGCGTCGCGCTGGTCCTGCTGATGCGCTTCCGGCCCGAGGGCCTGATCCCCAACCGCAGGCAGCAGCTGGAGTACCACGAGGGCGACCTTCCCGGCGACATCGGCGGCCCCACCGCCGCCACCCCCGCCAAGGACGTCGCCGGCCTCACCCAGGCAGGGGCGTGACCACCATGACCACCGACACCATCGCCACCCCCGCCGGGGCCGCCGCTCCCGCCCCCGGCACCCCGCTCCTCCAGGCCAGCGGCGTCACCATGAGGTTCGGCGGCCTCACCGCCGTCAACAATGTCGACCTCACCGTCAACACCGGTGAGATCATCGGCCTCATCGGCCCCAACGGAGCCGGCAAGACCACCTTCTTCAACTGCCTCACCGGGCTGTACGTCCCCACCGAGGGCACCGTCCGCTACCAGGGCACCGTACTGCCTGCCAAACCGTTCAAGGTCACCCAGGCCGGGATCGCCCGCACCTTCCAGAACATCCGGCTCTTCGCCAATATGACGGTGCTGGAGAACGTCATCGTCGGCCGCCACTGCCGCACCAAGCAGAACATCTTCTCCGCCCTGCTGCGCGGCCCCGGCTTCCACCGGGGCGAGCGGGAGTCCCGCGAGAAGGCCATGGAACTCCTCGCCTTCGTCGGCCTGGACGCCAAGGCCGACCACCTGGCCCGCAACCTCCCCTACGGCGAGCAGCGCAAGCTGGAGATCGCCCGCGCGCTGGCCAGCGAGCCCGGTCTGGTCCTGCTCGACGAGCCCACCGCCGGGATGAACCCCCAGGAGACCCGGGTCACCGAGGAGCTCATCTTCGCCATCCGGGACAAGGGCATCGCCGTCCTGGTCATCGAGCACGACATGCGGTTCATCTTCAACCTCTGCGACCGCACCGCCGTCCTCGTCCAGGGTCAGAAGCTGGTCGAGGGCGACTCCGCCACCGTCCAGAGCGACGAACGGGTCATCGCCGCCTACCTCGGCACCCCCTTCGAAGGCGCCCCCGGCGCCGAGGAGGCCGCCGAGGTCGAGGCGGCGGAGGAGCATGCCGCAGAGGCGCCCGAGGAGTCCGAGGAGAACGACAAGTGACCGCCCTGCTCGAAGTCGAGGACCTGCGCGTCGCCTACGGCAAGATCGAAGCCGTCAAGGGCATCAGCTTCACCGTGGACGTCGGCCAGGTGGTCACCCTGATCGGCACCAACGGCGCCGGCAAGACCACCACCCTGCGCACCCTCTCCGGACTGCTCAAGCCCATCGGCGGCCAGGTGCGGTTCGAGGGCAAGCCGCTCTCCGGAGTGCCCGCCCACCGGATCGTGTCGCTCGGACTCGCCCACTCCCCCGAGGGCCGCCATATCTTCCCCCGGATGTCCATCGAGGAGAACCTGCTCCTCGGGGCCTTCCTCCGCCGCGACAGCGCGGGCATCCAGCGGGACGTGGAGAAGGCGTACACCCTCTTCCCCATCCTCGGCGAGCGCCGCAAGCAGGCGGCCGGCACCCTCTCCGGCGGCGAGCAGCAGATGCTCGCCATGGGCAGGGCCCTGATGTCCCAGCCCAAACTGCTCATGCTGGACGAGCCCTCCATGGGCCTCTCCCCCATCATGATGCAGAAGATCATGTCCACCATCACCGAGCTGCGCGCCACCGGGACCACCATCCTGCTCGTCGAGCAGAACGCCCAGGCCGCCCTCTCCCTCGCCGACCAGGGCCACGTCATGGAGACCGGCCGGATCGTCCTCTCCGGCACCGGCCCCGACCTGCTCCACGACGAGTCCGTCCGCAAGGCGTACCTCGGCGAGGACTGACCCGCCCCACCCGTGCCGGAGGGCCCGGCCGCCCCGCTCCGGGGTGGCCGGGCCCTCCGCCGTCTCCGCCGCCGTCTCCGCCGGCCTCTCCGAGACCGTCTCCGCTACGCCTCGCCGTCCGCCTTCTTGCGGTCCTGGGCGTCGCCCTCCTCGATCACGGCCTCGGCCACCGCCCGCATCGTCATCCGCCGGTCCATCGAGGTCTTCTGTATCCAGCGGAACGCGGCCGGCTCGCTCAGCCCGAACTTGGTCTGGAGCACGCTCTTCGCCCGGTCGACCAGCTTCCGCGTCTCCAGCCGCTGGTTGAGGTCGGCGACCTCGCTCTCCAGCGCCCGCATCTCGGTGTACCGGGAGACCGCCATCTCGATCGCCGGCACCAGGTCGCTCTTGCTGAAGGGCTTCACGATGTACGCCATCGCACCGGCATCGCGGGCCCGGTCCACCAGCTCCCGCTGCGAGAACGCGGTAAGCATCAGCACCGGGGCGATATGCGCCTGGTGGATCTGCTCGGCGGCGGACAACCCGTCCAGCACCGGCATCTTCACATCCAGGATCACCAGGTCCGGCCGCAACTCCTCGGCCAGCTTCACCGCCGTCGCCCCGTCCCCGGCCTCACCGACGACGGTGTACCCCTCCTCCTCCAGCATCTCCTTGAGGTCCAGACGGATCAGCGCCTCGTCCTCCGCGATGACAATCCGGGTGATCTCGGGCGACACGGGCTCGTTCTGCTCGTCGGCGGTGCTCACAGGGCTCCTCGTTCCGGCCGGGTACTGCATGCACGAGAGTATCCAGGCACGCCCGCCGACACACACACGGTAGGCTGCTCACCGACACCCCCGGCCGGGTTGGTGGAATGGCATACACGGATGTCTCAAACACATCTGCCCGAGAGGGCTTGCGGGTTCGAATCCCGCACCCGGCACCAGATAGGCCCGGGCGCCGCCGGGATGGTGGGGCGCCCGGGCGGGTGGGTCAGTGGCGGCGGGGGGCGTCGTCCTCGCCCACATGATGGACGCGGACCAGGTTGGTGGAACCGGCCAGACCGGGCGGCGAACCGGCCGTGATGACCACCACGTCCCCCTTCTTGCAGCGGCCGATCTTCAGCAGCTGGGCGTCCACCTGCTGGACCATCTCGTCGGTGTTCGCGGCGAGCGGCCCGAGGAAGGTCTCCACTCCCCAGGTGAGCGAGAGCCGGCTGCGGACGGCGGGCTCATAGGTGAAGGCCAGCACGGGGATGGGCGAGCGGTAGCGGGTGAGGCGTCGGGCGGTGTCGCCGCTCTGGGTGAAGGCGACCAGGAACCTGGCCCCGAGGAAGTCGCCGATCTCGGCGGCGGCCCGGGCGACGGCGCCGCCCTGGGTGCGCGGCTTGCTGGTGGGGGTGAGCGGCGGGAGGCCCTTGGCGAGGACGTCCTCCTCGGCGGCGGTGATGATGCGGGCCATGGTCTTGACGGTCTCGACGGGGTGCTTGCCGACGCTGGTCTCGCCGGAGAGCATCACGGCGTCGGTACCGTCCAGGACCGCATTGGCGACGTCGCTGGCCTCGGCGCGGGTGGGCCGGGAGGCGTTGATCATCGAGTCGAGCATCTGGGTGGCGACGATCACCGGCTTGGCGTTGCGCTTGGCCAGTTGGATGACGCGCTTCTGGACGAGCGGCACCCGCTCCAGGGGCATCTCCACACCGAGGTCGCCACGGGCGACCATGAAGCCGTCGAAGGCGTCGATGATGGAGTCGAGGTTCTCGACGGCCTGCGGCTTCTCGATCTTGGCGATGATGGGGACGCGGCGGCCTTCCTCCGCCATGATGCGGCGGACGTCATCGGCGTCGCTGCCGCTGCGGACGAAGGAGAGGGCGATGATGTCGGCCCCGATGTCCAGTGCCCAGCGCAGGTCTGCGACGTCCTTGTCGGAGAGTGCGGGGACGCTGACGGCGACACCGGGGAGGTTGAGCCCCTTGTGGTCGGAGACCATGCCGCCTTCGATGACGATGCAGTGCACGCGGGGTCCGTCGACGTCGGTGACCTCCAGGGTCACCCGGCCGTCGTCCACGAGGATCCGCTCACCACGGGAGACGTCGGCGGCGAGGCCGGGGTAGGTGGTGCCGCACATGGTGCGGTCGCCCTCGGCGCCGTCCTCGGTGGTGATGGTGAAGTCGTCGCCGCGCTCCAGGAGGACGGGGCCCTCGGCGAAGGTGGCGAGGCGGATCTTGGGGCCCTGGAGGTCGACCAGGACGCCGACACTGCGTCCGGTCTCGTCGGATGCCTTGCGGACCCTGCGATAGCGCTCTTCGTGCTCCGCGTAGGAGCCGTGGCTGAGATTGAGGCGGGCCACGTCCATGCCGGCGTCGACCAGGGACTTGATCTGGTCGTAGGAGTCGGCGGCAGGCCCGAGGGTACAGACGATTTTTGCTCGGCGCATGAGTCGAGCGTAGGGATTACCGACGCGTAACACGGAAGCGCTGCCGGACCGTCACATGTCGTTCCGGAAAAGGTTCGTTGAACGTTCGGGGGGTGGTTTTCGCTGTCGTTTCGGGTGTCACGCCGGAAGCAGCTCGACGTCGGCGGCGCGGACATAGCCGATGCGGTGGCCGAGCTGGATCACCAGGTGGGGTTCGGTCGCGGTGACGGTGGTGGCGGCGTCGGTGCGGTGCACGGTGGGGGCGGGTCCGCCGCAGGCGTAGCGCTGGCCGGTGTCCAGGTGGGCGAGGGGGACGGCGGCGGGCGCTGCGGTTCCGGCGGGGTAGGCGCCGGGGTCGGGGTAGGCGCGGCCCCAGACGGGGGTGCGGTCGCGGCGGGGCCGGACGGCGGGGCCTCGGACGGGCGCGGTGGTGGGGGCGTGGCCGGGGTCGTGGAGCCAGGCCCGGCGGCCGTCGTACCAGATCGCGGTCCACTCCCCGGTGCGGCCCGCGGTGGCATAGCGCTGGCCGGCGGTGGCGCGGCCGGTGGTGTCGTGCAGGCAGCCGGGGCCGAGCAGCGGGGCCTCGGGGTCGGGGTGGGTGCGCAGCGGCAGGAAGTTGGCGGGCCGGGCGGGGGCGCCGGGGTGCCGGTCGCAGGGGGCGAGCGGCTGCGGGTTGGCCTCCCAGCCGGGGTGGATGGCGATCAGCGGGGCGCCGGGCGGGGCGGTGGCGGCCAGGGGGCGGCCGAGCAGGGTGAGCAGCCGGGCCCAGTCGTAGTAGGGGCCGGGGTCGGTGTGCATGGCGGGGGCGCGTTCGGGGAGGGCGGGTGGGACGTTGTCGTGCCCGAGGAGGTGCATCCGGTCGAGGGGATGCGGTGGCGGTGGGCGAGGTGGGCGGCGAGGGCGGCGGTGGTGCGGTAGAGGGCGTCGGTGAAGCAGTGGTGGCCGTCGGCGGCGTGGCCCTCCTGCTCGATGCCGATCGAGGTCTGGTTGAGGTACCAGTTGCCGGCGTGCCAGGCGATGTCGCTCTCGTCGGCCGTCCGGGTGAGGTGTCCGTCGTGGGAGCGGACGAGCCAGTGGGCGGAGACGCTGCGGGCGGGGTCGCCGAAGATGGCCAGGGTGGTCGGCCAGTCCTCCTCGGTGCTGTGCAGGACGAGGGAGGTGATGGGCAGGTCGCGGGGGCGGTCGGCGCGGTCGTGGTTGGCGGGGTGGGCGGGGGCGGTGTCATGGGGCGGCGGCTGGGTCACGGTGCGGTCCGTCCTCGTCCGGGTGGCGGCTGCGGCTGCGGGTGCTGCGCGGAGTTGTTGCCTGCGTGCCACCTGATCGAAACCTGGGGGGTCTATCGCTGCCGACGGCCGTCAGTGCAGAATTCTACGCGCGTTGCCCCCGCTGGGCCGACGGCTCAGTCCTGCCTTGTTCTGGAGAACGTATGCCTCTCAACCGTCGTGATTTCGTGGCCCGCTCCGCGGCGACTGCGGCCGGTGCCGCGCTGGTCGGCGGCGCGTCGGTGGCCGCCGCGCAGCCCGCTGCGGCCGTGTCCAAGCCCAAGAAGCACGCCGTCACCGAGTCCTTCACCGTGCTGGGCACCACCGACCTGCACGGCAACGCCCTGAACTGGGACTACTTCACCGACGCCGAGTACGACGACAACGACCACAACGATGTCGGCCTGGCCAAGATCTCCACGCTGGTGAACCGCATCCGCAAGGAGAAGGGCCACCACCGCACCCTGCTGATCGACGCGGGTGACACCATCCAGGGCACCCAGCTGAGCTACTACTACGCCCGCGTCGAGCCGATCGACCAGGGTGGCCGGCACGCCCCGGTGCACCCGATGGCGCTGGCCATGAACCGCATCGGGTACGACGCGGCGGCGCTGGGCAACCACGAGTTCAACTACGGCATCCCGCTGCTGCGCGCCTTCGAGAAGCAGTGCCACTTCCCGCTGCTGGGCGCCAATGCGCTGGATGTCAGGACCGAGCGCCCGGCCTTCCCGCCGTATGTCATCCGCAAGGTCAGGACCCACTGCGGCCGCCACATCAGGGTGGGCATCCTGGGCCTGACCAACCCGGGCATCGCCATCTGGGACAAGGCCAACGTCCAGGGCAAGATGACCTTCGGCGGCATCGTGGAGCAGGCCAAGGTGTGGGTGCCCAAGCTGCGCGCGGCCGGCGCCGATGTGGTGATCGTCTCCGCGCACACCGGCGCCGACCAGGTCTCCTCGTACGGCGACCAGCTGCCCTGGCCGGAGAACGCGGGCGTGGCGGTGGCCGAGCAGGTCCCGGGCATCGACGCGATGCTGATCGGCCACGCCCATGTGGAGATACCGCAGCGGATCGTGGTCAACAAGAAGACGGGCCGGAAGGTGGTCCTCGCCGAGCCGCTGAAGTGGGGCGAGCGGCTGGCCCGGTTCGACTTCGACGCGGAGCTGGTGCACGGCTGCTGGCAGGTCACCGGGGTGCGCTCCACGGTGATCAACTCCAACACGGTGCCGGAGGACCCGGCGGTGGTCTCGCTGCTCGCCGCCGAGCACAAGAAGGTCGTCGCCTATGTCAACCAGGTGATCGGCACCTGCAAGGAGGCGCTGTCGATCGCGGAGGCGCCGTTCCGGGACACCCCGATCATCGATCTGATCGGCCGGGTGCAGGTCGACACGGTCAAGGCGGCGCTGGCCGGTACGGCCTACGCCGGGCTGCCGGTGCTCTCCCAGGTGGCCCCGTTCAACCGCACCGCCGCCATCCCGGCGGGCCAGGTGAAGCTGCGGGACGCGGCGGGGCTGTACATCTACGAGAACACCCTGGAGGCCCGCAAGCTGACGGGTGCTCAGCTCCGGGACTACCTGGAGTACTCGATGCGGTACTTCGCCCAGCTGCCGGTGGGCGCACCGGTCGACAAGGCCAAGCTGACCAACGCGGACGGCATCCCCGACTACAACTTCGACTCGGTGTACGGCGTCTCCTACGACGTCGACATCTCCCAGCCGGTGGGCCGGCGGATCGTCAATCTGTCCTACAACGGCGCCCCGCTCGACCCGGCGGCCGAGTTTGTGCTCGCGGTCAACAACTACCGGGCCAACGGCGGCGGCAACTTCCCGCACATCGCCGCCGCCCCGGTGCTCTGGAGCAACTCCGAGGAGATCCGCAACACCATGATCGGCTGGGTGAAGGCCAAGGGTGCCATCGACCCGGCCGACTTCGCCTCGGTCGACTGGCGGCTGGTCCGCGAGGGCGTGCCGGTCTTCTGACCCCGCGTCCCTCCTCGGTGCTGGGGTGATGCCGCGGCGCCTGCTCCGGTGCGGTCGGGGTGGGGCAGGCGCCGCGGCGTACGCGCCCCGGCCGCGCCGCCGGGCGGCGGGCCGGGGACGTCAGGGTGCCGTCAGACCGTCAGCGGACGGTCGGTCGGGCGGATGGGGGCGGGCAGGTCGGCCGTGCCGCCGAGGTGGGCGTCGACCGCGGCGGCGGCGGAGCGGCCCTCGGCGATGGCCCAGACGATCAGCGACTGGCCGCGACCGGCGTCACCGCAGACGAAGACGCCGTCCTGGTTGGTGGCGAAGCGGCCGTCGCGGGCGATGTTGCCCCGGGCGTCGAGGTCCACGCCCAGCTGCTCGACCAGGCCGTTCTGCCGGTCGGTGCCGGTGAAGCCCATGGCCAGGGTGACCAGCTGCGCCGGGATGGCGCGCTCGGTGCCCTCGACCGGCTGGAAGCGGCCGTCCGTGAACTCCACCTCCACCAGGTGCAGTTGCTGCACATTGCCGTGCTCGTCACCGCTGAAGTGGGTGGTGTTGACCGCGTAGACGCGCTCGCCGCCCTCCTCATGGGCCGAGGTGACCTTGTAGGTCATCGGCATGGTCGGCCAGGGCTGGTGCTCGGGGCGCTGGTCGCCCGGGCGGGGCATGATCTCCAGCTGGGTGACCGAGGCCGCGCCCTGGCGGTGGGCGGTGCCGACGCAGTCGGCTCCGGTGTCGCCGCCGCCGATGACCACCACATGCTTGCCGGCTGCGGAGATCGGCGACTCCACGAAGTCGCCCTCCTGCACCTTGTTGGAGAGCGGCAGGTACTCCATGGCCTGGTGGATGCCGCGCAGCTCCCGGCCGGGGACGGGCAGGTCGCGGGCGGTGGTGGCGCCGGCGGCGATCACCACCGCGTCGAACCGCTCGCGCAGCTGCTGGCCGGTGATGTCCTCGCCGACCTGGACGCCGGTGCGGAACCGGGTGCCCTCGGCGCGCATCTGCTCCACCCGCCGGTTGACGTGCCGCTTCTCCATCTTGAACTCGGGGATGCCATAGCGCAGCAGGCCGCCGATGCGGTCGGCGCGCTCGTACACCACCACCGTGTGCCCGGCCCGGGTGAGCTGCTGGGCGGCGGCCAGTCCGGCCGGGCCGGAGCCGACCACGGCGACGGTCCGGCCGGAAAGGCGCTCCGGGATCTGCGGCCTGACGCTGCCGTTCTCCCACGCCTTGTCGATGATGGTGACCTCGACGTTCTTGATGGTCACCGGGTCCTGGTTGATACCGAGGACGCAGGCCGACTCACACGGGGCGGGGCAGAGCCGCCCGGTGAACTCCGGGAAGTTGTTGGTGGCGTGCAGCCGCTCGATGGCGGCGTTCCAGTCGTCGCGCCAGGCCAGGTCGTTCCACTCGGGGATGAGGTTCCCCAGCGGACAGCCGTTGTGGCAGAACGGGATGCCGCAGTCCATGCAGCGGCCGGCCTGCCGGGTGATGATCGGCAGCAGGCTGCGCTCGACGTAGACCTCGTTCCAGTCCCGGATGCGCACGTCGACGGGTCGCCGCTCGGCGTTCTGCTTCGGGGTGGTGAGGAAGCCCTTCGGGTCAGCCATTAGCCGCCTCCATCATCTTCGAGGTGGTCTCGGACTCGGAGAGCCCGTCGCGCTCGGCGGCGTCCTTGGCGGCGAGCACAGCCTTGTAGTCGGTGGGCATGATCTTGGAGAACCGGGAGACGCCGGCACCCCAGTCGGCGAGGAGTTCGGCGGCGACGGTGGAGCCGGTCTCCTCGTAGTGCTGCTGCACGGTCTCGCGCAGCCAGCCCCGGTCCGCGCTGTCGGGGGCCTCGATACCGACCATGCCGCCGTTGACATGGGAGGGCCGCAGGTCGAGCACATAGGCGATGCCGCCGGACATGCCGGCCGCGAAGTTGCGTCCGGTCTCGCCGAGGACGAGGACCCGGCCTCCGGTCATGTACTCGCAGCCGTGGTCGCCGACGCCCTCCACCACCAGGGTGGCCCCGGAGTTGCGGACGGCGAACCGCTCACCGGCCTTGCCGCGCAGGTGGATGCGGCCGGCGGTGGCGCCGTAGCCGATGGTGTTGCCGGCGATGACGTGGTTCTGGGCGTCGGCGCCGATGGCGGCGGCGTCCCGGGAGGGCCGGACGACCAGCACCCCGCCGGAGAGGCCCTTGCCGACGTAGTCGTTGGCGTCGCCCTCCAGCCGCAGGGTGATGCCGCGCGGTACGAAGGCGCCGAAGGACTGGCCGGCGGAGCCGGTGAAGGTCACGTCGATGGTGCCCTCGGGCAGTCCCTCGCCCCGGTACCGCCTGGTCACCTCGTGGCCGAGCATGGTGCCGACGGTGCGGTTGACATTGCGGATCGGCAGCTGGACGCGGACCGCCTCGCCATGCTCCAGGGCCTCGGAGCAGAGCGTGAGCAGCTGGTTGTCCAGCGCCTTGTCCAGGCCGTGGTCCTGTTCGACGGTGCGGTGCCGGGCCGCGCCCTCGGGCAGCGCGGGGACGTGCAGCAGCGGGGCGATGTCCAGCCCGGCGGCCTTCCAGTGGTCGACGGCCTGGGTGGCGTCGATCAGCTCGGCGCGGCCGACGGCCTCCTCGATGGAGCGGAAGCCCAGCTCGGCGAGGAGTTCGCGGACCTCCTCGGCGATGAACTCGAAGAAGTTGACCACGAACTCGGGCCTGCCGGTGAAGCGCTCGCGGAGCACCGGGTTCTGGGTGGCCACGCCGACCGGGCAGGTGTCCAGGTGGCAGACACGCATCATGACGCAGCCGGAGACCACCAGCGGGGCGGTGGCGAAGCCGAACTCCTCGGCGCCCAGCAGGGCGGCCACCACCACATCGCGGCCGGTCTTCAGCTGGCCGTCGGTCTGCACCACGATGCGGTCGCGCAGGCCGTTGAGCAGCAGTGTCTGCTGGGTCTCGGCGAGGCCCAGCTCCCAGGGGCCGCCGGCGTGCTTGAGCGAGGTCAGCGGGGAGGCGCCGGTGCCGCCGTCATGGCCGGAGACCAGCACCACATCGGCGTGCGCCTTGGAGACGCCCGCGGCGACGGTGCCGACGCCGACCTCGGAGACCAGCTTCACATGGATGCGGGCCTTCGGGTTGGCGTTCTTGAGGTCGTGGATGAGCTGGGCAAGGTCCTCGATGGAGTAGATGTCGTGGTGCGGCGGCGGGGAGATCAGGCCGACGCCGGGGGTGGAGTGCCGGGTCCTGGCGACCCAGGGGTAGACCTTGTGGCCGGGCAGCTGGCCGCCCTCGCCGGGCTTGGCGCCCTGGGCCATCTTGATCTGGATGTCGTCCGCGTTGACCAGGTACTCGCTGGTGACGCCGAAGCGGCCGGAGGCCACCTGCTTGATCGCGGAGCGGCGCTCGGGGTCGTACAGGCGCTCCGGGTCCTCGCCGCCCTCGCCGGTGTTGGACTTGCCGCCCAGGCGGTTCATGGCGATGGCGAGGGTCTGGTGGGCCTCCATGGAGATGGAGCCATAGGACATCGCGCCGGTGGAGAACCGCTTGACGATCTCGGAGACCGGCTCGACCTCGTCGATCGGCACCGGGGGCCGCTCGCCGTGCTTCAGCCGGAAGAGGCCGCGCAGCGTCATCAGCCGCTCGGACTGCTCATTCACCCGGGAGGTGTACTGCTGGAAGATGTCATAGCGGCGGGAGCGGGTGGAGTGCTGGAGCCGGAAGACGGTCTCCGGGTCGAAGAGGTGCGGTTCGCCCTCGCGGCGCCACTGGTACTCGCCGCCGATCTCCAGCGCGCGGTGCGCGGAGGGGATGCCGGAGACCGGGTACGCCTTGGCGTGGCGGGCGGCGACCTCCTTGGCGATCTGCTCCAGGCCGATGCCGCCGAGCTTGGTGGTGGTACCGGCGAAGTAGCGGTCGACCAGCTCCTGGGAGAGGCCGATGGCCTCGAAGACCTGGGCGCCCCGGTAGGAGGCGACGGTGGAGATGCCCATCTTGGACATCACCTTGAGCACGCCCTTGCCGAGCGCCTTGATCAGGTTGCGGATGGCCTTCTCGGGCTCCACGCCCTTGACGAAGACCCCGGAGCGGACCTGGTCCTCGACGGACTCCATGGCCAGGTAGGGGTTGACGGCGGCGGCGCCGTAGCCGATCAGCAGCGCGACATGGTGCACCTCGCGGACGTCGCCGGCCTCGACCAGCAGCGAGACCTGGGTGCGCTGCTTGGTGCGGATGAGGTGGTGGTGGACGGCGGAGGTGAGCAGCAGCGAGGGGATCGGGGCGTGCTCGGCGTCCGAGTGGCGGTCGGAGAGCACGATGATCCGGGCGCCGTCGGCGATGGCGGCGTCGGCCTCGGCGGCGATCTCGTCCAGCCGGGCGGCGAGGGCGGTACCGCCGCCGGAGACCCGGTAGAGGCCGGAGAGGGTGACGGCCTTGAGGCCGGGCTGGTCGCCGTCGGCGTTGATGTGGACGAGCTTGGCCAGCTCGTCGTTGTCGATCACCGGGAAGGGCATGTCGACCGTGCGGCAGGAGGCCGGCTCGGCCTTGAGCAGGTTGCCCTCGGGGCCGAGGTTGGAGCCGAGGGAGGTGACCAGCTCCTCCCGGATGGCGTCCAGCGGCGGGTTGGTGACCTGCGCGAAGAGCTGGGTGAAGTAGTCGAAGAGCAGCCGGGGCTTGTCGGAGAGGGCGGCGATGGGGGTGTCGGTGCCCATGGAGCCGATCGGCTCGGCGCCGGTGCGGGCCATCGGGGCGAGCAGGACCCGCAGCTCCTCCTCGGTGTAGCCGAAGGTCTGCTGGCGGCGGGTGACCGAGGCGTGGGTGTGCACGATGTGCTCGCGCTCGGGGAGGTTGCCCAGCTGGATCTGCCCGGCGGCCAGCCACTCCGCGTACGGGTGCTCGGCGGCGAGGGCGGACTTGATCTCGTCGTCCTCGACGATGCGGTGCTCGGCGGTGTCGACCAGGAACATCCGGCCGGGCTGGAGGCGGCCCTTGCGGACCACGTTCTCCTGGGCGATGTCGAGCACGCCGACCTCGGAGGAGAGCACCACCAGGCCGTCCTCGGTGACCCAGTAGCGGGCCGGGCGCAGGCCGTTGCGGTCCAGTACGGCGCCGATCCGGGTGCCGTCGGTGAAGGTGACGCAGGCCGGGCCGTCCCAGGGCTCCATCAGGTTGGAGTGGTACTGGTAGAAGGCGCGGCGGGCGGCGTCCATGGTGGCGTGGTTCTCCCACGCCTCCGGGATCATCATCAGCACCGCGTGCGGCAGTGAGCGGCCGCCGAGGTGCAGCAGCTCCAGCACCTCGTCGAAGGAGGCGGAGTCGGAGTGGTCCGGGGTGCAGACCGGGAAGATCCGGTCCAGCCCGCCGGGCCGGTCGCCACCGGGGATGAGGTCGGTGGCCAGCTGGGACTCCCGGGCGCGCATCCAGTTGCGGTTGCCCTTGACCGTGTTGATCTCGCCGTTGTGGGCGACAAAGCGGTACGGGTGCGCCAGCGGCCAGCTCGGAAAGGTGTTGGTGGAGAACCGGGAGTGGACCAGGCCGAGTGCGGAGGCGAAGGAGCGGTCGGAGAGGTCCGGGAAGAACGGCTCCAGCTGCCCGGTGGTGAGCATGCCCTTGTAGACGATGGTGCGGGCGGAGAGCGAGGGGAAGTAGACCCCGGCCTCGCGCTCGGCGCGCTTGCGGACCACAAAGGCGACCCGGTCGAGCGCGATGCCGGTGCGCTCACCCGTCGGGTCGGCCACAAAGAGCTGGCGGAAGCGCGGCATCACCGAGCGGGCGGTGGCGCCCAGCAGGTCGGGGGTGACCGGGACGTCGCGCCAGCCGAGGACGGTCAGGCCCTCCTCGGCGGCGATGGCCTCGATCCTGGCGACGGCGGCGGCGTCGGCCGCGTCCTCGTCGGGGAGGAAGGCGATGCCCACCGCGTAGCCGCCGGCGGCGGGGAGGTCGAAGGCGGTCTGGGCGCGCAGAAAGGCGTCGGGGATCTGGGTGAGGATGCCGGCGCCGTCGCCGGAGTCGGGCTCGGAGCCGGTGGCGCCCCGGTGTTCGAGGTTGCGCAGCACGGTGAGCGCCTGCTCGACGATGCGGTGGTCCGCGGTGCCGGTCAGCGTCGCCACAAAGCCGACGCCACAGGCGTCGTGCTCGTTGCTCGGGTCGTACAGGCCCTGCGATGCGGGGCGCGCGTCCTTCACGGCCGTATAGGGCCCGGAGCGCATGGACGCAGACAGCATCGGCTCTCCCGTCGTCGTCTTTGGCTGTATCACTGGCGCCAGAGAGACGACGTTGGCCCTCTGCGATTTCGTGCAGGTTACATGATGCCGTTTGTCCCGGGAAGTGGAATTCTGCGTCCAAATCGTGGACGCAGGCCCAGGTCAGGCGCTATTACCCACCGGTAGGGGTATCCGGGGACGACGAAGGATCACCCGCACGTCGTCGACAGTGTGCCCCTGGCGATCGATGGTGAAACCGGGTCGAAACACCTGCCTCGGGAAGCGGTCCGCGCCGCGCTGCGCTCCGACCCCGGACCCCGGTGTCCACCTGCCGCTCCTTCGATGGTAGGGGACGGCCCACCGCTACGACTGTGTGCAACGTCACGCTGCCCACCGCATGACTATGCAGTGGGCAGCGGGCGGGCAGGGGGGCCGTGTCAGCCGATACCGCCGCCGATCAACCGGCCGAGCAGGAAGGTCAGACCGGCCGCCGCACTGCCCAGCAGCAGTTGCCGCAGCCCGCTGTACCACCAGCTGCGGGCGGTCACCCGGGAGACCACCGCGCCGCAGAGGAAGAGCCCCACCAGGGCCACCAGCAGCGCCGGCACCAGGCTGGTCGCGCCCAGCAGGTACGGCAGCACCGGCAGCAGCGCCCCCACCCCGAAGGCGCCGAACGAGGAGACCGCGGCGAGCAGCGGCGACGGCAGGTCGTGCGGGTCCACGCCCAGCTCCTCGCGGGCGTGGATCTCCAGGGCCTGCTCGGGGTCGGCCGACAGCTGCCTGGCCACCTCGGCGGCCAGCTCGGGTTCCACGCCGCGCGCCACATAGAGCTGGGCCAGCTCCGCCAGCTCATCGTCGGGGTTGCGGTGCAGCTCCCGGCGCTCCACCTCCAGCTCGGCCTCGACCAGCTCGCGCTGCGAGGCCACCGAGGTGTACTCGCCGGCCGCCATCGAGAAGGCTCCGGCGGCGAGCCCGGCCAGCCCGGCCAGGATCACCGTGGTCCGGGAGGCATTGCCGCCCACCACACCGGTCATCAGCGCCACATTGGAGACCAGGCCGTCCATCGCGCCGAAGACGGCGGGCCGCAGCCAGCCGCCGTTGACATCGCGGTGGCTGTGGTGGTGCGCCTCGGCCGTGACCGGCTCTGCGGCCGGACCGATGATCGTCGATGTCATGTGCGCTCGTCCCCTCGGTGCCGCTCCCCCGCCCCCGCAGGGGCCTCTCAGTCCTCGAAGGTAGTGCGCGACAGAACTTCTTTCCAGCAAGGGAAGGCTGCCCGAACCCGCTGGTCGGGGCGGCTCCGGGGCAGTTCGGGGGCTGTTCCGGACCTGGAAGGCAGCGACCGCCCCCGCCGGTGCGGCGGGGGCGGTCGAAGAGACTGCGGGCGGTTCAGGAGCGCTTGCCGGCCTCCGGTGCCCGGTCGTGCCGCTCCTCCTCGGCGTGCACCTCGTCCTCCGCCCGGGCGGCCTCCGCCAGCGCGACGTCGGCCGCGCTCGGCCGAGGCTTCCCGGCGTCCTCGCCGCCGTCGGCCGGGGCGGGCCCGGCGCCGTCCAGCGGCCCTTCGGGGATGGCGCGGGCGGCCGGGTCGATCTCGGTCTCCCGGCCGGGGTGCCGTTTGGCCGAGAGCACCAGGTAGACCACCGCGCCCAGGAAGACCACGATCGAGGTCCAGTCGTTGAGCCGCAGGCCCAGGAGGTGGTGGGCCTCGTCGACGCGCAGGTACTCGATCCAGAACCGGCCCACGGTGTACGCCGCGACATAGAGCGCAAAGGCGCGGCCGTGCCCGAGCCGGAACCGGCGGTCGGCCCAGAGCACCAGCAGCGCGACCCCGATGCACCAGAGCGACTCATAGAGGAACGTCGGGTGGTAGGTGGCCAGCGCCTTGGTGGCGTCGGGGCGGTGGTCGTAGTCGATCTCCAGGCCCCAGGGCAGCGTGGTGGGCTTGCCGAAGAGCTCCTGGTTGAACCAGTTGCCCCAGCGCCCGCACGCCTGGGCCAGCGCGATACCGGGCGCGACGGCATCCGCCCAGGCGGGCAGCGGCACCCCGGCCCGGCGGCAGCCGACCCAGGCACCGACGGCGCCCAGCGCGATGGCGCCCCAGATGCCCAGGCCGCCGTTCCAGATCTTCAGCGCGTCCAGCGGATGCTTGCCCGCGCCGAAGTAGAGCTGGTGGTCGGTGATCACGTGGTAGAGCCGACCGCCGACCAGGCCGAAGGGCACCGCCCAGACCGCCACGTCACCCACCGTGTGGGCGGCCCCACCGCGGGCGACCCAGCGCCTGCTGCCGAGCCAGACGGCGACGACGACGCCGATGATGATGCAGAACGCGTACGCGCGCAGCGGGATCGGTCCGAGGTGGATCACGCCCCGCGACGGGCTCGGGATGAATGCAAGGTCCATGGCAAGGAAGACGCTACCGCGCCGAGCGCGGCGCGTCCGTACCGGTTGGGGCACAAACCTGCGCCGCCGCCTCCGTGTGGAGCACGACGGCGCGGCCGTGCGGGTCAGTGCGGGATCGCTGCGAGGGTCAGTGCGAGGGGGCCGGGGAGGCCGCCGGAGCGGCGCCGGGAGCGGGGCTCGCCGAGGCGGCGGTACCCAGCGGCTTGCCCTTGTTGGCGGCGTCCACCCAGGCCACCAGGTTGGCCGGGGAGATCTGCTGGTCGCCCTTCTTGGGGAAGATCGAGGTGCCGTTGAGCAGCACGGTGGGCGTCGAGGTGAAGCCGGACTTGTCGAAGTCCTGCTGGACGGCGGAGACCCAGCCGCCATAGGTGTTGTTGTTCACACACGTCCGGAAGGCGGGCGTGTCGAGCCCCGGCACCTGCTTGGCGAGCGTGAGCAGCTTGCTGCGGTCGCTCCAGGGGTCCTCGGTCTCGGGCGGCTGGTTGGCGTACAGGACATTGTGGAACGCCCGGAACCTGCCCGCGTCCTGGGCGCAGGCCAGCGCATTGGCGCCGTTCTTGGAGCCGGTGCCGTTGTCGTGCCGGTCGATGAAGGACACGATGTGGTAGTTGCCCA
Source organism: Peterkaempfera bronchialis (assembly GCF_003258605.2). Classification (NCBI taxonomy): domain Bacteria; kingdom Bacillati; phylum Actinomycetota; class Actinomycetes; order Kitasatosporales; family Streptomycetaceae; genus Peterkaempfera; species Peterkaempfera bronchialis. The sequence goes on from NZ_CP031264.1 coordinate 1,340,423, forward strand.
CGATCTTGCCCTGGTTCATCAGCCGGTCGATGGTCGGCTGGAACGCCTTCTCGAAGAGCTGGCAGGCCGGGCAGCGCGGGTCCTCGTAGACGGTGAGGGTGGACGGGGCGTTGGCGGGCCCGTCCGGGATGACCAGCTTCCTGGCGCCGACCGCGCCGGCGGGGGCGGCCACCGGGGTCTCCGGCTTGCTCCGCTGGCTCTGCACCGCGACGCCCACGCCGACCGCCACCGCGAGTACGGCGATCACCGAGCCGAGTACCGCCAGCTTCTTGTTCCGCCGGGAGCGGGCCTCCTGGGCCTGCCGCTCGGCGACCAGCCGCTCACGGGCGGTGCGCTTGCTTCCTCGGTTCTTCTCACTCATCTGCATGTGCTGCCTTGCTGGTCACGGGAGGGACGGGACCGGCCCGGTGCGGCCGGCCCGGCTTCACAGGGGTCGGGTCACGGAGGTCGTGGCGGGGACGTCATCGGCGGTCGCTCCTCAGGCGGCCAGCCAGCCGTCGGCGGAGAACCGGCTGCGCGGTTTCCGGATCAGCCACCCGGCGAGCAGCAGGAAGCCGGTGTCGCGCAGGATCTCCTGGAGGTACCTGGTCTGCGAGGAGGCCACCTGACCGCCACCGCCGAAGCAGCCGCAGTCGATGGTCAGCCCGCGCGCCCAGACCGAGGCGATGCCGGCGATGAAGACCAGCAGCAGCACCCCGGAGAGGAAGGCGGCGACCCGGGTGCCCAGGCCGACCAGCAGCAGCAGGGCCAGCGCCAGCTCCAGGAACGGCAGGCCGTAGCCGACCGGCTTGACCAGCGACTCCGGCAGGATGCGGTAGGCGCGGACGGCCTGCGCGGCCTCGGCCGGGTCGGCGATCTTCGCCAGGCCCGCCCAGGCCCAGACGGCGGCCAGCCCGAGCCGGGCGACGGTGCTCGCCCAGGCTGCGGCCGGCCCTTCCAGGGCCCGCCGGAGAGCCGGGGCGGCCGGAGCGGGGCGGGGGCCGGAGTCCTCGGCGGGCATGGCGTCCTGCGGTGCGGTCATCGGTCGTCCCCCTCGGAGAACCCGGCCCGGCGAGCGGGCGCGGTGCGGTCGGCGGCAAGAAGATGCATGCCCTGGGAACCTCTCACGCCCCGGTCGGGGTTCCCCAGGGCCGCTGGTCCCGGCGTGCGGACTCAGTCACGCGCCGCCGCGAGCAGGAAGGCGCGCAGTGCTTCGGGGTCGCGGGCCAGGTCCATCCGCTTCTCCAGATCCACCACCCGGCCGTTGACCTCCATGCCCGGCGTCCCCGAGTGGACCCGCCTGTCATAGCGGTCGTAGACCCGCTGGGAGGCGCGCACCCAGGAGGCGTACCGCTGGGAGCGGACCGCGCGGTCGAAGGCCGCGCCGCGCAGCCCGGGCACCTGGGAGGCGATCTTCAGCAGCCGGGCGACGGTGTAGCCGTCCTGCCGCTCGGGCGGCTGGTTGGCGTAGAGCGCCGCGTTGTAGAGCGGAAAGCGCCCGGACGCCAGGGCGGCGCGGGCGGCGTTGGCCGCCCGCTGGGCGCCGATGCCGGGCAGCCGCACATCCAGCGAGGACTCGATGACCCGGCGGATCAGCACGGTGCCGTCCGCCACCAGCCGGGCCAGCGTCTCGCCCTGGGCCTGCTCGAAGCGGCGGCAGTCGGGGCAGCGGTAGTCCTCGTACAGGGTCACGGTGACCGGGGCGCGGCCGGAGCCGATCAGGATCGTCGCGCCGTCGCGGTCCAACCGGGCGGGCAGTCGGCGCAGGATGGCGGCGGCGGGCAGCTCCGGGCCGTGGGCCCGGTCCGCCACCGGACGGGCGCCCGGGACCGCCGGGGCCTCCGGCGGTCCGCCCACCGGCCGACCGCTGAGGGCGCCCCGCCGGGCGGCCTCGGCCCGGCTGGCCCGGCCCTCCGGTACGTCGCGGGCCTGCACCATGGCCGCCCGGGCGAGCGCCGACCGGCCCGTCTCCTCGGCCCCACGGTCCGCCAGCGCCCGGCCGACGGCCGTCTCGCCGACCACAGCCGCAGTGAGGGCGACCGCCGCCAGGGCGGCTCGCAGGACTCTGGCGTGCTGGTACCGGGGCACGGACGGATCCTCTCGCTGGACTTTCTCGCCGACCGGGCCCGCAGGGGCCCGGGGACGGCGGCGGCGCCCGGGGAGGGAGGGCGCCGCCGAACCTGCCGGTACCTCAACGAGCGGCCCGCCGAGCCGGTGGTGCGGGAGCCGCGCGAACCACCCATACGAGGGACCCCCGTCCTGCGGACGGAGACGGCCCGCCGCCCCCCGGACGGGGGGCGGCGGGCCGCAGGGCAGTGCCGGTCCGGGCCTCAGCGGCGGCGGGCTCCGGCGGCCAGCTCACCGGCGAGGGCGCGGAGGGCGGCCAGACCGGCCTCCTCGTCCCCGTCCGCGTCCAGCAGCCGCTGGACGAAGGCCGAGCCCACGATCACACCGTCGGCGAAGGCCGCGACCTCGGCCGCCTGGGCGGGGGTGGAGACGCCCAGCCCCACGCAGACCGGCAGCTCGGTGGTGGCGCGGGTGCGCTTCACCAGGTCCTCCGCGAGATGGCCGACCTGAGCCCGGGTACCGGTGACGCCCATCACCGCCGCCGCATAGACGAACCCGGTGCCCACGGCGGTGACCTGCGCCAACCGCTCGTCGCGGCTGCTGGGGGCGACCACGAAGACGGTGTCCAGACCGTGCTCCGCGGCGGCCGCCCGCCACTCCGCCGACTCCTCCACCGGCAGGTCGGGCAGGATGCAGCCGGCGCCCCCGGCGGCCGCCAGTTCGGCCGCGAACCGGGCCGGGCCGTAGTGGTCCACCGGGTTCCAGTAGGTCATCACCAGGACGGGCGCGTCCACGGCCGAGGAGACCTCGCGGACCGTGCGCAGCACGTCCGCGATCCGCACCCCGCCGCGCAGCGCGATGTCGACGGCGGTCTGGATGGTGGGGCCGTCCAGTACCGGGTCGGAGTGCGGCAGGCCGATCTCCACGGCGTCGCAGCCGCCCTCCAGCAGGGCCAGCGCGGCCTTGACGCCGCCGTCGACGGTGGGGAAGCCGGCCGGCAGATAGCCGATGAGCGCGGCCCGGCCCTCCGCCCCGGCGGCGGCGATGGTGGCACTCAGCTTGCTCTGTGTGGTGCTCAGGTTACTCATGGTCACTTTCCCGACTTGTTGTCGGCCTCGGTGGCAGCGGTGCGGTCGTCCAGCAGGCCGAAGTACTCGGCTGCGGTGTGCATGTCCTTGTCGCCACGGCCGGAGAGGTTCACCAGGATCACGGCGTCCGGGCCGAGTTCGCGGCCCAGCTCCAGCGCTCCGGCCAGGGCGTGCGCGGATTCTATGGCCGGAATGATGCCTTCGGTGCGGGAGAGCTGGAGCAGCGCCTGCATGGCCTGGTCGTCGGTGACGGGGCGGTATTCTGCCCGGCCGGTGTCCTTCAGCCAGGAGTGCTCCGGGCCGATGCCCGGGTAGTCCAGCCCGGCGGAGATCGAGTGGCTCTCTATGGTCTGGCCGTCCTCGTCCTGGAGCATGTAGCTGCGGGCGCCGTGCAGCACCCCGGGGCTGCCCTTGGTGAGGGTGGCGGCGTGGCGGGGGGTGTCCACGCCCTCGCCTGCGGCCTCGCAGCCGATCAGGCGCACCCCGGCGTCGGGGATGAACTCATGGAAGATGCCCATGGCGTTGGAGCCGCCGCCGACGCAGGCGACCACGGCGTCCGGCAGCCGGCCGGTGCGGTCCAGGACCTGGGCGCGGGCCTCGATGCCGATCACCCGATGGAAGTCCCGGACCATCATTGGGAAGGGGTGCGGGCCGGCCACCGTGCCGAAGAGGTAGTGGGTGGAGTCGACATTGGCGACCCAGTCGCGGAACGCCTCGTTGATGGCGTCCTTGAGGGTGCGGCTGCCGGACTTCACGGCCACCACCTCGGCGCCCAGCATCCGCATCCGGGCGACGTTGAGCGCCTGCCGCTCGGTGTCGACCTCGCCCATGTAGATGGTGCAGTCCAGGCCGAAGAGGGCGCAGGCGGTGGCGGTGGCCACGCCGTGCTGCCCGGCGCCGGTCTCGGCGATGACCCGGGTCTTGCCCATCCGGCGGGTGAGCAGGGCCTGGCCCAGTACGTTGTTGATCTTGTGCGAGCCGGTGTGGTTGAGGTCCTCGCGCTTGAGCAGCACGCGGGCGCCGCCGGCCAGCTCGGAGAAGCGGCGGACCTCGGTGAGCGGGCTGGGCCGGCCGGTGTAGTCCTTGAGCAGGACGTCCAGCTCGGCGGCGAAGGACGGGTCGGCCTTGGCCTTCTCGTACTCCTCGGCGACCTGCTCGACGGCGGCCACCAGCGCCTCCGGGATGTAACGCCCGCCGAAGCGGCCGAAGTAGCCTCGTGCGTCGGGAACCTGCGGTTCTGTGTGGTGGTCCGTGGACATGACGGATCCCTCCGTGTGCCTCTGTGTGATGGGCCGAATAGCTGTGGTGGTACCAGCCGCGTGCGGCCGGGGCCCGGCGGCCCCTCCCCCTCCGGTCAGAGGGTGCGCGGAAACCCGGGCGCGGCGGCCCGGGGGTCCTGCTGCCGCGTCCGGCGGCGCCATCGGCGGCCCTGCACCTGGCCCGGCTCGCACCCGATGACATAGCGGACCCGCCGGCCGTGCACCCGGCGGGCGGGGGCGCGGCAGCCGCGCGGACGGCAGCCGTCCCTGAGGGCGGCGCCGAGGCGCAGCGGAGGGTGGGGGTCCCGGGCGAGGGACGAGCGCGGGGCACCCGCCCGCAGAGGAGCCGAGGCAGAGCCCGACCCGGACGACCCGAGGGCGGCGCCGAGGCGCAGCGGAGGGTGGGGGTCCCGGGCGAGGGACGAGCGCGGGGCACCCGCCCGCAGAGGAGCCGAGGCAGAGCCCGACCCGGACGACCCGAGGGCGGCGCCGAGGCGCAGCGGAGGGTGGGGGTCCCGGGCGAGGGACGAGCGCGGGGCACCCGCCCTGGGCCCGTCCTGCCCGGGGACGGGCTGGGACGGGGCAGCCGAGGCAGTGTCTGGGCCCGGGAGGGGGTTGCCGCCGGGCAGCCGCAGGGCCGCCCGGGGCCGGGGAGATCCGGCGGGCGGTCCGTAGCGGGCGGTGGGCGGCATGGTGTGCGGGTCAGCTCCGCCCGTGGCGCAGCGCCGGGTGGGCGCCGGCGGCGACCAGGTCGGCGACGGCGGTCCTGGGGTCGCCCCCGGTGACCAGGGACTCGCCCACCAGCACCGCGTCGGCGCCCTCGTTGGCGTAGGCGATCAGGTCGTGCGGGCCGCGCACACCGGACTCGGCCACCTTGACGATGTGGTCCGGGATGGCGGGGGCGACGTTCATGAAGGTGTCGCGGTCGACCTGAAGGGTCTTGAGGTTGCGGGCGTTGACGCCGATGATCCGGGCACCGGCGTCGACGGCGCGCGCGACCTCCTCCTCGTCGTGCACCTCGACCAGCGGGCTGAGTCCGATCGACTCGGCACGCTCGATCAGCGAGACCAGGGCGGGCTGTTCGAGGGCGGCCACGATCAGCAGGGCGAGGTCGGCGCCGTATGCGCGGGCCTCCCAGAGCTGGTAGGAGGTGACGATGAAGTCCTTGCGCAGCACCGGGGTGTCCACGGCGGCGCGGACCGCTTCCAGGTCGGCCAGCGAGCCGCCGAAGCGGCGCTGCTCGGTGAGGACGCTGATCGCGGCGGCGCCGCCCGCCTCGTAGTCGCGGGCCAGTCCGGCCGGGTCGGCGATGGCGGCCAGCGCGCCCTTGGAGGGGCTGGACCGCTTCACCTCGCAGATCACCCGTACGCCCTCGCCGCGCAGCGCGGCCACGCCGTCCTTGGCGTCGCGGGCCTTGGCGGCCCGTGCCTTGAGCTCGTCCAGGGAGACCCGGGCCTGGCGCTCGGCGAGGTCCTCGCGGACTCCGTCGATGATCTCGTCGAGCACGCTCACGCGGGGCGCCCCCTTCAGTCGGACGGACGGGCTGGGCTTCGGCGGCGGGGCGGGTGCGGAGATCGGGGGATCCACCGCAGTCTCGTTCCGGCCGGTGCTTCGATGGTATCGGCAGACCGGCGCAAGGCTCGCATCAGGCCATCCGCGGTCTCGCCGGTCGGACACCGCCAGGGACGGGCGCAGGCGGTCAGGGAACGGTCAGGGAGTGGTCAGGGGGCGAGTCCGGCCCCGGCCGGCAGGTTGCGGGCGACGGTGAAAGCGGCCATCGCAACGATGATCAGACCGGCGTGTCGGCCACGCAGCGCGGGCAGCCGCACCGGCCGCGCGCCCAGCGCGGCGGTGGTCCAGCGCAGCCAGAGCAGGGCGGCCATGGCGAAGGCGACCACGGCGAGCAGGTTGTCGTGCAGGGCGTCGGTCAGGTGGCCGTGGGCGAGGGCGTGTACACAGCGCAGGCCGCCGCAGCCGGGGCACCACCAGCCGGTGGCCTGGAGGAACGGGCAGACGGGATAGCGGCCCGGGGTGTTGGGGTCCACCGCGGCGATGTACAGCACCGGGAGGGCGACCGAGGCCAGGGCGGCCAGCGGTGCGGCGAGGCGGCGGAGGGCGGAGCGGGACGCGGGGGCGGCCGGGGCGTTCACATCGGCGATTCTGCCCTGGTCGGCGCCCGCCGGGCCGTATGCGCGGCCGGGTGGGCGCCGTCGGGCCGCCGGTTCAGTGGGCGGAGGAGACGGTCTGCTTGCCGAGGCCGGCCATCTGCATCGCCTTGCCGACCACACCCGCGATCAGGGTGAGGCCGACGCCGACCCAGAAGAGCCACGGGGTGGCCGCCACGACGGCCATACCGGCCACGATGAAGCCGATGAAGGCGATGATGACGCCGGTCCACGCGGCGGGGGTGTGGCCGTGGGCTGCTGCCGACATTGCTGGTGCTCCTTGCTGCCGGTAATGGCGGTGTCCAGAGCCCGGGACCTGGCGCAGGGCGCCCCGGGCGGTTCTCGGTGCCATTCTCCCCGACCGGCCCGGATGCGGCCGACCGGGGTCCCGGCGCACCCGGCCGGGCCCGTCTGGCGGGGTGTCAGCGCGGGGTGGTGGGGTCCTCGCCCCGGTCGAGGGCGTTCCAGAGGTCGGCGGGGGTGGTCGCGCGGCGCCGGGGCGTACGGGCGCGGGCGGCGGGGGCGTCGTACTTGCTGGACATGCCCGGCCAGGCGCGGCCGCGTACCAGGGTGAGCAGCCCGGCCGCACAGAGCAGGACGCCTCCGGCGGCGGCCAGCCAGGGCCAGGCGGTGTGGGTGATGTGGTCGGCGGTGGCGGTGGTGAGGGCGAGGCTGCGGGCGGCCTTGGCGTCGACCGCCGAGGTGTCGGTGGCGCCGAGTACGGCGGCGACGGCGGCGCCCGCCCCGGCCAGGGCGACCAGGGCGCCGACGGCCAGCCGTCCGGCCCGGCGTACGGCGAAGACGGCGACCGAGGAGGCGAGGCCGACCAGGGCGAGGGCGCCGGGCAGACCGGAGATGTCGTGGCCGGTGGCGGTCAGCCGGGCCGGGCCGAGGCCGGTGGCGCCGCCCTCGGCCCAGGTGCGGCCGGTGGCCCAGAGCACCAGCACCGCCCCGGCCACGGTGAGCAGCAGCATCAGCGCGAGGCTGCGGCGGGCGGCGGCGCGGTCGGCCTGCGGCGCGGCGGGGGCTTCGGCGGTCCGGGGCTCGGCGGTCCGGGGTTCGGGCTGAGCGTTCACCGGTCCAGTGTCGCGCGGGCGCGGGCGGCGCCGGTCACCGGGGCGGGCGCAGGGTGGCGGCGGTGGCGACGGCGCGCAGCACGGCGGCGGCCTTGTTGCGGCACTCGGTGTCCTCGCTCGCCGGGTCGGAGTCGGCGACCACCCCGGCTCCGGCCTGGACGTACGCGGTGCCGTCGCGCAGCAGGGCGGTGCGGATGGCGATGGCGGTGTCGGAGTCCCCGGCGAAGTCCAGATAGCCTACGCAGCCGCCGTAGAGGCCGCGCCGGGTGGGTTCCAGCTCCTCGATGATCTGCATGGCGCGGGGCTTGGGGGCGCCGGAGAGGGTGCCGGCCGGGAAGCAGGCGGTGAGCACGTCGAAGGCGGTGCGGCCGGGGGCGACGCGGCCGGTGACGGTGGAGACGATGTGCATGACGTGGCTGTAGCGCTCGATCGACATGAAGTCGACCACCTCGACGCTGCCGGGTTCGCAGACCCGGCCGAGGTCGTTGCGGCCGAGGTCGACCAGCATCAGGTGCTCGGCTCGCTCCTTGGGGTCGGCGAGCAGCTCGGCGGCGAGGTCGGCGTCCTCCTGCGGGGTGGCGCCACGGTGCCGGGTGCCGGCGATGGGGTGCAGTACGGCCTGCCCGTCGGCGACCTTGACCAGCGCCTCGGGGCTGGAGCCGACCACGTCGAAGCCGCCCTCTGCGGTGCCGTCCGGGCCGGGGAAGCGGAAGAGGTACATATAGGGGCTGGGGTTGGTGGTCCGCAGCACCCGGTAGACGTCCAGGGCGGAGGCGGGGCAGGGCGCCTCGAACCGCTGGGAGGGGACGACCTGGAAGGCGTCACCGGCCCGGATGTGCTCCTTGACCGTCTCCACGGCCCGCTGGTAGGGCGCGCCGCCGAAGGGCGAGACGGCGTCGGCGGGCGCGGTGGGGGTGAGCACGGCGGCGCCGGTGTCGACCGGGCGGGCCAGGTCGGCGGTCATGGCGTCGAGGCGGGCGACGGCGTCGTGGTACGCCTCGTCGACGCCGGACGGCAGGTCGTTGTGGTTGACCGCGTTGGCGATCAGCAGCACGGTGCCGTCGGAGTGGTCCAGCACGGCCAGGTCGGTGGCGAGCAGCATGGTCAGCTCGGGGAGCTTCAGGTCGTCCGGCGCCAGGGTGGGGATCTTCTCCAGGCGGCGGACGATGTCGTACCCGAGGTAGCCGACCATGCCGCCGGTGAGCGGCGGCAGTTCGTCGCCCAGGTGGAGGTCGCGCGGCGTGTGCAGGGCGTCGACGGCGGCGCGGAGCACCTTCAGCGGGTCGCCTTCGACAGGGATGCCCACGGGCGGGGTGCCGTGCCAGCGGGCGTTGCCGTCGGCGTCGGCGGTGAGGGTGGCGGCGCTGCGGACGCCGACGAAGGAGTAGCGGGACCACGAGCGGCCGTTCTCCGCGGACTCCAGCAGGAAGGTGCCGGGTCGCTCGGCGGCGAGCTTGCGGTAGAGCCCGACGGGGGTGTCGCCGTCGGCCAGCAGCCGCCGGGTGACCGGGACGACCCGGCGGTCGACGGCGAGCTTGCGGAAGGCGTCCAGGTCGGGGGTGACGGTGCCCGTGGTCATGGGGGGTGAACCTATCGGTCGGCGGGTCCGGTGAGCGGCAGTTCGTCGGCGTCGAAGCAGGTGCGGTCGCCGGTGTGGCAGGCGGCCCCCTCCTGGTCGACCCTGACCAGCAGGGTGTCGCCGTCGCAGTCGAGCGCGACGGACCTGACGTGCTGGACGTGGCCCGAGGTGTCGCCCTTGACCCAGTACTCGCGGCGGCTGCGGCTCCAGTAGGTGCAGCGGCCGGTGGTGAGCGTACGGTGCAGGGCCTCGTCGTCCATCCAGCCGAGCATCAGCACCTCGCCGGTGTCGTACTGCTGGGCGATGGCCGGGAGCAGCCCGTCGGCGGTGCGCTTGAGGCGGGCGGCGACGGCCGGGTCGAGCGCGGTGGAGCCGGGGGCCGCAGGAGTGGCGGCCGTACGGGGCGGAGTGGTGCTGGACGGGGTCGTACGGGACATGGGTCCATTGTGGCAGGCCCGGCGGCGATCGGCCGGGCGGTGATCAGTGGATGGACGGCGGGTCCGCCCGCCGGACATGTCCGGATCCGTTGGCCGACCGGTCGTCAGGCGGGCGTGTTTCCACGCCTTTTGCTGCCAACTGCCGGTCGCCGGACCACCCGGATGCGGCATTCTTCCCCCATGAGCTTCACGTCGCCGCCACCGCCTCCTCCGATACCGTCGGGCCCGCCGGCCGACTCGCCCGGCGGGCCCCGGCGCGGCCCGGCCCGGGGCCGGCTGATCGCCATGGCGGCGGCGGGCACGGCGGTGCTGGCGGCGGGCGTCGCCGCGCTGTTCCTGCTGCCCGGCGGCGACCCCGCCCCGGTGGCCGCCTCGCCCAGCCCGATGCCGCCCCCGCCCACCGCGACCAGCGCCCCGCCCACCCCGAGCGACAAGCCGGACCTGCCGTATGTGGTGCTCGAACCGGGCACCTGCTTCGACCACCCCAACCTCACCAAGGGCCTGAAGAAGATCACCGTACGGCCGTGCGACAAGCCCCACGACGGCGAGGCCATCGCCAATGTCACGGTGAAGGAGGGGTTCACCCACGACAGCGAGATCGCCGCGTCGGTACGTGAGCAGTGCACCGCCGCCGGGCAGCGCACGGCGCACCGGCAGGGCGAGGGCAGCCGCTTCTACAGCTATGTGCTGACCCCCTCCGCCAAGCTGTACCGCCGCGGCTACCGGGAGGCGACCTGCACCCTGACCGCCTCCTATTCCATCGGCGGCAAAAAGCTCACCGCCAAGCTTCACTGACGTTGCGTCGGACCGCGCGTAGGGTGGGCGCCATGTCGACTCACGCTCGCGGAGAGCGCCGGCGCCTGGCCGCGCTGCTGGAGGAGGCGGGCCCGCAGGCCCCCACCCTGTGCGAGGGATGGACGGCCGCCGACCTGGCCGCCCATCTGGTGGTACGGGAGCGCCGGCCCGACGCCGCCCCGGGCATCCTCTTCCGCCCGCTGGCGGGCTGGACGGCCAAGGTCCAGGGCGAGTACGCCGCGCGCCCCTACCCGGAGCTGCTGGAACTGGTCCGCACCGGCCCTGGCCGGCGGTCGCTGTTCGCCCTGCCGGGCGCGGACGAGGCCGCCAACACGGTGGAGTTCTTCGTGCACGCCGAGGATGTGCGGCGGGCCGCGCCGGACTGGAAGCCCGAGCCGGTCGACCCCGAGCTGGCCGAGGCGCTGTGGAAGCGGCTGCCGATGCCCGCCCGGATGGAGGCGGGCCGCAGGTCCCCGGTGGGCCTGGTGCTGCGCCGCCCCGACGGCCAGACCGTGGTCGCCCGTAAGGGCGCCCCCGTGGTCACCGTCGTCGGCGAACCCGCCGAACTGCTCCTCTTCGCCTTCGGCCGGGGCGCCCACACCACCGTCACCCCCGAGGGCGACCCCGACGTGATCGCCCTGCTCTCCGCCGCCCTCCCCCTCCCCGCCTGACCCACCACCCCACCAGCCGACGGCCCCGCCCCACCCGGGCCGGGGCCGGTCTCGTTCGCTGTGTCAAAGCCCTTGCCTGATCCGCGTCATCGCGTCGAGCCTCGCGGCATGTGCGCCCGGCTCTCGCCGATCGCCAAGAGCCGAGCGTCACGCCGTCGGCCGGGGGAGTTTGGCGGCCACGGCGTCGAGGACCCAGTCCAGGCCGGTCGCGAAGGATGCCTCGGGGTCCACGTCGGTGCCGTCGTGCACGGCCTTGGTCAGCGCCGGGAAGCGGCCCGTGGCCAACATTCTCGTCACATGCGGGCCGGAGGCGCGCTGCCAGTCGCGCTTGGACAGGCCGGTGGCGCGCTCGGCCCGCAGGTTCGCGATCTCGCGCCTGATCGCGCCGGTGAAGTAGGCGCTGACGGTCTCCACGGCGCGCATGACGGTGTCGAGGTCGGCAAGGCCGTCGAGGGCGGCCAGCGTGGCCTCGGTCACGGCGAGGCCGTTCGGGCCCAGGGTCGGGCGGCCGCCGAGCAGGTCGGCCAGCCATTCGTGACGGAGAGCGGCCTGCCTGGTGCGGTGGGCGAGGATGCCCAGCGCCTCCCGCCAGTCACCGGGCTGCTCCTCGGGGAGGATCTCGGCCTGGACCTCGTCCACCATGAGGTCGAACAGCTCCTCCTTGGTGGAGATGTATCCGTACAGCCGCATCGGGCCGGCGTCCAGCCGGGCGGCGACCTTACGCAACGACACCGCCTCCAGCCCGCCCTCGTCGGCCAGCGCGATGGCGGCGGCGACGATCCGCTCCCGGTCGAGCGGCACGGGGCGAGTCGGCGGCTCCGGCCGGTCCCACACAGTCATGGTCGCATCGTACTGTTGCGATGCACCGTAGTGCGGAAATACAGTGTATCGGCATGAGACACCGCATCGCCGTGGTCGGAAGCGGTCCTGCCGGCCTTGCCTTCGCCCGCGTCCTGCACCGCCACGACTACCCCGTCACCGTCCTCGAACGCGATCCCGCCCCCGACGCCCGCCCCCCGGGCGGCACGCTGGACCTGCACAAAGGGCTGGGCCAGCTCGCGCTGGACAAGGCGGGGCTGCTGGCGGAGTTCCAGGCGCTGGCTCGTCCCGAGGGGCAGGCCATGCGCATCCTGGACCCGGACGGGACCGTCCTGCGCGACTGGCGACCCCGTCCAGATGACCGGGCCAATCCCGAGATCGACCGGGGGCAACTCCGTGACCTGCTGCTCGGCCCTCTCGACGTCCGATGGGGGCAGGGCGTGACGCAGGTGGTGCCGGGGACCCGGGATGGCGTACTGGTCCATTTCGCGGACGGGCGGCAGGAGACGTTCGACCTCGTGGTCGGCGCGGACGGCGCCTGGTCCCGGGTCCGCCCGGCAGTGTCGTCGGTGACGCCGCACTACACCGGCGTCACCTTGGTCGAGACCTCCCTGGACGACGTCGACACCCGCCACCCCGACCTCGCCCGGTTGATCGGCGACGGTTCCATGGCTGTGTACGGCGTGAACCGGGCTCTTGTCGCCCAGCGCAACAGCGGCGGCCACGTCAAGGTGTACGCCCAGTTCCGCGCGCCGCTGGACTGGCACGCGAACCTGGACCTGGCCGACGTCAAGGCCGTGCGATCGAGTCTGCTCGCTCTGTTCGACGGCTGGGCCGCTCCTGTCCTCGACCTCCTCCGCCACGGCACCGCTTTCGTCCACCGCCCCCTCTACGTCCTGCCCGCGTCCCACACCTGGGCCCATGTCTTCGGGGTGACGCTACTGGGCGACGCCGCCCATCTGATGCCCCCCTTGGGGGCGGGTGCGAACCTCGCGATGCTGGAGGGCGCCGAACTCGCCGAGTCCATCGCCACCGGCCCTGGAGATCCGGACGAGGCCGTCCGCGCCTTCGAGGAACAGATGTGGGCACGGGCCGGCAGGTGGGCGGAGATCACGATGGCCGGTCTGGAACGCCTCGTGAGCCCGGACCCCGCCGAAGCCCTCGCCCTCTTCGACCAGGTCCAGCCAGCCTGACTGCCAAGCAGGCTCACCTCGCCTGCCGTCGCGGAGCGGGGGCGGGGGCGGGGCGCGGGGTCAGCGGGTGGGGTGGCCGGCGGTGTGGAGGGCTTCCTTGACCTGGCCGATGCGCAGGTCGCCGAAGTGGAAGACGCTGGCGGCGAGGACGGCGTCGGCGCCGGCGGCGACGGCGGGGGCGAAGTCGTCGAGCTTGCCGGCGCCGCCGGAGGCGATCACCGGGACGGTGACGGTGGTGCGGACGGCGCGCAGCATCTCCAGGTCGTAGCCGTCCTTGGTGCCGTCGGCGTCCATGGAGTTGAGCAGGATCTCGCCGGCGCCCAGGTCGGCGGCCTCGGCGGCCCACTCGACGGCGTCCAGGCCGGTGCCGCGCCGGCCGCCGTGGGTGGTGACCTCGTAGCCGGACGGGGTCTCGGTGCCCTCGGGGCAGCGGCGGGCGTCCAGCGAGAGCACCAGCACCTGGCGGCCGAACCGCTGGGCGATCTCGCGGATCAGCTCGGGGCGGGTGATGGCCGCGGTGTTGACGCCGACCTTGTCGGCACCGGCCCGCAGCAGCCGGTCCACGTCCTCGGTGGTGCGGACGCCGCCGCCGACGGTGAGCGGGATGAAGACCTGCTCGGCGGTGCGGCGGACCACGTCATAGGTGGTCTCGCGGTCGCCGGAGGAGGCGGTGATGTCCAGGAAGACCAGTTCGTCCGCGCCCTCGGCGTCATAGACCTTGGCCATCTCGACGGGGTCGCCGGCGTCCCGCAGGTTCTGGAAGTTGACGCCCTTGACCACACGGCCGGCGTCGACGTCCAGGCAGGGGATGACGCGGACGGCGAGACTCATGGGGTGGTTCCTTCCTGGGAGGCGGCCAGGCGGGCGGCGAGGCCGGACTGGTGGGCGTCGACCTCCACCTCGACCATCATGCGGGAGTCGATCAGTCCGTCCACGACCACCATGGTGGCGGCGGGCCGGACGGTGCCGAAGAGCTCCTTGTGGGCGCGACCCACCTCTTCGGTGTCCCGGACGTGGGTGACGTACATCCGGGTGCGGACCACGTCCTGGACGCCCAGGCCGAACTTCTCCAGCGCCTCCAGGGCGACGGCGAAGGCGTCCAGGGCCTGGCCGTGGGGGTCCCCCTCGTGCTGGACCATGCCGTTGTACCAGGCGGTGCAGCCGGAGACGAGGACGAAGTCGCCCGCCGCGACGGCACGGGAGAACCCGATCTCGTCCTCATAGGGGGAGAATCCGGCGACGCGTCGTGCGGCGGGGTCCGTCATGAAACAGCCTCCAGGGCCTCTTCGAGGGTGAACTTCTGCTCGTAGAGGGCCTTGCCCACGATGGCGCCCTCGACACCCTCGGGCACCAGCCCGGAGATGGCGTGCAGGTCCGCGAGGGAGGAGACGCCGCCGGAGGCGACGACGGGGCGGTCGGTGGCGGCGCAGACGTCGCGCAGCAGTTGGAGGTTGGGGCCGGTGAGGGTGCCGTCCTTGTCGACGTCGGTGACGACGTAGCGGGCGCAGCCGTCGGCGTCGAGGCGGGCCAGCACCTCGTACAGGTCGCCGCCCTCGCGGGTCCAGCCGCGCCCGCGCAGGGTGGTGCCGACCACGTCCAGACCGACGGCGATCCGGTCGCCGTGCTCGGCGATGGCCTTGCGGACCCACTCGGGGGACTCCAGGGCGGCGGTGCCCAGGTTGACCCGGCGGCAGCCGGTGGCGAGGGCGGCGCGCAGCGAGTCGTCGTCGCGGATGCCGCCGGAGAGCTCGACCTTGACGTCGAGTCGGCCGACGACCTCGGCGAGCAGTTCGCGGTTGGAGCCGGTGCCGAAGGCGGCGTCCAGGTCGACCAGGTGGATCCACTCGGCGCCGGCCTGCTGCCAGGCGAGGGCGGCGGTGAGCGGCTCGCCGAAGGAGGTCTCGGTGCCGGACTCCCCCTTCACCAGGCGGACGGCCTGGCCGTCGCGGACGTCGACGGCGGGGAGGAGTTCGAGGCGGTGCTGGGTGGACATGCGCGTACGGCTCCGGGCTCGGGTGTCGGTGGTGGGCTGGTCGGTGGGGCGGCTAGAGGGAGGTGACCCAGTTGGAGAGCAGGGCGGCGCCGGCGTCGCCGGACTTCTCCGGGTGGAACTGGGTGGCGGAGAGCGGCCCGTTCTCCACGGCGGCGACAAAGGGCTCACCGTGGGTGGCCCAGGTGACCAGCGGCGCCTTGATCTTCTCGTTGGTGACGGCCAGCTCCCAGTGGCGTACGGCGTAGGAGTGGACGAAGTAGAAGCGGGTGTCGGCGTCCAGGCCCGCGAAGAGGGTGGAGCCGGCGGGCGCGTCCACGGTGTTCCAGCCCATGTGCGGGACCACCGGGGCGTGCAGCGGCTCGACGGTGCCGGGCCACTCGTCGCACCCGGCGGTCTCCTCGCCGTGCTCGACGCCGCGTGCGAAGAGGATCTGCATGCCCACGCAGATGCCCAGCACCGGCCGGCCGCCGGCCAGCCGGCGGCCGATGATCTGCTCGCCGCGCACCGCGCGCAGCCCGCGCATGCAGGCGGCGAACGCGCCGACGCCGGGGACCACCAGGCCGTCGGCGTCCAGTGCGGCCTGGAAGTCGGCGGTGACGGTGACCTCGGCCCCGGTGCGCTCCACGGCCCGCTGGGCGGAGCGGAGGTTGCCGGAGCCGTAGTCGAGCACGACCACATGCTTGCCCATGTCTGTCCTTACGTCAGGGGGTTACAGGCGCATCAGGCCGGACACCAGGCAGAGCACGGCGCCGATGGCCAGCACCGCGATGACGCCCTTGGACTGCTTCTGCTTCCAGAACGAGTACACGCCGCCGAGCAGGAAGAGGCCGGCGGCGATCAGCACGATCGCGGAGGTGCTCACAGCGCGCCCTTGGTCGAGGGGATGATCCCGGCGGCGCGCGGGTCGTGCTCGGAGGCGTAGCGCAGGGCCCGGGCCAGCGCCTTGAACTGGCACTCCACGATGTGGTGCGCATTGCGCCCGTAGGGGACGTGGACATGCAGGGCGACCTGCGCCTGGGCGACGAAGGACTCCAGGATGTGGCGGGTCATCGTGGTGTCGTACGACCCGATCATCGGGGCGATGTTCTCCGGCTCGGTGTGCACCAGGTAGGGGCGGCCGGAGAGGTCCACGGTGACCTGGGCGAGCGACTCGTCCAGCGGCACGGTGCAGTTGCCGAAGCGGTAGATGCCCTTCTTGTCGCCGAGGGCCTGCTTGAAGGCGGCGCCGAGGGCGAGGGCGGTGTCCTCGATGGTGTGATGGGTGTCGATGTGCAGGTCGCCCTCGGTCTTGACGGTGAGGTCGAAGAGGCCGTGGCGGCCGAGCTGGTCGAGCATGTGGTCGTAGAAGCCGACGCCGGTGGAGACGTCCACGGTGCCGGTGCCGTCCAGGTCGATCTCGACCAGGACGGAGGTCTCCTTCGTGGCGCGCTCGACACGGCCGATGCGGGTCATGCGGGGGTTCAGAGCTCCTTGCGGCTAATTCTGCTTGAGGGCGGTACGGACGGCCCCGAGGAAGGCGTCGTTCTCGGCGGGGGTGCCGGCGGTGACACGCAGCCAGCCGGGAACGCCGTTGTCCCGGACCAGGACGCCCCGGTCGAGCAGCGCCTGCCAGACCGCGTGGGTGTCGTCGAAGCGCCCGAACTGGATGAAGTTGGCGTCGGAGTCGACCACCTCGACTCCTTCGGCGCGCAGGGCCGCCACCACACGGTCCCGTTCGGCCTTGAGCTGTGCGACATAGCCGAGCAGGGTCTCGGTGTGCTCCAGGCAGGCCAGCGCGGTGGCCTGGGTGACCGCCGAGAGGTGGTACGGCAGCCGGACCAGCTGCACGGCGTCGACCACGGCCGGGTCGGCGGCCAGGTAGCCGAGGCGCAGCCCGGCGGCGCCGAACGCCTTGGACATGGTGCGGGAGATCACCAGGTGCGGCCGGCCGTCGATCAGCGGCAGCAGCGAGGCGTGGTGGGAGAACTCCACATACGCCTCGTCGACGACCACCATGGTGGGCCGCACGGCCTGGGCGGCGTCGTGCAGGGCGAGCACGGTCTCGGCGGAGACGGCGGTGCCGGTGGGGTTGTTGGGCGAGCAGATGAAGACCACGTCGGGGCGGTGCTCGGCGACGGCCCGCTCGGCCGCCGCGACGTCGATGGTGAAGTCGTCCCGCCGGGGGCCGGAGATCCACCGGGTGCCGGTGCCCCGGGAGATCAGCGCGTGCATCGAGTAGGAGGGCTCGAAGCCGAGGGCGGAGCGGCCGGGGCCGCCGAAGGTCTGCAGCAGCTGCTGGAGGACCTCGTTGGAGCCGTTGGCGGCCCACACCTGCGCGCCGGTGACGGCGTGGCCGGTGGTGTCGGTGAGGTAGGCGGCGAGGCGGTCGCGCAGCTCCACCGCGTCCCGGTCGGGGTAGCGGTTGAGGTGGCGGGCGGCCTCGGCGACCCGCTCGGCGATCCGGGCGACCAGCGGCTCGGGCAGCGGGTAGGGGTTCTCATTGGTGTTCAGCCGGACGGGGACGTCGAGCTGCGGCGCCCCGTACGGGGACTGGCCGCGCAGCTCGTCGCGCACGGGGAGGTCGTCGATACGGGTCACGGTGCGGCTCACGGCACGGGTCTCGGTGCGGCTCACGGGGCGGGTGTCTCCCAGTCGAAGCGGGCCCGGATGGCGTCCCCGTGGCCGGGCAGGTCCTCGGCGTTGGCGAGGGTGACCACATGGGCGGCGACCTCGGCCAGCGCCTCGCGGCTGTAGTCCACCACGTGGATGCCGCGCAGGAACGACTGCACCGAGAGGCCGGAGGAGTGGCAGGCGCAGCCGCCGGTGGGCAGCACATGGTTGGACCCGGCCGCGTAGTCGCCGAGCGAGACCGGTGCGTACGGGCCGATGAAGATCGCGCCGGCGTTGCGCACCCGGGCGGCGACGGCGTGTGCGTCGCGGGTCTGGATCTCCAGGTGCTCGGCGGCGTAGGCGTCGACCACCCGCAGGCCCTGGTCGAGGTCGTCGACCAGCACGATGCCGGACTGCCGGCCGGAGAGCGCCTCGCCGATCCGCTCGCGGTGCCGGGTGGCGGCGACCTGCGGCTCCAGCTCCTTCTCCACCCGGTCGGCGAGCTCGACGGAGTCGGTGACCAGCACGGCGGCGGCCATCGGGTCGTGCTCGGCCTGGCTGATCAGGTCGGCGGCGACATGGCGCGGGTCGGCGCTGTCGTCGGCGAGCACGGCGATCTCGGTGGGCCCGGCCTCGGCGTCGATGCCGATCCGGCCCTTGAGCAGGCGCTTGGCGGCGGCGACATAGATGTTGCCGGGGCCGGTGACCAGGTTCACCGGGCGGCACTCGTCGGTGCCGTAGGCGAACATGGCGATGGCCTGGGCGCCGCCGACGGCGTACACCTCGTCCACGCCGAGCAGCGCGCAGGCGGCCAGGATGGTGGGGTGCGGCAGGCCGTCGAAGTCACGCTGCGGCGGGGAGGTGACGGCGATGCCCTCGACCCCGGCCTCCTGGGCGGGCACCACGTTCATCACCACGGAGGACGGGTACACCGCCAGCCCGCCGGGCACATAGAGCCCCACCCGCTGCACCGGCACCCAGCGCTCGGTGACGGTGCCGCCGGGCACCACCTGGGTGGTGTGGTCGGTGCGGCGCTGCTCGCGGTGGACGATCCGGGCCCGCCGGATGGACTCCTCCAGGGCCGCCCGTACGGCCGGGTCCAGCCCGGTCAGCGCCTCGTCGATCGCCGCCTGCGGCACGCGCGTCCGCTCCAGACGCACCCCGTCGAACCGCTCGGTGATCTCGATCAGCGCCTCGGTGCCGCGATGGCGTACGTCGTCGCAGAGGGGCCGCACCTTCTCCAGGGCGGCCTCGACGTCGAACTCGGCGCGGGGCAGCAGGTCGCGCGGGTCGGAGGTGGAGCCGCGCAGGTCGATTCGAGAGATCACTCTGCCCAGTGTAGGGAGTGGTCGGAAGAGTCGGCCCGCGGTTCCAGTCCGTGATACACAACGGGGGACGTCGCGGGTACCGGGGAGGGGGTCCGGGGTGGCCGAGCCGCCGGAGGGCTGGTCGGAGCCGGAGTGCCGGCTGTGGGAGGCGTACCGCCGGGGCGAGGTGCTCGATCTGCGGGTCGGCGTACCGGAGGACGACCATCCGGTGACCGGGGGCGCATGGGGCCCGGAGCGGACGGTGCGGGCCGGGGTGCTGGCCCATCTGCTGCTGGACGGACCGCCGTCCGAACCCGGGCGTGTCGCGAGCCTCAAACTCACCGGGGCGTATGTCACCGGGGGCCTGGACCTGGCCGGCGGCGAGGTGTCCGCCTATGTGGAGCTGCGCGGCTGCCGCTTCGAGCGCAAGGTCCTGATGTCGGAGTGCCGGGCCGGCACAGTGCGGCTGGTCGGCTGCCTGATACCACGGCTTGAGGCGTCCCGGCTGGTCACCGAGGGCGATCTGCATCTGCCGCGCTCCGTGCTCACCGGCGGGCTGCGGCTGACCGACGCCAGGATCGGCACCGATCTGCTGCTCAACCAGGCCACCGTGGGCGGCGACCGCAACGGCCGGGCCATCGCGGCCGACGGGCTCACCGTCAGCCAGGACCTGGAGGCCGAGCTGATCCGCTGCACCGGCGAGATCAGCCTGCGCAGCGCCCGGATCGGCGGTCGGCTCTCGCTGCGCGGCAGCTCGCTGCGGGTCCGCTCCGGCCGACTCTGCCTGAACGCGGCGCGGATCAGCGTGGAGCACACCCTCTACCTCAGCCGCTGCTGGCTGACCGGCTGGACCGCCTCCGGCTCCGACTACGGCTCGGGGTACGGCGAGCGGCCGACCGAGCCGGCCG
The DNA here is from genome assembly GCF_003258605.2 of Peterkaempfera bronchialis. Taxonomy (NCBI): domain Bacteria; kingdom Bacillati; phylum Actinomycetota; class Actinomycetes; order Kitasatosporales; family Streptomycetaceae; genus Peterkaempfera; species Peterkaempfera bronchialis. The sequence goes on from NZ_CP031264.1 coordinate 1,360,348, forward strand.
AGCCCAGCGCGTCCGTACCGTTCCGGGCGCGCGGCGGGGTGCGGCTGGACGACGGCCGGTTCGGCAACGCCTGCCTGATCGACCAGGCGGAGTTCCTGCTCGGGCCGGACCAGGAGCTGTCGCTGCGCCGCATCCAGACGCCCGAGCTGCGGTTCTGCCTCTCCCGCACCCCCACCGGGCGGGTCTCCCTCTCCCGCGCCCGGGTGGGCAATCTGATCGACGCCCCGGAGAGCTGGCCGGGCGGCGGGCGGGTGGGGCTGACCGGGTTCACCTATGAGTCGCTGCGCCCGGCCGCCGGCTTCCCGCTGGCGAAGCGGATCGCCTGGCTGGACAACGCCCTCGGCGAGTTCCGCCCGGAGCCGTATGAGCAACTGGCGGCGGCGCTGCGGCGGGACGGCCTGGACGAGGACGCCCGGGCGGTGCAGCTGGCCAAGCACCGCCGCCGCCGCGCCGCGCTGCCGCCGCTGGGTCGGGTCTGGGGGCGGCTCCAGGACATCACCGTCGGCTATGGCTACCGACCGGCCCGGGCGGCCCTGTGGATGGCGCTGGTCTGGGCCCTCGGGGCGGCCTGGTTCGCCGGGCACCCGCCGCAGCCGCTGAAGCCGGACGAGGCCCCGCACTGGAATGCCGCCCTGTACGCCATGGACCTGCTGCTGCCGCTGATCGACCTCGGCCAGGACAGCGCCTGGAAGCCGTCCGGGGCCGACCAGTGGGCGGCGACCGCGCTGATCCTGCTGGGCTGGGTGCTGGCCACCACCGTGGCGGCGGGCGCCACCCGGCTGCTGCGCCGGGGCTGAGCGGCGGCAGCGGTTCAGCGGCTCAGCGGCTCAGGGGCCCGGCGGTTCAGTGGTTCAGTGGTTCAGCCGAGCCGGGCCACGGCGGCGTGCACCGCGCCCAGCAGCTGCCACACCTGGACGGCCAGCGCCTCCGGCGTACCGGTCAGCCGCCCGTGCAGCCAGTCGGCGAGGACGCCGGTGAAGACCGAGGCGACCGCAGAGGCCGCCAGGTCGGCCGAGGCGGCGGTCCGGCCCCGGCGGAGCAGTTCGGCGGTGGCCCGCTCGGCGAGTTCGCGGTGCAGCAGTTCGCCGAGCGGGCCGGAGCCGCCCGGCCGGATCAGGGCGCGGTAGAGGTCGGCCCGCTGCTGGATGCGGCCCAGCAGCTCGGGCAGCGGGGGCGGCGGGTCCGGGCCCGGGACGCCCTGCCAGGCGTGCAGGGCGTCGACCGCCTGGCGGACCAGCTCGGCGCAGGTGTCCACGGCGAGCGCATCCAGGTCGCGGTAGTGCAGGTAGAACGTGGCGCGGGCGACCCCGGCGGCCCGCACCACATCGGAGACGCTCACCTGGTCCAGCGGGCGGTCGCGGCAGGCGAGGATCAGCCCCTCCCGCAGCCGGGCGAGGCTGCGGACCACCCGGGGGTCGGGCGCTGCGGTACCGCCGTCGGCCGCCACCGGTCACCCCGCGAGCAGGGCGGCGGCCAGCGCCACCGCCCCGGGCAGCGCCTGGACGACGAGGATGCGGCGGCTCGCGGTGGCGGCACCGTACAGGCCGGCAACCACGACGCAGACCAGGAAGAAGATCCGGGCGTCATGGCCCACCGGGTCGGCGGCGATCAGGCTCCAGACCAGACCGGCCGCGAGGAACCCGTTGTACAGGCCCTGGTTGGCGGCGAGCGATGCGCTCTCCCGGGCGAACTCGGCGGTGGTGCCGAAGGCCGCGCGGCCCCTCGGCGTCTGCCACAGGAACATCTCCAACACCATGATCCACACGTGCAGCGCGGCCACCAGTGCGGCGAGCACCTGTGCGGCGGTTTCCATCCTGGGTTCTCCTCGGGCAGGGCCGGATCTAATGGACAACTGTACATTTCTTCGCCTGACGTGCACAGCTGACGCAGAGTGGCGCTCGCTCGCCGACAGGTGGCGGCCGGTGGGCGGGACTGCCAGGGTGGACCTGACGGTGGGGGCGCAGAGACGCCCGTACCGGGGCGCTGCCCCGAGCGTGCCCCGGTACGGGCCAGTCCGGGCCCGCCGCCGAACACCCCGGACCGCCCCCGGTCAGCGCCCGACCCGCCCCGGCCTGCGGAGCGGGTGCGCGCGGCGCCGCCCCGGCCACGTACGCTGTGCGCCGTGACCGAACGGCTGCCGCTCTTCCCCCTGGGCTCGGTGCTCTTTCCGGGCCTGGTACTCCCCCTCCATGTCTTCGAGGAGCGCTACCGCCGCCTGGTCGCCGACCTGGAGGCGCAACCCGAGGAGCAGCCGCGCCGGTTCGGGGTGGCGGCCATCCGGGACGGCCAGGAGGTCGCCCCCACCCGGGTCTCCGAGCAGCCCGCCGGGCCGATGGACGGCCTCGGGCCCGACCCGATGGCGGCGCTGTACACGGTGGGCTGCGTCGCCGAGATCGCCTCCGCGCAGGCCCACCCGGACGGCCGCTATGAGTTGATCGCCACCGGCACCACCCGCTTCCGGCTGCTGTCGGTCGACACCAGCGGCCCCTACCTGGTCGGCGAGACCGAGCCGCTGCCGGAGCAGCCCGGCACCGGGTCCGGGGCCCTGGCGGCGGGCGTCGCCCAGGCGTTCCGGCTCTACCAGAAGCGGCTGGCCGGAGCCCACGAGAGCACCATCGCCGCCGAGCAGGAGCTGCCGGACGACCCGCAGGTGCTCTCCTACCTGGTCGCGGCGGCCTCCACGCTGGACACCGCCGACAAGCAGCGGCTGCTCGCCGCCGCCGACACCGCCGAACGGCTCGGCGCCGAACTGGCACTGCTGCGCCGCGAGGCGGCTGTGCTGTCCAAGCTGCCGTCGCTGCCGGCCCGGGGGCTGACCAGGGCCGCGATCAACCTCAACTGACACCGCGACCGAGAGCGAAGGAGGGGCCCGCACAGATGGCGAAGAAGGCGAAGAAGGGCGGCGGGGGGACACCCGCCACCGTGGCACTGGAGGCCGCCGGGGTGCCCTTCACCGTGCACGCCTACACCCATGACCCGGCCGCCGCCTCCTATGGCGGGGAGGCCGCCGACACCCTGGGGGTGCCGCCGGAACGGGTCTTCAAGACCCTGGTCGCCGAGGTCGACGGCGCCCTCACGGTCGGAATCGTCCCGGTGGCGGGGCAACTGGACCTCAAGGCGCTGGCCGCCGCAGTCGGCGGCAAGCGCGCCGCCATGGCCGACCCGGCGGCGGCCGAGCGGACCACCGGCTATGTCCGGGGCGGCATCTCCCCGCTGGGGCAGCGCCGCCCGCTGCCCACGGTGGTGGACGGCAGCGCGCTGGACCATGCCACGGTCTATGTCTCGGCCGGGCGGCGCGGCCTGGAGGTCGAACTGGCCCCGCAGGACCTGGTCGCCCTCACCACGGCCGTCACCGCCCCGATCGGCCGGAGCTGACCGGCTCCGGCTACCCGCCGGGGGGCGGCGGCAGCGGAGGCCCCGGGTTCGGGTTCTGGTTCTGGTTCTGGTTCGGTGGCGGCGGGGGCGGGGCTCCGTACCAGTAGGGCGCTGGCTGCGGCTCCCGCTTGCCGAAGGCGGCGGTCAGGCCCAGCAGCACCACCATGGCCGCCATCGGCCAGACCAGCAGCGCACCCTTGGCGCCCAGCTCCAGGGCCGCGTCGAACACCTTGCCCTCGCCCACCTGCCGGGCGTGCGCCACGATGTCGCTGGTCGGCCCCAGGGCGACCCCGAGCCGCCAGGCGGCCACCGAACCCAGCACGCCCCCCACCGCGAGGCCGACAGCCACCGCGATGCCGCCGCCACGGCGGCGGGTCGGCAGAAAGGCCGCCAGCGCGGCGACCGCCCCGGCGCCCAGGCCAAGCAGCACGAAGACACCGTCGGCCGCCGCCCGCTGCTCGCCCTCGGGGTCCTTGAGGTAGACGGCCTTGCTGTCGGCGTACAGCGGCACCTTGGGGGCCAGCCAGAGCCACAGCAGGCCCATGGCCAGCCCGAGCAGCACGCTGCCGAGGGCCACCAGCACGCCGACCTTGATCTCCGTCGCGGGGTGGCGGGGCGGCCGGTCCACGGGGGGCGGGATCAGAAAGCCTCCGGGGTACACCGGCTGCCCGTACCCATGGCCGCCGGCAGGGCCGGGCGACTGCCATCCGGCCGCGAGCTGCGATGCGGGCGGCGCCCCTGCGCCGGAAACGTGAGGCCGGCCGTGGCCCGGAGGAGTGTTCGGTGCAGTCACCGGCCCATCGTCCCACGTCTTGCGCCCGTCCGGCCCGCCAGGTCATCCAGGCGGTCCGGCTCCACCTCAGTGGTCCGCCAGCGCCGCCCGCCGATACGCCCACGTCGCCGCCCCCAACGACACCAGCCCCACCACACCGCAGACCGCCAGATCCATCCCCACCGCCGACCACTGCGGCGCCGCGTCGAAGGTGCGGGCGAATGCCTCGACGCCGTAGGTGGACGGCAGCAGGTCGCGCAGCAGCCGGATCGCCTCCGGCATCCGGTCGGCCGGGAGCACCCCGAGCAGCAGGGCGGCGGACATGCCCAGCTGCCCCAGCAGGGTCGCGATCTCCTGGCGCGGTGCGAGCAGCCCGCAGACCGCGCCCAGCCCCGAGAGCGCGGCCCCGGCGAGCGGCACCACGGCCAGCAGGATCCAGAGGTTGGCCCAGGGCAGGCCGAACATGGCCGCCCCGGCCGCCGCGGTGAGCAGGGTGCCGGGGAGAGTGAAGGAGGCGTAGGCGCCGGCCGCGCCCAGGACCACGGCGGCGGGCGGCACCGGCAGGGTGGCGTAGTGGTCCAGGCCGCCGGTGGCGCGGAGCCGGCCGAAGTACTGGGCCAGCAGGTTGAGCGCCACAAAGGCGACGACCAGCACGCTGGACCCGGCGACCACCGCCCGCGCCGAGGCGTTGTCGCCGGAGTCCACGACGCCCCGCATCATCACCAGGATGCCCAGCGACTGGAAGGTCGCCACAAAGAGCAGCGGCATCCGGGCGACCCGGGCGCGGGACAGCTGGGCCCGGTAGACGGCGCCCAGGGCGGGCAGCAGCCGGACCCGGGGGGCCAGCGGGGCGGCGGCGGGAACCGCGGCGGGCGCGGCGGCTGCCGCTGCGGCGGGCGCCTCGGGCGCGGCGGCCTCCATGGATGCGGTCACTCGGCCAGCCCTCCTTGTCGGCCGCCCAGTTCGAGGTAGGCGTCCTCAAGGCTGGGCGTGGCGAGGGTGAAGTCGTCGAGCGCGGCGAAGGCCGGCCCGGAGGTGACGGCGGCGACCAGTTCCCTGGCCTCCTCGGGGGTGGTGCGCAGGGTCCAGCGGCGGCCGGAGATCTGGGCGCGTCCGGCGGCGGCGGCGAGGGCCGGCAGGTCGGGGGCGGTCTCGGTGCGCCAGACCAGGTCCAGCCGGACGCGGCCGTCCACCAGGGCCTTGAGCTGCCCCGGGGTGTCGCAGGCGATGACCCGGCCGGCGTCGAGGACGGCGACCCGGTCGAGGACGGTCTCGGCCTCGATGACGTTGTGGGTGACCAGCAGCACGGTGGTGCCGTGCTGGCTGCGGCGGCGGTCCACGGCGGCCCAGACGGCCCGCCGGGCGACGGGGTCCATGCCGGTGGTGGGCTCGTCCAGGACCAGCAGCGGTCGCTCCCCCACCAGGGCGGCGGCGAAGCAGGCCAGCCGCCGCTGGCCGCCGGAGAGTCGGCCGATGGGGCGGCCGGCCAGCGGTTCCAGGCCGAGTTCGGCGAGCACGGCGTCGCGTTCGGCGCGGGCCTGCCGGGCGGGCAGGCCGCGCAGTCGGCCGGTGGTCTCGGCGGCGAGGGCCACGGTGAGTTCGTCCAGCGCGGTGGACTCCTGGCCGAGGTAGCCGAGCAGCCGGGAGGCGCGCTCGGGGTGGCGCACGATGTCGTGGCCGAGGATGTCGATGGCGCCGGTGTCGGGGCGCAGCAGGCCGGTCAGCTGCCGGACCAGGGTGGACTTGCCGGCGCCGTTGGGTCCGAGCAGGCCGAAGATCTCGCCGCGCCGGACGTCGAGTGAGACGGCGTCGTTGGCGCGCACCTCGGCGGCCCGGGTGCCGCGGCCGGTGCGGTAGGTCTTGACCAGGCCGCGTACGGTGCAGCACGGGTCGGCCAGGGTGCGGTCAGGGGTCTGCCGCGCCTGCTGTGGTCTCTGTGTCGTCACCCGTCACCGGCCGGGGACATGTGTGGTGCCCGTACTCACGGTTGACGACTCTACGCCGGACGGGGGGCGGAAGGGGAAACGGGTCGGTCAGTCGTCCACGGAGACGACCTCGCCGCCGGGTACCCGGGTGGCCAGTTCGCGCCAGAACCCGGCCCGGATGGCATAGCGGTCGTGTTCGTCGATCTGGTCGTCCTTGTGGGCGAGCAGGCCGAAGCGGGCGGCGTAGCGCAGCAGTTCGCCGTCGACCCGGTGCGGGATGCGCGGGTACTCGGTCCAGAGCACGGTGAGCCGCTCGGGGTCGCCGAGCCGCTCGGTCCAGCGGCGGGCGAAGACCTGGCCGACCTCGTGCGGGTCGCCGCCGATGGCGGTGATGTCCTCCTCGCGGTCGGCCCAGCGCTGCTCGGCGTTGGTGACCTGGGCGAGGGTGGGCAGGGAGTCGCCGGGCGAGGGGGCGTCGCCGGGCCGTTCGACCCAGCCCCGGTCGGAGGACCAGCGCAGCACGGCGGCGTGCGGCTGCTGGGGTTGCCCGGCGGGGGTGGCGGCCGGGGCCGCGGAGGCGGCGCGGCCGGCGAGGTCCTTGGGGGTGGGCACGGTCTTGTGGGCGGCGGGCGCCGGGGCCTCCTCGGGGCGCGGCCGGGCCGGTTCGCCCTCGGGGGTGGCGGGGGCGGCGGGCTGCTGGGCGGGCGGGGCGGAGAGGATCTTGGCGATCTCGGGGCGGGGACCGGCCGGCGGGCAGGCGGCGGCGAGATCCCGGGCGCGGACCCAGCGGGTGATCCACTCCCGGTCGAGCACCCGGCGTTCGTCGGCCTCGGCGACCAGGTCCTCGGACTGGTTGAAGTCGCCGTCGGCGGCCTGGACGGCCCAGAGGTGGACGGCGACGCCGTGCTCCTTGGCGGACATCATGCCGGGCAGCAGGTCGCCGTCGCCGGTGACCAGGACGACATCGGCGCAGGCGCGGTTGCGGGCGAGTTCGGAGAGTTCGGCGTGCATGGCGGCGTCCACGCCCTTCTGCACCCAGCGGCCGTCGGCTCTGGTGAGGGCGCCGAGCCGGACGGTGACCCGGGGCATCACCCGCAGCCGCCGGTGCTCGGGCATGGGGCGGCGGTCGGGGGCGGCGTCGAACCAGTAGATGCGCAGCAGCGGCAGCCCGGTCTCGGCCTCGGCGCGCTCGCGCAGGGAGCCGATCAGGTCGGTGTGGTCGACGGTGATCCGGGACCGGGATGCCTCTCCGGCCAGCAGGCTGGCTGCGGCGCCGAGCAGGTATCCGGCGTCCACGAGGACGACGCAGCGGTCCACTTCCACACCTCTTCCCGTTCGGCTCGGCCGGAGCCGGGCCCGCGTACGCAGGATCCGGGTGGCGCGGTCGGCGGCTCACCGTTCAGAGTCCATACCCGGGGTTCGGGCGGTGAACCGCGCCGATGGATCTTGATTCACTCGATCACGTTTGGATGACGGCCATGCGGTGATCTTGTCACCGTCCAGCGGATGGGGGACCATCGCGGCTTCGGCGTCATGTGAGGGTTCTATAAAGGTGTTCCCTGCCAAGATTCTCGGCCCTGCCGGGGGTCTCACCAATGGAGCATCATGCGTATGCGTAGCGTGGCGCCGGTTCTGATCGGCGCCCTTGCTCTGGGCGTCCTGGCCGCTCCGGCGGCCTCTGCGGCCACTGCGGCCGGCAACCCCGCCCCGAAGATCACCAAGGCCGTGGTCTCCTCGCTGGTCCTCGGCCCGAAGACCACCAAGACCTGGACGGCGTCGGTGACCGTCACCGACGAGTCCGGCATCAAGGGCGTCAAGCTCATGCCGTGGCCGGCCATGGTTCCGGACTTCGCCCCGAAGGCGTCCGATGTCGCCGACGAGGGTGCCGCCGCCACCTGCAAGGCCACCTCGGCCACCACCTCGGTCTGCACCTACAAGGAATCGATCAACTCGCACGCCGACCTCGGCGACAACCTCGGCGCCGGCCGCTGGTACGTGGCCGTCCAGGTCACCGCGAAGGACGGCGGCACGACCTTCGCCCCGAAGGCGACGTCGTTCACCTTCAAGCGCCAGGCGTCGCTCACCGCGAAGGCTTCGGCGAAGTCGGTGAAGAAGAACAGCACCATCACCGTCACCGGTCAGCTGAAGGCCGCCGACTGGAAGTCCGGCAAGGTGGTGAACTACGGCAAGCAGTCCGTGACCCTCCAGTTCCGCAAGTCCGGCACCACGGCCTGGAAGGCCGTGAAGACGGTCAAGGCCGACGCCAAGGGCGCCGTGAAGGCCACCGCCAAGGTCTCGGCTGCGGGCTCCTGGCGCTATGCGTTCGCCGGCAACGGCTCGGTCGCCGCGGTGAACTCCGCCGGGGCCACGGTCTCCCTCAAGAAGTAACCCAGCCAGGAGGCAACCGGGCGCAAGAGGCAACCGGGCACAGAGCAGGCAAGCGCGGGCGCCGCACCCCATGAGGTGCGGCGCCCGCGCCGTCGTACCGGCCCCGGCCTCAGCCGGCCAGGCAGGAGGGGCCGAGCAACTGCTTGAGGTCGCCGAAGAGCGCCGGGTCGGAGGTGACCCGGTGCCGGTCGAGCCGGAGCACGGTGGTCTTGCGGTGGCCCTCCAGACGCAGCCGGACCTCGGTGTTGCCCTTGTGGTGGGTGAGCACCTCGCCGAGCCGGGCGACCAGCGGCGGGGTGATCTTCACCATGGGGATGGAGATCACCACGGGGGCCTCGGCATGGGCGTCGGAGAGGTCGGGGACGGTCAGCTCCATGCCCATCAGCCGGGGGACGTCCTCGCGCCGGTCGAGCTTGCCCTTGACGAAGACCACCGCGTCCTCGACCAGCTGGGTGGAGACCAGCTGGTAGCTGGCGGGGAAGAACATGCAGTCGATGGAGCCGGCCAGGTCCTCGACGGTGGCGATGGCCCAGGCGTTGCCCTGCTTGGTCATCTTGCGCTGGAGGCCGGAGATGATGCCGCCGATGGTGAGGATGGACCCGTCGGGCCGCTCGGCCAGGTCCGCGACGGCGCAGTCGGCCTTGTCGGCGAGGACGTGCTCGATGCCGTGCAGCGGGTGCGAGGAGACATAGAGGCCGAGCATCTCCCGCTCCTGGGTGAGCAGGAAGGACTTCTCCCACTCGTCCTCGGAGAAGACCACGTCCAGGCCGAAGCCGGGCCCGTCGTCCTCCACCGCGTCACCGCCGAAGAGGTCGAACTGGCCCTCGGCCTCCTTGCGCTTGACCCCGACCACATTGTCGATCATCGGCTCGAACTGGGCGGTGAGGCCCTTGCGGGTGTGGCCCAGGGAGTCGAAGGCGCCGGCCTTGATCAGGGATTCGACGGTGCGCTTGTTGCAGACCACCGACTCGACCTTGTCCAGGAAGTCGGGGAAGGAGGTGTACTTGCCCTTGGCCTTGCGGGTGCGGACGACGGAGTCCACCACGTTGGCGCCGACGTTGCGGACGGCGGTGAGGCCGAACCGGACGGTGTCATTGCCGTGCGGGGTGAACTCGGCGTCGGACTCATTGACGTCCGGCGGCAGCACCTGGATGCCCATCTTGCGGCACTCGTTGAGGTAGACCGCCGACTTGTCCTTGTCGTCCTTGACCGAGGTGAGCAGCGCCGACATGTACTCGGCCGGGTAGTTGGCCTTGAGGTAGGCGGTCCAGTAGGAGACCAGGCCGTAGCCGGCGGTGTGCGCTTTGTTGAAGGCGTAGCCGGAGAAGGGGACCAGCACGTCCCAGACGGCCTGGATGGCCTCGTCGGAGTAGCCGCGCTCGCGGCAGCCCTTCTGGAAGGGGACGAACTCCGCCTCCAGGATCTCCTTCTTTTTCTTGCCCATCGCCCGGCGCAGCAGGTCGGCCTGTCCGAGCGAGTAGCCGGCCAGGATCTGGGCGGCCTTCTGCACCTGCTCCTGGTAGACGATCAGGCCGTAGGTGGGCTCCAGCACCTCCTTGAGCGGCGCCTCCAGCTCGGGGTGGATCGGGGTGATCTCCTGCTGCCCGTTCTTGCGGAGCGCGTAGTTGGTGTGCGAGTTGACGCCCATCGGGCCGGGGCGGTAGAGCGCCAGGACGGCGGAGATGTCCTCGAAGTTGTCGGGCTTCATCAGCCGCAGCAGGGACCGCATCGGCCCGCCGTCGAGCTGGAAGACGCCGAGGGTGTCGCCTCGGGCGAGCAGTTCATAGGCTGCCTTGTTGTCCAGCGGGAGCTGGAGCAGCTCGATCTTCTCGCCCTTGTTCTTCTCGATCGCCTTGACGGCGTCGTCCATGATGGTGAGGTTGCGCAGGCCGAGGAAGTCCATCTTCAGCAGTCCGAGCCCCTCGCAGGTGGGGTAGTCGAACTGGGTGATGACGGCGCCGTCGGTGTGCCTGGTCCACACCGGGATGTGGTCGGTGAGCGTCTCGGCGGACATGATGACGCCGGCCGCGTGCACGCCGGGCTGGCGGATCAGGCCCTCGATGCCGCGCGCGGTGTCGATGACCTTGCGCACGTCCGGGTCGTTCTCGTACAGGCCCCGGATCTCGCCGGCCTCGCTGTAGCGGGGGTGCGCGGAGTCGGTGATGCCGGAGAGCGGGATGCCCTTGCCCATCACGTCCGGCGGCATGGCCTTGGTGATGCGGTCGCCCATGGCGTACGGGTAGCCGAGCACCCGGGAGGCGTCCTTGATGGCGGCCTTGGCCTTGATGGTGCCGTAGGTGACGATCTGGGCGACCTTGTCGGAGCCCCACTTCTCGGTGACATAGCGGATCACGTCGCCGCGCCGGCGCTCGTCGAAGTCGATGTCGACGTCGGGCATCGAGATGCGCTCGGGGTTGAGGAAGCGCTCGAAGATCAGGCCGTGCGGGATGGGGTCGAGGTCGGTGATGCCCATGGCGAACGCGACCAGCGAGCCCGCCGCCGAGCCTCGGCCGGGGCCGACCGCGATGCCCTGGCCCTTGGCCCAGAGGATGAAGTCGGAGACCACCAGGAAGTACGCGGGGAAGCCCATCTGGCAGATGGTGTCCATCTCGTACTCGGCGAGCTTGCGGTGCTCCTCGTCGTAGCCGCCGGGGAAGCGGCGGTCCATGCCCTTCCACACCTCGGCGCGGAAGAACGCCTCCTCGCTGTCGTACCCCTCCGGGATGGGGAACCTCGGCATCAGGTTCTTGAACTCGAACATCCCGGCGGTGTCGACCTGCTGGGCGACCAGCAGCTGGCTGTTGCGGCACCCCTCCTGCCAGGCGTCGGAGGAGTCGACGGCGTACATCTCGGCGGCGGACTTGATGAAGTAGCCGGTGCCGTCGAACCGGAAGCGGTCCGGGTCGGAGAGGTTCTTGCCGGTCTGCACGCAGAGCAGCAGGTCGTGCGCGGCGGCGTCCTCCTCCCGGGTGTAGTGGGAGTCATTGGTGACGACCGGCGGGATGCCCAGCTTCTTCCCGATCTCGATCAGGCCGTCGCGGACCCGCTTCTCGATGTCCAGGCCGTGGTCCATCAGCTCCAGGAAGTAGTGGTCCTTCCCGAAGATGTCCTGGTACTCGGCGGCCGACTTCAGCGCCTCGTCGTACTGGCCGAGGCGCAGCCGGGTCTGGAGCTCGCCGGAGGGGCAGCCGGTGGAGGCCATCAGGCCGGCCGCGTGCTCGGCCAGGATCTCCTTGTCCATCCGGGGCCACTTGACCAGCCAGCCCTCGGCGTAGGAGCGCGAGGTCAGCTTGAAGAGGTTGTGCAGGCCCTGCTTGTTGCGGGCCCAGATGGTCTTGTGGAGGTAGGCGCCGGACGCGGAGACGTCGTCGCGCTTCTGGTGCGGCTGGCCCCACAGGATGCGCTTGGGGTTGGTGCGCGACTCGGGCGCGACATACGCCTCGATGCCGATGACCGGGGTGATGCCGGCGGCGGTGGCCTGCTTGTGGAACTCGGCGGCGCCGTACATATTGCCGTGGTCGGTCATCGCGACATGGGTCATGCCCTGCCGTTCGACCTCCTTGAACAGCTCCTTCAGGCGGGCGGCGCCGTCCAGCATCGAGTACTCGGTGTGGACATGCAGATGCGCGAAGGAATCGCTCACAGCAGGGCCTCCGGAGGGATCGCAGGCGGTCGGTCGGGCGGTGGACGCGCGCGGGTGACGGCCAGGCACGGAACGTGTGCGGGGGCCGGGGCGAGGTAAGGCCCGGACCGCTCAGGGCCCGGACCACGTCTCACGCGTTCACGGGAGCAGAGTCTATCCCCGCCTGCCACTCCCGGCGCCCCGCTCTCCGGGCTGCCTTCGGGGCACCGCCAGGCACCTGCGGCGTTCCTCCCGGGCGGAGGAAATTCCCGGGCGTGCCGCCGTCCCGGGAACCAATGACCGGCATGGTTCGTCCGGGAGTACGACGATCACCGACCCGACCCTGCTCCGGAGGTACCCACCATGGCGGCCCCCCTCCGCACGGCCCGCGCCGCCGGCCGCCGTGCCGTTCGCCGCGCCGACCGCCGTGCCGGGTCGGTCCCGGGGCGCTGAGGCAGCGGTGGTCCTCGGGTGGCCTGCGGGCGGCGGACGGCAGGGGCGGTACGGCCCCTCCCCCGCCCCCTCGGCGCTGCTCACCGGAGCCCGGGCGGCGGTCTTCGCCGCGCTGGTGCTGGTGCTGTCGGCCGGTTCGCACACCCTGATGTCGCAGGCGCCGCTGCCGGCGCCCACCCTGGCGGCGGCCGGTGCCGGGGCGTTCGCGCTGGTACTGCTGCTGGGGCGGCGCGAGCGCTCCTTCGGGCAGATCGCGGCGCTGGTGGTGCCGCTGGAGCTGGCCCTGGACACCCTGTTCACCACCGGCCAGGCCACCTGCTACGCCACCACCGGCGGCGGGCCGATCACGGGTCCCTGGCACTCGGTGAGTTCGCTGCTGATGTGCGGCGGCGCCTCCCCCTCGGCCGCCGGGGCGCCGCAGGTACCGGTCGCCGGGGCGCTGGCCCCCTGGCTGGTGCTCGCCGCCCATCTGCTGCTCGGGCTGGCCGCCGCCTGGTGGCTGCGGGCCGGTGAGGCCGCCGCCTTCCGGCTGCTGCGGGCGGTCGCCGCGCTGGCCGCCGCCCCGCTGCGGGCCGCGCTGGCGCTGCTCTCCGCGCTGGCCGCCACCGGCGTCCGGGCTCCGTCGCCGCCGCCCGGGGCGCCCCGGCGGACGGCCGTACCGGCCACGCCGCTGCTGCTGCACTCCGTCGTCCGCCGGGGGCCGCCGTACCGGCTCCGCACGGCCTGCCGCTGACCCCGCCGCGCCGGGGCTCCGGCCCGCCGTGCCGCCGCGCCCACTCCACGGCCCCCGACACGACAGGGACGCATCACCATGAGCTCCAGCCAGCAGAAGAACGCCGCCGCCCGCGAGCGCATCCAGGCCGCCCGCGCCGAGCAGGTGCGGCGGGACCGCCGCCGCAAGCAGCTGATCGTCGGCATAGCCGCCGTGGCGGTGGTCGCGGCGGGCACCGGCATAGGCGTCGCGGTGCAGAGCCACCGCGCCGCCTCCGACAAGCCCTATCTGGCGCCCGCGCACTCCAGCGGCACCGACGGCACGGTGGTCGTCTACGGCAAGCCCACCGCCAAGGCGACCCTCCAGGTCTACGAGGACTTCCGCTGCCCGATCTGCGCCCGGCTGGAGCACTCGGCCGGTACGGCCATCCAGTCCCTCGCCGACCAGGGCACATACAAGATCGAGTACCACTTCGGGGCGTTCCTGGACGGCAACCTGGGCGGCCATGGCTCCCGCAGCGCGCTGAACGCCGCCGGGGCGGCGCTCAATGAGAGCACGGCCAAGTTCAAGGCGTTCCACGATGTGCTCTACGCCAACCAGCCCGAGGAGACCAACGACGGCTTCGCCGACCCCGACACGCTGCTGGCACTGGCCGACAAGGTCCCGGGGCTGAAGACCGCCGCCTTCACCAAGGCGGTCCGCGACCAGAGCTTTGAGCCGTGGGCGCAGAAGGTGGCGGACGCCTTCTACAAGAGCGATGTCACCGGCACCCCGACGCTCAAGCTCAACGGCAAGACTCTGACCGTGGTCAAGCAGGACGGCTCCACCGTCACCGGGGACGAGTTCACCGCTCTGGTGGACCAGGCTCTGGCGGGGTAGCGGCCCCCGGCTGCCGGGGCGGCTCCTCCCGCTCCCGCCGGGTCCCGACCACAAAGAGCGGGACCCGGTGCAGCGGCGGCGGCTCCCCCGGCAGCCCCGCCCGGATCCAGGACGCCCGGAAGGTGGCCCGCAGCAGTCGGCGGGCCCGCAGCAGCAGGTACCCGGCCAGCGGCAGCTCCACCAGCAGCGCGAAGGCCAGGCTGGTCCAGAAGTCCCGGCTGCCGCGCGCGAGCGTCACATCGAACCAGGCGTCGCAGATCAGCAGCACGGCGGTGGCGATGGCCAGCGGGATCACCACCTGGCGGCGGCGCCACCCGAACCAGGCCGTCGCGGCCAGCGTGGAGAGCAGCACGATGTCGAAGCCGACCCAGGCGAAGCGCCACTGATCGGCGACATAGTGCACCGGCAGGGTCAGTGCCAGATAGCCGATCCAGGGGATGAGCGCCAGGCAGACGGCGACCAGGATCCGCAGGCCGAAGGTGAGCCTGCGTGCGTCCCCCGGCCGCCGCTGGACGTCCATGGGTCCATTCTCCGCCCGGGGCCGGGCGGACGGGCTGATTGGCTGGTTGGTTGGTCCCCAGGGGATCAGTGGTAACTGTTCGATCGGATTCGGGCACAACCGCCTCGCCTCCGCCGTTGATCGGTCAGAATCGCGGCGAGAGACGGGGGGTGGGCCCGGTATGGCCTCCAAGGGTGCGGGCCGGGCGAGACTGCTGGCCGCCGGCTCGCTACTCGCCGCCGTGGTCCTGATACTCGGCGCCCTGGGCCTGCTCGGCGGGCTCCAGGGCATCGCCGCCCAGCTCACGGCCGACCGCTGGCAGCCCGAGCAGCCCACCGGCCCCGACCACGTCACCGCCCGGATGCGCGCCGTACGCGCCGCGGTGACCAAGGAGTTCGCGCTCCCCTTCGGCACCGGCTGCTACCGCGAGGACGGCGGCATCGCCGGCGGCGGCGAACACCCCCTCGGCCGCGCCTGCGACTTCATGCTCGGCCCGGCCGGGGTCAAGGCCACCGGCGACCGGGCGAAGCTCGGCGACCGCATCGTCCGGTGGGTGCGCGACCACGCCGACGAGTACGGCATCTGGTACGTGATCTACCAGCAGCACATCTGGTCCAGCCGCCACCCCGAGCGGGGCTGGATGCCCATGGAGGACCGCGGCAGCATCACCGGGAACCACTTCGACCATGTGCACATCTCGGTCTACTAGCCGCGAGTGCGCGAATCGCCAGACACCGCCTAAGCGGTCGCGGCGGCGGGCGGCGGGCGGCGGGGCCAGGGGCTCAGGCGTCGAGGTCGGTGAGGAAGTCCAGGGCGGCGGCCCAGGCCAGCGCCGCCGCGTCGGCGTCGTAGTCGGGCAGGCCTGGGTCGGTGAAGAGGTGGCCGGCGCCGTGGTAGCGGTGGACCTCGACCTCGGCCCCGGCCCGGCGCATCCGCAGATACCAGGCGTTCAGCCAGTCCTCGGTCTCGAAGGGGTCGGGTTCGGCGACATGGAGCTGCACCGGGATGCCGGTGGCGGCCTCGTCCAGGATGTCCGAGGTGCCGTGGAAGAGCAGCAGGCCACGGGCGCCCTCGTCGGCGAGGGCGAGGTTCTGGGCGAGCGCGCCGCCGAGCGAGAAGCCCGCGTAGACCAGGCCGCCCGAGCCCGACCCCAGCAGCGGGACGGCGACCGCCACCGCCCGCCGGAGCAGTTCCTCGGTGCCGATCTCCTCCTTGATCGCCATGCCCTCCTCCACCGTGTCCACGACCCGCCCGTCGTAGAGGTCGGGCAGATGCACCTCGTGGCCGGCCGTACGCAGCCGGTCGGCCGCCGCCTGGACGGCGGGCCGGAGCCCATAGGCGGAGTGGAGGAGGAGGATGCGGGCCACGGGGGTGCCTTCCTGGCTGTGCGGTCGGTGGTGCACCCCCCATGATCCCGGTCGGCATGGTCCCGGTCAGCGCGGGGTCCGCCGTCACCGGCCGCCGCGCGATCCGTCAGGATGGTCCGAGTTCGCCCGAGAGACCGCGTCCCAGGAACGGAAGTCCACCACGATGTGGAGCGTGATACGCCCCCTGTCCCTGCTCTGCTGCGCGGTCGCCGTACCCGTCCTGGTCGGCTGGGTCGCCGACCGGCTGCTGCGCCGGGCGCTGGGCCGCCGCCCCGGCTCGCGGACCCTGCCGCTGCTGCGCCGCTGCCGGATGCCGCTCCAGGCGGCGGTCGCGGCGGTGTGGCTCTATGCGGCGGTACCGGCCGTCAGGCTGCCGGAGGAGCTGTACCCGGGGACCCGGCACCTCCTGCTGCTGCTGGCGCTGGCCGCCTCGGGCTGGCTGGGCGTCCGGGTGACCGGCGCGCTGGTGACCACGGCGGTGGGCCGCTATGAGAGCGCCGTGGACGACGACTCCCGGGTGCGCCGGATCCGTACCCAGGTGGGGCTGATCCGGCGGGTGACGCAGGCGGCGATCGTGCTGCTGGCCATCGCCTCGGGGCTGATGACCTTCCCCGAGGCGCGGACGGCGGGCACCAGCCTGCTGGCGTCGGCCGGAGTGATCGGCGTGGTGGCGGGCATCGCCGCGCAGTCGACGCTGGGCAACCTCTTCGCCGGGTTGCAGATCGCCTTCGGCGACATGGTGCGGATCGGTGACGTGGTGGTGGTGGACGGCGAGCGGGGCGAGGTGGAGGAGATCACCCTCACCTACCTGGTGCTGGCCACCTGGGACCAGCGCCGGGTGGTGATGCCGGTCTCGTACTTCACCGGCCGCCCGTTCGAGAACTGGTCGCGCAAGGACCCCCGGATGACCGGCACGGTGCTGCTGCACCTGGACCACGCCGCCCCGATCGCCGAGCTGCGCGCCGAGCTCAAGCGCTATCTGGACGCCAGTGCGCTCTGGGACCGGCAGGGCTGGTCGCTGCTGGTCACCGACACCACCCCGACCACGGTGCTGGTACGGGCCCTGATGACGGCCCGCGACGCGGACGACGTCTTCACGCTGCGCTGCGCCGTGCGCGAGCATCTGCTGGGGTATGTGCGGGACCACCACCCGGAGGCGCTGCCCCGGGTCGCCACCTCGGCGGCGGCGACCCTGAAGACCCTGGACCGGGCGGCCTGGTCGCCGTCCGACGCGCCCCCGCCGGCACCCCGACCCGCCGTCTCCCTGGCCAAGAAGGAATCCTGACGAGCCGTCAGGAGACCACGTCCTTGCCCCGGAAGCCACGGAAGGCGAGCGCCAGCAGCACCACGCCGTACGAGGCGGACACCGCCGTCCCCCTGATCATGCCGCCCCACTCCAGCTGCGGTTGCAGGGCGTCCGCCCAGGCGTACTGCCAGTGCGCGGGCAGCAGCTCGCGCCAGTCGCCGAGCGCGGTGACCGCGTCCAGCACACTGCCGACGATGGTGAGGAAGACCGCGCCGCCGACCGCGCCGAGCGGGGCGTCGGTGGCGGTGGAGAGCCAGAACGCCAGCCCGGCGGTGGCGAGTTGGGAGAGCAGCAGATACAGCACCACGATAGCCAGCCGGGGCAGCGCCGAGCCCGCCGCCAGGGTGCTGCCGGTGGGCAGCCGCAGATCGCCCCAGCCGTAGGCGGCGGTGCCGACGGCGAGCGCCACGGCGGGCAGCAGCACCATCGCGGCGGCGCTGAAGGCCAGCCCCACGGCGAGCTTGGCGGCCAGCAGCCGGGTGCGCGGCACCGGGGCAGCCAGCAGATAGCGCAGCGAGGACCAGCCCGCCTCCGCCGCCACCGTGTCACCGCAGAACAGCGCCACCGGGATGACCAGCAGAAAGCCGGTGGAGACAAAGAGCGCGGTGACGGCGAAGTTGGCGCCGGAGGCGGTGGCGGTGTCGATCAGGGTGGCCCGGCCCCGCTCCCCGTCGGGGCCGCCGCCGAGGGCGAACGCGGCCAGCAGCACCAGCGGCAGCCCGGCCAGCACCGCCGCCATCACCAGGGTGCGGCGGCGGCGCAGCTGCCGTACCGCCTCCACCCGGAAGGGCAGGGTGCGGCGCGGCAGATAGCCGGGGGCGTGCCCGGCGTCGGGGGCCTGCGGACGGCCCAGCGGCGGCACATGGGGGCCCGCCGGGGGCGGCGGTACGGTGCTCACGCGGGTCCTCCGATCAGGGAGAGGAAGGCGTCCTCCAGGCGGCGGTGCGGTCCGACCCGCTCCACCGGGATGCCGAGCCGCACCAGTTCGGCCAGCAGCCGGTGCGCCGGGAGGTCCCCGAGGCGGATCAGCAGGCCGCCGTCGGCGGGCTCGGCCGAGGCCACCCCGTCCAGCGCGGCGACCTTCTCGGCGGCGACCGCGCGGCCGTCGGCGTCCAGCGCGTCGGGGCCGCTCTCCGGGATGGTGACCAGCAGCAGGTCGCCCGCGCCGACGATGTCGGCGACGGCCCCGGCGGTGACCAGTCGGCCCCGGTCCATCACCACCAGATGGGTGCAGCTCTGCTCGACCTCGGAGAGCAGATGGCTGGAGACGATCACGGTCCGCCCGGTGGCGGCATAGCGGATGAGCACCTCCCGCATCTCGCGGATCTGCGGCGGGTCAAGGCCGTTGGTGGGCTCGTCCAGGATGAGCAGCTCGGGCAGGCCCAGCATGGCCTGGGCGATGGCCAGGCGCTGCCGCATGCCCTGGGAGTAGGTGCGCACCGGCCGGTCCAGCGCCTCCCCCAGACCGGCGATCTCCAGCGCCTCGGCGAGGTGCGCGTCCTCGGCGGGGCGGCCGGTGGCCTGCCAGTACAGCCGCAGATTGTCGCGGCCGGTGAGGTGCGGCAGGAAGCCTGCGCCCTCCACGAAGGCGCCGACCCGGGAGAGCACCGGCGCACCGCTGCGCACCGCGTGCCCGAAGATCCGGACGGTGCCCCGGTCGGGGCGGATGAGGCCCATCAGCATCCGCAGGGTGGTGGTCTTGCCCGCCCCGTTGGGGCCGAGCAGCCCGACGACCTGGCCCTGTTCGACGCGGAAGGTGAGGTCCTGGACGGCGTACCGGTCGGCGGCCCCGGCGTAGCGCTTGGTCAGACCGGTGATCTGGAGCGGGACCGGGGCCAGCGCCGGGTCGGGCGGCGGGGTGCGGCGCGGTCCGCCGCGACCGGTGAGCAGCAGCAGTGCGGCGAGCGCGACGGCGGCGGCGGGCAGCCCCCACACCCAGCGGGGCAGCGGGGCGGGCGCGGTGCGCAGCCCGTGGTCGGCGGGGACGGTGAGCCCGCCGCCGGCCGTCGCGATCCGGTATGTGGCGGGCTCGACCGGGGAGGCGTACGCCAGGTCGGTGGTGGAGAGCACCACCAGCATCCGGTGCCCGGCGGTGAACTCGTGGTCCACGGCCGGCAGCAGCACCTCGGCGGTACGGCCCTGCGGGGCGTCGGCGCCGGTGATCCGCAGCGGGGCGACCAACTGCTGGGGCAGGCTGCGGGTGCCGTCCGGGGCGACGTCGTAGAGCTTGGCGAAGAGCACCGCATCGGGCCGGTCGGCGCGGACCCGTACGGTGACCCGGGGTGCGCCGGTGACCCGGACGGCGGTGGCCAGCGGGGCGGAGCCGAAGGAGGCGGACTGGCCGGGCAGGTCCAGGGAGAGGCCGCCGCCCACGGCGGAGAGCTGGGAGAGCGCGGCGAGGCCGGGGACGGTGGAGACGGAGGGCGGGGAGCCGCCGGCCGGGTTGGCGGCGCTCTGCTCGCCGCCGGTGAGCGGGATGGTGCGGCTGGTGGTGCCGTCCAGACCGGGGTAGCGGTCGGCGGTGGCGCCGCGCAGCACCGGCTGGACCCCGGTGGAGTCCAGGCCGCCGGTGCGGGTGACCCGGAAGGCCGGGCCGGTGGGGGTGGTGGCGCCCTTGAGGTAGTGGTCGAACCAGTCGGCGACGCGCTGCTGCACCCGGCCGGTCTCCTGGTCGCCGCCGTCATGGCCGCCCGCGTACCAGTCGACGGCGACGGGTGCGCCATTGGCGGCGACGGCGCGGGCGATGGCGTCGCCCTGGTCGAGCGGGAAGAGCGAGTCGTGCTGGCCCTGGACGACCAGGGTGGGGACGCGGATGCGGTCCGCCACCGACGAGGGGCTGGAGCGTTCCAGCAGCTTCACGGCCGCCGGGTCGGGGCGTCCGGCGACCGCGACCCGGTTGTACATGGCGCAGAGCCGGTCGGTGAAGCGGCCGCACCCGGCGGGCGCTGCGGCGGCCGCTGCGGCGGCGGTGGGGCCGGTGGTGGGGGCGGCGGGGGCGGCGGCGGTGGAGCCGGTGGTGAAGAAGATCCCGGCCCAGAGCTTCTTGAAGACCCCGTCGGCGGCGCTGCCGCCCACGGTGCGCTGCGGGAAGAGCGCGTCGGCCAGGTTCCACCAGGTGATCTGCGGCGCGACGGCGTCGATGCGGCGGTCGTATGCGGCGGCGAGCAGCGAGACCGCGCCGCCGTACGAGGCACCGGTGATGCCGACCCGGGGGTCGCCGGGGGCGTCCAGCCGAACCTCGGGGCGCTTGGCCAGCCAGTCGACCAGCGCGCGGACGTCGCCCACCTCGCGGTCGGGGTCGTCCAGGCCGATCCTGCCGCCGGAGCGGCCGAAGCCCCGGGCGGACCAGGTCAGCACCGCATAGCCGTCCCGGGCGAGCTGCTCGGCCTGGGCCCGTACGCCGTCCTTGGAGCCGCCGAAGCCGTGTGCCAGCAGCACGGCGGGGCGGCGGCCCGGGCCGCCGGCGGTGAGGAAGGCGGTGTCGATGCGGACCCGTTCGGCGCTGCCGGGGCTCTCCGGCAGTTCCAGGAAGTGCTGCTCGACGTGGACGGCGGGCCCGCTGCCGGAGGCCGCCGCACCCCAGACGCCGACGCCCCCGGCCGTCACGGCCAGGGCGAGTACGGCGGCGGCGAGCCGCCGGGGGCCGCGCGGCCGCCCTGTCCACCACTGCCGCATACGTCGGCCGCCCAGGTCCATGGTCGGTGATCCTAGCCACCGCAGGTGACAGCGGACCGGCCCGGACCTCGCCACGCGGCGGGAGCCGGTGCCCCGCCCGCCGAGACGTGTCCGGTGGCGAGGCGTCCTGGCGCGTACAGCTGCACGGCGGCGGGCCGCCCTCGTAGCGGGTCTGCCTCGTACCGGTTCTCTGTGCGGATGGCTCGCCAACGCGGCAGCTGTCCGTGCCGGGGCGGCGGGCGAGGCACCAGCTCAGCCGGTGAGCCCCCGGGTCATGGTGCGGTGCGGAAGGCCGCCGTCCAGGTACTCGGGGCCGTGGGCGGTGTGGCCCAGGCGCTCATGGAAGCCGATCGCGGAGACCTGGGCGTGCAGCTCCAGCTCCCCGGCGCCGCGCTCCAGCCCGGCCCGTTCGATGGCGCGGACCAATGCCACACCCGGCCCGGTGCCCCGGGCGGCGGGCAGCACCGCCAGGCGGCCGGTGCGCGTCGCCGCTCAGCTCTCCGAGGCGATGATGTCCAGGGCCTTGGCCAGGTCCTCCGGGTACTCGCTGTCGAACTCCACCCACTGCCCGTCCGAGGGGTGCTCAAAGCCCAGGTGGACGGCGTGCAGCCACTGGCGGGTGAGGCGGAGGCGCTTGGCCAGGGTGGGGTCGGCGCCGTAGGTGAGGTCGCCGACGCAGGGGTGGCGCAGCGCGGACATATGCACCCGGATCTGGTGGGTGCGGCCGGTCTCCAGCTTGATGTCCAGCAGCGAGGCGGCCCGGAACGCCTCGATGAGGTCGTAGTGGGTGACCGACGGCTTGCCGGAGGCGACCACGGCCCACTTCCAGTCGGCGGTGGGGTGCCGGTCGATCGGCGCGTCCACGGTGCCGTGCATCGGGTCGGGGTGGCCCTGCACCAGGGTGTGGTAGCGCTTGTCCACGGTGCGCTCGCGGAACTGCTGCTTGAGCAGGCTGTAGGCCAGCTCGGACTTGGCGACCACCATCAGGCCGGAGGTGCCGACGTCCAGCCGGTGCACGATGCCCTGCCGCTCGGCGGCGCCCGAGGTGGAGATGCGGTACCCGGCGGCGGCGAGGCCGCCGATCACGGTGGGGCCGGTCCAGCCGGGGCTGGGGTGGGCGGCGACGCCGACCGGCTTGTCGACCACCAGGACGTGGTCGTCCTCGTGGACGATCCGCATGCCGTCGACCGGCTCGGCGACGATCTGCACCGGCGCCGCCGGGGCGGGGATCTCGACCTCCAGCCAGGCCCCGGCCATGACCCGGTCGGACTTGCCCGCGGTCGCGCCGTCCACCCGGACCTTGCCGTCGGCGGCGAGTTCGGCCGCCTTGGTGCGGGAGAAGCCGAACATGCGGGCGAGCGCGGCGTCGAGACGCTCGCCCTCAAGGCCGTCGGGTACGGGCAGGGTGCGGATCTGCGCTGCGGTGCTCACCTGAACGAGTATGCCGGACGGTCGGGCCCCCTCCGGCCACGGCCAGGGGGGACGGCCGGGGTACGGCGGTCAGCCCTGCTCGGGCTCGGCCGGGGCCTCCGGTGCGTCGGGCTCGCCCGGCTGCTCCTCGCGGTCGCGGTGGACGGTGCCGTCCGGGTTGGAGCCCCGGAAGGAGAGCAGCACCACCAGCACACCACCGCAGACGATCGCGGAGTCGGCCAGGTTGAAGACCGCGAAGTGCTGGAGCGAGACGAAGTCGACCACATGGCCGCGGAAGACGGCCGGCCCCCGGAAGAGCCGGTCGGTGAGGTTGCCCAGCGCTCCGCCGAGCAGCAGGCCCAGCGCCACCGCCCAGGGCAGGCTGTGCAGCTTGCGGGCGATCCGCCAGATGACCACGATCACCGAGGTGGCGATCAGGGTGAAGACGATGGTCAGGGCTTGGCCCATGCCGAAGGCCGCGCCCGGGTTGCGGATCACCTGGAAGGTGAGCACATCGCCGATCACCTGGATCGGGGCATGGCCTTCCAGGTCGGAGACGACCAGCAGCTTGCTGCCCAGGTCGACCAGGTAGGCGAGCAGCGCCACGGTCAGCAGCACCGCGATCCGGCGGCGGTGCACGGGAGCGGAGGCGTCGGCGGACTGCTCTCCGGGGGTGGGCTGCTCCCCGGGGGTCTGCTCCCCGGGGGCCGTCGCGGCCTCGGCGGCGCCGTCCCGGGCTGCGCCGTCCTGGGTCTGGTGGGAACCTGGCGTACTGATGATCCGCTCCGCTGCCGTCACAGGTGGGACCGGCCCCGGGGCCGGGGCGGCGCTGTCGAGGTCGAGCGTACGGCACCGGGCGGCCGGTGGCCCTGCTGGGCCGCGAGGCCCCGGCCGTGCGGGGGGTCAGCGCCGCTCCTGCTTGGCCTTGCACTGGACGCAGAGCGTGGCGCGCGGGAACGCCTGCAACCGGGCCTTGCCCACCGCTTCGCCGCAGGACTCGCAGAGCCCGAAGCCGGTCCCCCGCAGCCGGTCAAGCGCGCGCTCGGTCTGGGCGAGCATGTCCCGCGCGTTGTTGGCGAGGGCGAGCTCGTGCTCGCGGGAGATGTTCTTGGTACCGGCGTCCACCTGGTCGTCGCCGGCGCCGTCGCCGGAGTCCCGCATCATCCCGGAGATGGCCGCCTCGGCGGTGTCGATCTCCTGGCGCAGCCGCTTGGCCTCGGCGGTCAGCTCGTCGCGCAGCTCGTCGACCTCGGCCGCCGTCCAGGGCTCCTCCCCGGGGCGTACCGGCAGCTGCGCGGGGTCCAGCGGCCCCGGCTCCGGGATCGCGGCGGTGGCGGCGGCCGTACGGGTGGCGCCGGTCGCGGCGGCGTGGGTGCGGGTGGGGACCGCCGGCCGGGCGGCGGCGGTGCCGGTCTTGCGGCGCGGGGTCGCGGTGCCCTCCCCCTGGTCCGCCACGGCCCTGCGGGCCGCCCGCCTGGTGGCGGTGGTCCCGTTCTCAGCCTTCTCAGCCATGGCTACGACCCCTTCACGAATGGTGACGGCCGGCGGTTCCCGGACCGCTCGGTGCCGGAACGATAATTCGCCGCGATTCATGCCACAACCGGACATTCCGATCTGAGTCCGATGTCCACCCGGGGAGTCCCCTCCCCAGGCATGACGAGGTTGTGCCCAGAACGTGACCCGCTAACCGCTTTCCGTGGCCGCTACCGCACGGTCCGGGGAAAGCGGTGGCGCCGCCCTATACACTTGCTCCCGCAAGGCGTTGACGGGACGAGTACCGCCGTACGCAGCCAGCAGCGACCCGGGGACGGTGGGAGCCCGGGGGCGTGCGCGACGGGAAGATCACCCCTGAGCCGCCGGAAGAACGGCCCGCAGGCCCAGTAGACCCGGCAGCAGCACCCAATGAGTGGGCCACGGCGTACCGCACGCGGCCAAGGAGGGTGGTACCGCGGGACGGCGCACACCGTCTCGTCCCTCCGTCGGAAGCCGCACACGACGCATCCGCCGGAGGAAGGCCCCCGCGATGACCAACCCCGAAGAGCCCCGCTACCGGGCCGTACCCGCGCAGGTCGACCTGCCCGCCCTGGAGCACGAGGTGCTCGCCTTCTGGCGGGACGAGAAGATCTTCCAGCGCAGCCTGGAGCAGTCCGAGGGCCGCCCCGAGTGGGTCTTCTACGAGGGCCCGCCCACCGCCAACGGCATGCCCGGCGCCCACCACATCGAGGCCCGCGTCTTCAAGGACGTCTTCCCCCGCTACCGCACCATGAAGGGCTACCACGTCGGTCGCAAGGCCGGCTGGGACTGCCATGGGCTGCCGGTGGAGCTGGCCGTGGAGAAGGAGCTGGGCTTCAACGGGAAGCAGGACATCGAGGCGTACGGCATCGCCGAGTTCAACGCCCGGTGCCGCGAGTCGGTCACCCGGCACACCGACGCCTTCGCCGAGCTCACCGAGCGGATGGGCTACTGGGTCGACATGGACCAGGCCTACCGCACCATGGACCCCGACTACGTCCAGTCCGTCTGGTGGTCGCTGAAGCAGATCTTCGACAAGGGCCTGCTGGTCCAGGACCACCGGGTGGCCCCCTGGTGCCCCCGCTGCGGCACCGGCCTCTCCGACCACGAGCTGGCCCAGGGCTATGAGACCGTGGTCGACCCCTCGGTCTTCGTCCGCTTCCCGCTCACCTCCGGCCCGCTCGCCGGGGAGGCGTCGCTGCTGGTCTGGACGACCACTCCGTGGACCCTGGTCTCCAACACCGCCGTCGCCGCCCACCCCGAGGTCACCTATGTGGTGGCCACCGACGGCAGCGAGCGGCTGGTGGTCGCCGAGCCGCTGCTGGCCAAGGCGCTCGGCGAGGGCTGGACCGCCACCGGCCAGACCTTCACCGGCCGCGAGATGGAGCGCTGGGCCTACCGCCGCCCCTTCGAGCTGGTGGAGATCGAGGACGCGCACTACGTCGTCAACGACACCTATGTCACCACCGAGGACGGCACCGGACTGGTCCACCAGTCCCCCGCCTTCGGCGAGGACGACCTGCGGGTCTGCCGCGCCTACGGCCTGCCGGTGGTCAACCCGGTGCGCCCCGACGGCACCTTCGAGGCGGAGCTGCCGCTGATCGGCGGCGTCTTCTTCAAGAAGGCCGACGAGGCGCTGGTCGCCGACCTCCAGGCCCGGGGGCTGCTCTTCCGGCACCTGCCGTACGAGCACAGCTACCCGCACTGCTGGCGCTGCCACACCGCGCTGCTCTACTACGCGCAGCCGTCCTGGTACATCCGCACCACCGCCGTCAAGGACGCCCTGCTCCGCGAGAACGAGAACACCAACTGGTTCCCGGAGTCCATCAAGCACGGCCGCTACGGCGACTGGCTCGACAACAACGTCGACTGGGCGCTGAGCCGCAAGCGCTACTGGGGCACCCCGCTGCCGATCTGGACCTGCGAGCAGGGCCACCTCACCTGCGTCGGCTCGCTGGCCGAGCTGGGCGAGCTGGCCGGGCGCGACCTCTCCGCGCTGGACCCGCACCGCCCGTACATCGACGACATCACCCTCGACTGCCCGGAGTGCGGCACCACCGCCACCCGGGTCCCCGAGGTGATCGACGCCTGGTACGACTCGGGGTCGATGCCCTTCGCGCAGTGGGGCTACCCGTACCGCAACAAGGAGCTGTTCGAGAAGCGCTACCCGGCGCAGTTCATCTCCGAGGCGATCGACCAGACCCGTGGCTGGTTCTACTCGCTGATGGCCGTCGGCACCCTGGTCTTCGACCGGAACAGCTACCAGAACGTCGTCTGCCTGGGCCACATCCTGGCCGAGGACGGCCGCAAGATGTCCAAGCACCTGGGCAACATCCTCCAGCCGATCCCGCTGATGGACCAGCACGGCGCCGACGCGGTGCGCTGGTTCATGGCCGCCGGCGGCTCGCCCTGGTCGGCCCGGCGGGTCGGCCACGGCACCATCCAGGAGGTGGTCCGCAAGACCCTGCTCACCTACTGGAACACCGTCGCCTTCCAGGCCCTGTACGCCCGCACCGCCGGCTGGGCCCCCTCGGCCGCCGACCCGGCGCCGCAGGACCGGCCGCTGCTGGACCGCTGGCTCCTCTCCGAACTGGGCATCCTGGTACGGGAGGTGGACGCGGCGCTGGAGGGCTACGACACCCAGCGGGCCGGCAAGCTGCTCTCCGGCTTCGTGGACGACCTCTCCAACTGGTACGTACGCCGCTCCCGCCGCCGCTTCTGGCAGGGCGAGCCGGCCGCCCTGGCCACCCTGCACGAGGTCGTGGACACCGTCACCCGGCTGATGGCGCCGCTGGTGCCGTTCATCACCGAGCGGGTCTGGCAGGACCTGGTGGTGCCGGTGGTGCCGGACGCCCCCGCCTCGGTGCACCTGGCCTCCTGGCCGACCGCCGACGAGACGCTGATCGACACCGGCCTCTCCCGCCATATGGCGCTGGTCCGCCGCCTGGTGGAGCTGGGCCGGGCCACCCGCGCCGACTCCGGGGTGAAGACCCGTCAGCCGCTCTCCCGGGCGCTGATCGCCGCCCATGGCTGGGAGGAGCTGCCGCCCGAGCTGCGCGGCCAGATCGCCGAGGAGCTCAACGTCGCCGAGCTGGCCTCGCTGAGCGAGGTCGGCGGCTCCCTGGTGGACACCACCGCCAAGGCCAACTTCCGGGCGCTGGGCAAGCGGTTCGGCAAGGGCGTGCAGGACGTCGCCAGGGCCATCGCCGCCGCCGACGCCGCGGTGCTCTCCGCCGCGCTGCGCGCCGGGGGCACCGCCACCGTCGAGGTGTCCGGCGAGGCCGTCGCGCTTACCCCGGAGGAGGTCGTCGTCACCGAGACCCCGCGCGAGGGCTGGGCGGTGGCCAATGAGTCCGGCGCCACCGTCGCCCTGGACCTGCACATCACGCCCGAACTGCGCCGCACCGGCGCGGCCCGCGATGTGATCCGGCAGATCCAGGAGGCCCGCAAGACCAGCGGCCTGGACGTCGCCGACCGCATCGTGCTCCGCTGGACCGCCACCGACCCGGAGACCATCGCCGCACTGGCCGAGCATGCCTCACTGGTCGCCGACGAGGTGCTGGCCGTCGACTTCGCCCAGGGCGAGGCCGACTGGGAGTCGGAGCCGTTCACCGACGAGTCGCTGGGCCTCTCCTTCCGCCTCCGCCGGGCCTGACCTGCGGTCACGGCCCACCGGCCGCACCGCCAACGGAGCCGCCGACCCCGCCCGGGGTCGGCGGCTCCTGTCGTGTACACGACCGCTAGGCCATCGGCCGCAGCACGAGGGCGCCCCCGCTGCGATGCAGTGGGGGCGCCCTCGGGTGGTGCGTCCTGGATCAGGTGACGCGGATCACAGGAACCGGTGACTCAGTTGTCGTTCTCCTCATCGATGAGGAAGCCGCGCATCGGCGTGGGAGCCTGCTGAAGCGGCTGCGGGGGCTGCGGACGGACCGCAGCCATCGGCTGGGTCATACCCGCCGGGGCCATCGGGGAGCCCTGACCGCCGCCGAAGCCCTGCTGGCCGTTGCCGCCGCCGAACGACTGCTGCCCGCCGAAGCTCGGCTGACCGTTGCCGCCGAAGGACGGCTGACCGCCGAAGGTCTGCCCGCCCATGCCCGAGGGGGCACCGGCCGGGGCCATCGACGCCGCCGGGGGCAGCGACGGGGTCGCCGGAGGCAGCGAGGCGGTGGCCGGGGTGCGCGGCGGGGCGAGCGAGTCGTCCGCCTGCGACTCCAACTGCCGCAGCTGGGTCTCCAGGTACGACTTCAGACGGGTGCGGTACTCACGCTCGAAGGCCCGCAGGTCCTCGACCTTGCGCTCCAGGGTGGCCCGGGCCGACTCCAGGGACCCCATGGCGACGCGGTGCTTCTCCTGGGCGTCCCGCTCCAGCGCGTCGGCCTTGGACCGGGCGTCGCGCTCCAGACCCTCGGCACGGCTGCGCGCCTCGCCGACGATCTTGTTGGCCTCGGAGCGGGCCTCGGCGATGGCCTGGTCGGCGGTCTGCTGGGCGAGCGCCAGCACGCGGGCCGCGCTGTCGCCGCCCGGGCCCTGCTGCTGCTGCGGCATGTGCGGACCGCCGCCCGGACCCATCTGGCCACCCATGGGGCCGCCCATCTGCTGACCCATGGGACCGCCCATCGGGCCACCCATGGGACCGCCCATCGGACCACCGGGGCCCATCGGGCCGCCGGGGCCGCCACCGGGGCCCATCTGGCCGGGCATCGGGCCGCCCATCTGCTGCGGACCGGGGCCGCCGGGGCCGGCCGGAAGCTGCGGCGGGCCGCCCATCTGCTGCTGGCCGCCCGGGGGCAGGCCGAGCTGCTGGGGGCCGCCCATCTGCTGCGGCATCTGCTGCTGGCCCGGCACGGGCGGTCCGGATATGGCAGCGGGCACGGGAGCGTTGGGGCGCTGCTGCTGCTGCTCCTGCTCCTTGCGCATGTTCTGCTGGTTCTGGGCGGCGGCGCGGGTCGCCGCGGCCAGCTTGGCGCGCAGGTCCTCGTTCTCGCGGAGCAGGCGGGTCAGCTCTGCTTCCACCTCGTCGAGGAAGGCATCGACCTCGTCCTCGTCATAGCCTTCGCGGAGGCGGACGGTCGTGAACTGCTTGTTCCGAACGTCCTCGGGGGTCAATGGCATCTCTTCACCTCAACGTGATCGTCGGCACACCGGCGTCCTGTCGCGCGCTTACCACGGCAGTCTCACCACGAGCGAGATCAGGACATACACAATGATCATCAGTACGAAGAAGGACAGGTCGAGCGCCACGCCCCCGAGACGTAGCGGCGGAATGAACCGCCGCAGAAGCTTGAGCGGCGGATCCGTGACAGTGTACGTGGCCTCCAGGACCACAACCATGGCCTTGCCGGGGTGCCACGAGCGGGCGAACTGGAACACCCAGTCCATCACCAGCCGGAAGAGCAGGATGACCAGGAAGACGGTCAGTGCGTAGTAGAGCACTGCCGACACGATGCCCATCGCGCTTCCCTCTCCCTGTCCCGTTCACTCACTGTCAGCGGATCCGTACCTGGTGTCGTGGCTGGGTCAGCTCTGGTTGAAGAACCCACCCTCGGCGATACGGGCCTTGTCCTCCGCCGTGACATCGACGTTAGCAGGAGACAGCAGGAACACCTTCTGCGTCACCCGCTCGATGCTGCCGTGCAGACCGAAGACGAGTCCAGCCGCGAAGTCTACGAGGCGCTTGGCGTCGGTGTCGTCCATCTCCGTCAGATTCATGATCACGGGGGTTCCGTCGCGGAAGTGTTCCCCGATGGTGCGGGCCTCGTTGTAGGTTCGAGGATGGAGTGTGGTGATGCGGTAGGGCTCTCGCTCGTTGACGACCTTGGGCATGATCACCGGGGCGCTCTTCTCCACGTGGCGGCGGTCGGGTGTGATGGAGGACACCGGAGCCATCCGCGCCGGCTCCTGCCGGATCGGTACCGCCTGTGCCGCCGGAGCGGCGTGCGCCGCGTGGGCGGCCGCATGGGCGGCCGCGGACTGGCGGGGCACTTCCTCGGTGCGTCCGGTGCGCAGCGGCTCGGGGTCCGCGTCATAGTCGTCGTCGGGGTCGTACCCCTGGCCGTCGTACGTCTCGTCCTCCACGAGGCCGAGGTAGACCGCCATCTTGCGCATAGCGCCGGCCATACTCCTGTCCTCCGCTCTGTGGTGGATCGGCCCGTCACCGGCCAGACCCCGTCACCGGCTGCACCGGCGGTCGGGACCGCGGTCCGCTCGGTGCCCGACTGCACGTCAGGCCCGGTGCGTGGCCGCGGACATACGATCCACGATTCGCCGCCGCGATGCGGAAGCGACTAAACTTTGTCCTATTTTGTCCTGTGGTCTGATCTACTAACCGGTGACGTTACCGGAGGGGTGGCCGCGCACCGAGCACCGCCGTTCCGACGCGCACATGTGTCGCACCGGCCGCGACGGCCTGTTCGAGGTCGCCGCTCATCCCCGCCGAGACCATCGTGGCAGCCGGATGGGCCGCTCGTACGGCGGTTGCGATTTCCGCCAGACGACCGAAAGCCGCCGCCGGATCGCCCGCGTAGCGCCCGACGAGCGGTGCGACCGTCATCACACCGGCGAACCGCAGCCCGGGCGCGTCGGCAAGGGCGTCGGCGAGGGCCGCGACCTCCTCCGGAGCCACCCCGGCCCGGCCGGCGGCCTGCGCCGCCGCCGCGTCCCCCGCCTCCTTCTCCAGCGCCACCTGCACCAGGCAGGCGAGTTCCGGACGTTCTGCCCTGACCACCGCCGTGGAGAGGGCGTCGACCAGCCTCGGCCGGTCGACGGAGTGGACAAAGTCCGCGTACCGGACCACCGAGCGCACCTTGTTGGTCTGCAACTGCCCGACGAAATGCCAGTTCAGCGGCAGGTCGGCGCACTCGGCGGCCTTGGGTGCGGCGTCCTGGTCGCGGTTCTCGGCCACCTCGGTGACGCCGAGTGAGGCGAGCAACCGGGTGTCCTCGGCGGGGTAGGTCTTGGTGACCACCACCAGGGTGACCTCATGGCGCGGCCGCCCGGCGGCGGCGCAGGCGTCGGCGATGCGCTGCTCCACCGCGGCGAGGTTGGCGCGCAGCTGCTCGCGGCGGGCCCGCCCCTGCTCGGTCAGGGCATCGGGAAAGGACGGGCCGTTCGGAAACGGGCCGTCATGGTGATTCGTCATCTTCTATCGCTGTCCCCGGCCGAACCAGACATAGCCCGCGAGGCGCCCGGTGCGCTGCTCGCGGCGGTAGGAGAAGTGGTCTGCGGACTCCCGGGTGCAGACCGGTGACCGGCGGCGGTCGGTGACACCGGCCTCGGCGAGCTGGGCGTCCACTCCGCCCGGCACATCCACGGCGGGGGTGCCCCAGCCGGTGGTGGCGTACGCGGCCGGAACCGCCTCGGCGACTTCGGCCCGCAGCGCGGCGGGTACTTCATAGCAGTGGCCGCAGACGGTGGGGCCGGTGACGGCGGTGATCCGCTCGGGCCGGGCGCCGAGGCGCACCATCGCCTCGACCGCTGCGGGGACCACCCCGGCGGCGAGGCCGGGCCGCCCGGCGTGGGCGGCGGCGGCGACCCCGGCGACGGGGTCGGCGAGCAGTACGGGGGCGCAGTCGGCGGTGAGTACCGCCAGGGCCAGCCCGGGGCGGGTGGTGACCAGCGCGTCCACCTGCGGTGCCGTGCCGTCGGCCTGGCGGCCGGTCACCTCGGCGACCTCGCGGCCGTGCACCTGGTTCATCCAGACCACGTCCGCCGGGTCGAGGCCCAGCGCCTCGGCGGCGAGCGCCCGGTTGCCGCGTACGGCGGCCGGGTCGTCGCCGACCGCTCCGCCGAGGTTGAGCTCTCCGTACGGAGCGGAGCTCACCCCGCCCCACCGGTCGGTGAAGGCGAAGTGAGCCCCGTCGCGGTCGATCCGCTGCCCGATCATGCGCTGCTCCTCGGGCCGGCGGCTATCGGGCAGATCACTTGAGGAAGTCCGGGACGTCCAGCTCCTCGGCCGGCGTCTCCACATAGGGGCGCTGGATCGGGGGGATCTGCGGCGGCACCGGCGAGGTGGCCGGCGCGGGGATGTGCTCGGTACGGCTGGCGGGCAGCTCGTCGGCGGCCGGGGCGACCGCGCCCAGGGAGCCGTAGGAGGTGCGCGGGGGCGCCGGGCGGTCGCGGTCGCGGTCCTGCGGGGTGGACTTGACCACCGGCTCGCGGACGATCGCAGGCGGCTGGCCGCCGTCGAAGCCGGCCGCGATCACGGTGACCCGCACCTCGTCGCCGAGGGCGTCGTCGATGACCGCGCCGAAGATGATGTTGGCCTCGGGGTGGGCGGCCTCGCTGACCAGCTGGGCGGCCTCGTTGATCTCGAAGAGGCCGAGGTCCGAGCCGCCGGAGATGGAGAGCAGCACGCCGCGTGCGCCGTCGATGGACGCCTCCAGCAGCGGCGAGGAGATGGCCATCTCGGCCGCCGCCTTGGCGCGGTCCTCGCCACGCGCGGAACCGATCCCCATCAGCGCCGAACCGGCGTCCGACATCACGGACTTGACGTCGGCGAAGTCCAGGTTGATCAGGCCGGGGGTGGTGATCAGATCGGTGATGCCCTGGACACCGGAGAGCAGCACCTGGTCCGCGGAGCGGAAGGCATCCAGCACGCTGACCTGGCGGTCCGAGATGGACAGCAGCCGGTCGTTGGGGATCACGATGAGGGTGTCCACCTCTTCACGCAGCTGCGCGATGCCGTCCTCGGCCTGGTTGGCGCGGCGGCGGCCCTCGAAGGTGAAGGGACGGGTGACCACGCCGATGGTGAGCGCGCCCAGCGAGCGGGCGATGTTGGCGACCACGGGAGCGCCGCCGGTTCCGGTGCCGCCGCCCTCGCCGGCGGTGACGAAGACCATGTCGGCCCCCTTGAGGACCTCCTCGATCTCCTCGCGGTGGTCCTCGGCGGCCTTGCGGCCGACCTCGGGGTTGGCGCCGGCGCCGAGGCCCCGGGTGAGTTCACGGCCCACATCGAGCTTGACGTCGGCGTCGCTCATCAGGAGGGCCTGCGCATCGGTGTTGATCGCGATGAACTCGACGCCCTTGAGACCGACCTCGATCATCCGGTTGATGGCGTTGACGCCACCGCCGCCGATACCGACGACCTTGATGACTGCGAGGTAGTTCTGCGGTGCTGCCACGTCGAAGGCCTCTCGCCTCGAAATACCGGGTCGGACGGCTGCGTGGTGACTGCCGTACGACGGATGTCGATGGGTGGGGTGCCCGTTTCCGCGACACATGTCCCGGAATGCCGACCGCCGACCCGAACCCTAACCTTGAGGTTTAGGGTTACTGCTGTGCCAGTGTCTGTTACAACGTCCTGGTGACACAGGACACTAGGTCGATGCGCGGCTGCGTTCAACGAACACGCCGAGCCTCCTGCTTTTCTTTTGAGCCTATGTGATCATCCCTGGCCTCACACAGCCGGGGTGGACCACCAAGAGTCGGGCCGCGCGGGCCCGGCGTCAACAGATGAAGCGACGTCAACCGGCCGTCGCCGGCGCCTCCGGAGCGCTGACGTCATAGGTCCGGGCCTGCCGGGTGAGCAGCGCGGTGAGTACCCTCGCCTTGCGCGTGCCCCGCTCGCTGCTGCCCCAGAGCACCAAGCGTCCACCGTCCAGCCGCAGTTGGATGTCGTCGTAGGAGTGCACCTCGACGGTCGAGACCTTCTTGGCCACCAGGGCCGGCAGATCCCGGGCGACCTGCACCACCGCCGCCACCAGCTCCTTCTGCGGGAAGGCGGCGATGGCGTCCCGGGCCGCCGGGTCGGGCTTCAGCTCCACCACCGGCACTCCGGGCGGCGGCGCCGGCTCGGTGGCGAACCGCACGCCCCCGGCGTCGACCTGGGTGTAGCGGCCGCCGGACTCCTTCACCGCAGCCACCGGCCGGCGCTCGGTCACCTTGATCCGCAGGGTGTGCGGCCAGCCCCGCCAGACCTCCACCCGGTCGACCCGGCTGAGCACCGAGGTCACCCGGCGCCGTACCGCGTCGGTGTCCACCCGGGCCAGCGGCCCGCCCGGGTGCACCCCGGCGGCCTCGGCGACCTGATCGGCGGTCAGCTTCTCGGTGCCGGTGACCGCGACCGTGCGGACGGCCAGCACCGACGAGAAGAAGACCAGCCAGACGCAGCCGCCCACCAGCAGCGCGCCGAGCAAGCCCACCACCAGCAGACCGCGCCGGGAGAGCCGGAGGCGGGGCGGCGGCCCATCGGCCGCCGCCCGCTCCGTCCGCTGCTGCGGGTGGCTCGCCTCAACCACGGTGCGGGCCGTGCCCCCGGGCCGCGCCGATCGCCTCGTACACCATGCCGACCAGCAGGTCGTCGGCGTCCCGGCGGCCGAACTCGGCTGCCGCGCGGCTCATGTCCCAGAGCCGCTGCGGGTCGGTGAGCACCGGGAGGACATGGCTCAGCACCCACTCCGGGGACAGCTCGGCGTCGTCGACCAGCAGGCCGCCGCCGGCCTTGACCACCGGCTGGGCGTTGAGCCGCTGCTCGCCGTTGCCGATCGGCAGCGGGACGAAGGCGGCGGGCAGGCCCACCGCGGCCAGCTCGGCCACGGTCATCGCACCGGCCCGGCAGAGCATCATGTCGGCGGCGGCGTAGGCGAGATCCATCCGGTCCAGGTAGGAGACCACCCGGTACGGCGGCATCCCGGGGATGTCGTCGACGTGCGGCAGCTCGTTCTTGGGCCCGACGGCGTGCAGGATCTGCACCCCGTACTGCTGGAGCCGGGGGGCGATGGCCTGCACGGTCTCATTGAGCCGGCGGGCGCCCTGGGAGCCGCCGGTGACCAGCAGGGTGGGCAGCCGCTGGTCGAGGCCGAAGTAGTGGCGGGCCTCGGGGCGGGTGGCGTGCCGGTCCAGGGTGGCGATGGTGCGGCGCAGCGGGATGCCCACATAGCGGGCGCCGCGCAGCTTGCTGTCCGGGGTGGAGACCGCGACGAAGTCGGTGTAGCGGGAGCCGACCTTGTTGGCCAGGCCGGGGCGGGCGTTGGCCTCGTGGACCACGATGGGGACGCCCGCGCGCTTGGCCGCCAGATAGGCCGGCATGGCGACGTACCCGCCGAAGCCGACCACGGCGTCGGCCTTGGTGCGCTCGATGATGTCCTGGGTGGCCTTGACCGTGGCGCGCAGCCGGCCCGGGACGGTGATCAGCTCCGGGGTGGGTTTGCGTGGCAGCGGTACCGCCGGGATCAGCTCCAGGTGGTAGCCGCGCTCGGGGACCAGCCTGGTCTCCAGGCCCCGCTCCGTGCCCAGCGCCGTGATACCGACCGTCGGGTCGTGCCGGCGGAGTGCGTCGGCGAGGGCGAGCGCGGGCTCGATGTGACCGGCGGTCCCCCCGCCGGCGAGTACGACATGCACCGAAATTCACCGCTCCCTGCGCGGCTGCTGCTTGGCGGGCCGCGCTGTGGTTCGTCGTGGCAGCACCCGGTCCAGGGTCGCCCTGATCCGGGAGGTGGAGCCCCGCGCGGCCAGGGCCGCCCTGGCCCCCGGCTCGCTCCGTGCGAAGCACAGCAGCATGCCGATGGCGAACAGGGTCGGCAGCAGTGCGGACCCTCCGTAGGAGAACAGCGGGAGCGGGACTCCTGCGATGGGCAGCAGTCCCAGCACCGCACCGATGTTGATCACGGCCTGCGCCATGATCCAGGTGGTGGCACCTCCCGCCGCGTACCTGACGAAGGGGTCCTTCGTGCGTCCGGCCACGCGGATACCCGCATACCCTAGTGCCGCGAAGAGGGCGAGCACCGACAGCGTCCCTGCCAGACCCAGTTCCTCGCCGGTGACGGCGAAGATGAAGTCGGTGTGGGACTCCGGCAGTTGCCCCCATTTCTCGACCCCGGCACCCAGTCCGGAGCCGAAGAGGCCGCCCGAGGCCAGCGCGTAGAGGCCGTGCACCGCCTGCCAGCAGGGCTGGTCAGGGCCGGTTTGGGTGACGCCGACGCAGTTGATCCGGTCCAGCCGGTGCGGGACCAGGACGATCAGCGTCGCCGCCATCACCACGGCGATCCCGGCGGCTCCGGCGAAGAGCCGGAGCGGCGCCCCGGCCATCCAGAGCAGGCCGAAGAGGAGCGCGACCAGGATCATCGCGGTGCCCATGTCGCCACCGACCATGATCAGCATCACCAGGAAGACCGCGCCGGGCACCAGCGGCACCAGCAGGTGCTTCCACTGGTCCAGCATCCGGGTCTTCTGCTTGCGGGCCAGCAGGTCGGCGCCCCAGAGCACCAGCGCCAGCTTGCCGAACTCCGAGGGCTGGAGCTGGAAGAGGCCGAAGCTGATCCAGTTGCGGTTGCCGTTGATCTCGACGCCGATCCCGGGGATGGCGACCAGCGCCATCAGGAAGATCGAGCCCAGCAGCAGCGGATAGGCCAGGGCGCGGTGGACGGCGATCGGCAGCCGCGCCGCGACCAGCATCAGCCCGCAGCCGATGACCGCCGCCACCAGTTGCTTGCCGAAGAAGAAGAGCACCGGCAGGCCGTTGCGCAGCGCGGTGATCTGGGAGGCGGAGAAGACCATCACCAGGCCCAGCACCAGGATCAGCAGGCTGGAGCCGAGGATCAGGTAGTAGGCGGTGAGCGGCCGGTCCAGGGCACGCCGCAGCCGGGCGGTGAAGGCCCGCAGGGCCGCCGCCCGGCCGGCCGCCCGGAAGGTGGTGGTCGCCGAGACGAGCGGGAAGCGGGCGGCGGGGCGCTCGGCGGGCGGGGCGGCGGTCCGGCCGCGTACCTGTCCTGGCACCGCTCGCCCCTTCCCGGTCGTTCTCCTCAGCGTGGTTCCAGGCCGCGTACGGCGGCGGCGAAGAGGTCGCCGCGCTCGCCGTAGTTGGTGAACATGTCCATCGATGCGCAGGCCGGGGCGAGCAGCACGGTGTCGCCGGGCAAGGCGAGGCCGGCGGCCACCCGTACGATCGCGGCCATCGCGTCGGCGCCAGTCTGGCCCTCGGCCGCCTCGATCACCGGCACATCCGGCGCGTGTCGCGCGAGTGCGTCGCGGATCACCGCGCGGTCGGCGCCGATCAGCACCACCGCGCGCAGCCGGGCGGCGGCGGTCGCCGCCAACTCGTCGAAGGAGGCGCCCTTGGCGAGGCCGCCGGCGATCCAGACCACCGGCCGGTAGGCGGCGAGCGAGGCGGCGGCGGCGTGGGTGTTGGTGGCCTTGGAGTCGTCGATGTAGGTCACCCCGTCCACCACGGCGACCTGCGCGATGCGGTGGGCGTCGGGGCGGAAGGCCCGCAGTCCGTCCCGGACGGCGCGCGGCTCCACGCCGTAGGCGCGGGCCAGGGCGGCGGCGGCCAGGGCGTCGGCGATGTTGTGCGGGGCGGGCGGCTGGACGTCCTCCACGGAGGCCAGCTCGGCGGCGGTGCTCCGGCGGTCGGCCACAAAGGCGCGGTCGACCAGCAGGCCGTCCACGACGCCGAGTTCGGAGAGGCCGGGGGCGCCGAGGGTGAAGCCGACGGCGCGGCACCCCTCCTCGACGTCGGCGGCGCGGACCAGGTCCTCGGTGGCGCTGTCGGCGGCGTTGTAGACGCAGGCGACCCGGTTGCCCTGGTAGATGCGGCCCTTGTCGGCGGCGTACGCCTCCATGGAGCCGTGCCAGTCGAGGTGGTCCGGCGCCAGGTTGAGCACCACGGCGGAGTGCGGGCGCAGCGAGGGCGCCCAGTGCAGCTGGTAGCTGGAGAGCTCCACGGCGAGGACGTCATAGGGGTCCTCGGCCAGTACCGCGTCGAGCACGGAGACGCCGACGTTGCCGACGGCGGCGGTGCGGCGGCCCGCGGCGGTGAGGATGGAGGCGAGCATCTGCACCGTGGTGGTCTTGCCGTTGGTGCCGGTGACGGCCAGCCAGGGGGCGGGTTCGCCGGTGGCGGGGTGCGGGCGGCGCAGCCGCCAGGCCAGCTCGACATCGCCCCAGACGGGCACACCGGCCGCGTCGGCGGCGGCGAAGAGCGGGCTGGAGGGCGGCCAGCCCGGGGAGGTGACGATCAGCGCGGTGCCGTCGGGAAGGGTCTCCCCGTCGCCGAGGCGGACGGCGATGCCGTCCGCCTCCAGGCCGGCGGCGCGGTCGCGCAGCGCGGGGCCGTCGCCGCCGTCGACGACGGTGACGGCGGCGCCGAGGCCGTGCAGCGCCCGGGCGGCGCTGATGCCGGAGACGCCCAGGCCGGAGACGGTGACGGGGAGGCCCTTGAAGTCGGGGCCGGCGGGGGTTTCAGGGCCCTCGGGGCGGCTTTCGGGGGTGGACGTCATCCGGTCACCCAGCCCGCGTAGAAGAGGCCGAGGCCGACGGCCACGCAGAGGCCCTGGATGATCCAGAAGCGGACCACGATCAGGACCTCGCTCCACCCCTTGAGTTCGAAGTGGTGCTGGAGCGGTGCCATCTTGAAGACCCGCTTGCCGGTCATCCGGAAGGAGCTGACCTGGATGATCACCGACAGGGTGATCAGCACGAAGAGGCCGCCGAGCAGGGCGAGCAGCATCTCGGTGCGGGAGCAGATGGCGAGGCCGGCCAGCGCGCCGCCGAGCGCCAGGGAGCCGGTGTCGCCCATGAAGATCTTGGCGGGTGAGGTGTTCCACCACAGGAAGCCGAAGCAGGAGCCCATCAGCGCGGAGGCCACCACGGCGAGGTCGAGCGGGTCGCGTACGTCGTAGCAGTTGGCGGTGGCGGTGAGGGTGAAGGCGCAGTTCTGGCCGTGCTGCCAGACGCCGATGAAGACATAGGCACCGAAGACCATCACCGAGGCGCCGGTGGCCAGGCCGTCGAGGCCGTCGGTGAGGTTCACGCCGTTCGACATCGCGGCGATCATGAAATACGCCCAGATGACGAACAGCACGGGCCCTATCGACCAGCCGAAGTCCTGCACGAACGACAGCTTGGTGGAGGCCGGGGTGAGCCCCCGGCTGTCCTGGAACTGGAGCGCCAGCACCGCGAAGGCGAGGCCCACGGCCGACTGGCCGACCAGCTTGGCCTTGGCCCGCAGCCCGAGCGAGCGCTGCTTGACGACCTTGATGTAGTCGTCCAGGAAGCCGACCAGGCCCAGTCCGGCCATCAGGAAGAGCACCAGCAGCCCGGAGGCGGTGGGCTTCTCCATGGTGATGGCCTTGGTGGCCGCGTACGCGATCAGCGTCGCCAGGATGAAGGCGATGCCGCCCATGGTGGGCGTGCCGC
Source organism: Peterkaempfera bronchialis (assembly GCF_003258605.2). Classification (NCBI taxonomy): domain Bacteria; kingdom Bacillati; phylum Actinomycetota; class Actinomycetes; order Kitasatosporales; family Streptomycetaceae; genus Peterkaempfera; species Peterkaempfera bronchialis. The sequence goes on from NZ_CP031264.1 coordinate 1,399,375, forward strand.
GCTTGCTGTGGTGCGCGGCCGGGCCGTCGTCCCGGATCATCTGGCCGTAGCCGTGCCGCGCCAGCAGCCGGATCAGCAGCGGGGTCCCGATGAGCGTGAGGACCAGGCCGATCACTCCGGCAAAGAGGATCTGCCTCACCGGGCCACTCCGTTCACCCCGTCGGCGCCACCGGCCAGGAGGGCCTCGGCGACCCGCTCCAGACCGGCCGCCCGGGACGCCTTCACCAGCACCACGTCCCCCGGCCGTACCTGATCGAGCAGCAGATCGATCGCTGCGTCAGCGTCGGACACCAGCACCGACTCCTCACCCCACGAACCCTCGTTCTTGGCACCCATGTCGAGCCACGCCGCCTCCCGACCGCCGACCGCCACCACCTTGGTGATGTTCAGTCGGACGGCCAGGCGCCCGATGGCATCGTGCTCTGCGAGGGAGTCCTCGCCGAGCTCCCGCATCTCGCCGAGCACCGCCCAGGTGCGGCGGCGCTGCTGATCGGTGCCGGCCATCGAAGCGAGCGTCCGCAACGCGGCCCGCACCGAGTCGGGGTTCGCGTTGTAGGCGTCGTTGACGACGGTGACACCGTCGGCCCGTTCGACGACCTCCATGCGCCAGCGGGAGAGCGCATCCGCCTCGCCCAGGGCGGCGGCGGTGTCGTCGGCGGACATCCCGAACTCCGCCGCCACCGCTGCGGCGGCGAGGGCGTTCGAGACGTGGTGCTCACCGTACAGGCGAAGCGTCACCGGGGCGGAACCGGCTGGGGTGATCAGTGTGAAGGACGGTCGACCGGTGGCGTCCAGACGCACGTTCTCGGCTCTGATGTGGGCCTCCGCAGCCTCGCCGAAGAACACCACCCGGGCCCGGGTGCGGGCGGCCATGGCGCGGACCAGGGGGTCGTCGGCGTTGAGCACGGCCACGCCGTCGGCCGGCAGCGCCTCCACCAGCTCGCCCTTGGCCTCGGCGATGGCCGCCTTGCCGCCGAACTCCCCGACGTGGGCGGTGCCGACGTTGAGGACCACGCCGACCCGGGGCGGGGTGAGGCCGGTGAGGTAGGCGATGTGGCCCCTGCCTCGGGCGCCCATCTCCAGCACCAGGTGGCGGGTCTCCGGCTCGGCGCGCAGCGCGGTGAGCGGCAGCCCGATCTCATTGTTGAAGTTGCCGCTCGGGCAGACCGTCGGGCCGATCCGCCGCAGCAGTTGGCCGATCAGGTCCTTGGTGGAGGTCTTCCCGGAGGAGCCGGTCAGGCCCACCACCGCGGTGCTGGTCCGGAGCCGGTCGACCACCGCGCGGGCCAGCAGGCCCAGCGCCACGACCACGTCGTCCACCACCACGGCCGGGACGCCCACCGGGCGGGCGGCCAGCACGGCGGCTGCGCCGTCGGCGACCGCCTTGGCGGCGAAGTCGTGGCCGTCCGCGTTCTCACCCGCGACGGCGGCGAACAGCCCGCCCGGCTGCACCTCTCGGGAGTCCACGACCACCGGGCCGGTGATCCGGACCTGCGGGTCGGGGGCGTCGTGCAGCGTCCCCCCGACGGCCGTGGCGACCTCGGCGAGGGTCAGTGCGATCACTGGGGATTACTCCTTGGAGTCTGCCGCGCCGGCGCCCGCGGGTCGGGGCTCCTGTGCTGCGGCCTCTGCATCGATGGTCGGACACCGCCGCGACTCCGCCGCGTCCCGGCCGCCGTCCCCGAAGCGGCTGCGGAGGATCGCCTCGCGCAGCTCCTCCCGGTCGTCGAAGGGCCGGACCTCGTCGCGGACGTACTGGCCGAGCTCATGGCCCTTGCCCGCGACCAGGACGGAGTCGCCCGCGTGCGCGCGGTCGACGGCGGCGGCGATGGCCTCGGCCCGGTACGGGACGACCAGCACGGTGCCGCGCTCCGCCTCGGGGACCTCCACCGCGCCGCCGAGCATGGCGGCGAGGATGGCGAGCGGGTCCTCGGAGCGGGGGTTGTCGCTGGTGAGTACGGCGGTGTCGGCGAGCCGGGCGGCGATGGCGCCCATCGGCCCGCGCTTGTGCGGGTCCCGGTCGCCGCCGCAGCCGACCACCACGTGCAGGCGGCCCTTGGTGACCTGGCGCAGCGACTCCAGGACGGCTCTGAGCGCGTCCGGCTTGTGCGCGTAGTCGACCACCGCCAGATAGGGCTGGCCGGCGTCCACCCGCTCCATCCGGCCGGGCACGCCGGGTACCTCGGCGAGGCCCGCCACCGCGTCCGCCAGCGGCAGTCCGGCGGTGGCCAGGGCGGCGATGGCGGCGAGCGCGTTGGCGACGTTGAACGGGCCGGGCAGCGGCACCGAGGCGTCAGCGGCGGCGCCGTCCGGGCCGACCACGCGGAAGGTGGAGTCGGCCGGGCCCAGGTGGACGGCCTCGGCACGCCAGTCGGCGGCCGGGTCGCCGGTGGCGGAGAAGGTGACCACCGGGATGCCCGCCTCGGCGGCGAGCCGGCGCCCGTACGGGTCGTCCAGGTTGACCACGCCCCGGCGGGCGCGGCGCTCGGTGAAGAGCTGCGCCTTGGCCTGGAAGTAGTCCTCCATGTCGGGGTGGAAGTCCAGGTGCTCGGGCGAGAGGTTGAGGAAGACCGCGACGTCGTAGACGACGCCGTCGACCCGGCCGAACGCCAGCGCGTGGCTGGAGACCTCCATGGCGACCGCGTCGGCGCCCTGCTCGCGCATCACCGCGAGGATGGCGTGCAGGTCGGTGGCCTCCGGGGTGGTGTGGCGGCTCTTGATGCGCTCGGCGCCGACCCGCATCTCCACGGTGCCGATCACCCCGGGGGTGCGGCCGGCGCCGCGCAGGCCGCCTTCGAGCAGGTACGAGGTGGTGGTCTTGCCGCTGGTGCCGGTGACGCCGACGGTCAGCAGCCGCTCGGCGGGGTGGCCGTAGACGGCGGCGGCCAGCGCGCCCATCCGGGCCCGGACGTCGTCGACCACCAGCAGCGGGACGCCGCAGTCGGCCGCCAGCTCGGCGCCGGCCGGGTCGGTGAGCACCGCCACCGCGCCGCTCGCCACCGCCTGGGCGGCGAAGGCGGCGCCATGGTGGTTGGCGCCGCCGAAGGCCACATAGAGGTCTCCGGGCCGGACCGCGCGCGAGTCATGGGTGATGCCGGTGACCTCGGCCCCTGCGGTGGGCGGCGCGGCGCCCGCCGCCTCGGGGCCCAGCGCCTCGGCGACCTCGGCGAGCGGGGTCGGGCGGACTGCGGCGGGGCGTGGCGGGCCGGAGTGGTTCGGGGGCTGATCAGGTTTCGGCACGGCAGGCAGGGTATCCGGAGCGGCAGCGCCGGGGCCAAGCGAGAGGTCGGGGGCGCACCCCTCGGACTCACGGGGTGTGATCGACGTCACGGCGGCTCTCCTGTCGCTGCTCATGGGGAGGGACTCCACTCGACGGGCAGGTTGGGCGGCGCGGAGCCGCTGGGCGGCACCTGGAGGGTCTTCAGGGCGAATTCCATCACCTGTTTGAAGACCGGTCCGCACAGCTGCCCGCCGAAGTGGCCGTTCACCGGGTCCTGGATGGTGCAGGAGACGGTGAGGCGGGGCTTGTCGGCGGGGGCGAAGCCGATGAAGGAGGCGGTGTAGCCGGAGTAGCGGCCGGTCTTGGGGTCCACCCGGTTGGCGGTGCCGGTCTTGCCGGCCACCCGGTAGCCGGGGATCCGCGCCGCGTTGCCGGTGCCCTGCTCGTCGGAGACCACCGACTCCAGCATCTGCGCCAGGGTCTTCGCGGTCTGCTCGCTGACCACCCGGGTCTGCTCGGGGGCCGGGGCCGGGGAGAAGCGCCCGTCCGGCCCGGTGGTGCCCTGGACCAGGGTGGGTTCGACCCGTACGCCGCCGTTGGCGATGGTGGAGTAGACCGAGGTGGCCTGGAGGGCGTTGAGCGAGAGGCCCTGGCCGAACGGGATGGTGAACTGCTGGGAGCCCTTCCAGTCGGCGCTCTTGGCGAGGATGCCCTGGGTCTCGCCGGGGAAGCCGAGGCCGGTGGGCACGCCGATGCCGAACTTCTGCAGATAGCCGTGGAGCACCCGGTTGGACTCCTGCTGGGTCCTGCCCAGGTGCTCGGCGGCCTCGATGGTGCCGATGTTGGAGGACTTGGCCAGCACGCCGTTGAGGGTGAGGTACCAGGTGGGGTGGTCGATGTCGTCGTGGAAGAGGCGGTCGGCCCGGTGCAGGGTGTTGGGGACGGTGACATGGGTGTCCCAGGCGGCGGTGCCGGTGTCCAGTACGGCGGCCATGGTCATCAGCTTGGCGGTGGAGCCGGGCTCGTAGGCGTCCTGGAGGGCGGGGTTGCCGAGGGCGCTGGGGGCGGCCTTGGAGAGGTCGTTGGCGTCGAAGCCGGGTGAGGTGGCCATGGCCAGCACCTGACCGGTCCGCACGTCCTGGACGATGACATAGCCCTTCTCCGCACCGGCCGCCTGGACCTGGTCGGTGATGGCGCGCTGGGCCGCCCACTGGATGTCGCGGTCCAGGGTGAGCCGCAGGTCGCTGCCGGGGACGGCGGCGCGCTCATGGAAGCCCGCGGTGGGCACCAGCCGGCCGCCGGACTGGGCGTAGGTGATCCGGCCGTCGCGGCCCGCCAGCCCCGCCTGGTACTGCTGCTCCAGCCCTCCGGCGCCCAGGCCCTCGGCGTTGACGAAGCCGACCACATTGGAGGCCAGGCCGCCGGCCGGGTAGACGCGCTTGCTGGTCTCCCGGTGGAAGACCCCGGCCAGCACATTGGCGCAGCCCGCGTCGACGGCGGTCCGGCCGCCCTGGTCGGCGGGCTTGCCCACCTTCGCGGCCTGCGCCCGGCAGGTGGCGGTGCCGGCCTGGCGGGCGAAGGCCGCCTGGAGCTCCTTGACCTGGGTCCAGGTCTGCGGGGTCCGGCGGCCGGCCAGCAGGGCGTAGCGCCGGTCCGGGGCGCTGAGGGCGGCGACCAGCTTCGCCCGGTCCACGCCGAGGACGGGCGCCAGCAGCGCGGCGGCCTGCTGCGGGGCGTCGGGCACCTTGGTCTGCTCGGGGGTGAACATCGTCGGGTCGGCGGTGATGTCGTAGGCGTCGACCGTGGTGGCCAGGATCGTGCCGGAGGCGTCCGTTATGGCACCGCGGTCGGCCGGCAGCACATCGTCGACGAAGCGGTTGACGGCGGCGTCGGCGGCAAGCGCCGAGGCGTCCACCAGTTGCAGCTGGACCAGCCGCCCCATGAAGAGGGAGAGGACGGCGGCCAGCGTGACGGTGACCACCCGCAGCCGGCGGCGCGGGTCGCCGAGGCGGAGGGCGCCGGTCGGGCGCGGCGCCGGGCGTCCGGCCCGGCCGGCGGCGGCGGTGCGGGGGCGGGGCGGTCGGGGTGCCGGGCGTCCGGCGGCGGCGGGTCGGGCCGTGGAGGCGGGCCGGTCGGCGGCGGGGCGCCCGGTGGAGCCGGGGCGGCGGGGTGGCTGCCGGGGAGTGGTCACCGGGCACCGCCCCCCGTGGCGGGCGCGGCGGGGACGATCTGGATCGCGCCGTCGGCGGTGGCGGGGACGTGCGCCGGCGGCTGCGGGCTGGGCTGCGGCAGCGCCCCCGGGGCGGCGGAGGAGCCGGGCGCCGACGGCGCCGCCGAGACCTGCTCGGGCGTGCCGCGCACCGTGCCGTCGTCCTGGAGGAACGCCGGGCTGCCTCCGGGCACCATGCCCATCCGCCGGGCCCGCCGCTCCAGCGCGTCGGGGGCGGCCCACCGGTCGATCTGCTGCTCCAGGCTCTGCTGCTCATCGGTCAGCCGGGTGGTCTCCCGCTGCAACCGGGACAGTTCGAAGGAGCCCTGGTTGACGGCGGTGTTGAGCATCAGCAGGCCGATCAGTCCGGCCGCGAGCAGGATCACCACCAGCACCGCGAAGGGGGTGCGGCCGGGCGCCTGGCGGCGGCCGGCGGAGATCCTGCGGACGGCCGGGCGCGGACGCCCGCCGACCCGGCCCGGCGGCCGCCGGGCCCCTGCCGTCCCCGCTGCGGGCACGCTCAACTCCTCGCTCCTTCCCTCCCCGGCCGGCGCCCGGGGCACCGGCCCCGGGGCGTCAGGGCCTGGCAGCCTTGCGCTCCCTGATCCTCTCCGCCGCGCGCAGCCTGGCAGGGGCGGCACGCCGGTTCTCCTCGATCTCGGCTTCGGTCGGAAGTTCGGCGCCCCGGGTGAGCAGCTTCAGCCAGGGCTGGTACTCCTCCGGGACCACCGGCAGGCCGGGCGGGGCCGTGCTGGTGGCGCCGGCCGCGAACCACTGCTTGACCATGCGGTCCTCCAGCGAGTGGTACGACAGCACGGCGATGCGGCCGCCGACCGCCAGCGCGTCCAGCGCGCCGGGGACGGCCCGCTCCAGCACCGCCAGCTCGCCGTTGACCTCGATCCGCAGCGCCTGGAAGGTGCGCTTGGCCGGGTTGCCGCCGGTGCGCCGGGTGGCCGCCGGGATGGCGTTCCGCACCAGCTCCACAAGACGCGCGCTGGTGGTGAACGGTTCCCGCTCCCGCTCCCGGACGATCACGGTGGCGATCTTCTTGGCGAACCGCTCCTCCCCGTACACCTTGAGGATGCGGGCCAGCGCGCCGTGGTCGTAGGTGTTGAGCACCTCGGCGGCGCTCAGGCCCCGGGTCTGGTCCATCCGCATGTCCAGCGGGGCGTCCTGGGCGTATGCGAAGCCCCGGTCGGCCTCGTCCAGCTGCATCGAGGAGACCCCGAGGTCGAAGAGGACGCCCTGGACCCGGGGGATGCCGAGCCGCTCCAGGACGGCCGGGATCTCGTCGTAGACGGCGTGCACCAGGGTGGCGCGCTCCCCGTACGGGGCGAGGCGCCGCCCGGCGAGCTCCAGCGCCGCCGGGTCGCGGTCCACCGCGACCAGCCGGGCGTCGGGGAAGGCACGCAGCAGCGCCTCGCTGTGGCCGCCGAGGCCGAGGGTGGCATCCACCACGACGGCGCCGGGCGCGGTCAGGGCGGGGGCGAGGACGTCCAGGCAGCGCTGGAGCATCACCGGGACATGGGTGGGCCCTGATCCGGTCACCGGGACTCCCCGCTCGCCTCCGGGCGCGGCCGCCCTGCGCCGGTGTACCCGCCGGCGCGCGAGGGGGGCCGGCCTCCCCCTGCGGTGGTGCGGGCGGGGGCGATGGTGCTCATGCCGGTGGGGCCCTTCTGGTCATGCCGTCGCCCCGGGCGGGACGCCGTGCCGTCCCCATGGTGGGGGACGGCCTCCCACCCGGGTCGCGCGGGGTGTGGACGCACCGCCTGGTCCCCGCCCGCTCACTGGGGAAGTGACCCGTCTGGCACCGGGGAAGGTGCGCCAGCGGATGCGGAGCGGGAGGAGGCCGGGCGAGGCGTCCGGCGGGTGGGGGCGGGGGTCGGTCGGCGTCGCCGGCCGGTGTCGTGGGACCCGGTGGTCCGCTACCGGCCTGACGGCGTGTCGACGACCCGTGGCACTCCGCCGTCACTCTACTCCACGGCCCGCCCCGGTCAATCGCCCGCGACGGCGCACCACCCGTACTGCCCATAGCGAAAGCCCAGCTCAGCGCCGAGGTACGGGCGGCGGAGGAGAGCTGCGCGGACGCCCGGAGAGCACTCCCACGGGGGGTGCGCCGGTACCCGTGGGCTGCGTCACACCCCCTGCCGTGCGGTACGGCCTTCCCCTACCGTCGCAGAAATGACAGCGATCCCCACCCGGCCGCAGCCGCCCACGCCCGGCGACGCCCCCACGATCATCGACCGGTTCGTGGCCGCCAACCACGGCTATGCCGCCGACTACCGCGACGGCGGGATGGACGCCCGGCCGGTGCAGCGGGTCGCCGTGGTGGCCTGCATGGACGCCCGGCTGGACGTCCATGCGGCGCTGGGCCTCGCGCTGGGCGACGCCCATGTGATCCGCAACGCCGGCGGGGTGGTCACCGACGATGTCATCCGGTCGCTCACCATCAGCCAGCGGGCCCTGGGCACCCGGTCCGTCGCGCTGATCCACCACACCGGGTGCGGGCTGCTGGACCTCACCGAGGACTTCCGCCGCGAGCTGGAAGCCGAGGTCGGCCAGCGCCCCCAGTGGGCGGTGGAGGCCTTCGCCGATCTGGACAGCGACGTCCGGCAGTCCATGGCCCGGGTGCGGACCTGCCCGTTCCTGCCGTATGTCGACGACGTCCGGGGCTTTGTCTTCGACGTCCGCACCGGGCTGCTCCGCGAGATCGCCTGACGCCCTGCCGGGGCGGCGCCGCGCCACTCCAGGCGGCCGTAAAGCGTCCCCTCCTCGGGTGACGGGAGGCGCTGCTGCGGGTTGGCCCGGCCCGCCACGGGAGATCCGCTGCCGATGAGACCGTCGTCCCAGGTAGCGAATGAGGTCACCCATGCGGATGCAGCGCAGCACCGTCCACCGTCCGAGAGCGGTCGCCGCCATCGCCGCCTGCCTGCTGGTGCTGGCCGCCCCCACCGCCGCCCAGGCGCGCGGCCGCCATGGGCACGGCGCCGGTGCGGCCGTCCGGGTGCTGCGCCTGGTCAACGAGGAGCGGGAGCTGGCCGGGTGCGATCCGCTGACCCTGAACCGGCGGCTGAGCGCCTCGGCCCGGCGGCACAGCGGGGACATGGCCTTCCGCCGCTTTATGTCGCACTGGGGCTCCGACGGGTCGGCCCCGGTGGACCGGATCAGGAGGAGCGGCTACCGCCCGGCCGCCTGGGGTGAGAACGTCGCCTACGGCTACCGCACCCCCGAAGAGGTGATGGACGCCTGGATGACCAGCCCCAGCCACCGCCGCAACATCCTGGACTGCGACTACGAGGAGATGGGCCTCGGACTGGCCGAGCCTGGCGACTACTGGACGCAGGACTTCGGCACCGCCCGCTAGGCGGTCTCGCCGGTCCCCTCGGCCCCCTCGGCCCCCCGGTCTGCCAAGCCGGGGCAAACCGCGCGTGTCGCCCGGCCGGGTGACTTGTGACGCCGATGCAGGGAAGAATGCGGGCAGCAGGCCGGGTCCCCGCACCACCTGGGGCGGCCTGTCCGCGTACCCGCAGCTGAGCTGCCGATCCCGGTGCAACCGATCAGCCGGGGGGCGCGTAATTCGGGGTGGAGGGGCCGGTCCGAGGACCAGGACGGCCCACAGGACGGGCCGAGGAGCAGCGGGTGACGACCTTCAACGAGCGTGCCGGTCTCGATGGGCAGGGGCCGACCGGCGCCGCCTATCCCGGGACCGGGACGGGGGCCTCGGCATCCGAGTTCCGGCGGGGGGCCTCGGGTCTGCACGAACTCGGCGCCGTGGCGGAGCGGGTGCGGGCGTCCGTGGAGAGCGTCATCGAGGGCAAGCCGGAGGCGGTCCGCGTCGCGCTGACCGTGATGCTGGCCGAGGGCCATCTGCTGATCGAGGATGTGCCCGGGGTCGGCAAGACGATGCTGGCCAAGGCGCTGGCCCGGTCGGTGGACTGCACGGTGCGCCGCATCCAGTTCACCCCGGACCTGCTGCCGTCGGATGTCACCGGGACCAATATCTTCGACCAGAACCGCCGGGACTTCGAGTTCCGGCCGGGCGCCATCTTCGCCCAGATCGTGGTCGGCGACGAGATCAACCGCGCCTCGCCGAAGACCCAGTCGGCGCTGCTGGAGTCCATGGAGGAGCGTCAGGTCACCATCGACGGCACCAGCTATGAGCTGCCGTCGCCGTTCATGGTGATCGCCACCCAGAACCCGGTGGAGATGGAGGGCACCTACCCGCTGCCGGAGGCGCAGCGGGACCGCTTCATGGCCCGGATCTCCATCGGCTACCCGGGAGCCGAGGCCGAGTTGGCGATGCTGGACACCCACGGCGGCGCCTCCCCGCTGGACGACCTCCAGCCGGTGGCGCACGCCCATGACATCCTCAAGCTGGTCGACGCGGTGCGCGCGGTGCATGTCGCCGACACCGTGCGCCGCTACGCGGTGGACCTGGTGGCCGCCACCCGTACCTCCCCCGAACTGCGGCTCGGCGCCTCGCCCCGGGCCACCCTGCACCTGCTGCGCGCCGCCCGCGCCTCCGCCGCCCTGGAGGGGCGCGACTACGTCCTGCCGGATGACGTCCAGATGCTCGCGGTGCCGGTGCTGGCCCACCGCCTGCTGCCGACCGCCGAGACCCAGCTGAGCCGCCGCAGCAGCGAGCAGGTGGTCCGCGACCTGGTGCAGCGGCTGCCCATCCCGCGCCCGCTCGGGGACCAGAGCGCCGCGCTGCGGAGGGGCTGAGGTGGCCCCGAAGGGCCCGGACAACCCCTCGGGTCTCCGTACCGGTCTGCGCGGGCTGACCACCCGGGGCCGCTCCTTTCTCGCGGCCGGTCTCACCGCCGTGCTCTGCTCCTATCTGCTGGGGCAGGACGCCCTGCTGCGGGTCGGCATCCTGCTGGCCGTGCTGCCGGTGGCCTCCGCCGTCCTGCTGCTGCGCACCCGCTACCGGGTCGCCAGCGGCCGGCGGCTGACCCCGCACCGGGCGCCGGCCGGTCAGGAGGCGCGGGTGCATCTGCGGGTGGACAACGTCTCCCGGGTGCCCACCGGCCTGCTGATGCTGGAGGACCGGGTGCCGTATGTGCTGGGCCCGCGCCCCCGCTTCGTCCTGGACCGGGTGGAGCCGCGCGGCCACCGCGAGGTCTCCTACCGGGTCCGCTCCGACCTGCGCGGCCGCTATCCGCTGGGGCCGCTCCAGCTGCGGCTCTCCGACCCGTTCGGGATGTGCGAGCTGACCCGCGCCTTCACCACCGCCGACATCCTCACCGTGGTGCCGCAGGTGCAGCCGCTGCCGCCGGTCCGGCTGCCCGGGGAGTCCGGCGGCTACGGCGACAGCCGCTCCCGGGCGGTGGCGCTGGCCGGTGAGGACGACGTGGTGCCGCGCGGCTACCGGCACGGCGACGACCTGCGGCGGGTGCACTGGAAGTCCACCGCCCGCTACGGCGAGCTGATGGTGCGCCGCGAGGAGCAGCCGCTGCGGTCGCGCGCCACGGTGCTGCTGGACACCCGCGACATCGGGCACCGGGGTACCGGTCCGGGCTCCTCCTTCGAGTGGGCGGTCTCCGCCGCCGCCTCGGTGGCCGTGCACCTGCTGGAGCGCGGCTATGCGGTGCGGCTGCTCACCGACACCGGCCTGTCGGTGCCGGAGGCGGGCGCCGCGCACACCGGCGGTGCGGTCTCCGAGGTGTCCGGGCTGCTGCTGGACACGCTGGCGGTGGTGCAGCTGTCGGACGGCGCCGGGCTGGCCCGCGCCGAGGAGGTGCTGCGGCTCGGCGGCGAGGGGCTGCTGGTGGCCGTCCTGGGGTCGCTGGACGAGGAGCAGGCGGCCCGGCTCGGCCGACTGCGCCGCCGTACCGGCGCCGCCGTCGCCTTCCTGCTGGACACCGGGACCTGGACCGGCCTGCGGCATGTCCTGCCCGCCGTACCCGCCGCCGAGGTGGACACCGGGGAGCGGCTGCTGCGCGAGTCCGGCTGGACCGTGCTGCGGGCCGGTGCCGGGGACTCCGCCGCCACGCTGTGGCGGCTGGCCGACCGCGACGCCCAGCCGGGCCCGGGAGGAGGGGGCGGCATGCCGAGCTTCTCCGGGGGCGCGGCACCGCGGACCGAGGGAGAGGGGGGTCCGGCGTGACGGGCCGTACCCGGCTGACGCTGTGCTCGGCGGCGGCCGTACTGCTGGTGTCCTTCTGCCTGGCGCCGCTGGTCTCCCCGGCGGGCTGGCTGCTGCACGCCGCCTTCCTGGTGGGGGTGATGGCGGGGGCCGGTGCGCTCGTCCGGCGGCTGGCGCTGCCCCGCCCGCTGGTGGTCGCGGCCCAGCTGGTGGTGCTGCTGTACCTGCTGGTGCTGGGCTTTGCGCGCGGCGCGGCGCTGTACGGGCTGCTGCCCGGACCGGCCGCGCTGAACGCGCTGAGCCAGGTGCTGCGCAACGGCTTCGACGACATCAACGTCTATGGGACGCCTGCCCCGGACACCGCCGGGCTGCGGCTGGTGCTGGTCGGCTCGGTGGCCCTGATCGCGGTGGCGGTGGACGCCCTCGCCGTCACCTACCGCCGGGCGGCCCTCGCCGGGCTGCCGCTGCTGGCGCTGTACTCGGTGGGGTCCGGCCTCGGTGACCGGGGTCCGTCCTGGCTGTGGTTCCTGCTGGCCGCCGGCGGCTATCTGACGGTGCTCTTCGCCGAGGGCCAGGACCGGCTCTCCCGCTGGGGGCGGGTCTTCCACGGCCCCCGCCGCAGCGGCGCCGGGCCGACCCCGCTCACCCGCTCCGGGCACCGGATCGGCGTGGTGGCACTGGCCGTCGCGCTGCTGGTGCCGGTCTTCCTGCCCGGTCTGGGCGACGGCCTGGTCGGCGGCGGCTTCGGCCATGGGCACGGCAAGGGCGGCGGCACCATCACCGCCATCAACCCGGTGGTCTCCCTCCAGGCGGACCTCAACCGCCCGGCCAACATCGAGCAGCTGCGCTACACCACCACCTCACGGCACGCCGGGGACATGTACATCCGGGTCGCGGTGTCCGACGAGTTCAACGGCGTCGACTGGAAGCCCTCCCAGCAGAAGGTCGAGGACGTACCGTCGCCTCTGCCGAACCCGACCGGGCTCTCCGGCGCGGTCGACCGCGCCGAGGTCACCACCCGGATCGCGATCGGCAACCATCTGAGCCAGGAGTGGCTCCCCATGCCCTACCCGGCCTCCCAGGTCGACGTGGACGGCAGCTGGCGGTTCGAGCCCAACAGCCGGACCCTGGTGGGCGACAACGGGCAGAAGACCCTCGGACTGACGTATGTGGTCCGGAGCCTGGAGCTGGAGCCCAGCGCGGAGCAGCTGCGCGACGCCCCGGCGCCGCCCGACGACATCGCCCAGCGCTACCTCCGGCTGCCCGCCGACCTGCCGCCGGTGGTGCGCTCCACCGCGCTCCAGGTGACCAAGGACGCCGCCACCCCGTACGACAAGGCGGTGGCGCTCCAGGACTGGTTCGCCCACTCCGGCCAGTTCACCTATGACACCGAGGTGGAGGCCGGCACCGGCGTCAACGCCATCACCAGGTTCCTCCGCGACAAGGAGGGCTTCTGCGTGCACTTCTCCGCCACCATGGCGGCGATGGCACGGGCGCTGGGCATCCCCGCCCGGGTGGCGGTGGGCTTCACCTCGGGCAGCCTCGAATCCGGCGACACCTGGGTGGTGGGCAGCAAGGACGCCCACGCCTGGCCCGAGCTGTACTTCGAGGGGGCCGGCTGGCTGCGCTTCGAGCCCACGCCCAGCCGGGGCACCACCCCCGACTACGCCGAGGAGCAGGCCCCGGCCACGCCCGGCGGCGACCGGCAGGAGCCGGCGCCCAAGCCGTCCAGCCGGCCGTCGGCCGGACCGAGCGCCGACCCGTCGTGCGTCGGCAAGGAGCGGCAGCTGGGCGAGTGCGGCGGTGACCAGGCGGCCGTGCGGCCGGGCGCCCCGCAGCAGTCGTCCTGGCCGACCGCCGGTCTGCTGGCGGGCATCGGGCTCGGGGGCTGCTGCTGGCGCTGCTGCTCACCCCGATGGTGTGGCGGGCCCGGGTGCGCAGGGCCCGGCTGCGGCCGGGGTCCGGCAGCGGGTCCGGCGGCGGGGGCGCGGCTGTCCAGTCGGCGGAGCTGACGGACGCGCAGGTGCTCGCCGCCTGGCAGGAACTGGTGGACTCGGCCTGGGACCTGGGCATCACCCCGGACGACGCGGAGACCCCGCGCCGCACCGTCACCCGGATCGCGGCGGCGGCGCCGCTGGAGGGCGAGCCCCGGGAGGCGGCCGGGCGGGTGGCGCTGGCCACCGAGCAGGTGCTGTACGCCCGTACCGCGCAGCCCTCCCCCGAGCTGGGCCGGGATGTCCGCACGGCCAGCGAGGGCCTGCGGGTCGCGGCCGGACGGCGGGCCCGGGTGCGGGCGGTGCTGCTGCCGCCGTCGTCGGCGCGGCTGGCCTGGCGGGTCGCGGACCGGTTCGCGGCCGGGCGGGAAACGGTGCAGGAGGCCGCGTGGACGGTGCGGCGGAGAACGGCCGCCGCCGTCGGCAGGCTGCTGTGGTGGCGGCGGCGGCGCGGCTGAGAGATGGGCTTGCGCCCGCGAGGGACGTGAAGGGCATGTGAAGGCGGCGGGTGGACAGAGTGTCTCTGTCCACCCGCCGCCTTCACATCGGATCGGCGATCGCGGTGCCCGTCAGGGGCCCTGCTGCTCGTCGCGGCGCCGCTGCCAACGCTGCTCGATGCGGTCCATCATCCCGGCCCGGCGACGCGCGGCGGGTGCTGGGCGGGAGCCGTCGCCACCACCGCGCGGTACGCGCTTCCATCCGGTGACGACCAGGACGGCACACCCCAGCATCACCAGGAAGCCGATCACACTCACCGGCACGATCTGGGCGACCATGCCCCCCATCAGGAGGCCGATACCCACCACAAACCCCACGGCGGCCAGGTAGACACGCCGGCGGGTGTAGGTGCGCAGTCCGGTTCCCTCAAGCGCTGTCGCGAACTTGGGATCTTCGGCGTACAGCGCTCGCTCCATCTGCTCGAGCAGTCGCTGCTCGTGCTCCGAGAGCGGCACGGAGTCCTCCTACTCGTCGGTCGCGGGGGCGACCGCCGCCACCCCTGACGGGGTGGCGAGTCCCTTCAGGATAGGCAGGGAGTCGCCTCCGTGGAACCCACCCCAGTGCAGACAGCTACGGCGCGGATCCGGACGGTTGCGACTCCGCCATGCCATCCGGGCCCTGATGTGGTCCATATGCCCCATGCACCTGGCTGTCATGCTTCGTTGCTTTACCCAGATCATACGGTCCGCCGACCTCTTGTGAAGGCGCCGGTCGAAGGTGCGTTGGACCACTCTCCCGTGGGATCCCCCGCAGGGTGCACCGCTGACCCTCCAACGGGCGGGGCGGCCCGGGCGTGCCCGGCCTGACCGGCGGGATCGGAGCCGCCGCGGCCGAGCAGGCTTGCGGGCCGGACGGCACCGTCGCCGAACCGGCGGCTGACCGCGTCCACGGTCCGCTCCAGCTCGCGCCAGCCGTGCTCCCGCTCGCCCAGGGCGGGCTGCACGGCGAGGCCGCCGGCGGCGACCAGACCCTCGGCGCGCACCCCCACCAGGCGGATGCGGGCCCGCTGGAGATGGAGCCCCCGGTGCAGCGCGGCGGCTGCCGCGTAGAGGTCACGGGCCAGGTCGACCGGTTCGGGCAGGGTGCGGGAGCGGGTGAGCGTGCTGCTCCCCGCCCGGGTGCCGGGGGCCGTACGGGACGTGCTGAAGCGGACCTTGAGGGTGACGGTGCGGGCCGCCAGGTGCGCGGCGCGCAGCCGGGCCGCCGTGGCACCGGCCAGCGCCAGCAGGGTGCGCTCGACCGTCTCCGGGTCGTCGGTGTCGGCGGGGTAGGTGTGCTCCGCGCCCAGGCTGCGCTCGGCGCGGTGCGGCACCACCGGCCGCTCGTCGATGCCCTGGGCGAAGCGGTGCAGCTGGTCTCCGGCGGCGGCGCCCAGCATCCGCCGCAGGGTGGCGCGGGGGGTGTCGGCCAGGTCGGCGACGGTGTGCAGGCCGAAGCGGTGCAGCAGCTCGGCGGTGCGCTCGCCGACCCCGGGCAGGCCGGTGGCGGGCAGCGGGCGCAGAAAGCCGGGCACCTCGGCCGGGGGCACCGCCCGCAGGCCGTCCGGCTTGGCGGTGGTGGCGGCCAGCTTGGCGACCAGCTTGCTGGGGCCGATGCCGACGGAGGCGGTGATGCCCTGCTCGGTGGCGATCCCGGCCCGGATGCGCCGGGCCAGGTCGACCGGGCCGCCCGGGACTCCGGCCAGGTCGAGGTATGCCTCGTCCAGGGAGACCGGCTCGACCCTGCGGGCCAGGGCGTGCAGCAGCTCCATCACCCCGGCCGAGGCGAGGGCGTACTCCTCGTGGTCGGGCGGCAGCAGTACGGCCTGCGGGCAGAGTCGGCGGGCCCGGCCGACCGGCTGACCGGCGTGCACACCGCAGGCGCGGGCGTCGTAGGTCGCGGAGAGCACCACGCCGCGCGGACCGGCGGAGCCGACGACGACGGGGCGGCCGTGCAGCTCGGGGCGGCGGCGCAGCTCGACCGAGGCGTAGAAGGCGTCAAGGTCGACCAGCAGGACGGCGGCGGTCATGACGCCACCGCCGTCCGGGCTGTACCGGCTGTCCCTGGCGTACCAGCCGTCCCTGGCGTGGGGGCCGTCCCCGGCGTGGGGGCCGTCGCCGGCGTGCAGGCCGCCCCCGGCGTGGGGGCCGTGCCCGGCGGGCCCGGTGTGGGGGCTGTCCGGTGGGTGGGGCTAGCGGAGTTCGGCGAGCAGATGCAGCTGGGTGGCCACGGCGTGGAAGGCGGGCTGCTGGGCAGCGGCCTCCTCCAGCCTGAGCAGCGCCTCCAGGGCGCCGGGCTCGCTGTCGACCAGCACCCCGGGGACGAGGTCGGCGAAGACCCGGATGCCGTGGACGGAGGACACATGCAGCCCGGCGGCGTCGGCCAGTCGGCGCAGCTCGTCGGCGGTGAAGCGGCGCGGCATCGGGTCGCCTGCGCCCCAGCGGCCCGACTCGCCCTCCAGGGCGTGCCGAGCCTCGGTGAAGTGGCCGGCGATGGCGCGGGCGAGGACGGCGCCGTCGCGGTTGGCCGCGAGCAGGCTGACCAGGCCGCTCTTGCGGAGCACCGCGGTGAGGCAGCCCAGGGCCTCGGCCGGGTCGTCCACCACCTCCAGCACGCCGTGGCAGAGCACCACATCGGTGCTGCCGGGCTCGACCAGGTCGGCCAGGGTCTGGGTGTCGCCCTGCACGGCGTGGACCAGGTCGGTGACCCCGGCCTCGGCGGCGCGGCGCTCCAGCGCGAAGAGGGCGTCGGGGCTGGGGTCGACCACGGTGACGCGGTGGCCGAGGCGGGCGACGGGCACGGCGAAGTTGCCGGTGCCGCCGCCGGTGTCCAGTACATCGAGCACCGGGCGGTCCTGCTCCGCGGCCCGGCGGTCGAGGGCTTCGCGCAGCACCTCCCAGACCACGGCGGTACGCAGGGAGCTGCGGGGACGCGTCGGGTACACGGAAGGACTCCTCGGCACGGCGGGGCGGGACGGCTCCACCTTAGAACGTCCGGGCGGGCGGCGGTGCGCCACGCGGCGGCGCAGGTCAAGGGGCAGGTCGCGGCGCGGCTCATCCCGGGCTCCCGGGGCTGGAGTGCCACAGCTTGCGCGGGGCGTCCTTGACCGGTTCGCCCGGGGGCCGCAGGTCGGCGTACGGGGACTGGCGGAAGCCGCTGGGGTGGACCAGCACCCGGTGTCCGGTCGGCCCGGCCGAAGCGGTGGCGGGCTGGGGCGGGGCGGCGAGCAGATCCCGTACGGCGGCGATGCCGTGCTGCTGCCACAGCCCGTGCAGGGCGGCCAGGTCCCAGGCGGCGCTCGCGGTGAGGGAGACGCCGCGCAGGCCGGTGCGGCGGACGGTGCCCCGGGCCAGCAGCAGCCAGGAGTGGAAGACGGTGGCGGCGTACGACTGCTGGGCGCGCTCGAAGAAGGCCAGGTCGATCGGGCCGGTGGCGTCGTCCAGGGTGGCGAAGACGACCCGGGTGCCGGTGCGCACCGGCGGGGTCTGGGTGGCCACCTTCACCCCGGCGACCAGGATCTCGGCGCGGTTGCGGGTGCGCAGCAGGTCGCGGGCGCGGGTGACGCCGAGTTCGGCGAGGAAGGGCTCGTAGAGGGCGATGATGTGGCTGCTCCAGTCCAGGCCGAGGACCTCGATCTCGGCCCGGACCCGCTCCTCGTCGGTGACCGGGGGGAGGCCGCCGCGCCGTGCCCGGTCGGGGTGTTCGACACCGGTCGGGGCGCCCTCGATGGCGAGCTGGCCGGGCCCGGGGGTGCGGGCTCCGGTGCGGGGGCGGGTGCGGTCGGGCTCCATGGCGTCGAGCAGCAGGTCGCGGCGGGTGCGGCCGTCGGGGCCGGGGGTGTCGCCGGGGCCGATCCCGTGCAGCGGGTCCAGGGCGCCGACGTGCACCAGGCGCTCCAGCGTGGGCTGGGAGGGCTGGGCGCGGTGGCGGAAGTCGGCGAGCGAGGTGTAGGGGGCGCCCTCCCTGGCGGCGGTGATGCGGGCGGTCTCGGCGTCGCTGATGCCCTTGACGTCGGCGAGGCCGATGCGGATGCCCAGGGTGCCGTCGGCGGTGCGCTCCACCCGGTAGTCGGCGTGCGAGGCATTGACGTCGGGGCCCAGCACGGGGATGCCGAGCTGCCGGGCGTCGTCCAGGATCAGCCGCTTGGGGTACATCCCCGGGTCATGGGTGAGGACGCCGGCCAGGAAGGCCGCCGGGTGGTGGGCCTTGAGCCAGGCGGACTGGTAGGTGGGCAGGGCGAAGGCGGCGGCGTGCGCCTTGCAGAAGCCGAAGGAGGCGAAGGCCCGCAGCACCTCCCAGACCCGCTCCACCACGGCGCGGGGGTAGCCGCGCCGGTCGGCGGCGGTGGTGAACCAGTCGCCGACGGCGGTCTGCCCGCCGGGGCTGCCCAGGGCGCGGCGGGCCTCGTCGGCGCGGGCGAGCGAGCAGCCGGTGAGCACGGCGACGGTCCTGATGACCTGCTCGTGGAAGACGACCACGCCCTCGGTCTCGGCGAGCACGGGCTCCAGGTCGGGGTGCGGGTACTCGGCCCGCGTCCAGCCCTGGCGGGCGTTGAGGAAGGGGGTGACCATGTCGCTCTTGACCGGGCCGGGGCGGAAGAGCGAGATGTCGACGATCAGGTCCTCGAAGGTCTGCGGGCCGAACTTGCCGATCAGCTCGCGCTGCCCGGGGGATTCGATC